>NZ_QUNH01000002.1:41605-919660 GCF_003387355.1 Winogradskyella sediminis
AACGGACTACCAGTGCCATTAGGTCCTGTAAAATAATTGCCATCGGTTAGTGTCGGTAAAGTATATTCTGAACAAACGGTTTGATTGGCTAAAGTATCGACATTTGGTGCACCAGTAATACTAACGTCAAAACTGCTTTCGTTACTACAAGTATCTGGTGCCGTGCCAATTTCTACAAAAATATAGATAGTTTGCGAGGTTGAAATGATATCACCAGCATTGAGTTGTGTGCCTGTTCCATTGGTACCTGTAAAATAATTTCCGTTAGTGAGAGATGGTAATGTATATGATGCACATTCTGTTTGGTCTGAAAGTGTATCTACATTTGGAGTCCCACTAACAGTAACTTCGAAACTACTTTCGTTTGTGCACGTATTAGGCGCTGTTCCAGTTTCATTATAGATATAAATGGTTTGCGTAGTTGTAATTACATCACCAGCACTCAGCGGACTACCAGTGCCATTAGGTCCTGTAAAATAATTGCCATCGGTTAGTGTCGGTAAAGTATATTCTGAACAAACGGTTTGATTGGCTAAAGTATCGACATTTGGTGCACCAGTAATACTAACGTCAAAACTGCTTTCGTTACTACAAGTGTCTGGTGCTGTGCCAATTTCTACAAAAATATAGATAGTTTGCGAGGTTGAAATGATATCACCAGCATTGAGTTGTGTGCCTGTTCCATTGGTGCCTGTAAAATAATTTCCGTTAGTGAGAGATGGTAACGTATATGATGCACATTCTGTTTGGTCTGAAAGTATATCTACATTTGGAGTCCCACTAACAGTAACTTCAAAACTACTTTCGTTAGTACACGTATTAGGCGCTGTTCCAGTTTCATTATAAATATAAATGGTTTGCGTAGTTGTAATTGCATCACCAGCACTCAGGGGACTACCAGTGCCATTAGGTCCTGTAAAATAATTGCCATCGGTTAGTGTCGGTAAAATATATTCTGAACAAACGGTTTGATTGGCTAAAGTATCGACATTTGGTGCACCAGTAATACTAACGTCAAAACTGCTTTCGTTTGAGCATGTGTTTGGTGCTGTACCGATTTCATTAAAAATATAAATGGTTTGAGCGGTTGAAATAGAATCACCAGCATTGAGTTGCGTGCCTCCACCATTTGTTGCTGTGTAATAATTACCATCAGTTAAGCTAGGTAAAATGTACTCAGAGCAAACACTTTGGTCTGAAAGTGTATCTACAGTCGGATTTTCTATAATTAATTGAGCAGCATTAGTAATTAATGGACATGACGAATAGGTGACTTCACAATAGTATTGATTACCATTAAAACTTAACGGCGCATTGGTGATATCTAACCAGCTATTTTGTGGATTAGAATATGGACTGGCATTAGGAACGTTAATCCAGTTGCCAGAAGCGTCAAGAACTTTCCACTGATACTGAAAAATACTATTGTTCAATGAAGTAGCGAAAGTTACAGAGCCATTTTCGCAAATGGTTTGAGTAATAGGATCTATAATTTCTGGAGTGTTATCTTCAATAGCATCTGCCGTATGTGAATCTAAATCCGAGCAATTTTCACTAGAATTGATGGACCAGTCGCTACTGTCGTAAGTCGTTTGTGGAATTGGTGCATCTGTATTTCTGATGACAGTATAACCACGTTCGTTTGGAGAATTTACGATATCAATGAGTACGCCATTTTTATAAAGTTTAAACTCGTCATTGTCATTTATTCCGGTAGGAATATTAAAATCAACATTTAAAGGAGAACAATTAGTGCCACTACCCATTTGAATAATAAAGGTATCCATTGGAGGAATGGTACCCGTTATATTATCAAAAATATTATTAGGAGTTGCATTGCCGACATCACCAAAGCGCTCAATGACGTAGATATTGTCAATAACCACAGGCGAACTGGTAGGGTTGTATAACTCTATTACTGCATAATCACCACTATTAGCATCGTAAATTTCTGAAATATAAATATCTGCAGTATCACAATCTGAAGTTAACATAGTAAATTCTGTCGATGCAATGCCTGTACAACCTCCATTACTTATAATAGAAATACTAGATGAATCCGATGTACCTGCAGGAATAATTGCAGTAATTTGATTATCGTCTATAATAGAAAAGGAAGCACTAATCCCATCAATAAAAACGGAAACTGCAGCATTAAAATTACTACCATTAATCGTTATTAAAGTATTTTCTGGTCCACTTTCAGGTGAAAACGTGTTAATTACTGGAGCAGGACAAAAGTTATAATCTTTAATGATTTTGCTACTGTTAACCGCATACGTATGCGCAATAGAACTTAAACAAAAGAAGTAGCTAAAGTAAATTAATAATTTAATACGTTTCATGGAGTAATTCTAATTAAACGGTGAAAAAAATAATGGTGTTATTTATTTAGATAAACCCAACCTGTGTAATGTCTAGAGGGTGCATTCGGTTCATTTAAATATAAAACATAAAAGTAAGTGCCTACAGGAAGTACTTTATCTGTTCGCATAAGACCTTTATTAGCTCTTCCAAACCATTTTTTATTATTATTTCCTTCAAAAATTAAAGTACCGTATCTGTTATAAACTTCAAGTTTATGGTTGGTATAAACGTCATATAACCCTTGAATATTAAACCAGTCATTTTTGTTATCATTATTTGGTGAAAATCCATTTGGTATAAATAGCTCTTCTGCCAGAGCGGCAATTTCAAAATCTATAGAAGTCATCACACATCCATTAGAATCTTGTACATATAATGTATGTATACCTTCTGAAATATTTGAAAACGTATTTTCACTTTGAAAACTAGAACCATCTACAGCATATTCGTAATCGATGGACGTATCAGACATTGTAATTGTTATAGTGTTTTCTACAATTTCGATATTTGAATCGGTCAATATAAAATCTGTTGCTGGATAAATCGTAACATCAAAACTACTTTCATTATTACAGGCATCAGCCGTTGTGCCAATTTCGTTGTAAATATAAATTGTTTGAGAACTTAAAATTGCTTCACCAGCACTTAAGAGTGTTCCTGTACCGTTTGTTCCTGTGTAGTAGTTGCCATCCGTAAGGTTCTGTAAAATATACTCTGAACAAATTGCGACATCAGAAAGTGTATCTACGTTAGGTACACCTGTAACATTTACCTCAAAACTACTTTCGTTGGTACAAATATTGGGAGCTACACCAACTTGATTATAAATGTATATTGTTTGAGAAGTTGTAATAATATCTCCTGCATTTAATGGAGTACCATTTCCGTTTGCAGCGGTAAAATAGTTTCCATTGGCAATGGTTGGTAATTCATATTCTGAACACACGGTTTGGTCATCTAATACACTGACAAGGGGATTTCCACTTATAGATACAGTGAAGCTCGATTCGTTTTGACAAGCATTAGGCGGAGTGCCAGAAGTATTAAAAATATAAATGGTTTGGAATGACGTTATGATATCACCTGCATTCAGTTGTGTTCCCGTTCCATTTGGACCAGTATAATAAGTCCCATGGTTTAGTTCTGGTAAGATATAATTAGAACATACTGTTTGGTTTGGAAGGGTGTCGACTTCTGGGTTCGTAACCTCAAGTTGAGCCGCATTGGAAACGAGTTCACAATCCAAAGAAGACATTACACAATAATACTGTAATCCATCAAAACTAACCGAAGCATTTGATAAGGTTAAGGTGCTAGTCGTTGCTCCAGAATAATTACCGTCGTTGATGATGTTAACCCAGTTTCCAGAAGCGTTAAGCACAAGCCATTGATATGTGTATGATCCAGAACTTACTGATACAGAAAAAGTAGCAGTTCCGTTTTCACAAATATCTTGGTCTACTGGTTGTGTCATACCTGGTGTGGAACTACCATTAGCGGTATGCAATCCTAAATTAGAACAGTCTTCGTTTTCTAATAATAACCATTGGTTAAGGTTAAACGTAGTACTTGGCGCAGCGGCAGCGGCATCGGCATTTCTTATAAAGCTATATCCAATCTCATCGTCGGTATGCATGATATCTATGATATTGCCATTTTTCAATAATTTAATTTCGTCATCTTCATTAATACCGGCAGCCACTGAAGTACCAGCAGTAAGACCACTACAAGTATTTCCGGTACCACCCATTTCTATAATATAGGTGCTCTGCGGAGCAATTGTGCCTTCTAATGGAATCGTAGCGCTTGGAGTTGGGTTTCCAATATCACCAAAACGTTGTATTTCGTATATTGAATTTAGGGTAATAGTTGTGTTGGTAGGATTATAGATTTCTATTACTCCATAACTTCCTCCATCAGAATCATAAACTTCTGAGATATAAATCTCATCTGCAGAGTCACAATCTGAACTAATTAAGGTGAAAGCAGTTGCAGTTGTACTGTCGCATCCACCAGAAGATGCTATAGTAATATTTGACGTTTCTGAAATTCCAGAAGGAACAGTTATAGTGATTTCTGAGTCATTAATAATTGTGAAGTTGGCATCAATACCATTGAACTCAACAAAGGCTGTTTCATTAAAATTACTACCGTTAACCGTAATTTCGCTTGCTATTGGTCCACTTGAAGGACTAAATGTATTGATTATTGGTGCCGGACAAGCATAGTTATCCGAATAATAAGATGTTTTTTTTGAGGTTGGATTAAAAAAAGAACTGTTTAAAATAAAAACAATTGATAAGATTAAAAAGGTGTATTTCTTCATTTAGTTTAGATAAAGTAGTTGGCAAAAATATGTAATAACATACTCCCGTTTGTTAAGTAATAGTTACGTTAATTCTTGCTGAAATAAAGGTTTTGTTAGTTGTCACAAAAATAGAAGATTAACTGATAACTCAAAATGCGAATCTCAATTATCATAGTGCTTAAAGAATCAGGTATTTATGTCTTTTTGCCTATGTTTTATAACATTATTTTTAATGTAAAAATGAAAATTATGAAGACTATTTCCATAATTGTTGTACATATTTGCTTACATTTTTTGATATATAATATATGTGGTAATCATGATATGTAAGGCTTATAAAAGACGTAAGTTCCACTATGATTTTTCACACACCATACAAATTAAATATGTAGACGCGATAGCTATCTTCGTAAAGCAAAGTGACCTGTATAGGTGTTTCCGTCAGAAAAATTAGCGATAAACCAATAGTCGTCACTTGGAAGAGGTTTTCCTCTTAGTGTACCATCCCAACTTCTATTTGTACTCGATAATTGCGTAATTAGCTTACCATAACGACTAAAAATTTGAATTGATGCAATTTGATTAAACTGCGCTTCTGTTCCAATAATTTTCCAAGTTGGGTTGTCATCATCACCATTTGGTGTAAAGAATTTTGGGAATCCTAATACTGAAATAATTACTTCTTGAGTTCCACAACCATTTTTGTCTCTTATATATAAAGTGTGAAATCCTTTAGATACATTAGTAAATACAAAATTATCTTGGTAAACTGCACTATCATCTAATGCCATCTCGTAATCTCCTTCGTCGGCCAGTGTAATTGTTACAGTATTATTTGGAGCTACACCAACAACGTTGACACTTTCTATAGTTGCTAATTCTGAAGCTTCAACAGTAATAGTTCTACTTGAGGAGCAGCCGTTAGGATCTGTAACAATGACAGTGTATGTTCCAGCTTCTGTAACATCATAAAATAAGGTAGTAACTTCTGTTGTAATACCATTAAATTGCCACTCGTAATAATAATTATTCGGCAAGTCATTGCGTACGCCTCCATATATTGTTAGAGGTTCTGGGTAGGTATCTAAACAATATAATAGCGTTTCATCTGCTTCTAAAGCAGGAGTATAAAGCACATTTAAATTTACAGTTGAGATACTATGGCATTGATTATCTGTTTGCACTTTAACATATATGGTTTGCGAATAAGGTAAGTTGTTTACATAGTTATGATCTAGAGTATTAGTGCCATTTGAAGCATCATTTTCCGATTCATAATAACTCACGGTGATATCTCCAGTGACTTGAGTTAAAATATAACTCATCGTGTCTCCTAAATTAAATGTCGCAAAACCATCAACAATGTCACCATCACAGGCTTCTAAATCTGGGATGTTTAAAGTTCTATTAGATGTTCGTAATTCTAATTCAGCAACCGTAGAACAATCCGCTTGATTCACTATTCGAGCAAAAACAATTTGATTAGGCATGGTATTTTCAAAAGTCTCAGGATTTTCAATAGGATTTTCATTTGCTAAAGCGTCAGCTTCTGTCAAGAAAAAATTTTGAATGCTCGAGTTTTGGTTTACATCTGTAAGGTCAGTTGCAGCGTTAAATAAATTATAGCTTGTTAAACCATCATCGTTAGAATCACATTGGGTTAGAAAAGTATCATACCCTATAGGTAAAGCCGCGTATTCAATAATTATTTCACCATACGAAATACAACCATTCGCTAAAGTGACTTCTACAGTGTAGACCCCAGGTTCTGAAACCGTGTAGCTTCCACAAGTGCCACAGCCAGGTGCTCCTTGTACTAACACGCCATCTTTATACCAATCGTAAGTATTTTGTCCATCTTGGTAAGCATTAAGTTCTAAAGTCTCACCTTCACAAAGTGCATTATTTGTGGCTACTAATAAATTAGGTCCTAAGTCTGAAGAGAGTTCAAAGCTACCCGCTTCTAAAAATACAGCAGAATCATATCTGTAATTTTGCTCATCTGCTATTACTAATTTAACGTGATATGCAGTGTTTGGTTCAACATTTGCAGTCGCTGTTAAAATTGCAGTTTGTCCATTAAAATTAATAGGTGCATCTCCATCGTTATAACTGCCAAAATAGGTTTCATTTTCAGGAGGGCAACTACCAGGAACACCTGGCATTACCGTAGTCACTTTAACAGGCGTGTCTGTATTTGGTACTAAAGCGATATTTTCATATTGTTCTTGGCCTGCAACGGGTTTTATTAAAAAGCCAAATAAATCAGAGTAATTACAGCTGTTAGAATTGTTTTCTTGATACTCTTCCGAAGCAAAAATATATCTAAAACTAACCTGTGAAGCTACAGATGTAAAATCAAATTCTAAAATGGTTGCGTTGATAGTTCCAGATTCATTCAATGCATTTTCTAAATCTAAATCTCCCAACCAATTAGAAGCGTTGTCATCGCTTAGATTGCTATTAGGTCCTGGGACGTTACTTAATCGCCCAGTACTTAATACTATGCCACTTTCAAAAGGAAAGGTTGTGCCAGAGGCATTAAAAAAACCGTAACTACGGTCTGTACCATCAAAATCACCACCAACAACATTGGTTACAGTGACATTATCGATACAATCGCTATCAATTAAAATATTTTCAACTAATTGCTGTGGAGTATACGTTTGAGTATCTACTGAAATATTTTGGGAATAATTCAATAGAGAAAACAATAGGGTAATCGTTAGTAATATTGACTTCATTTTCATTGCAAGGGACCGCAAAGATACACTTCTAGTAATTATTTAAAACGTAATAAGTTGTTAAAAAAGATGATATGATTGAATTAACGACGAAGTGCAAAATGCCCTTTAACTTCAAAAGCAATTTGACCTTGCTTTATTTCTGCTAAAAACCAATAATCTGCCGCAGGCAAATTTTTACCGTTATAAGTCCCATCCCAGCCTTGTGTGCTAGATCCTAATTGTTCTATAAGTTTTCCGTAACGGTTAAATATGTAAACGATACTTCCTGGTAAGGTTTCGATTCCTACAATATGCCAAGTGTCGTTTTCTGTATCACCATTTGGTGTGAAAAAAGCAGGAGCATCAACAACGACAACTTCTTTTGTGACTTCTGCGCAGCCATTGAGATCAATAATCGTAACCGTATGATATCCTAAGGAAACATTTTCGAAAACATTGGATGTTTGTGGTGCGTTATCATCCAAGATGTATTGGTAATTACCGATACCACTTATGGTTATTGTAATATTATTTGGATCAGAGAAATCCACGGTTTCGGTTAGTTCTATTGTGGCAGATTCAGAAGCAGAAACATTAAAAGTACTTGTGGTTACACAACCGTTTTCTGAAGTTACTGTAACAGAATAGGTTCCTATTTCTGTAATTTCAATTTCAGACCCTATTTGATTTGTAGACCATGCATAACGGTCTGTAGAATAGGAGGTATCAGCCGAAACTACCAAAGGCAAATTATCGATACAAACTACCTGATTTGAAATGTTTACATTTGGTTTCCGATTAACAATGAGTAAGAAATCAACCATACTAAAACAACTTGTAGTGTTATTTTCTATACGAGCCGTAATCATCTCACTATGATAGCCATTATATGCAGTAGCATCAAGAGGGTTACTGCCATCATTTGCGTCTAAACTATTATTAAAATAAGTGACGCTATAATTAGTAGGATTTTGAAAGCCTAGTATTTGTGCTGTTTGCGCTTCTAAATTGAATTCATAATACCCATCATAATCGTCATCGCATGTCACTAAATTTGAAGGCTGATTTGCTATAGGTAAAGGGTTGACGTACAGGGTAAAAGGGTGAATGTAGTAACAATGGGTAGTACTAAACTCTATACGTGCGTAAATTGTGGTACTATTACTAGTATATGTATAGTTGGTGTCTATTGCATTTAGGTTAGCTATGGCATCAGCTTCTGAAGTAAAGTAACTAAAGAGAACGTTGTAATTAGTATCAACAATCACATCATTAATGGTCGATAAATCAAAAGAGTTATCCTCATTTGCACAAATATCAAATACCTCAAATGTATTAGTGGCTGGCGGTAGATTTACTTGTAATTCTAAAGGTACAAAAGTGAAACAATCGGCCACAGCGTTAAAAACCTTTATATACACCGTTTGTGGATTACTAACATTAACGTATTGGGTAGGGTTTAAAATCGGGTTTTGGTCGGCTTCTAAGTCGTCTAATGATTCATAATACGAAATGATATGATCTGGATTCGCTATCGTAAATAATTCATTTTCGGCAGTCGTTAAATCGAACGTAGTACTTGCATCGTAATCAGTATCACATTCTAAAATAGGATTTGGAATGTTAGGGTGTGGATCTACAATTAAACTAAAAGAAGTGAGACTATAGCAACTGGTATCATTGTTTTCAACTCTAACGAATATATTTTGATTGGTTGAGGTATATGGAGATGCGATAAGGTTGTCATCTGCTTCAGCATCAGCCAAATTTAAATGGTAGGATACAGTAAAGTCATCAGAACTTTGAGTTCCTAAAATAGTCTGAGTTTGTGCCTCAAGATAGAATGTGGCGAAGCCATCATTAGAAGTGTCATCACAGGCTTCAATATTATTTGGTGTATTTGCTATAGGTAAAGGGTTAATTTGAAGCCTAAAATCATAGATATAAAAACAACCCGTGTCTGGATGTTCAATACGTACAAAAATAGGGTCATTTGTAGTTTGATAGGTGTAATTTTGAGTTAACGAATTGATGCTGTTTTCAGCATCGTTATACGTGGTGTAATAAGATAAGATAGCTGCTGTGTCTGAATTAATTATGACCGATGCTATTTCTGAAAGGTCAAAACTATGAGTTGGGTTATCACATATCTCATATACTTCAAAATCATTAAAAGGAGGAGGCAGATTTACAATTAACTCTAATGGTACGTTCACAAAACAATTGCTTAATGTATTGTTGATTTTAACGTATGCTGTCTGTGGATTTGAAATGTTATTATAATTTTCAGGATTAGTTATAGGATTTGTATGCGCTTCTAAATCTTCTAAGGTTTCAAAATAAGTTATTTCAATGTTATCTTGTCGCACACCAAGAATTTCAATTTCAGACACGGTTAAATCCCATGTTACGATGCCATCATAATTATCGTCACATTGCGCCAATGGAGTAGAAGTATTAACAAGAGGAGCAGATATAACATTAATATCAAAAGCCGAAATACCTTTACAATAATTGCCATTATCTACTCTGGCATAGAGTTCTTGAGGGTTTGTGGTATTGGTATAAAGTAGTGGAACCGGATTTGTATTGTTTGTAGCGTCTATAGCAGATTCATGAAATGTAATCTCTAAAGTTTCCGGACTGCCAGCAACCATCTCTGCAATTTTATCGTTTAAATCTATGGTGATAACACCATCATTACTAATGTCGTCACATACAAAAATACTTTCTGCAGCATTAAAAATAGGAATAGACCCAACTTCAATATCAAATGAAGAGGTACCAAAACAATCAGAATCTGTATAACTTTCTACTCTTACATATATTGTTTGTGGACTAGACGTGTTATTGTAAATGGTATATTTATCTATAGGATTAATGCCAGCAATAGCATCTAATTCGGTTTCGTAATAAAGCACTTGTTTGTCTGATTGTCCGTTAAGTATTTCTTCATCTTTTAAATAGAAATAAAAATCAGCAACTCCAGTGATATCGGCTTCACAATTTTCGAAATTAGTTATAGGAATAAATTCGGGTATGGTATTAACATAAATGTGAAAACCAGAAAGGCTATAACAACCTGTAATTTCGTTTTCTACGCGTGCATAAATGTATTGAGATTCTGTAGTATATAATTCGGAATCGGTAATTGCGTTTTCACTTTCGATAGCATCGTTATAGTTGGTGTAAAAATTAAAATCTAAACCTGATGTTGCGGTAACTAATTCTGGAATTTTAGCGTTTAAGTTTACAGTAGAGACACCATCCGCATCGTCGTCACAAATAATAATGGGCTCCGGGTACAAAATACTAGGAGCATTAACAATATTAACCTCTAAGGTAGAAACGTCATAGCACTCCGTTTGTGCATTGGTAACGCGTATGTAAAATAATTGCGGATTTGTGGTATTATAAAAATAATCTGGAAGTATGTTTTCATTATTAAGAGCATCCTCTTCGGTGAGATAAAATTTAACATTTCCGGCTTGAACACCTTGTAGCGCCACACTATTAAAAGTATCCATAATTAAGGTGGTAAATCCATCATTGTCCTCATCACAATAATCCACACTTTGAGGATTTAAAATTACAGCAGGAGCAATTTGTAATTCAATATCGGCATCACCTGAACAATCACCATCGGATATAAAGGCATAAATTGTGGTGCCGCTATTGGTTACATTAAATGGTATAGTTTTGTCTATTTCGTTACTGTTATTAGCTCGGTCTTCTGGTGTAGTAAAGAATTGTATTTCAAATTCGTCAAAACCATCTTTGAGTTCTATTTCAATAGCGTTGAGATCAAAATCGGCAATACCATCATTAGAAATATCATCGCAAACAATAAAAACTTCACCGGAAAAAAGAGTTTTAATAATATTAGCATACAACCCTAATTTAACGATATTAAAACATCCTGTCGAGGGATCTTCAACGCGTATAAAGATAAGTTGAAATCCTTCCGTAGCATTCTGATATTCTTCTGGATTTGCAATAGGGTTAAGGTTGTTTTGTGCATCAAATTCAGTTTCGTGAAAACTTAAATCTAGTCCTGTAAAACCTTGTAAGACATCGTCTATAACGCTTGTTAAATCAAAACTCTCATAACCGTCATCGTCTTCTTCACAGGCATTAATCCATTGGTCATCGGTATTTATAGGTGGTAAATCTTGAATTTCAACAGATATAGTTGTGGTAGAAAAACAACCTGTTAGAGCATCATAAACTCTTACAAATAATGTTTGGTCGGTGTTTAAGTTGGTGTAAGGAGAAAAAATAGGGTTATAGCCAGTATCTGCTTCTGGAGCGGAATAATGGTATGAAATATACAAATTAGGGTTACCGTTGGTAATCTGTTCATTGGCAACATTTAAATCTACTAAAGTATAGCCATCTAAAGCGACATCGATACAAGTTATAATGGGATCTGGATCTTGATAGTCAGGTTTTTCGTTCACTACCAAATTAAATGTAGAAAATGCTAAACAGCCATTTAGAGTATCTTCAATTCTTACAAATATGGGTTGAGGTGAGCTTGTATTTTGAATACTGCCTAGAATTGGATTAGTACTGGTTTCGGCTTCTTCACTAGTATAGTGATAGGTGATGTTGTAATTTGAAGGTGGTACAGAAGCCAATACTTCATTATCTTTTGTAGATAGATCAAAACTCTCAACTCCATCATTAGAATCATCATCGCAATATACTATATCTGAAATTTGAGTGGAAGATTGTTCAGAGTCTAGGGTGATTACAATCGTATCCTCAATGACACAAGAGGTTGCGTTAAGCTGAATCATAACTTCAACTCTATATGTACCAGAAGACAGTACGTTTAATGTAGGGTTGCTCTCACCAGAAA
This sequence comes from Winogradskyella sediminis, assembly GCF_003387355.1. Taxonomy (GTDB): domain Bacteria; phylum Bacteroidota; class Bacteroidia; order Flavobacteriales; family Flavobacteriaceae; genus Winogradskyella; species Winogradskyella sediminis. The sequence continues at coordinate 53,871 of NZ_QUNH01000002.1, forward strand.
GTAGAACATTATCTTTATACCAACTATATGAAGCCTGTGGGTTTTGTATATCTCCATTAATGGTTATTTCATCACCACAAGTAGTAATATCAGGACCAAGATCAACCGTGGCATTAAAACTATTACCTTCTATAAAAACGGCAGAATCAAAATTGATATCTGTTTGGTCTGCAATAATTAATTTAATTTGATATTCTACATTGGGTTGTATAGCTGCCGTAGCTGTTAAAACTGTTGTTCTTCCGTTATAATTAGTATCACCTACGTTATAACCCTCAAAAAAACTTTCATTTTCTGCAGCACAGAATCCTTCAATTTGGTCGTGAATAGTATTTGTATTTACAGGAATATTAGTTCCTGGAACCAATGCAATATTTGAGTATGGACTAGAAGAGCCAGCTTCTCTAATAAGGAAAGCAAATCCATCGGAATAAAAACAAGGAAATTCTTGTTGATACTCTTCAGAGGCAAGTAAATAATTAAATTGAATCTGATTGGCTACAGAAATAAAATTAAATTGTATGGATGTTGCGTTTTGGGTATTGGTAATGCCTAAAGCGTTTTCCAAATCGATATCAGTTAGCCAAGTAGGGTTACCTTCGTTTAAAGGGTTACTGTTAAGTGTATTTCCGGCAGAATTAACATTTCCGGTGGTTAATAATATACCGTTTTCAAAAGGGAAATTAGAATTTCCACGTTCAAAATAACCATAACTATTAAGGCCATTTATGGATCCATTAACACTAGAGGTTATATTTGAAATTTCAACACAATTTTGCCCCAAATTTTGTTGAATAAGCTGTTCTAAAGATATGGTGTCGTCAGTAGTAATTTGTTGAGAATAGCTAAACCTAAAACTCATAAAAGTAACAACAAGAAAAAATATTAAGTTAGGTCTCACATCTTTATTTTAAAAAAAAAGCTTAGACCATACAAGGCCAATTGGTGTTTAAAGCAATTTTAAGGAGTGAAAAAAATACTAAAAAATCATCTAAAACATTTTTTTTTATGGATAAGTAACCTTTTTAATTGGATGAATGACAATTAAATATCGTTTTTAATCGAAGATTTTCAAGATTAGCGACGTAATGTAAAATGACCTTTTACTTGAAATGTTTTGCCGTTCTGAATAACATTTGCCACAAACCAATAATCACCAGCAGGCATTTTCTTACCATTATAAGTACCATCCCAACCTGGAGTATTATGGTTGAGTTGTGTAAGAAATTTACCGTAGCGATCAACTATCTTAATGGTGGTACTAAATGATGACATTTCTTAACAGCATTTACAAAAACGTGAGGATTGGTTTTCAATAAAAATAATTTATACTGCACAGTGTTTTATATATAATTAAAATGCAAAATATGATCTATAATAAAACTATCCTAACAAAAAATCCCCGTACTCAAAAAAGTAAGGGGATTTAAATGATATAAGATTTAATTTAGTGTTTAAGGGTAAAATGACCTTTAACTTCAAATGCTATTCCTCCACGTTTTACATCTGCAGTAAACCAGAAGTCACTTGTTGGTAGTATTTTTCCATTATAAGACCCATCCCAACCAGGAGAACTAGAGGTTAATTGTTTAATGTGTTTTCCGTAACGATCAAAGATATTAATTACAGTACCAGGTAAGGTTTCAATACCTACAATATGCCAAGTGTCAAAATCTCCATCGTTATTTGGTGTAAAGAACTTAGGTATGTCAACGACTAAAACTTCCTTAGTTACATTAGCACAACCGTTTAAGTCGATAATGGTAACTGTATGGTAGCCCATTGCTACATTTTCAAAAAAGTTAGATTCTTGAGGCTCAAAATCATCTAATTGATAAAGGTAATTTCCAATACCACTAATGGTGACAGTAATGTTATTAGGGTCTGAAAAGTCGATAACTTCGGTCGTTTCAATTGTAGCTGTTTCAGACTCAGTAACTCCAAAATAACGAGTGCTCTCACATCCAGACTCAGTAGTAACTGTTACCCAGTAATTACCAACTTCTGTAATGTCAATTTCTGGTGTAGTTTCACCTGTAGACCATAAATAAGTATCGGTTACATAATTAGTATTTGCTGACACTAATAAAGGTACGTTATCCAAGCAAATAACTTGATCTTCAAGATCTATAATAGGTAGCGGGTTGATGATGACAGAAAATGATGTAATACTGTAACAGCCTGTATCATTATTTTCTACACGTGCATAAATGATTTCACTGTCAAAAGCGATATAGTCGGTTTCTAAAGGAAAATTATTGCCATGTGCTTCATCTGCTGTGTTATGATAGGTTACCGTAAATAGACTAGGATTTTGGCCACCTAAAATAATTGAATCTTGCTGGGATAAATCAAAATCTAAAAGACCATCATAATCATCGTCACAAGCTTCTAAGTCATTAGGTTGTTGTGCCACAGGTAGTGGATTTACTTTTAAGTTAAATTCGTAATAAGTAGAACAATGTGTAGTACTATATTCTGTTCTTAAATATAAAGTATCATAATCAGTTTGATACGTGTAATCCGTATCTAAAGCATTTGTATTAGCTATAGCATCGGCTTCACTAGAAAAATAACTATATAATACATTGTAGGTATTGTTAGTTGCAATTTCATTAATCTCTGTTAAATCTACAGTGTTAGAAGCGTTTGCACATACTGTGTATTCTTCAAAATCATTAATAATTGGTGGTTGATTTACTATTAATTCTATTGGAAGTGCTGCATAACAGTTAGAGACTGTATTAGTAACTTTCATATAAACCGTTTGAGGATTAGATATGTTTGTATAGTTTTCTGGATTTGCAATAGGATTAATATTCGCTTCAGAGTCTTCAAAATTAGCATAATATTCTATGACGATATTTTCTTGTCTCACATCTGTAATATGAGATTCTGCTGTAGTTAAATCAAATTCTAAAGTCCCGTCGGTATCATCATCACATTCAATCATTGGTTCAACAACAGTTACATCTGGTACTCGTATAACGTTTACAACAAATGACGTAATAGATTGACAAATTGTACCGTTATCAATTTGTACAAAGATTTCTTGTGGGTTTACAGTATTAGCATACTGTAGTGGAATTTCGTTTGTATTATTACGAGCATCGTTTTCTGAGGTAAAGAATTTTACTGTTTGGATATCTGGAATACCAGCAGACACTTCATCTACTACGCTTGTAAAATCGAATAAAACGGAACCATCGTTAGAAATATCATCACACACAAACCAGTTTGTTGGTTCGTTATACGTTGGGTTTGTACCGACTTCGATAGCAAAAGAAGAGGTGCTGTAACACGATTCGTCTGTAACATTTTCTATCCTAACATAAATTTGTTGTGGATTGCTGATGTTTTGATATACACTTGTCTTATCGATAGCATTGGTTTTGTTCTCTGCATCCGTAGCGTTTATATAATAAGACACTTCTTTTCCTGTTTGGCCATCTAAGGCTTCACTATCTTTGTTTTCAAAAATAAATTCTCCTATACCATCGGATACGTCTTCACAAAATGTATACTGCTGTACATAATTTGATAAATCACCAACATAAGGTAATGTATTTACTATAATATCTAATTCTTCGATAGCATAACATCCTGTAGTACTATTTTCTACACGCATATACACAATTTCAGTTTGAGCATTATAATTAGAAGTGTTAAAAATTTCGTTTTCATCAGCTTGTGCATCTTGTAAACTATTATGAAAACTAACACTTCTATTAGGTGTAGATAAAATTGAGTTAGGAATGCTGTTATTTAAGTTTATGGTAGAAAAACCATCTCTATCAGCATCACAAATAATAATGTCTTCTGGTTTTTCGCTTTCGGGTGCTGGCAACACAGTTACTTCAAAAGAGTTATAATCATAACATCCTGTTTGAGAAAATGTAATTCTAGGAAACAGCGTAAACGGATTAGAAGTATTGGTATACGAGTTAGGAAGCGGGTTTGCATTGTCTATGGCATCTTGCTCGGTAATAAAGTATGTAACTTCATAACCTTCTTGTCCGTTTGTTACAGCACCACTTAAGGTTGATAAATTGGTCGTTGTAATACCGTCTTGATCTTCATCACAAACTGTTAAACTTACTACAGATTCAAATTGAGTTATGGGGAACAATACCAAATCGAATTCTGCGACTTCAGTACACGTTGGACTTTCTAATGTGATATAAATAGTTTGTGGATTACTGGTTGAACTATATGAATTTTCTGGGTTAATAGCATTTATGCCATTGTCTCTATCCGATTCCGTTTCATAAAAAACAACTTCTACATCTGGTAATTCATTAATAATTCCAATTGCAATGTTTTCAAAATTAAAATCTTCCGTACCATCATCATCAATATCACAAGCTGATATGTCCCTAATATTTGTGGCAGTTAATAAAAGATTAGTATGTAACTCTATTGATGTTGTCGTGGCACAACCAGAATTAGTATTTTCTACTCTAATATATATAAGTTGTTCTTCAAAAGCAGTATTAGCATAATGGGTATCATCAGCGATAGGATTTAAACCCGTTGATGCATCTTCTGCAGAGGTGTGGAATGTGACAGTTACACCAGTTAATCCTTCTAAAACTTCTGGAATAATTGAAGTTAAATCAAAATTGGCATAGCCATCTAAATCGGTATCACAAGCATCGATATAATGTGGTTCTGTATTAATCACCGGACTATCAATAACGTTAATATCTAAAGTAGTTGTACTGATACATCCTGTTTCTGTATTCTTAACACTTACAAATACTTGTTCTGTAGCATTTGTGTTAGTATAAGGCATGGAGTAGGCATTAATTCCTGCAGTGGCATCTGCAGCAGAACTGTGATAGCTTACGACAAGGTTGGGTTGAGAAAGGGTGATTTCTGTGTCCTTATAGGCGTTTAAATCCATAGCAACGCGACCGTCTGCAGAACCTTCTGTACATACTACTAATTCTGTTGGGTTAGAAATGATAGGTAATGAATTAACAACAAGATTAAATGATGAAAAAGCCAAACAGCCATTTATTGTGTCTTCAATTCTAACATATATAGCTTGTGGATTTGACGTATTTTGAATAGGACCAGTAATAGCATTACTATTATCGATAGCATCAGTATTACTATAGTGATATGAAATCGCATAAGTCGATGATGGTACAGAAGCTATAACTTCAGCGTCTTTTGTACTGAGATCAAATGTCGCTATACCATCGCCACTTAAATCATCACAGAGTTGATAATCTGTAAGAGGATCTGAAGTTTGCGTAGAACTTAAAGACACTTCAATATCATCTTCTATAACACAAGAAATACCAGCTAAAGGCAACTGGATTTCTACACGGTAATTACCCGATTGAGAAGCTGTAAGCGTCGATTGGTTTGCTGAAGGAATTTGAGTGTTGTTGTAATACCATGAATAAACTGCATTTGGGTTGTCAATGTTACCATTTAATTCTACACTACTAGCACAAGTAGAAAAATCTTCACCTAAGTCTACAGTAGCATCAAAACTATTACCCTCAATAAATACAGCAGAATCGTAGTTTTGGTCATCCTGATCCGCAATAACCAATTTAATCTGATATAGCACATCTGGTTGAATTGAAGCTGTAGCTGTTAGTACTTCGGTTCTACCATTATAATTGGTGTCTCCTAGATTATAACCATCAAAATATTCTCCGTTTGATGCAGGACAAAATCCAACAATTTCATCATGAACCGTTTTTGTGTTCACAGGAGTTGAAGTTCCAGGAACTAAAGCAATATTTACATATGGATCATTAGTGCCTGCTTCTCGGATTAAGAATGCAAAACCATCTGAATAATTACAAGGAAAATTTCCAAAATATTCTTCTGATGCTAATATATAATTAAACTGTATTTGGTTCGAAATTGAAACAAACTCAAATTCTATTGAGGTTGCGTTAACTGTACCTGAAATTCCTAAAGCGGTTTCAAGATCGCTATCTGTTAACCAAGTAGCGTCACCATCGTTAAGTATATCATTGTTTTGTCCGTTTCCAGCAGAAGTGGCATTTCCTGTGGATAATACAATACCATTTTCGAAAGGAAAGTTTGATGCAGCACTTTCAAAATAACCATAACTACCAATTCCGATAGATGAGCCGTTTGAGGGAGAGCTAATGTTTGAAATTTCAACACAACCTTGAATTAATGTGTTTTGAATTAAATCTTGTGGTGAAACTGAGTTATCTACGGTAATTTGCTGAGCATAAGATATACTACAAATTAAGCCAATAAATAAGCAGAGGGAGCGGTTTAAATAAGTCATTAGTTTCGGTTAAGGTTTACTACGTTGAGTGTAGGGTAGATTTGGAATCGTCGAACACTTATTATTTAATATGGGGGGAAAGTATATTAAAATAAGATGAAATACAAAAAAATACGTCGAACTACACTAAATGTTAACATTTAGAGCCCAAAATGCAGCTTTTTGACTGAAATAGTCATCAAAAAGAGAAAATTCTGACACATAAATATCATGACATTTCTTATGTTTTTGTAAGAAATATTATATAGAAGATGTCAATTATGTGCTTTCATAGCTTTATGAAATCTATAATACAATTAGGGTCATTACTAATATGAATTATTAACTGTAACGAGGGATATTTTATAAAAATTTGGAGGGAATTAGCAACGAATTATTGCTAACGTGTATAAAAGTAACAGAAGTTAAGTTTAATTACAAAAAAATAAGACGAACGGACTAAAATTTTAACAGTTCTAATAATTTACATAAACCCATCCCACAAAGGGTTTGTAATTTGGGTCGTTTAAGTTCAAAATATAATAATAAGTCCCTACGGGAACAATCTCACCATTATTATTTAAGCCTCTGTTAATGCTGCCATCCCATGGTTTTTCATTATTGCCCACAAAAATGAGATCTCCATAGCGATTAAATATATGCAACTCGTGGTTGGTAAATATGTCGAATAAGTTTTGAATATTAAACCAGTCGTTTTTAGTGTCAGCATTAGGAGAGAAGCCTTGAGGAATGTATGGTGGACAATTTTCGATAGTTAAATTAAATTGATAAATTTCATAACAAGGATCGCGTTCTACTCTAACATAAATTGTTTCTGGATTAAAAATGTTATTATAATTCGAGGGTATGGATATCGAATGAGATATATTTTCTAAATCCTCTAAGGAGAGATAAAAAGTAATGTCTTCTTCATTTAGATTTAAGGCCTGTAAAGCTTCATATAAATTATAGCTTGCTGTTTCAAATCCTTCATTACAACCTACAAGATGAGGCAATACAACAATTTCTGGTATAATTTGTAGTTCTATTTCCGAGAACGCACTATTATTATTTTCGTTAGTTTCTGTAACGATACCATTCATTGTACCATCATCATCTACAACGACGGTGATTGTAATATTTGGTTCTGAATTTTCAGGTAGATTAAGGTAAACAGAGTTACTTTCACTACCGTTAATAGGAATATCTGTTGCGGTTTCACTAGTTCCTATAAATTCACCGTAAGCATAAAATGCAATGGGTGTGTTTGCAGGTAATACATCAGTACTATTACTATTATATACGGTATAAAATATTTCAATAGAAGTGTCTCCACAGCTGACAATGTCGTCGTCAATGGTTATGGTGGCATCTGGAAGCTGACTGTTTAGAACTGTGATGATATTATTAATCATTACAAAATCTTGTCCGGAAGTCAATGCAATAGTGGCAGACGTATCTCCAATAGCTATATTATTTTGAATATTATATACATCAATATCCATATTATATAGGTTTGTTGCTCCCGTGAAAGAATTTGTACCATTAAAAGCATTATTGGCAGGATTCAACGGATAATTACTAATCACGTTTCCGTTTATGGTCAATTGTTCGTTCACTGCAATAAATCGATCTCCTTCCCAAGCAACAAAGCCAATTTTTGCATTTTCATTATCCAATACATTTAAATTATCGAGTGTAATACTTAAGTTATTAGGAACACTTTGTAAACCATCATATACATTAAGTTGATTTAATGGAAGGTTATCGTCTTCATAAATAACAGTTATTGCCCAACCTCCAAAATTGGTACCTGTGGAACAATAAGGGGTAATAACGTCTGTGAGATCAAAATTAGATACGGTGTATTCTGTATTCCCTTGATCTATAATTATAGAGGTGACATCTGCAAAAGCCGCAAAGAAAACACGATCACTATCTATAGCATCACTGAACGTACGTTCCGCTGTAATGTCTATATTATTTAAAGAAATATTGAAATCTCCCGTATGCGTGCCTGCCCAGTATAAGTAGGCTGCGACTATGGTCTGATCGCTATTAAGTGACAGGTTTGAAGACGATGACGTAAGAATTGTACAGGGTCCTAACGTTCCATTTTCTACAGTATTCATGGTGTTACCAATTGCAGTATAATCATACCTACCATTAAATTGTTGGTATAATGAAACGTCTTGTGCGAGTACAGGCAAGACTACACCAATAAGTAAGACATAAAGTATGTAAAAGTGCTTTTTCAAATTGATTCTTATTGGTGACTCTAAAATACAATTTTTAATTTACCGTTTTAGTGTAAAGTGATTAGTAAATGTACGACCATCTTGAAGCTTCACCTTAAACCAATAATCGCTCGTGGGCATTCGCTCTCCATTAAATGTACCATCCCAACCTGAACTTAAAGGATCGAGCTCTATTAATAATTTTCCATAGCGATCAAATATTAATACGGATGAATGGGATTGAAAGTTGGAAGAAATACCTTTAACTTGCCAATAATCATTGTTATCATCGTCGTTTGGCGTGAAAAATTTTGGAAAACCAATAACGGAAACTAAAGCGTCTGTGATTCCGCAATTGTTCTTATCTTTTATATAAACGGTGTAAAGTCCTGGTTCTACATTTTCAAAAGTTGAGGCATCTTGGTAAGGACCATTGCTGTCATCCAAAGCATATTCATAATCACCTTCACCACTTGTAAAAATAGTGATGGTGTTATTTTGAGAGGCATCAATAACTTCAATACCAGAAATCGTAGCAATATTAGAGGCTAAAACAGTAATCGTTCTATCTTTAAAACATCCATTGGTGTTAGTTACTCTTACAGTATAGGTACCAGGCGCATTAATTTCAATTGTTGAAGTGGTTTCTCCTGTAGACCAATCGTAATAATAATTATTTGGTAAATCGTCAATCACTCCTCCCTCTAGGGTTATTGTCTCTGGAAAAAAGTTAAGACAATACTGTGTCTCAAAAGTGGTTTCAATATTAGGAAGTGAAAATACAGTAAGTGCTACCGTATTAATACCATAACAAGCATTCTCATTTTCAACACGTGCGTATATGGTTTGTGTATATGGAATGGTGTTTGTAAATGTTGTTCCTAGAGCATTATTTTCTACTAAAGCATCTTCGTAAGTTTCGTAATATACTAGATCTAATCCAGACGGAGAACCTGCTAATATTTGGTTATCGGCATCTGTTAAGTTAAACTCCATAAAACCATCTTCTGTGCCATCTGTATCGCATAATGCTAAGTTGGCATTACGAGAAGCTGTAGTACTGACTTCTAAAGTAACCTCACTAAAATTAACACAGTTTGTAGTGCTGTTGGTCACTCTGGTATAAATGATTTGAGGATTTAAGAAATTATTAAAAGCACTACCATCAATAGCGTTAATGTTGTTTTTGGCATCATTTTGAGAGAGGTAATATTGAATTGAAGAATCTACATTGCCACCAGTAATGTCATCTGCGATTTCAGTAATGTTAAAAGTTGTAAAGCCTTCGGGAATACCATCTTCATCACATTGAAGTAGTAAAACATCATTGGCCGCTGGTTTAGGGTCTACCGTAATATTGAATGATGTGAAACCAATACAACCCGAATCCATATCTTGAATTTTTACAAAGATTTCAGTAGGAGTAGGCGCCGTATTTCTATAGGTTAATGATAAAGGTGAAGTCGATGTTTCGGCATTAGCTTGACTTAAGTAATAGCTGATGTCGTAATTTACTCCTGGATACCCATCTAGAATCTGTTGGGTTATAGTATTAAGATCAAAAGTTGAAATACCATTTTGGTCATCACCATCTAAGTCATCATCACAAATATGATAATCTGAAGGGATATTAAAATCAGTGAGTGCTGAGACATTAATATCTACATCATTTATTATATAGCAGTTGGTAGTGGAATTTTCGATTCTAATATACACGGTTTCACTACTTGCTGTGTTAGTAAAAACATTTCCTAAAGGATTGATATTAATATTGGCATCACTTTCTGAGGTATGATAGGTTACGATAACATCAGATTCTCCATTGATAATATCATCCGTTAAATCGGTGAAGTCAAATTCAGTAATATTATCATCAAAAGGAGCTGTAGAATCGCATACATCAATGCTAGGTAAACTTGTGGAAATAGTACCTATCGTTAAGGGGTTAGATGGAGCTTCAGGAAAGGTCGCAGTGCCAGTCCATTCTAATGAGAAAGGACTATTTCCAATAGGTCTATCAATTACAATAAAATAGCTTTCACCAGCTAAGACGTCGATATCGCTAACAAAGCTATCGCCACCTCCACCAGGCCCTTCAGAAGTTTCTGTAGATGTCGTGTTTAATCCTGTTCTGTTATTGCCTTGGTTAGCCGCAGCAGGATTTGTGGTAGAACAGCGAATAGCTTGTCCAAGTTGTCCACAACTAACATCTGGTCCAAAAATAAAGAAATCATAATCTTCACTAATATCAGTACTGCTAGGAGTTAAAGTGAAAGCTAATGTACCATCTGTCGCAATATTCACTTCTAGCCAAATACTATTATTTTCTTGACTACCGCAAGTGTTAGAGTTATTTAATTCTTGAGAACCAATTCCATTTACATCTAAACTAAAATTTGAATTACCACAAACCGTTACTGCAAATTGACAATCATTGGGTTGTTGACCGTAAATGAAAAGGTTACAGAATAAGAAGCAAAGTAGTAGAATAGTTTTTATAAAAGGCTGAGGGGAATTTATCATCGTTTTAATGTAAAGTGATTTGAATATGTACGTCCATCTTCTAAGGTAACTTTAAACCAATAATCGCTGGTTGGCATTTTTTTTCCATTAAATGTACCATCCCAACCAGAACTTAATGGATTGAGTGTTGTTAAAAGTTTTCCGTATCTATCAAAAATATAAATTTTTGAATTGGCTTGAAACTGTTCTGAGATACCATAAACTTGCCAATAGTCGTTAGTATCATCGTTATTTGGAGTAAAAAATTTTGGGAAACCTATAACCGAAACGAAATCTTCAGTAATACCACAATCGTTTTTATCGCGAATATAAACCGTATAAATTCCGGGTTTTAGGTCGTGAAATGTATTATTATCCTGGTAAGGGCCGTTGATATCATCTAAAGCGTATTCGTAATGACCTTCTCCGTTGACTATTACAGAAATAGAATTATGCGAAGTTGCATCAACAACATCAATTGCTGTAACCGTAGCAATATTAGACGGTAAAACGGTAATGGTACGATCTTTAAAGCAACCGTTAGTGTTAGAGACGCGAACCGTGTAAGTACCTGGAGCATTTATTTCAATTGTTGAAGTGGTTTCTCCTGTAGACCATTCATAATAATAGTTGCTTGGTAGATCGTTGACAATTCCACCATTTAAAACTATGGGCTCTGGAGCATCATTTAAGCAATAATAGATTTCGGTTGCCGTCTCAACGTGAGGTAGATTAAAAACAGTTAATTCAATTTTACTTATACCATAGCATGCGTTAGCGTTTTCAACACGTGCGTAAATAGTTTGTTGATTTGGGATGGTATTGGTAAATGTCTCATTTAAAGTGTTCGTTTCTAATAAGGCGTCTTCATAAGATTCATAATACTCTACGTTTAGGTCTGTTGGAGAATTTGCTAAAATAGTTGCATTAGCATCACTAAGATTAAATGTAATAAATCCATCTTCGGCACCATCCAAATCACATAGCGCTAAGCTAGCGTCGTTTGTTGAGGTCGTGCTAACCTCTAGAGTAATTTCACTGATGTTAATACAATTAGAGTTAGTATTTGTAACTTTTGCAAATACAGTTTGAGGGTTAATATAATTCTCAAAAGCCTCACTATATAATGGGTTTTCATCATTTTCGGCATCAGTTTGTGAAATGTAAAAATTAACATCGGTATTCTCAACTCCATTCGTAATTTCGTTAATGCCTTCATTGAGGTTGAAAATTGTAAAACCATCCGGAATTCCGTCTTCATCACACTGCGTAATTGTAATGTCATTAGCCACAGGAATAGGGTTAATGGCCAGCTCAAAACTATCAATAGCAACGCAATCTGTATGTAAAGCATTTTCAACTCTCACAAAAATAGTCTCATTTATTGCTGTTGTATTGGTATAGGTTAGCGGTAATGGATTAGTGTTAGATGCTGCTTCGGCTTGCGACTGGTGAAATGTAATATTAATATCTGCTTGATCTCCTTTAATATCAGGAATTAAATCGCGAAGTTCAATAGTGGCAATGCCGTCCATTACATCTCCAATATTGTCACAAAATGCTATTGGATGTAATTCTGAAATATATGGTACATTAAATACTTCGATTTCAAACGAATTTATAGCAAAACAATTGGTATTGTTCTCATTATCCACACGTACAAAGATGGTTTGCGGATTGGAAATATTGTTGTACGGAAAGGTTAAGGCATTTGTATTAGCTTCAGCATCGTCAAAAGTTTCAAAATAATTAACGTTGTATTGCAAAGGGTCTTGACTTAATAAGACTTCTGTATTTTTAACTGTAAAATCGAAAGGCATAAATCCGTCGTTCCCTATAGTATCGCATACAGCTATGTCTGAAAGTGGATGTGCCTCAGGAATTTCGAAAACACCAACAACAGCACTACCTTCAATGGGACACTTACCATTATTTGGTTCAATATAGACTTCGTAAAAACCAGGTGTATCTATCACTAGCTGTGATGAGGTTTCAGGTAATGGTACTCCATTAAAAGACCATACGTAATCTGCTCCTATAATATCATCGGCCTGTAACGTATAAGTGTCATTTGTACATAATTTTAATTCTGTTGTACTCACTCCATTTCTAATGATATCTGTTTCAGAATTAAATAAAGATTGAATAAAAGGAGGTAAACCAATTCTGCTGATATTCTGGTTGGCACCATTAACGTCGAGGAGTATACCTTGTTCTTCATAATTTACTGCTAAACCATCGGCTTCAGGATTATTAATAACACCTAAGTATTTTGAAATTGTAGTGTTGCCCGTATAACTGAGGTTTGCTCTATAAATACGTCTATCTATGCCTAATTGCAACGCACCAGCTGTTACAGCATTTGAAGAATGAATGATTTGTTGTGTACTTGGAATATCGAATTGTTCTAAGTCCCACTGTAAAATATGGCTTGTTCCGTCTCCAGAAGCACCTTCGCTAATTGTGGCATATACTTTTTTGCTTTCGGCAGAGAATTCTACTCCATAGGGACTATGTCCATTTTCGGAACCGTAAAGTTCAATTGGATTAGACACTATTCCCGTTTCATTATTAAAATCGTATAAAAAAATATTGCCTGGCGCATTACCACCTGCTACCGTTGCTTCACCAAAATTAGCAGCTATAAGTTTTGATGCATCGGGTGATGTCTTAATGTAGCCCAAAGAATTTCGTCTGTAACCTTCAATAGGAATATTAGGTCCTATTTGAGAAATTACAGGTGTAGTTTGTACTCCATTAGTGTCAATTTTAAAGGCATAAAATTTGTTTCCAAAATGTGTAAGCACCCAGAACGATGAACAGTCTTCGGCACGAACAGCAGTGATTTTTTCTGAACTTTTATATTGTGTTTCTAGAGCAACAGAAGGATCGTAAGTTACGAGATGTATATTTTTTTCAACGGCATCCACATCTCCTAAGCCTCCATTTAATGACATGTCTATTAGTGAATAATTAAAGCCATTATTAAACCCATCATCTGCAGAGGGAATTGTAGCTCCACCTTCATACGAGCCAGTATATTGGTTGGGATATGCTGTGGCATTATTTTGATGCGGTTCATCTACCGTAAAAATGTAATACTTATCTGTATCTTCGGGTTTTGGAACGATGAGTCCAGATGATGTACTAGATGGATCTCCTAAAAGTCCGGTACCACCAAAATAATTACCGTTAGACATAATCTGGTGATTTCGATTCCATACCGTTCTTCCATCAGAATAAAATAATAAATTTCCGTTGGCATCTGCAATAGAGGTACAGCCTTCTAACGTATTTATTTGACCATTGGTTATTGCGGTTACACTTCCTGATTCTGCATTGAATTGTAAGCCAGCATTTTGTCCAAAATACCAAAATGAAGCTTCACTTTGGGCCTGTAATTGGTTGCTAGTTATAAATATAAATACAATTAAAAAGATGCTTCTCATGGGTGTGTAATGTCGTCGATTACATTAGGCACACAAGATAACAACTAGAAGATTAAAAATCTTAAGTTTTAACATTCTATGAATGCGAAGTACTAATTATAAATCTCTCTTCTTTAATAATTGATAAGATAAAAAGACGAATAGTGTAGTCCAACCTAAAACAATTGCAATCTCATACCAATGTACAGCGTAATCGTACATTATGTCTGTTTTTTCAGGAAATTTGGTCATAACGATACGCTGAACAGGTTGATTAATAAGATTATACATAGACTCTAAAGGAAGCACTCCTTTAACTTTAAATGCAGATTCAACAGTACCAGTAAAATAGACTGCAGCCCAAAAAATTAGCCATTCTACGATATAAAGTATAACTAAAAAAGCTAAGGCAAAAGCAGAACGTTTTACTAACATGCCAAAGAATAAACACAGACTAAAGAAGCCTACGAGTTTTACAAAATAAGCCAGTAAAAATTCCACTTCTCTAAAAATAATTGTGGCTTCCGTATAGCTTGAGTAATACATTCCAATAACAAATGTGGCTAAACCAATAAGTATCGTAGCACATAAAGAGAAAAAAACAATGGTGTAGAATTTAGAAAGTACAAATTCCTTTTTGCTTAACCCATCTATTAGGTTCTGTTTTAAAGTTTTGTTACTGTATTCATTACCAATCATACTCACTACAACGATGGCAAAAAAGAACTTAAAATAGGAGGCGAAGAAGGTAGTAATATGCCAGATAATAGGGAAGTTGAAAATACCCAATTCACCTAATTCGAGTGTAAAAAAACCGAAAAAGTTTATTTTAATAGAGGATAAAATTAATACTGTAAACGGGAGTATAAAGGATACAAATATTAAAACAACACTGACTTTATTAAGCCAAAGTTTTTGAAATTCAATTTTTATAAGACGTAACATATGTGGTTGGTTTTGCGTACCCAAAAGGGCATTATGCTATTATTTTGGTTGATTTATTTATGGTCTGTTAGTTGTAAGAATTGTTCTTCTAAACTTTCTTTACGTTTTACGAGATGAGATAGTAAAATTCCCTTTTCAAACATAAGTTGATTAAATTCTGAAGCTGACATTGCCTCATTTAAAAATGCCGTAATTAAGTCGCCTTCAATTTTTACGTTACCAATATTTGAATGTGTTTCTAAAACCTGAAGTAAAGCCTCATGTTTTTCAGCCTTTAACTCAAAGAAACCATAGCTGTTAATCATTTCATCTACACGACCAGCGTAAAGTTTTTCTCCTTTGCGCAGTACTACAACATGCGAGCACACTTTTTCAACTTCGTCTAATAAGTGAGAAGCCAAAAGAATTGTGGTACCGTTTGCCGCAATATTTTTTATAATTTCTCTAATTTGATGGATGCCTTGTGGATCTAAGCCATTGGTAGGTTCATCTAAAATTAAAATTTCGGGATCGTTGAGTAGGGCAGAAGCAATGGCTAAACGCTGCTTCATACCTAATGAGTATGTTCTAAACTTATGATCTTTTCTATCTAATAAGCCTACAACGGTAAGTTTTTCGTCTATCTTATTTTGGTCAACTCCTTTAATACGGCAAACAAGTTTTAAATTTTGTTCAGCCGTCATATAAGGATAAAAATTTGGACGCTCAATAATAGCTCCTACTTGTTTTAACGCATCATGAGTTGAAGTGGTCCCATCAAACCAATGAAAATCTCCTTGTGTTTTATTGACTACATTTAAAACAATACCCAAGGTTGTGGATTTACCACTGCCATTTGGGCCTAAGATGCCATAAACATTGCCTTTATTAATAGTAAAACTTAAATCTTTTACAGCTGTAAGATAGCCGAATTTCTTTGTGAGATTATTAATGGTAAGTATTGGTTCCAAAATGATTGGTTTTAGAAATGCCGAAGTCGCTTCAGCAAAAGTTGGTTATAAAGGTAAGACGAACGAGGCTTTTATTTGTTACAGTTATTTTGTTTTTAAATGAATAGCTCTTAAAATACAGAATCAATTCTATCGTTATTGCCATTGGTATCATTTCTATTAAAATTAGAAGTAACTATATTATAATTCATTTAAAAACTCTTAAATTTAGCACATGAGTGAGGATCTAAAAATATCAAAACGAAAACCTACCTATCCTATTTCAGATAAGTTAAATACCTATCTTTCTAAATATAGAAGAAATATAGATTTACCCATTTTTTATTCGGATTTACTGCGTTTTCAAGGTTCCGTTGTAGTCTACGATAAAAATGATGTAGATACTTTGTGGGTCCGTGTTTATTACAATGAATATGAACGCGAAGAAATTGATATCAGTTTAAAGCAAGTGTACTCTAGTTTAATTTCTGATGGTGGTACAAGCATTTTAAAATACTTAAGTGTAGATGCTATTGACTTTTGTACGTTTGGAAATTCTAAGCCATTTAGAATAAAAGTTAGAAATGTATTGAATGATAATTACACTTATTTCTATGTTAAAACAGCAGACGCGTCTAGGGTATATGGTTTAGAGTTGGAGCAGATGTTGTCTCCATATCAAATTAATTTTTTGGTTTGTAAAGATACGTTGATTGAAGAACATATTGCGGGTATTCCAGGAGATGAGTTTATTAAGAATATGTTGCCCGATTGTAGTTCGTCTGAAAAAGCACAAATTGCAAAAGAATTTGTAAAGTTCAATGAGCGCTGTCTTATTCGGTTGTTGGGAGATATGCGTTCGTATAATTATGTGATTGTGCCAACGCACGACTTTGATCATGTTGTTTTTAAAATTAGAGCTATTGATTTTGACCAACAATCTTACGAAGGCAATTTAAAAATTTATAGACCACAATTTTTTAAAGAGAACTTTAAAATGGTGGAGTTGGTGCGCGAAAAAATTCAACATGAATCCATAGATCAGTATAAAATAGAAGAACGCTCTATTGTTGCCAAGCGCATGATTAGTTATCACACACGTCTAAATGCATTATTAGATTGTATGGAAGATGATGAAATTTCTATTCCAAAACATATTGAAATGCTTAAAGAGGATATCTATAATTATACGATGGATTTAAACTTTAGAAAAAGTGAAAATATGGGTGAAGTGCTCAAAAATGCACTCGACTTTGTAAAACGAAATTATGAAAATGTTAATTTGAAACGTTTGTAGTTAGTTCCAGTTTTCATCAAAATTTAAGTTATCGTAGTCGTCGAGGTCTAAATCATCTTCAAATTCACTAAACTCATCGTCTTCCTCTGCCTCAAAAGTTTTTTCTGGTGCTTCATCTGGAATTTGTCCATGCACAAACATAAGGTTAGGGTAATCTGTACCTTCTGCTTCTTCAACTATTTCTCCTAACTCCACGTAAAACGTCCACATGTTCATAAAATCGTAAACGTAGATAAGACGCGTCGATGCTTCATGAACAATAGAGTTGATAACCGTTTCGTTCATCATCTTTACCTCATTGCCAGCTTCACTCATGTCCATCATAGCAATTTCTTCACCTTGATTCCATTGGTCATCACTTACATAAAACGAAGCCATTTCCATACCATCAAATCCAAAGGATTGGGTAATAGAGTTATGCAAATCTTCCATAGTATCACTTTCGCGGATTTCTATATCGCGAAATACATCGTCATCGGTATCGTTATCGAGGATAATTCTAAATCTGTAAATCATGCTGCAAAGTTAAGGGATTTTTTAATTATTTGGTGAAGCGATGTAAGGTAAATGTCATTGCACTTAATAAAATAAATGCTCCGACTTGATGTAAAACACCTAACCAAACCGGAACCGCTAAGACTAAAGTTAATACGCCTAATAAAAATTGAACTCCGACCATTATAAGTAAAGTGTTTATACCTTTGGTTTGCCATGACGATAATGATAAACGTTTGGCTTTATACCAAATGGCCAAAATAAATATTACCACAACATAAGCTAACGTTCTGTGTACAAATTGCACACCACTTTTGCCCTCTAAAAAATTGAGATATACTGGGTTTTGCTCTATAAATACGGTTTCATGTATCCATTTACCCTCACTCATTAATGGCCAATGGTTATGAATCCATCCAGCATCTAATCCTGCGACAAAGGCGCCATAAATAATTTGAAGAATTAAAACGGCTAAACCGATTCTAATAAAATTTCGTAATTTTTTATCGATAACTTTTTTATCCGGAAATATTATGTCTAAAGCCACCCAAAACGTATAAGCAAACGTTAAAAATGCCGTAGTAAGATGAGCTGCTAATCTAAAATGACTAACATTGGGCTCATCTACTAACCCCGATTTTACCATATACCAACCCAAAAACCCTTGAAAACCTCCGAGTAAAAGCAAGATTACAGATTTCTTAATTGTTGATTTTGAAAGTCGTTTTTTAATTAAAAAGTAAACGAATGGAATGATAAAAACCAGTCCTATAAATCGACCAATAACGCGGTGTATCCATTCCCAGAAGTAAATGTCTTTAAACTCTTCTAAATTAAAGTGGTTGTGTAGTTTTTGATATTCTGGATATTGCTTATAAAGTTCAAATGCTTCATTCCATTCTGCTTCATTTAGAGGAGGAATAGTACCAGAAATAAGTTTATAGTTTGAAATTGATAAACCCGAATGTGTTAATCTGGTGATACCACCAACAATAACCATGATGAAGATTAAAATACAACCTGTCAATAACCAGTAAATAACTGCTTTATTATCTTTTGTTTGTTTCAAAGTTATAAAATTTTAATGTTTCAAAATTTCAAAGTTTAATCTTTGAATTGTTAAGTGAAACTTGTTAATATTTTTTTCTCTTACTGTGGTGATCTTCTAAAATTTAGTATTCATTATCTAGAAAAACCGATGCTTAAAACTTTGTTATAAAGGCGATTGGCTTATTATTTTTAATTTATATTACTTTTTTACACCACACTTAAGCCTAATTCCTTGCCTTTTTTTAACATTAAATCAAAAGCAGCTTTATGATTATTAGGAATCTCTCCTTCTAAAATGGCTTCTTTTATGGCTTCTTTAATGACTCCGATTTCTCTTGAAGGTTTTAAATTGAAAGTCTTCATTATTTCTTCACCAGAAACAGGTGGTTGAAAATTACGTATTTGGTCGCGTTCTTCAACTTCAATAATTTTATCTCTTACTTTTTGAAAATTATTGTGATATTTTTTAAACTTCTTAGGGTTCTTTGTAGTGATATCGGCTTCACAAAGCGTCATTAAATCATCTACATAATCACCAGCATCAAAAACCAAACGTCTAACGGCAGAATCTGTTACATCTGAAGCTAAAACAATGGGTCTAGAACTCATAAATACCATTTTCTGAACAAATTTCATTTTGTCATTTAAAGGCATTTTTAAGCGCTTAAAGAGTTTATACACCATTTTAGAGCCTACAAATTCATGCGCGTGAAACGTCCAGCCAATCTTTTTATGGAACTTCTTAGTGGGTGCTTTTCCAATATCGTGTAACAAAGCTGCCCAGCGTAACCATAAATTATCTGTGGTTTGGGCTATATTATCTACCACTTCTAAAGTGTGGTAAAAGTTGTCTTTATGACGTTGCCCTTCAATTTCATCGATCCCTTTTAGTGCTGTTAATTCAGGAAGTATAAAATGTAATAGGCCTGTTTTTTCTAAATGCATAAAACCAATAGAAGGTGTTTTACTTTCTAAAATTTTATGAAGTTCTACAACGATACGTTCCTTAGTAATAATTTTTATACGCTCTTTGTTATCGGTTATGGCTTTTAGTGAAGCATCTTCAATTTTAAAATTGAGTTGTGTAGCAAAACGTATAGCACGCATCATACGTAAGGGATCGTCGCTATAGGTAATATCTGGATTTAAGGGTGTACGAATTATACCTTTGTCTAAATCGTTAAGACCATTAAAAGGGTCTAAAAGGTCGCCGAAGTTATCGGCGTTTAAACTTAAGGCTAAGGCGTTTATTGTAAAATCGCGTCGGTTTTGGTCGTCTTCTAAAGTTCCATTTTCTACAATAGGATTTCTACTGTCTTCATTATAGCTTTCTTTGCGCGCACCAACAAATTCAATTTCAATATCATCGTAACGCAACATTGCTGTGCCATAGGTTTTAAAAACTTGAACTTTGGGTTGGTTTGGTAAGTTTTTTGCGACTTGTTTTGCTAATTCAATGCCACTTCCTACAGCAACAACATCAATATCTTTAGCATCTCCACGTTCTAAAAGATAGTCGCGTACAAAGCCTCCAATAACGTAGCTTTCGACTTGTAATTCTTCGGCAGATTGAGTGATGTATTTAAAAATACTGTGTTTTAACGCTTGTTTGTGATTCATATGGTAAAGGAAACTACAGGTGTTCTTCGTTTTAAAGAAAAAATGGCTGTATTTTTTAGCTGCGCAAAGATACGACAGATAGCTAATCTTTTAAAATGAATGTTGTGCTTTTTTTTAGCATCGTTAATGTATATAAACCCAATAAAAACACTAAAATTTAATGTGCTTTATATCGGATTGTGCTTTTTTAAAATCTGCTGGTTTTCCGATATCTAACCAATAATCTAGAATGGGGTAATTCACAATTTTTTTTTGCTTATCTAATAAGTTTTGTATTAAATCTGTAGCATCATAATAAGTGTGGTTAGGAATAAAATGGAAGCATTCTTTTTTAAACATATAGATACCAGCATTAATATAATAGGTGGTTGAGGGTTTCTCTTGTAGATCAGTAACCACTTCTCCATCCGTTTCTACTACACCGTGCGGAATAGCGACATTGTACGGTAGAGTTGCAATTAATGCATCTCCTTGTGTTTCAATAAAATGATTAAATAGAGCTTGAAAATTAATGTTGGTAAGTAAATCCGCATTCATTACTAATATATAATCATTTTTGAAATTTTCAATAAGCTTTAAAGCGCCAATTGTACCCAATGTTTTAGATTCTTTAATGTAATTAAATTGAATATTATGAGGATTATTATTCTTAAAATACGAGATTATTTGCTCACTTAGGTAATTTGTAGTGATATTTATATGAGTTACTCCAAAAGAAGCCAAACGATCAGTACTGTATTCAATAATGGGTTTGTGACCAATTTTTAAAAGAGGTTTTGGGGTGTTTTTAGTTAATGGCATTAACCGTTCCCCTTTACCTCCAGCCATAATTACAACATCTATTTTATTGTGCATCAATTACATTTTATGATCTAAATATTTACCCGTTTCTTTGTGTTTAAAGTCCGGTAATATATTATGAAATATGTCAACGATCTCTTCTTTTGTCCATGATTTATTAACTTTAAGTTGGTGTATAGATTCAAAAAACAACTCGAGTTTATCATCAAAATTTAAATTCAATTCATGTTTTATAATGCCTAGTGTATTAAATCGATTAAGGTCTAAAGTGTGGTGTTTTGTAAAGAATTCTTCAGATTTTTTTTCGCCTGTAGTATCGCTTTTAGTTAGTAAATAAGGCCATTTACCTAATTTTGGTAAGCTTTTGGATAACTCTCGCGCTTCTTCTTCGGTTTTACATAAATAGGGTTCGTAGCCCAGTGCTTTGATATAGTTAATAGCAATATTGGCAAAGCTAATGAGATTTAAACTCTTTTGTAGTTGTGGAAAGAAAATATCATTATTTTCGCCTAAAATACAAGACATTAAACAAAGCTTGCCAGCTTCTTTAGGAGTGATAAAATAGCGTTTAATAGCGTTTGGTGCTACAATAGGTTGTTGCTTTTTTATGCGTTGTTCAAAGCTATATAATAAAGACCCATCAGAAAATGCGACATTAGCGAAACGTGCCGTAGAAATTTGAATGTCCTTACTTTTTTTGTTTAGAACTAATTCCATAATTCGCTTTGAGGCTCCCATCATGTTAATAGGGTTTGTAGCTTTATCTGTAGATATACAGAAGTATTTTTTTACATGATGAGAAATTGATTGTTCTATTGTTTTTTTAGTATTACAAATATTAACATTAATCATACGCATTAATGTAAATGGATCTTCTTCGCTTCGCACATGTTTTAAAGCAGAGAGGTTGAGAACATAATCATATTTGCCATCTGAGGCAATAAAAGCATCATACGTCGTGGAGCCTATATCTAAAGCGAAAGTTTTAAAATCTCCATCGATATAGCCATAAGAACTTCTTAGGTCTCTTACCAATTCAGCTAAATTATTTTCACTTATATCTACAATATGAAGCTTAGTTGGCTGTCGTTTAAAGATTTCTTTAGTTACCGCTTGTCCTATAGTGCCGGCTCCACCTAAAATTAAGAATTTGGATGCAGAAATTATTGAATTTAATGCGCTGTGGTGTTTATTAATATCACTCTCAAACAATTCGTTCTCTCTTTCTATGAGTTGTAGTATATCCTCTTCTAGTGTTTGTTTATTGTTAATCATAAGCGTACATCTTAATGCTATTTTAAGCCTAAGTTCTTGGTGTTTTGTCTAATACAGCTTTGTAGACATCGATATATTGCTTAGCGATACGTTTCCAAGAAAATTTAGAGGCTTGAGAATGTAATTCTTGCGTTCTTATTGCTTTATTTTTTTTAAAATCATCTAAACCATCAGACACTATTTTGGCCATATAATTTGGTTCGTAATGATCCCAATAATGTGCTACTGTGCCTCCTACTTCTGGTAAAGCAGTATTATTTGAAATAAATACAGGAATCCCTAGAGACATGGCTTCTACAACAGGAAACCCAAACCCTTCAGCCAACGAAGGATGCACTAAACCTTTAGCATTACTATACAATTCAATTTTTTTTCTTTCACTAACAGAGGCTTTAAAAATAATTCGATTTTCAACCTGATATTCTTTCGCTAAGGAAATAATTTTTTCTTGATTTTCCTTAGAATATTTGCCCATAAAAACAAGATTGATGTTCTTGTCTAAGTAAGCGAGCATGGGAATTAAAGCACTATGGTTTTTATATTTTCGGTATTCACCTACACAAAGTAAGTAAGGTTGCTCATTTAAAGTTTTAATAATCGGTTGAACACCTTCCATTGGGTTACCGTTATAAATAACGTATTGCTGAATAGTATCTGGTATTGTAAAATGTTCGCGGATACAGTCTTGCGTAAATTTAGAAATAAAGACTAAACAATCGCTCTTATCTATTTTACTTTGCAATAACTTTGTGGCTTGTTGCCTTTTTTCTTCAGGAATATTTATGATTGTAAAAATAGCATCATGAACAGTATATATAATTTTTGTTTTTATTAGATCCTGCGGTTCAACTTTACTGAGGTGCGTTAAACTATGCCATACATTGTAGTTCTTAAAGTTATTTCGTCTTCTATGTAAACCTAAATATAATTTATAGTTTACAGAACTGCCAAAACGTTGATAACCATTTAAAGGTACGTAATAGTAAAGATTTAGTCCATCAATGTTGTTCTGTACAATACCTTTTGCCAAGTTAATAGCGTATTGCCCAAAGCCTTTTTTTGTGTTTCTAATATGATGTAGATCAATAAATATTTTATTACGCATTTATATTGAAAAAAATTAAGTAGTCCGAGTCGTGTTTAGTGAATCTTTATGGCGCTTTTTTTAGAATATAAATTTATAAAATAAAATGCAGGTGTAGTCATGTTTAAAAGTAATATATTTTTTACATCAATTAAGGTTTTAAACACAATTGAGACCGTTTGCCCTGTACAATTTTTATTTTCTATATGTTAGAATTAAATAGGAACAATGAAAGTATAGCATTGTAAAGAATTAAGTTTTTGTGCTGAAATATTAGTTTAGAAGCTTTAATTAATACATTTACAACATTAATTATTATTTGTGGTATGAATTTTATCAAGCGAAAATATTACCAATTATTTTCGAAATACTTAAAGAATAAGCCCAATGCGGATATTTCTTATATAAAAGCTCAATATTATCTTAAAAACGAAAAACGTTTAAATTTAGATAACCCAACTGAGTTTATGGAAAAATTGCAATGGTTAAATCAGAATATATATGACGAAACGTATGGTGATTTTGTGGATAAATATGAAGTACGAAACTACGTAGAACAGAAAATTGGAAAAGGCTTTTTGGTAGATTTTATTGATGTTTATGACACGGTTGATGCCATTGACTTCAATGCGTTACCAAATCAATTTGCTCTTAAAGGAACTCATGGTTCAGGGTATAATGTTATAGTTAGTGATAAGGCTACTATAAATGTAGAGGATGTAAAAAAAGAGTTAAAAAAGTATATGCAGTCTAATTATTATAATAAATACAAGGAACGTATTTATAAACAAGTAAAGCCTCGGATTTTAGCAGAGCATTATTTAGACCAGACAGATAGTGAAAATATTATTGATTATAAATTTTACTGTATTCATGGCGACCCAAAGTATGTACTAGTTAAAACCTTAGACGGAGACACATATAAGAAATGTATATATAGCTTAGATTGGAATAAATTAGAGAATAAAAATGACGATAATGGTTTTCTTAAGAAAGATTTGCCCAAACCCGATAATTTTGAAGAACTTATTACAATTGCGAAAACGTTAGCTGAAGAATTTATTTTTGTTAGAGTTGATTTATATTCAATTAATGATAAAATCTATTTTGGAGAGCTTACCTTTTTTCCTACAGGAGCCTTAAAACGTTTGTCTGTCGAAAGATTGAATAAAGAACTTGGCGACTTAATACAGTTGCCTATTTAAGTTCGTATTTTGATAATTCCATATACATTTTTTTAGCAATGACCGACTTCGTAAAATTATCTAATAGGTACTGATATCCGTTGGATGTTAGCTTATCTTGAAGTGTTTCATCGTTAATTAATAAGTTCACTTTAGAGGCAAAATCCGCCGCATTACCAACTTTTGCCAAAAGGCCAGTTTCGCCATCTACAATAACTTCTGATATGCCACCTGCATCTGCAGCAACTATTGGCACTTTACAAGCATAGGATTCTAATAACACACCTCCTGTAGGTTCATTATTTGAGGTAAATAAGAACAAGTTAAACTCTGGTAAAATTTCAGGAACATCTCTTCTAAAACCGGTGAAAATAATGTGCTCTGTTAAGCCTTTTTCATTAACATAATTGCGTATATCTTGTTCCATACTACCTTTTCCAACTAAGATATATTTGGCTTTAATTTTATTTTCTTTTACTAAAATTTCAACCGTATCAACCCAAGTATAATGGTCTTTAAAACCTGTGAACTCTGCAATATTTCCTATGAGTTTGTAATCTTCAGGAATTTTAAATTCTTTATGCAGCATTCCTGTAGGAGCTTGTTTTTTAAATTTATTAATATCCGTAACACTTCCTATAACGGTAAATCGGCTATGGTCTTTTACAGCAAACTTTAAAGATTCAACTACAGGTTGCGACACACATATAATTTTTTTAATGCCTTTGTAGTTGTATTTCCACTTTCTAAAAAAGTTAGTATCTACACGTTTTATAAGTGTTCTACAAAGCACTAAAGGCACTTTCATACCATAAATAAAATGCGATAGTACAGCTAAAGTATGTGCTTTACTACTGTGAATAAAAATCACCGAGGCATTTTTCTCTTTAGCGAGTTTTTTAAAAGCTTTGGCGTAAGACAAACTATATTCCGATTTGTATTCAAATGGAATCACTTGCATGTCTTTTTTACTTGCAATACGATATAACTCAGAGTCTATTGGGCAAACAATCCATTGGTCTTCTACATAACCTTCTGCTTTAAAAGCTTCATATAAATAGATGATTTTTTGTTCGTGCCCACGCCAACCATTAGAGGCTGTAAATTGTATTAATCGCATTGATTAGAAGTTTGATTGTAAGAGTTGATTGATGTAAAAATAAGAATATAAGCTTACTTAATCTTATATAAACCTATGGCTTTCTTTAATTTTTTACTCATTAAAACGTAATTAACGTAAAGCTTGTTTTTTAAACTTAAATAACGCCAATCTTTATGAGGAATGATGTGTTTTGAAACCTTAGTATTAATTTCATCAGAAACAATAAAGTCTGTTTTTATGGTGTCCCAATTTACATTGTCATAACCATCAAATTCATTGACTTTATTTTTTTCGTGAATAATAGACATCCATAAGCGTTGATTGGCTATTTCAACACGTCTCGATTCTTTTTTCCACATATTGTGGTCACTAAACCAAACGGTTTTCGGGGTGTCATTTTTTTCAATGAGGCTGATAAAAGGATTGAAAATATGTTCTTTTTTTCCCAACATAATGTCTGGAGAAACTTGCAGAGAGTAACCTTTTAAAATATCGATAGCCATAAAATCTTGTGATTGAAATTGACTCTGAATGACAGAGATATAGTCTTTATGAATGCAGTCATCATTGTCAATGCGTGATGTAATTACATACGGTATGTCTACACTATCTTTTGAGATATAAGATTTAATAGCAGGATGAAAAGCATCCATACCATCGATGTAAAATATTATAAAATGAGGATAAGGTACTATAAGCGCTTCTAATTCTGCTTTAAAATCCGTATCTGTTGTTGAATCAAAAAATAATAGCCATTCAAAATTTGTGTTTGTTTGGTTGGCAACAGAAGGTAAGCAGAAATTACTAAATAATTTAATTCTATGTGTCATCCACTCCCGGGTTAAGAGTGATTCGTTATTTTTAGTGACATCCCAATTTTTATTCTTGAGATTAAAACGCGTGATGAGGTAGTGTTTAAACATTAGTAATTATTAAGTGGTTACAAATTTACTGAATTAATTGGAAGTCATTCATTCTATTTGAAGGAGGCTTTAATCTTTCGTTCATAGAATTAAATACCTACTTTTGCAATTAAAGATTACTATAGTATATGTCTGTAACGGTAAAAATACATGATAATTCTACGTTAACGAAGAAAGCATTAATGACAAGCATTGATAGTTTTGATAGCCATGGTGAAATGATTGGTAATGGTTACAGAAATGTAATAAAAATAGTAACTATTGGTGGTGAACGCTATAATATTAAGGAATTTAAAGTTCCTAATATGGTAAATAAAATTGTATATCGCTTTTTTAGAAAAAGTAAAGCGGAGCGGTCTTTCTTATATGCCACACGTTTGCTTAATGCAGGTATATTAACGCCTGCTCCAGAGGCGTTTGTAGAATACAAATCAGCTTTTACTTTTGGGAGCAGTTATTATATTAGCAAGCAGTTAAAATACGATTTTACCATTAGAAAGCTAATCGATGAACCGGAGTGTGACGACTATGATACTATTTTAAGACAGTTTACACAATTTACTTATCGTTTGCATGAGAGCGGTATTCATTTTTTAGACCATTCTCCTGGTAATACGTTGATTATAAAAAATGGTGACAATTATAAATTTTATTTAGTAGATCTTAATCGGATGGCATTTAAAACCCTAAGTTATGATGAACGACTAGCCAATTTTGCTCGCTTATCTCCTAAGGATTATATGCTAGATATTATTAGTGATGAATATGCCAAGTTAATAGGGAAACCGCAAGAAGACGTTAGAGAACGTATGTATTTTTTCTCTCAAAAATTCTCATCAAGTTTTAAAAAGAAAGAAGCGTTTAAACGTAAGTATTATTTCTGGAGAAAGAAGAAGCTTTAATTTTTTTTATATAACTCACGTAACTTTGAATATTTTAAAAAAGTAATATTTGCGGTTTGTACACAAATAACAAATCCATTAAACCCATCTAAAACCCCTAACCTTAAAAAATAGGATTTAAAAAAAGCCCAAGTTGGATTAATAATAATTTTCCAAAGAGGTGCTCTTTTACCTTTGTTAAAATAAGCTTGAGCTGCAATGGTAGAAAAGTATTCAGTTTTCTGATTAAATTCTGAATAGGTCTGATACGTTTGATGTAAAATATCTCCTTTTAAGTGGCCAATTGTAGCGTTGCTATCAAATAGTTGCACAGTATCGTGTGGATTTATGCCTTGCCACTCGGCTTTCCTTCTATCAAAAACTCTAAGCTTTTTATTAGGATACCAATCCGAATGTTTAATCCATTGTCCACAAAAGTTGTTAAATCGATTGGCATAGTAGCCATCATATTGCCAATTTGCTTTTAATTTAATAATCGATTTTTGAAGGGATTCAGATAAGGCTTCATCACCATCTAAAGAGACAACATGATTGTAACTGGCTTGTGCTAAAGCAAAATTCTTTTGTTCAATGTAACCTAAGAATTTCTGTTCAATAAAAGTAACATTAAATTTATTGCATAAAGTTTTAGTTTGGTCAGTTGAAAAAGAGTCTACGACAATAATTTCATCAGCAACACCAACTAAAGATTGCAAACATTGCGCAATGTTGCGTTCTTCGTTAAAGGTAATAATAACTGCAGATAGTTTTAGCATTGTATTTATTTCTCAGTGGTAAAAATAGTATTTTTGTACCATGCAATCTAATTCAAAAGCCTCTGTAATTATTAGTACCTACAATCAACCAGAATGGTTGGCTCTAGTATTACACAGTTATAGTATTCAAACGGAAAATAGTTTTGAAATTATTATAGCAGATGATGGTTCTAATGAACAAACAAAAGCTGTAATAGAGAAATGTATTTTAGAAACAGAGCTAAAAATTTCTCATGTTTGGCATGAAGATAATGGTTTTCAAAAGACAAAAATTTTAAATGAAGCCATCTTAGCCTCAAGCTCAGATTATTTAATTTTTACTGATGGAGATTGTATTGCACGACAAGATTTTGTAGAAACACATCTTAGATTACGCAGACCTAACTATGCCCTTTCAGGTGGCTATTTTAAACTGGTAAAATCTGTATCAGATAACATATGTAAAGAAATTATAACTCACCAACACTGCTTTGACAAAGATTGGCTTATTGATAAAGGCCAACCTAAAAGTTTTAAATTTAATAAACTTACAAAGTCTAAGGCTAAGGCTCAATGGTTAAATAAAATAACTCCTACAAAAGCGACTTTTGATGGTATGAATGTCTCCTGTTTTAAATCCGATATATTAGCTGTGAATGGTTTTGATGAACGTATGCAATACGGAGGAGAAGATAGAGAAGTAGGGGAGCGCATGATGAATAATGGTGTGAAGTTTAGACAAGTACGTTACAGTACTATTTGTGTACATTTGCATCATGAAAGGCCTTATAAAAATGACGAAGCAAGAGTTTTGAACGAAGAGATAAGGAAAACAACGAAACAAAAGAAAATAATCTATACCAATTTCGGTATTAAAAAAGCATAAACAATGGCACTACCTAAGATAACGGTGATTATCGCAACCTATAATAAAATAGATTGGCTAGAGAAAGTTTTGTACGGTTATAGTGTTCAGACGTATAAGGATTTTGATATCATTATAGCAGATGATGGTTCTACTAAGGAAACTAAGGATCTCATCGATAGATTTAAAGCCGATTATCCTGTAAATATTACGCATGCATGGCATGAAGATAAAGGCTATAGACGTCAAAAAATATTGAATGAAGCCATTGTTATGGCTAAAAATGAATATATTTTATTCACTGATGGAGATTGTATTCCGCGTAAGGATTTTGTAGAAACACATGCTAAATTTGCTGAAAAAGGGTATTTCTTATCTGGTGGTTACTGTAAGCTTAATATGGATTTAAGTGAAACCATTTCTGAAAATGATATTACGTCTCACAATTGTTTTGATGTCAAATGGTTAAAATCTAAAGGTGAATTAGGGAGTAAAAACACTCTAAAATTATCGGTTAAAGATGGATTAGCTAGCTTTTTAGACGTGGTAACTCCAACAGGAGCGACCTTTAATAACTGTAATTCTTCTGCTTGGAAATCAGATTTAATTGCTATTAATGGTTACGATGAGCGTATGCAATATGGTGGGCCAGACAGAGAATTGGGAGAGCGCTTAGTGAATTTTGGAATGAAGACGAAACAAATACGTTATAAAGCAATCGTTTTACATTTAGATCATGCTAGAGGCTATAAAACACAAGAATCTTTAGATCGAAATTTAGCCATTAGAGCTAAAGTGAAAAAAGAAAATTTAAAATGGACACCATTCGGAATTAAAAAAGATTAGTGCAACCGTTTTAAAAAAGCCTTTAAATTACTTTCAAAAAAAGCGGGCTTAAAATCTAAATACAATTCTGTAGCTTTTGATTTTAATACTTTAGGGTGTTCAATATTTAGATATGGTTTATTGTCATAATCTTTAAGATGAACAGAAACGTATTTTATATTGTCGTCAAACATATTCCAAGCCTCTTTCTTAATCCAAGGTGAGAATATGGTAAATGTTGGAATATAAAGTGCTTTTGCCATATTTATGGCTCCGCCTTCATTGCCAATTAAGGCGTTACAATGCGAGGTTATAGCCAAGAAATCTCTTAAAGATTTTCCAAAGACATCAAAATAAATATGTTTTTGAGTTTCTGGAGAGCATAATTCTAAAATAGCTTTAGCATCTGCTTCCTGTTTTGGAATGTAATTGAATAAAATCTGACTAGTGGGTTGTTCTAATACGATTTGGTCAATCACCTTTGCCATATATTCAAAAGGGTAGGTTTTGTTGTGGCCGCTACCTAAGACACCAATCATAAATAGGGGATTTTCCAAATCAATAGCCCTATATTCTAAAAATTGTTTAGCGTTATTTTTTTCATCTTCTGTGAGGTATATTTTTGGTCGTACAATTTTTAAAGCATTAATGTCTAAAGGTTTTAACAGTTGTAAACGATTTTCAATCGCTAGACCAGCATTTGTATGTGCTTTGCTTTTATGTTTAAAAGTGTGAGTATAGATAAACGATTTTTTTCCTTTATCGATAGAGATTTTAGTTTTTGCTTTAGATAAAAAAGTCATGAGTTTACTCGATAATTTAGAGTAAACATCAATAACGACATCAAAATTTTGTTTGTTTAAATCTTTAGCAAATTTATAAAGTTGAATTTTATGCTTTTCGTGTTCCGGCGTGAAAAAATGAAAATAATCAATAAAAGGATTGTTTTCTACAACAGGATAGGTGTGAGAATTAATCACATAATGTAATTCTGCTTCAGGATATGTATGTTTTATAGCTTCAAACAAAATGCTTGTAGCTAAAACATCACCAATCATTTTTTGTTGAATTATTAAAATTTTCATGTTTCAAGATAAAAAAATCCAACTGTAAATCAATTGGTCACAGTTGGATAAATATATTATTCTATTTATTGAAATGCAACAAATTAAACCGCCACATCATACTCGCGTAAGGCATCGTTTAAAGACGTCTTTTTGTTAGTGCTTTCTTTTCGTTTTCCAATAATCAAAGCACAAGGTACTTGATATTCACCAGCAGCAAACTTTTTTGTGTAACTTCCAGGAATAACCACAGAACGCGCAGGCACAACACCTTTAGTTTCTACAGGTTCCTCTCCGGTAACATCAATAATTTTTGTACTCATAGTTAACACTACATTTGCTCCTAAAACAGCTTCCTTTTCTACACGAACGCCTTCAACAACAATACAACGACTACCAATGAATGCACCATCTTCGATAATCACAGGTGCCGCTTGTAAAGGTTCTAAAACTCCTCCAATACCAACTCCACCAGATAAATGAACGTTTTTACCAATCTGTGCACAACTACCAACAGTTGCCCAGGTATCTACCATAGTGCCTTCATCTACATACGCACCAATATTTACATAGCTTGGCATTAAAATAGTACCCGAAGAAATATAAGCACCATGTCTTGCTACAGCCTGTGGTACAACTCTAATTCCTTTTTCCGCATAACCTCTTTTTAAAGGAATTTTATCGTGATATTCAAAAATACCAACTTCGTAAGTTTCCATTTTCTGAATAGGGAAATACAATACAACGGCTTTTTTTATCCATTCATTTACTTGCCATCCATCATCAGTTGGTTCTGCTACACGTAATGTACCAGCATCAACAAGGTCTACGACACTTCGTATGGCATCTATAGTTACTTTGTCATTTAAAAGAGAACGATCGTCCCAAGCATTTTCTATTACAGATTGTAGTTGTTTCATGTGATTCAATAGTATTTTTGAGATCAAATATACCTCTATAATCATTTAAGCTAAAACACTTTTTTAAAAAATTGTGACCTTTCTAAAAAGTTAGGGTCTTAATATTAATTAAAAGCTTGGATATTTTTAATGAATATCTTGGGATTTAAATAATAGCTAATTTTGAAAACTCCTCTCCCCATTGATTGAGGAGTTTTCTTTTTCTTTTTTTTTGAAATTAAATGTGACTAACATAAAAACGCTGTGTCTTATATATAATTACATGATTTATTTTTAGAGGGAATATATCATATTGATTAATTTGGTTAAATTGATTTATTTTAAAAACGCTTCTTTTTTATAAGAAGCGTTTTTTATTGCATTATCTTTGTATTTATGGGACGAATTTTAGCTATTGATTATGGTACTAAACGAACAGGATTAGCCGTTACAGACGAAATGCAAATTATCGCATCTGGCCTTACTACGGTAGAGACGAAGCAGTTGCTTCCGTTTTTAAAAACATATGTGTTAACTGAAAATGTCGAAAAAATTGTAGTTGGTTTACCTAAGCAAATGGATAATTCGGCTTCAGAAAGTGAAGTTTATATTCAGAAATTTTTGGTACAATTACGAAAAAACCTACCGCAAATCCCTGTAGATCGTGTTGATGAACGTTTTACTTCTAAGATGGCATTTCAAACCATGATTGATAGTGGATTAAAGAAAAAACAACGCAAAAATAAAGCCTTGGTAGACGAAATTAGTGCTACGCTAATTTTACAGAGTTACCTTTCTAGTAAATAGTAAAAACTGTGTCATTACGGTTTTTAATTTTTTAGAATTGTATTTCAAACGCTTACAAAATAGAGACTAATGTATCACACAGTATGCTTTTGAATTTAGTTTTTGAAATTTGAAATATTAGGTTAGAATTTGGTACTTTTGCACCCGAAAATATATGAATTATGATTTTACCTATCGTAGCCTATGGCGATGCTGTATTGAAGAAAGAGGCCAAGGAAATAGATAAAGATTACCCAAAGTTAAACGAACTTATAGATAACATGTACGAAACCATGTATGGTGCGTATGGTGTGGGTTTAGCTGCTCCACAAATTGGTTTAGCTATTCGGTTGTTTTTAGTAGATACAAGTCCTTTTGCAGATGATGAAGATCTATCTGAAAAAGAGCGAGAACAAATGAAAAACTTCAAAAAAACATTCATTAATGCTCAAATTTTGGAAGAGGAAGGTGACGAATGGGCTTTTAACGAAGGCTGTTTAAGCATTCCAGATGTTAGAGAAGATGTTTTTAGAAAGCCAAAGATTAAGATTCAATATCAAGATGAAAATTTTGATACGCACGTAGAAGAATATGATGGCTTAATAGCGAGAGTTATTCAACATGAGTACGATCATATTGAAGGTGTTTTATTTACAGATAAACTTTCTTCATTCAAAAAACGTTTAATAAAAGGAAAACTTACTAATATATCAAAAGGTAAGATAAAAATTGATTACAGAATGCGATTTCCTGCAATGAGCAGAAAACGTTAATAATATATATATGAGCTTAGATAAAATTTTATCCATTTCAGGAAAACCAGGTTTATACCAAATCGTTACACAAACAAGAACAGGTGCTGTTGTAGAGTCGTTAATTGACAAGAAGCGTATTACAGTAGGTGCACACAGTAATATTAGTATTCTTAGCGAAATTGCTATTTATACTTTAGCTGAAGAAGTACCTTTAAGAGAGGTACTAAAAAAGGTAAAAGAAAAAGAAGGCGGAGAGCAAACGTCTATCAGTCACAAGGATGGTAAGGATGTTTTAGAAGAATTTTTCTTTGAAGTATTACCAAACTATGATGAAGATCGTGTATATCCTTCAGATATTAAAAAAGTAGTACAATGGTACAACTTACTTCAAAAGAATAATCTTTTAGATGCATTAGAAGATCCAAAAGACGATAAAAATACTTCTGACGAAGAGGAGTAAATAATACGTCAGTGCGAGTGGTTTTGAGCAGAAAGCTTTCTGCTCAAAATTGTATTGAGACCATATTATAACAAAAATAATGTCTGATAAAACTGTCCAATTAAAAGCCTTTGAGCGTTTGTTAATAATTATGGATGAGTTGCGAGAGCAATGTCCATGGGATAAAAAACAAACGATGGAATCCTTGCGTCACCTTACCATTGAAGAGGTTTATGAGCTTGGAGCTGCCATTTTAGATAATGATTTGGATGAGGTTAAAAAAGAATTGGGAGACGTATTGCTTCATATTGTCTTCTACTCTAAAATTGGAAGTGAAACGAATAACTTTGATATTGCAGATGTTTGTAATAGTATCTGTGATAAACTGATTGATCGTCATCCACATATTTATGGTGATGTGGTGGTAAAAGATGAAGCTGAGGTAAAGCGCAATTGGGAACAACTAAAGCTTAAAGAAGGTAAAGATAGTGTGCTAGAAGGAGTTCCTAAAAGTTTACCTGCTGTTGTAAAAGCTAGTCGTATACAAGAAAAAGTTGCCGGAGTAGGATTTGATTGGGAAGAACCTGAGCAGGTGTTTGAAAAAGTAGAAGAGGAGATTGCTGAATTAAAAGTTGAAATTTCAAAAGGAGATCAAGATGCTATTGAAAGTGAGTTTGGTGATGTTATGTTTTCTATGATTAATTACGCACGTTTCCTAAAAGTTAATCCTGAAAACGCCTTAGAACGTACCAATAAAAAATTTATTAAACGCTTTCAATATCTAGAATCTAAAGCAAAAAGCTTAGATAAATCTTTAAAAGATATGACACTTTCTGAAATGGATGTCTTTTGGGAAGAAGCAAAATTGTTGTAAAGATTTTTGTCATTCCTACATAAGCAGGAATCCATCTTAAATTAGACTTTTTAAGTTTTTGTAGTAAAATTATACGAAATAGAAACCTAGATATCTAATTAGCCTTTCCGAATTGTAATTAAATCTTTAACAGTCGTCATATTATTTAATTAGAATACCTGTACCAAAGTTTCTACCGATATCTTCAAATGGTAATGGTAAGGTGTTATTTGTTAAAGTTTTCTAAAAATTAAATATGGAACATCCAAAACTCATTTCTGTGCGTAAATACTGTATATAAAAACAAAAGCGTTTTTATAATCTTAGTAGGAAATCTTAATTATTATTTTAAGCGGTTGTAATTAAGGTTAATTTAGTTTAGTTAGGGCAGAACCCACTTGTGAAAAATCAAGTGGGTTTTGATATTTTAGGTTTTAGTCAACGTTAGTGTTATTAGATATAAGTTGACTTTAATATTAAAATATAGATATTGAGAATATCAACTAATTTTTTATTAGTTTTTCTCTAAAGATCTCTCCATTGGCATTTTTTATTTCAACAATATAATTACCACTATTTATGTCTTGAATATTTATTTCCTGATTTAATTTAGAACGACCTTCTTTAACTGTTCTTCCCAATAAATCAATAATACTATAGCTAATATCTTCAGTAACGTTTTCGTTGCTAGTCACAGTAATAGCATTGCTAGTTGGATTTGGAAATAATTTTAATTCTGATTTCACAGCGATTTCTTCTGTACTCAAAGTCTGGCTTTCAGCCATGATGTTGTCAATATCTAAAACCGCTTCGATGGGATCTGACTCCCAAGCAGGTACATCATTGTGTAATATTCTCATTTCTTCTACGCCCTGACTTCCGCTTCCGAAGGTAACCGCATAACTGAAAGTCTCTGAGAGTGCTGTGATGTTTTCTTCAAGAATTGAAAACGAAATGCGCTTCCATCCTTCGTTTGGTAAAACAGCTATTGCATTTGTAGTACTGCAACGGTAAATAAGACCGTAATCCGTTTGAAAAGATAATCTTAAAAAGATCACTGAACTTCCTGAATTTCTAACATCCATGGAAATGTATTTAACACGGCTCGAAAGATTACCTTGATAGTAGTTACCTTGCCATTGCGCATTATTTTTAGTCATTAATTCAAGATCAGAACCTGAACCACTTGAGGTTACGCGTAAAAAATTGTCGCCTTCACCAGAAGGACCTCCGTTATATATGTTTTCGTTAGCGATAGAATTGTTTTTGGTCCAGTTACTCATCGTATAATCTTCAAAATCATCAACCTGATCTAATTCAACTTGCGATAATGCAATAGTGGGTAGGCATAACAGTAAAAAGCGTAGAGTTTTTTTCATGATTTTTGGGTGTTTAAATTGTATTGATTTGTATTTATAAATAGTACATCACGTATTGATGATACTGAGACTGAATTTTTTTAATATTTTGTTTGGTACAGAAAAATTGCTTATAACAAACGGATGTTTGCTATAAGCAAATGAGTTACATTTAAATTACTCTATAGGATTTTAGCTATACATGCCACGAACCTTGGATAATTTGGCTTTCCAGGTGTCTAATTCTTTCTTGTGGTTTGCAATATTCTTATGGACATCTTTAACTAATGGATTGTCTGATTTTACATTAGAGAAAAACTGTAAATTATTTTCGAGTTGATTGATTTCAGATTTAATTTCCGAAATTCTTTTTCGAATAAAGTTTTGCTCGTTATCTAGTAAGCGTGTGTCATCAGAATCAGCTAAGTTTTCAAGTTTACTTTCAAACTTAATCATTTCTAATTTCGACTTATCCATCTTAAGTTTATCAAACTTATCGTCAATGGCTTTGTAAAATTTGCCATCGATGTAACGTTTGTTTTGCGGCACATAACCAATAGCTTTCCATTCGGCAATTTTATCTTGTAGTGTTTTTATATCTGCTTTGGGATCTTCTGTAAGTTCCATAACTTTTAAGTCATCAAGCAGTTTTACTTTTTTATCAAATGCCTCATAAAGGTGCTGGTCTTGCGCTTTAC
Source organism: Winogradskyella sediminis (assembly GCF_003387355.1). Taxonomy (GTDB): domain Bacteria; phylum Bacteroidota; class Bacteroidia; order Flavobacteriales; family Flavobacteriaceae; genus Winogradskyella; species Winogradskyella sediminis. The sequence goes on from NZ_QUNH01000002.1 coordinate 91,189, forward strand.
GCTGCGCATGCATTCTATCAAAATAATGGTTACAAGCCGTTTTAAATTGTTTCCAAATTTTATCGCTATCGCGCCTTGGTACGTGTCCTATTTTTTTCCATTCGTTTTGAATTTTCTTCATCAATGGAGTAACCGTAGCGAAGTCTTCACTGTCTTTATTATCTTCTGCAATTTGAATTAAATCCTTTTTCTTTTTAAGGTTTTCGTACTGATCTTTCTTTAATTCTTTGTAAAAACTATTTTTACTTCTGTTAAACGTTCTTACTGCAGCTTTAAATTTAGCCCAAGTGCTTTCATTTACTTTTAATGGTACTTTACCAGCCTTAAAGAAGGCTTCTCTTAAGGCTTCAATTTCTTTAATTTTTTTCTGCCATCCACTATGAGAATTGGCTTTGTCTTCTGCAATGGCTTCTATTTGAGCAATGATTTCCTCTTTACGTTCAAGATTTTTTTCATGAGCTTTATCCATATCAGCAAAATAAGCTTGGCGCTTATCATGAATCAGTTTTGTTGCATTACTAAAACGTTCCCAAATAGCTTCTCTATGTTCTTTACTAACTGGTCCGAGTTCTTCTTTCCAGAGTTTGTGTAACACTTGTAATTCTCTAAACGAACGGTTGGTGTTTTCATCTTCTGCCAACTCTTCAGCACGTTCTATAATCTTTATTTTTTGATCATAGTTGTGTTTAAAGTCCATATCTCTCAAATCATTATTGAGATGTAAAAAGTCGTAAAAGCGTTCTACATGATGGTGGTAAGTATTCCAAGCATTATTGTACTTATCTCTAGGAATTGGTCCTGCATTACGCCATTTTTCTTGTAACTCTTTAAACGTTTTATAGGTCGTACCCATATTTTCTTCAACACTGAGTAAGCCTTTTATTTCTTCTATTATGGCTAACCTTGTGTCGAGATTTTGCTTTAGATTTTGCTCGCGCTCCTTATAATAAGCATTTATGTTTTGCTTATACGTTTTATAATACGAGTTAAATTGCTTTTTAGTGTCGTTAGTGTAATAGAAATCTATTTCGTTGCCACCATCTTCAATAAATTCTTCCTTTTTTTCGTCTAGAAGTTCACTGAATTTAGCGTTGAATTCACTTTTTATCTCATTGATATGTTTTGAGATGGTTTGTATTTTATGAGAACCTAGAAGCCTACCAAATTCAGTAGTTAGCTCTGCCATAGACATTGCATGATAATCTTTTTCCTCAACTTCATGTCGTTCAGCATTAGATTCATCTTCGGCATCCTCGGCGTTTGAAGCTTCTATTTCGTCTACAAGTTTATCTTTGATTGCAGGTGTCTCTAGTGCGACTTCTGTTGTGTCGTCTTTAACATCGTCACTGCTTTCCGCTTTAGATTCCACCGACTCTAATGTGGAGTCTTGATCCTTACGGACCTCATTATCAACAGTGCTTGTGTCGTTTTCTGTTGGTTGGGTTGGAGTCGTTTCTGGTGAAACCACTTCTTTTTTTCCATCTGCTTCTTGCAGGTTATCATTCTCAGACATATGTCAAATAGTTTTTATAATTGTTAAAGATACTAACTAGCGGTATAACATCAAAGTAAATGCTTGTACAGCTTGTAATTTAGGACTTATTCCATATTTCCCAGGATTTTTCGGCCTGTAATTTTAACATTTTTAGCCCATTAATAGTTGTGGCACCCTTAAGTGCTCCACATTGTAAAAATTTAGTCTGCTCTGGGTTATAAATGAGATCGTATAAAATATGCTTTTTGGTAATGGCATCATAAGGAATGTTTGGACACTCGTTTACATTAGGAAATGTACCAATTGGTGTACAATTAATAATGATAGTGTATTTTGATATAATATTACGATCGAGTTCTGAGTACAAAAAGCTAACCTTCTCTTTTTGGGTTCTAGAGACAAAGTCGTATTTAATATTGAGTTTTTTTAAAGCATATGCAATAGCTTTAGATGCGCCACCAGTACCCAAAATTAAGGCGTTTTTATGGTAGGATTTTAAATGCGGTTTTATAGAGTTTTTAAAACCATAATAATCCGTATTATAACCAACCAACTTTTTCTTTTTCGTCAACCGAATGGTATTTACAGCCCCAATATTTTTGGCCTTTTTGTTTAGCTTATCAAGTAATGGAATCACTTGCTCTTTATAAGGGATAGTGACATTAAGACCTTTTAAATTAGAAGTCTTGTTTATAATTTCGGTAAGTTCTTCTATTGATTGTAAATCGAAATTAACATATGAATTTGGAAGATTTTCAGATGCAAACTTATCTTTAAAATATCCTCTTGAAAAAGAGTAGGAGATGTCTTTTCCTACCAGTCCGTATTTATACTTTGATTTGTCTTGTGCGTTTTCCATACCATTCTAATCCTAAAACTATAAGGATTCCTAGGGCAATATAAGCAATTGCAATGTAAGTTTGGGCGTTCATTTCTGGTAAATACCGTTGGTAGTTAGCAACGATTTGTTTTCCAGTGGAATCCAAAATATGAAGTCCTTCAGAATCGGTTTTATAAATCGTTTCTTTCCATGGCCAAACCACTCCTAACGATCCAATTATAAAACCCATTATGGTGGCTAGTGTTATAAATTTATAATTTTTAAGAATATAACTTAATATATGTGAAAAGGTAACCAATCCGGTGACAGACCCTAGTGTAAACACCCCTAAAACTTTAAGCATTTTAATTCGATATGTATTATGTACAAATTCAAAATTTCCTTTAAGCATATCAATTATAGTATCGTTAAGTGCGTTTACCGAGTCGACTAAAAGTAACACGTAATTACCTAAGAGAATTAGAATAAATGAGCCTGAAAACCCTGGTAGTGTCATACCAGATACACTTATGATACCACAGAAAAAAACAAAAAGTAAGTTGTCGTTTTCTGTGGCAGGATCAAGAAAACTAACACTAATACCAGCGATTGTGCCAAGTATTAAAGCTGTTAATGTGGTTTTGTTCCATTCTTTAAAATCTTTTGAGATATAGTAAATGGAACCCAAAATCATTCCAAAGAAGGTACTCCATACATAGAGTTCGTATTGTATAATAAGGTAATCTAATAATTTAGAAACACTAAAATAGCTAACGATCATTCCTAAAAATAGTAAGCTTAAAAACTTACCGTTGGTATAGCGATAAAAGCTTTTAATCCGTCCATTAAACAACAGTTTAAATGCTGTTTTATTTACCCTTTGTAAGGAATAGATAAACTCTTCATAAAAACCAGCCACAAAAGCCACGACACCTCCCGAGACGCCTGGGACTTTATTAGCAGCACCCATAGCCAAACCTTTAATGACCAAAAATATACGATCCTTAAGTGGTCTGCTGCTTTGCATTACACTTTGTTTTTATGTTTTCCTAGACTTTCTAAAATGAGAATGGTTGCAAACCCAACGATAATAAATACGATGGCCATTACAAGTTCGTTATCGCCAACGTAGGCGGTAGGTGAGATGCTTCTATCGAGTAAGGTTACGATTTCTCCTTCAGAATTGATTCTTGTTTTTATAACTTCTTTCCAAGGCCAAATTTTGTTCAGTGATCCAATCATAAATCCTGTTAGGATTGCAAGCGTAAGATTTTTGTGGTGTTTAAACATCCAATTTAACGCTTTAGAAAAGACTTTAAGCCCAATAATAGCTCCGACACCAAGCAGAGTAAATTTTAATAAGGCATCTTTAAAGAGTTCCATATTACCATTTAAAAGGCCATCTCTTAGATTATTAATAGTGTCAATTGCGGTTTGGTATGCACCGAGAATAAGTAGAATAAAAGCTCCAGACACGCCTGGTAAAATCATAGCAATAATAGCTATAAAGCCACAAAATATAAGATAAAAAGGACTGTCTGGTGAGGCAAAAGGTTCGGCTTTGGTAATATAAAAAGATAAAATTGTAGTTATAATAATTGCTGCTATCAGTGTTAATGACCACCCTTTAATTTGTTTTGCAATGTATAAAATACTTGCGAGTACGAGGCCAAAAAAGAAGGACCAAAGTAATACCGGCTCGTGGTGCAGTAACCATTTAATAAGTTTTGATAAGGATAAAATACTAATAGCTATTCCTGAAAAAAGTGCCAGTAAAAAATTGCCGTTAATAGATTTCCAAGCGGTTTTAAAGCCTTCTTTCTTCCAGATATTAAAAACAGTAAGGTTCACCTTATCAATACTCTCAATAAGTTCCTCATAAATACCCGAAATAAAGGCAATGGTGCCGCCTGAAACCCCAGGAACCACATCTGCAGCTCCCATAGCAATACCTTTAAAGGTGATGACTAAATAATCTATAAATCGTCTTTGCATTTTAATAAAAAATATGAAATGCTAAGGTATGATTTTTTTTACTTTGTCGTCTTTTTACCCTCTGAAATTATAGCTTTAATCATGGGTCTGTCTGTAAGTTGAGGAAACAATTCTGATATAATAAAATTAAAATCAATATTGAGTCTCGTGGCATTTTTTAAATGGAAACGGCCTTCTTCAGATTGATGGAGTGTAAAGTATAAACCAGCTAATCGGTATTCTATTTCGGCATTTTCTGGATAAAATTCTGAAGCCTGAAGCAAATTAAAGACAGCAGCATCGTATTCGCCTAAGGTTGTTAAAACATCAGATCTATTTAACCAGGTATCTAATTCGTAATTACCTAAATCTAAAGTACGTTTGTAACCACGTTCAGCTTCTTCTAGAAAATTTAAACGCTTATTAACGGTTGCATAGAGTTTCCAGTAATTTACATTTTCACCATCGATAATTACGGCTTTATTTATGTAGTAAAGCGCTTTTTGATAGTTGAGGCGCTTCATATAAAATTTGGTAATAGCAATCCAACCTTTATCTAAAAGAGCATCTTCATTTATTGTTTTTTTGAAAAACTGAATCGCTAAATCTTCTTGCCCAAGTTTAGCGTAACATTGACCAATGCGCAACAAAGCGAAAGAAGTTGGGTCCTCTAAAGCTAAAGTAATTTTATAGTTGTCAATGGCCTCTTCGTATTTTTCTAATTTTTCTAGAACTTTACCTTTTTCAATATAGGCACCCACAAACGTGTCATCAGAGATAATGGCAAAATCTAATGCTGTATTTGCTTTAGCATAGTCTTTTACGGTTAAATACTGTCGTCCTAATTGATGCCATGCCACTTCGCAATAGGGATTAGAATCTAAGTACTGATTTAAATAGTCAATAGCTTCTGTATTTTGATTGAGAAAATCATAGCAATACACTATATTATGTAGCGCAGAGTAATCAGAAGTATCACTTTCTAAACATTTTTTAAAATAAACAATGGCATCTTCAAACTGATCTAGAAATAAATATTCCATTCCAACTAAGGCATATAAATCGGCATTATCTTCTAGTGAATGCGATAGTTTTATAGCAATAATTAAGGTGTCAATAGCTTGCAAATGTTTGTCTTGTTTAGATAAAACATTGGCTTTTTGAATATAAATTTCTTGATTAGAAGGTTCAAGGTTGTGAAGTCGACCTAATAAATCGTCTGCTTCGTTAAACTTATTTTCAATCACCATGATTTCAACTTTAAATAACCTCAGATTAATCGAAGTTGGGTGTTGCTCTAAGCCTAATTTAATAGCACGTTTAGCTAATGCTATTTTACCATTTTCTAAATAATGGTGTATAATGTTTTCAAATTCGTTGGAATCAAAGAACAATATATTATTGGTCTTTAGCATCGATTCAAATCGAGTTAGAGGGAAATTTTCGTCGTCTTGACTGTGCTGCATAAATAGTTTAATAATTCACTGAAATAAAATTACAGTTATCCTATGTGTAATAATGAGTTTTAAACGAATGTTCTTAACAAATTAATTAACATTGAAATGTTTGTTGATCTTAAAGGGTTTAAGTTGTTGTTTTAAAGATGTTTAGGTCTTGATTTATGGCGTTATAATTCATCGAGAATTGAAGTTATAATACGACAACCTTCTATTATTTCCTCATTTGATATGGTTAATGGAGGTGTAATTCGGATGGCTTTGGGTTCAAAGAGTAGCCAAAACAAGATTAATCCTTGGTCTTGTGCTTTTAAAATAACTTGATTTGTAAGCTCTGCATTTTCGGTAAAAGCGGCTAACATTAATCCACGACCTCTAATTTCTTTAATATGTTGATGTTGTAGGTGTTGTCTTATTAATTGTTCTTTTACTAAAGTTTCTAACATGAGGTTAGAGGTGGTAACTTCTTCTAAAGTTGCTAGAGCTGCAGCCGCAACAACTGGGTTGCCACCAAAGGTCGTGATATGTCCAAGTTTAGGATTGTCACTTAAGGAATCCATCATTTGTTTTGACGCAGAAAATGCTCCAATAGGTAAACCACCACCAAGTCCTTTGCCTGTGACTACAATATCTGGTTGGCAATTGTAATGTTCAAATCCAAATAGTTTCCCTGTTCTTCCAATTCCTGGTTGAATTTCATCTAAGATTAAAACCGCACCTACCGCATTACAGCGTTGTTGTACTTTACTGAGGTAATTATTTGTAGGCTCTATAAATCCTGCACCTCCTTGAATTGTTTCAAGGATTACGGCTGCGGTTTTTGACGTAATTTTTTCTAAATCTGAGGCTGCATTAAATTCAATATGGGTAACATCTGGAATGAGTGGTAAAAATGGCTGCTTGCGTTCTTCATAATCCATTAGGCTCAGCGAACCCATTGTATTTCCGTGATAAGCATTTTTTGCTGCAATAATTTCAGAACGGCCTGTAAAACGTCGAGCTAATTTTAAGCTTCCTTCAATAGCTTCTGTTCCTGAATTAACGAGGTATGTCGAATCTAAAGGTTCTGGTAAATGTTTGGCCAATAATTTGGTTAGTTCTAAGGCTGGTTTTTGAATGTATTCTCCATAAACCATTACATGGAGGTATGAGTCTAATTGTGCTTTTACTGCAGATACGACTTTTGGATGTGAATGTCCCAAGCTACATGCTGAAACTCCAGCTACAAAATCGAGATAAGCTTTGCCTTTGGTGTCATAAATATAACTTCCTTTAGCGTGACTTATTTCCATTGCTAGTGGGTGTGGAGTAGTTTGAGCTTGATATTTTAAAAATGCCTCTTTCAATTATTATTGCCCTTCTTTTTTTATAATTTGCTTTAAAGGTTTTGTCGCGGTCGAGTCCGATTCTTTAGTTGTAGATTCTAATGGTTTTACAATAGTTTTTTTAGGGAGATTCCGAGCCGCTTTGTTTTCTTTTTTAGGAGTGGCTTTACCTGCTTCTTCTACACGTTCTGTAACATTATCATCTACAAAGGCTTCAGGTGGAACGTAATCCGCTAATCCTTGAATAATGGGTAAGTCTAAAGGTGGATCATCCTTAAATAAATCTTCAACAGATAGTGGTTGTTCTTCTCCTCTCCAATCAAAATCTCGTAAGCGTCTTCCACTTTTAGGGAAGTCTGATTCTGGAAAAATATTGCCATCAATTTGATTAATAAATCGTACTTCATCTATGGCTTGATCAATAATTTTAACGTTAATACTTCCAGATTTTGATTTCTGAATACCGATAAGTTCACCTTCATCATTTCTTAAATATCGAATGGTTTCTGCATTCTTAACGATATCAACATTGTAAAGCTCGTTATTTCGAAATAAACCTGTTAAACGTAATCCTTTTATTTGATTATAACCCTCTTCACTTAAGGTGTCTTTATTGATTAAAAAAGCATTTTCAAACACCTTTAGAGAATCTAATTGTTCTGTTTTAGGGTTAGATATTAAGTGAATGGTGTCACCTGTCATTTGATTCCCAATATTCCAAAGTACAGGTTTTCGTTTCATTGCAAAGGCATCACTAGAATTATATCGACTAAGGTTAATGAGTTGAGTTAAACCTTCTTTGTGGTTAACGTGAATAGAATCGGCTTTACCTGCCATATCACTTTTATAAAGTCTGGCATTATAGTAGGCGCGAGTAATGCGGTTTTCTGGTTTGCCTGTAACCATTAGTGTATCGGCATGTATGTAAATTGAATCTTGTTCTTGAACCGTTATTGCCAAAGCACGTTTTGTAATATACATGGAATCTTTGGCGCGCCAAACTTCAGCATAATGGCCTTTTACAAGACTTTTATTAAGTGTGTCGGTGACTGTAATGTTGTTGGTGGCTGAGGCAAAATTTTTGTTTCTGTCAAAATATAGGCTGTCGCCTTCTACGGTACGATTATCATAATCAATTTTGGCATTACGCTGAAAATGACCAATATCGCTATTAGTATCATAAAAACCACGTTCGCAATAAATTTTACTCGTTTCTCCAACAATAGTAGAAGGTCCAAAAAGATATGCGAAACCATTTTCTGTGAAAAAATCGAGACGTTCTGTATTTAAAGTGTAATCTGAATTTACAAGTATTACATCTTGTATAAATTGATACTTGCTGGCATTAATATAATACCGACCAATTTGACTTGTGATAGTTCCAGAGGTATCTCTAACCACAGTTCCTCTAGTATTGTAATAAGCTTGTTGTTTTATTCTGTCGAAATAAAGCGTATCTGTTTTAAGTGTTGATTGTGGTTCGGTTAAAACCACATCACCACGAGCCATGGCCATTTGTGCTTTGCCACTATAATCTATATATTTTGCGACCATATTTATGGAGTCACCTTGTTTCATGGCAACATTTCCAAAGGCTTCTATATAGTCTTGATCTTCGTAATAAATGGCTTTATCGCAAAAAAGATCGGCTCCTTTATGTATAAAATGGACTTGTTTAGACTTGTCTCTAAGAAATACTAAGGCACCTTCTTTAATATCGGGAGACGTAGACGTGTTTCCAGAATATTTTACGGTTATTTTCTGTCGTTCTTGTCCAAAACTAAAAAAGACAGATAGGAGGCAAAGGATAAATAGAAGCTGTTTAAATCGTTTCAAAGGCATATATTTTTTACAAAATAACACTTATTAGATTTGCTTTAGTATGTGTTAACGTTTTTTTTAACAGAACTGCATGACTGCCAAGCATATTAGTAGATAAAAAGATTGGTTTTTTTGAGAAATCATTTTAAGCTAAGATAATATATCTTGACTGTAAATTTCACAAAAAAACCAATACGGTATTTAAGTCCAATTATATCGTCTTGCGAATAATAGTTTGTTTACGATCTGGACCTACAGACACAATAGTAATAGGAATATTTAATTCTTTTTCTAAATATTCAACATATGCATTAAGGTTTTTAGGTAGTTGTGAAGCTTCCGTCATCCCAGTTAAATCAGCAGCCCAACCTTTTAGTTCTGCATAAATAGGTGTAATGTTTTCTTCTTCTATATTGTAAGGTAAATGTGTAATCGTTTCACCTTTATAGTTGTATGCGGTACATACTTTAAGGGTTTCAAATCCTGAAAGTACATCGCCTTTCATCATAATAAGTTGCGTCACACCATTCACTTGGCAAGCATAGCGTAAAGCCACTAAATCTAGCCAACCACAACGTCTAGCACGTCCAGTCGTAGCGCCAAATTCGTTTCCAACTTTAGCCATAGTTTCTCCATCCTTATCAAATAATTCCGTTGGGAATGGTCCTGAACCTACACGAGTAGTATATGCTTTAAAAATACCAAAAACTTCCCCAATTTGATTTGGTGCCACACCTAAACCGGTACAAGCACCTGCCGCAGTGGTATTAGATGAAGTGACAAATGGATATGTTCCGAAATCGATATCTAATAAAGACCCTTGCGCACCTTCAGCTAAAATAGATTTTCCAGATTGTTGTGCTTGATGGATGTATTCTTCAGAATCAATAAAAGCTAAACTTTTTAAAGTTTCAATAGCTGCAAAGAAATCGGCTTCTAATTCTTTTAAATCGTATTGAATATCTACGTTGTAAAATTCAATCATGGCTTCGTGCTTGTCAGCTAAAGCTCTGTATTTATCTTTCCAATCAGCTAATTCAATATCTCCAACTCTAATGCCGTTTCTGCCGGTTTTATCCATGTATGTTGGACCAATACCTTTTAAAGTAGATCCTATTTTTGCTTTTCCTTTTGAAGCTTCACTAGCAGCATCTAATAAACGGTGTGTTGGTAAGATAATATGAGCTTTACGCGAAATACAAAGAGATTTTTTGTAATCTACATTTTGTTCTTCTAATTTATCTAGCTCTTTTTTGAAAATAACAGGGTCGATAACAACTCCGTTACCTACTAAATTCACTTTATCTTCGTGAAAAATACCTGATGGAATTGTATGTAGTACATGTTTTTTACCGTTAAACACTAAGGTGTGACCTGCATTTGGTCCACCTTGAAAGCGCGCAATAATATCGTAATTAGAGGTAAATACATCGACAATTTTTCCTTTGCCTTCATCTCCCCATTGTAATCCAAGTAGTAAATCTACTGCCATTTTAAAATTGAGTTAGTCGTCTTTTTTACGATTACCGTAAAAATATAGTGAATGATTAGTTATCTGAATATTAAAAACCTCTTCTATGGTTTTTTTGATGGACTGAATGCGTGGGTCACAAAACTCTATAACTTCTCCTGTATCGGTGAGAATAACATGGTCGTGATTTTTATCAAAATACGATTTTTCGTAGTGTGCCTGACTTTTCCCAAACTGATGTTTACGGACTAAGGCGCATTCTAATAATAATTCTATGGTGTTATAAAGCGTTGCTCTACTTACACGATAATTTTTGTTTTTCATTTTAATATATAAAGACTCTATATCAAAATGTTCTTCGTTATCATAAATTTCTTGAAGTATAGCGTAGCGCTCAGGTGTTTTTCTATGACCTTTATCTTCAAGGAATTGTGTAAAAACACGTTTTACAATTTCCTGGTTACTTTCTTCTGTGATTGCATTCATAATTAAAGAGCAAATTTACGCAAATTTTATAGGATATGAATTATAAAAGTGGCGATTAAAATTGAAAGAAATGAACAAGTTTTAAATAATGGTTAATAACCTTTATACTCGCGTAACTTTGTCAATTCCATTAATTTGTTTAAGCTTGTTAATAAGCTTTTTTAACATGGCCTGATTTTTTACCTGAACTGTTATTTTACCTGTAAATATACCATCGTCACTTGAAAAGCTGATACTCTTCATGTTAACGTGCATATTACCTGAAATTAGTTTTGTAATATCGTTAACTAACCCTAAATTATCAATTCCAGATAAGATAATCTGTGAGGTATATACTTGCTGTGTAGAGTCTATCCATTTGGCCTGCATAATTCTATACGCATAGTTAGATTGTAAACTTACAGCATTAGGGCAGTTTTTTTTGTGAACTTTTAATCCATCGTTAATTGTTAAAAAACCGAACACCTTATCTCCCGGAATTGGGTTACAGCAATTAGCAAGTGTATAGTTAAGTTTTTCTTCTTCTTTTCCAAATACTAACATGTCGTATTTGGAAGTAACTTCTTCTTTATGAATGTCTTTAGAAACTGAAGGTTTATAAATTTTGTTTTTAAAGTAACTCATAAAAGCATTACTTCGTGATGAGGCAAAGGCTTTTAACTTGGTATTATCAATACTACCAATACCTACACGATAGAATAAATCTAAAGAAGTATTAAGTTTAAAATAACTCACTAATTCATTTACGGAATTTTCATTTAGCGTGATTTTGAGTTGTTTTAATTTTCGTCTTAAAATCTCTTTTCCTTCTTCAGCTATGATCTTAGTGTCTTCGTTTAATGCCGATTTTATTTTGCTACGTGCTCTAGCTGTTGTAGCGTAATCTAACCAGTTGGCATTGGGTTTAGCGCTTTCTGAGGTTATGATCTCTACACGGTCTCCACTTTGTAGTTTGTGGCTCAAAGGCATTAGTTTACCATTTACCTTAGCACCACGGGTTTTTAAACCGATTTCAGTGTGAATACTAAAAGCAAAATCTAATGGTGTGGCGCCTTTAGGTAACGATTTTAAATCTCCTTTAGGTGAAAACACAAAAATTTCCTTGGAGTATAAATTCAATTTAAATTGTTCAACGAAATCTACAGCATCAGCTTCGTGATTTTCTAAGGCTTCTTGTAAACGATTTATCCATAAATCGAGATTATCTTCTTTGGCATCTGCATTTTTGTATTTGTAATGTGCCGCATAGCCTTTCTCGGCAATTTCATTCATACGTTCACTTCTAATCTGAACTTCCACCCAACGGCTCTTAGGTCCGACCACAGTAATATGTAGTGCTTCGTATCCTGTAGACTTTGGTGAGGAAATCCAATCTCTAAGTCGAATAGGATTGGGGGTAAAGTGATCTGTAACTATCGAATATATTTTCCAAGCCAAAAACTTTTCATTGGCTAAATCCGATTTATAGATGATACGAACCGCAAATTTGTCATATACCTCTTCAAAGGCGACTCCTTGTTTTACCATTTTTCTACGAATGCTAAATATCGACTTTGGGCGTCCTTTAATTTCGTAGTTTAAGCCTTCTTTATTGAGTGAATCTTCAATGACTTTTGAAAAAGCTTTTATATAAGCATCCTGATCTTCTTTACTGTCTTGTATTTTAGAAAGAATGTCGTTGTAGACTTCGGGTTCGGTATATTTTAAACCTAAATCTTCAAGCTCGGTTTTTATATTGTAAAGTCCAATTCTGTGTGCTAATGGTGCGTATATGTATAAAGTTTCCGATGCAATTTTAACTTGTTTGTCGGCACGCATAGAGTCCATGGTTTGCATATTATGCAATCGGTCTGCTATTTTTATAATAATAACTCTAACGTCTTCATTTAAGGTAAGCAGCATTTTTCTAAAATTCTCAGCTTGCAAAGACACATCCATGTCTTTTTTTAATGAAGAAATTTTAGTGAGTCCATCTACAATTCTAGCAACGGTTTCCCCAAACAATTGCTCAATATCATCTATGGTGTAATCTGGATTATCTTCTACCACATCATGAAGCAAAGCTGCAGCAATAGACGTGGCATCCATACCTATTTCTTGTGCAACAATTCTAGCCACAGCAATAGGGTGGAAGATGTACGCTTCTCCAGATTTTCGACGTTGATCTTTGTGCGCATCGACAGCTACTTCAAAGGCGTGTCGAATTAATTTTTTATCCTCTTTAGTTAAAGTCTGGTAGCTTACTTTTAATAATTCCTTGTAAGCTTTGGCAATAGCCTTATTTTCTTTTTCTATAGCTTCCTCAGTCATAAGAACTAAAGTAAACAAAGTCTATGATATAAACAATGTGTTCTTCTAGAGAATTTTTCAAGTTTCTTAAAAGAGGAAATTTTGAACGATTTGAGTTTTATGCATTCACTATTTAACACAATAGCTTAATTGAATCCTTATTAAATTATCAATTAGGCCTTGTAACAATTAAATCTTGCATTACTGAATTTATTGTATATAGGATAGGTTTTTATAAGTTTATAAATACTGCTTTCATGATTATTAGGTAAATCTTAATATCATTTTAAAATTAAAAAGGCTAAAAACAATGAAATTAATATTGTTTTGTAGCCTTTTAGTTGGTTTTAGTTTTGCTATTAATCTAAATCCGGAATTTCTATTTGATTTATGCTGTATAGGTATGTTGCTTCTTTTTGTTTAAAATTTGCAATGGCATTCACTACATCGGCTTCGGCTTCTTCTTTAGCTTGTCTGGCGTCTAACAGATCCGATAAATTGTTTAAACCGTTATTATAATTATCGCGTTGCGCCTCTAAATTTTCGGTAGCAAAATCAAGTTTGTCTTTAGCATATTGTATGCGTTTGTTGGCGGTTTGTAAATCGTACCAATTTTTGGTGATGTATTTGGTTAATTGGTCTTCTACATCTAATAAATTATTTTCAGCAATTTTTAAATCCAATTCTTTTTGGTGAATTCGTTTTTTTTCTTTGCCCCAAAATGCCGAAATAGGAATGGATACCGTGCCAAAAGCAATAGGTTGAACATCCATGTTAAAAGCATTGTTAAAGGTGCCCACTTTTGCAGCATTAATGCCTACTGCAACTTGTGGTAATAAGTTAGATTTTTCGTTTTTTATTTCTAATTGTGCAGCACTAACTTGCTTTTCTGATAACTGATAGAGGTTGTTGCCTGCTAAATCTATATTTAAATTATTTTTTAAAATTGAAGTTGAAAAATTGTCTTTTGTTATCGTACTAGTAGCCACCATTGTGGTATCGAATGGCATGCCAACATACAGTGCTAAATCTAAAAGTGCAATTTTTCTCAAATTTGAAAGTTCTAATTCGTTTGCCAGAATATTACTTTTTTCAACCTTTACTTGTAACAGTTGGCTTTTGGAAATTAATCCCGCATCTAATAAATCTTGTTGCTGTTTTAAAAGTTCATTAACATAGGTTTTTCCGGCAGTGAGTACTTTTTGTTGCTCTTGTATTTGTATTAGTTGCCAAAATTTTAATTCGGTATTAAGCATAACGGAATCAATGGCTGTTTCATGACCAATTTTTCTGGCTTCCAGTTGTAATTCGGCAAGCGCGTTACCAATTCTAACTTTTCCACCAGCATAAACGGCTTGTGTTGCTGTAGCACTTACGGCATACAAATTTTCTATGCCATTTGGTAAATACGTTGGAATTTCGGGAACCAAATAATCAAATGCCTGCACCGCAAATGCACTTGCGGATACTTCTGGGAAATAGTTGTGAAACGCTTCTTGTTTTACAAATTCGGCTCTTTTTATTAAAAGAGAATCGTTTTTTATACTTCTGCTATATTGAAGTGCTTTCTTTTTTAAATCCTCTAATTTTAATTCTTTTTCTTGTGCATTTGTAGTAGTGATGCTCAACAAGAAAATAAGAAAAAAGCTCGCTGTGAAATATGCTGATTTATAGGTGTTCATCATGATTTTTTAAATGTTATGTTCTTGTTCTAATTTGTCTTCGTCTGCTCTAAAAAATAACCAATACAAAATCGGTAAGACATAAAGGGTTAATACCATAGAAACCAATAAGCCAAATGCAATTACGGTACCCAAAGGTCCCCAAAGACTAGAGCGACTAATAATCATAGGTGTTACACCTACAGCAGCTGCAGCCGAAGTTAAAAATATAGGACGCATTCTACGCTCTGCCGATAAAATGGCAGCTTCTCTAAATGTTTTGCCATGGTGACGATGAAGCTCATCGGCATAATCTATTAAAATAATACCATTTCTAACTACAATTCCACATAGGGCTAAAATGCCTAAGAACGATGTAAATCCAAAAGGATATTGCATTAAAAGCAGTCCAAGTGCCGCACCTAAAATACTTAATGGCATAGTTATAAAACTTAAAACCGCATGCTTAACCGATTTAAAATGCCATATAAGAATCAATATGATTATAACCACACTGACTAAAAGAGAAACTCCCATTGGTAACAGGTTTTCTTGAGCCATTTCAAACTCACCACCAAAATCTACCTTAATATGTTCAGGAATGTTAAGTGTTTCTAATTTTGGTTTAATTTTATCTAAAACCACATTGGCAACAGCCCCTTTTTCAATATCAACCCTAACGGTTAAACATCGTATTCCATTTTGTCTAACAATGCGCTCTTGTCCCCAATTTGCTTTTATGTCTGCAACTTGGTTTAATGGAATATTTTTACCTGTTGAAGGCACAATAATTGAAAGTTGGTTGAGTTCTGAAATGGTTTCGGCCTTGTCTGTTTTAGACTTTACTTTTACATTTATTGCATAGCTGTCTTCGTAAATTTGTGTGGCGTGCAAGCCTTCCGTGTTCATTGCAATAGTGTTGGCAACATCTTGTTTTGTTAAGCCAGCTTGTGCCAGTTGTTGTTCTTTTAGTTTAATGCCTACTTTATTATACACTTCACCAAAATCCGTTCGAGACCAAATGGTTTGTGGTGTTTGTCTGGCTAGGTTTATAATAGAATCGCCATATTTATTAAGTTCAGCAATATCATTACCATATAATTTAATTTCAATTGGTGCAGGTTTACCCACCATGTTTAATTGCTTCATTCGTAAATACGCATTTGGAAACATATCTGCATATTTTTCGTCGTAATCTCTTAATACGTCTTCCGTGGCATCATCAGAAGTGGTTGTCACTAAAATTTGTGCATAGTTTTTTGCTGGTAAATTAGGGGCATACACCATATGGAATCTTGGTGAACTTTCGCCTATAAAACTGGTGTAATTGACCACGCGTTCATCATTTGCTAATACTTTCTCAAATTCATTGACAACCTTAGCCGTTTCTTCTAAATTGCTAGATTTATTTAAATTAACTTCTACTGCAAATTGATTTCTTTCCACAATTGGGAATAACTCCTGACTTACATTTGAAAATAAAAATAAACCTAAAACAATAGAAAGTACGCCAGCTAAAACTGTAATTCGGTAATGCTTCATAGCGCTGTTTACGCTATTGTTGAAGAAGGTTTGAATACGGTCTAGCATTGATTTTTTGTGTTCTTCCCCTTCTTTCTTATGAGCATGCAGTCCTTTTTTAATAAAAACCGTGTTTAAATGCGGCACCAACAAAACAGAAATGGTTAACGATAAGAATAAGGCTATAGATATAGTCCATGGGAACGTACTTAAAAAGTCTTTTGCTGTACCACTCATAAAAAACATCAATGGGAAAAAGGTGGCCGAAATCGCTAAGGTTGCAGTGAATACAGATGGAAATAATTCGGTAGCACTTTCTAAAGCGGCTTTCCAGCGTGATTTACCTTCGTCTAGTTTTTCAACGTAATTATCAATAACCACAATAGGGTCGTCTACCACAATACCTAAAACAACAATTAAAGCCGCCAGCGTAACGGTGTTTAACTCCATGTTTAATAAATACATAACCGCCAATGTAGAAGCAATGGTAATAGGTATGGTTGCTGCAGCTAGTGACGCGACACGGAACGGCAGCAACAACATACATACCAAGATAACACCCATAAGAGCGTAACCAAACTCTTTCATAAAATGCGCTATCGAATGGTTTACAGCTTCTGGTT
Organism: Winogradskyella sediminis; assembly: GCF_003387355.1. GTDB lineage: Bacteria > Bacteroidota > Bacteroidia > Flavobacteriales > Flavobacteriaceae > Winogradskyella > Winogradskyella sediminis. Next base: position 108,132 of record NZ_QUNH01000002.1, read on the forward strand.
GGTCAGCAATAACATTGATGTTAATGTCTTGTGGTAAGTCTTCTTTTAATTTGGATATATGTTCTTCAATTTCGTCGCCGAACTGAACAATATTGTTGCCTTTGGCCATTTCTAAAGTAATGATAATACTTCTGGTACCATTGCTTTGAATGTAAGAATCTGGGTCGTTATACTCGCGTTTTACTTCGGCAATATCGCTAACACGAACCACATTTCCGTTGCCATCTGACCTAATAATATGTTGGGAAATATCTGCTATATTCTTAAATGAAGGGTTAATATGAATAGGGTAATCTATGGTTTCCGATTCTAAATCTCCTGCAGCATTAATAGCACCTTGCGCATTTAAACTTTGCATTAACATGCCAGGACTAATGGCATATTCAGCGAGTTTATTTTGGTCTACGTAGACTGCAATTTGTTCGTTTATACTTCCGGAATAGCTAATTTTAGCCATTTCCTCAATGCCACGTAAATCGTCTATAATTTCTTCGGCATGCAGTTGTAAATCTTTATACGGTCTGTCTTTAGACTCTACCGTTAAAATCATGGCAGCAGTGTTACCAAAATCGCTATTAACTATAACGCCTCTAACTTCTGGTGGTAAGGACGTTTGCTGAAAAACAAATAAATCGTTTTTTAATCTGTTCCAAAATTGTTGTGTTTCGTTTTTATCAACTCTACTCGCAATTTCAACATAAACATAGCTCATCCCTTCTTGCGAATACGAGTAGGTTTTGGCTTTATCAATTTCGTTAAAACTGAATAAATATTCTTCTAATTTTGTAGTGAGTTGTGCTTCAACCTCTTCAGAACTTGCTCCAGGATATACACCAACAACAAGTCCTGTACGTATGGTAAAATCTGGAAACTCGTTTCTAGACATATTAACTAAGCCTAAAATACCAATACAAAAAAACACCACAGCTAGCGCTACAGGGAAAGCGGTGTTTTTCATTCCCCATTCAATAAGTGAACCTTTTTGTTTCATCTTTTATTTTGTTAAAATTTTAATGGGTGTATTGTTTGTTAGTTTGTGGTAACCAGATGTAATGACTTTGTCTCCAATAGCAAGGCCACTTTTAATTTCGATACCATCGTTATAAAGTTTGCCTATTTCTACGATTTTGCGTTGTGCTGTTTGGTTTTCGGTATTGACTACATATACAAAGTTTTCACCTTCGTTGGTTATAGACACCACATCTACAGGAAGTTTAAAAGTTTGATTTGTAACGTCGTTTACCGTGTTGATTTTATCTTCAATAACGTTAGTACAAGTCATTCCTGGTTTTAAAATTAAATCAGGATTGTTTACTGTGATTTTAGCAGTATAAACAGGGGTTTGGCTTTCGGATTGTACCGCAATTTCGGTTAAGGTTCCTGAAAATGTTTGGTTTAATGTTGGGACATAAATATTTGCTTTACTACCTGTTTTATAATTGTTGATTTCATGGTCTGATAAGGAAATGATGGCTTGTACTTTACTTAAATCTATCAATTCTACAATAGGCATTCCTGGGGAAGCAACATCACCAGATTCCATTAACTTATTGCTAATATAACCACTAAAAGGTGCCGTTAATTTGGTGTGGTTTAAATTTTTGCTTGCCGCATTTAAAGCCGATTGTGCTTGTTCGTAGTTAGATTTTGCTTCTATCATTCGTATTTCAGCAATACTCCCTTTTTGAAATACACTATTTATTCTTGTAAAATTTTCTTTAGCTAGGTTGGCTTGTGCTTTATTAGCTTCAAACTGTGCATTGTACATAGAAGGGTCTATAGCAGCAATAAGTTGTCCTTTTTTTACATAATCGCCCAAACTAACTGGTAGTTTTGTGATATCTCCTGCAACTTGAAAACTAATATTTGAAGTTTTTATAGGTTTAATTATACCTGGAAATTTTTCGGAACTACTATTAACACCATTGTCCTGTGTTATATTTACAATATTTACGGCAATAGGGGTAATTGATTTGCTTGTTTGTTCCTCTGCACAAGAAACTATAGTTAGCCCTAAGAGCATAGCATAAAAAAAGTGTTTAGTCATCATTTTGGGTTATTTAAGTTTTAATGATTGTATAAGTAGATTATTAATCCAATTAATTTTAGTAAGCATGTCGCCTTTCAGGGTTTCATAAATAAAAAATTCTTTTTTAGTATTATCAATAGTATTTACGATAATGGTTGCTAAAAAAATGATATGTTCATTATCTAAAATTTCTATTTCTTTATTTTGAATTGCCCATGTTAAACAGTCCTTTATCATTTCTATATCTTGCTCACGAATCTTTACGGTTATTGAAGAAATAAAATCTTCACCTTGTCTTAAATCATGTAAAATAATTTTATAAGTTTCTAAAGCATTTTCTATATGAATGATATTTTCCTTGGCGTAAATAGATAGATTTGCCTCTAACGTGTTTGTGTTTGAAAGTTTAGATTTGCAGATATCTAATAGAGGTTTGTACACGTCGAGCATACAGGCTTTAAAAACATCTTCTTTGTTTTTGTAATAATAATAAAGTGTACTTCTGCCTTTTCCACTAGCTTTTGCTATAAGTGCCATATTGGCTTTTCTAAAACCGTATGTCTCAAATACGGTTTTGGCAGCTTCAATAATCTGTGTTTTTACAAATTCGTCTTTACTGGTATTCGACATTTGTTGCTGTTTTGTTTATTTTTCGACAAAATTATAAAAAATGTCTAAAATTAAATCAAAAAATAATTATTTAACATAAACTTAAACTATAAGATTCATAATCGGAATTGTGCTAGTCACAGGTTTAGCTACAAGCGGGATTCATTGTGAACTGATGCTTATGGACTCTGATCCCTAACTATAGTGTGTTGTAGTGTTTCATATTCTATAGACTTGGGTGATGAAAACCAATCTTTATATAGAATAAGGATTCGTATAAATCTATATCTGGATGATATTGGAATGAGTCACAAAGGATTTTCAATTGATGTTTTAATCGATTTTTTGAATTGATAACTACACTAACTTATGTGGTAAAAACAATAAAACCCGCAATATATGCAGGTTTTATTCAAATTTATTTTAAACTGAAATTTAAGGATTAGTAGACCATAAGGAAGCATTTGCCATCATAGCACGTCTTGGTAGTTTTAAACCAGAAATAATTAGCTCAGCAAAATCTTCAGGTTGTAAAACACTATCTTCAGAGTCTTTACTTGCAATTCCTAATTCTATAGACATGTCTGATGCAATGGTACTTGGTGTTAACGTACACACTCTAATATTGTTTTTACGGACTTCTTTCATTAAGGATTGCGACATTCCGATAACCGCAAATTTTGAAGCAGAATACGCAGAAGTAGATGCATTTCCGTTTAAACCAGCCGTTGAAGATACATTAATAATATCACCTTCATTTTTAGCAATTAAATGCGGTAAAACTTCCTTAGTTACATAGTACATGCCCATAACGTTGGTTTGTATAATTTGACTCCATTGTGCCACCTCCATATCATTTAAAGTTCCGAAAGCTGCAATACCAGCATTGTTTACTAAAATGTCTATAGCGCCTAAACTGTCGATTAAAGATGTAATGTTTTTCTGAACTTCTTCATAATTACTCACATCAAATGAAGCATAAATGGCATTGACACCAAATTTCTTTAATTCGGCAACGGTTGCTTTTAAAGCCTCTTCATTTCTTCCTGTGATAGCAACATCAATGCCTTCTTTAGCAAATGCAATTGCGGTTGCTTTTCCAAGACCTCGACTGCCTCCGGTTATTAGTGCTTTTTTATTTTTTAATTCTGTCATTGGATTTACGTTTTATTTGGAATTCAAAATTATAAAAAAAGCATTGCAATAATGTTACTGTTTCGTGAATTTACTTCATTAAATTCTTAACACGTTCTAAGAGTGTAGGATGCGAATAATGCATAAAAACATAAGCCTTATGTGGTGTTAGATTGCTCAAACTATTTTTAGAAAGTTTCTTTAATGAGGAAATTAGCGGTTCTGCTTTATAGGTGTTTTTTGCATAATCATCAGCTTGATATTCAAAAACTCGAGACACATAATTCATGATTAATCCTGTAATTTCTGAAATAGGTGAGTAGAGTAGACCAAACGCAATGAGTCCAACATGGAAACTTGGATTTTCAACTCCAATGGCATTCGATAATAATGGATTCGAAATAAAAATGGATAAAATAAAAAGTGTTAATCCGGTGAGTAGAATAGAGGTAACTAAATTAAAAATGATGTGCTTTTTTTTATAATGACCAACTTCGTGCGCTAATACGGCCACAATTTCTTCATCGTTTAAATCGTTGACCAAGGTGTCATAAAGCGTCACACGTTTTTCACTTCCAAAACCTGAGAAATAGGCATTGGCTTTAGTGCTTCGTTTTGAACCATCGATGATAAATATTTTGTCGAGATTAAAACCAACCGATTCTGCATAAGCTGAAATTTTGTTTCGTAAGTCGCCATCTTCTAAAGGTGTTTGTTTATTGAATAGTGGCACAATAAGTTTAGAATAAAACATATTCATAAACACTGTGAAGATGGTAACAATTCCCCAAGCATATAACCAAAATTGATTTCCGGTAACTTGATAAAACCAAACGATAAGTGCAATAATGCCACCTCCAAGAAGAACTGTCATCAGTAAGCCTTTCAATTTGTCTAGTATGAATGTCTTTCTGGTGGTTTTATTAAAACCGAATTTTTCTTCAATGACAAAGGTTTTATAATAACCAAATGGTGTTGTGATAATGTCGCTCGCAATCATAATAATTCCAAAGAAAATTAATGCTATGATGATTGGGTTTTCAGAATAACTTCTAGCGATATTATCAACATATTCAAAACCGTCCAAAAGCAGAAAACCTAATGTTAGCGCAAAAGAAAATAAGGATGTTTTTAGTCCGAATTTATAATTAACAGCTTTATAGGCTTGTGATTTTTTGTATTCCTGAGCATCATACACATCGTTTAATTCTTCAGGAATTGGGTCATTATAATGTTTGGCATTTATAGCATCGAGTACTTTATCAACTATAAAGTTGATGATAATGATGGCTAGGATAATATAGAACAGGGTTTGTGCTGTCATGAATATGTTGTTTTAGTCACCTAGATTTCAAGTGAAAAGTTTAGAATACTATTGAGATAGGTTTCGGCTGCGCTCAACCAGACAAATCAAATTATTTAAAATCACGTTGGCGTTTTGCTTCAAAAATAAGAATTCCTGCCGCAACAGACACATTCATGGAGTCAATAACGCCTTGCATAGGAATGCTGATATTTTTAGTAGCGGCTTGGCGCCATTCTTCTGTTAAACCAGTGGCTTCCGTACCGACCACAATAGCGGTTGGTAAGGTATAATCTTGTGAATGGTAAGGTTCGGATTCTTGTAAAATAGCAGAGAAAATATTGAAATTATATTTCTTCAGAAAAGCAATAGCGTCTTCGCTGCTGGCCATCGCGATTTCCGTAGTAAAGACACAGCCAACACTAGAACGAATAATATTAGGATTGTATAAATCAGATTTTGGATTTGCAATAATCACAGCGTCTACATTAGCAGCATCAGCCGTGCGTAAAAGAGCTCCAATATTTCCAGGTTTCTCAGGGGCTTCTGCCACTAAAATTAATGGGTTTTTAGAGGTGAGTTTTAAATCTTCGAGCGTATGCTTTTTTGAATTTACAACAGCAATCACACCTTCGGTGGTATCTCTATGTGCTAATTTTTGAAAGACCTCTTTAGAAATCTCAATAATTTCAATACCATAAGAACTCATCGCTTTGGCCTCGCTTTCAGAAAATAAATCCGGAAAAAACAAAAGGGTTTCAATCGCATAGCCGCCTTTAATAGCTAGCGATAATTCACGTTTTCCTTCTATTAAAAATTGTCCAGATTTTTTACGTTGTCTCGATTTATCTTTAAGAAGCGAAAGTTGTTTTATGAATGGATTTTGAACGCTAGAGATGGATTTACTCATTACTATATTATTTAATCTATATTTGAGAGATACAAATTTAACCTATTATGAAACAAAAACTACTTTACTTATTTCTATTCTTAACAATCAACACAATTTCATTTGCTCAGGTGGCTTATCAGCCAGACCCTTTACAGGTTTGTGATGATGACAATGATGGTTTTGCTTTATTCGATTTAACTTATGTAGATGCTCAAGTTTTAGGAAGTCAAAGTGCAATAGATTTTACAATAACATATCATGAAACACAGAGTGATGCTACTAACGGTACTAATGCGATAAACGGTTCGTATATGAATATAACTAGTGGGTTTCAGACGCTATATGTACGATTAGAAGCTAATGCTACTGGGAATTATGGGCTTACTGAATTAGCTTTAGTTGTAAATCCAACACCTATAGTTACAGCATCGACATTTCTAGAGTTATGTGACGACAATGCAGATGAGACCGCAGTATTTGATTTAACAGTAAACAATTTAGAAATCACACAAGGTAATACAGATTGGACGGTAGCGTATTATGAAACGCAATCTGATGCTCAGGCGCAGATGAATATGATATCTAATTCAATGACTTATACAAATACCTTAAATCCACAGACATTATTTGTGGCAGTTACGGATACCAATACGGGTTGTGTAGGTATAACTCCATTAACCATACGTGTATTACCAAACCCTTCTGGTGCTATGGGAACTCCAAATGATATTATGCTTTGCGATGATGATAATGATGGAATTACCGATTTTGATCTAACACTAAACGAGGGTGAAATAAATCCGTCAGGAGAGTCCTTTACGCTATCTTATTTTATAAATGAAGCTGATGCCTTAGGTAATTTTGATCCAATTTCAGACCCAACTAATTTTACAAACGTAAGTAATCCACAAACTATTTATGTTAGAGTTGAAAATCTATACGGCTGCTATGCACTTACTAATTTTGATATTTCTGTTAATCCATTACCAGAAGCACCCGGTTTACAAGAGCATTATACGATGTGTCAAGGTGAAGCTATCGTTCTAGACTCTGGCGCAAACGCGAATGATTATATCATTCAATGGGAACGAAATGGTTTTGCTTTATTTGATGAGACTTCCTCAACGCTTACAGTAACGGAATCAGATATTTACGGTGTAGGATTAATTGATATAAACTCAGGATGTTATTCTTTAATATATACTACTGTTAATGAGGTTACATGTACAGATACCGATGAAGATGGTGTTATTGATAGCGATGAAGATTTGAATGATAACGGTGATTTAGAAGATGATGATACTGATGATGATGGGATTCCGAATTATTTGGACAATGATGATGACGGAGATAACGTTGCAACTATAGATGAAATTAATATTGTTTTAGGACGATCTAATAACACAATACACCAATTTGTGGATACAGATGACGATGAGATAGAGAATTATTTAGACGATGACGATGATGGTGATGGCATTTTAACGATAGACGAAGATTATGATAATAACGGAGATCCAACGGATGATGATACAAATAACAACACGATTCCAGATTATCTTGAAAGTTCAGTAGCTTTAAGTGTTGAACATTTTAATACTATTGAATTTAAGCTATTTCCAAATCCGGCAAAAGGCAAAGTTAACATTCAGTTCGTAAATTCTTCTATAGAAGTAGTAACCGTTAATGTTATAAACCTTCAAGGCAAGTTGATTTTACCAGAAATGAAGCTTCAAGGACAGTCCCCATCATTAGATATTTCGAGCTTAGAAAGTGGTTTGTATTTTGTGACGTTAACAACGCAAAGTATATCTGTAATACAGAAATTGGTGGTGAATTAACATAAATTATCAGTATTAAAAAAAAGCTTCAGGGGTTTCTTGAAGCTTTTTTTTGTTCGGATTAGTTATGAGAGGTCATTGTTTATATTGGTTAAAATTTCAATCATAGTTAATGTTTTTACTAGTTTAAGTATTTCATATGTCCTTTAATCAGTATCCTATAACGTTTTTTTAGGGTTAATATTTCAATGGATAGGGCTTAGGGTACAAGGTTAGTAGCCCTAAATTTGTAAGTAACCGAAATAAACATTGATGATGATGAAAAATTTCACAGTCCTTATATTAGTATTTGTCAGTTTCTCGTCTTATAGTCAGGGAATAACTTTTCAAAAAAATACTAATACTGCAGCTCAGAAATTCAATTTAGTACAAAAATTGAACAAAAGTGGTGATAGTTTAATCCTTGCTACAGACCATAAAAAAATAAAACAAGTAGATATATTAAACTACGAGTATCTAGAGACTTTTGAAATTAATAATTCAAATGCAAAAATTGGTTTAAGTCATCTCTATATAGGAAATTATGTGGTACAAGCCAGAATAGGCAGACACTGGATTGTGATGTACTTAGAAAAAAGAGATTTAAAAGCAGAAGGTCTTAAAACCACAGATGGTAACATTAATAGTAATGTAAAAGAAATAGTTACTAAGAACTCAATTTCTTCAGTGTCTTCAACGATAGATACATCTAACTTACTTCAACTTAATGAAAATAAAATGTATTGGGTGGTTTATGAGAGTAATACACAATTTGCGTCGCATAGAAACATGGGTTTAAAATATGCTGATGAAATTTATGATTTAATAAATCAAATAGAATTAGAAATGAAATCTGAAGTAGCAAAAGCTAATACCCTACGTGTTTATGAGGTTTTTGATAAATCTGAATTTATGCGTAAACAGCTTAAAAACAAAAATTATCATAAACGAAAAAGTTCTAAATTATTTAATGTTAATCCAATATATAATTCTGAAGATAAAAGGAAATCTATAACTAGTTTGTAATTTAAGCGGTTAAAGCAATTAGTGCTTTAAGGTTTGTCTTTCATGTAACTGTAAATTTTTAAATTATTTTTAGAATTCTTTTGTAATGCTTTAGGCTCAATATCGTCCAACAAGAGAACTTAAAACCATATCATGAAAAAATTAGTACACCTATTCCTTTTAGTAGTCTTAATTACAGCTTGTAAAAACGAACCAAAACAAGATACTAAAATTACAGAAGAGGTAAATCAAGAAGAGATTACCACAAGCATTTACCCAGAGTCTATCACTAAAGTATTTGATGCTCATGGCGGAATTGATCAGTGGCAAAAAATGCAAACCTTATCGTTTTCTGTAGTTAAACCCACAGGGAATGAAGTTATCACTGAAAATTTAAAAACGAGAGCAGAATTAATTGATACACCAACATATACGCAAGGTTTTGATGGTGAGACACTTTGGATTAATGAAAAGAATGGTAAAGAATATAAAGGTAAGCCAAAATTTTATAAAGGTTTAATGTTTTACTTCTATGCAATGCCTTTTGTTTTTGGAGATGATGGCATTTCTTATACAGAGACAGAGCCTTTAATTTTTGAAGGAAAAACGTATCCGGGAATCTTAATTTCTTACGAAGCAGGTGTAGGAGAGTCTTCTAATGATCAGTATAAGATTTTTTATGATCCTGAGACAGGGCATATGCAATGGTTAGGGTATACAGTAACTTTTGGTAAAGCAGAAGGAAGTCCAGATTTCCATTTTATAAGATATAATAATTGGCAAACGGTTAATGGACTTGTTGTTCCTAAAAGTATAGATTGGTATAATTATAAAGATAATTTACCAACAGAAAAACGAAATACGGTTGAGTTTTCAGATGTATCATTTTCAAAAGAAGCACCAGAGGCATCGCTATTTGCAAAACCAGAAAGTGCAAAAGTGGTTGAATAATCAGCACATATAAAAAAGAAAAGAAGCGAGCCATTTGGCTCGCTTCTTTTGTATTGAGATGTTATATAAACGTGTTGACTGTCATTTAATGGTTATTAATCAACCTGATTAGGTTTATTAGAAAACCGTTTCCAAAGTTCTGTTTGGTGAGTTTCTAAGCTTAAACTTCTACCGTCAATAAAGGCATGTGTTAATTGATTGGTTCTCATATCTAAGGCGTCACCTTCACTTATAAAAAGGGTGGCACTTTTGCCAACATCTAAAGTTCCGTACATATCATCAATTCCCATAATCTTCGCAGGATTTTGAGTGATTAATTGCAAAGCTTGTGCTTTTGTTAAACCATGTGCAACGGTTGTACCCGCGTAAAATGGAAGATTTCGAGAATTCATGCGTTCCATTTGTCCACTTGGTTCTAAAGCCACTAAAACACCTGCATCTACTAATTGTTTTGCTAATTTATAAGGTAAATCGTAATCATCGTCTTCTAATTCGGGTCTAGAATGGACACGTCTTAAAAATACAGAGACTTCATTTTGTTTTAAAAATTCGGTTAATTTTGCGGCTTGGTAAGCACCAACAATCGTAATTTTTGAAACCCCTTGCGATTTTGCAAAATTGACGGCATCTGTAATGCCTTTTTCATCATCAGCATTAATGTATAAACGTTTAGAACCGTCAAATACTCCACTTAATGCTTCAAAAGGCAAATGCAATTCAGATTTATTTCCTTTGTTATAACTTTTAGCTTCATTGAAGTAATCTGATAATTCTTTAACTTCTTTTACATAATCCTTGTTTGGTTTTAAACCGCGATCTTCACCAAGCCACCAGCGACCACGTCTAAAACTACTTGGCCAATTTATATGAATACCATTATCCGCTTTTATAGTTGCATCTTCCCAATTCCAAGCATCGTACTGTACTACAGATGAAGTTCCTGAGATACGACCACCTCTAGGAACTACTTGCCCAAGTAATACTCCATTTGGGCGCATAGATTCTATAACTTTAGATTCGGTGTTATAAGCTATGATACTTCTAATATGTGGATTATAAGTTCCCATTTCTGAAAGGTCATTAGACGCTTTTACTGCATCGACTTCAACCAGACCGAGTGTACCATTAGCCACTATAAAACCGGGATAGACGTCTTTTCCTGTGGCGTCAATGATATTCATGGCTTGTCTTGTAAGTGGAGTAGTAGCTTTGGGACCAATGGTTATAATTTTTCCTTTACTGACTACAATAACACTGTTTTCTATCACTGTACCATTGCCTATATGAGCAGTGGCACCAACAATTGCAAAATCTTTGGTTTGTTTAGGTGCAGGAGTTTGTTGTGCAAACCCTAAAGTAACACACAACAAAAACAAGAGACTATTTAATTTATATATGTTTTTCATTTTTAATCGTTTTTAGTGTTGGTGTTCGTGTTGGTCTGCATCCATAGTGTCGCAATGCATTAATTTTTCTTCTTTCTTCTTAACGGGCTGTGTTTTTAAGCCTTTATTCTTTTCCTGAAGCATTAAATTGGTGAGTTCACTTTTTTCCTTTTTTATCGACTCGCGCATTTGTTTGTCACGTTCTAAATCAAAATAAGTGACTCCTTCGATGATTGTTTTTTCTGCTTTTGCGTAGATGGATAAGGGATGTTCTGACCATAAAACAACGTCGGCATCCTTTCCTACTTTTAGACTTCCAACTCTGTCGTCTAAATGTAATAATTTAGCAGGATTTAAAGTCACAAATTTCCAAGCTTCTTCTTCACTCACACCACCGTATTTAATCGATTTTGCGGCCTCTTGATTTAAACGACGAGACATTTCAGCATCATCAGAATTTATCGCAACTGTAACTCCAGCATTATGCATAATAGCGGCATTATAAGGAATCGCATCATTGACTTCGTATTTATAAGCCCACCAATCACTAAATGTAGATCCACCAGCTCCGTGTGCTTTCATTTTATCTGCTACTTTGTAGCCTTCGAGGATATGAGTAAAAGTGTTAACTTTAAAATCGAATTGTTCAGCTACTTTCATAAGCATATTGATTTCACTTTGAACATAAGAATGACACGAAATAAAACGCTCACCATTTAGGATTTCTGCTAGGGTTTCCATTTCAGCGTCATATCTATATGGTTTGCCACTTTTCTTTAATTCGTCATAAGCTTTTGCTCTGGTGAAATAATCGACAAATACCTGTTCAACACCCATTCGCGATTGAGGGAAACGCGAATTGGTTCTGCTTCGCGATTGCTTTACGTTTTCACCCAAAGCAAACTTGATAAACTTAGGAGAATTGTCATAGATTAAATCGTCAGCAGCTTCTCCCCATTTTAGTTTGATAATTGCAGAGCGACCACCAATAGGATTGGCAGATCCATGTAAGATTTGAATAGACGTTACACCACCTGCTAAATTTCTGTAAATATTAATATCGTCATCGTTTATAACATCTTCTATAGTGACTTCTGCTGACGAATTTTGACCACCTTCATTAATTGAAGCAGCTGCAATATGCGAGTGTTCATCAATGATTCCGGCTGTAATGTGTTTACCCGTAGCATCAATTACCTTTGCATTTCTTGCGGAAAGGTCTTTTCCTATTTTGAAAATTTTTCCATCTTTGATTAGGATATCTGTTTGTTCTAAAATCCCTTCACTTTCATTGGTCCAAACGGTTGCATTTTTAAATAATAAGGTTTCTTGTTTAGGTTGTTCTGTAAATCCGTATGCTATATTAGGATACGTTATAGGAGCCATAAAAGATGAATCATCAGCGGATTTGTTATTCTTTCTATCTTCTTTTCTTTCTTCTTTTTCAGCTGTTTTTTTGTTGGCAACGAAAGGCAATTCACTGCCATTGGGTAAAAGCGCTTTACCATTTAAGGTGTTTATCGCTGAGGTATTTGCAACAATTCTTATAAATTCTGTATTTGTGGTGTCTGCCGTTTTAAACGTAAGATTTACCCATTGGTTATTGTAGCTTAGTTTTGCACCTAAGTTCTTATCATTTTGCTCTATTTTGGCTTTTGGTTTGGTGGTGCTACCTGAAATCTTGAGGTTGTAATCATCACCTTTTAGTTTAAACGTGTAATCACCATCAATATTTTTTACATTCATGTTTGAAATGACATGAGGTGTCCCTTGAACCCAATTTTCAAAGAGCTTTGTTTCCTTCTCAAAAATGTCTCCATCTGTAATTAAAAAGTTAGCATAGCTTCCAGTTTGTAGGGTTCCTAAAACTTCCGATTTTCCAAGTAAAGCAGCAGGAATTGTTGTTAGAGCTTCTAAGGCTTTTTGTTTGGAAAGCCCATGTTTAATCGCTTTTAATAAATTAGAAGTGAATGATTTATTCGATTTTAAATCATGGGTCGTTAACGCGAATGGAATGCCATTTTCGGCGAGCAGTCTTGGGTTATGGGGTTGCTGATTCCACGAACGCATAGCGCTTAAAGATAATGTGTTGGCTAAAAACGGATCTTCAACATTGTAGGCGAGTTTAAAATTTATAGGTAAAATAAGTGTAGCATTGGTTGCTTTGATATCCTCTATACGTTCGTATTCATCTCCTCCTGCAACAATAGTATATTGTATATTAAATGCATCACCCACTTTATCCGCACGCATTACATTGGCTCTGCTTCCTGCGTCAAATATTTGAAGTAAGTTTTTATTCTTATTTAAGGCTTCCAACGATAAATCTTTAGTATTAACGTGGCCTGCTTCATACCATTTGGCGTCGCTATACATTTGGCGCAGCAAAGCCATACTTCCCATAATAGAGGACGGATACGATTGGCGAGATCTTACACTTTTTCGAAATGATAAATGTTGGGTGGTTTGGCCATCTACAACGCGCATAGCATTATCCGCGTTATTATTAAGAGCAATTAAAGCACCTGTACCTCTAACAATGCCGTCTGGCATATGCGTGTTAACAACGCCAAATCCTAGTTTATGAAGTTCAGTGGCGGATTTAGCATCATATGTAAAACTTGCCATAACGTCTTGTTCTGGCATTACGTGATCGTTCCAATAATAGCCACTTCGGCTAGGACCATATTGTGGACCATTACCACCTCGTTTTGGAGTAGTCACCCCAAATGTAGTGTAAATGTCTATAAAAGAAGGGTAAATAGTTTTTCCTGAAAGATCAATTTTAGTGGTATTCTTAGGAAGGTTAACAGCAGTTCCGACCTTTACAACTTTACCTTCTTTTATAAGTAAGGTTCCATTGTTTATAACTTCGGTTGGCGAGACATGAATCGTTGCATTTGTAAATGCCGTGTAGTTAGAGTTATTAGCTATAACTCCCGAATTACTAGGAAAGTAATCTTGCGCAAATAGTGAAACACTGCACATAAAAATGAGCAGTCGTAAATGGACTTTAATCATATGTTTTGGTTGGTTAGATTGAATTCTAAAGATAGGAATTTAACATTAAAGTAAAATTCTATTCAAAAAAATTAACGTTTTTGGTGTTAAGGAAGTGCAATAAAACCTTGATACTTTATAGCGCCTGGTGCTCATAATAATTAACCAGAAGCGCAACGACGTAGCTATAACTTTTCATACCAGCCGATTGGTTATTGGCTTTGAGAAAATGATCAAAGGTTTTTTCAAAAATAGGTTCTAAAGGGGTTTTGTAAGATACCCAAAAATCTTGGACCTCTTGATAGTTTTTTAAGATGCCTGGGTTCACGGATACAATAATAGTATCGTAAAGTTCTGGGTCGCGTTTAAATATTTCTGCCAAGCAATATCGAAGCGCAAAGGTGTAGCCTGAGTATTTAAAATACGGATCATCGTTATGTATAGCTGCTAGGCTTCCAATAAAATTCGCTTCATTTTCTGCCGCATAACCCAGTTGGTGTGCTGCTTCATGGCATGCTGTTGTTGGAAACTTATAGGTTGAAATTAATCCGTTAACCTGAGCTTCATTGGTAAAAGGATTTAGGTATCCTGAAAATCCCATATAGGTAAGTGGTAAACTATATAGTGATTTTTTAATGCTTTTAGGTTGATAGGTGAGGTGCGTATATTTATTAGAAAGTGTCTGGTAACCGTCTTTTACTTTTGCTAAAATTTCAGATTTAGTATAGGGCATTTCTACTTTTACGGTATCATTTTCAGTCAAAGTAAGGTGGAGACTATTCGATTTTTTAATAAGTGCTTTTGTAAATGTTACGAGCTGTGTTGTGGTATAATCAGCATTGAGGTCCAAGGATTCATTTAAAGGCTGACGGTAATAATTAAAAGCCCATAATATATGAAAGGCAAAATAGGCAATAGACAATGTTGCCGCAATATCTATCAACCAATTTATAGTGTCTTTAATAATCCGTTTTCTGTTAATTATAAACCATCTTATAAGATAAATACCGGCTAAAGTGTAGAAGATATCTCCAATGGAAAAAGGGAGCCATCCAAAGGCATAGCGCATTAATTTTGATATTAAAACATACAGCCCATTGCTATAAAATTGCTCAACAAATTCGGCGAAATGCTTAAGCTGAGATAAGAAGAGTAATTGAATTCCTAAGAAAACAACTAGAATTAATTTTTCTTTTTTACGCATAACTCAAAAATAGGAAAAAGTTTAAAGTGCACTTTATTTAAAATTAGTAATTCTTCAAATCTCTATTCATTTAAAAAAAATAATTCCTTTTTTATTATTCAATAACATATGGCGGTATTGACTTGATGCAAATTCTATATCCAAAAGATTTAAGGAGTGCTTTTAAAGAAGTTGATTTAAAACAGGTCTTTAAATTTGAAACCACAATAAAATGCTATTAAATAGACCATCGTATTTTGTACCTTTGCAAATCTAAAAACAAGATTTATGAGTTCAGAAATAAGAGCCTTAGAGCCAAAACAATTATGGAATAAATTTGCTGATTTGAATGCCGTGCCTCGACCTTCAAAAAAGGAGGAACGCGTTATTCAATTTATGAAGGATTTCGGGAATAATTTAGGTTTAGAAACCATCGAAGATGAGGTAGGTAACGTTATTATTCGTAAGCCTGCATCTAAGGGTATGGAAGACCGAAAACCAATAGTTATGCAATCGCATTTAGATATGGTGCATCAAAAAAATAATGATACTGTTTTTGATTTTGATGCCCAAGGCATTGACATGTATGTTGATGGTGATTGGGTAAAGGCTAAAGGCACAACACTTGGTGCTGATAATGGTTTGGGGGTCGCTACGATTATGGCGATTTTAGAAAGTAATACAATTGCGCACCCAGCACTTGAAGCGTTGTTTACTATTGATGAAGAGACAGGAATGACAGGTGCTAAAGGATTAAAAGGAGGTTTACTTGAAGGTGAAATACTTTTAAATTTAGATACCGAGGAAGACGATGAGATTGGAGTAGGTTGTGCTGGTGGAGTAGATGTTACAGCAACTAGAGCGTATAAAGAAGAGGAGACACCTGAGTTTAAAATAGGATATACTATTACGGTAAAAGGATTACAAGGAGGGCACTCTGGTATGCAAATCCATGAAGGTTTGGGTAATGCTAATAAATTAATGAATCGTTTGCTTTTTGATGGTTTTGAAAATTTTGGATTGCGTATTTCTGAAATTGATGGAGGTAGTTTGCGTAATGCAATTCCTAGAGAAAGTAATGCTACAGTTGCTATTGATGCCGTACATGAAGCGGCTTTTGAAGCTGAAATGAATGATATGGCAGCTATGCTTAAGTTTGAATTTAAAACTATGGAACCCGATTTAGAAATTATTGTTTCTAAAACTGAAACTCCAGAAAAAATTATGGACTTAGGAGTACAGGAAGGTTTAACACGAGCATTGTATGCTGCACATAATGGGGTTTATCGTATGAGTCCTGATATTGAAGGCTTAGTAGAAACGTCTAACAACATCGCTCGCGTTATTGTTAAAGATGGTGCTATAAAAATTGGATGTTTAACACGTAGTTCTGTAGAAAGTACAAAAGAAGATTTGGCAAATACATTACGTGCTACTTTTGAATTAACAGGATGTGAAGTGGAACTTTCGGGTGATTATCCTGGTTGGGCACCGAATATGGATTCTGATATTCTAAAAGTGATGGTACCTATTTACAAGCGTTTAAATAATGGTGAAAAACCTCATGTTGCTGCTTGCCATGCTGGTTTAGAATGTGGAATCTTAGGAACCAATTATCCAGATATGGATATGATTAGTTTTGGTCCAAATATTAAAGGAGCACACTCTCCAGATGAACGTGCTCAGATTTCTTCTGCACAGAAGTACTGGGAATTTGTTCTTGAGATATTAAAACATATTCCTAAAGCTTAATTTAAGTATCCTGCAAGGTTTTTAAAACCTTGTAGGTATAAATTGAGGTCTGATATATTTTAGAAAAAAGCAGCCCTTCAAAAGATATTTTGAAGGGCTGCTTTTATGTTTGTTATAATTAAACTATTATTTAATACTTACCAATTCAATATCAAAAACAAGGTTCGCATTTCCAGGGATTACAGGAGGATTACCTCTCTCTCCATAGCCTAGATAGTAAGGAATAAATACTCTAGCTTTATCTCCAATTTTCATATTTAACATGGCTTCCCTAAAACCAGCAATTAAACCAGCGGTCTCGTTGTAAGGCATGTCAAATGGAGTGTATCGGCCGGCTTTGTCTTGTCTCTCATCATATTTACCATTTTTCTCTGCTATGTCTTTCATCGTAGTCCAGAATAAATCACCATTTTCTAAATAACCAGCACAATCGATGTTAACACGTTGAGAAGGATTTGGTTTAACACCATTACCTTCGTGTGTAAAAATCATTGCCATTCCTGTTGGCGATTCAATTTTACGTCCTGTTAATTCTTCATTCTTTTTTAAGAATTCAGTTTTTGCTAAATCTGCTTTTGCTTTCGCTTCTTTTTTGGCTTCTTCAGCTTTTTTAGCAGCTTCAATTTTAGCAGCTTCAACCTTTTCTTTAATTTTAGGAAGCTCTTCTGTAAATACTTTAGGTGCATCAAATTTCTTAGCGGCACCACCAATTCGAATAATATTTACCTTATTAATAACCACATCTTCAAGAGGTTTATTCGTTCTAGGAGCAACTTTTACATTAGAAATAGTATCTAAAACGTTTAATCCTTTTACTAATTCTCCAAAAACGGCGTGGCACGCTACTCTTGGATTATCACAATCTCTTAAATTTCCATTTTCATCATAACCATCTAACCAAGGTGTCACCTTTTCTGTGATAAAAAATTGGCTTCCATTAGAGTTTACGCCACTGTTAGCCATGGATAGCATACCTGGTTTATCGTGTTTAAACTCTGGAACTAGTTCATCTTCAAATTTATAACCAGGACCACCAGTGCCTGTAGCAGTTGGGTCTCCTCCTTGAATCATAAAATTATTCATAACACGGTGAAATGTTAAACCGTCGTAAAAAGGTTTTCCTTTAAACTCTTCTTTAGCTAAAGGGTGGTTTCCTTCTGCTAAGGCTACAAAATTAGCAACAGTGACAGGCGCTTTCTCAAAAAAGAGTTTTGCTACCATGGTGTCTTTTGAGGTTACAAATTCGGCATAAAGTCCATCGCCTAAATCAGAATAACGTTCTTGGCAAGAAATGTTTGCTAATACTAATAGTGCAACGAATGCTGTAAGTGCTTGTTTAATCATTTTTTTTAGTTATAGTGTTTAAAGTTACTTCACAAATTAACGGAACATTGGTTCCTATTTTTCGTTCATCTCCATAATACCCAAAAGCTTTTTGGGACGGAAATATAAATGTCGCAGTTTCGGTTGGTTTTAAAAGTTTTAAGCCTTCACGTAAACCGGTAAACAATTCCTCCTTGTCCATAACATAGGTTATGTTAGTGTTAGCATAAATTTCATTCCCTTCAATATTAGAGACATCAAAGGTAAAGTCAACCACATCACCAAACTCGGGTTGAATTGTATCGTTTTCAATTTTATTTTGGTAATAGTACCAAAAACCACTTTCGGAAGCGATGTAATCTTTATCCGGATTACTTTTTATAATATCGGCAATTTGCTGATGTTCTAGTTCGTTAAGTTTTTTATTGCGTTCGGCAGAAGCTTTTAGGAAAGAACCCGATTGTACGGATTCTGGTAATCTTGGCTCTGGAGATTTACAACTAAAGCATAGCAGTAATACAATAGTGAGTATATGTAGGTTTTTCATGTTTTAATATTTTATGCGGCACCAATTTAGGGGTTTCATTGGGACAAATCCTGTTTATATTGCGGTAATATACTAATAAATTTATTTATAGTTGTTTGCATATCATCATCGCTACGTCCTCCTGCAGCATTCGTATGGCCACCACCATTAAAATGTGCTCTCGAAAATTCATTTACTGAAAACGCCCCTTTACTTCGCAAGGATATTTTTATTATTTGGTCTTGTTGACTTTCTATAAATATGGCTGCAAAAATAATGCCTTTTAAGGATAACGCGTAATTTACAAAACCTTCGGTATCTCCTTTTTTAAAGTTAAATTCATCTAAGTCAGCTTGTGATAAAGTGATATACGCTGTTCTTAATTCTGGAATTACTTTTAAATTCTGCATAGCTCTACCTAATAATTGTAAGCGACTGTAACTATTGGTATCGTATGTATTGTTGTGTATCTGAGAATTTTCAGCTCCTTTTTCAATGAGATGCCCAATAACTCTATGAGTTCTACTTGTCGTTGCAGGGAAACGGAACGAACCTGTATCTGTCATGATCCCAACATATATACATGTTGCTATTGTAGAATTAATTTTATCTGTATCACCAAGCATTTCAATAAAATTGTATACCATTTCGCAGGTAGAAGACATACTAATATCTGAATACATGTATTTGGCATAATCATCTGGTTGTTGGTGATGATCTATCATTATTTTTATCGCTGTAGATGGTTCTAAGATTTCTGCCATTTGATTTCCTGCACGATGAAAGGCATTAAAATCGAGAGTAAAAATAAGATCAGCATTTTTAATAAGTGTCTCACTTTCGTTTTGTTGAGATTCAAACTTTAAAACGGTATCAACTCCTGGTAACCACTTTAAAAAATCGGGATAATCATTAGGTGCAATAATTATCGCATTATGATTATATAATTTAAGGTAATGGTATAATGCTAAAGTCGAACCCATAGCATCACCATCTGGATTTCTATGAGGAACTATAACTATGTTTTTGGGAGTGCTTAAAAGTGCTTTTATTTCTGAAATCTGAGTGTTATCCATAAGTTGCGAAGATACATTTTTTAGATATTTTGAATAATGCATTTCATACGAATTAACATATACTTTTGGTATTTAACACATATTTTCTTTTGTGATCAATGGTATAAGGGTTTTATAGTAACATTAATTTAATAAAAGCAGCTGTTGGTAAATTAAAGAAATGTATTATTTTTGCACCTCATTTAAAAAAAATACATGGCAACTAACAGAACATTTACAATGTTAAAGCCAGATGCTGTTGAAAAAGGACACATTGGCGCAATATTAGAAAAGATTTCAGCTTCAGGATTTAGAATCGTAGCAATGAAATTAACTCAAATGACTACAGCAGATGCTGAGGAGTTTTACGCAATTCATAACGAACGTCCATTTTTTGGTGAGTTAGTAGAATATATGACTCGTGGACCTATCGTCGCTGCTGTTTTAGAAAAAGACAATGCAGTTGAAGATTTTAGAACTTTAATTGGTGCTACAAACCCGGCTGATGCAGCTGAAGGTACAATCCGTAAATTATATGCAGCTTCTATTGGAGAAAATGCAGTACACGGAAGTGATAGTGATGAAAACGCAGCTATAGAAAGTGCTTTTCACTTTGCAGGAAGAGATATGTTTTAATAAAAACATTTTTACCATATTAAAAAAGCTGTCTTTTATAGACAGCTTTTTTTGTTTCATCAACCATCTGTTTAAAAATAAATTGAGAGTAATCTACTGGTGTCAATTATAGGCTTCCTTTCTATAATGGTTGTAAACTATTTATTTTTTAATCGGTTTAAAATTTTTTTCAAACGCGTTGTACACGGCAAGATGTAAAGCATCGCCATGGGTTTTGTCTTCTAAAAAACTATAAAACAATGATGTGTTAGGTTGTTGACTATTTTTTAATTTAGTATGTAGCGCTTTCGTTGTGCGTTCCATCACTTCACCTTCTTTGCCACCTGCAATGTATATAGATTTCTTAGTGTTGTAAGTAACGGGTTTTTCGTTAAGTAATTTTTCATCGTCCCACCATAAACTCGGACTTACAATTATATAGTTATCAAAGAGATTTGGAAATTTAAACAGAATTTCGGTAGCTAATAAACCACCTAAAGATTGCCCTATAATCGTTTTAAGTTCAGCGGTTCGGTAGGTTTGATCTATAAAGGGTTGTAATTCTTTTTGAATAAATGCAATAAAGTTTTCTGATTTACCAGAGGTAGGAAACTCTTTTTGATCTAATTTATTTTGCGACGGATATGTAAAATCCTTTTTTCGATCGACATTTCCAATGCCCACAACAATAGATTCAGGAATCATTTGAATCCAAGAAAATGAACCAAATTGAATGATGCCTGAAATATGTATAAAATCTTCGTCTTTAGAGCCATCTAGTAAGTAAATTACCGGATAGTGTTTTAAGGAATCATCAGAATAGTTTAGAGGTAAGTATATATTTAATTCTCTTGTTTCATCTAATATTTCCGATTTAATTTTAATTGATTTTCCGATTGTAAAATCTGTTTCACTAATTTTTAGAGATAATGTTTGTGTAAATAATACACAGGTGTTTAACGTGAGTACTAATATTATTGTAACTTGTTTTAAATTAAACATATCTAGGCTGGTAAGATTTATGGTAAGATCCTTTTTATATACAAGCCCTAAAGTTAATGATTGTTCTATTAACTTATTATTAGTTATGTTTTTAAAATAATTCTTTACTCAATTCATTATTTATCACGGCACCTGTAAAGTTACCTCCTTGTACTGCGTTGGCCACAGAACGCATAGGTGAGCTATTATCTCCGCAGGCAAAAACACCTTCTACTGTGGTTTTTTGCATAGGGTTGACTTTAATATGTCCATGTTCGGTAAATTCGCAACCTAATGATGCAGCAATGTTACTGTGTAATTCAAATGGAATAGAGGCATAGGCACAATCAAAATCTTCTGAGGTAGCGTCTTTAAAAATGAGAGACTTTAATTGGCCGTTTTGGTGTTGAATTGCCGAGACATCTTTTTCAATAATTCGGATGTTATTTTGCTTTAATATTTTGAGCTGATGCTCATTAAATTGGTCTTTGTTAGCCGTAATAATTGTAACTTTTGAAGTTAAGTTTATGACTAATGCAGCAAGATGAAAAGCATGTTCTCCATTGGCTATAATTGCTGTGTTTTTATTTCTAATTTCGTAACCATGGCAATAAGGGCAATGCACTACAGAAATTCCCCAACATTCATTAAAACCAGTAATTGCAGGCATAAGATCTTTAATTCCTGTGGCTAAAACCAATTTTTTAGCGGTGAAAATCTCTCCGTTACTTGTGGTTATTTCAAATTTTTCTTGAGATCGTTTTGCGCTATTTGCGAAGCCGTTATAAAAATGAATGCTTGGATATTTAGCTACTTGACTTTTGGCGACATCTGCTATGTCCTTTGGAGTCTTGCCATCTTGGGTTAAAAAATTATGCGAATGTGGTGTCTGTTGGTTGCAAGGTTGTCCTGCATCGATGAGTAAAGTTTTACGACGTGAGCGTCCTAATGTTAACGCTGTTGAGAGTCCGGCGTAACTTCCGCCTATAATAATTACTTCAAATTCTGTGTGTGCCATACTATTATTTTTTTGCGCAAATAGTAATAGAGGTTGCGGTAATACGAGTGCTAAACTCGTTGCTCCTAAAAGCTTAAAGCTGTCTCTTCTTGTCATTGCGAATTTTATTAATGCAATAAATTCGCATTAATATTGGGTAAATATACAATCATTTTCAATTATTGCAATTAATTCGCATTAAAAAAATCAACACATCTTTTTAAGAACGATAATTGAAACCGTAATAGACCATTGACAAATAGAATGTTATGAAAAGCATAATGATATAGAACGCACTAAATACGTTTTAGATACCTATTGCTACACATGTTGGTCAATTAGAATGATATTGCCATCTGGGTCAACAAGCGTAATGCTTTCTGGGCCTTCTGAGTTTTTGTCAGCTTCTTTTATTAAGGGTACATCTTGTGCTTTTAATTGTGCTTGAATTTCTCTAACATCATCAAAATTATCTAATTGATTTGCGTTCGCATCCCATCCAGGATTGAATGTAAGGATGTTATTTTCAAACATACCTTGAAACAAACCGATTAACGAATCTTCATTTTTCATAATGAGGTAATTTTGTTCAAGGGTTCCTGCAAATACCTGGAATCCTAATGTTTCGTAAAAGTTTTTTGAAGCTTTAATGTCTTTCACATTAAGACTCACTGAAAATGCACCTAATTTCATATGGTTTTAGTTTAATTAATACGTTAGATCTGTATTGTCATTGTATTCTGAAACCTCACACGTTGGCTTTTTGCTGAGAATATGTTAGTTTCAATACGCGAAGTATAAATACATATCCTATAAATTTAAATATTTGAAAGAAAGCCTACAAGGATTTATTGAAAAGATAAGGACTAGTTATATATTTTTTAGGATGTGCGTTGTATTAATTTTATGACTTTAAACTTTCAATAATCATACAATAATAGCATGTGACATTTTTTTTGTATGATTTTTTTAAATTGGGCTTAACAGTGTTTACTTAGACAGGTGGATCAGTTTAGCGGTTACCTTTACAAGAATGCTGTAAACTAGAAAATTGGGAGGATTTATATCAGTAAGCGAGCACAATTGATTACTTATCGCTATTATTAGCCACTGATATTTTATAGTTTAAATTCTTTTATAGTTTCGTCGGTATCAAAAATATGTGGATAATGTTCTTTTATATTTCTTTCCATAAAATCTAGAGGTACATCTTCAAAATGGCCATAGTCATCTATATATTCCATAAATCGAGTTCCATCGCTATTGTACTGTTGTAAAAAAGAATTGTTTTCGCCGTCAAATTCCAAGGGTTCTACATTTAGTTTTGTACACAATGATTTATTGAATGCTGGCGACATTTTTAACCACTTATCTTTTAGATAGACATTTACCATACCATGTGGTGTCAATTCATTGGAACCAAACTTTTCAGTTAACCTTTCTACAGCGATGTGATTCTTCACTTTACCTAAATGTAATCTTGCCGGAATTTTTAAAGCTCGAAGACAAGCGATTAGGATTATTGATTTTTCTACACAATTGCCTGATTGTTTTTTTGCTATATGGCTAGACTTATATTTTTCTTTTAATAGACTTATGCTATAAGGATCGTATTTCCAATTGTCGCGAACCTTGTTATAAATTCTAATTGTTTTTTCTGTATCTGAAATTATATCAGTATTTAATTCTGAAATCAAATTCTGTACTGATTCTTTCTCAAAGTCAAAATAATAGGTTGATTCTAAATACTTCATTTATAATTTAAGATCAATTTTTAGTTTGCAGCTAATGGTTTTGTGTAGGGGTAGTTGCGTGGTTTAAACACTAATTTAGCAAATAAAAACGGAATAGAAAATCTGCGAAGATTTTCGTAAGTAGACGAGAACAAGCCATTAATTATGCACGGTGTTGTGTGTAGTTTTTAATTAAATTCAAATGAGATATAAAATTATCAAAGTCACAATTGCAAAGACGATTACAATAACTATAAGTTCCTTTTTTCTTTCCGATTTTGCTTTTTTCTGAATGTCACTTTTTACTTTCTCCAATTCAGATTCCGATAGTTTTGGGAAATCAAATTCAGTTTTTGAATCAGAATTTTTATAGCTCGTAGAATATCTGTCTGACCTTGCTTGCCTTTTTTGGTTTCTTTCTATTTTTCTTGCTAAAGTCGCTTTAAATTGCGACAAACTTCCATCAGCCATTTTTTCTTTCCGTTATTAATTCCGTTAATTAATTCAGTTTTATTTGGTCAATTTTTTTCCAATCAGCTTTGTCAAATTCTAAAGTATTGAACTTTTTTAAACTCCGATACATTGGTAAAATCACAGACTCGAAATCTCCAGTCAGTTTATAAATCAGATTTCGATTTTCTGTTTTTCCTCCACTTTTTGAAATATTCAGCTCAATTTCTTTTCCACTTTGTTTTAGTTCAAAGAAATAACATTCAGGTTCCTAACTCCAGCATATTTCCGTATCGATTCCATTTACTGCTAAAATCAGAGATTCGCAAAGTTTGTCAGTCGGATTTTCAGGAATATTTGAAGCATTAAATTCTAATTCAAATTCCGCAGATTTTAATTCAATCGAAAGCCATCCATTTTTCGGATTTCCTAAATTCAGTTCTATTTTTCTTGGTTTTGTCAAATTTTACACAACATTTCCTAAAATTACAAAAACTTCTGTTATCTATATTAATTATGGTATAACAGAGAGTTTTGTTTTTGATTGCTTTATTCTTAAGTGGCAAAGATGTTTTGTTTTAGTCTTCCTCTTTTATTTTTCGTTTTGCTACAAAAATGCCATTTGGTTGAATAAATTTTACTTCGTTAATGTGTTTATCTTCATCTTCTATGAATTCAACTTTAAAGCCTTCTAAAGTTTTGAAATTAAATTTGTGTGTTGCTGTAGGTATTAATGCATATTCTGGCTGTCCTTTAATAAATACATAAAGTACATTGTCTTCTTTGATATAGGCTTTAATTTCTGTACCCATTAAATCAAAGTCACCTACGTATTGTTCTAACGTTTTGGAGTCTACATCAATGGTGTTTGGTGTGCGCTTGAATGCTATAGGATCTACTAAATTTTCTATATCAATACGTGCATAATCTATATCTCCTGCAATATTGGTACTAAAGTGTAGTTTAATAGCGTTTCCAATTTCGGTGGTATCTACTTTTCCGTTTTCAACATCTAACATCTCAAACGTATCATAATGAAAATGATTTAAAAATATTTTTTTATCATTTATGGCGGTAAATAAGGAATCATTTTCTATTTCAATTTCAAAAGTTCCATAACCTTTGTGCTCATATGTCCCTGTATAGTCTATTTGTGTATGGGAGGGTTTGGTGTTTTTTACATTAGACGTTTCCATCTCCTCTTTAGCTTCTTCTTGCATCTTTAGCGCCTTTTGCAGATCTTCCTTGTACTTTTTTGCCCATTCTGTTTTCTTAACTTTTAGCATATGGTCTGCTGCAATATTTCTAATAAGTCGTGGTACTTGTGAGCCATTTTGATTTGCTAAAACCACAATGCCCAAACTATCTGAAGGGTACAGCGCTACACTGGCCGAAAATCCGTTTATGTTACCTCCATGTTCTACCATATAATGGCCTTTGTACGCATGTAAAAACCAACCGTAACCATAATTGGCAAATTGTACATCTGGTAATTCTTTTGACGGAAACCCAGCAGATACAATCATCTGAGAGCTCATGGCTTCTTTTACATAAGTCTCTGGTAAGATCTGGTTTTCTTTATATTTTCCATTGTTAATCCAGGTCATTAACCATTGGCTCATATCATTAACACTACTGTTAATACTTCCGGCAGGAGACATACCAGCAATGTCGTAATAATCCATTTTAGAGATATTTCTATCCTTGTCTAACTCATAACCTATAGCTGCGTTAGCGCTAGATTTCATCTCTGCGATAGTGGTATTAGAGCGGTCCATACCTAATGGTTTAAAGAATTTTGATACGATGTTTTCTTCCCACGTTTGTCCTGTAATGCGTTCGGTAATGACGCCTTGCAATAAAAAACAAAAATTATTGTAATGCCATTGTTCTCGCACTCCTGCAAAAGGTTCGTGATACTTTAACTTCTTAATTAAGCTATCTTTATTGTGGCTTGGAAAAAAATACCAAGATCCATCATGTCTTGGTAAACCAGTACTATGACGCATTAAATCTTTAATAGTAATTCTATTATTCATCTCAGTATTATAAAATTCTAATTCTGGAATATACATTTGAGGACGATCGTCAAAAGACAGTTGATCATCCGCTCTATGCAATCCCAATAAGGCAGATGTAAATGCTTTAGAACTAGATCCAATGGCAAAAAGCGTATTGGCATCAGCCGGAATTTTATTCTCATAGTCTGCATAACCAAACCCTTTAGAGTAAATAATTTTATCGCCTTCTACAATGGCTACGGCAAAACCAGGAGCCTTAGTGCTTTCTAATACAGCATTAAATTGTTTTTCTATGCCTTTAAGGCGTTTGTCGGTTTGCGAAAACACTAGGGTAGAAATGAGCGTTAGCGCAATAATACAGATGCGATTTTTCATGTGGTGGTTGGTTTTAAAATGTTTTTATAACAGATTAGTATAGAAATGTAGCTGTAAGTTACTGATTTTTATGGCTTATTTTGAAAAGTATACAATTCGTCATCAAAAATTTACATTTCAGTGACTTCCGTTTTTAAAACCCAAGCATGTACAGGATATTTGTATCAAACAAAACCGAAAACCATGAATATTTTACTAAAACTTATAGTTATTACTGTTATTAATGTATTGAGTTTTCAATTAGAATCGCAAGAAACACATGCTATTACTGTGAGTGTAGAGGGTGTGTCTAGCAACAAAGGTCAGATGTTTATAGCGCTTTATAATGCTGAGACCAGATTTTTAGAATCTTCATATAAAGGAACGGCAAGCGCTATAGAAAATAATAAGTGCGTTGTTACTTTTAATGATATTCCAAAGGGAGTGTATGCTGTTTCAATTTTTCACGATGAAAATAGTAACGGAAAATTAGATACTAACTTTTTGGGTATTCCGAAGGAAGATTATGGATGCTCTAATAACGCAAAAGGATTTATGGGACCACCAGAATGGTCGGACGCTAAATTTGAATTAAAGGCTAATAAGACGATAAACATTTCACTCTAAGGTAACGATACAGACATCATACTAAATTTTTTAAACAATTAGATATAAATATATTAATCATGAAAAAACAAATTATCATTATAGTAGTACTGCTTGTGACAGGATTAACCCAAGCACAATCAAATTTTGAAAAAGGCATGTCTAAAGCTTTTGAGTTGTGGCAGGCAGATAAAACAGATGAAGCCGAAAATATGTTTGAACGCATTGCCAAAGCAGAACCGAAAGAATGGTTGCCAAATTATTATATAGCACAAATAAATAGCTTAAAAAGCTGGACAGAAAAAGACGCCACGGTTTTAAAAGCACAATTAGATAAAGCTCAACAACATTTAGATGAAGCCATGCTGAAAAGTGAAAACAATGCTGAGATATTAGTAATGCAAGCTCAAGTTTTAACTAATTGGGTAGCGTTTGACGGCATGACGTACGGCATGAAATATGGTGCTAAAATACCAGAGTTATATAATAAAGCCTTGGCAATTGATGCTACCAATCCAAGAGCCGCATTAGGTAAAGCAGAATGGGCAATGGGTAGTGCCAAATATTTTGGAAAAGATACAGCTCCTTATTGCAAGGAAGTAGAAGCTTCCATAGAACTTTTTAATACCTTTAAACCAGAGAGCCGTTTACACCCAAATTGGGGCAAGGAACGCGCTGTTGCAGTAGCTAAAAATTGTAAAGCCTAATCAGTTAATTATGAAGTCGTTAAAAAAAATAATTCTAACATTCGCCATAGGGTGTGCGGTATTTGTGCTTGGTAACCTTTTCTCAGATGGGTTTAACTTTGATTCATTTAATGACTTTATCATTCAGTTTGGATTTTATCAATTGTACGCCTTTGTTTTAGGTTATTCTAATATGGCGTTTTTCGATTATATGGAAAGACGTTCGTGGAAAAAAGGAGATATCGCTAAACGAATAGTTTTAGGTATTGTAGGTAGTACTTGTATCACTTTAGTTGGTCTCTTTTTTCTACGTGCAGCAACATCAGTTTTTTATTACGGAAGAGACTTCGATGTGTTTATGCAACGTGAAACTTGGAAAGCGTATTCCTTTGGTTTATGGATAACCTTAAGTATTGTAAGCGTTTTTCATATTATCTATTTCTATAACCGTTACCAAAAAAATAAGATAAAAGAGCAAAAAGTAATAGCAGGTACGGCAAGTGCTAAATTCGATGCTTTAAAAAATCAATTAGACCCACATTTCTTATTTAATAGTTTAAATGTATTAACCAGTTTAATTGAAGAAAATCCGGAAAATGCCCAAAAATTCACAACGTCATTATCAAAAGTGTACCGTTATGTATTAGAGCAAAAAAATAAGGAATTAGTAACCGTAGATGAAGAATTAAAATTTGCCAGAACTTATATGTCCTTATTAAAAATGCGTTTTGAGGACAGTATTATTTTCGAAATTCCGGATCAAGCATCCAATCCAGAAAGTAAAGTAGTGCCTTTATCATTGCAACTACTTTTAGAAAATGCAGTAAAACATAATATGGTAACTTCGAGTAAACCGTTGCATGTTAAAATATATGAAGATGGTAACCATTTGGTGGTTATGAATAATCTTCAACCCAAGCAAATTGTAAAGAAAAGTAGTGGCGTGGGTTTAGAGAACATAAAACAACGTTATCAGCTACTTTCAAATAAAAAAGTGATCATCAATCAACGAGAAAAGGATTTTGCAGTCGCTATCCCAATGCTCACAAAACAAGTTTCAATTATGACATCTGTTCAAAAATCACAAAGTCGACTCAATGAAGACTACGTAAGAGCTCGTAAACGTGTAGAAGAATTAAAAGCGTTTTACTACAGTTTAATTGCCTATGTATTTGTAATTCCTTTTTTAGTGTATATCTGGTACACGTATTCATATATGACCATTCAATGGTTCTGGTTTCCAGCGTTTGGTTGGGGATTGAGCTTAGCATTTCAGGCATATCGTGTTTTTGTAGATGATGGTGCTTTAGGTGCCAAATGGGAAAAACGAAAAATTGAAGAATATATGCGTAAAGAGGACGAAACAAGACGTTGGAAATAAATTTAATAACAATGGATTCAAATAAATTTAAGCTTAGAAAAGCTAAAAATAAAGTTGAAAAACTAAAACGTTTTTACACACATCTTACTGTTTACGTGGTTATTAATACCGTTATCACCGCTGTAAAAGTGATGAGTGGTATGAATAATGGTGAAACGTTTAAAGATGCATTTTTCGATTTTTCAACACTGATGTCATGGATGGTTTGGGGAATGGTACTGCTGATTCATGCATTTGCCGTATTTGGACTTCCACGTATTATTGGAGACGATTGGGAAGAACGAAAAATACAACAGTTTATGGACGAAGAATTACAACAAGATAAAAAGTATAAGTAATGGAAAAGTATAATATAGAACCGTATAATGATGGTGAGGACGCTAGAGATTTTAGAAATGAAGAAGCGTATTTAAGAGCGAAGAAAAAAGTAGATGCTATTGTTGGATTTTATTGGCATTTAGCATCATATGTCGTAGTGAATTTATTTTTAATTATTCTCATCGGAATGAATTCAAATTCTGGGTTTTCAGGGTTTGGTCCATACGCTACAGCATTTTTTTGGGGCATCGGATTAGTATTTCACTTTTTAGGGGTTTTTGGAACCAATTTCCTGTTTGGAAAGAACTGGGAAAAGCGAAAAATTGCAGAATTTATGGAAAAAGAAAAAGAGAATTGGGAGTAATTTAAAACTCTTCAATGAGTACAACCCAAAACGAGAAATGTTGTAAATCGTTATTATAAAAACCATGAGTGACAAGGAAAAAGAGCAATTAAAAAAGGCTATAAATAAAGTAAGAAAGGTTAAAGTTTTTTACCTACACTTAGCTGGTTATATCGTTGGTATAGGCTTACTGCTATACAATTTATATATTGTAGCCGGACCTTATAAAAACAATATTATCAGTTTAAATTTAAGCATTATAGTGGCTTGGTCTGTTTTTATTGTTATACACGGTTTAAACGTATTTAAAGGTAAACGCCTATTTAATAAACGTTGGGAGGATAAAAAAATCAAAAAATTCTTAGATAAAAAAGATGAATCTACCACATTTTGGGAATAGTGAATATTATAAATTGAAACATTAAAAAAGATAAATAATTAAAAAATGAATGTAATCATAATAGAAGACGAAAAACCATCAGCAAGACGATTACAACGTATGCTTAAAGCTTTAGATCTAAATGCTGAAACCATGCTTCATTCTGTAGAAGAATCCATTGCATGGTTTCAGAATAATGCTCATCCCGATTTAATTTTTTTAGATATTCAGCTCAGTGATGGTTTATCTTTTGAGATTTTTGAAGCTATAGATATCAAATCAGCTGTTATATTTACCACTGCTTATGATGAATATGCGCTACAAGCTTTTAAACTCAATAGTATCGATTATTTGTTGAAACCCATTGATGATGAAGACCTAGAAACTGCTGTTAAAAAATATAAAGGTCGTGCACCACAGCAGAAAGCCGTGACTTTAGACTTTAATGATATTAAAAACCTATTGATCAACCCGATTGAGCGCGAATACAAAAAACGATTTTCGGTAAAAGTGGGTCAGCACTTAAAATTGATTAATATTGAAGATATAGAATGTATATACAGCGAAAATAAAGGCACTTACGCTTTTACAACTGAAGGTAGAAATTATCTTTTAGATGCAACATTAGATGAATTAGAGTCAGATTTAGAACCGAATGTATTCTTTAGGGTCAGTCGAAAATTCTACATAAATGTAAATGCCATAAAGGATATGGTGAGTTATACCAATTCCCGACTTCAAATAAAGTTAAACCATTTTAATGAACACAATATTATTGTGGCTAGAGAACGCGTAAAGGATTTTAAACATTGGTTAGAGTAATCGAGTTCCTGTTTAGATTATAGTTTTATTTAGCTACTTAGGCGTCCTCATCAATTCTGTTATCGTCAAAAGCAGAAGGTAATAACCTTGGAATGAATTTAATGAATAGCGGTAACAATAGCATGCCACCAGGCAACATAAATATGGCTAAACTCGGAATAGATTTAAATATGTCTAAAAGTTGCATCTGAATTTTTTTCTGTTCTTCGTCGGTAAGATTTCGCTGTGTCGATTGCGTTAATAAGTATAGCGCTTCTTTACTTTCAGACAATTCCTTAATTAAACGCTTACTATTTCTGGTAATCAGTTTATATACAATTTTGCTACTATTGGTATAAAAACTTTGTGCGAGGTTTTTAGAACTAAGGAAAGCAACTTTCTCTTTGTGTTCGTCGTAAAATAAATTGATATCATTTACAGACCTTACAATGACTGCGCGATCTATGTTTAAATCTGTTTTTAACTGATTTAAGAAATCCCGTTCTTCATTATCTATAATCTTGTCCGTCCATGAGGCCATACAAACAAGGTCTATAATGTATAGTTTTTCTAGCGGTTCTTTTATAATTGTAATGGCATCGTTATAGGTTACGAGTTTCGCGTTTTTATGACGAATAGAATCCTCAAACAATTTTACTAAATTTTTGTCGTATGCTGATTTTTCGGTTTTGTTTTCAATAACTGAGAAAACAATTGTTTCTAATGCCGATTCTAGGTTTTTTACATAGTTTTTAATCTGTTTTTCATCTTGTAGAAAACGTTGATATCCTAATACATCAACAAATAAGAGCGCATTAATTAAAAAGTAATTGAAACTTTTTGTAATAAAATTATCATCAATATGAATGCGCTTATGTATAATTTTTTCTAACAAACTGTCTGCCGATTTATCGCTAAATAAATCTTCAAAAAACGACCTTTTTTGGTCTCCAATAGACTTGTAATATTTAATAAGACTCTCGGTAAAAGGTGCCTTAGGGTTTTCCTTATTATAAATGAAGTAGAAAGTGAGAAGCAGGTTAATTTTACAGCGTTCTTCTTCACTTAATTCAAAGGGTTTTACAATATCTAATACCACTTTAATATTACTACCATAAATAAAACCAGCGTGTTTTAGGTTATTATAAAACACGGTAGTTTCTGTGTTAGAATACATGGTCTCAGAAACCTCTTTGAGCAATTTTTTTATCCAGCCGCTAGCTGATGGGTTCATACGGTATCATTTGAAAAGGTCAAAGTTAATTTTTTTGACGATAAATCATCAATTTATTTCATTAACAAATTTTTAACAAAGGCACTTTGTTTAGTGGTTAATGGAAATCAGATTTTTTAGAAAGGGAATCGTCATATCAATATTTTATTTAGCTAATCATTATATGGCGTATGGATAGAAGGTAAGCAAAGAATTGATAAGACTGTTAGATGATTTTTTTCACTTTCTTATTGTATAAATTGTTTTTCAGCGGTCTCGTATAAGAATTATAGTGTGTTAACGCGAGTGGATTTTCCGGATAAAAATCAAATGTAGTAAACTTACAACTACCATTGGTTAAGCGCCAATTCAGCAACTATTTTCATGCATTGTTGGCTGTAATTTTTTTTCAATCCCATATTTTTGGTCTATCAATTTTCATTGCTCTTAGATATGACAAAAATTGTCCTGCGTGAACTGATTCGTGATATCCAATCCGCAATAAATATTTTCCAAGTATTTTCTTTTCTCCGTTCCCTGGATGAATAATTTCGGTTTCGTTTAATTCCGAATCCGAAAATCGCCTTACACTTTCTATAAATGTTTTTCTATAAGGTTTGGCAAATTCAATTTCATCAGTAACGCTAATGAATAGTCGGTTTTTCCAAGGGGTTTTATAATTTGTGATATCTCCTTTATTAATAATAAGGTTCCATCCATAATCAGCCTCCAAAACGTGTCTTATCATTTCTGACGCACTCATAGCTTTTTCGTCAGGTTTCCAATTATAATAGTTCTCAGGTAGTCCATTCCAAAGTTTTATACTTCTTCTCCTTATTTCAGTAAAATTTAAAATTATAAATTCAGATTGGGTCATCTTCTTTGTTTTCGGGAATGATGTTTTACAACGTGTTTGTGTATGGTTAGTTGCGTGTTTAAGCAACTAATTTAGTAAACAAAAACGAACGCAAGAAAATTCCGAAGGAATTTTCCAAGTAATCACTTGCCTTAGCAATTGACTATACACGTTGTTGTACCACGTATTTTTTAGTTCTTATTTTTCTTCCTTAATTCAGCCATTTTTTCCAGATAGGCTTTTTCTTTTTCCATAAATTCTTTCATTCCGTTTGGTTCAAGAAATATTATCTTTTTCAAAAGTTCCGAACTTCCACGAGTTTCAATCCGTTTATAAGTCCGATAATCAGTTATATCCTTTGGAATATCAAATTGAGATAAATTCACAAATCCAGACATAGTATTTGAATAATATACTTTATCGTCATTTAGAAGTTTAAATCTTATTTGAGTTTCAAAATTCCCATTATAAACTTTGGATTCCGTTTTCAAAATTCCGTTTGGTTCGAGTTTGTCAGATAGGTAGCTATTTCCACACCAAGAGTATTTCCAATATTCAATTGGTTTCCATTCGCCATTTTGGTTTTTTGCTTCTTGAATTAAAAATAAATGCCAATCTTGACTTGATATTTTTATAGAGTCAGTTGTTTTGTTGAAAACATAAATAGAGTACAAGCTGTCGTTATTTTTTTCTAAAACCAGATTGATTTCATTTTCGGTTTTGCTTTGTCCTTTAATTTTTTCATTGAATTCAGAAGTTGAAACAAAATCTCTGTCAATTCGGTTTTTGTTAGTCTCCATTTCAGACGTTTGAGCATTTAATTCAAAAGTCAGAAGTAGAATAAAAACTCCAATTATGTATGTCAGATTTCGGTTTCTCATATGTGGTACAACTCGTTATATAAATCAAAACACAATTCTTATCCCTTTCTATTTTCCAGAAATCGCTACTGTTAGTGTTTTGTTAGGTTTTAAAATTACCTAAAAATAATTAGTCCACATATACGTAAAGTCACGTATTTTTTCTTAATTCTCAATACATCTAATGCGTAATGCAAAGCCATTAATTAAATAATATTGTTAAGGCTTAAAAATAACACTGTTTTAACATATAGGTCATTTTAAACCATGCTTAAATTTCTGTACATTTAGCGCCATATTCAAAACAATCAAACATGAAGAAATTATCCCTTACAATTATTGCATTTATCCTTTCATTTTCGTCGGTAATGGCGGATGAAGGTATGTGGTTTCTAATGCATATAGAGCGACTCAATCATCGCGATATGCAAAAAATGGGTTTACAATTAACTCCAGAAGAAATTTACAGTATTAATAATCAAAGTTTAAAAGATGCCATTGTGCAATTCAATGGTGGTTGTACCGCTAGTATTGTTTCAGATAGTGGTTTAGTATTAACAAACCACCATTGTGGTTATAATGCCATAGCAGAATTATCTACGGCAGAACAAAACCATTTAAAAAACGGATTTTGGGCGGGTTCATTGGCAGAAGAAATGAAACCAGAAAGTCTATATGTTCGCTTTTTTGTGAGAATGGACGACGTGTCTAAACGTATGCTCGCACAAGTTAATGACAGCATGAGCGAAAAAGAACGTGAAGCGGCATTAAACAAAGAGATAGCTAAAATAGAACAAGAAAATAGCGAAGGTGGTAAATACACGGTCTCTGTGCGTTCTTTTTACCAAGGTAATGAGTTTTACTACTTTGTGTACGAAGATTATAAAGATGTACGTTTAGTAGGTACACCTCCAGAAAATGTAGGTAAGTTTGGTGGAGACACTGATAACTGGGAATGGCCAAGACATACTGGTGATTTTTCATTATTTAGAGTGTATGCTGATGCTGAAGGACAACCAGCAGATTATTCTACAGACAACGTACCGTTAAAAGCAAAATACCATTTACCGGTTAATATCAATGGTGTAGAGGAGGATGATTTTGCCATGATTTTAGGGTATCCTGGTCGTACCAACCGTTGGATGCCTGCACAAGGTGTAGAGCAAAACGTAAAATACGCTTATCCTGCTTGGGTTGAGGGTTCTAAACTAAGCATGGATGTAATGAAAAAATATATGGATGCAGACGAGTCTGTAAATCTTATGTATGCCTCGGGTTATGCTGGTATTGCCAACTATTGGAAAAATAGAGCTGGTATGATTGAAGCTTTAACAGAGCACAAAACCGTAGAAAAGAAAACTAAAACGGAAACGAAATTTAATAAATGGGCAAATAAAAAAGCTAACAAAGCCATGTACGGTGATGTTATTAAAAATATTAATAACTATTATAACTTAACTAACGAAAAGGCGAAGCAAACCAATTACTTGCTCAATATATTACGTGCTAGTAAATTTGCGGTGTTACCGTACAGATTAGGATCTGCATTTCAGCAATATGTTGGAGCTAACGACGCCGAACGTAAAAATTTATTACCACGATTAGAGGCTTATATTGAAGATACGTATACAAATTATCATTTGCCATTAGAAAAAGAAATCTTAGCAAAACAGTTAGGATTGTTGGCATCTAAATCTAATTATTCACTTCCAGAGTTGGTTGCTGAAATTGGAGCGAAAAACAATAATGACTTTACAGCATATACTAATGCTATTTTCGATTTAAGTTTATTTGCTTCAAAAGAAGGAGCGTTAGCGTTTTTACATTATCCAGACGCTGCTATTTTAGAAAATGATCCTATGTACAAATTATCTAATCAATTGTTAGATAAATATAGAGAACAGCCAGAGGAATTAGAACAACCTACAAATGATTACGAAGCGTCGTTTAGATTATTAGTAAAAGGGTTGCGCGAATCTGGATTAAGTGATATTCAGTATCCTGATGCTAACTCTACTTTAAGATTATCTTACGGAAAAGTGAGAGCTTTACCAGCAGATAAAAGAAATGATGCTAAAGAAAACAATTATACCACATTAAAAGGTATGATTAAAAAGTACAAACCAAATGATGACGAGTTTGATTTAGATCAAAGTATGTTGGATATCTACGAAAAGAAAGATTATGGTCGTTATGCTAATGAGCGTGGAGAATTGCCAGTAAATTTCTTAACCGATAATGACATTACAGGTGGAAACTCTGGTTCTCCAGTAATTAATGGTAAAGGGGAATTAATTGGTTTGGCCTTTGATGGAAATATTGAAGCGATGGCAGGTGATGTTATTTTCGATAAAAAATTACAACGTACCATTAATGTTGATATTAGATACGTTCTTTGGCTTATTGATAAATACTCTAATGCCAAGCATATTGTAGACGAATTAACGATTATTTCTAAATAGCAAATAGTTATCTTGTAACATGCTAAAAAGCGACCTAATTATTAGGTCGCTTTTTTTTAATTTAATTTTTTTCAGTTAGAAAAACTGAATAGTTAGCTTTTTTTCAGAATGGGTTATAATTAATATCACCGTTGTTGTAAACGTCTTAAGGTAGTTGTAGTTTTTATTTAATTACAATCAATTCTTATATATTGAATATGATTTAGACTTAACTCAATTAAATGACGTGTATCTATTTTATCAACGCTTTTCCTCGTATAAGTTTTCCTCTATGACCAATTCCTAAAAAGGTTTTGTATATATGACTTTGTTATTAATATCGTAAATGCGTATTGAACCAAAATCTACCTTTAAAAACTCACAACTTATTTTTTCCGGGTTGTTCAAATAATAAAAGTTTAATTTCGTATTATTATTTATTTGGACAAATGGGATTATTGAAGTCTAAGTAGTATTAGTATTTTTAATTCCATTTAAAGGTGCGTTTTATTTAGAATCTTTCGCAGAAATGAGGAAGTAAATCACCGCAATTGTTCCACCTATTATGTATTGATGTTATAAGCTTATGGCTATTGTATAATACCTGCACAACCTATACGTGCACCAGCAGCGCCAGAGGGTTGCGATTTTAAATCGTCTTCACCAATATGTACAATTATTGCTTTTCCTAAGATATCTTTAGTGGTATCGCCACAACCAATACACCATTCGTCTGTGGTTTTAGTTACTGTAGCGCGTCCGTTGGCATTAGCGGCTATGTTACCGATATCTCCTTTGTGATATCCTGCTTCATCACCCCAAGCTCCATGTGGTTGCCCTGTAGGATTCCAATGGCCTCCAGCAGAAGAACCATCGTTAGCTGAACAATCGGCTTTTTCATGAATATGAATGGCGTGTTTCCCTTCTTCTAATCCGGTAACCGTACCAACCATGCTTACCTTACCATTGGTCTCTGTAAAGTTAATAGTTCCTTCTATGTTACTATCACTTTTAGGTGATAAGGTTACTGATATTTTTTTTGATGTGGTATCAACGTTTTCTTCTATAACTTCAGTTTCTTTTTCCGTCGTGGTGTCGGTTTCTTTTTTAGTGTCTTTACAGGCTGTGACTGCAGAAACTAATATGCATGATAATAGTAATACTTTTAAATTTTTCATGATATGCTCAAATTTTTAGTTGGAATTAATATTTAATCGTGTTAAAATTCGTCTCTAAGTCTATGGTTTGTAGCCATAAGACAACGAACATTGGGCACAAATTAATGAAGTAAAAAATGCTTCAAGTGCTCAATCACAATTAATTTTAATTCATTTGACACTATTCTAAGATGAGGCTATCTGACTTTAAAAATACTTAGAGTTTAGGTGCTTATTTATCACGAAGATATGTGCTCACTTCTATAGCAACATCTTCCCACGTTTTGCTGACACCATCAGCACCTTTATGCAAATCAAAACATACTTTGTTTAAAGATTCCAATGCGCCTAATGCGTCCCAATCTTTAAGATCCATGGTGCCTTTCATGCTTACGCGTCTTTCATCGGTGATGTTTACTTCTAATGGCAAGTCTTTAGTTACTCCATTCATTGTTATTTCGGCAGTATACGCGTTGTTGGCATATTTAATTTTTCCTTTTAGTAATTCAGTATTTAACATCGCACCAAAGAATGACGTTTTTAGCTTTTCATCTCTAGTTTCATCTTTAGTAAATAAGCTACTCACCGGAATTGAAAATTCTAAATTATTTAAAGCTTCTTCTGGCGTTGCACCTGCTTTATCTTCAAAATTAAGCGTTGCAAATTCTCCGCCTACAGGGACTTTGTCAGTCGTTTTATAAGCCGTCCATTTTACATTGGTTGCTTCTGGTTTAACCACATAGGACACGGTGTTTTCAACAGCTTCAGGTGTTGTTGTTTCTTCTGCTTTTTTATTGTCTTTACATGAGGTAAAAACTAAACTTACAATAATTAATAGTGATGCGAATTTTATGCTTTTCATGATGTTTTTTATTTGAAGTAAAATTAGTCATATAACAGCGTTAATACAAGTAACGAGGGCTTGATAAATCAAAATTTTTAGCCGTATGATAAATATCATAGTTTATATTAAGGTGTACTTCTAATTTTGAGGATTAATAAATAAGTATGAGTCAGTCGTTAATCCAAAAATATAATGTTGCAGGACCTCGTTATACGAGTTATCCAACCGTTCCTTATTGGGATTTAGAATCCTTTTCTTTAGAAGGATGGAAAGCTTCTTTACAACGTGCTTTTCAAGAAAGAAACACAACAGAAGGCTTAAGCTTATATATTCATTTACCGTTTTGCGAAAGTTTGTGCACCTTTTGTGGTTGCCATAAACGCATTACCAAACGTCACGAGGTAGAATCTCCTTATATCAAAGCTGTATTAAAGGAATGGAGTTTGTATCTAAAATTGTTGGGCTCTAAACCGGTTATTAAAGAATTACATCTAGGTGGAGGGACTCCGACATTTTTTTCACCAGAACATCTAAACGATTTAATTTCTGGAATCTTGGCAGATGCTGAATTAGCAGAAAACTATGAGTTTAGTTTTGAAGGGCATCCAAACAATACTACAGAAGCCCATCTCACCACCTTATATAATTTAGGGTTTAGAAGGGTTAGCTATGGAGTACAAGATTATAATTTACGTATTCAGAAAGCGATTAACCGCGTGCAGCCGTTTGAAAATGTGAAACGTGCAACAGATTTGGCACGAAAAATAGGATACACTTCTGTTGGACATGATATTATTTTTGGCTTACCGTTTCAGACCGAAGCCGATGTCATTGAAACAATCAATAAAACAAAAGCCTTAATGCCAGACCGTATTGCGTTTTATAGTTATGCACATGTGCCATGGATTAAAGGAAATGGACAACGTGGTTTTAAGACATCGGACTTACCAACACCAGATGCGAAGCGTTTACAATACGAAACCGGAAAACAGTATTTTGAAGCTGCAGGTTATGTAGAAATAGGTATGGACCATTTTGCTCTAAAAAGTGATTCGCTATATAAAGCGATGGAGCAACACACTCTACATCGTAATTTTATGGGTTATACGGCTTCAAAAACCAAAGCCATGATTGGTTTGGGAGTGTCTTCTATTAGCGATAGTTGGTATGGATTTGCACAGAATGTTAAATCGAATGAAGAATATTACAAGCTGTTAACACAAGATATCATTCCCGTATTTAAAGGTCATATTTTAATCACCGAAGACCTTATTATTAGAAAACACATTCTTAATCTGATGTGTAATTTTGAAACGCAATGGGAGGATGAGGCCTTAGTATTTAAAGAATTACCAGAAGTCCTTATAAAAT
Organism: Winogradskyella sediminis; assembly: GCF_003387355.1. GTDB lineage: Bacteria > Bacteroidota > Bacteroidia > Flavobacteriales > Flavobacteriaceae > Winogradskyella > Winogradskyella sediminis. The sequence goes on from NZ_QUNH01000002.1 coordinate 148,506, forward strand.
TAAAAGAATTTGAATTGGATGGGTTACTACAGTTCGAATCAAAAAAAGTAATTGTAACGGAAAAGGGGAAAGCCTTTATTAGAAATATATGCATGGCTTTCGATTTATTATTACAACGAACAAAACCTGAAACTCAGTTGTTTTCAATGACCATTTAATATTTAAAAAATGAAAAAAATAATTGTACCAGTCGATTTTTCAGAACATTCAGAATTTGCACTAGAAGCAGCTGCAGGTTTGGCTCACAAATTTGGATCCGAACTTATTGTATTACACATGTTAGAATTGTCTAATGCAATTATTTCTTCAGCGAGTGAAGCTTTAAATCAAGAAACTATTTATTATTTAAAGCTAGCAGAACAAAAATTTGAAACCTTTTTAGACAAACCCTATTTAGAAGGTATAAAAGTGAGTCCGGTAGTCAAACATTTTAAAGTATGGAGCGAAGTTAACGAGGTTTCTATAGAGCATAAAGCGAACCTCATTGTTATGGGGTCTCAAGGTGCAAGTGGAATTAAAGAAGTGTTAATAGGCTCTAATACGCAAAAAGTAGTGCGGTATTCGGATATTCCGGTTTTGGTCATTAAGCATAATCCTATATTAATGGATTTTGAAAATGCTGTGTTTGCTTGTGATTTTTCTGAAGATGCTATTCCACCTTATTTACAAGCAAAAGACACGTTTAAAGCATTGGGTATTACCATGCATTTGGTATATGTAAACTCGCCAGATGGTAACTTTAGAAGTTCTACTGAAATAGATAAACGGGTTTCTAATTTTTTGAAAGAGGCCGAAGGAGATTTAGTTAATCTAGAAGCTGTAAATGTAGTTTCGGACTACTCTATAGAAAAAGGGATTCTAAATTTTGCAAATGTCATTGGTGCAGATCTTATTGCTGTGGCAACCCATGGAAGAAAAGGATTATCGCATTTTTTTGAAGGGAGTGTCTCTGAAGATATTACAAATCATTCCACATTACCTGTAATGACATTTAAAATATAGTCGTCGATGTTAATTGTAGTTAGTTTTTTAATGTCGTCAATAAAACGCCAAAGATTTTTCTTTGGCGTTTTTCTTTTACAATCTCAAATATGTAAAAATTATTACAGTCGATGAAATGGATATAGTTTGGTTTTAAGGATGTATATATGCTAAATCACCCCTTATGTTATTGGAAAATAGTAACTAACTTGAAGGGCAGAAGATGTTAATGACAATTTATAGCACTAGAAGCCATTTCTACCATTGGAGCAGGTGAGAGGTATGGAATGCCTAACCCTAATCCTCGAAGAATAAATAATAGACCTATCACCACAACAAATACAGGAATAGCTTTTTGTATGTGTTGCTTAATGGTACTATTTAAAAATTTACCTAAATATATGGCTGTAGTCATTAGAGGTATTGTTCCGAGTCCGAATAAGACCATATACAAACTACCGTCTAATAAACTTCCTGTTGCTATCGAACCAAAGACAGCCATATAGACCAAACCACAAGGCAGGAATCCATTAAGAAAACCAATGGTTAAAAAGGTATCTGCGGTTTTCTTTTTTAAGGCTTTACCTAAAGAGGACTTTACTTTAGAAATAGCTTTGTATAAAGGTTTGGTAAGGTTGTATTTTCCTATGACATTTTGGGGTAAGAGCACAATTACAATCATTAAAATTCCAATAATTATTGAAAGTTGCTGCTGAATTCCAAAAAGAGAAAAACTTTTCCCGACCAGTCCAAAAACTAAACCAATGATACTATAAGCCAATAGCCTACCAAAATGGTAAATACCGATTTGACTTACTTTTCTAAATGAATTGGATCTATCTACAGGCAACATAAAGGCAATAGGACCACACATGCCAACGCAGTGCAGACTTCCTAATAAACCTAATATGAGGGCTGATATAAGCATTTAATATGTGATTTCTTTTTTAAAGAGATAAGAATTAGTGTTATATTTCCAGTCTACTTTAATGTTCCAACGACCATCCAACAAACGCTTGTCAGGTATGAGCAAATTATGGTTAGATAGTGAAATCTCAGTTTCAAAATCTAATTGTTTGTTAGATGGTCTATATAGGAACACTTTACCTTCTATTTTTTGAATGTTTAAGTCTTCTGGAAATGTGATTACAATACCTTCTTTGGTTGTTTTTAGAGTAATATTACTTTTTAAATGTTTTGCATTTTCTTCATGATCTAAATCCGCTTGAAATTGAAGCTCTTGGCCGTAATAATCTTCAACCACTAAATCGTGATCATATTTACTATCTGTACTCATACTTATTACAAAGTACATAATAAAGGATATAAAACATACAAATGCAATTACGATTGCGGTTCCCCAATTTATTTTCATAATTAATTTATTTTTTTATCCTGAATAGCAATCAGGGTTAAATCGTATTTAAATCTGCTTTTTTTTGCAGTACACGAGTTTATTTTTCTAAAGACTTGCTAGGTTATCGAAACCTGCTAGGTCTATTTTAATTAAAACTTCTAGGTCCTAAAAACGTGACCGATGTGGTTTCTATAAGTTCATCCTCGCTATAAAGATCTATCATAACGTCGTTTTTGTCACCAGACAAGTCACTTTGTTTTAGCTCTATAAATAAAGTGCCTTCTGCAATGCCTTGTGGCTCTACACCAAAGGTTTCGGAAGTGGAAACAATATGAATATCTCCATCCCAACCTCTGAGTTTAAAGCTTAAATTATCGATTTCATTAGAAGTTTTATTGACCAGCTTAAAGGTGTAAACGTTACTTATTATACCGTTATCTTTATGTTCGTATAGTTGACCTGGTAATCGTAAAATTCGAGCTTCAACATCACTTCTCAATAATAACATACCAGCCAAAATACCGATTAAAATAGTAAGAACTGCCATATAACCTTTCATACGAGCGGTTATTTTAAAAGGTTCTTTCTTTTCAATTTCATCTTCACTAGCAAAACGAATTAGGCCTTTAGGAAGGTTTATACTTTCCATAATATGGTCACACTCATCGATACATGCGGTGCAATTCACACATTCTAATTGGGTACCGTTTCTAATATCGATTCCCGTAGGACAAACATTAACACATTGAGAACAATCTATACAATCTCCATGACCTAGAGCTGCTCTGTCTTCCTTTTTTCTAAACTTTTTTCTACCATTCTCTCCTTCACCACGTTTGTGGTCGTAAGCTACAACAATAGATTTATTGTCTAAAAGCACTCCTTGCAAACGACCATAAGGACATGCAATAATGCACACTTGTTCTCTAAACCAAGCGAATATAAAATAAAAAACGGCTGTAAATATCAATAGCGGTATCAGTGTGCCAGTATGTTCAAAAGGACCTTCGGTGATGTACTTTATAAGTTTATCTCCACCTATTAAATATGCTAGAAAAACATTGGCAATTAAAAACGATATAACCAAAAAGATAAACCATTTTAAAGCACGTTTTCTAATTTTTTCGGCATTCCATTTTTGTCTAGCTAATCGCATTTGCTTGTTTCGGTCACCATCAATCCAATATTCAATCCGTCTAAAAACCATTTCCATAAAAATGGTCTGTGGGCAGATCCATCCGCAAAATACACGACCAAAGCCTACGGTGAATAAGGTGATAAAAATAACGCCAATAAGCATGGAGATGACAAAGAGATAGAAATCTTGAGGCCAAAACGGAAATCCAAAAATATTGAATCGTCTTTCTAGGATATTAAATAATAGAAACTGATTACCATTAATTTTGATGAAGGGAGCCGCAAATAAAAAGGCTAATAATACATAGCTTACGAGCTTACGCTTTTCATATAATGGTCCAGACGGTTTTTTAGGAAAAACCCATTTGCGTTTACCTTCTGCATCAATTGTACCAATTGAATCTCTAAAAACTTCGTTTCCTGGCGTTTCCATTACTTTTTTAACTTAACTATTATTTAGAAAAAATCTTCTAATCCCAGTGTTATATTTACTCATCAGTGTCTTCTGGTACCCAAACATCTCCTTCCGCAGCTTTTGGATTGGCAGGAGTTGTGCCTTGAAACTGTAAAACATAGCTAGCTACTTGTGCCATTTCTAGAGGTTTTAAACTTTGTTTCCAAGCCACCATACCTTTACCAGAACGTCCACCTTCAGATATCGTTTTAAACACATTTTTAATACCTCCACCTAAAATCCAATGGTCATCTGTAAGGTTTGGTCCAATTCCACCACCTCCATCTACCATATGGCAAGCCACGCAGTTGGTTTCAAAAATCTTTTTACCAGCATTTAAATCCGCCGTTTCAGTTAATACTTCTACAGTGTTTATATCCACTAATCCTTTAGCTGTCTTTTTATATGCTTCAATGGCAGCATTAGCTTCTGCATATTCAATTTCATATTCTACAAATTGGTCATCTGCATCTAAAACATGATAACGAACCATATAGATCACAGCAAAAACTATAGAGATATAGAAGGAATATACCCACCATGGTGGTAAATTATTATCTAATTCTTTAATACCATCGTAACTATGGTCTAATATAATTTCGCCTTCTTCTTCAATTGGTTTCTGTTTACCAACTAATTTAGAATACAATGCTTTTAATTTTGTGAATTGAGGTGTTTTAGATCGTGATGCTTCGTAGCGTTTTTTTCCTTCCTCATCTAAGCTTTGATAAAGAATATTATCTAAGGAGTTTACAATACCTTCAATGGCAATAAGCACTAGTAGTATTAAAAATAAGAATAGTAAAATAATTGGCTGCTCAATAAAAGCAGGCTTATCTCCTGAATCTACAAAGTACTCTACGAGTCCAGCAATGGCAAAAAACATTACAGGTACTCTAATGTATGATGGGATTAAATGTCTCATATTGTGGTATCGTTTTGATTGTCTAATGGAATATTACTAACTGTGGTGATATAATCTTTCTTAGCTGTGATTACCCAATAGAATAACACAACAAAAAATATAAAGAAAATAAGAAGCGATATCAATGGGTATATCTCAATCCCTGTAATACTTTCTAAATGACCTTTTATAAATTTGAACATAATAAATTAGTTTTGAGCGGTTTCGTCTAAAATATCTTTTACTTTAATATCGGTTCCTAGTCGCTGTAAATAAGCAATTAAGGCTACGATTTCTCTGTTTCGCATTTCTACGAAATCATCTCCTGAGGCTGCTTTATCAGCTTCATACGAGGCTACAAAATCTGGATCATTATAGAGGCTTTTCTCAATTTGTGTACCTTGCTCTAACATATCAGCCTGTGCGTTGGCTATATCTTCTTCGGTATAGGGCACTCCTAAAGATACCATGGTTTCCATTTTCAATTGCGTGTCAGATTTGTCTAACTCATCTCTAATAAGCCACTGGTAAGCTGGCATAATAGAACCTGTGGACGTACTTTGTGGATCGTACATATGATTAAAGTGCCAGTTGTCTGAGTATTTACCTCCAACACGATGTAAATCTGGACCAGTTCGTTTACTTCCCCAAAGGAATGGATGATCGTATACAAATTCTCCAGCTTTAGAGTATTCTCCGTAACGCTCTACTTCCGATCTAAACGGACGTACCATTTGTGAGTGACAACCCACACAACCTTCTCTAATATAAATATCCCTACCTTCCAGTTCTAAAGGTGTATAAGGTTTTACAGTACTAATGGTTGGTATGTTAGATTTTACAACGATGGTTGGTATAATCTGTACGATACCACCAATTAAAATAGCGATTGTAGCATATATTGTTAAAAGTACAGGCTTACGCTCTAACCATGTGTGCCATCCTTCACCTGCAACACGACCTTTTGAAACACGTTTTAAAGCAGGAGCTTCAGCTAATTCATCTGTAACACCTTGTTTAGAGCTTACAACGGTTAGGATAACATTGACTACTAAAATAATCATCCCAGTGATGTATAAGGTGCCACCAATAGCACGCATCCAGTACATTGGCATAATTTCGGTTACGGTTTCTAAGAAGTTACCATAAACTAAAGTACCATCTGGGTTAAATTGTTTCCACATACTCGCTTGAGCAAAACCTGCAACATAGAGTGGTAGTGCATACAACATTATACCTAACGTTCCAATCCAGAAGTGTAAATTGGCTAAACCGATAGAGTATAATTTTGTTTTAAATAATTTTGGAATAAGGTAATAAATCATACCAAAGGCTAAGAAACCATTCCATGCTAATGCACCCACGTGTACGTGAGCTATAATCCAATCGGTAAAATGCGCAATGGCGTTGACATTTTTTAAGGATAACATCGGACCTTCAAAGGTTGCCATACCGTAACCTGTAATGGCTACAACCATAAACTTTAAAACAGGATCTGTACGCACCTTATCCCAAGCACCTCGCAAGGTTAAAAGCCCGTTAATCATACCACCCCAAGATGGCATTAATAGCATTACTGAGAATGCGACACCTAAATGTTGTGCCCATTCTGGTAAGGCTGTATATAATAAGTGGTGCGGACCTGCCCAAATATAAATAAAGATTAATGACCAGAAGTGCACAATAGAAAGTCTATACGAATACACAGGTCTATTCGCCGCTTTAGGCACAAAATAATACATTAAACCTAAAAAAGGAGTGGTTAAGAAAAATGCAACCGCATTATGTCCATACCACCATTGTACTAAGGCATCTTGTACACCAGCATACACCGAATAACTTTTCATACCTGTGAAACTTACAGGAAGCGCTAAACTATTAAAAATGTGAAGTACAGCAACCGTAACAAACGTTGCTAAGTAGAACCATAAGGCGACGTACAAGTGTCGTTGACGACGTTTTAACATCGTACCGATAAGATTAATACCAAAAGCCACCCAGATTAAGGCAATAGCAATATCTATTGGCCACTCTAGCTCAGCATACTCTTTAGACGTAGAATAACCTAAAGGCAACGTAATTGCTGCTGCAACAATAATAAGTTGCCATCCCCAGAAATTTAAATTACTTAAAAAGTCGCTAAACATTCTCGCTTTTAGGAGGCGTTGCGTAGAGTAGTAGACACCTGCAAATATGGCGTTACCTACAAAGGCAAAAATCACCGCATTGGTGTGTAAAGGTCGTAATCGACCAAAACTCAACCAAGAGACACCATCGGTCATGTTTGGGAATAAAAACATAAAGGCCAAAATAAGCCCTACAAGCATCCCAACAACTCCCCAAAGAATGGTAGCATAAAGGAATTTTTTAACGATTTTATTATCGTAATAGAATTGTTGCATTTCCATATTTAATATAATTAGTCAGTTTTAGTTTGTTTCGTTGTATTGGTTTGTTTCTTTACAAGTTCGTCTTCAAAAAGCATTCGAACGGATGGAGTATAGTCATCGTCGTATTGTCCGGACTTCACGGCCATAATGAAAATGACAAAAAAAGCCACACCAATAACTACGCTAACTGATAACAAAATATAAATAACACTCATACCTACTGAAGTTATGCCCCAAAAGTACTATTGAGACTGTTTTGAAAATATGATAAAAATCATGTTTCCTTATTTTTTTATTCATTCTATTCGTTTTCCTAAAAGATTTGTTGCTACGGTTGTAAATACAACAATACTTATAGAGCTTAAAGGCATTAATATTGCTGCAACAACAGGCTCTAATTGTCCGGTGATTGCAAAGTATAATCCAATTATATTATAAAAAAATGACAATACAAAACTCCACTTGATAATTTTTATAGCTGATTTAGACGCTTGAATATAGCTATATAATTGCTTAAATTTTGAAGCATCTAAAATAGCATCACATGCTGGAGAAAAGACATTTACATCTTCTGAAATTGCAATACCAACATTACTCTGAGCTAATGCACCAGCATCATTTAAACCATCACCAATCATAAGTACTTTGGCTCCTTCTGTTTGATGGTATTTTATAAATTCGAGTTTGTCTTCTGGCTTTTGATTGAAAATTAATTTCGTTTTAGCTGGTAGTAATTTTTTTAAATTTTCAAGCTCTCCTTCATTATCACCTGAAAGAATAACCAAATCAAAATGTTTTTTTAGTTGGTTGAATAATTTTGAAACCCCTTTCCTATAACTGTTGTAAAATGTGAATTTTCCTTTATAGATATTGTTACTACTCACGTGGACCGTAGTATTTAACAAAGCGCTTGTATTTGGACTGCCAACAAAACTAGCCGAACCAATTTTCATATTTACTGTATTGTGTTTGGCTTCAATACCTTTACCAATGTGTTCTTCAAAAGCATCAAGCGTTATGATATTATGTTCTTGTAATATGTTGTACAAGGTTCTACTTAAAGGATGGTTAGAACCTCTAAGCGAATTTTTAAGGACTAAAGTTTCAGAGTCTGATAGTGTTTCTCCATCGTATTCGGCATTACTATCTTTATTGGATGTAATCGTTCCTGTTTTATCAAAAATTACGGTGTTTATTTGCGCTAACTGTTCAATGACACTTGCATTTTTTACATAGAATTTTTGCTTTCCAAAGATGCGTAAGAGATTTCCAAACGTAAAAGGAGCAGAAAGGGCAATGGCACAAGGACATGCAATAATGAGTACTGCCGTAAATACGTTCATAGCTTTACTGGCATCTACAAACAGCCAAAAGGCGGTTGCTATAAATGCAACTGTTAATATGGCTATCGTAAAATGTTTGCTAATGGTATTTGTAATATTCGTAAATCCGTCTTCTTTATTTTTGTTAAAGACATCATTACTCCATAGTTGTGTGAGGTAACTTTGTTCAACGGATTTTAAGGCCTCCATTTCAATGACTCCGTTGGTCTGTTTTCCACCTGCGAATAATTTGTCCCCAGACAGTTTAGAGACCGCCTGCGATTCGCCTGTAACAAAACTGTAATCTATTTTTGCTTTGCCATTAATTAAAATACCATCTACAGGAATTAATTCTTCATTCCGAATTAAAATACGATCCCCTTTTTCAATATCGTAGACCTGAATGGAATTTTCGTTTCCATTTGTATCAATTTTAGTAATAGCGATTGGAAAGTACGATTTGTAATCGCGCTCAAAGGATAAGAAATTGTAGGTTTTTTGCTGGAAGAATTTTCCAACTAAAAGAAAAAATATGAGTCCAGCTAAGCTATCAAAAAAACCAGAACCGATATCAAATATAATTTCGATGGAACTTCTAATAAACAGTACAGATACTCCAAGGGCAATAGGCACATCAATATTTAGCAGTTTGGCCTTTACACCTTTATAAGCTGAAATAAAATAATCTTGAGCCGAGTAAAATACAATAGGTAACGACATTACAAACATTAACCAACGAAAGACGGGTTTGTATTGTTCAAGCCAAAATTCATTCACTTCAAAATACTCAGGAAACGACAAAAACATGATATTACCAAATCCGAAAGCTGCGACTCCAAGCTTATAAATTAAACTCCGGTTAATGTGTTGTTTACCAGAATTAAAATCCTCTAAGCTGATGTATGGTTCATAACCGATAGAACTTAATAAGAGTACTACCGATTTTAAATTAGTTGTATCAGCATTGTACGTGACTCTAACTGTTTTTTTACCAAAATTAACTTGAGAATCAGAAATATTAGGATTCAGTTTGTTGAGGTTTTCTAATATCCAAATACAAGAACTACAGTGAATATGCGGAATATAAAGTGTGGCTATTTCTATGGAGCCATCTCTAAATTCTGTAAGCTTTTCAATAATATTTTCTTGAGATAAAAAATCGTATTTACCTTCTATTTCTTTTGGAATTGCTCCAGGAGAATTTTGTAAATCGTAATAACAGGTGAGATCGTTCTCGTTAAATATTTCGAAAACAGTCTTACAACCATTACAACAAAATGATTTGTCTTGAAATGTAATTGGGTGACTACCACAGTCATCACCGCAGTGAAAACAAGTTTTGTTTTCCATTGTTAATTTGCTCATTTATACCTGTAACAAAAGTCTTAAAAGTACGAATTTTAATCTATGATAATTGTCATGTTTTAATTAACTTTGAATTTAATTGTCTTCCTATGAACAAATGTGACCAATGTATTATTAAACAGTTTAATGCTTTAAAAGCTTTAGGAAAAGATGATTTAATTCGGATTTCGGGTTGTAAAACTTCAAAATTTGTTCAAAAAGGAGAAACCCTTTTTAGTGAAGGTGAAAGCATCAATGGCATTTTCTGTATTAAAAATGGTGTGTGTAAATTGACTAAATTAAGTGCCAACGGAAAAGACCAAATTGTAAAATTGGTAGTCCGTGGAGATTTAATTGGTCAACGGTCTTTAGTTTCAGATGAGAAGTCAAATCTCACAGCTGTAGCCATAAATGAAATGGAAGTTTGTTTTATTCCTAAAAGCGAAATTCTTCACGATTTATCAAAAAACGCCAAATTTTCTCTAGATATGCTCCAAGATATGGCTAAAGAACTAAGAGTTGCTGATAATGTTATTGTCGATATGGCACAAAAATCTGTAAAACAACGTTTGGCGGATGTTTTAATTTATTTGCACGACACCTTTGATAAAGATGAAGATGGCTACCTTAGTGTTATTTTATCTCGTGAAGATTATGCTAATTTAGTCGGAACAGCCACAGAATCTGCTATTAGGATACTATCTCAATTTAAAAAAGAAGGTCTTATTTCTACGACCGGAAAACACGTCAAAATAGAAGATTTAGAAGGCTTAAGACGTGTAGAATAATTTTAGTTACAGCTTTTGAGAGGCTAGTGCTTCATATGTAATAAATCGATAACGCATATATCTACAGCTACCACAAAAGTTACAGGAGAAACCTTTAATGATTCATATTTTCTAAAATTTTGATTTCTAAAAGAGATGTTAATGCAAGAGTAAAGGAGACCAAAATGCATTATTTTTACATAGCTATGAAACGAGCAAGCTAAAAATTTTAACTAAGAAGGAATTTTTAATTGCCAACTGCATGTGTCAGTTAATCACATTAAAGGAAAACACATGAAAGAAAAAATAAACAAAAAAGGTTTTGTATTTAAAACCTACGAAGCACCTCACCAATCACCATTTGAAAAACTCTTTGAGATTTTTAAAGAGTTAATTACACATACTTCTGGCGATTTTGATGAAGCTATAGATTGGTTACGACAATTAGACAAGGAATATAAACTCACCACACCAGAATATACCATTGATGATTTTATAGAAGATCTAAAAAATAAAGGTTATATACGCGAAGAAATTGATCCCAACGGAACAGGTGAAGGCGGATTCGCCATTACTGCAAAAACCGAACGCGCCATAAGACAACAAGCGCTAGACCAGATTTTTGGAAAAATAAAACGAAGTGGTTCTGGTAATCATAAAAGTAAAGGTGTTGGTCTTGGAGACGAACATACAGGAGACTTTAGAAGCTATCAATTTGGTGACAACTTAGATAAGGTTTCTATGACCGAAAGTATTAGAAACGCCCAGATTAATAATGGAATAGGTGATTTTAGCCTCACAGAAGATGATTTAGTAGTGGAAGAAACTCTTCATAAAAGTCAGATGAGTACCGTTCTAATGATTGATATTAGCCACAGTATGATTCTTTATGGAGAAGATAGAATAACGCCAGCTAAGAAAGTGGCTATGGCATTGGCCGAATTAATTACCACACGTTATCCTAAAGACACCTTAGAGATTTTAGTGTTTGGTAATGATGCTTGGCCTATTAAAATTAAAGAATTACCATACCTAAAAGTAGGACCTTACCACACTAATACAGTTGCAGGTTTGCAATTGGCTATGGATATGTTACGAAGAAAACGAAACACAAATAAACAGATTTTTATGATTACAGATGGTAAACCAAGTTGTTTGCGTTTGCCAGATGGTCAGTATTACAAAAACAGTAATGGTTTAGATCCATACATCACCAATAAATGCTATGCTATGGCGCAACAAGCAAGGAGATTGCATATTCCTATAACAACGTTTATGATTGCTCAAGATCCTTATTTAATGCAATTTATTAGAGAATTTACACAAGCCAATAGAGGGAAAGCATTTTACACAGGCTTAAAAGGTTTAGGCGAAATGATTTTTGAAGATTACGAGAATAATAGAAAAAAGAGAATTAAAGGATAAAAAAAGAAAAAGTATAAAGAGCATAGAAAAGCGAAATAGCAGCGTCTATTTTCCTTTATCTATAATCTCTTTTCTAATAATTGAATATGAAAATAGAAACAATAAATACATTAGGCGAATTAAAACAATCGGGTTATCAATCAAAATCTATAAAAGATGAGTTGAGAGATAATTTAATTGAAAATATAAAGAACAAAAAGACAACTTTTGAAGGCATTCATGGTTATGAAAACACCGTAATTCCGGAGTTAGAACGTGCTATTTTATCTAGACATAATATTAATTTATTAGGATTGAGAGGTCAAGCTAAAACGCGTTTAGCTCGTATGATGGTAAACTTGTTAGATGAATACATTCCAATAGTAGAAGGTTCAGAAATTAACGATGATCCTTTAGAGCCAATTTCGCGATATGCTGTAGAACTTATAGCAGAGAAAGGAAATGATACACCAATTACTTGGTTGCATAGAAGTGAGCGTTTTGCCGAAAAATTGGCAACGCCTGATGTCACTGTAGCTGATATTATTGGAGATGTAGATCCTATAAAAGCAGCGAATTTAAAATTGAGTTATGCAGATGATCGTGTCATTCATTACGGTATGATTCCAAGAGCGAACCGTTGCATTTTTGTGATTAACGAGTTGCCAGATTTACAAGCACGAATCCAAGTTGCTTTATTTAATATTTTGCAAGAAGGTGATATACAAATTAGAGGTTTTAAATTACGATTGCCGTTAGATATGCAATTTGTTTTTACAGCAAATCCTGAAGATTATACCAACAGAGGAAGTATTGTTACGCCTTTAAAAGATAGAATTGGGTCTCAGATTTTAACGCATTATCCAGAATCTGTTGATATTGCAAGAACCATTACATCACAAGAAGCAAAGCTAGATACCAGACAATCAGAATCTGTTTACGTACCAGAATTAGCCAAAGATTTGTTAGAACAAATTAGTTTTGAAGCTAGAGAAAGCGAATATGTTGATGTAAAAAGTGGTGTAAGTGCGCGTATGAGTATTACAGCTTTTGAAAACTTATTGAGTACAGCAGAACGAAGAGCTTTAATTTCTGGAGATGATAAAACGTCTGTGAGATTATCTGACTTTATAGGTGTAATTCCGGCTATAACCGGAAAAGTAGAATTGGTTTACGAAGGTGAACAAGAAGGTGCAGATTTTGTGGCTAATTCATTAATGGAAGAAGCTGTGAAAACCTTGTTCCCAAAGTATTTTCCTAAGGTTGAAAAATTACAAAAGCAAGATGAAGAAACACCTTATGATGATTTAATTTCATGGTTTTTTAATGGTGATGGTTTTGAACTTTTAGATGATTTAGACGATGCTACTTATAAAGCGAAGTTAGATGAAGTAACACCATTAGATGCTTTAATAGCAGATTATCAACCAGAAATCGACCCAAAAGATGTCTATTTCGAAAAAGAATTTATTCTTTGGGGATTAACACAATTTCAAAAACTAAGTAAATATCGCTTTTCAGAAGGTATGCAATTTAAAGATCCTTATGGAAGTTATATAAGTGGTTTGTAATTTTATCTTACATCCCGACTTTTAATATTAGCATCGCAGAGTTTTATAATCTCTGCGATTCTTTTTTGTTGCGTCACTTCTCTTTTAGCTTGGTTTAACCAATACAAATAGCTTTTTCTGTAACTAGGAGCAAAGTTGAGGTAATTAGTATATGCATTAGGATTCGCCTTAAACGCTTTTTGAAGATTCTCAGGTATTATGCCTTTTTCTACAGTATCTAACGCAGACCAACTTCCATTCGCTTTGGCAACCTTTATCGATTCTTGTCCGCTTCGATGTATTAAATTTGCTTTTTGTAATGCTCTTATATGTTTTTTATTAACGGCACTCCAAACGCTTTTGGGTTGTCTTGGGCAGAAATATTGTCGTCTTTTGCCATCGCCTAAACTTTTTACAGTCGAATCTATCCAGCCATAACAAAGCGCAACTCTCACGGCTTCTTCCCATCGCATAGAGTCTTTCTTGTGGTCTACTTTATAGAATATTAATTGTACGCCTTTTACGGTGTTGTGGTTGTGGTGCAGCCATTCACGCCATTCGGTGTCGGTTTTAAAATAGAGTTCAGGGATTTCCAAATGTATAAAGTTTTATGGGTTGGTTTAAGGCCTATAAATATACTTTAATAATCTCGATGCTTTATATCTGTTAGGTCTAAATTCAATTTAATACTTCGTAGTTGAAAACATGATACGCGAAACAACGTCTCAATCACTTGTCTTTTTTTTTATTGATGATTTCTTAAAAAAATTAAGGATGTTTTCTTTAATTCTTAATCTAGAGCCATCATTTTATAAGAAATTAAATGAGGTGTAAAATTATGCTTTTGAGTTAATTAAATAGCTATTGAGGCAGTAATTTACTGGAAATCTGTTAACATAATTCAACCATAAAACGATTTCTATATGCATAATGAAGAAAATAATACACAACCAAAAATTAGTTTTCTTTCTTTCGATATTGATAATACTCTAATTGATTTTGATACCCACAAAAGTAATTTCCGAAATATTTGGAATAAATATCAACCTAAAGACGTCATGCTTTCATATAATTCTGGGAGGCTAATTGATGACGTTCTCAACCTAATTGATAAAGGCATTCTACCAGAACCCGACTATATTATTTCTGGTGTGGGTACGCACATTTATAATTACAAAGAAAAATGTGTGGTAAAGGAGTTTAATAATGTTCTCGATGAGGGTTGGGATGTAAAAGCTGTTGAAGATTTAATACAAAATATTGACCACCCAATAAGCGATCAGCCTACCAAGTTTCAACATGCCTATAAACGAAGCTTCTTTTTATACGATGCGAGTCCCGAATTAATTTCAAGTATAGAGCAAGATTTTGAGAATGCTAATATGAATATTAATGTAGTGTATTCTGGAGATAAATTTTTAGATATTCTTCCAAAATTTGCGAATAAAGGCAATGCTTTACAGTGGTTAATAAAACAACTCAACATTAAAGCAGAAGACGTTGTAGTGGCTGGAGATAGTGGCAACGATTCTGCTATGTTTGGAATGCCCAATGTTAAAGGTATTGTTGTTTCTAATGCACATGAAGAATTATACCAATACACCAAACACAGAAAAGTCTATCATACCGAAAACGAAAAAAGTGATGGTATAATTGAGGGATTAGTACACTATGGTATTTTACCAAGTAAGGCTAATAATGATTCTAATATAGATCACAAGGATGATTTTTTTATAAAACAAGAACAAAAAAATCTTGCTAATGAAGATGAAAATGAAAAAGTAGCGCTGATCCGTAAAGGCTATAACAAAGCTATTGAAGCCTTAAAAAAGAATATTACACCATTAGGATTTTCTGCCTGTTCTATAAAAGATAATATTGCTCACGGTACAGATGTCAATTATCATAGCGTTTGGGCAAGAGATGGAGCTATAACCGTTATTGGTGCATTGCCTTTAATTCATAAAGATGAGGCTATTCATACCTGTGCACGTCAAACACTCTTAACCTTATTTGAACATATTTCACGTAATGGTCAGATTCCCTCTAATGTACGAATTAAGGATAACATTCCTGATTATTCTGGAGTAGGTGGAATTTGCTCCATAGATAGTGGTATTTGGGTAGTAATTGCGTTTTATGAATATGTAAATGAGACGAAAGATATAGAGTTTCTAAGAACGCATATTGCTGCTATAAAGGAAACAATGCGATGGTTGGGAGCACATGATAGTAATAATGATGCCTTACTAGAAATTCCAGAAGCTGGTGACTGGACGGATTTATTTGGAAGAAGTTATAATATTTTATACGATGAAATTCTTTGGTATCGTGCTAATGTTTGCTTTGGTAGAATGATGGAAATGTTAGGTCAGAATGAAGAGGCTGGCGAATATATAAGATGGTCTCAAGTCATTAAAAAGGAAATATTACAAAACTTTTGGCCGTCTACAAAACAGCAATTATTTCAGTCGGTATCTTTTGCTGAAAAACAATTTACCCTTGGAGATACTTCTTATTTAATAGCGCAGACCACACCTTTCGATTTTAGTTGGCGTTGCGATACTTTAGGTAATGTTTTGGCTTTTCTACATGGTACAATTGATGCCGAAAAAGCACACCAAACTTTTAAGTTTATGTGGGGAGTTGGGGTTAATGATCCTTTTCCTATTGCTAATGTCTATCCTGTAGTAAGTCCTGGAGACCCAGATTGGAGACCGTATTATACCGTGAATTTATTAAACCTTCCTAATCACTATCACAATGGTGGTATTTGGCCATTTGTCGGTGGTTTTTGGGTGAAATTCGTTAACAAGTTGGGCTTTAAAGATATTGCTATCGCTGAACTGCATAAGCTGGCATTAATAAATAAAGAGGGAATAAATGTAGAATGGGAATTTACTGAATGGGCACACGGAACGACAGGTAAACCCATGGGAAAATCCTATCAGGCGTGGTCCGCAGCACAATATATTTCTGCTTGTCATGAATTAAACATAATTACATAACATTTAAAATTAAATACTATGAAATCAATATTAATGATCTCCTTACATGGCTATGTAGGTGCAAATGTCGAATTAGGAAAACCAGATACTGGCGGACAAGTGGTGTATGTTTTAGAGTTGGCAGACCGTTTTAGTCGACTTGGGAAAAGGGTAGATTTAGTAACAAGACAATTTGAAGATCAGCCAGAATACGATCACGTCGATGAGAATTTTAGTATATGGCGTATTCCTTTTGGTGGTAAAGAGTTTATACGTAAAGAAGATATGCACGATCATCTTAAAAAGTTCGTGAACAATACCTTGGCTGCTATAAAAAAAGAACGTAAAAAATATGATGTTGTGTATTCGCATTATTGGGATGCAGGATGGGCTGGACAAAAAATAGCCGAAGAATTAGGAATTTCACACGTCCATACACCACATTCTCTAGGTTGGTGGAAGCAGTATTCTATGGGAAGTGATATGGACGAAAAGAAAATGGAGGAGGTTTATCGTTTTAAAGAACGCATTCGAAAAGAATATTTTGTGTATCAAATGTGTAATCATGTTATTGCAACAACCTTACCTCAGGTAGATCTATTGGTGCAACAATACGATGTGCTACCACGAAATTGTAGTATGGTGCCACCTGGTATTGACGAAAATCGTTTTTATCCAGTGCCAACTAAAGAGACGGACAAAATTAGAGCGAAATACGATATTCATCCCACAGACATTTTAGCCTTAGGAAGAATGGCACATAATAAAGGTTATGATTTACTTATAAAATCACTACCAACAGTTTTTGATTTGTGTCCTGAAGCACGATTGGTTGCTGCTGTAGGTGGAGATTCTAAGCAAGATAAAGAAGGTATTAAAAAGTTGAAAACATTGGCGAGTGAGTTAGGAATACAAGATAAAATTAAATGGAAAAATTATATTGCTGATGAAGATTTAGCAAATGTGTACCGTGCAGCACATGTATTTGCAATGCCTTCAAGATACGAACCCTTTGGAATGGTAGCTATTGAAGCTATGGCTTGTGGTACGCCTAGCGTTGTAACGGTTCATGGTGGATTATATGATTTAATTGATTTTGGAAATCAAGCGCTTTTTGCAGATCCGCATCGACCTGTAGAATTTGGTGCTATGTTAGCAATGCCACTTTTATATCCCTCTTTAAGAAATGAATTGTCTGTGGAAGGAGCACGTTTTGCTCGTCGTAATTTTGGTTGGACAGGTATTGCTAAACGCATCCTCGAAAAATTTAAAAGCTCAATAAATCAACAGACAATGGAGTCTAATATTTATTCATAAACCGCAATTGTGAAATGGATATTGGAGAATGGATTAGTACTAAACCTAATGCTATTGTTTAAGTGAATTAGAGAACTAAAAGTTTATAATCTGGGGAGGTCGCCAAACTAAAACACAACTTGTAATGTTTTAAATTTCTTTAGTGTGTACATAGAAATTTTTGTCCACCTCAATCCGTTCCGATTTTATTGTTTTAGTTTGCCATTTTGCGTTTGGAAATAACCATTTAGAATGTTTATCTATCTCAACTTGAATTGGCATCGCAAAACCATCGACAATATTAATATAACGAAATTTTAGCTTACCGTTTTCAAGTTGATATTCAAACGTTGGGATTTTTGTCGACCTTAAATACTGATTAAAGAATGGAGCTAAATCCATTGCGGTGTGCTTACTCAGATAATCTTCAATTTGTTCAGTAGTCACTGTTTCATGGTAAAATTCTGAATTTAAGCCACGGAGAATTTGTCTCCATTTGTCATCATCATCAACCAATTGTCTAAGGGTATGAAGCATGTTGGCTCCTTTATAATACATGTCACTAGAACCTTCATGGTTAACGTTATAGACACCAATTAAAGGTCTATCATTTTGAATATTTCTACGCGTCCCAATCACGTATTCTGCAGAAGCGCCTTTGCCGTAATAGTAATCTAAAAATAGATTTTCAGAATAGGACGTAAAGCCTTCATGAATCCACATATCTGCAATATCTTTATTGGTAATGTTATTGGCAAACCACTCATGACCAGCTTCATGAATAATAATAAAATCGAATTTTAAGCCCCAACCTGTTCCAGATAAATCATTTCCTAAATATCCTTGCTTATAGTGGTTGCCATAGGTAACAGAACTTTGATGTTCCATTCCTAAATAAGGGACTTCCACAAGTTTAAAACTGTCTTCGTAAAACGGATAAGGCCCAAACCAATGCTCAAAAGCTTTCATCATTTTTGGAGCATCTTTAAAATGTATTTTAGCTTTTTCTAGGTTATAAGAAAGCACCCAATAATCGAGATCTAGAGGTCCTTTTTCGCCTTTATAAACTTCAGAGAAATTAACATAATCGCCAATATTTACGTTAACTCCATAATTATTGATGGGGTTTTTTACGGTCCAGTGTGTAGTGATCGTTTTATCGTTTGATTCGATTTGTTTTAGTTTACCATTAGAAACATTCATAAGACCTTTGGGTATGGAAACACTAATGTCCATACTATCTACTTCATCGTACATGTGGTCTTTGTTTGGCCACCATACACTTGCTCCTAAACCCTGACAAGAAGTGGCAATAAAGTGTTTCCCGTTTTTATCTTTTTTCCATGAAAACCCACCATCCCAAGGTGCTCTTTTTGCTTCTCTTGGGTGACCTTCATAATAGACTTCGATAGTATTTATATTGCCTCTATTTTGAGTTGATTTTAAGGTGATAAAATGTGCATTACCTTCATGAGTCACTTTTAGTGCCTTGCCATCTTGAAGCACTTTAGTAATCACCATAGGATTTTGCAGGTCTATTTGTAATACCTGATGAGGTTGTAAAACTGTATATTGAATGGTGTTTTTTCCTGAAATGAATTTTTGGTCGGGTTGGACTGCAATATCTAAATGATAATAGGTGAGATCCCACCATGCTCGTTCTGGAGTAATACTTCCTCTTAAGGTATCTTGTTTAGTAAACGTCTTTTTTTCTTGAAGTAATTGTGCATTAGATAGTAAAGAGCTAACCAATATTAATAGTAATGCGATGTAGTTTTTTAGCATTTTGAATGAAGTTTAGATTACTGATTGCTCAGAATGATAGAATAACTATCTTAAAATTTTGTTGGGAAAGGTGATTAAACTTTCATAGCCATTTTCAGCAACTGCAGCTACTCCAAAAAAGAAGTTATCAATGACAATGCCTTCTAAGGTAATTTCGGTGACATCTTTTACATAACGGCTGTGATTCCAAGTTGGTGATGTCGTATCTCTCCAATAGATTTTATAGCCTTTAGCGCCTTCTACTGTGTTCCATTGTAGTTTAGCAGAGGCTTCTACAATTCCTCCAATGCCAACCTGATCTGGAGCTGGTGGAGCAGAAGCAAGGCTTGCCATCGTAATTGTATTTACAGCGGTTAGTTTTTTACAATACGGAAAGTTAACATGCTCAAAGGTATCTCCATAAGCGATGCCATTTTCAGTTCTAATATCTTGATGTTGCTGTGTGTAGTTTTCGTGCGCTTCCATAATTCGGATGCTTGCAAAGCCAAGATCGTTAAATGGTCTATGATGGCCACCACGACCAAAACGATCTAAACGATAAACCATCATAGGGTTCATCTCTGGCATGTAGGTTTTAGTTGTTGTATAAACGTATCTTGCTAACTGACGAGAAATACCATCAACTTCACCGCCATAAAAGCGTCTAGCTTTGGCTTGTTGTATTAGTTTTATAGGATCGGTTTCGTCAGTGGTAACAGGTTCAGAGAAAATTCTGAAGGTACGATTGTCAATTACTCCATCGACACCAGCAATATTACCAATCATATCATTATTAAGTACTCCTATGATTTGCCAATTTTGGTCTTTAGCATATTTAGAAAAACCTTGTCCTCCAAAAAGTCCTTGTTCTTCACCTGAAAGGCCTAGATAAACAATACTGCTTTCAAATTTGTATTGAGACAATACTCTTGCTGCTTCAATAGCTCCAGCCATACCAGTAGCATTATCATTGGCACCAGGTGCATCTGAGGTATAATCGTTTGGGTCTGACACTCTAGAGTCTATATCGCCACTCATTATAATGTAACGATTTGGGTATGTTGTACCACGTTGAATCGCCACAACATTAACCACATTAACATCTTTTACAATACGCTGGTTGGTTCCTTTTTCGACTAAATTACTTTGATAAAACACCTCTAGACAATTATTACATTCTTTAGAAATAGCCTCGAATTCCGATTTTATCCATCGTCTTGCTGCGCCAATACCTCGCGTATTCGAAATGGTGTCACTTAATGTATGCCGTGTGCCAAAATCGGCTAAGGTTTGGACATCGTTTTTTAGACGTTCTTCGGAAACAGCAGCAATAATGTCGTAAATTTTAGGATCGGTTTGCGCACCAATAACGATACAAAATAATAGTAATATTGAGCTGATTGCAATTTTCATAGTGGTGGTGGAATTAATCGATTAGTTGTAAAGTTCCGAAAATATTGGCATCAATCCAACCGCGATTTTTATCCTTTCCTTCCACAGGAATAGAGCCTATAAAATTTTCGCGTTCTGTGCTGTAATCGTTATCGCAATATGCCAGAGCAAATCCCATATTTTTATTTGCTTGTAATGTCTTAGCTTTGTTCAGCTTATTGTCTATATAGCTATCGTCATAGATATTTATTTTTACTTCCCAAAGGGTGGTGTTAGCAGTAACGCGGCGTTTAGATTCTATATGTGAATTATATAACTTGCCTTTTTTATTTGGAGACATGTCTACCACATTACCATCAAGGGCAATATGATAAGCAAAGGCATTATGGTTAAACTGATGTTCGCCACCACTGTTGTCTTCGTCAATAAATATTTCTAAACAATCATCGTCCCACCATGCCACTAGTGGATCTTTATGTGTATCAACAAGAGTGTCATCTTGAATTTCAGCTAAAAGATAAAGGGCGTCTTTAGTCCATGATAATTTATAACGTCCCTTAAAATCGTCAGCAGTGTAAGATTCTCCCAACCAAAGTTGATCGAGTTGATGCCACTCAGTATTATCCCAAATGGTTTCATTAGCGATCCCATCAATGGTCATCGTTTCTTTGGCTTGCTTAACTTTAATTAGCTGTTTCAGTGGTTTTTTATTTTTCGAAGCTTTAGTGTAGTGAAATGTTACAGTTTCAATGTTTCCATTATTTTCAATAGCGACATGTATATTCATGGCATTAGCACTTATTTTTTCAAACGTCATACCTTCAAATACCACCTTGTTTTTTGTAATTTCTATTAACGGAAAATCAACGGTTTCATCTTTAGATTCCCAACCTTTTAAATCTGAACCAAAATGTTTAAGCTGTAGAATTAATGAGTTTTCAATCTCTCGGATGACCTCAATTTCATAAAATTGGACTTGCCCTTCAACGATTAATTTAAAAGTAGCCATCATGGAACCTGCAGAAGGTTCGCTCCAAATTTCTTCTGTAATACCACCAAAGGCTTCTCCATGCCATGTGCCAGAAATCCATTTAATGTTTTCTAGTTTAGGTGTTAAAGATTTTTCGTTTTGTGCCTCTGAAATTGTGAAAATAAAAAAGAACAGTATGAAATATTTCATATTAAAGCTGACTTAAAATTATTGAATGTGAATTGAGACAATAAAGATAGAATTTTTAAGATGGATTTGTGTATTAATATTTAATTACTACATTTGTAGTAGTAAAACTATATTTGTGGATATAAAACAACTGAATAAATCTGAGCTTCAAATCATGAAGTATTTGTGGATCCTTGAAAAAGGATTTATGAAGGACATTGTTGCAAAATTTCCGGAACCAAGACCGGCTTATACAACTATTTCTACGTTACTCAAACGTATGACCGATAAGAATTATATTGGTTTTGAGCGTTTAGGTAGAGATAAGCAGTATTATCCAATTCTTAAGAAGCATGATTATTTTACGAAACAAGTGAATGGTATGATTCAACATTTTTTTAATGATTCTAAAGCCCAATTTGCTTCATTTTTTACTAAAAATGCAGATTTATCGATGCAAGAATTAAAGGAACTTCAAGCGTTGTTAAAGCAGAAAATGGATCAAAAGAAAGCCAATGATTAGTTATTTTGTATATACCATTATTAGTCTCGGCTGCTCATATGTGCTTTATGTTCTGTTACTCAGAAAACAAAAGACATTTCAGTTTAATCGTTTTTTTCTTTTAAGCGCTTTGGTGCTATGTCTTGTGGCTCCATTTTTAGAATTTGAGCTATTTAAAGCCGTTCCAAGCATTACACAAATTCAGTTAGATAAATTTACAGAGACAGACGCTATAATAGATACTGTAGATAATGTCACAATAGGAGAGGAGGTAACTGTTAATCCTTATCGTGTTAATCCAATTTTAATTATTTATGGTTTAATTTCTCTTTTATTAATCATTCGATTTTCAAGGAATCTATATCAAATATACAATCTTACTAGATTGGAATATGAAATAATAGGTCATCTTAAATTAATAAAAATTGAGGACTCTAATATGGTGTCTAGTTTTTTTAGTTATATGTTTATTCCTAAACAGCACACGTTGTCTAGAGAGGATTATAAAAGCATTATTGCTCATGAAACCGTCCATAGTGAAGAATTACATTCTGTAGATATCATTCTTTTAGAATTGCTCAGTTGCATCTTTTGGTTTAATCCATTTATCTGGTTGTATAAGAAAGCTGTTTTACAAAACCATGAATTTATTGCCGATGAAAAGTCGGTGTTATCTGGCATTAACATTGAAAATTATTCAAACACTATTATTAATTTAGGACAAAAGGAATACCGCGTTCCTCTAACTAGCGGATTTAATTTCATTCAAATCAAAAATCGAATTATTATGTTGCATCAATCAAAATCATCAGTATTCAAACAAACTTTAAAAATTTCTTCTGTCACCTTATTACTTGCTGGCATCTTTGTCTTTAGTTCTTATAAGGACTTAAAAGAACCTCTTGTGGTTGTTATCGATGCTGGTCATGGCGGAAAGGATATTGGTCAAAAGTCAAATAATGTAAGTGAAAAGGATATTATATTGAATATTTCAAATTTACTAGCGTCATTAAGCGATGATAAAGTTGACATAGTTCTAACTAGACAAAATGATGAATTCTTAGAATTAAGTGAACGCGTCGAACTTATAAACAGCAGAAAACCAGATTTATTTTTAAGTTTACATAGTAATGCTCATACGGATAAAACTATCAGAGGAACAGAAGCTTATTACAATCCAAAACATGAACTTGCTGAAACTAGTCTTGATTATGCTAACATATTAGTTGAGAATCAATTAAATAATTTTTCCAGTAGAGGAGTAAAGGAAGCAACAGGATTTTACCTTTTAAAAAACACTAGAGTTCCTGGAGTCTACTTAGAATTAGGCTTTATGACTAATGAAAGTAATAGAGTAATGCTTACTGATAAAGACCAACAGTTGAAAATTGCTCAGTCTATTTACGACGGTTTATTAGAAATAAGAAAAACTAAATAAGTTAAATAAAAAAGCCAATTCAACCCCAATCATGAAAGGGAAGAATTGGCTTTTAACCATTTTCAACTTAACCTAATTTTTAAAAGCAGTATTTTCCTTCTGCTTTAACTTTTTCAGCAATTTCAATACGAAGATCTACTATGTCTGGATAATTAGCGTATTTCGTAAAGCGTTTTAGTCCCATTAACATCATACGTTGCTCATCTCCTTCAGCAAAAGAAATAATACTTTCTTTACCTTTTTCTTCAACGATATCTACCGCATGATACAAATATAATTTAGACATCGCTATTTGGGCTGACTGCTCTTTTTCACTAGTACGTTTTACATTTTTCTCAGTTCTTAAAATGGCAGATTCAGCCATATAGATTTCGATTAAAATATCTGCCGCAGCAATAAGTAATTGTTGGTGTTCTTCAAGTTGAGGTCCAAATTTTTGAACCGCTCCACCAGCAACCATCAAGAATGCTTTTTTAAGCTTCTTAATCATTTCTTTTTCTTCCGAAAATAATTCAGTGTAATCTGGAGTTTCAAATGATGGAATACCCATTAGTTCTTCTTGTACTTTCTGAGCAGGACCTAATAAATCGACATGACCTTTCATAGCCTTTTTTACGAGCATACCAACGGTTAACATTCTATTAATTTCGTTGGTACCTTCATATATACGAGCAATACGCGCATCTCTCCAAGCGGCTTCCATAGGTGTTTCTTCAGAGAATCCCATACCTCCAAAAATTTGAATACCTTCATCTGCGCAATTCTGTACATCTTCGGATACCGCAACTTTTAAGATAGAACATTCAATCGCGTATTCTTCAACTCCTTTTAATTCTGCTTCTTGATGCGAATTACCAGCCGCTTCACGTAATGCGATTCTGTCTTCTATATTTTTTGCAGCTCTATAAGTTGCAGATTCACCAGCATAGGCACTTGCCGCCATTTCGGCTAATTTGGTTTTAATAGCACCAAAGTTAGCAATAGGTGTTTTAAATTGTTTACGTTCATTAGCATATTGCACCGCAGTGGTTAAAATTCTTCTTTGAGAATCTAAACAAGCGGCGGCCAATTTTATACGACCAACATTTAATGCATTCATTGCAATTTTAAAGCCTTCACCACGACCAGCTAGCATATTTTCTACAGGAACAACGGTATCGTTAAAAAATACTTGTCGTGTAGAAGAGGCACGAATTCCTAGTTTGTGTTCTTCTTCACCTAAAGTAATACCATTTGGATTTTCACTGTCGTATTCAACAATAAAACCTGTGATGTTTTTATCGTCTTCAATACGCGCAAATACAATCATTAAGCTACAGAAACCTGCGTTTGAAATCCACATTTTCTGACCGTTAATTTTATACGATTTTCCATCGGCAGAAAGTTCAGCGGTTGTTTTACCAGAATTAGCATCAGATCCTGCACCAGGTTCTGTTAAACAATACGCACCAAACCACTCACCAGTAGCTAATTTTGGGACGTATTTTTGTTTTTGTTCTTCGGTTCCATACAAGGTAATTGGCATGGTACCAATACCTGTGTGCGCACCAAAAGCGGTACTAAAAGAGCCTGTACCAGATGAAATGTAATCGCAGGTTAATACGGTAGAGACGAATCCCATTCCTAAACCTTCATAAGCTTCAGGAACTGCAACTCCTAAAAAGCCCATTTCACCAGCTTTTCGCATTACTTCTTCGGTTAACGCGTAATCTTTTGCTTCAAACCTTGGTTTGTGTGCAATAATTTCGCGTTCGTTGAATTCCATTACGGATTCTTTCATCATGGTTTGTTCTTCTGAAAAATCTTCAGGAGTAAACACATCTTCACAATTTGTTTCTTTTACTAGGAATTGTCCTCCTCTTAAAATGTCTTTTTCTTCTGTTGCCATGTTTTATTAGATTATTAGATACAAGAACCAAGGTCCTAGACTATTATAGTCCTGATTTGAAACTTGAAATCATTTTTTGTATTTGTTTTATTTTGTTTTCTAATTCTTTAAATTTTTCTTCTGAAATATAACTTTCATTAAAAGCGACATTCAGTTGTGTTTCCCATTCAAAAGCAGAACCTAAACTATGTTCTAGATAATTAGCAAAATGCTTATTTGAACTTTTACTTGTTCCTTCTGATATATGCGAGGGGATTGAAATTGCACATCTATTCATTTGATTGATTAGCCCATACGTTTCAAACTCTGGAAAACTTCGAGTGATCTTATATGATTCTGAAACTAAATCCATGCTTTCATTCCAAATTTCCAATTTTTTAAAATTGTGCATAGTCTTGGTTCTAGATTCTACTAATCTTGATTCTAATTTAGGAATTCAAAAATCCCACAAGCTCCTTGTCCTGTACCAACACACATGGTTACTGCTCCGTATTGTCCGGTCATGTCGCGCTTACGCATTTCATCAAACAATTGTACCGATAATTTGGCTCCTGTACATCCTAAAGGATGCCCAAGTGCAATGGCACCTCCATTGACATTGATAATATCAGGGTTAAGATCTAATTCTCTAATGACGGCTAAGGATTGTGACGCAAAGGCTTCATTTAGTTCAATTAAAGCTAAATCGTCTTGTTTTAAACCGGCTTGTTTTAAGGCTTTTGGAATTGCTTTAACTGGTCCGATTCCCATGATACGAGGTTCAACACCGGCAGCAGCATAGTTGACCATTCTTGCAATAGGTACTAAACCTAATTCTTTTACCAGATCTTCACTCATTACCATGACAAAGGCAGCACCATCACTCATCTGAGATGAGTTACCAGCAGTTACACTCCCTCCTGCAGCAAATACAGCTCTTAGTTTTCCTAAAGCTTCAAGATTTGTACCTTTTCGAGGACCTTCATCTTTTGTTACCGTGTATGATTTTGTGGCTTTTTTGCCATTAGCATCAATATAAGTTTGTTCCACTTCAATAGGAACAATCTGATCTTGAAAACGATCTTCGGCTTGTGCTTTCAAGGCTTTCATATGCGAATTGTAGGCGAATTCATCTTGGTCTTCACGAGAGACGTTGAATTTTTGAGCGACAGCTTCAGCGGTATTTCCCATGCCCCAATAATAATCTTCATGGCCATTTTTTACGATAGCATCGTAATTCAATTCGGGCTTAAACCCTGTCATTGGCACAGCACTCATGCTTTCTGCACCACCCGCAATGATACAATCGGCCATTCCTGCTTGAATTTTTGCTGTGGCCATACCTATAGTCTCAACTCCTGAAGAGCAAAAACGGTTCACCGTGACACCGGGAACATCTACAACATCTAATCCCATTAATGAGATTAAACGTGCCATGTTTAAACCTTGAGAGCCCTCGGGCATGGCATTACCAACAATAACATCGTCGATACGCTTAGGATCTAAATTTGGCAATTCTTTCATCATATATTTGATGGTTTCAGCGGCCAATTCATCTGTTCTTTTAAAACGGAACACGCCTTTTGGTGCTTTACCAACCGCGGTTCTGTATGCTTTTACTATATATGCTGTTTTCATATTTTATGCTTTTGGCTAGTAGCTCTGGGCTATTAGCATTATAATGTTTAATTCACATTGCCAACAGCTAAAGGCTATAGGCAAACGATGAAGTCATTTCTAATTACGTAACGGCTTTCCTTTGGTTAGCATGTGTTGAATACGTTCTAATGTTTTGCGTTCTGTACATAAACTTAAGAAAGCTTCGCGCTCTAAATCCAATAAATATTGTTCGTTAACTTTTGTTGGTTCCGATAAGTCACCACCAGCCATTACATAACCTAATTTATTAGCGATTTTTCTATCGTGTTCACTAATATAATTAGAGGCTTCCATAGAGTCTGTACCAACCATAAACATACTCAGTGCTTGTTTACCGAGTACTAAAACATCATCTCGTTTTACAGGTTGTGTGTAGCCCATATCTGCCATTAATCTAGCGTGTTGTTTTGCCACGGCTATTTGACGGTCTTTGTTAACAACTACAATATCTTTTCCTTGTTGAAGCAGCCCTAAATCGAAAGCTTCGTAAGCAGAAGTTGACACTTTAGCCATACCAATGGTTAAGAAATATTCTTGCAATACATTGAGTTGAACATCTCCTTTTTTAAAGGTGTCAGAAGCTCTTAGAGCCATTTCTTTTGAACCTCCACCACCAGGAATCACACCAACACCAAATTCTACGAGTCCCATGTAAGTTTCTGCCGCTGCAACTACTTTATCGGCGTGTAATGATAATTCACAACCGCCACCTAAAGCCATGCCGTGTGGAGCAGAAATTGTTGGGATAGAAGAGTAGCGCATACGCATCATGGTGTCCTGGAAATATTTGATAGCCATATTGAGTTCATCATACTCTTGCTCAGCAGCCATCATAAAAATCATGCCGATGTTTGCACCTACAGAGAAGTTTGCTCCTTGGTTTCCAACGACTAATCCAGCAAAATCTTTTTCGGCCAAATCAATCCCTTTATTTAAACCAGCAAGAACGTCGCCTCCAATCGTATTCATTTTAGATTGGAATTCTACGTTTAGGATACCATCACCTAAATCTTCGATAACGACACCAGAATTTTTAAAGACTTCATTTGTTTTTCTGATATTATCTAAGATGATGAAACTGTCTTGACCAGGAATTTTTGTGTGTGTTTTAGAAGGAATATCATAATAATAAGAAGCTCCATCTTTTACCGTATAAAAGGACTTGTGACCAGCAGCAATCATGTCGTTAACCCAAGCAGCAGGCTCTAAACCTTCAGCTTTCATTAACGCTATTCCTTGTTCTACACCAATAGCATCCCAAATTTGGAAAGGACCGTGTTCCCATCCGAAACCAGCTTTCATGGCATCATCAATTTTGTAAAGCTCATCTGATATTTCAGGAATTCGATTTGAGACGTAAGCGAATAGTGCCGTAAAACTTTTTCTGTAAAACTCACCTGCCTTATCTTTTCCTTTAATTAAGACTTTAAAACGATCTACAACTTTATCAATCGTTTTTGTGAGTTCTAAAGTTGCAAATTTGGCACGTTTCTTTTCTCTGTATTCTAACGTATTAAGATCTAAAGATAGAATTTCGGTTTTGCCTTTATCGTTTTTAGTTTTCTTATAAAACCCTTGTCCTGTTTTACTACCTAACCATTTATTTTCCATCATGGTATTGATGAAATCTGGTAATTCAAATAGTGCCAACCGTTCGTCATTAGGACAGTTTTCTCTAATTCCGTTTGCAACATGAACCAAAGTATCTAAGCCAACCACATCAACGGTACGGAAGGTTGCAGATTTTGGACGACCAATCACAGGGCCAGATAATTTATCAACTTCTTCAATCGTTAGGTCTAAATCCTTAACGGTGTGAAATAAACTTTGAATGCTGAAAATACCAATTCTGTTTCCTATAAAAGCTGGGGTGTCTTTGGCAATAACAGAAGTTTTACCCAAGAATTTTTCACCATATTCATTTAGGAAGTCTAAAACTTCTTGATCTGTATGAGGTCCTGGAATGATTTCGAACAACTTTAAATAACGTGCAGGATTAAAGAAGTGTGTACCGCAGAAATGCTTTTGGAAATCTTCACTACGTCCTTTGTTCATAAACTTAATTGGAATCCCAGAAGTATTAGAGGTAATTAAAGTACCAGGAGTTCTGTACTGTTCTAGTTTTTCAAAAACTTGCTGTTTAATATCGAGTCGTTCTACAACCACTTCCATAATCCAATCGACATCGGCAACTTTAGCAATATCATCTTCTAAATTACCAGTTGTAATTCTACTTGCAAATGCTTGACTGTAAATGGGCGAGGGTTTTGATTTTAATGAGGCTGCTAAGGCTTCATTTACTAATCTATTTCTTACGACCTTATCTTCTAAGGTTAAACCCTTAGCTTTTTCTTTGTCGTTTAGTTCTCTAGGTACAATGTCTAATAATAAAACATCGACACCTATATTGGCGAAATGGCAAGCGATACCGCTTCCCATAATTCCAGATCCAATAATTGCAATTTTGTTTATTCTTCGTTTACTCATCTTATTTTAAAATGTGTTCTTTTTTATTGTATATCTGTTTATTTGAAATCATGTTATTAATGATTTCTGCAACTTTATAAAAATGCGCTAGTTCTTCGGTAGAGACGTTGTTTTTAATGGTTTCATTAAATGTTAGAACTTTTTCTTTTGATAAATCCCTTTTTTTCTTACCAAATTCTGTTAAGAAAATGAGGACACCACGTCCATCTTCAGGATTTGGTTTGCGTTCTATTAAGCCTTTGGCTTCCATTGTTTTTAGTGTTCTTGAGAGGCTTGTTGCTTCCATGCCCATTTTAGGTCCCAATGATGTAGAAGGTGTTCCCTTCTCTGGGTCAATACTTAATAAGGCAAACCCAGTAGCCATTGTAGTCCCAAATTCAGACGCTTCTTCATTGTACATTTTATTAACTGCTAACCATGTGGTTCTAAGGACATAGTCAATGGTTTTATCTTTCATTATTTTGATTTGAGAATCAAAGATAAGAAAAAATTACTATGCACGCATAATAAAATGAAAAAATAATAATTAGTGATAGTTAAAAAAACTAGTGTTAAAGTTTAGAAAACATAAGTTTTTAGCTGTGTTTATTGCGAAAATGATATTTTTAAGGAAGCGTTTTAAAATAAAATTCTTAACCTAACCTTAAAATTTAGATAAAAAAAGGATGCTGTATTTATTTACAATAATCTATTTATGAGCGATAAATTTTATCATATAGATCTTGATAAATCTCTTTAATGATTTTGCGTTTCATTTTTAGCGTTGGAGTCAGGTGTCCTCCATCGATAGACCATACATCTGGTGTCAACTCAAAACGTTTTATTTGCTCCCATTTTCCAAAGTGCTTATTGTATTTGTCAACTTCTTTTTGAATGCGTTGAATTACAATTTCAGAGCTTGCAATTTCGGCATCTGTTTTACCAACGTTATTTTGTTTGAGGTCAATCCAATCTCGTATAAAGTCAAAATTAGGTTGAATTAAAGCTGCTGGCATTTTTTCTCCTTCACCTACTACCATAATTTGTTCAATAAAAAGCGATTGTTTCATGTCGTTTTCTAAAAGGGGTGGAATAACATATTTACCACCAGAGGTTTTAAACATTTCCTTTTTTCGTCCTGTAATTTTTAAGAAACCATCACTATCAATTTCTCCTTTATCTCCTGTATGGAAAAAGTCGTCCGTCATGACATCTGCAGTTCTTTCAGGATCTTTATAATAACCCAACATTACATTAGGCCCTTTTATTAAAAGTTCTCCATCGTCTGCAATTTTCACTTCTACGTTATCTATAGGTTTACCAACTGTTCCCACTCTATACATATGATCTCTATATAAACCAACTGCAACCACCGGAGACGTTTCTGTAAGACCATAGCCTTCCATAACTCTCATTTTAGCAGCACCAAAAATTCTGGCTAACCTAGGTTGTAATGCTGCGCTTCCAGAGACCATAGTTCCTAATTCTCCACCAAGTGCTGCGCGCCATTTGCTAAAAATAAGTTTATTCGCAATTTTTAATTGAAATTCATACCAAGCTCCGTTGGCACCATATGGTTTCCAGCGTTCTCCCAGACTTACTGCCCAAAAAAATAGCGCTTTTTTTATACCAGATAATTCATCTCCTTTAAGCATTATTTTGTCGAATACCTTTTCTAATAATCGTGGTACAACACTCATTAAATTAGGTTTTATTTCTTGAGCGTTTTCACCAATTTTATCTATGCCTTCTGCAAAATATATAGAGGCGCCAGAATATTGATAAACATAGATTAACAGACGCTCAAAGATGTGGCAAATAGGTAAGAAACTCAGTACACGTGTCTCTCCTTTTTTTAATGGAACTCTAGGTGAACTATCTAGGGCGTTACTTGTAATATTCCAGTGGGAGAGCATAACACCTTTGGGTTTTCCGGTAGTTCCTGAGGTATAAATAATTGTAGCTAAATCAGTAGACTTTACAGCATCTTTTCTCAACTCAACTTCAGGTTGATTGCTGTCATCTTTTCCAAGTTCTAATAATTCAGAATAGTGTTTACAACCCTCAATGTGATCAAATGAATAGACCTCTTTAATACTCGTATTCGCTTGTACTTTTCGCACCTTGTTAAGGACTTCTACATCAGATACAAAACAATAAATAGACTCACTATGGTTTAAAACATATTCGTAATCATCAGCGCTTATGGTTGGATAAATAGGAATATTTTGGGCGCCAAGTTGTAGCACTCCGATATCCATAATATTCCATTCTGTTCTATTGGTAGAAGAAATCACTGCAATTTTATCGTCCTTTTTAACCCCTAAACGCAATAAAGCTCTACTAATCGCATTTGATTTATCTATGTATTCTTGAGTTGATATAGCTTCCCATTTACCATTGTATTTGGTAACTAGAGCTTTAGAATTTGGTTTGTGTTTTAATTGGTAATATGGAAAATCAAAAAGACGTGTTACTTCAGTCATATTAATAGGAGCTTATTTAGTATAGAGATATTACGAAAATATAAAATTTAAACTTAAAAAATATAAAATTAGGATTGTTGATGTAAAATAATTGATAATATGAAAACGGGTTATCATAATCTTATAAATTTAGTTACAGATTTTAGAAAAGTGCAATAATAGATGTCTTTTTTTATTGATACAATATTATTTTTTTATATATTTGGTTAACCAGATTGGTAAACCAATTTATAAATTAATAATCAATATTCAAATGAAAACAATTTACACCTTAAAGACTGTCTTTTTTATAGCGGTAAGTTTACTTTTACTGTCTACATTTAGCGTGTTCTCTCAAGAAACACATATGGTTGATGACCTTGATGATATCGATGTTATCAATGATTTATTTGAAACACTCGCTCCGGGTGATACGGTTATTTTAGCTGATGGTATCTATGATACAGACGAAAGAATTAAATTTTCTCCTACTACAGGTACTGCAGATATGCCTATTACCTTTAGAGCAGAAACACCTGGTGGCGTAAAATTTACAGGTGGTTTAAGAATGAGTATTGGAGGTGACCATGTCATTGTCGATGGGTTTTATTGGCAAGGCGGTTATGGATCTAGTGTGGTGATTGAATTTAGAGATGGTGAAGATTACGCCAACCACAGTACAATTCAAAATTGTGCAATGAATGGCTTAACGGTTGATCCGTCTGATCAGGTTGAGGGACAAAGCAAGAAGCACAATTGGGTGATGTTATACGGCACTTATAATACTGTAATTAATTGTTCTTTTATGAATAAATCTAATTCTGGAAATATGGTGCTTGTAGAATTGGCGTATAACGCTTATCCTCCTGTAGATGATGGCGAACCTGAGATAAATACGAGTTGCGATATCGTTGGGCATACCATTAGTAATAACTATTTCTATAATTACGAAAAAATTGATGCTAACTTAACCAATGCTGGAGACAGTGAAACCATACGTATCGGTACAAGTTCTTATCAAAATGTAGATAGTAGTGTAATGGTCAGTAACAACTATTTTGTTCAGGCGGATGGTGAAAATGAAATTATCACAAACAAAAGTAAAAACAACTCTTATATTAATAATACTTTTAGAAGAAGTAGAGGGTCACTGGTACTTAGACATGGCTCTAATGCTACAGTAGATGGTAATTACTTTTTAGGAGAAAATGTTGATGGTACAGGTGGAATTAGAATTGTGGATAGTGAACATAACATTACCAATAATTATATTCAAGACTGTATAACAGTTATAGATCAGGCTAAATGGAATAATGGTATAACTTTTTTAGGTGGCAGCGCTAGTAATGCAGTGCCTTGCACTTCAGATAATACATCGAGTTCTTATCAAAAGGTTGAAAATATAAATGTCTCTAACAACACTATAATTAATACCAATGCTCCCTTATACTATAATACGGATAAAGGTTCTACTGATCCTACAGGGACAGTTTCTAACAACCTAATCTTTTTTACCACAGGGAACGCCAATGTAAGTGATATTATTACGGGTGATACGGAAAACTCATATGCAGATCTAGGAACTAATTTGGATTACTCAGGAAATGTCTATGCAGGCGCTTCTCTTGGTGAGACAAACGCTGGTTTTTCTGAAGATTTAGGTATACTTGCTACAGCA
This sequence comes from Winogradskyella sediminis, assembly GCF_003387355.1. Lineage (GTDB taxonomy): Bacteria > Bacteroidota > Bacteroidia > Flavobacteriales > Flavobacteriaceae > Winogradskyella > Winogradskyella sediminis. Next base: position 182,789 of record NZ_QUNH01000002.1, read on the forward strand.
GTGGGTGAAATTTTTACATTTTCTGGTACAGGAATTACTGGTGTTGGTGCTGATATGGGTGTATATGAACCTGTAACTGATGATATGGTAGGGCAAGGTATTGGAGCATGTTTCTTAAATAATTTTGGGGACAGTATTTTAGATGGTGACTGTACTGTTGAAATTCCGGAATCATTAACGGTAAGTGGTTTGTCTGACCTTAATCCAGAAGCCGATAATTACGATGTCACTGTAAATGCCAATGTCAGTTGGACTGCTGTTTCTAATGACGCATGGATTTCTATAGATCCTAGTTCCGGTACAGGTGATGCTACGGTGTCTGTAAGCGTTACCGAAAATACAGATACGAGTGTTAGAAATGGCTCGGTTACCTTTACACAAACATCGGGTGAAAGTAGTATCATAAGACAATTGAATATTACTCAGAATGGTGCCGATTTAACAGATTTATATGATCTTATTAATACTGGTATTGAAGGAGAAGATCCGGTTACAATTCATGCTTTTTCTAAAGAAGAAGTAAATGGAGTCGACAAATTTAACTATGCTAGTAATACCTTAGATAAAGATATGAGTTCTGTTTGGGCAGCAGATGATGGTGATATTTTGATTGATGACTACAAAGGTGATGGTGAGTATATTATTTATGATTTGGGCAGCATGCATACATTGAATTTAATACAGTTTAATACCACCAATAAATCAGATCCATTTGGTATTCAGTTTTTAGTATCAACAACAGGAACAGAAGATGCAGATTTTACAATGGTATTACCTACTTCTGGAGATTTGCTTCTGTCGGCAACTAACACAACTGAATTTAACCTTTACGAAGTTGAAGTCGATGCACGTTATGTGAAATTATTAGGCTACGGACGGTTTAATAGCGCAGGTGACTCTAGAGAAAGTGTCTGGACAGCCGTTGGTGAAGTTGAGTTTTTTGGCTCAGAAGTGTTATCGGTTAGTGATGTAGATTTAGAAAATACCATTTCAATTTATCCAAATCCGACTCAAGGTCTCTTAAATATAAAATTGCACAACGATGCTTATATTGAATCTTACAAACTCTTTAGTGTTGATGGTCGTTTAATTTTAAATGGGCAGACAGAAACTGTTAATTCTTTATTTACTCTTGATTTATCAAAAGTAATGAGCGGTAATTATATTTTAAAATTATCTAGTTCAGATGATAAGTATATGTCTAAAGCTATTATCATTTCTAAGTAAATAGAGACAATATTTATTTAAATAAAAAAGGGCTTTTCAATTTAAAAAGCCCTTTTTCTTACTTAGAGATTATTTTTTTCAATCCATAATCTTGCATTCACAAACGCTTCTATCCACGGTGAAACTTCATCTTTTCTACCTGCAGGATAATGTGCCCAATTCCATTGAAAAATAGAACGTTCAATATGTGGCATGGTTACTAAATGTCTTCCTGTTTTATCAGCTAACATTGCCGTATTAAAATCTGAACCGTTAGGATTAGCTGGGTATTCAGAATAGCCATATTTCCCTACAATATTATAGTTTTCTTCAGAATAAGGAAGGCTAAATTTACCCTCACCATGAGAAATCCAAACCCCTAAGGTACTGCCTGCTAAACTAGAAAGCATTACAGAATTATTCTCTTGAATTTTAACCGATGTAAAACCACTTTCATGTTTATGTGAATCGTTGTAAGTCATTTTTCCGTGAACCTCATGATCCGGATTTACTAAATCGAGCTCCATCATTAACTGACATCCATTACAAATACCAACAGAAAGGGTGTCTTCACGCTTAAAGAAATTGTTAATCACCTTATTGGCTTTCTCATTGTATTTTATAGATCCGGCCCAACCTTTGGCAGAACCTAAAACATCCGAATTACTAAATCCACCAACAGCTCCTAAAAACTGAATATCTTCAAGGGTTTCTCTGCCAGAAATTAAATCTGTCATATGTACATCCTTCACGTCAAACCCAGCTAAATACATTGCATTTGCCATTTCGCGTTCAGAATTAGAACCTTTTTCTCTAAGTATAGCTGCTTTAGGTCTTAGTTGAGGTGTGCCCACACTATCATTTAGTTGGCCTGTAAAATGATTTGGGAAATTAAAATTTAAAGCTTGATGCTTATAGTTATCAAATCGATCTTTAGCCAAGCCGTTAGCAGTTTGCTTTTGGTCGAGTAGGTAAGAAGTTTTAAACCACGTATCTCGCAATTTTGATACCGTCATTGTAAAGACGTCGTTACCATTAATAATGCCTAAAACATCATTTTCCATTACGCGTCCAATATTATAGAATTCAATATTGGCATCCGCTAATTTAGCTTCTATAGTATTGTCAACAGATTGGAAAACAATACCTGCATTTTCTGCAAATAAAATTTTAAACGAATCACTTTCGTTGATTTCTGTTAAATTTAATTCAGCTCCTAATTGAGTGTCTGCAAAGCACATTTCTAATAAAGTGGTAATCAATCCACCGGAAGCCACGTCATGTCCAGCAACAATTTGATTGTCTTTTATTAAATCTTGAATCGTATTAAATACTGTTTTTACGTAAGCTGCACTTTTAATATTTGGTGTGGTATTTCCGATTTTATTATTGATTTGTGCAAATGAACTACCACCTAATTCATAAGAATCTTGAGAAAGGTTGATGTAATAGATAGACCCTTTTTCTTTTTGAAAAACAGGCTCTACAACTTTGGTGATATCATTACAATTTGCAGCTGCAGAAATAATGACTGTACCAGGAGAAATCACGTCACCATCCGGATATTTTTGTTTCATAGAAAGCGAATCCTTTCCTGTTGGTACATTAATACCTAAGTCGATTGAAAATTCTGAAACTGCTTTTACAGCCTCATACAAACGAGCGTCTTCACCTTCATTTTTACAAGGCCACATCCAATTAGCAGAAAGTGAAACACTTTTTAATCCATTTTTTAAAGGTGCCCAAACAATATTAGTTAACGCTTCTGCAATAGAGTTTCTACTTCCTGCTTCCGGATTAATTAATCCTGAAATAGGAGAGTGCCCAATAGAGGTTGCAATTCCTTCTTTACCTTTAAAATCGAGTGCCATTACTCCAACATTATTTAAAGGAATTTGTAAAGGACCAACACATTGTTGTTTGGCCACTTTACCACCAACACAGCGGTCTACTTTATTTGTTAACCAATCTTTAGAGGCGACAGCTTCTAGTTGTAAAACTTGGTCTAAATAGTCGTAGAATTTTTTAGTATTATATGAAATTCCTGAATATTCTTTTTCAACCGTAACATCATTCATTATGGTTTTTGGCGAACTTCCAAACATGTCTTCCAAGGCTAAATCCATAGGTTTTTCACCAGTAGATTTCGATTCAAAAGTAAAACGGTGTTTTCCTGTTACTTCACCAACATCATAAATAGGAGAACGCTCCCTATCTGCAATTTTATGTAAGGTAGAAATATGTTCATCAGCAATAACTAATCCCATACGTTCCTGAGATTCGTTACCAATAATTTCCTTTGCAGATAACGTAGGATCTCCAACAGGTAGTTTATCTAAATCTATGTTTCCTCCTGTATCTTCAACAAGTTCAGATAAACAGTTGAGGTGTCCACCAGCACCATGATCGTGAATAGATACGATAAAATTATCCTCGCTTTCTACCATACCACGAACAGCGTTTGCGGCACGTTTTTGCATTTCAGGATTAGAACGTTGTACCGCGTTTAACTCAATACCTGATGCAAATTCACCAGTATCTGCAGAAGACACGGCAGCCCCTCCCATACCAATGCGATAATTATCACCACCAAGAATGACAATTTTATCTCCTTCTTGAGGTGTGTCTTTTATAGCTTGTTCAGCTTTTCCGTATCCAATACCACCAGCTTGCATAATAACTTTGTCGTAGCCTAGTTTGCCATTTTGGTCTTGATGCTCAAAAGTTAAAACCGATCCACAGATAAGTGGTTGTCCAAATTTATTACCAAAATCCGAAGCTCCGTTAGAAGCTTTAATTAGGATATCCATTGGAGTTTGGTATAGCCATTTTCGCTCAGGAAATGCTTTTTCCCAAGGACGTTCTTCTTCTAAACGTGAGTATGAGGTCATGTAAACCGCAGTTCCGGCTAATGGTAAAGACCCTTTTCCACCAGCCAATCGATCTCTAATTTCACCTCCAGAACCTGTTGCTGCGCCATTAAATGGCTCAACAGTTGTTGGGAAATTGTGGGTTTCTGCTTTTAATGAAATTACAGATTCGTAATTTTTAGTTGTATAGTAATCTGGAACATCCGCACGTTTTGGTGCAAATTGCTCAACAACAGGTCCTTTTATAAAGGCGACGTTGTCTTTATATGCCGAAACAATATCGTTAGGATGTTGTTTCGATGTTTCTTTTATAAGTTTGAATAACGACGTTTCTTTTTCTTCTCCATCAATTACAAATGTGCCATTAAAAATTTTGTGCCGACAGTGTTCTGAGTTGACTTGTGAGAACCCAAAAACTTCAGAATCGGTTAAAGGACGTTCTATCTTTTTAGAAACACTTTCTAAGTAGGCGACTTCCTCATCGCTGAGTGATAAGCCTTCTTGTTGATTGTATTCTGAAATATTTTCGATATTTACAATCGCCTGAGGCTGAATATCTATATCAAACACATCTTGACTTAACCCTTTGTATTTTTCAGAAATCATAGGGTCGTAGTCATTGAAATCTTTAGTAACTGAAGTAAATTCTTCAATTCTTAAGATATCTGAAATTCCCATGTTTTGAGTGATTTCAACGGCATTGGTACTCCAAGGAGTGATCATTGCGGCTCTTGGTCCAACAAAAAAAGCATCGAGAGATGCTTGTTCTAGTTTTGGTTGGTCGCCAAATAACCATGTCAATTTTGAAATGGTTGCTGTTGATAATTCTTTTGTTGCTTGAACAGCAAATACCTTGCTGTTTTGGTTTCCGAAGAAATGAATCATTTATACGATGTATTTGAGTTGTGTTTAGTAAAATGCAAATTTACTTTTTTTAAATGTGATTTAACTCATAAATATGTATTGAAAATTGGGAGTTGTTCACGATGTTTTGAACATAAAAAAAAGCGACTCTTAGAGCCGCTTTAATACGATATGAACTATTGCTTATTGTTTAATTAATCGTTTAGTCTGTGTTCCAATCTTAGAATTTAATTTTACGATATATACACCTTTAGTTAAGGTAGAAATATTTAATTTAGATTGGTTTGATGTGATGTTTTGAACCGTCACTTTTTTTCCTAAAATATCATATACTTCTACCGTAATATCATGGTTAGAAAGAATAGTAACTTCGTTGCCGTTTACCGGATTAGGAAACATTTCAATACCATCTAGCTGAGGGGTTACAACAGATAGGTCTTCCCATCGGTTTTGTGCTGCAGGACCTCCCCAAATAACAGTCGCTAAATACGGGTTGTCAATAAAAGGGTTTCGGTTGCCTTGTGCAAACTCATTGGAAAGGTTTCCATGGTAGGTGTTTCTTTCATCCTCAATACCACCTTCAACTACAGGGTCTTCAGCATTCCATTTTAAAAACAGATCAATCATATCATCAGGCGTAGAAGCACTGCTACCAGTACCAACACCTGTAGGTAAACAACGTTCTCCATAACGAATGTACATATACATTATGATTCTGGCACAATCGCCTTTCCATTCGTCACCTGGATACCAACCTCCGTTGGAGTTGCCCGATTCACCGTTAGCAAACGCACCAGCATTCTTATCAGAAAACTTTAAACTTCCTCGTTGTCCATTTCTCTGTACATCGCTAGGACGCAACATTTGAGCATCAGAGCCAGGGCCAGAGGTACCTAAATTAGGGTTTCCTAAAGATTTTGGGTATACATGTTCTCTGTTCCAATCTCCAACGCCTCCTCCGTTATCATATTTACTACGACTTCTGTCCGTAGTAATATCACCGTCTGTATTATTGTAACCATAAAGTAAAATTACATTATTAGAATTATTAGGATCTAAATCTGTAACTCTAGACGCTTCCCAAACATCGCTATAGCTTAAATAATTAACATGTTTATCTTCGGTAAGGTCAATTAAATCATTTTTTAAAGCTATTCCGGTTGCTGAAAAATCAACGCTATTATAGTAAGTTTCTAATGCTGTTGGTGGTGTAAGTTGCGCAAATGCAAATGAGGTTACAAATGCTAATATAAAAGTGTAAAAGTGTTTCATTAATAATTAATTTTTTTAAATGATATAAGAATCTATAGATGAGAATTCTTAAAATTATTTAGAGCAAAGGTAAATAAAAATAGAGATTAGATATGTATTTTAACTCCTTCTACATCGTGCTGTTTTAAACTTTGATAATGATGATTTTAAATAAAAAAAGCAGCTACTCTAGCTGCTTTTTTTATTCTATTATTAACTTATATGCTTATTGTTTTATAAGTTTTTTTGTGATTGTAGAATCACCTTGTGTCATTTTTACAATATAAATGCCCGTTCTTAAATCGGTAACATTTATGCCGCTTGTTTTAGAAATGCGCTGCCTTAAAACACGTTTTCCGAGAATATCAAAAATTTCAATATTAGTAGTAATATTAGATTTTAAACCTATAGTCAATTCATTTTTAACCGGATTCGGATGAAGTGTGATATGTTCTAAGTTGTATTCTGGTGTGGATAGTAGACCACAAGTCCAAGATAAATTATCAAACATCACTCTGTTAGATGGTGTACTATTATTGTTAATTACTAATGATGTTACAGGGTTCACATTAACCATAATTGTTGTCGTTTCAGGGTCGTCTCCATAAGGTATTGTGCCTACAACATTGCCATTTACAACTAAATCAAAATTTCCAGAACCGCCTCCAAAAACGCGTTGAGTCGTAACAGTTAATTTATCTATAAAGGAAATGTTACTAAAATCAGTTGGTCCTAGTATTCCATTTCTAATGGTTATGGCTCTACTATCTAGCGTTTGATCTGTTCTGGCATCTGTTGCATTCCAAGTAAGACCTTCATTACCTGTCCAAGTAACACTTGAGTAAGATCCAGATGAAGTTCCTATGTTTTCAAAATTTTCGTCAATACAATTTGGATCAGGATTATCTCCATTGTTTGTAGTCGTTTCACAAGATTCATTACTAGGATCTGATTCATTTCCTGAAGCATCTTTAGCTACAACTGTAAAACAAAAGTTAACACCTGGAATTAAATTTGTTTTAGTAGCAGAGGTATTGTTAGCACTAAAAGCATAATTGCCATCCATATATATATCATAAATTGTAACACCTATATTGTCTGTAGATGCATCCCAACTTAAATCAATAGTACTATTCGTAGGATTTGATGCTACTAAGTTGGTAGGAGTTGAAGGAGCTTCAGTATCTGGAGTTGGATTCCAAATCATATTAGCATATTCAGGATGGTCTACAAAAGGATTGGCGTTACCTTGAAAGTTGAAAGCAGCATCATTTCTATCGCGTTCATATTGATCTACAGGATCGATATTATAGTGCCAATCTAACAACATATCAATAGCCCAATCTTCTAGTGCTTGATTTTCTGTGCCGTTAAACATTTCAAAACTAGAGTAACCATCTACGTTGTTTTCATAGCGTGTTACAAAGTAAAGTATCGCTCTAGCAATGTCACCTTTAAATTCGTCTATAGGCTCAAAAACAGTACCAGAATAACCTGTGACGTTACTTGATCCTAGTTGAGATCCATTTAGTGATGTCCAAGTTGCAGATGACACAGTACCAAAAGGAAAATTATTTCTTTTACCATTGGCATAACCATCACTTGGGACCACATGGTGAATATCATTCTTCATTGGAGATGCACTGCCAAAAGAACTTTGTGGAACTAAATGCTCACGGTTGTAACAATCGGATTCAGAATTGTAATTTCCGCATTGGTTTGTGCCTAAAGTAAACGTGTAAGGGTCTGTGCCGTTAGGATTTTCTGTATAATACATTAAAAGGGTGCCGTCATTTTCATAACCACTTTCTTCTATATTGTCGATAAATACAGTAGCATAACCAGTATATAATCCATCATAACCTTGGTCGTTGTGACCATTAGTAATAATAGATTTTAGCTCTGATTTTAATGCAAAACCAGATAAGCCATCTGCACTATCATAATAATCGGAAGGGATTTGAGCCAATCCGATACTTGAAATTAATAAAAATAGAATGTAAATATGCTTCATAGATATTGTAGTAATTAATTCTGTTATTTCTTCTCTAAAAGTGCCATATAGAATCCATCGAAACCAGATTTATAGGCTAAAACTTTTTTGTCTTTTATAAATGTAAATTCTTTTCCAGCTTCTGAAGTTAAGAAATTTTCCACTTGTTTTTGATTCTCAGAAGGCAAAACAGAACATGTTGCATAAACCATTTTACCACCAGATTTCACCATTTTGGAATACTGCTCTAACACTTCTTGTTGTGTTTGTTTAATATTATCGATAAACTCAGGTGCTAATTTCCATTTGGCATCTGGGTTTCGTCTTAACACGCCTAGACCAGAACAAGGAGCGTCAATTAATAAGCGATCGGCTTTACCATGTAACTTCTTAATCGGTTTGGTAGAATCGATAACTTTCATTTCAATATTATGAACACCGTTTCTACGCGCTCTAATTTTTAACTTTTTTAATTTACTTTCGTAAATATCCATAGCAATAACCTGACCTTTATTTTCCATTAAAGAAGCTAAATGCAAGGTTTTTCCACCAGCACCAGCACAGACATCTACAACCTTCATGCCTGGTTTTACATCTAAATAGTCTGCCACTAATTGAGAGGATGCATCTTGTACTTCAAACCAACCATCTTTGAAAGCTTGTGTCACAAAAACATTGGCACGTTCTTTTAATCTTAAGGCATACGGATGATTTGGTAAAAACTCAGTTTCAATATCTTCGGACTGTAGTTTAAGTTGTAAATCGGTTTTTGTTGTTTTTAGCGTATTAACTCTAAGTATTACATCTGCTTGCTCATTTTGCATGGCTATCTCCTTGGACCATTCGGCTTCGCCTAATTCTTTTACGCCCAAATCGTCTATCCAATCTGGTATGGATTCTTTAAATTTTCTAATTTTAGACAATTCATCAAAACGCCCTTTTATTTTTCGTGTTGGAGTGTCGGTAAAATATTTCCAATCTGGCAGCTTAATGCCTTTTAAGGTTGCCCAAACGGCAAATATTCTCCAAAGGTTATCTCTATCGTACGGCGCTTTAACATCTGCAATTTCTGCATAAAGCCTTTGGTAACGCACAATGGTATAAACGGTTTCTGCAACAAATCCTCGATCTCTACTTCCCCAACGTTTATCTCGTTTTAGTAATTGTTGTATCACTTTGTCTGCGTATTCACCTTCATTAAAAATAAGGTGTAATCCGTCAATTACGGCAAAGCATAAGTTTCTATGTAATCTCATAAATAAATATTAATATTTCAGAATGCAGGTTAATATTTCTGCAAAAATGAACATGCAAAGGTAAGTGAAAAGATTCACAGTATAATATAATATTGCAAAGTGTTAGTGTGATTTTCAATAAATAATTCTGCCAATTTTTTTTTTAGTTATATCTAAACTAAATTCGCATCGATTGCATAGCCTACACTTTTTTGAAAGAAACCGAATTTATACAAGAACTTAAACTAAAAAGCACCAAAGCTTATAGTCAATTATTGGATGCATATCAGCAAAAAGTATTTAGTACTTGTATTTCGTTTGTGCCAAATAAAGAAGATGCCGAAGATATTGCACAAGATGTGTTTATTGAAGTTTTTAATTCTATCAATAAATTTAAAGGAGAATCTAAGTTATCCACTTGGATATACCGAATTACTACGAATAAATGCTTAGAGTTTATAAGAAAGAAAAACACAAAAAAACGGTTTGCTTTTTTACAATCTATAACAGGAAATGTAATTCCTATGGATAAAACAAATTATTTCACAGAAATGAATCATCCAGGAATTCTGCTCGAAAATAAAGAGCTTAATGCAACTTTATTTAAAGCTATAAATAGTTTACCAGAAAGTCAGGCTGTAGTGTTTACCTTGCATAAAATAGATGGTAAGAGCTATCAGGAAGTTGCAGAAATTACAGATAGAAGTTTGTCTTCAGTAGAATCGGTAATGTTTAGAGCCAAAAAGAACCTGAAAAAACTATTAGAAAATTATTATAAAAATGAACATTAGCGCAAGTTTTTTTAAGCTTATGCATCTAAATATATAATTATGAAAACTAATGTTGAAATGAATAAAAAAGTTAAAGACACCTTAGATGCTGCTGCGTCGATACAAGAGGTTAAAGTGTCTCCTTTTTTTAAGGAAAACGTAATGCATCAAATTCGGAATGCCTCAGAGGACGTTCAAGATGTAACAGGAACTTGGTTTACACCAAAATTACAGTTGGCAACTTTAGTATGTGTTGTGGTTTTAAATATCTTAGCATTTAACAATTTAAAAGAAACATCGTACGAAGAGGGATTAAGTAATTTCGCAGAGTCTTATGGTTTAGTTACAAGTACAGAATCTACTATATTAAATTAGTTATGAAAAAAAATACAATACTATATATTTTACTTGTTTTCCTAATTGTGGTGAATGGGTTTTTCTTATATAATTATATGGGTTTAAGTCGCAATGACAGACCTAAAGGACAGCAAAGAGATAAAGATTTTATAGTTAAAGAACTTAATTTTAATGCCGCACAATTAGAGGAGTTTAATGAAAAAAGCAAAGGACATCACCAAACCATTAAAAATTTATCGGATGAAGTAAAAGCATTAAAAGATTACCTTTTTAGTATGTTATCTAACGATTCTATTAACCCAAAAATAATAGACTCGATAACATCTTTAGTGTGCGAAAAAGAAACCGCAAAAGAGAAGGAGACGTTTTATCATTTTAAAATGATTCATAACATTTCAAACGAAAAACAAAAGGAGAAATTTAAAAGCATATTATTCGATGCATTACGTCAAGGTGATAATGCCAACCGACCACTTCCTCCTAATATGAGCGAAGGTCATAGACCACCTCCTAGACCCTAATAATAACTTTATCCCACAGTAAAACCTTCATTATATATGAAGGTTTTTTTGTTTGTGTTTTTTTTAACATATACGATAACAAGTTAAAATTCATTTTCACATCTAAATCTCTATATAGTAAATTTAAAAACCAATAGAGATGAAAAGACTTAGAACAATCATGACACTTGTTACTGTAGTAATTTTAAGCAGTATCACTACCCTTACTTTTAATGCCTGTAGCAGTGATGATGACGGTACAACTACAACAGGTGAAGACGAAAATGAAGAGATTATTAACGATGCCGATTTTGAAGCCACGGATTGGACCACAGAAACACATAGTAAAGATGCAGATCCAAATTTTGAAGAGGTGTTTGAAGACAATACCGTAAAACGAATAGATATTGTTATTGAGTCTTCGCGATGGGAAAGTATGTTAGATGATATGACGGATTTATATGGCACTTTTGGTAGCGGAAATGGATCATTTTCCGATGATGACGAAGATCCAATTTTTATGCCAGCGGAAGTGTTTTATAAAGATATAGAGTGGTATAGAGTTGGGGTGCGCTTTAAAGGAAATTCTAGTTTAGCATCTTCTTGGGCTAGTGGTATTTTAAAACTATCATTAAAATTAGATTTTGATGAGTTTGAAGATGATTATCCGCAAATTGATAATCAACGTTTTTATGGATTTAAAAAATTAAGTCTAAAAAATAATTACAATGATAAGTCTCAACTGAGAGAAAAAGTAGCAGGGGATGTTTTTAGAAATGCAGGACTTGTAGGCTCTCACACTGCTTTCTATACCGTATATATAGATCATGGTGATGGGCCAATTTATTTCGGATTATACACTATGGTAGAAGAAGTCGATGATACTGTAATCGATACTCAGTTTTCGGATAATGATGGCAATTTATATAAGCCAGATGGTGATGCTGCTAGTTTTGCTTATGGTACTTATGATGAGGATGAATTTGTGAAGAAAACTAATGAAGATGATGCCGATTTCTCAGATGTAGAAAGTTTGTATACCTATCTAAATGCTAATACTAGAACTACAGATCCAGCAACTTGGAGAGCTAACTTAGAAAGCGTATTGGATACTGATGTATTCTTAAAGTATCTGGCAACAAATACTGTCATTCAAAACTGGGATACTTATGGTAGAATGACGCATAATTACTATTTGTATAATGATGAAGATACGAACAAGTTAAATTGGATTCCTTGGGATAATAACGAAGCCTTACAGACAGGAAATATGGGAGGTGCTTTGGCTTTAGATTTTTCAGGGTTAAATAGTGCCGAGTGGCCTTTAATTGGCTATTTGTATGCTGACGATGTGTATAAGGCTCAATATAATTCTTACGTGCAAGAGGTTATTGACGGCGCCTTTAACGTAAACACTATTCAAGCTCAATATGCAGCATATGCCGATCTTATAGAACCTTATGTTACAGCAGAGATAGATGGTTACTCATTCTTAAACAGTAGTTCAGAATTTCAATCTGCGGTTAATACACTAAATGCTCATGCTGGCTCTAGAGCAACAGCAGTAAATAGTTATTTAAATGGACAATAAAAATAAAGATGTTTTGAGTTGATTGATTTTTAATTGTTGAAATGCTCCGTGAGAACTCACGGAGTTTTTTTTGTTTTATTTAACAAAAGGTAACACAAGTTTATAAGTAAAAGAGCATCTAAACCTACATAACGTTAAACTTAAAAAAATGAAAAGTAAAACATTAAAAACAGTAGTATTAGTATTTGGAATAGCATTATTTATGTCTACTAACGCCAATGCACAATCTCAAGACCATCAAAAAAGAAAAGAACCGCCAACATTTAGTGAGTTACTAAAAGAGCTAGATGAAAATGAAGATGGTAAACTTTCAAAAGATGAATTAAAAGGCCCTTTAAAAGACGATTTTTCTATGATAGATACTGACGAAGATGGATTTATTTCTGAAGAAGAGTTTAAAAATGCTCCGAAACCAGAACGAAAGAAAAGAGATTAATAAAAAACAATTGATGATGTAGTTGTAAAAACTTCGTGAGTAATTATGAAGTTTTTTTAATACCTAATGCGCAAAACAGATAATTGGATATGAGGTTATTTAGAAAGATAAGAAGAAAATTATTGTTTTCAGGAAAAATTAGAAACTACTTAATTTATGCTTTAGGTGAAATTTTATTAATTGTAATTGGTGTTTTAATAGCATGGAAAATCAATGATTTAAACGAATTAAGGAAAAATAGAATCGTAGAATTAAAAATATACCAGTCCTTAAATGAAGAGCTAAATTCTAACCTAGTGCTTTTAGATGCTTCCATTATTAATTATACAGAGACAACTCAAAACATTGAGAACACCATAGATTTATTAATGCATCAACAGCTTTCCCAACTCACAGCGAGTGAAAAAAGAAATGTGGTTAATGTCAATTATAAGCCCACAAAATTACATTACGGTGCTATAAATTCAGTAAACACAACTAACAAGTTCGAATTTATACAAAGTGATATACTTAAAGATCTCATAGCGGCTTATCCAAATGAATTAGACAATTTTGAAAGTCAAGAAACAAAAATTGAAAATATCGTAATAGGCCGATTACAGCCAGCTATAGAAAAACATGTATCCTTAATAGATATGTTAACTAAGCGTGAGTTTAGAATTAATTGTCTCGATTCTTACACTACCGAATCTAATTATATGGAATTACTAAAAAGTAGAGCTTATCAAAATAGTCTAGTAGATTGGTTATTACAATCCGAAATACAATTAACCAACGCCATAAACTTACGAGATAAAACAAAAACTATGGCATATCAGCTTAGTAAAGCGTTATAGAATTAGAGCACACGGTTATTGTTTTAATAATACTCCAATATATGATAATCAGTGAATTAAGGAAGTCATAAAATTTAAAGAATAAATAATAACAGTAAAACGATAAATTATGAAATACAGACCTATAAAGTTAGCCATTGTCGTAATGAGTATGTTAATCAGTTTTGGCAGTTTTGCTCAAGGTCCTCCTGGTGGAAGTCACGGAGGAAAACAAGGAGGCGGACCAAATAAAGGAGAAAAGCCAGATGCTTCAGAAATATTGAAATTGTTAGATATTAACAGCGATGGTAAAATAGATAAAGATGAGGCGTCTAAAGATGAAAGAGGGAAAATTGCTGAAGATTTTGAAATCACAGGTAGCAATGAGGATGGATATATTGATATAGAGGAACTAGAGGCCTCATTGGATAGCTCTAAACCAAAAAAATATCGGTAAAGGCACTTTTAAAAGCAGTAGATCAAAATGAAGATGGACAATTAAATGAATTGGAAGTTGCAGCAAAAGATAAACAAGATTTAATGGATAAATTTAAAGAGATAGACACCAATGGTGATAGTCAGTTAAATTTAGAAGAACTAAAAGTGTTTTATGAGAACGATGCAGATAACAAAAGGAGAAAATAAGAATGAAGCCTAAATATAGGTTGATGAACCAAAAACCTTAATATATATTGTTTTAAGGTCCTTAAATACGATGGTGATATTTCCAGTTGAAAAAAATGAATTCAAAGCACAAGTTTTTTTAAGTAATAGCATCTAAAAGATTATAACCATAAAAAAATAATTATGAAAAAGACAGTAAAACCACTAGCTTTATTATTAGCCTTTTTGGCCTTAGGGATATCGTGTTCCTCTGATGATAGTTCAACTACAGATGATGCCACTGACGATACAGGCGAGGTTATTGGCGAATTACACGCTGCGTTCTCAGCGTTTAATACAGAAGCCACAACCATCTATTTAGATGGATCTAGTGTTGTTATAGAAACTACAGGTTTACCAGACCATGAAACCGTTTATTGGGGTTCTGGTCACGAGCTTTACAGAGATGAACCCACAGTAGAGTCAACACCTAGCATTATGTCTAGTAACAACAATGCTACAACTATCATTGTAGATGCTACACCAGATTTAGATGGTAATGCGATAGCAACCAATTTCGATACTATTGGTATAGCAGTTAGTGGCGCCTCAATATTTAATGACCAAGAAGGAGGTGGCGCACTAGATGCTGCGGCTGCAAGTTTAGACTGGACAGGTGCGCACATAGGACCAGGAGTGTATCACTATCACTTAGAGCCTAAAGCGTTTTCTGATGACGACGATAATTTAGTAGGTATTTTATTAGATGGAGTATTTCTTTACGGCAGAAAATGTAATTCAACCGGCACGTATCCTGTAGATTTAGATGCTTCAGGTGGTCATACTTCTACAACACAGTACACGGATGGAGAAGAAGAGTATCATTATCATATTATCAATGAATTGTATTCAACAACAGGATCTTATATTGCGTTTGCAGGTCCATATCAAGGTTACTAAATGAAAATATTAAAGATACCATCATTGTTCGTTTTCGCAGTATTGATGAGCTGTAATATGAGCACCCGCGAGGCTACTTTTAATAAAACAGAAACGTTTCCTATTGCTGATGTTGAAGTCTTAAGAGATAGTATTACGCTTAATGGTAACGAGGGTGTTTGGTATTATAAAAATAAACCTTATTCAGGGTATGCGTTGAGGTATCATTTTAATGATTCATTAAAAGAAAAGATAGGCTTTTATAATGGAAAAAAGGAAGGTGTTGCTAAAACATGGTCTAAAAACGGAGTGCTTCGTGTAGAATCTCATTACATGCAAAATCGCTTAGTGGGCAGTTATAAAAGCTGGTGGGAAAACGGAATGTTAGGCTCAGAAGTTAATTACATTAACGGGAAGAAGAATGGAATTGAAAAGAAATGGTATCCAACAGGTCAACTTGCCAAAGAACGACATTTGGTTGATGGTAAGGAGGACGGTTTGCAAAAAGCTTGGTTAGAAAATGGCAAGTTATATGTTAATTACGAAGCAAAGAATGGTCGCGTTTTTGGACTTAGACGTGCTAATTCATGTTACAAACTAGAGAACGAAGTCGTTATTAAAAAAGAAGTAACCACAAGTAAATAAAGGAGCATGAAATATCTACTAATCGGTTTGCTTATAGTTACTGTAAGCTGTAAAGACCAACCTAAAAAAGAGCAGATTAAAGTTGAAGACACAAGCAGAGTAGACTATTTACCGTATTATAATGAAGAATCGTTTACGCCAAACTGGTTAATACCTGGTAGCAAGGCTGAAAAAGAATTTCATAAAATACCGGATTTTAATCTAACGAATCAATTAGGTGAGCGTATTACGCAAAAGACATTTGAAAACAAGATTTATATTACAGATTTCTTCTTTGCTAGTTGTCCTGGGATCTGTCCACAAATGACAGGTAATATGTTTAAACTACAGGAGGAGTTTAAAGATGATAACGACATTTTATTTTTATCGCATTCGGTGACGCCAACACAAGATTCGGTTTCTGTTTTAAAAAACTATGCAGAAAAACACGGAGTGATACCTCATAAATGGCATTTAGTTACAGGGGATAAGTATGAGATTTATAGTTTAGGTCGCGATCAGTATTTTGTGGAAAATGATTTAGGTGAATCAAAGACTATTGATGATTTTTTACACACTGAAAACTTTTTACTTATTGATAAAAATAAACATATAAGAGGTATTTATAACGGATTAAATAGAGCATCTATGCAACAATTAATAATAGATGTTAAAGCCTTAAAAGAAGAAGGCTAGAGTGATGACTTAGCTTTTGATTGATTGATTATGGTTTCTGAAAAGCTTTGCGGTATTAATCGTAAAGCTTTTCTATATTTGAGTAAAATTGTTATAATGAGAAATTTACTTCTATTGTTGGTTGTTGTTACCGTTTTTAGTTGTGGTAAAAAAAATAAATCAGAAATAGTGAATCAAAGAAAATTGTCTAGAATATGGATTAAAGGTATACTTAAAGATTCTACATTAAGTATAAGGACTATTCAAGAAATTGACGGAGATATTTACTATGGAGCTCAAGAGGGCAAGAGAGGTATATATTTAAGAGATGGCAGCGTTGCTACGGATCTTATGATTAAAGATTCGGTTTTACCATCGTTTAGGTCATCTGCGTTTAATGGGAAGAATTTATTTTATTTAAGCATTGCGTCTCCTGCGTTGCTGTTTAAGTTAGATTATAATAATGATGTTAGGGCTTATATAAGCCATAATGTCGTTTATCAAGAAAATCACCCAGACGTTTTTTACGATGCTATGGCATTTTGGAATGAACAAGAAGGTCTTGCTATAGGTGATCCCACAGAAGACTGTATGAGTATTATCATAACAAGAGATGGAGGTGATACTTGGACAAAATTAGGGTGCGATAAATTACCAAAAGCTAACCACGGTGAAACTGCTTTTGCTGCAAGCGATACTAATATAGCGATAGTTGGGAACCATACTTGGGTAGCAACAGGAGGTAAATCGAGTAGAATATTGTATTCACCAAACAAAGGAAAGTCTTGGAAAGTGTACGATACACCAATTATACAAGGGAAGGCAACCACAGGTATATACTCCTTAGATTTTTATGATGAAAAAAATGGATTTGCTATCGGTGGAGATTATACTTCTCCAAAGGATACCTTAAATAACAAGATAAGAACAAGCGATGGAGGAAAAACCTGGCAAATAGTCGCAAATGGTAAAGGACCAGGTTACAGAAGCTGTGTGCAATATATTCCAAATAGTGGAGGGAAAGAGCTGGTAGCTGTTGGGTTTAAAGGAATTGATTACAGTAACGATTCTGGTGATACATGGACGCACTTAAGTGATGAAGGGTTTTATACCATCCGATTTCAAAATGATTCTATTGCTTACGCTGCAGGAAAAGGTAGGATAAGTAAATTAACTTTTAGAGAATAAAAAAAGGAAACGTAAAAAGTTTCCTTTAGAATTTGTCGTTATAATTTATTGTCTTTTAGAGTGTCGTTTTTTGTATTCATCAAAAAGCTTTTGTCTAAAAGAACGCTCTGCTTGATATAGTTTAATTATTTTTTTTGCAGGTAAAAATTCTAATAATTCATTGAGCATTTTAGAATGCAATTCTACTTTTTGTTTTTCATTTTTTTCCATAGCTAAAAGAAGTGCTTTTGCTTCACTTTCTGTTAGTTCTTCTGGTTTTTTACCTTTTCTTCTGTAGGCGGAATTTTCTCTTAACTTATCTTCAGCATCTTCATTGGCATTGTAAATTGGCCAAAACTTTTGTGCTTCACTCTCGGTAAGGTCTAATTGCTCAGTAATATGAGCAATTTTTAAGGCTTTAATTTTTTCTTTATCAAGTTTTTGAGCAAATAGGCTCGTTGAAATCAATAAAGAAAGAATAAGTGTATATGCTATTTTCATAATCTTTTTTATTCAAAAATTAGGTCTTCAGTATCGACGTTTTCAAAATAATGATCTAGTGTTTCGTCCGAAATATCTATATCTATAAAATCAGTTACTGAAATATCATCCGTTTTTAATAAGGTGGCTAAATCATCGGCACTGTAGTCTTGATGATATAGATAATTTTCAATAAGCTCTGTTTCTAAATTGTCAATGGTAATATTATCGTTATTAAATACTAAGCTAAATAACAGAACGATACTTGCAGCAATACCAGAAAAATAATAAAATGTACTTTTCGGTTTTAATGTAATAACCGGTTTTTCTGTTGTGGTATTAAGCTTTTCTAATACGGTATTTTCTACAGTCTTAAAATAATCATCAGGAACAGTAAATCCTGAAACCTCAGAAGCCTTTATAACTTCTTTTTCATTTAAGCGTTCCAATAAATCAGCTTCAAACGACTCAAAATAATTATCTGGTGTTTTAAAACCTGAAGTTGTTACGTTATGTAAATTACTGTTTTTCATAATTATTGTATCGGTATAACCGAAATTATTTTAATCTCTTTTCTAATGCTTTGACTTCAAATTATTAAAATGGTTTAATCTGAAGTTAAAAATGCTTCAATTTTTTTTGCTGCAATATGATAAGACGCCTTTAAAGCACCTTCACTAGTCTCTAAAATTTCAGCAATATCTTTATATTTTAAATCGTCAAAATAGCGCATATTAAAAACCAGTTGTTGTTTCTCTGGTAAGGTTGCAATCGCTTTTTGTAACTTTAGCTGAATGTCATCTCCTTCAAAATAAACATCGGCTTGCAAATTGTTAATGGCTCTCGATTGGTGTTCTTCATTAGATATCTGTAAACGCTTTGCATTTTTATTAATGAGTGTAATAGATTCATTTGTCGCTATACGATACAACCAAGAAAATAATTTGCTCTCTCCTTTAAAATTTTCAATATTACGATACACTTTTATAAAGGTGTTTTGAAGGGCATCATCTGCATCGTTATGATTAATTACAATTTTACGGATATGCCAATACAAACGTTCTTTATAGAGTTGCAATAATTCTCTATAAGCCGCTTCTTTTGTAAGAGAGTTTTTTAAACGAGTTATAAGTTCCGATTCGTTAACCAATGACTTTTATTTACTAGTAAGACTCTGAAATTTACTAAAAGTTTAATTGAAGTTTAAATAAAGATACTGTGTTTTTTAGTGTCCAATAATTACTTTCTTAAAATCATTAAAACCGACAAAACGCACAAAATAACGATAAAATGTATATTTTTCTTGTATCATAGTGATTTTTAGTCTATGTTTGCTTTAAGCTTAACCTATTATGGGTTATCAGTTCCCCAAATCTGATAACAAAAAAGAAGGATGTATAATTAATACATCCTTTTTTTTATCGTATACTTTTAGAAAAATAAGATGGCTTAGTGCGTGGGATAATAACATACGCGTACCTTTTAAAGTTTTAAATCTTTGCTGAAAAATTAGTCAAAACTCTGCATATCTACCAGTTTTTTATAGACTCCATTTTTAGCCATAAGTTCTGTATGTGTACCTTGTTCTGCTATTTCACCTTTTTGCATTACCACAATAAGATCCGCATTTTGAATTGTAGAAAGCCGATGCGCAATAACAATTGATGTTCTATTTTGCATCATTTTCTCTAAAGCATCTTGTACTAATTTTTCACTTTCGGTATCTAGAGCTGAGGTTGCTTCGTCTAATATCATTATTGGTGGATTTTTAAGCACTGCTCTTGCAATACTTAAGCGTTGTTTTTGACCACCAGATAATTTTCCACCAGAATCACCTATATTAGTATGTATGCTTTGTGGTAAATCTTTAACAAATTCCCAAGCATTAGCTACCTTTAACGCATCGACGATTTCTTTGTCGGTAGCATCAATTTTACCTATCTTTAAGTTATTGGCAACAGTGTCATTAAATAAGATAGAATCTTGAGTGACTAATCCCATTAAATTTCGCAACGAATACTTCGTTACATGTTTAATGTCATCTCCATCAATAGTAATGGTACCTTGATTAACATCGTAAAACCGAGTAACTAAATTGGCAATTGTACTTTTTCCACTCCCAGATTGTCCTACTAGAGCTACACTTTTGCCTTTAGGAACATTAAGTGAGAAATTTTTAAGCACCAAATCATCTTCATATTTAAAAGAAATTTGATTGAGTTTAAGCTCCGATTCAAAAGCTGTTTTTACTTTGGCATCACTTGGGTCTTTCACAATAGATTCCGTATTTAAAATATCTAAAACACGATCAGCAGAAGCATTACCAGATTTTACTTTATAGGAAGCTTTACTAATGGCTTTAGCTGGTGTTAAAATATTATAGGCTAGAGCCATGTAGGTTATAAACTGATCTGGAGTTAAGGTTTTATCAACCAAAACCATTTGTCCTCCATACAGTAGAATAACAGCAATAACTACAATTCCTAAAAATTCAGATGTCGGTGATGCTAAATTCTGTCTATGAGCTAATTCGTTAGCAAATTTGTACAGTCTTGAAGTTGATTTTTGAAAAGTGGAATTAAATCTATTCTCAGCGTTAAACCCTTTAATAACTTTTAAACCATTTAATGTTTCAT
This sequence comes from Winogradskyella sediminis, assembly GCF_003387355.1. GTDB lineage: Bacteria > Bacteroidota > Bacteroidia > Flavobacteriales > Flavobacteriaceae > Winogradskyella > Winogradskyella sediminis. The sequence continues at coordinate 203,801 of NZ_QUNH01000002.1, forward strand.
CTAAAACGGATAGAAATGAACCATTTTCTTCCTGTACTCGTTTAGAACGTTTCTTTAAGCTTTTACCAACTCTTGAGATTATAAATCCAGAAATTGGGATAAAAATGAATACAAATATGGTAAGCTTTAGACTAATTGTAAACATTACAATAATGGTAAATATAATGGTCAAAGGTTCTCTGATGAGCAATTCTAAAATTGCTAATAATGAATTTTGAATTTCATTAACATCACCTGATATTCTCGCTATAATATCACCTTTTCTTTTTTCTGAAAAATAGGATATAGGAAGCGTTACGGTTTTATTATACAGTTCATTTCTTATGTCTTTTAAAATTCCGTTTCGAAGGTAGGCTAGGAAAAAGTTAGAAAAATATCCTGACGCATTTTTAAGTAGGAAGGTAGCTAAGACAACACAAATCATTAAAATTAAAACGCTGTATTGACCATCTGCTTGAATTTTTTGTGTTATGAAGAAATTTAAAGAGTCCTCTAAATAATCACCGTACTCTAAAATGCCGTCGTAATTAGTACGGATGGGCTTACTTGCAATTGGTTCTGCTGTTTTTAGCAAAACTTTTAACATTGGCATTAAAGAAACAAATGATAAAGTCCCAAAGAGGGCGTATAGAATATTAAAGAAAATGTTTAGATAAGCATATTTCTTATAGGGGATAATAAACCGTGTTAACTTTTTTATATAGTCCATTAATTATAATTTCATATCCTTTAGGATAGCTTCAATTCTGTCACCCAACAATTGCTCCGTTTTAGCAAAGTCCGACGAATTGTCTAATTCTGTGTTGACGCTAATATAGAATTTGATTTTTGGCTCTGTTCCACTTGGTCGTAATGCTATTTTACTTCCATTTTCAGTGTAATAAATTAATACATTAGATTTAGGAATATCTAAAGGTGTTTCTTCATTAGAAAGGATGTTTTTTGATTTAGATACTAAGTAATCTTCTATTAAAACAACTTTTTCACCATTAATTTCAGTTAGAGGATTGTCTCTTGCATCAACCATCATTTGTTTAATTTCTAATGCACCTTCAATCCCTTTTTTCGTTAAGGATACTAATCGTTCTTTATAAAACCCGTGTTCTATATATAAATCAATTAGCTTTTGGTACATGGTTTTACCTTGCGCTTTTGCTTGTGCAGCAATTTCGCACGCTAATAGTGTAGAAGTGACAGCATCTTTATCTCTTACAAAGTCACCAACCATAAATCCAAAACTCTCTTCTCCACCACCAACAAAATCCATGTCTGGGAAATCTTTAATCATTTTAGCAATCCATTTAAATCCTGTAAGGCCAATTTTACATTCAACACCATACGCGTCTCCTAAAACAGACATCATCGGTGTTGATACTATTGTAGAAGCTATAAATTGGTTGTTATTAATTTTATTAGCGTTTTTCCATTGTCGAAGTAAGAAGTCGGTCATTAATACCATGGTTTGATTACCATTAAGTATCACCAACTCATTTTCTAAATTACGTACCACAACTCCTAAACGGTCACAATCCGGATCCGTACCGATTACAATATCTCCTTCCACACGATCTGCTAATTCCATGGCCATTTTAAGTGCTTCTGGCTCTTCAGGATTAGGAGAAACAACTGTTGGAAAATCTCCATTTGGTTCTCGTTGCTCTTCTACAATATTTACATTGGTATATCCTGCACGTTTTAAGGTTTCTGGAATAGCTGTTATAGACGTTCCGTGCAATGAGGTAAATACAACATTTAAGTTGGCCTTAGCTTCAGCTGGTGTATTAAAACTTCCATTATTAATAGAGGCTTCAATAAAAACATTATCTACATCTTTACCTATATATTGTATTAAATCGGAATTAGATTCAAATTTAATTTCAGAATAATTTATACGATTAATCTCTGCGATAACACCAGCATCTTGAGGTGGTACTAATTGCCCTCCATCTTGCCAATATACTTTATAACCGTTATATTCTGGTGGATTATGTGATGCAGTAAGCACAATACCACAATGACAGTTGAGGTGCTTTAATGCAAATGATAATTCTGGAGTAGGTCGTAATTCTTCAAATAAATAAACTTGTATACCATTGGCAGAAAATACATCAGCAACCAGTTTTCCGAAGATTTGACTGTTATGTCTGCAATCGTATGCAATTGAAACTTTTACGTCTTCACCAGGAAATTGTTCTTTTAAATAATTACTTAAGCCTTGGGTGTTTTTTCCTAAGGTATATTTATTTATTCTGTTGGTGCCAAGTCCCATTATACCTCTCATACCTCCAGTTCCAAATTCAAGATCTTTATAAAAGCTCTCTTCTAATTCTTTTGGGTTAGAAGCCATCATGTTTTTAATTTCTTTTTGAGAGTCTTCATCAAAATGTGGTGTTAACCACGCGTTTACACGTTCTAAAATTTCTGGTTTTATATGTATCATGGATAAAATGGATTTATTAACAAAAATAAACAATTCAATATTTTTATATGTTTTGTAAAGCTACAAAATTGTACTAAGGAGTTAGATTCAAATGTTCCTTTATAAAGTAGCGTTGTTGCTGTCGGTTGGTACGGAGAATAAGTTCTCCTAAAAAGCCTGCAATAAATAATTGAGAGCCAATAATCATGGTGGCTAAGGCAATGTAAAATTGCGGTCTGTCGGTTATTAGTCGTCCCGTTGGGTTTAGAAATAATTTGTCTATTCCTAAATAAGTGGCAAAGCAAAAACCGATAAAAAACATAATTACACCTAGTGCACCAAATAAATGCATTGGTCGTTTTCCAAAATGAGATACAAACCAAATAGTTATAAGGTCTAAAAATCCGTTTGCAAAACGATTCATCCCAAATTTGGTATGTCCGTATTTTCGTGCTTGGTGCTGTACTATTTTTTCTCCTATAGTAGTGAATCCTGCGTTTTTAGCAAGTACCGGAATATAGCGATGCATTTCTCCATAAACATCAATATGTTTTACAACGGTATTGCTGTAGGCTTTTAGGCCGCAGTTAAAATCATTTAAAGTAACTCCAGAGGTCCGTCTTGCTGCCCAATTAAATAATTTTGAAGGTAGGTTTTTAGAGAAATAGGAATCATAGCGCTTCTTTTTCCAACCAGATACAAGGTCGTATCCATCTGAAATAATCATTTTAAAAAGTTCAGGGATTTCCTCAGGATTGTCTTGTAGGTCGGCATCCATTGTTATCACAACATCTCCTTCGGCTTTAGCAAAACCAGCATGTAAGGCTTGCGATTTTCCAAAGTTTTTAAGAAACTTAATGCCTTTTACCTTAGGATTAATTTCACTAAGTTCAGAGATAATTTGCCATGATTTATCAGTACTACCATCATCTATAAAAAGAATTTCATAAGAATACTGATTGGATAGCATTACTGATACTATCCAATCATGTAGTTCTTTTAAAGATTCTTCTTCGTTAAGTAGTGGAATTACTACTGATATATCCATATGATTTTGCTATAATTTCTACACTTCAAAAATAAAGAAATTATTTAAGCTACGTTTGGATCTTTTCTTTTTGTAGCCGCTGCAACAATAAGTCCGACGATACTAAATCCTACAAGTTGGTAAGCAATAGATTTGATAGTATTGGTTAACGAAAAGAAATTTTCTTCTTTCTGCATTTGTTCCAATGCTTCATCAATGGATGCCTGTGGTGCACCAAACTTTTCCATCATAGCTAATTGATTGTCTATTATTTTTTGCTGAAGAATACTGGCAGCCTCTGTGTCTACAATATTAAAAATGATAAAACCGATAACCGCAGGAATTGATATTCCAATCGCAATGGTGATAAAAAAAGCAGTGAATGCTTCTTTAAAACTTATAAAACCACCTAAGAGTTTTTTAGCTTTTATCGCAGATATGATACCAAAAATAATTACTAAAAACATCTGACCAATTCCAAACCACCATGCTGTAAACAAGTCGAGGTAAACAGCATACCCAATAATTGTAAACGATGATAGTATAAGTGCTAAATACAACCCTAAATTAACGGCCGAAGATTTCATAGATTTATCCATAATATTTGTAAGTTTTTGGTTTATTAGTTGGTTAGTACCCAAAGTTACATAAATGTTACATATATTTGCTAAATAAATTTTGTGAAAAAGATTGTAGATTTATAAATTTTACTTAAATTTGCACCTCGAAAAATCGAATACATTAAAAGCATTTAGCGATGAAAGCAGGAATACATCCAGAAAATTATAGAGTAGTAGCGTTTAAAGATATGTCTAACGAAGAGGTATATTTAACTAAGTCTACAGCTGATACAAACGAAACTATCGATGTTGATGGTACTGAATATCCATTGGTAAAATTGGAAATTTCTAGAACATCTCATCCATTCTATACAGGTAAATCTAAATTAGTTGATACAGCTGGTCGTATTGACAAGTTCAAAAATAAATATGCTAAGTTTAAAAAATAAACTTCGCTTACCAATATATAAAAAAGCCTTTCTGTCATCAGAAAGGCTTTTTTATTTTACGTAATTAGGTTACTTTTGGTATCGTAATTAAGTTCGTTTTATAGAGACTCAACATCCACAACGTTAACTTCTAACTTTAATACATACAATGAATTATATATTATTTGATGGTCCATACCGCAATAATCTTTTGCCATTTACCTTTACCAGACCAGTTGCAGACCTAAGGGTGGGGATTTTAACCATACGCCAAAAATGGGAATCGTATATTGAATATACCACAACAACGGTTACTGAAGATTACTTGGCAGATAAGTTTCCGATGGTAGAAATGGAAAATAATATTATGATTAACGCTTCTTTTCTTCCTAACTTGGAAGTTGTAGAAGTTGTAAAAAATCTAAAACATCACCAAGCATTGTTTAAAGGTGAAGATGTCATTGCGTTTTTCATTAAAGAAGGAGAAGAGGTAACGGATTTTTCAACTTTTGAAGCTATAGAATTTGAAGGTGATCTTTTAAAAATTGAACATACTTGGGATATTTTTGCGCTCAACGGAGAGGCCATTGTTGAAGATTTTAACCTGATTACAAAGGATAGACAATCTGAACCAATTCCAGCTTCCATTAATACCATTAATCCTGAACACATTTTTATTGAAAAAGGAGCCACGTTAAATTTTGCAACACTTAATGCGAGTTCTGGACCTATTTATATAGGTAGAGATTCTGAAGTCATGGAGGGATCTATTGTAAGAGGACCTTTTGCTTTGTGCAATAATGCGACGCTAAAAATGGCTAGTAAAATTTATGGAGCAACAACGGTGGGGCCACATAGTAAAGTAGGTGGTGAGGTCAGTAACGCTGTTATTTTTGGATTCTCTAATAAAGGGCATGATGGGTTTTTAGGAAATTCTGTATTAGGTGAATGGTGTAATCTTGGAGCAGACACAAATACTAGTAATTTAAAAAATAATTATGCAGAAGTTAGACTGTGGGACTATAAAACTGAAGGCTTTGCTAAAACAGGCTTACAATTTTGTGGATTAATGATGGGTGATCATAGTAAGTGTGGTATTAATACAATGTTTAATACCGGAACTGTCGTTGGTGTCAGTGCTAATATTTTTGGTAGTGGTTTTCCTAGAAACTTTGTGCCGAGTTTTTCTTGGGGTGGAAGCAAAGGATTTGTAACTTATAAAACGAACAAAGCTTTTGAGGTTGCAGAAGTTGTTATGAAACGGCGAAAAGAAGAATTTACCGAATTAGATGAAGCGATATTAACCCATGTTTTTGAAGAAACCAGCCAATATCGAAAAAATTAAAATATCATCTTAAAGTTGCGTTTTCAATGGTACCTCAGTGATTTTAATTTTTGAGTTTAGTCTTTTTTACGGATTTTAGTTCAAGTAGATTGGTGGCATTAATACCCAAGCCTGTCACATTTTTTCTTGTAAATCTTACAACTTCATCATAAAACATAGGCACTATTGGAGCAGAAGCCATAATTAAAGAATCCATTTTAGTATATAGGGCTATTCGCTTTTCTGAGTCTGTTTCTAAATAAGCTGCTTCATACATTTTATCGAATTCTGCATGGTTAAAGTGTGTGTAATTTGGTCCTTTTGGTGCGAAATTTTTACTATAAAATAAAGACAAATAGTTTTCCGCATCAGGATAATCGGCTATCCAACTCGCTCTAAAGAAATCGACATGCCCATTGGCCTTTGCATCTTTTAAGCTGGAAGGAGGAATTACATCAATAGTAACTGCTAATCCTGTTTTTTGAAGTTCTCGTTGAATAAATTCACAAAAACTGAGGTAATTGCTTGTTGTGGTTAATGTAATTTCAGGGTTTAAAATTCCTGTTTCGGTTTTAAATTCGGTGATTAATTGTTTTGCTAAGTCCGGATTGTATTCAAAACCTATAGTAGCGTCATAGCCAGGCAAGCCTTTTGGAATAAAACCACCATTTGCAGGTATTCCTATACCATTTCTTAAATATGTCATCATTTTTTGTCTATCAAAACCAAGGTTAATCGCTTTTCTTAACTTTAAGGATTGTATAGGGGTGATTTCTGAATCCATATAAAACGCCAGATATTCTGTATTTAGGTATGGTCCACGAATCATCTTAACATCATTAGAATAGTTGGGTTTTAATTGCCCTATACTAGTTAAAATTTCATCTTTATAAGAGCTGTCTAAACCTGAAACAAAATCAATATTACCTTGTGCAAATTGTAGAAATTCACTTTGCTTGTCGGGTAAGAAAGTTATAGCAACAGCTTCGAGATAAGGGAGTTGTTGCTCTGTATCGTCTGTTTCAAAATAGTTGTCGTTACGTCTAAAAATTAATTTTAAGTTTTCTTCCCAACGTTTAAATTTAAAAGGGCCTGTGCCTATGGGATGTGACCTAAAATTAGTGCCATAATGTTCTATAATTTCTTTTGGCACTACAGAACAATATTTCATGGTTAGTAAACCTAAATATGCAGGAAACGCTTGTTTTAATTTAATTTGAAAGGTAGAATCATTAAGCGCAGAAAAGTTCTCAACCTTATTTAATACCCAACTTCCTGGCGAAGCTATCGCTTTATCTTTTAAACGATTAAAACTATATTCAAAATCTGAAGCTCTTACAGTTCTAGTAGAATCGGGCTTATTAGAAGAATTGGAAACACCAAACAGTTCGTGTTTATGAAAAAATACGTCATCTCTAAGCGTAAATGTATAAGTTTTAGCACTGTCTGTAATTGTCCAACTTTTAGCAATACAGGGTTTTACATTAAGTTGGTCGTCCATTTGCACCAATCCATTAAATAATTGATGGGTAGCCCAAATATCTGCTAAATCCTTTGAAAATGCTGGGTCTAGTGAGCCTATGTTTTTATGCTCGTTATACCTAAACACGAGATGGTCCTTTGACGTGCTTTGGTTTGAAGTACAAGAAAATAGTACCAAAAAGCTTATTATAAAAAGCAATCTATTGAATAAGAATGGTGTGAGTTTTAGCATATAACTTATATGTTGTAAATTTGCCAACTTGGTAAAAGTACAAGAATGAATCCAACAAAAAAAGTCGCATTTTATACCTTAGGTTGTAAACTTAATTTTTCAGAAACCTCTACAATAGCTAGAAGTTTTAAAGATGAAGGTTTTAATCGTGTAGATTTTAAAGAGTCGGCTGATATTTACGTTATAAATACCTGTTCGGTAACTGAAAATGCAGATAAACGTTTTAAGTCTATAGTAAAACAGGCACAAAAGAGTAACCCAGAAGCCTTTGTTGTAGCTATTGGTTGCTATGCGCAATTAAAACCAGAGGAGTTGGCCGATATTCATGGTGTTGATTTGGTACTTGGTGCAACTGAGAAATTTAAGATCACGGATTACTTAAATGATCTTACTAAAAATGATTTTGGTGAAGTTCATTCTTGTGAAATAGAAGATGCCGATTTCTATGTTGGTAGCTATTCTATTGGTGATAGAACTCGGGCATTTTTAAAGGTTCAAGATGGTTGCGATTACAAATGTACGTATTGTACAATTCCATTAGCTAGAGGGATTTCACGTAGTGATACTATGGATAATGTGCTTAAAAATGCAAAAGAGATTTCCGAACAAGGCATCAAAGAAATTGTATTAACCGGAGTGAATATCGGCGACTATGGTAAAGGCGAATTTGGTAATAAAAAACATGAACATACATTTTTAGACTTGGTTAAAGAATTAGATAAGGTAAAGGGTATTGAGCGCCTTAGAATTTCTTCAATAGAGCCTAATTTGTTAAAGAATGAGACTATTGAATTGGTTTCTAACTCTAGAGCTTTTGTACCTCATTTTCATATACCATTACAGAGCGGAAGTAATGAAATTTTGAAAAAGATGAAGCGTCGCTATATGAAAGAATTGTATGTGGATCGGGTGGCGAAAATAAAGGAAGTAATGCCGCATGCTTGTATTGGAGTAGACGTTATTGTTGGATTTCCTGGTGAAACCGACGATATTTTTCTTGAAACCTATAACTTTTTAAATGCATTAGATATTTCGTATTTACACGTGTTTCAATATTCTGAACGCGATAATACTGAAGCGGCTAAGATGCCTAATGTTGTGTCTAAAGCTAAACGCGCTAAACGAAGCAAAATGTTAAGAGGACTATCGGCGAAAAAGCGTAGAGCATTTTATGAAAACCAATTAGATACAAGCAGAATTGTATTGTTTGAGAGCGAAAATAAAGAAGGGTATATTCATGGTTTTACGGAAAATTATGTTAAAGTGAAAACGCCATGGAATCCTGAACTAGTTAATACACTTGCTCATGTGAAACTAACTAAGATTGATGATGATGGTATGGTTCGTTTTGAGTTTCAGGAGGATTTTGTGGCTAATTAGGTAATTTTTACGTGATTAAAACGAAGTATTTTTCTGATAAAAGATTATTTCGTTTTATATTTGACTTTAGAAATCACGTCTACTTTGAATAAAATTTTTAGCATTTTTTGTCTTGTTGGTTTATTAAGTGTTGCAACAGCTTGTTCGGACAAAAAAGAACATAGTGTTGTTGGTATGTGGGTACTTACCACACGTACTGTAGATATTCCATTTGATGGCAATCAAGATGGAGTGGCACATATAAATCTCCTTAAAGAAATAGATTGTAATAAAGAAGAAACCTTAACTTTTGAAGCCAACGGTACGGTATCGTCTGGAAATGAATTTTCTAATGTTTTACACTATTTTAAAGAAGATGGTACTAACATGTACAAAATAAATTCTGATTGTAATACTGAAGGAATTATAAGTTTTGCTTCAGAATATCGTATAAACGAAGAGGATACTATTATGATTTCAAATAGAGTCTACGTGCTTAAGGAAAATACTTTGACAACGACGTATAAAGATGCCGTAGAAATTTATAACGAAGATGCCACGGAAGTTATAGAAACTAAAGATTTAAAACTGATATATTCAAGACCGTAAGCTTTTCAGTTTTCAGATAAAAAAAAGCCGAAATATTAAATTAGTTTCGGCTTTTTTCAATCTATACGGTTGTAATTATATGCGAATCCCAACAGGAAGCATACGTTTGTATTTTCTATTACGTCTTACAAATTTTGCAATTTCAGGGCTTGTTGGTACTACGCTAATGTTGCGTTCTTTAATGTTTGAAAAAACTAAATCTATAAAATCTAATTCAAATTCGTCTGTTCTAATCGTATCTGGAATAATCATTTTGGTTAAGAAAATCTTCCTTTCCTGTAGTGAGTATTCTATAATTGCCATTTCGTTTTCAACATTTAATTCAAATTGACGTAGGAAGTCATTGTCAATTAACTGAGCAGTTTCTGTCATAATTTCTTTTTTATTAAATTCAGCGGTTGGCAGTGTAGATACTATATTTTATATAGTTTTGCTGTGCAAAGGTACAAAAAATCAACGAATTTTTTAGGTTGTCGATGTTAAAAGCTTAAATTGTAATTAATTAAGATACCCAAATATAAAGTTTTAAGACCTATGACAAGTCAATTAACTCATGTATATCTCATGCCAGGTATGGCTGCAAATCCTTCGATATTTGAACATATAAAACTACCAGAGTCAGACTATAAAATTCATTGGTTAGAATGGCAAATACCCGACGCTAAAGAATCGCTTAGTAGTTATGCTCAGCGGATGTGTCAATATATTCAACACGATAATATAGTTTTACTCGGAGTCTCTTTTGGTGGTATATTAGTACAAGAAATGAGCCGATTTTTAAACTTAAAAAAGCTAATTGTAGTTTCTAGCGTTAAGTCTCATCACGAACTTCCAAAACGTTTCAAACTACTAAAAGTTACTAAAGCTTATAAAATCTTACCCACGTCTTTAGTGAGTAATATCGATATTTTGGCTAAATATGCTTTTGGAGAAACCGTAAAGAAACGTGTAGATTTGTATAAAAAATATTTGTCTGTAAGCGATAAAACCTATTTGGATTGGGCGATAAAACAAGTGGTGTGTTGGAGTCAAGAAGCTCCGCATCCCGATGCTATTTATATCCATGGTGAAAAAGATGCTATTTTCCCTTATTCTTCTCGTGGAAATTGTATTGTTGTAAAAGGTGGAACACACATTATGATTATCGTTAAATATAAATGGTTTAACGAAAATTTACCAAAACTTATTGAGGGTTGCGCTTGAATCCTGAGGTTAGATTGATTACATTTATAAAAAAGAAAAATTTTGAAAGGTCATTTTGAAAGCGCTGTGAATCAGTGAGATGAAGCATAGTGATGATTTTTTGGTCTTCAGTTAATATTAAATTTACGGACATGAAAATGATAAAGAATAGTTTAGCATTAGTAGGTGTGGTTTGCATATCAGGCTTATTTATTTTTTCAATGCAAAAATCACCAGATGATGAAGCAACACAAGATCACCTTATAGGAAAAGAGAATCCTATTGTAAATAATTACAATGTTTATGCTTTAGAAATGCCAGAGAATTTAAATTTTGCAGGCGAACCTGTTCCTATTGAAAATCCGGATATATACGAGCGCATGGATAGAGAATTGCTTGTTAACACGTATTGGCAGTCTAATGGACTTCTAATGTTTAAACGTGCTCAAAAATATTTTCCAATTATAGAGCCTATTTTGAAGAAACATGGTGTGCCAGATGATTTTAAATATTTAGCAGTTATAGAAAGTGGGTTGGTACAAACAGCCAAATCACCTGCAGGTGCAACAGGAATTTGGCAAATTATGTCTGCCACAGGTCGAGAGAATGGTTTAGAAGTGAATGACAATGTTGATGAGCGTTATAATTTAGAAAAAGCAACAGAAGTGGCTTGCGAATATTTAAAGAAAGCAAAAGAAAGCTTGGGGTCTTGGACAAAAGCAGCAGCAGCATACAATGCAGGAAACTATGGGGTTTCTAGACGTTTAAAGCAACAAGGAGTTAACGGTTACTACGATTTATTGTTAGGCGAAGAAACGGGACGCTACGTTTTTAGAATTGTCGCTTTAAAAGAAATACTTTCTAATCCAGATAAGTATGGTTTTAATTTTAATAAATCGCACTTATACAAAGAAGTACCAACTTATAAAGTTGAAGTAGATACAGCAGTAACAGATTTTGCAAAATTCGCAAAACAATTTGGTATCAACTATAAGATTTTAAAACTTCATAATCCTTGGTTAAGAGAGCCACATTTAAATAATAAATCTAGAAAATTATATTCAATAGAGATTCCTGAAAAAGGCTATTATAACACTAATCCATAAAATTTGGACTTTTTAAAAAACCATACTTGGCAAATTTTAATTATTCTCAATTATACAGTTGCCTTATCTGCTGTGGTTACTATTTTACTAAAAAAGGTAAATCCAACAAAAGCGTTAAGTTATATAATTGGCTTGTTGGCTTTGCCTTTTATAGGTTTGCTTATTTATTATCTTTTTGGTCAAGAATATCGAAAGAATAAAATATTCAGCCGAAAGCATGTTTTAAATCAGTCTATCATTAAAAAAATTCAAAAGGAACTAGAGCTTGATAGTGAGGATATTAATGAAGTAGATGATGTACTAGAGCAAAAATCTAAAGTTATTCCGTTATTGTATAATAATGAAAACTCTAAACTTACCATTAGAAACGAAGTAAAACTGATAAAAAATGGTGATGAAAAGTTTAAAATCTTATTTAAAGATTTAAAGGAAGCGCAATATCATATTCATTTAGAGTATTTTGTAATAAAAGATGATAAAATTGGCACAGAACTGCTTAATATATTATGTGATAAGGCAAAGGACGGTCTCGAAATAAGAATTGTAATCGATGATGTAGGAAGTTCTATAAGTTCTAAAATGAAACGCAAATTAAAGGATTGCGGTATTGAGATGCATCCCTTTATGCCTGTACGATTTTCTAATTCTACAGGAAAGATGAATTATCGCGATCATCGTAAAATTGTAGTTATAGATGGAAAGATTGGGTATGTCGGTGGAGTGAATGTTTCAGATAACTATATTAATGCATATAACGACAGATATTGGAGAGACACACATATTAGATTAACAGGTGAAGCTGTAAAGCCACTGCAAATTTTATTTTTTACAACATGGGATTTTGTGAGCGGAGATGAACTGGAAATTTCTAAAACCTATTTTCCGGAGCATAATTGTAAAGATAATGTACCACTTCAAATTGCAGCGAGTGGTCCAGACACCGATTGGTCTAATGTAATGGAGGCTATTTTTGTAGCTATTACCAATGCAGAAGATCATGTTTATATTACAACTCCTTATTTTATTCCCAACAGTGAAATTGTAACTGCGCTTCAAGTTTTGGCACGTAGTAATAAAGACGTAAAGGTTATTGTACCTAAAAAGTCAGATTCTTGGATTGCAGAATACGCCACTAATTCTTATTTAGAAATGCTTTTAGAAGCCGGAGTAGAGGTGTACCAATATACTAAAGGTTTTATTCATGCAAAAACAATGGTTGTTGATGGTGTGTTTAGCTCAGTCGGAACAACTAATATGGACTATAGAAGTTTCAATATTAATTTTGAAGTGAACGCATTAATTTACGATGAAACTATAAGTTCTGAGCTAACAGAATTTTTTAATGATGACTTAAAACACAGCGAAAAATTAGAACTAGAATCTTGGAAGAACCGCTCTAAACGCACAAAACTTGTAGAAGCTGTTGCGCGTTTAATGGCTCCAATATTATAAAAGCTTAGCGTCTACTTCTTCGGTTTTGTCTTGCAGAGGTAGGCTGACCATATTGTTGCTTCGGAATAGATGCTTTTTTCATTTGATTTTTCATCATTTTAATCTGATCCGCAAGCATATCTCTTTTGTCTAACTTTTGGGCTTCAGCTAATAACTTCTGCGCTTCAGGTTTGCGACGTTTAGAAAAAGCAATGCCTGCTAAGTTTAATTTTGCCATAGCCAAATCATGATCCATAGAAAGGCCTAAGCTAATGGCTTTCTTAAAATAGGTTTCTGCAGCATTCATATTGGTCTGCGATACCATTATACCATTAAGGTAATTTAAATACCCTTGTTGTTTTTTTACTAAAGCTCCTTCTGGATTCTTTATTTTATCTAACCACTTTTTCGCTCCAACAAAATCTTGCTTTCTTAACTTTAAAAATGCGAGTAGAATCAATTCATTTTTAAAATAAAGGAAAATAAAAATCGTAGAGAGTAAGAGGTACATTATACCGTTACCAATGTAGCCTTCAGTGAATTGATAGATGCCATAACCAATAATTAACGCGGCAATGACTAATTTTATATTTTTATTAAACATATTTATGTGTATTTTTGCAGAGCGCAAAGATAATAAAATCTAAGAGTTTAAATTCTAAACAAAATTTTTCTTTTGCTACTTGCTAAAGTAAAAACTTGTTGTATATTTGCACGCAGTTTTGAGAGACCTCTCAATTTTAGAAAAAGATTATTAGTTTATAAAAATATAAGACATGCCAAAAAGAACGTTTCAACCGTCAAAAAGAAAAAGAAGAAACAAGCACGGTTTCAGAGAAAGAATGGCTTCTGTTAACGGAAGAAAAGTTTTAGCACGTAGAAGAGCTAAAGGAAGAAAGAAATTGTCTGTATCTACAGAAACAAGACATAAAAAATAATGATTAACAATTGTTAATATATTAGGGCGTTACTTAGGTGTAACGCCTTTTTTTGTATCCTATTCTTAACTATTTTTGCACAGCCAAATTAAAATTACAACTATAAATACTCTATCTCATGCCTAAAAATAAAAATATAAAATCAGTTTTACTTATCGGTTCAGGTCCTATCGTTATTGGGCAAGCTTGTGAATTTGATTATTCAGGTACTCAAGCATTACGTTCATTACGAGAAGATGGCATAGAAACGATATTAATTAACTCTAATCCTGCAACGATTATGACAGACCCTACAATGGCGGATCATGTATATTTGTTGCCCTTAACAACAAAATCTTTAATTCAGATTTTAAAAGATCACCCACAGATTGATGCTGTATTGCCTACTATGGGAGGTCAAACCGCTTTAAACTTATGTATAGAAGCAGATGAAAAGGGGATTTGGGAAGATTTTAATGTAGATATCATAGGTGTAGATATCGATGCCATAAACATTACAGAAGATAGAGAGCAATTTAGAGAGTTAATGTTGAAAATAGGCATTGGTATGGCGCCTCAAGCAACAGCGACATCTTACTTAAAAGGAAAAGAAATTGCACAAGAATTTGGATTTCCTTTGGTTATTAGAGCCTCTTATACTTTAGGTGGTGAAGGTGCATCGTTTGTTTTTAAAGAAGAAGATTTTGATGAAATGCTAACACGTGGTTTGGAAGTATCTCCAATTCATGAAGTTATGATAGATAAAGCCTTAATCGGTTGGAAAGAATACGAATTAGAATTACTACGTGATAAAAATGATAATGTCGTTATTATCTGTACAATTGAAAATATGGATCCTATGGGAATTCATACTGGAGATTCTATTACGTTGGCACCAGCGATGACGTTATCTGATAAGACATTTCAGAAAATGAGAGATATGGCTATTCATATGATGCGAAGTATTGGTGATTTCGCAGGTGGTTGTAATGTACAATTTGCTGTAAGTCCGGATGATGAAGAGGAAATCATTGCTATCGAAATTAATCCAAGGGTATCACGTTCTTCTGCATTAGCCAGTAAAGCTACGGGTTATCCTATTGCTAAAATTGCGGCTAAGTTGGCTACGGGTTATACTTTAGACGAATTAGATAATCAAATTACCAAATCCACTTCAGCCTTATTTGAACCTACTTTAGATTACGTAGTTGTAAAGATACCACGTTGGAACTTTGATAAATTTGAAGGTTCTGATAGAACTTTAGGTCTGCAAATGAAAGCTGTTGGTGAAGTGATGTCTATTGGGCGATCATTTCAAGAAGCATTGCACAAAGCCACACAATCTTTAGAAATTAAGAGAAATGGGTTAGGTGCTGACGGTAAAGGATACAAAGACTATGATACAATTATAGAAAAATTAACTTACGCAAGCTGGGACCGTGTATTTGTAATTTATGATGCTATTGCAATTGGTATTCCATTAAGTAGAATACATGAAATCACAAAAATCGACATGTGGTTCTTAAAGCAATATGAAGAATTGTTTCAACTTGAAAAAGAGATTTCGACGTTCTCAATAGATACTATTCAGCGCGATTTATTACTTGAAGCGAAACAAAAAGGTTACGGAGATAGACAAATAGCACATATGCTAAAATGTTTGGAAAGTGAAGTTCATAAAAAACGAATGGATCTTAACATCAACCGTGTTTTTAAATTGGTAGATACATGTGCCGCAGAATTTAAAGCCCAAACACCATATTACTATTCAACTTTTGAGAGTGAAGTAGAACAACCAGATGGTACAGTATCAGTGCATAATGAAAGTGTAGTTTCAGATAAAAAGAAAATTATTGTCTTAGGATCAGGTCCTAATCGAATTGGTCAAGGTATCGAGTTTGATTACTGTTGTGTGCATGGGGTTTTAGCTGCAGCTGAATGTGGATACGAAACTATAATGATTAATTGTAATCCTGAAACGGTGTCAACAGATTTTGATATTGCAGATAAATTATATTTTGAACCCGTGTTCTGGGAACATATTTACGATATCATTCAGCATGAAAAACCTGAAGGAGTTATTGTGCAATTAGGTGGCCAAACCGCATTAAAACTAGCTGAGAAGTTAGAGAAATGGGGAATTAAGATTATGGGAACTAGCTTTAAATCGCTCGATTTAGCTGAAGATAGAGGTAGTTTTTCTAACATTTTAAAAGCACATAACATTCCTTATCCAGAATTTGATGTTGCAGAATCGGCAGATGAAGCTTTAGCTATTGCAGATGTTTTAGATTTTCCAATATTAGTAAGACCGTCTTACGTTTTAGGAGGACAAGGCATGAAGATTGTAATTAACAGACAAGAATTAGAATCTCATGTTATCGACTTATTAAAATCAATTCCAGGAAATAAATTATTATTAGATCACTATTTAGATGGAGCTATTGAAGCTGAAGCAGATGCTATTTGCGATGCTGATGGTAATGTTTATATTATTGGAATAATGGAACATATTGAGCCTTGTGGTATTCACTCAGGTGATAGTAACGCCTTGCTACCAGCTTTTAACTTAGGTGATTTAGTGATGCAACAAATTATAGATCATACACATACTATAGCTAGGGCTTTAGATACGGTTGGTCTTATTAATATTCAGTTTGCTATTAAAGACGATGTGGTTTATATCATTGAAGCAAACCCAAGAGCGTCTCGTACAGTGCCTTTTATTGCAAAAGCATACAAAGAACCTTATGTTAATTATGCGACAAAAGTGATGTTAGGTGCTAAAAAAGTAACGGACTTTGATTTTAATCCGCAATTGGAAGGCTATGCAATAAAGCAACCTGTCTTTTCTTTCAACAAGTTTCCTAACGTAAATAAACAATTAGGACCAGAAATGAAAAGTACCGGAGAAAGTATCTTATTTATAGACAATTTAAGAGACGATCAGTTTTATGATTTATATGCTAGAAGAAAAATGTATTTAAGTAAATAATGGCATAGTTTTCGATAAAGTGTAAGTGTTATTAACTAATAATTACTAACTTAGCATTCATTAATGCCTACTTATATGAAACATCCACGACAAAAAAAGGTTTCACCCAAATGAAATTTAATATGGATGTCACATGTGACCGTTGGAAATTTATAAATTCAAACACATGAAACTAAAATTACTTTTATTACTATTTTTTGTTGCAGCATTTTCATTTGCTCAGGGATCGGTGTCTAAAATAGATACTAATGGAACAGGCCTAAATGCTATTGAAATTCAAAATAACGACTTTACAATTGCGCCTAATCCAGCGAAAAATAATTTAAATATTAAACTTAAAAAGTCGAGTGAAGATTTAAAACTAGAAGTTTTTGATGTCTTAGGAAAACGAATTTATAACGGTCTCATTACAAAGTTAGAATCGTCAATTGATGTTTCTAATTGGAAAAATGGAGTGTATCTAGTAAGGATTTCTGATGATACGGAAACAGTGACCAAACGCTTTATTAAACGCTGATATAATTATAGTTTAAAGATAAAAGAAAAGCCAGTTCATGTATTGAACTGGCTTTTTTTATTTAAAATCGAGCTTAACTTTATAGTCTTTTAGTTTTTCTAAATGTTGATCTAAGTTTTTATATAAATTCTCTAAATCTTCACTACGTTTAGAATCACTTTCTTGTCTTATAATAGATTTTATAAAACGTTTTGCAGCTAATTTATTGGTTAAGATTAAACCAGGAACTTTAACCGTATTGCCCTCTTCGTCTACAGCCACCATAATAAAGTAAGAGGAGTTACAATGTTTTATGACTCCTGTTCTAATATTTTCAGACTCTACTCGTATACCAACAACCATAGATGATCTTCCTACGTAATTAACCGATGCTTTCATTGTTACAAGTTCACCAACCTCAATTGGGTTTAAGAAGTTAACTTTATTTACGGAAGCCGTCACACAATAACTACGCGAATGTTTAGATGCACAGGCAAACGCGACGTTATCCATTAAACTTAAAATATAACCTCCATGAATTTTGCCTCCAAAATTGGCATGAGATGGTTTCATTAATTCTGAAATTTGAATCGTAGAATCTTCAGTGGGTTTAAACATAATTTATAAGATTTAAGTATAGCAAACTAGTGAGGATAGCAATGCCAAAGCTGATTAATGTCCCTATTAAAATATACTCCGTTAATTTTCTTTCTTTTGAAGCTGTAAGATCACCAAATCTAAAAACGGATTTAGCTGTTATTAAAAACCCGACAGCTTCCCAATGTTCTGTGATAATAAAGACAAATACTAAAAGACGTTCTAGCACACCAATATAGTTTCCGGCATCTTTTAGCGACGCGTTATCTTTGGTGAGTTTAGAGATGTTCCATTTCGAAAAAATAACCTTCATTATAATCGAGGTTGGTTTTGTTAAAAAAGCCACGCAAATGAGTAACGTGAGAAGGTTAGCATCTAAAAATAAATGTATGTCAATTTCAGAAATATCCATTAGAAAAGTTAAGCCAATAATGGAAATAGCATGTAAGAGTTGATCTATAAAGAAGTAGCGACGTTTTGTTTTTTTTCGTTGTAATAAGAGTTTTAAAGCGTCGATAATAAGGTGTAATGCAGTAATGCCTAAGATTAATAGAGTGTAAGATAAATCCCATACAAATAGAAACATTAATACCAGATGAACCGCAACATGTATGTATAACCAAATAGATTTTAGTTTTTTCTTTTCTTTGTGTTTAACCCAAGCGGTTGGTTGAAGAAAAAAATCTCCAATAAGGTGTGCTAAAAAGAGTTTTAAAATAAGTAGCATCATAATTGGTTTATTTTCTGTCTAAACAAGTGTTCTAATTCTAAAATTTCGTCTAAATATGCACGCTTTTGGCGTTTACTTACAGCATCCTGACTTATACCAATGAGTTTTGCAAGGTCAGACTGAATCATGTTAGGGTGTTCTATACTAAGTTTCATGATTTCAGCAGAATTTACTGTCCAATTGTCCATGGCTATTAAAGCCAGTTTAAAATAAAGATTAAGCTCTGTATCTATGGTAGAACTACGGGTTTTTAGCTTTAAATTGACTTTTTCTTTTTTTAAGGTTTCTAGGGTTTCACCAGAATATATAAAAGCCTCACCGTTAGATTCGCTTACGGTGTTACCTTGGTATGATTTACCTCCAATACCAATGGCAAGTCTAACATCTAAACCTTTTATGGTTTTAATACAGGCTTTTATATATACAGCATATTTAAAACTATGCAATGGGTTACTACATTCTATTTGAAAGCTATCACCTCTATATATTTCATAATTAGAAGTGTTGTGAGTTAATGAGTTTAGTGTTGATTTTAAGGTGTTTAACCATAAGTCTTGACTCGTAGCTTCTCTAGATTTTATAATATCACCAGTAATTATACCTGTCATATATTTATGTATTATATGTAAATATATGCCTTTAAAGTGGAATAATCTAATTTATGCCTTTATTGTGGCATATTCTGAGTTATGCCTTGAAATAGGCATGTTCTATTAATCCTCTTCTGTAGCGCGTTTAATGAAGCTTTCTGGTAGTGATTTTTTAGCTTTAGCGCCCATTTTTTTAATACGTTCTACGCGGCTAATTAGGTTCCCTTTTCCATCTACTAACTTATTCATAGCAGCAGAGTAATCGCTTTTAGCTGCATCAATCTTTTTACCAACACCAGTTAAGTCAACAACTAAGCCTTCAAATTTATCGTAGAGTGCACCAGCTTGTTTTGCAATTTCTAGCGCATTTTGTTGTTGTTTTTCATTATTCCACATAGAATCTATAGTACGCAAAGTTGCTAATAGCGTAGAAGGTGTAACAATTACAATATTCTGTTCAAAAGCTTTATTATATAGTGTATTGTCTTCATTGATAGCAACAGCAAAAGCAGGTTCAATAGGAATAAACATTAGCACAAAATCTGGCGATTCAATATCATACAAGTCTTGGTAATTTTTAGCAGATAATTGATCTACATGTTTTTTTATAGAATTAACATGCGCTTTTAAAAAAATAGAACGTTGCTCGTCTTCAGCATTTACAAATTGTTCGTAAGCCGTTAATGATACTTTAGAGTCAATAATCATTTTTTTAGAATCAGGAAGGTATAATACTACATCTGGCATAACGCGAGAACCATCTTCCCTTTGAAAATTCTGTTGCACAAAATATTCTCTGTCTTTCTCAAGTCCAGATTTTTCTAAAACACGTTCTAATACCAATTCGCCCCAATTACCTTGGGTTTTACTATCACCTTTTAGAGCTCGGGTAAGGTTTGTGGCTTCCTTAGTCATAATTTGGTTTAAGTCTTTTAAACCCAATAATTGCTCTTTTAAAGCAGAATGCATACTGATACTTTCCTTTTGCGTGTCCTCAACTTTTTTCTCAAAAGTTTTTATTTTCTCTTCAAGAGGATTTAAAATGTTTTTAATGTTTTCTTTATTCTGTAGTGTGAATTTTTCAGATTTTTCATCTAAAATTTTAGAAGCCATCAACTCAAAATCTTTACGCAGTTGTTCTTGCTGCAATGCTAATTCTTCGTCGCGTTTTAAGTTGGCTTTTTCAAGATTTTCATATTCCGAATTACGTCTAGACAATTCTGTATTTAAAAAATCCTTTTCGCGTCTAATCTCCTCACGCTCGCCTTCAATTTTAGAAATTGTAGCTTTTAATTCCGTTAATTGTTCTGAGAAATACTGATTTTGTTTTGAACTTTCCGTTTCAGAATACGCTTTAAATTCATTGAATTGCTGTTGCAAATTAGCATTGCGTTCTTCAAGCGTACTTTTGTCGCTTTTACTTTTTAGTTGTGAAAATTTTTGCCCAATAAATACACCTATACCTGCAGAAACAAGAATAGCGATGAAAAGAATGATGGTGTCGTTCATAGTTGAAAATGGAAATTTATCAAAGATAATTTATAAAACGGAAACTAAAGTTGAAAATGAAATCGAAATACGGAAATATTCAATTTATTTTGTCACTCTAAAGCTTCCTGTCTTTTCATCAAAAACAATTAAATCCTTAGGGAAAAGAGTTTCAAATATACCTTCAGAAATTAATTGACAGGGCTGATTACAGACGACCTTTTCCTTTTGCATTACAATCATGGTGTCGCATAATTGAATTGCTAAATCAATTTCATGTGAAGAAAACAATATGGTTTTACCAGTGTCTTTCGTTAATCTCTGCAGCAGTTTTAAGATGTAAGCTTTATGATACATATCGAGATGGGAAGTAGGCTCATCTAAAATAATAACATCTGTATCTTGAGCCAACGCACGAGCAATCATTACTTTTTGAAGCTGTCCATCACTTAATTCATAACATTTTTTATCCTTTAAATCGACTATTTTAATTAGGTCTAAGGACTTATTTATAATGGCAATATCTACTTCGGTTAGATTTCCAATCCAGTTAGTGTAAGGATGTCTGCCCAAAGCCACAAGCTCAAACACGGATAGGTTTTTTGAGATTAAAGGTTCGGTTAATACAATACTTAGTTGTTTTGCGAGCTCTAAAGTCGATGTTGTTTTAAGATCTTTGCCATTGAGTGAAATGGATCCTGATAATTCTGGTTGCACCTGAATGAGCGTGCGTAATAATGTAGATTTCCCAATACCATTGGCTCCAACTAAACCGATAAGCTGACCTTTTTGCAATTCAAAATTAATATTTGAAGCAATAACCATTTCTGCTTTCTTGGTTTTATAACCTATAGAAAGTTGCTTTGCTGCGAGGATGGTATGAGATGCTTCTGTTTTCATTTAAAACATCATTTTGCGTTGACGTACCAATAACCATATAACCACAGGTGCACCAACCAAAGCAGTTATAGCATTTATAGGTAAGGTATAATCACTATTTGGAACTTGTGCTACGGTATCGCAGATAAGCATAACAATAGCACCACATAAAAATACAGCGGGTAATAATATTTTGTGATTGGTTGTTTTAAAAATTTGTCGTGTTACATGCGGAATAGCCAAACCAATAAACGCAATTGGTCCGGCAAAAGCTGTAACAGTGCCAGCAATTAAACTGGTGGCTAATATGATAATGAGTCTACTTTGTTTTAAATTTAAACCTAAACTTTTAGCATAATTATCACCAAGCAATAAGCTGTTTAATCCTTTGATAGAAGTAATGCTCAGAGCAAGTCCTACGGCATAAATTCCGAAGAAAATTAAAAGTTCGTACCAAGATAAATTACTAACGCTACCAAATCCCCAAAAAATGTATTGTTGCAACTGTTCTGCAGAACTAAAATAAGACAATACACTTACCACGGCAGCAGTAATGCTTCCAAACATTAAGCCAATGATAAGTATAGCCATGGTGTCTCTAACTTTATTAGAAACCGCTAAAACCGCTAGTAAAACTAAAAAGCTTCCCAAACTTGCCGCGATAACGATACTCCATTTTGTCATCAGTGCAGTTGCAAATAAACTTCCAAAAAGTCCCGATCCTAAAATCACCAAAGCGACACCCAAACTTGCACCAGAGCTAATACCTAACACAAAAGGTCCAGCCAACGGATTTCTAAATAATGTTTGCATCAACAATCCTGAAATTCCCAAACCAGAACCCACCATAATAGCTGTAATGGCTTTAGGTAATCTATAATCCATTATAATCACATTCCAATTAGAAGTTACCTCGTTAGTACCAAGTAAACTTGCTATAATATTTTTGAGTGGAATATGAATGGAACCTAGACTTATATTCACCATAAAGCAAACTAAAAGTCCTATGGTAAGTCCAATAAATTGAAATCGATATGTTTTCTGTGCACTCAATTAATTAAGCGGTTTAAAAAAATAGGGTGTGTAATCTTTTAACAATTCAGGATGACAAATTTTTATCAAATCTTTTAAGACTAAATCGGGTCTTGCTGTGCCTAGTTCGTAATATAACACTCCCCCTGTGGCACCTGTTGTATTGGTAAAGCTATAAATGTTTTGGTCTTTAAATGCTTTAAAATTGGTATAAAGAGCATTTGCATCTTTTAACTGCTCTAAACTAGAATAATAAGAAGGACTTAACCATAAATCGGCATCTTTAGCTTTATCTAATACCACTTCAAAACTTAAGGCTAAGCTCCCATTTCCGGTGGTGTCGCTCCACAAATAATTGGCATTAGCATCTTTTAAAAATTGAGCTTCAGGACTAGAACCATTTGGTAAATACCAGACATCCTTTTCCATGGCGCCACTTAAAACAGTGGGCTGATACTTGGCTTGTTTTGCAATTTTTCTAGCCGCTAAATAATCGTGTTCAATGCGATTAAAAATAGAATCTGCTTTGTGTTCTTTATTAAAAAGTGCACCAAAGAATTTAATCCATTCGGCTTTTGCCAAGGCAGAAGATTCCACCCAATCACCATTATAAATTACAGGAATTCCTGCCTTTTTAATAGTCTCAAAGGTTTTATTAACTCCATCAACACCAAACCCAACCACCACATCTGGATTTAAATCTAATAAAACTTCAGTATTGATGCCTTCATTTTTGCCAAGTTCTCTCACGGTTCCATGATCTATGCGCTCTCTTGTGTGTTGAGAAGACACATAGTTAGTGCCAGGAAACCCAATTAAAGTTTCTTCTACACCTAAAAGCTCTAAGGCAGGTATATGCGTTGTAGAGGTCACTACAGATTTTGAAACGGGAGTAATTATAACACCATCGTAATCGGCTTTATTATAAGTAGTTTTGGCAGCTTGTTCTTTAGTGAGTAATAAATAGGTGTATCTTTTTTTTGCTTTTGGCCAAGCTTTGGTAATTTCTATGGTTTTTAGATGGTTTGTTTCATAGACTTTAAAGCCTTCTGCATATTTTAGATCAATTACATTGTTTTGTTGTTCAGGCAGCTTTGAAGCCGTCTTGTGTTCTTCTTTACAATTATAAAAGACGATTAAAAATAGTAATAAAACGCGTGTAATTTTCATATGTAACCTTTGTAACTATTCGTATTGAGGTGAATAGGTAAATTTGTTAAAATTAATAGAGTCATGAGAGACGATTCAAATTTAACACTATATATCGTTGCAGGAATAATCCTAGCACATTTTTTAATTGGGTTCATTTATTTAATCTACAAAATGAATAATAAAAAGTAGTGAATTTACTTAGATGTCTTCATAATAAAATAGTACTTTTGTCACGAATTTTTGGTTCGACGTTAAAAGTTTCTTTCGCTTAAATTAAAGGAAGTTTTTAAAGTCGATTAAAAGGGAATCTGGTGAGGTGTGTATACCAAGTCCAGAACTGTTCCCGCAACTGTAAGTTTTATGCTCAAGCAGATTGAGCGTCTCATTTTTAATGAGTTATTATTTTCTTCAAAGCCACTGACATGTATGTTGGGAAGGTGAAATAATAAGAAACAAGTCAGGAGACCTGCCATTATTCAAACATCAAAACAACTTTCGGGAGAAAAGTATTTGAGTAATGAGATATAGACTACTATTATTTTTTGTGTTGCTTATTGGCAACTTGGCACAAGCCCAAATCGTTACAGATTCTGTTCAGCATTTGGATGAAGTGGTGTTGAGTGATGCGAAGCTAAAACGTTATTCTAAAGGTTATAAGCTTAGTATTCTTAAAGATTCTTTATTACAAAAAAACAAGGCTTCTTTTACGGATTTACTGCGATTTAATACCAATATCTATTTTAAAGAAAATGGTTTTGGTATGGTATCGTCACCATCGTTTAGAGGGACTAATGCTTCGCAAACTGCTGTAATTTGGAATGGAATTTCTATTAATTCTCAGCTCACAGGTCAAACCGATTTTAATACCATAAACACTACTAATTTCAATAGTATTGCTATTCGTTCTGGTGGCGGCTCAGTGCAATATGGAAGTGGAGCCATTGGTGGGAGTATTCACCTAAATAATACTTTGAGCTTTAAACAGCATTTTGACCATACGGCTACGTTGTCCTATGGCAGTTATGAGACTAAAAATATAAGTTATCTATCTTCTTATAGTAATGAGAAATTTTCCGTAAATGTGGGATTAAATTATATTGATTCTGAGAATGATTATAAGTATCTAAATACAGATCAATCTAATGAAAATGGTGCGTTCCAGAATGGGAGTATAAATGCAAATTTAGGTTATGTATTGTCTAGTAAAGATGTTTTAAAACTCTATCATCAAACATTTATTGGTGATCGCGAATTTTCAGGAACGGTTTCCTCGCCTTCTTTAGCAAAATACGAGGATCAAAATTTTAGAACCATGTTGGAATGGTCGCGCTTTGGAACTGCTATCGATTCAAAATTAAAAATAGCACACTTACAAGAGCATTTTAAATATTTTGGAAATAAAAATACGGACAATTTTACCTTCGGAAAGGTGAATACGTATTTAGTAAATTATACTGCAGATATTGATTTGTTGACGGATTTAAAATTAAACCCCATCGTATCCTATAATTATTACGAGGGCAGCGGAAGTAGTTTTAATAATCCTAATCGAAAAGAATTTTCAACGACAGCCTTGTTACTTTATAACCCAAATGAGAAATGGCACTACGGTTTAAATATTAGGCAAGATGTAACTTCGGGTTTTGAGAGTCCTTTATTATTTTCTTTCGATGTGGCTTATAACGTTTCAAATTTTTACCAGCTGAAATTGAATGGCTCTAAAAATTACCGAGTGCCAACATTTAATGATTTGTACTGGCAACCGGGAGGTAATTTAAGTTTAGTACCTGAAACCTCTTATCAATTAGATTTAGGTCAAGAATTTACCTATAAAAACACAAGTCTAAAGGTGAATACTTTTTATATAAAAACCTCTGATTTAATCCAATGGACACCGAATGATTCTGGCTTTTGGAGTCCTGAAAATATTGCGGAAACTCAAAACTATGGTGCGGAGGCAACTATAGAGATAACACATAAAATTAAAGCGCATCAATTTTCATTACAAGGTAATTATGCGTACACCGTTTCTGAAGATCTAGAAACCGATGCTCAACTCATTTATGTGCCCTATCATAAAGCAAATATCAATTTGGCATATGCCTATAAACGAATGTCAATGTTTATACAGCATTTATATACCGGCGAAGTATATACAACTCCAGAAAATTTATCTGGCAGATTTTACAGTGTAGAAGCCTATCAACTCACCAACTTTGGTATAGATTTTAAATTATTTCAAGCAAAAAAACAGCAAATAGATTTAGGCTTAAAAGTGAACAATCTATTTAACACCGTATACGAGAACGTGGCGTTTAGACCCATGCCAGATCGTAATTTTAATTTTCAAATACAATATAAATTTTAAACCAATTACAATGAAAAAAATTATCCTATCAATTTTTGCAATGTCATTATTAATCGTGTCTTGTTCTAGCGATGATGATGCAACACCATCAGAGCCGTTAGGTGCTTATGAAGACGGAATTATAGTTAGTGGAGAAGGTGGACCTTCTTCTATTTCTTTTATTTCAGAAGATTTAATGACCTCAGAAAACCAAATTTATTTTAATGTTAATAATGAGGCAACAGGTGTGTATTTACAGTCTTTAGGTTTCAATGATGATAAAGCATATATTGTCGTAGATGCTGGTACAATTACGGTTGTTAATCGTTATACGTTTGAAAAATTAGGGACTATTTCTACAGGGTTAACTACTCCAAGATATATTGCTTTTGCAAATGGTAAAGGTTATATTACAAATTGGGGAGATCCTTATGATGAAACTGATGATTTTGTAGCTGTGGTAGACTTAACTGCCAATACAGTCATTAGTACGATACCTGTAGGTAATGGACCTGAGCAAATTTTAGCGGAAGATAATGTTGTATATGTGTCTCATAAAGGAGCTTACACTACAAATAATATTGTTTCGGTAATAAATACGTCTTCAGATGTTTTAACAACTACAATTACTGTAAATGACAATCCAGATGAAATGCTTGTGGATGACAATGGTGATTTAGTCGTTTTAAGTAGTGGGAAACCAGCATGGACAGGTGATGAAACTAAAGCTGCCATTACAAAAATAGATATGGATACAAATACGGTATCTACAACACTAGAGTTTTCAGATGGAGAACATCCTGAATTGATGACGTATTTAAATGGACATCTATATTACAACTTAGGAAGTTCCATTTTAAGTATTACAGATGATGCTACTGCTGTAACGTCAATCCCTCTTTTTACAACAGCAGCGACGACTTTATATGGAATGGCAGCAAAAGATGACCGTTTGTATTTTGCAGATGCCGTTGATTATACTAGTGCAGGACAATTATTTATCTATGATGACACGAGCTATTCATTAATCAATAGCTTTAATGCTCCTGTCGTTGCTTCAAAAATATATTTTAATTAAATATAAACATGACTTTGGATAATTAAGTCTGTTTCATTTTTGAATCAAAAAAGCCGCTTTTACCATGTGTAGAAGCGGCTTTTGTATCCTATAAAATAGAATTTCTTACTAATCGATGTGCATGTCTTGCTGAAGAGGAGTTATTGGCATTCTTATTTCTTCGAGTTCTAAAGAAAAACTTTCGCTTAGATTTGCAGGTCTGCCAGATCCAGTAATGTCTGCTAAGGCAGCTGCTAAGAGCGGTTCGTTAACATCACCTAAAACACCCAAATTAGTGATAGATTCTGAAAGTTCAATGTCTGGAATTAAACCTGTAGAAGGCACTAATTCATTGTTTATATTAGTAGAGTTAGCAACTAATGGTTGTAAAGCGTATGTGTGACCTGTATTTGCTTCTGAATCAGAAAAAAGTGTAGGAGAATCATAAACTGTTCTAGAAGCTTGTGTTTTTCCCACGGTATTCTCACCAATAACGACAACGTCTATATAAGGGCTTAAACTGTTTATTACCAATTCGCTTGCTGAGGCTGTTTGTCTATTTGTTGTTAATACATACACGCGAGACAGATTGAGACTATTTATAGAATTACCATTAATAGAACCTGTAAATACGTATTCTGTATCATTGTTAGATAAATTATCATTATAAAATAATTTAGAAAAGACTTGTCCTGTAAATTGACCAGTTACCATGCTTCCCAAATACGCGGCAGTTTGCACAGAACCACCTCCATTGTATCTTAAATCTATAACTAATTCGGTTACACCAGCAGCATTAAATTCAGCAAAGGCATTATTTAACTGGTTATCAAACTCACTTGTAAAACCGTTATACATTAAATAACCGACAGAGATACCTCCTACATTTAAAACATTTGTTTTGTGAACAGGATTTTCGGTATATGAGACTTTGCTAAGACTTGCGCTATTACCAGATAAAGTTACAGTATCATCATCAGAAATGTCTGGAGTTCCGTTATCTGAGTAAGTTGCCAAATTTAAAGTGTAAGATGTAGCACTTAATAAGTTAATATAATTGCTGGCTGTTAAATTTTCACCATTAACTGCTCTAAAAAAATCACCACGTTGTAGATTTAAGCTTTCAGCAGGACTATCAGCCAAGACCAAAGTTATAACGCCAAAAATTTCTGCGCTGCTACCTGGTACATAATACAAATTAAATTCAATACCATTACTAAGAGATGTGCCTGATAGTGCATTTTGCAAATCGTAATAATTGCTGTAAATACCACTAAATCGATCTATTTCGTTTGGTAGATATAAAAGGGATTCAAATAATTCTTCGGGAGACGCATAACTATTTAAATACGTTTCATATTCGTCTATACTTATAAAACGATCATCCGCTAAATTAGGTATTTCAGATTTGTATAAATAGACATAATTCATAGCTTTCCATACAAAGTCGTTAAGTTCTAACGTCGTCGCTGGAATAATATTATCATCCATGTCGTCATAACAACTTGTCATTGCTAATAAGGTAAAACAAGCAAGTAATAAAGTTTTAAAATTTTTCATAGTCATTTTTTTAATGTGTAGCAATTGTTTTTTCTCTTTCAGTAAAACTCTAAATTTACTCACAATATTATAAAAAAAAGAAATCTTTGTAACAAAACCTAAAGTGTATCGTCGTAATTATGAAGGAGAGTAAAATTGACTTCATCAACCAATCAATTAAAAGTAATGAAGCAAGCAGATTTTGTAAGCTTAGTAATGCCATTTAAAGATAAAGTGTTTCGTTTAGCAAAGCGATTATTGGTGTCTCGTGAAGAAGCCGAGGACGCAACACAAGAAATACTTTTGAAATTATGGAAGAATAACAAAAAGATTGGTGATTATAAAAATGTTGAAGCGTTTTCCATGACGATGACTAAGAATTTTTGCTTAGACCGATTAAAATCAAAACAAGCATCAAATTTAAAAATTGTTCATAGTAATTATACCGATAACAATACGTCATTACAACACCAGGTGGAAGCTAAAGATAGTGTAGATTGGGTGTCTAAAATTATGGAAGAGTTACCAGAACAACAAAAAATAATTGTGCAATTAAGAGATATTGAAGAGTATGATTATGACGACATCGCTAAAATGTTAGACATGAATGAAACTGCGATTCGCGTCAATTTATCGAGAGCACGAAAAACAATACGAGAAAAATTAACTAATACACATCAGTATGGTATTAAATAATATAGAAAAATTAATAGAAAAGTATCATAATGCCGAAACCTCTATAAAAGAAGAAGCGCAACTAAAAGCATATTTCAATGGAGATTCTGTAGCGCCCGAGTTTGAGCATTACAAACCTATGTTTCAATACTTTTCACAATCGCAAAAAGAACAGTATACCAAAGACGTTCCATTAAAATCTAAGAAAACAACATTGTATCAATGGATTTCTGTCGCAGCTGTTGCCGTTCTAATGCTTGGTTTAGTTGTACCAAGTTTTATGGGTCCTACCGAAGCAGAAAAACAAGAAGCTCTTTTGGTTTATAACCAAACCATGGAAGCTTTTAGTTTAATCTCTTTAGGGATGAATGAAGGAAAAACACAACTAACAAATCTAGCTTTAGTAGGTGAGAACATTAATGAAGGTGCTCAACAAGCCAGTAAACTAGGAACATTTAGTACAATAACAAACAAGATTTTAAAAAACAATTCAAACTAAAAAAATTAAAAAGATGAAAAAATTAATAATAATTACAGCCCTTTTACTGACGCCAGTTTTAACCTTTGCTCAAGGCATATTTGATAAATATGAGGATTATGAAGAGGTCGCTTCTTTTGTAATTAACCAGAAGGCCTTTAGAATGTTAGCTACTATAGATATGGATATTGATGATCCAGAAGCAAAAGAGTTTATGGAAATGGTGAAGAAAATAACAGGTCTTAAAGTATTTACCACAGGTGATGATAAAGTATCTACAGATATGAAATCTACGGTTAATTCTTATTTGAAATCCACGAAACTTGAAGAGTTAATGCGATTTAAAGATGGTGGACAAACCGTAAAGTTTTATGTAAAAGAAGGTAAAGACGAGAACCACGTTAAAGAATTATTGATGTTTATGACAGGTCTTAAAGAATTAACCGAAGGACAGGATATAGAAATTAATGGTAAAAAACGTGTGTTTGAAACCGTAGTGTTGTCTTTAACGGGTGATATTGATTTAAGACAGATTTCTAAAATCACTAATTCAATGGATATTCCTGGAGGTGAGCAGTTAAAGAAAGCTGGAAAAAAACAATAAACAGACAAATCACATGATACAATCAATCAAAAAATCAATAGTAATGTTGCTTTTGGTTACAGCTTTTACAAGTTGTAATCAAGGGCCTACATTGCAAACCTATTATGTAGATAACGAGTTAAAACCCGGTTTTGCATCGTTTGATGTACCTACGAGTTTTATTAATGTTGAAAAGGTGGATCTCACCGAAGAACAGGAAGAAGCATACAATTCCGTAGATAAATTGAATGTATTAACATTTATGACCGAGGATACCAATGCTGAAGAATACAAGTTAGAATTAGCTAAAGTAAATACCATTCTAAAAGACTCTAAATACGAAGAGTTAATTCGCGGTGGAAATCCTAAAGACGGAAAGTTTGTAGTGAAGTTTTTAGGTGACTTAGATAACGTGGATGAACTTATATTATTCGGACATGCCAAAAACAGAGGCTTTATCATTGCTCGAGTTTTAGGTGATGACATGAATGCCAATAAATTAATATCCTTAAGTTCTGTTTTAGAAAAGGCAGATTTTGATGAGAATCAATTGAACGGATTAACAGATTTCTTTAAATAATCTGACTATTATGTTAATGAGAATCGTCTTGAGGAGTGTCTTCAAGACGATTTTCTTTTTTGTCGTTTTTATAAGCGTAAAACATTGCGGTAACAAATAAAGCAGCAAAACCTATAAACAACGTTGCTTTTACAATAATATAATCGAGAACATCAAATAAGCCTGCCATAAACATGCTTAGTGCTATAATAGTAACACAGCACAAAACAATAGCGTCTGTAGATTTTGGAATAAATTTCACAATGTTCAAAAATTAAATACCAGTATAATTGCTTGGTGTTATCGCTTTTAATTCTGTTTTAATAGCATCAGAAATCTCTAAGGTATCAATAAAATTAGAAATAGATGTTTGCGTAATCGCTTCGTTCGTTCGCGTTAAGCCTTTCAAAGCTTCATATGGATTTGGATAGCTTTCACGTCTTAAGATCGTTTGAATCGCTTCCGCGACCACAGCCCAATTATTTTCTAAGTCTTGTGCAAATTTAGGTTCGTTCAATAATAATTTTCCTAAACCTTTAACGGTAGATTTAAACCCAATAAGGGTATGTCCAAAAGGTACACCTACATTCCTTAAAACGGTACTATCTGTTAAATCGCGTTGCAATCTAGAAACTGGTAGTTTTGCAGAAAGATGTTCAAAAATAGCATTGGCAATACCTAAATTCCCTTCACTGTTTTCAAAATCTATAGGATTTACTTTATGTGGCATTGCAGAACTTCCAACTTCTCCAGCTTTTATTTTTTGTTTGAAATAATCCATTGACACGTAGGTCCAGATATCTCTATCTAAATCAATGATAATGGTATTAATACGCTTTAAAGCATCAAATAAAGCAGCGACATGGTCGTAATGCTCAATTTGTGTGGTTGGAAAAGAATGATGCAAGCCTAATTTTTTTTGAACAAATTTAGTTCCAAAGGCTTTCCAATCAATGTTAGGATAAGCGACTTTATGTGCGTTAAAATTTCCTGTGGCACCACCAAACTTAGCAGCGCTAGGCACGTCGTTTAATAAGTTGAATTGCTCTTTTAATCGTACTGCAAAAACCTCAATTTCTTTACCTAAGCGTGTAGGTGAGGCTGGTTGTCCGTGAGTTCTTGCTAACATTGGGATATCTGCCCAATCTTTTCCTAAACCTTCTATTTTTTCTAATAAGGCATTATATTCAGGAACATAGACATCATTCATAGCATCCTTTATACTTAAAGGAATAGCTGTGTTATTTATATCTTGAGAAGTTAATCCGAAATGAATAAATTCTTTATAATCAGATAAACCTAAAGCATCAAATTTCTCTTTAATAAAATATTCAACAGCTTTAACATCATGATTGGTAACTTTTTCAATCTCCTTTATGGCTGAAGCGTCAACCGCTGTAAAATTTTTATAGATAGCTCTTAAATCTTCAAAAATAGAACTAGACACCGCATCTAATTGCGGTAGAGGTAATTCACATAAAGCGATAAAATATTCAATCTCTACTAAAACACGATATTTAATCAGTGCTTCTTCTGAAAAATAATTGCCTAAAGCTTCAACTTTAGATCGGTATCTACCATCGATTGGTGAAATTGCATTAAGAGGAGAAAGTGCCATGTATGTCAGTTTTTTTGAAGTGGTAAATATATGGAAGTAAGTTTGAAGTTTGAAACGCCAAGCACGAAGTTTTTTCGATATTTACTAACTCCGAATTTTAAAGTTCTGACGGTTCTTTATCTTCTTTAGAATATGCTTAGCTCTAGCTTTAAAACCTGAACTTTGCATTTCATAATCGCGTTCTAGAATAATGGCGAGTTCCGGATGAATCCAGTCATACTCTGTACCCAAAAGATATAAGCTATTCATGCTATACGCTTTGGGCGCAATTTTTTCGTCATTAATCATCCAATCAAAACATGCGGCTACAATATTTTCTTTATGGGTTTGAGAGAGTTTGGTTTTTATTAGATTTTCCGTTTTAGAATAATGAGCTGTCGTTAAATATTCGCATATCTTAGCTACTGGCCTTACAGAAGAATCTAAATGAACTTTTCCCATATGTGCTGTAAACGTATGGAGATGCGGAATTATAGCATTGAGATTTTTACCACACATAAACTCTAAAACCCATGCAGCTCTACACGAAATTTTATCATTCACTTCAAAGAGAATATCTAAAAGTGGAGTAATTAATTCTGGATTGTCAATAACCAAATTAGCATACTTTAAGCGCATTTCGCGCGAATGGTTGACGTAGTTTAATTCTTTATAAAGTTGTGCTTTTGTCAATTGAAAATTGGTTATTTTTAGTCCCTAACATGCGAGTTAAAATTAATCAAATATGAAGATTATAAAAAACATACTGTGGTTTCTTTTATTAGCCTTTGGAATTGCTCAATTTTTTGGACCTGAAAAAAATGAAGGAGATTTAGCATCTGTAGATGCTTTTTTTGAGGACACCAATCCACCTGATGATGTAAAGACGATTTTAAAAAACGCATGTTTAGATTGCCATAGTGATACAACCCGTTACCCTTGGTATAGTCAAATTACACCTGTAAATTATTGGTTAGCAAATCATATTAAAGTGGGTAAAAAACATTTTAATGTTTCAAAATGGAACGATTATGATGATAGAAGAAAAGATCATAAACTTGATGAACTAATCGAAATGGTTGAGCGTAAAGAGATGCCATTAGAAAGTTATACGTGGGTGCACAGCGAGGCTAAATTATCCGAGGATCAAATCGCAGCCATTAATGAGTGGGCAAGTACCGTACGATTAAAATATGTGTTTCTCAAAGAAGCTCAGTAAATTCATTATTTTAAATCAGAAGTGCTAATATGTATCATATTTAAGTATAATAATACTAGAAATAGAATAGTTTTGCTTTAATGAACAAAAAAATACTCGTTATCGGTTTCGTTTGGCCAGAACCCAAAAGTTCTGCAGCTGGCAGTCGTATGCTACAATTGATAACGCAATTTCAAAATCAAGGATATGAGGTATCGTTTTCTTCTGCGGCTAAAATGTCTGACAATACGTTTGATTTAGATACCATAAATGTTAACACCAAACCGATTCTTTTAAACGATTCGTCTTTTGATGTATTTGTAAAAGAATTACATCCGGATGCTGTGTTGTTTGATCGTTTTATGACGGAAGAACAATATGGTTGGCGCGTTTCAGAACAATGTCCTAATGCATTACGGATTTTAGATACCGAAGATTTTCATGGCTTACGAAAGGCTAGGGAAGTGGCTTTAAAACGAAATGAAGTGGTTACGTTAGAGCATCTTCAAAATGATACGACCAAACGTGAGATAGCTAGTATTTATCGTTGTGATTTGAGCTTAATAATTTCTGAAGCAGAACTAGATATTTTAACCAATCAATTTAACATTGATGCAAGTTTGCTATATTATTTACCGTTTCTGCTAGAACCTATTTCTGAAGAGGATATAAAACTCTTACCAAAATTTGAAGCACGACAACATTTTGTAACCATCGGTAATTTTCTTCACGCACCAAACTATAATGCGGTATTGTATTTAAAACAGACGATTTGGCCTTTAATACGGCAACAACTACCAAAACTAGAACTACATATTTATGGATCTTATGAGTCTCAAAAAGTGACCCAACTTCATAAACCTAATGAAGGCTTTTTTATTAAAGGTTTTGCGGAAGATGTGAATGACATCATGAAAAACGCCAAAGTTTGCTTAGCGTCTTTACGTTTTGGGGCAGGACTTAAAGGCAAACTAATTGACGCGATGCAAAACGGAACTCCTTGTGTTATGACGAATATTGCAGCCGAAGGTATGTTTGGTCAATTAGATGTCAACGGTTTTATCTCCGATAACCCAAAAGACTTTGCTAAAAAAGCTGTCTTACTTTATAGTGACGCTGAAACCTGGGAACAAAAACAACAACAGGGTTTTAAAGTGATGCATAAGCGCTTCAATAATGTAAATTTTGAAAAAGCATTTGCATCCAAACTAATGGAACTTTCTAAGGATATAAATGCACATCGCGAAAACAACTTTATCGGACAATTATTTATGATGCAATCCATGCAAAGTACCAAATATATGAGCAAGTGGATTGAAGCTAAGAATAGATAAAACTATGCTATAATTTTACAATCTTCTTATTCATTTCTCCAAAAGATGTTTTCAATTTTAGCATGTAAATACCGTTCTTTAGTTTGCTTAAGTCTAGTTTATTTAGAGATTCCGTTTGTTCTATTATTAATTGACCAGACAAAGTATACAGTGAAATTGATTGTAATAAATTTGTGCCTTCAATGTTCAAAATATCTGTAACAGGATTTGGGTAAATTTGAATGGCGTTTATACTGTTTTTATCGGTATGTAATCTTTCGTTTACAATTTCAGTAGAATAAGTATTCGTAACAATTGGAAAATTATAATCAAAGTATATATCAGCCGTGCTTTCAAAGGTGTTTCCTAAATCTAAGGTTGATAGTGTTTTAATCTTAAATACAACATACCCATCATTGTTGGCATCATCAAATGGGAGTTCAATGTTTTCAAAAATAAATTCAACCTCATTATTGTTTGTTATTTTAGTACTATAAATATGACTACTATCTAGAGGTATAAAACTAGAGCTATCAAATTTTGTTTCATCAAGTATAGTTTTAACTACAATATTTATAGCAGAGGCAGAACCAGTATTTTCAAACCTAATTAAGTAATGTACATATGTTCCAACTTCGTCTTCAAGAATTTGTGGACCTTCTAAACAAGTTATATCATTTGGGTCAAAAGAGTTAACAACCAATTGTTTAAGACCCATGCTGTTATCACTAATAAATTCATCATTTGGAATAGGATTTATTCTCGTATCAAAACTTAAAATATCCGCATTATTTAAGGGGAATGTTAAGTGCGTTGGCGGATTGAGATTCATTGTAACAAGAATAGATCTGTTCTCAAAAGGTTGTAGATTGTTATAATCCCATGACAATAGGTTTTCATTTTGACTTGTTACAGCAGGCACAGACGACACTAGATCCATAAAGTCGTCTTCAAAAGTGAACGTGACATTTCCTGATAAAATTGTATTTCCAACATTTTTATATACAATCTTATAAGTTGAATCAAAACCTGGACGAGCTGACGATAATGGAATAATATAAACCTGTAAATCATTCTTTATGCCATTAGGAGTAATACAAAAATCCTGAATATAAGGACTGTTTTCATCTGGGAAATTTACAGCAATATTTTCTGGACTAATTGAAAAGTAATCTTCATTAACAAACTTTGGCGTAATGGTGTAGTTTCCCACTTCTAGTGGAATGCTATAACTTCCGTTAATGTTTGAAATGCTAATCCCTTCAACGTTACCGTCTGAAATTGAGTACATTAAATTAGGAAATGGTGTGTCAGTGGCATCGCAGCCATCAGAATTAGAATCGAATTTATTTTCTCCTTCTATAACGAAAAACTCACCTCCTGGTACAAAGGAACAATAAGTGTTGATGTTGCAATTAGTGGGAATAAAATCACTAATGTAGTTTAGTTCGCCTTCATCAACACAGATATATGCTAGATTGGGCACATTGGTTAATGTGGGATCACTCAAGAAATTAACAGATTCCATGATGTCCCCGTTTTTAATGTTTATATTAAAGAGATTTACGTTATTATAAATACTAAAACTCTCCACTGTTGTGGTGCTTAAGTCTAAAGAAGAGAATTCTGTATTGCTTAATGATAAATTTCGAATTGTATTATTTTGTAAATTTATATTTGTCAATGGATTTGAACTTAAATTTAAGTTACCTGTAACCGCAGTATTAGTTAATTCAAAATTGTCTAATTGATTTCCTGTAAATAAAATATCCTCTACGGTTTCTAGTAGAGGTAAATTGACACTAGTTAATTGATTGTTTTTAACATTTAAATCTACGGCATTAACTAAACTTGGGAGGTTTAGTTCTGTCAATTGATTATTTGATAGACTGATACTTCCGTCAATTAAATTTGTTAAATCTATGGTGTTTAAGTCATGATTTGTTGTGTTCACATACAGACCACCAGTTTCTAAAGCGCTTAAATCAATATGTTGCACATCTCCACCAATCGTTATGTCGCCTGTTTGAAGGCTTGGCAAGCTAACAATTGGAGAATCAAATGATAGCGTGATATGACCATCGACATTGTTGAGGCTACTTAGATTGACATCCATGAGATTACCATTAATAATAAGGCGTTCAACGGAATATTCTAAACTTGATAAATCTATAGACTCTAGATTATAACTCTGAATACTAATCTCATCTGATGACGTTATATAGACTTCATTAGAAACTACGTTGCTCAAATTTAAATCCGTTATAGTATCGTTACCGATAAATCTAAAGCCATGGATATAGGTTAAGTTACTTAAATCGATATCTAAGATATTGTTATAATTAATAATCATAGATTGGTTAACCGTAGTTAGATTAGATAAATTGATACTCATAGGTAGAACTGAGTCATTATTTGTAATATATAAGCTACTACCAATGCTAGTGAGACTGTTTAAGTCTAAGTTTATAGCTGTGTTAGATGTCGTTGCGTTATATCGGTAGGTAAAACGACCTCCAACGGTTGTTAAGTTTAATAAATCAATAGATTGTAGGTTAGGATTTAAATCAAAGGTTACATGTCTAGTAACAGATGTAAGTTGCCCTAAATTAATAGACGTCAGATTGGGATTGCTTGAGATTTCTAATTCACTGATTTGAGAAATAAAGCTTAAGTCTATAGTATTTAAATTTGTGTTTTCGAACAAAAGTTCATTTAAATTAGTAAAAGCCGCTATCCCTTCTGCTGATGTTGCTAAGCAATTTTCATTTATTTCTAGCATAAAAACAGCTTCAGCTTCAGAAACTTGTATTTCTCCATCGTTATTGGTATCTACAACAGATTCTGGATATCCATCGTTGTTTAGATCAGCACAGATAGAGCTTACTAAGTAATTTTTGAAATTTGGATCTTCAAAAGTCACGTTTTGACTAAATAAATCTAAAAAGCAGAATAGTAAGAATGATGTAAGAAAATGGTTTTTCATTGGATAGTAGCTTGAGAGACAATAATAAACATATTTAGTTTAAACTTTAAACATCAATTCATTTTTTTCGATTAACTACAATATATAAATACATCGATTAATTAAAAGGAGATAGAAAAAGGTATTGTGACTAAGGCCTTATATTCTTATCGTAAATTATGCTAGTATCCCAGTAAATATAGCCACATAATATAACCCAGTGATAATAAAAACAACACCAGCCACGATACGCATGACTTTTTCAATTTTGGTGATTTTGTTATAAAATATGCCAACTTTTCCAGCAGTATAGGCTAATAAATACGTAAATAGAATTACTGGTAATCCTGTACCAAACGCGAATACCATCGGTAAATAAAGACCATCTGCAGACGCAATAGTCATGGGAATAAGCATTCCAAAAAATAAGGCTCCACTATAAGGGCAAAATGCCAAAGCGAAAACAACTCCAATCAAAAATGACCCTAATACCCCTTTATCTTTAAATTTTTCGGATAGTCGTTCTTGAAAATTAGATGTTCCTAAGAAATTGAGTTTAATAATATTGAGCATTATTAAACCAATAATAATAATAATGGCCCTAAATATTTTTCACCATTTTGATTGAAAAATCGCGCTATATGAAACTTACTCGCACCAAAGTATAAAATTAATCCAATGGCAGTATAACTAAAGCCTCTTCCGAGTGCATATAATAAGCCGTTTAAAAATACATTTCGTTTGCTCGAAATATTTTTAGAGATAAAGGCGGTCGCTGTTATGTTGGTTGCCAAAGGACACGGACTAATGGCAGTCATTAGTCCGAGTATTAAGGCTGATAAAATGGGAATGTTATAATTTTCTAACAGTGCTTTTAGAAACTCCATTTAGAGTGTTTTTAATTGGGTTTCAATTTTAGATTTTAGTGCTTTAGAAAAAACATCTTGATCTGTACCATTCATAAATGCAAATTCGGTTAAATCTATCTTGTTTTCACTTCCGTTTTTAATCACATTTAGAATTAAAGCGGTTCCTGATGCTTCAAATTTTTCAGCTAGTTTTTCATTTTTTTCATCATCTACATTTATGACTTGGAAGCTAATTTTATCCGCTTTTAATTCGTGCGAAAAATAAGTATCTAATGTGAATTTCGTGTAGCCTCAATAGCCTTACACGTCATACACCTGTGTGTAGAGTGGAAGTCCATAACCTCTATTTTAGAAATTGATTGATCTAAAGCTGAATTGTCTTTTTTTGTTTCATCAACACAGGATGTCAGTATTAAACTTTGAGTTATAACTACTAACAAGTGAAATGTTTGTCGCATAATTTTATTGATTTATAGTTTATAATAATATGTTGAATACAAAGCCGGAAAGTATAATACACAGCGTCACGACACCAAAAAAGATGGCAATCAGTTTTAAGGACATTACTTTTTTTAGCAAGGTGGCTTCAGGAATAGATAAGCCTACGGTTGCCATCATAAAAGCTATAGCAGTTCCTAAAGGAACACCTTTGGCTACAAAAACTTCTATGACTGGCACAATACCTGCGGCATTAGCGTACATGGGCACAGCAATGATAACGGCAAGAGGAACGGTCCACCATTCTCCACCTCCTAAATAGTCATTAAAAAAGTTTTCGGGCACATAGCCATGCATCGCCGCACCAATGGAAATTCCTATAATGACATAAAGGAGTACACCTTTTACAATATCCCAAGCACTATTTGTAATTTCAGGTAAGCGTTGGTAAAATGTTCTTTTCTCTTCTTGAAATTCGGCCTGTTGCATGTTGTTATCAAGAATCTGTTTTACCCAATCAGACAATAAAGGTTCAAGATTGAATTTACCAAGCAGCCAACCTCCAATGGTTCCTAATAAAATACCTGAGATAACATAGATTAAGGTTGCTTTTAAGCCAAACATACCAATAAACATCGCTACGGCAACCTCATTGACTAATGGTGAGGTAATTAAAAAGGAAAAGGTAACACCCAAAGGAATGCCTCCTTGTACAAAACCAATAAAAAGTGGTACTGAAGAGCAGGAACAAAATGGTGTTATGGCTCCAAAAATCGAAGAAAAAAAGTATTCTAAACCGTATAGTTTTTTCCTGTTCAGGTAATTTTTTAGGCGTTCAATTGGGAAGTAGGTATTTACAATGCCCATGATGAAAACGATAACGAAAAGCAGAATCAGAATTTTGATGGTATCGTATACAAAGAAATTAAGAGCAATTCCTAAATGTGTTTCTGTACCAATTCCAAATACGGAATAGATTAACCAATCGGCGAAATGTTGTAACCAATCAAACATCGCTTTGTGTTTTAATAGCGCCAGAAATAGTACAGGTTAATTTTATGGTATTATAAATGGTGCCGTGTTTCTCAATGTTCTTTTTTAGCAAATCGACATTCAATTTCTCATCGTTACTGTAAATGGTTAACTCATAATTGATATTATCCATTCGTGGAGGATGCTCAAGACGAGTGGCATTAACCTTGAGTGTGGTTTTTGTATAATTGAATTTCATCATCTCTGAAAAACGTTCCACATTTTTAAGCATACACGCTGCAAATGATCCTAAGAATAATTCTGCCGGATTGGGTAAAACGTCTGCTGTTTTTGATGTGGTTCCAAAAGCGATGTCCGATGCTTTAATATGAATAACAGCATCTTCATTTGAAAACGAAGAAGCGTTGACTTGATAGTTCATAACATTGCATTTTAATTTAACAGTGCCAATACTTCAGCTTTTGAAGGTACTCGACCTTTAATAGTAATCACATCATCGATGACTAAAGCAGGTGTGGACATGACATTGAATTTCATGATTTCCATAATATCTTCAACTTTTTCAATGGTGGCCTCAATATTGTTTTCTGATACGACATCGCTTACGACGCTGGTCATTGATTTACACTTTGGACAACCTGTTCCTAATATTTTAATTACTTTACTCATAATGCTAGTATTTGTTTATCGCCAATAGACGATATGGTTATTAAAAAAAATATCAATCAAAAAAATCTTGAAACAAGGATTTGGCAATTTTCCAATTCTCTTGATTAATACAGTATTTTATTTTAGGCGATTTTAATTCACCTTGAATTAAACCCGCGTTCTTTAATTCCTTTAAATGTTGAGACACTGTAGATTGTGCTAATGGAAATACATCAACCAAATCTCCAGTAAAGCAACACGATTGACTTTGTAAGTGTTTCAAAATAGCGATTCGTGTTGGGTGTCCTAAAGCTTTAGCAAACTTTGCTAAGGCTTCTGTATTTTCTTTATATGCTATAGTTTCTAAAGTTCTTTTCATATCTCTTATCGCAAATGTACGATTGATTTATGGGTTTTCATAATTTAAAAGGAATTTATTTATTTTCGGTTACCATCATATTACATTTATTCATAAACGTTTGCTTAATATTAAAATGTAAAGTATATTTGTCATATGGTAAAAATAATTTTACTTAATTTAAAGTAAACTTGTCAATTATGAAAATAGATAAACTTATGGAATGCGAAAGGAATACGTTTTATAAACTCATTAATTTTAGACTACCATCTCAGTTTATGATTATTGGGATTGCTGTAGTATTACTATCAATTGTGATGATGTTTATTCGTGCTTTTGCAATGGATGGAGATACAGAGGGATTAAAATTAGTATTACAGAAATTCCTTTTGGTTGGTATGTTAATAATGTCCTTGTCTAAAGATAAACTTGAAGACGAAATGACTATTGCTTTGAGAGCACAATCTTACGCTATAGCCTTTGTCGTTGGTGTTATTTACGCGCTAGTTATGCCTTATGTTGAGTTTGGTGTTTCTAATGTTATAAATTCAGGAGGAGAATCCTTTAAAAATTTAGGTGATTTTCAGGTATTATTATTTATGTTAATGGTTCAACTGATGTTTTATCATAACTTAAAACGTTACAGATAATGGAAAATACTATAAAGGTAGAACGTGCTATCTTAAATCTTACTCAAGATGATTTAGCGAAACGAATAGGTGTTTCTCGTCAGACCATTAATTCTATTGAAGCTAATCGCTATGTACCTTCAACGGTTTTAGCTTTAAAGCTTTCTGATGTGTTTAATAAACCGGTAAATGATTTTTTTAAATTAAGTAATGATGATTAATGGAGTGTCTTAACATATGCTATTTTTTTATAAACCATATGTTGTAAAGTTTAAGTAGTTTGCCTCTATTAAAAATAGACGCCACTAATTATTAGAAATACAGTTGTAGAGGGTTACTGTTAAGAAACCTAATACACTATATATTGCCAAATATCTTACTAAACCGTTGAGGAAATTTACTCTTAATATAGATAGTTTCATTAGTATAGGGATGCTTAAATTTTAAAGCATAAGCATGTAAATACAAACCTTTACCTTTTAATATTAAATGGTCAATTCCATAATCTTTATCTCCTAAAATAGGATGACCAAATTCTGATAAATGAATTCGTAATTGATGCCGTCGTCCTGTTAAAGGTTCTAATTGTACTAAATTTAGTTTGTTGAATCTTTCTGACGAAACGGTTTTTATAACTTTATATTTTGATTGCGATTGTTTGTTATCAATATCAGACGAAATTATACCTTCGTTATTCATATGACCAATGGTGACTGCATAGTAGATTTTTTCGATGTTTTTTTGTTCAAATTGTTTATTTAATTTTCTAATACTATCGTTTGTTTTTCCTACTAATAAAACTCCTGTAGTCGCATAATCTAAGCGATGTACTGGTTGTGGTTTTGCTGCATCTGATAGCGTACTTTGTTTAATATTCTGAACAAGTGCATTAGCAATTGTTTTAAAATGATTGCCGCTTACTAAAATACCAGCAGGTTTGTGTATTACAGCTAAATAATCATCTTCAAAGAGTACAGTGAGTTTAAAGTTTAATTGCTTTTTAATGCTTGTCTCTTCAGGAATGCTTAATCTAATCGTTTCTCCACCGTTAATAAATGTTGCTGAAGTGGCAATAACACCATTAACAGAAATGTAATTTTTTTTTAAAGCTTTTTTAAAAGAAGATTTTGTAGGATAAGCTTTAAATAATCCAACACCATACTCTTGAAGACGGATAGTAGTTATAGTTTTAGGAACAATATGGGTTTCGATTTTTTCGATTAGCTTTTAAGTGTTGTTTGTAAGTTGAAAGATTGCGAGTGATTATCCGTTTTTATGAAGTATATTTAATAAGTCTACAGTTCCTTCTGTAGCAGATTTTGGAATTACCTTAATTTGTCCGCCACTTCCTATAGCAGGTTTGGGATCAATATAAAAAATCGGAGTATCAGCAGGTGCAAAATCCATTAATCCTGCAGCTGGATACACTTGCAAACTTGTACCTATAATTACTAGAATGTCTGCTTGTTTACAAACAGCCATAGCCTGGTCGATCATTGGCACTGCTTCGCCAAACCAAACGATATGTGGACGCAATTGGTATCCCTTTTCACAAAGATCGCCTAAACGCAAATCTTCTGTCCATAGTTTTATATCCGTTTCATCCTTTGAGCTTCGTATTTTTCGTAGTTCTCCATGTAGATGAATAACATTACTACTCCCAGCACGCTCATGCAAATCGTCTACATTCTGGGTGATTATGGTTACGTTATAATCTTGCTCTAAAGCGGCTAAATCTTTATGGGCTTGGTTGGGCTCAACATCGTTTAATTGTTTTCTTCTTTGATTATAAAAATCTAAAACCAATTCCGGATTGCGCTCAAAACCTTCAGGAGTGGCAACTTCCATAACATCAT
The DNA here is from genome assembly GCF_003387355.1 of Winogradskyella sediminis. Lineage (GTDB taxonomy): Bacteria > Bacteroidota > Bacteroidia > Flavobacteriales > Flavobacteriaceae > Winogradskyella > Winogradskyella sediminis. The sequence continues at coordinate 247,938 of NZ_QUNH01000002.1, forward strand.
GGCCTTCCCATAAACCATCAGCATCTCTAAATGTTTTAATACCACTTTCAGCGCTGATGCCTGCTCCTGTTAATATGACGATGTGTTTTTTCATAAATTAAAAATAACCAAATTTAGATTAATAGATGTACCGTTACTATAATTTTGAGAATATTTTCAGGTCTATTTTTAGTATTTTTGACCTATGCAAGACTTAGAACTTTTAGAATACTTAGAAACATTTGTAACATCAAGTCGTATAGATCGATTTAAAGCAATTTTACCCAACCGAACGAAGCATTTTGCAGTGGCTACAGAAGACGTGTATCAATTGCATAACACTAGTGCAGTGATGCGAACTTGTGATGTTTTTGGTATTCAAGAATTAAATATAGTAGAAGAAGTCAACTCAAAAAGTATAGACAGAGAAATTGCTATGGGAGCTCAAAAGTGGGTAGATTTAAATCGATATCACAGTATAGGAGATTGTATAAGTGATATTAAGTCTCAAGGCTATCAAATTGTAGCAACCACACCTCATATTGATGATTGTGAGTTGATAGATTTTGATATTACTAAAAAGTCTTGTTTCTTTTTTGGAAGAGAATCTCAAGGGTTATCCCAGCAAGTCTTAGAGGAAGCCGATTGTTTCTTAAAAATTCCGATGTTTGGGTTTACCGAAAGCTTAAATATATCTGTATCTGCAGCGATTATTCTTCAGCACGTTACAGCACGATTACGAAAATCAGATATTAAGTGGCAATTAACAGAAGAAGAAATTATAGACAAACGTTTTGATTGGATTAAAAAAACAATAAAAGATTATGATGCAATAGTTGTGCGTTATAATTCGAAAGCATAATTTTTGTAAATTTAGCTAACTAAAAAAATAATTTATGGTAGGTTGGTTTGAAATTCCTGTAAACGATATGGAACGCGCAAGAACATTTTATGAAACTGTTTTTAATGTTAAAATAAAGGATGTTGAATTTGATGGATTAAAAATGGGATGGTTTCCTGATAACGACGGAGCTTATGGTGCTTCGGGTGCACTGATAAAGCAGAATTCTTATGTTCCAAGTAAAGAAGGAACTTTAATTTATTTTATCTCTAAAGATGTTCAGATTGAATTAGATAGAGTAGAGGCTGCAGGTGGTAAAATAGGTTTAGAAAAAACCGAAATTTCCGAAAATAATGGCTTTATGGGCATGTTTATAGATACTGAAGGTAATAAAATAGCATTACATTCTGATGCCTAGTGATTAAGACTTATTCTTGCGATTTTTTCTTTCTTTACTGTTCTTTATGACTTTATATTCTTCATAACAGACGCTTATGCATCTAAAATTTGAAGATCATTAGCAGTATTAATAAAATCTTTAGAGTAATTACACTGGTTAACTAACTCGTCTAAATCGTATTTAGTAACTTGTAACAGCACCAAGAGCATCTCTCTATCAAAACGTTTAGATAACTGACTTCTAATCTCGTCATCTTCCTTCATTTTTTTAAGCTTATGCATTTCGTTAGGCTTTCTGCCAAACATGTTGTACAAGAAATCTGCAGGGTTAAAAATAGCTCCAAGTACGCGTGTAGCAAGATTGGGTTTTCCTGCTTCATAACCTTGTCCTGGTAAGCCAGAAATACGGTAACGGTTATTAGATGTAATAGGAACTTGGTTCATATCCACTTCTAGGTAACCGGTTAATTCTAGTTGTTTTACGGTGACTTCTTCTAAGGCTAAAGCAGATTCGGTCATTTTAATTTCTGTATTACCAAACTTTAACCAGTCGTTAGTTACTCTTACTTTAATAGATTTATAACCCAAGTAAGATAAATGTAGTGTATCATTAACCTTAGCTCTTATTTCAAACACACCTTTATCATCTGTTGCTGTACCTACAACTTCATTAATATTTACAATATTAGCTTCAGTTAAAGGGAGGTCTGTTGAAGAACTTACTAAAGTTCCCTTCACTTTGGTAGCTGTTTTGGTTGCAGTACTGTCTTGGCTATAGCTGTTAACTGTAGTTAAACATATAATAAGTAAAAATAGATATCGCATGTACAAATGTTACGAGGTAAAGGTAATAAAGAAAACGGATTTACCATATTAGACTTTTCTTTTTGACTAAATATTAACTTTTTTACGAGTCGCACAAAGAAAGACAATTGGTTTGATGCATAGGAATGTGCTTAAAAATAAAAAATCCAAAACAGAGAATATAGCTCGAGTTTTGGATTTTTATAATCTATATATTAAGCGGTTTATTGCTTAATCTCTTCGTCTAGAACGTCTTGGTCTTTCTGATACAGAGCTACTAGATTCTGATGGGCGTCTATCTCCTCTAGAGTCGTTAAACTTTCGGTCTCCTCTATCGCTAGAACGTCTGTCACTTCGGTTTCCAGAACCTGCACCTTCAGAACGTCTTCCGCTTGTACGTCTATCTCCACGTGGTTTATCACTACGTCTGCGATTTCTTCCGCCAGAGTTTCTATCGTTTCCACCACGACTTCTTCCTCCACGACCTTTGCCACCTTTATTATCGCTTACTTCTACATTAACATAACGACCATCGTGCTTAAAGTCAGTAAAGAAGGCGAGTACTTTTTCTTGTAAGGCTTTCTCAGTATTAAAGAACGAAAAACTCTCTTTGACGTCTACTTTAAATACGTCATCTCTACCCAATTCTAATTGTTCTTTTAAGAAATCTTTCAATTTCATCCAATCAAAACCATCTTTTCGACCTACGTTAATAAAGTACCGAGAATCGTTAGATTGCTTTCCAAAATCGCGTCCTCCGTCTCTATCACTTCCACGAGAATCTACCACACTTAAATCTTTTGATTTTTGGTAATAATTAAAGAAACGATTAAATTCTACCGAGAAGAATTTTTTGATTAATTCATCCTTGTCTGTATCAGCAAATAATTCATTAATACTGTCAAGATGTTTATCTATTTCATGATTTGTTTCAGTAGTGTGAATTTTATTTGCTAAAGACATTAACTGTACTTCAACTATATCAGATCCTGATGGAATCTCTTTTTTCTCAAACTGCTTCTTAATAATACGCTCAATACTTTTTATCTTACGTGTTTCACTTTTAGAAACAATAACCATTGATACACCAGTTTTTCCTGCGCGTCCTGTACGGCCAGAGCGGTGTGTATACGTTTCAATTTCGTCTGGTAACTGGTAATTAATAACGTGTGTAATATCATCGACATCAATACCACGAGCAGCTACATCTGTTGCAACCAACATTTGTATTTGCTGATTTCTGAAGGATTTCATTACTAAATCACGTTGATTCTGACTTAAATCGCCATGTAAAGCTCCTGCAGAATAACCATCTTCAATTAAATTCTCCGCTACTTTTTGAGTGTCTCTTTTTGTTCTACAGAATATTACAGAGAAAATATCTGGATTAGCGTCTGCTAAACGTTTTAAGGCTTGGTAACGGTCTCTTGCGTTTACTAAATAGTACTCGTGTGTAACGTTACTGGTACTTTCATTTTTATTTCCTACGGTAATTTCCGTTGGATCGTACATAAATTTCTTTGCAATAGTAGACACCTCTTTTGGCATCGTAGCAGAAAATAACCATGTACTTTTATCATCTGGTGTGTGAGATAAAATATCTGTTATGTCTTCATAGAAGCCCATGTTTAACATCTCATCAGCTTCGTCTAAAACACTGTATTGTATTTTAGAAATATCAACCATTCTTCGGCTAATCATATCTTTCATACGACCTGGTGTTGCTACAATGATTTGTGCACCACGCTTAACTTGTCTGGCTTGATCTGAAATGCTAGAACCACCATAAATGGCTACAACATTAAGACCATTACAATATTTACCATAATTTTTTAATTCGTTGGTAATTTGTAGACAAAGTTCTCGAGTAGGTGATAAGATGAGACCTTGTGTGGTTCTACTATCTATATCAATTTTTTGTAACATTGGAAATCCGAAGGCTGCCGTTTTTCCTGTTCCGGTTTGTGCTAAAGCCACTAAGTCTTTGTCTTCTTTTTCTAATAAAAGTGGGATAGCTTTTGCTTGTACTTCACTTGGTTTTTCAAAACCTAAATCCGTAATAGCGCGTAAAAGGTCTTCATTAAGACCGAGTTCTTGAAATGTGCTCATTCTTGAGTATATGTATTCGATTATGTTCTGTTGGTGTTACAAGAGAAGCGAATCGACATACTAAACACTAAAACTTCTAGGTAACACATCCTCACTCTGAGGAATTTACAAAATCCTTAAATAGATTTTTTTGCAAGGTGCAAAACTACGACAATTAATTGGATATTCAATCTATAGTCTGCGGATTAGATAAATATGCCTATTATAAATAAGAAACATGTGTATGGTTTGTTTCAAAAAAATGGCATATTATTTTAAAAATTTTTATTTTATTACGACTTAAGTTGTTGTTTTGGTATTTAAGTATTGGTTTTTTTGATGATATTTTCTTTTACCTTTTATGAATTTGTATCGTATATCATCATAAAATAAACTTATTAATAAGATAAAAGCACCAAAAATTAAGGTGTTTAATTCTAAATGCACTCTAGAATATAGAAATCCACCAAGCAATCCACCAGCAAAAAAGAATAAAATGATATAAATCCGTAGTTTTATATTGGATTGTATTGTTTTGCTTTGCGGCTTATATTTAGCAAAAAATAAATGTGAAATGTCGATCCCTAAGTCCGTAAAGAGACCAGTAAGGTGAGTTGTTCTTACAACTGCGTTAGAAATTTTAGTAACAAATGAATTTTGAAGTCCCATAGCAAAAAGTAGTGTGCAAATCACTAAATTAGGATAGGTGATATTTACAAAATTACTTAAGATTCCGATAGTAATTAAAATGAAACTTTCTATTATGGTCGGTATTGCAAAAACATTAAGCCGTTTGTTTTCATTATATTTTTCAATTAGAAAACTTGAAAAAAAAGAGCCTAATAAGAACGAAAAAATATAAAGAAAATAAATGGTGCCTTTCCAAAATTGAAAACGCGCTACATCATCAATAAATAAAGCAAAGTGTCCGGTGACGTTTGTGGTTAATTGCTTAAACGCTAAATACCCTGAAACATTGACAACGCCTGCAACAAAAGACAAAATAATAGCGATGCGAAGGTTGTGTTGTAACGTTCTACTTTTTCCTTGATGTCTAAACATTAGATTTCCATTTAGGTTGGTTTTTTTATATTTTATAAAGTAGCAACTAAAAAAGTGATATTAATTGTATCATATTCGCAGATGTGTTTTATATGTTTATATATTAAATATTATGATATAGTTATTTTAAGAATTCGACAAGCTGTTTTACGGCTTTACCACGATGACCAATACTATTTTTTTCTTCTAAAGAAATCTCAGCAAAGGTTTTATTATGACCTTGAGCTTTAAAAACAGGGTCGTAACCAAAACCACCTTCACCTTGTTTTTCTTTGGTAATATCACCTTTACAAATACCGGTAAAGGTGTGAAGTTTGCCATTAAGTAGAAGTGCGATTACGGTTTTAAACTGCGCATTACGGTTGGTTTTGTCTTCTAATTTGGTAAGCAATTTATAAGTGTTGTCATCAGCATTTCGTTGAGGACCAGCATAACGCGCAGAGTATACTCCAGGTTCACCATTTAAGGCTTCAACTTCTAACCCTGTGTCATCCGCAAAGCAATCGTAACCGTAATGCTTTTTTAAGTATTCGGCTTTTTGTATGGCATTACCTTCAATTGTAGATTGGGTTTCAGGGATGTCTTCATTACAATTTATATCGGCTAAACTTAAAAGTTTTATGTGAGCTGGTAACATTTCTTGTACTTCTTTAAGTTTATTTAAGTTGTTAGTTGCGAAAACAAGTTGCATATTATAGGCTTATTTAGTTTAATTTTACTGCTGTAAAAGTAACAATCTAATTTAGTATCAATTATCAAAACAAAACATTTTAATCTTACTGTAATGCGGAAACCTTTTTTATTATTTATTTGTTGTTTAGGTTGTATAAGTCTTTATGGGCAAGATTTAGATTCATTATTAGTTGACAGAGATGATAGAAATTATTCGCTTCGTATATTTTCGAATTTTAAAGTTAATAAATTTAATATTACGGATTCGGATTCAAAAACCAAATTTGTTCCCAATAATAGATATGGTTTAGGAGCTGGTTTTGCTAACAAAAAAATTATCATAGATATTGCGATAAATATTAAAAATCCCAATAAGGAGAAAACCAGTCGTTTCGATTTACAAGGCACTACAATTTTGAAGAATAAAAATTACGTTAAGATTTTTACACAAGTATATAAAGGTTTTAATGTTAAGAATGATTTTGATGAACCTACCGTTTTTAGAGGTGATATAAGATCTGTCAGTGTAGGATTAAATTATCTATACACCTTTAGTGATATCGAATTTTCGTATTCAGTATTAAAAGCCGGTTTGGCAAATAAAAACTATGATAATGTTTTTATAACAGGTGGAATAGGAGCTTTTGGAAGTTTTGATTATTTCTCAGGAAACCCAAGTATTTTATCTGAAACTACAAGTCCCTACTACAATGAACAAGCAGATGTAAAAAGATACAAAGGTTTATCTTTTGGTGTCTTAGCAGGCTTTATTTCTTTTTTTAAATTGTCTAATAATATCTCAGCAACACTAAATGTTATGCCTGGCATTGGGTTGGTAGATAAGAGAGTGCAATTACAAGATGATAGTTTTAAACCTTCGGATCCTATGTTATACAAGTTAGATTTTCTTGTTGGGTTGAGTTATAATCTCAATCGGTATTACGTGAGTTTAACTTATAATAATGGTATTTATTCCACAGATTTAGATTATGGAAATAATTACCTCTTAAATCTTACTAAAGCCAAATTGGCCGTGGGTTATAAATTTGGAAATCGTAAATAAAAATATAGTTTTATTTATATTCTCATTCTTAAACAGTTATTTTATATTAGCATACCAACAAAATAATATAAATGAAACTGTTTTTTTCTTTTGCCCTAATGTCGTGTGTTGTTTTTAGTAATTATGCACAGAAAACCTTTAATTATCCCGAAACACCTAAAGATACATTTGTAGACGTTTATTTCAATGATAACGTTGAGGACCCTTATCAATGGATGGAAAATTCAAATGATCCTAGATTGGCGGAATGGTTAGCGTCTCAGAAAAAACTTACAAATAAACAGCATAAAAAATATGTTAGTATGTGGACATTAAGATCGCAATTGTCCACAATGTATAATAAAACAAAGGCTAAGAATAAAAAAACGTACCAAAAGAAAGCGGATAGTTTAAAGTCTAAATATCAATTTAAATATGTACGCACATCTTCAAAACGTGCTTCAGACTTAATGTTTAGACGACGTGGTGATAAGAATTATAAAAAATTAGTAAATCTTAAAGATTTCAGATTAGATAAAGATGATAATGTCAGTATCACCAATCGGTATATTAACGAGGAATATAATTTAGTAGGTATTGAATTTTCTCATAACGGGAGTGATTGGAGAGAAGTTTATTTTTTCGATTTGTTGACCGGTGAACGGCTTTCAGATAAATTAGAAAACTTAAGAGGGTATGGTTTAATTTGGGATAAACGCGATGTAATTTACAATACTTTTGAAAGACCTGAAAAGGGTAGAGAATTATTAGATAAACCGAAAGGTCAAAAATTGTTTTATCATATCTTAGGGAATAAGCAGTCTGAAGATACTATGTTATATCAAAATCCAGATGTGACAGGGACCAATTCATTTCATTATTTTAAATTAGGAGATAAGGTGTTTTTTAAGCATTATTATACTGTGAGAGGTCAAACGGTTAAAGCATTATCGGTAGCTTTTATAAAACCAAATTCATTTTATTTATCTAATTTTTTATTATACCCAAATGCGGATAATATTTATGTTGAAATAGAGGAGTTACACGAAGATACAGTGTATTTAAAAACCAATTGGCAAGCTGAAAATGGTCGTGTATTAAAAGCAGATATTACGCAACTGAATAAAGTATCAGAATTTATCCCTGAGTACGACTCTAGATTAATAGAAGTTAACAAATTAGGAAAGGGAAAAATGGCATGTATGTATGCTAATGAAGGAAAAAATTTAGCTATGATTTTTGACTTGGAAGGACAGTTGTTAAGAACTATTGATTTTCCTGAAGGTAAAAAAATACATGGACTTTATGAAAAAGAAGATAATGCCACACATACTAATTTTAGTGTGTCTTCATTTTTTCATCCAGAGCTTTGGTATCAATTATCACTCTCAGATTTGACCTTTAAACCAGCTCAAGTTTTAACTGTTCCTTATGATGCCGAAAGTTTAGAAACTCGGTATGTAAAATACACTTCTAAAGATGGTACAGAAGTGCCAATGTATATTACATGTGCTAAAGACACTAAACTTGATGGTAATAACCCGACATTAATTTATGGTTATGGTGGTTATGGGACTACGGTGAGACCTTTCTTTGACGAATCTTCGACGCTTTGGCTGCTGCACGGAGGTATTTTAGCAGTACCAAATGTAAGAGGAGGAGGTGCTAATGGAACCGATTGGAGTCTTGATGGAAGACGGTTAAAAAAACAAAATACAATAGATGATTTTATAGGAGCTGCTGAGTTTTTAATTTCTGAAAATTATACGAGTAGTGAAAAATTAGCGATCAATGGTACGTCTCATGGTGGTTTAGTAGTTGGAGCTGCCCTTACACAAAGACCAGAATTGTTTAAAGCGGCAATAGCAGAATCTGGACCTTATGATATGTTGCGATTTGAGCAATTTACAGTGGGTTCTGCAAACACCAATGTCAATGAGTTTGGTACGGTGACAGATACTTTAGATTATGTTAATCTTAAGTCGTATTCTCCACTACATAATATAAAGAAAGGTGTAAAATATCCTAATGTTTTACTTATAGTTGGCGAGAATGATGATAGAGTACCTCCATTTCATTCTTATAAGTTTTTAGCCAATTTACAAGAAAAAGGAAGTGAAGAGTCTTTGTATGAAATTTATGTGGTAGAGGGAACAGGCCATGGTGGAGCTTTAAACGACCATGATTTTACTCAAAAAATCACACATAAGTATGCCTTTTTATTCAGCCAATTAGGTTTGAAAATTGAATAGTATGCTGGTAAAAGATTTGAATAGCTGTGTGAAATTTAGCTCCAATTTATGATTTATATCAGTCAAAGAATATACTAAATCTCGTATCTTAGTGAAAAGAATAATTCATTAAAAACAAGATAGATTATGACGGTAAATTTTCAATATGTAAACATTGATGTAAGTGAAACACTTTCAGCATTAACAGAGGAAAAATTAGAAAAATTAGCTAATAAATTCGAATTTCTTATTTCAGCTCAAGTATATTATAAACACGACGAGAAGGATCACGAGACAGGGAAAATTTGCAATATAGAATTAAGCCTTCCAGGACCACGATTATTTGCTACTTCTAATGCTAAAACGTATGAAATGGCGATGCACGAAACAATTAACGATCTTACAAGACAACTTAAAAAACGAAAAGAAGTATTTAAAACACACTAAATTGAAGAAACGTTTCGACGTTTAATACCCAGAGGGTTTATAGTTTTTAGCGATGATGGTAGGGCTCATTTCTAAGAATTGTAAACCCTCTGTACAATTGTTCTATAAAGAATAAACGTACCATTTGATGCGAAAATGTCATTTTAGACAAGCCTAGTTTTCCATTGGCTCTGGCGTAAACACTATCTGAAAAACCATACGGACCACCAATGACAAAAATTAAAGTTTTTATGCCCGAATTCATATGTTTCTGTAGGTAGTTAGAAAAGGCTACGGAATCCATTTGTTTACCATTTTCGTCTAAAAGAATTAAAATATCAGAGGTTTGGGTTTTAGCTAAAATTAATTCACCTTCTTTTTCCTTTTGTTGGGCTTCAGATAAATTTTTAACCTTTTTTAAATCTGGAATTATATCAAATTCAAACTTAATGTAATGACCAAGGCGTTTAGAATAATCAGCAATTAAGGCAATTAAGTTTTTATTGTCAGTTTTGCCAATGGCTACGAGTTTTATTTGCATTGTAATGTCTGGTCGAGCGCAGTCGAGACCTAGTTAAATGACCTCTCGACTGCGCTCGAGGTGGCAGAATCTGCCTAATTGAATTTCAAATTTACGGATTTAAAAGCATTCAAAAAGTTCGACTCCTTATAATTTGACATTTACTTTTTGATATTTTTTACCTTTCAATTCCTATTTTTACAACAAATATGTACACAGATGATTTCACAAGCACAATTCGATAAAGAAATAGAATTAATAATTTCTAATGCCATCAGAGAAGATGTTGGTGATGGAGACCATAGTTCTTTAGCCTGTATACCAACTTCGGCTCAAGGAAAAGCAAAATTATTGGTAAAAGATAATGGAATAATTGCAGGTGTAGAATTCGCTAAGCAGGTTTTTGCATACGTTGATGCTGATATAAAAGTTGAAACCTTAATTGAAGATGGACAAAAAGTAACACATGGTGACATCGTGTTTTATGTAGAAGGTGCTTCACAATCTATTCTTAAGGCAGAACGTTTAGTATTAAATGCTATGCAACGTATGAGTGCTATTGCAACTAAAACAAGAGAATTTGTAGACTTATTAGAAGGTACTAAAACTAAAATTTTAGACACTCGTAAGACCACACCAGGTATTAGAGCTTTAGAAAAATGGGCTGTGAAAATTGGAGGTGGAGAAAATCATAGATTCGCTTTATACGATATGATAATGCTAAAGGATAATCATATTGATTTTGCTGGTGGTGTTGCTAAAGCTATTAACCTTACAAAGCAATATTTAAAAGAAACCAATAGAGATTTAAAAATTATTGTTGAAGCTAGAAACCTCGATGAAATAAAAGAGATTTTAGATTGTGGTGGTGTTTATCGCATCCTTATTGATAACTTTAATTATGAAGACACTCGTAAAGCAGTGAAGCTAATTGGAGATCAGTGTTTAACAGAGTCTTCTGGTGGCATTAATGAAAACACGCTAAGGAAATATGCCGAATGCGGTGTGGATTATATTTCCTCTGGCGCATTAACACATTCAGTTTACAATAAAGATTTAAGCCTAAAAGCGGTATAAGTCTAGTTGCTATTTTTTTTTGAAACGCATATAAATTTTTAAAAAGCTAAAGACCAAAAGCTAAAGAATGACTAAACCCATAGAAGATAAATTAAATAAGATTCCGGTTGTAAATGTACTTGTACGTTTTTTTAAACAAATAAAATTACCAGGATTTGAAGGTTTATCTGTCTATGATTTGTTAGAATTGTATATTATGGGTATTGTCAATGGTGCGCTAACCACCAGAGCAAGTGCTATTGCATTTAGTTTTTTTACCGCAATTTTTCCGTTTTTATTATTTGTTATAATCGTTATACCTTATGTACCAATAGCGGGTTTTCGAGCTGATTTTTTAGATTTTCTAAATTCCATCTTACCACCTCAGACTTCCGATTTTTTAATTGATAGTATTTTTAAAGACATGAGTAGTAACACCAATGGTGGATTGATTTCTTCAGTCTTTTTATTGTCTATGTTTTTAATGGCAAATGGTGTAAATGCAGTGTTTTCAGGATTTGAAACGTCGTATCACAAACAACTTTACCGAAATGTTATTAAGCAATATATGTTTGCTCTTGGAGTGGCCTTAATACTAGCGTTTTTACTTTTACTAACCGTAGCGGTATTTGGATATTTTCAAATTTACATTATTCAGCCTATATATGAAGGATTAAGCGGACATGCCATTACTGAAGATGATAAAGGTTTAGGGTGGATTATTTTTGCAAAGTATTTATTCTTTGTGATTATGACCTATTTAGCCACGGCAACATTGTATTATTTTGGAACCAAAGAAGGGAGAGCGTCTAAGTTCTTCTCAGTTGGTGCATTGTTAACCACCTTATTAATAATGTTAACCTCGTTTCTATTCGGAATTTATATTGAAAACTTTTCAAAATATAACGAGCTCTATGGTTCTATTGGTGCACTATTAATTTTGCTCCTTTACTTATGGTTAAATTCTAATATTTTACTATTGGGTTATGAGCTTAATGCATCTCTACAGTTTTTAAGGAAGCATCCTAGAGCTAGGAAGGAGATTAAGCAGAAGGATATCGAAGAGCTTATTAACTGAAGTGTTTTAAAAAATCTTCCTTCCGTCGTACAGAAACAGGTACATGATGATCATTAGACATTAACACATAACTTTGCTTTCCTTTAAAGTATTTTTTTACATGATTTATATTTATTAAATGTGATTTATGTGTTTTAAAAAATGCATATTCAGTTAATAAATCTTCATAGAATTTAATTGGTTTAGATACCATTAATTTACTTTCTTTAGAATAAATATGAGTGTAACTTGTATCTGCTTCTAAATGGATAATATCTTCAACTTTAAGCGTTTCAAATCCAGTTAATGTAGGAATCGTAATAATTTTATTTTGCTCTGGCTTTAGGTTTTTAAATAAATTTTGAAGTTGATGTTCAATGTTTTGAGTGTTTAAATTGGCTTTTAAACGCTCTATGGCCTCATTAAAATCATCGGTGTCTATAGGTTTTAAAAGATAGTCGAACGCACTAAATTTAAAGGCTTTAATGGCAAAATTGTCAAAAGCCGTAGTGAAAATTACTTTAAAGCTAATTGGGTTAATTGACTGTAAAAAATCGAAACCGGTTTTATCGTGAATTTTAATATCAAGAAATACTAAATCGGGTTGCAGTTGCGGCACAACATTAAGAGCTTCTTCAATATTGTCTATAACCGAAAGTAGATTAAACGTTTGTGGTTGTTGTTGAATAAGGTTTATAATACGATCTGCACAATGTTGTTCGTCGTCTATAATTACAGTATTTATCATATTAAAACGCAAATTGTATAGGAAGTGAAACATCTATTCTGGTACCTTCAGATTTATCTGTAATAGCTACTCTACCATTAGTGTTTTTTAGTTTATTTATAATTTCAATTCTATTTTTGGTAATCGCCATTCCCATTGATTTATTGTCATCATTAGTGTTATTTGAAATCGATTTTTTTCGACCAATACCATTATCATCTACGCTACAAATGAGCATGTTATTTTCCATTTTAAATGAAATTTTGAGAAGACCTGGAGTATCCTTTTGAGATAAACCATGTATTATACTGTTTTCAATAAACGGCTGAAGTATCATTGGTGGAACTAAGATGTTGTCTGCATCGAGATCTTTAGCGACCTCAATTGTATATTCAAATTTATCATTAAAACGTTTGCGCTCAATATCCATATAGGTCTTCAGTAGTGCTATATCATCACTTAAAAGAATTTCTTTTTTTTCAGAATTTTCTAATGTAAGTCGCATCAGTTTTGCAAATTTACTTAAGTAGTTACTTGCCGATTGCGTATCGTTTTTTAGAATATAATCTCCTATAGAGTTTAAAGAATTAAAAATAAAATGCGGATTCATTTGCGAACGTAGCGCTTTTAATTCTGTATCCGAAACCTTAGCATTAAACTCTGCTTCTTTAGATTTTGATACGGCTTCTTGCTTTCTTCTGTATAATACAAATCCAATTAAAGTGGCTATAAGAAGTCCAGAGCCACCTATAATCGAAGCGTTTTTAATAGATTTTTGACGTTCAATTTCTATTTCAGAAATTGCTTTATGTTTATCGGCTTCGTACTGAATTTCTTTTCGAGATATTTCGAGCTTACGATCGGCATTTATAAGACTATCTCTTAAAACAATATGTTTTTTGTAGGTGTTAAAGGCGTTTTTGTAATCTCTTTTTTCAAGATACACATGTGCTAAAGTTTCTAAAGCCGCATTTTTTGTAGCCAAACTATTTAAGGCTTCATGTAATTTTAAACTATTAAGGGCATAATATTCTGCTTTTTCAATGTCCTTATTTTGTAAATAAACTTCAGCTGCATTTGTGTAAGCAGTGACACGGAGTCCTTCGATATTGTGTTTTTCTATAAGGTTTAGACTTTCTTTAGTGCTCGCTAAGGCATCTTTTAGTAATCCAACATTGGCTTGAACAATACTTAAATTAGTTTTAATATTAGCGAGGAAAATGAAATGATTATTTTGTTCCGCTCCTTTAAGTGCTTCCGTATAATAGTGCAATGCGGAGTCGAGCTGCTTTTGATCACCATAAACATTACCAATATAAAATTGAGTGCTGAATTTGCTTTTATTTTCAGGGTTTTTTAATAAGGTTTTAAAACTTTGTAAGGCTTTGTCATAGTTTTGTTGTTCGTAATTTATAAGTCCAATATTGGTAAGTACACCAACTTCATAACGCTTATAGATTTGTGCTTTTTCAAAAACATCATAACTTTTTTGGTAGTAATGTAATCCCTCTAAAGGGTCAGATAAAAAGTAGTGATTTATAATACCTAGATTGTTATAAGATATCGCAATGCCTTTTGGGTAGTTTAGCTTTTTAGAAATTTCTAATGTTTTGGTAACATATCCAGGCCATGTGGTATCTGCAGGAGTTAAGAACATTTTTCTGGCTGTATACTTGATTCTCAAATTAACATAATTGGTGTCTTGTGTTTTATAATTCTGAATAACATGCGCTAAGGAATCGAGCATTTTATTTTGAGAAAAAGAACACATCGACATGACAGCGAAACAGAAAAAGAGGAGGTTTTTCATTTACAAATTCAGTTAATAGCAGGTTAAAAGTAGTGATTTATTGTTAAAAACAAGCAACGGATTCTACGTTAATAGGTTCAAAGTCAACGATTATAGATCGGTTGTGGTTTTAATAGAGAATAATCAGTTTCTTTAAATACACAATATCATTTCTAAAATCAAAAAAATTAAAAAGCTTATGAAAACAATACTCCACACTTTAACAATCGCTTTTATTGCATTATTAATAGTGAGTTGTTCTAGCAATGACGACAGTTCAGAAGGTACTACGGTGTATGGCACTATTCAGTTATCAGGATCGGACACGTCTTCTTTAGGAAATACACTATCTGTTGGAAATATTGATGCCGATGCTTTAGATAACACAGGGACTTCAAGTTCAGTGGTGCTCTCAGATGAAAATACCAGTTTTGTAAATGGAGAGCCCAATATTAGTGATCTTCTAAACGGCTTTGTTATTGTAGCTGCTGAGTTTAGTACAACTGGTAGTGCAGATGTACAGAAGGCAATTTCTATGACAATTTTAAAAAATGGAGAAGAATTTAGTTATGTCTGTTCTACACCAGCAACTAGTGCTGCAGATAATACAGATTGTGGTACAGGTTTTAGTGTCGATAAGGTGGCAAAAGTGGTTGTTTTTGATAATACTACAGTAATTAATGTAGATACTGCTACCATTTTAACTATGGATGGTACTATTAATTACGATTAAGTAAGCATAGAAATTATTTTAAAATCATCTTTTATGAAAACAGCCAACCGATTGCCACAAGTCCTTTTAATAAGTATGATGTTGCTTTTCTTATCTCCAATACAGGGTTGGACTCAAGAAAAGCGTATAAAAAAACCAAAGCGAAAATCGAAAATAGCAAGTGTAGATAATTTTGTTAATCATTCTTTTGAATTGTATCACAAGGTATTTGTTTACGATAGTTTAATTAAGGCAGAAGTTGAAGTCCCTGTCGAAATTGAAGATGAATTAATGGAGCGCGCAGAAAGAGATGTAGATAGTCTTTGGCAAGAGGTACCAGATATTGCCGAAGATATTAGTGACGCGCCTTTTATGAGACAAGCAAAAGCCACTTTCAATTTAAATAGAACAAAAAACGCACTAAAGTTTTGCATGATGGCTGTAAAAACCTATTTCGTTGGTACTGAAGAGGACGAAGAGGAAGGTAATTAAACTACTATATAAATAATGAGGATATGAAACGAAAGGTGTTATATATGGTTGCTTTGCTAGGTTTTTATGCTGTTAGCGCACAAAGCTATAAAAACGGTTATAGAACTGATGTTTGTGCGTGTTTAGAATCTGAAAGTCTAAAGCGATCCATAACAGAAAACACATTAAAAGCATGTTTACGGAAAGTTCTGCCTAAATATGCAGATAAAATTGATGCGCAAATTGATGAACCCGATGTTAGAAAGAAATTTCAAAAAGGTCAAATAGCGCGTAGAGATTTACTCGTTGCGATGTCCTATGAATTAATTTATACCTGCGATGTCTATTTTAAACATATCGATGATCAAAGAAGAAGTACAAAACTCATTACGAGAGAAAATACTAAAAAATCCGAATTAGAAAGGTATAATCAAATGGTGGCTTTAAAACCAAACGCAATATCTTATTATATGAGGGCTCAGTTTCAGTTTAATTTAGGAAATATTAAAGAAGCTGAAGCTGATCTAAATAAAAGTTTAGAGGTTAACCCTTATAAAGAAAGTGTAAAGCACACCAGACATGAACTGTTATTGCTAGCTTGGATATATGAAGAACAAGAAAAATATACTGAAGCTGTTGGGATTTACAATAAAATTTACATGGGCTATTATGATCAAGAAGTGGCTAAACTACGTGCATTAGCTGATAGAAAAGCAGGTGGTACTGTCGCAAACGCTGCCAAAACGGAACCATCACAAACTGTAAAGGATGATAATGACACGGCACGAAGGAGAACTTTAGAAACAAATACTTCTACACAAGAAATTGAAAAAAAGCTAAGGTCCAATACTGAAAGTCGTGCAGTAAAAGTTAAAACAAAGAAAGATACAGCAACTCTGCGTAAGTTGTTAAAAATAGGAGGATAACTAGTTTAAGTAGACAATTTCTACAGTAAAAAAACAGCTATTTCGGGTTTAAGTTTTAAAAAACCATCTCAAATCGAGATGGTTTTTTAAATTAAACCCATTACATTTGAGGTATAAACTTCTAATAAAACCAAATATGAGTAAAGACACTTTAGCATTTATTATTTTGTTTATGGTGTTTTTTAACCTCTCAGCTCAGGACATTTTAGGCCAGTGGAAAACCATAGACGACAATACAGGTGATGCTAAATCTATTGTAGAAATCTATGAAGAAGATGGTGAAATTTATGGTAAAATTATAGCTGTTTTTAATCCTGAAGTAGAATTTAGAACGTGTAACGATTGTAGTGGTCCACACAAGGATCAGCCTATAGTAGGATTAGTCTTTATAGAAGGTTTAAAGCGAAATAATGACGTATATGAAGGTGGTACAATTTTAAATCCAGAAAATGGTAAAACCTATCGTTGCCGTCTTAAATTAGAAGAGGACACAGATACGCTTCAGGTTAGAGGATACCTCGCATTTTTTTACAGAACACAATATTGGAAACGCGTAAAATAATGTTACATTTTATAGACGTCATACTGCCAATTCCGCTTCAAAAAGCGTTTACTTATCATATCACTGAAGCCGAATCTAAATTTCTGGCACCAGGAATGCGTGTGGCTGTACCTTTTGGTAAAAGCAAGGTATATACGGCTTTGGTTTATAGTATTCATAAAAATCCTCCCACGGCTTATGAAGCCAAAACTATTCATCAAATTTTAGATGATACACCAGTTATCACTCCAAATCAATTAAAACATTGGGATTGGATTGCAACGTATTATATGTGTAGTTTGGGAGAAGTAATGCGAGCAGCAATGCCAAACGCATTTCTATTAGAAAGTGAAACAATTATTTCTAGAAATGAAAAAAACACGATTGAAACTTCCGAATTAAAAGATGAGGAATATTTAATTTATGAAGCGTTACAGCATCAATCATCTTTAAAGATTAACGATGTAGTGTCTATCTTAGATAGAAAACGTGTACTACCTATTATAAATGGTTTGGTAAAGAAGGGCGTTTTAAATTTACAAGAAGAACTATACGAAAAGTATACTCCAAAATTGGTGCGTTATGTTAAGTTACATCACAATCATAAATCGCAAGAAAAACTACAAGCGTTATTAAAAGAATTAAGTAGAGCGCCTAAACAACGCGAAGTGGTACTCACTTTGTTTACCATGGAAGCCTCTTTAAAACAGCCTATAAAAGTTTCGGATCTTGCGGAACGAAGTGGTGCATCAACTTCAATAATAAAAACCTTAATTGATAAGGCCATTTTAGAGGAATATCATATTCAGGTAGATAGGGTGCAGTTTGATGGTGAAGGAGATGCAGATGCAAAACATTTAAGTGACGCACAACAAGAGGCTTATCAACAAATTGAAGCCGTTTTTAAAGACAAATCGGTTGCTTTACTGCATGGTGTAACCTCTTCCGGAAAAACTGAGATCTATGTACAGCTCATTCAAAATCAACTAAATACAGGGAAACAGGTGCTCTATTTGTTACCCGAAATTGCTCTAACAACACAATTGGTAAATAGACTTCAGGATTATTTTGGTGATAAAGTTGCTGTGTTTCACTCTAGATACTCAGGGAATGAAAGGGTAGAAGTGTGGCAAAATATGTTGCTAAACACTGAAAAAGCGCAAGTTATTATCGGCGCACGTTCGTCCTTGTTATTACCTTTTAAAAACCTAGGGTTAATCATTGTAGATGAGGAGCATGAGTCTTCCTATAAACAATTCGATCCGGCACCACGATATCATGCCAGAGATGCTGCCATTGTTTTGGCGCATATGTTTCAGGCCAAAACACTATTAGGATCTGCAACTCCAAGTTTAGAGAGTTATTTTAATGCCAGCCAGGGAAAATATGGATTGGTGGAATTAAATACACGTTACAATAATGTGTTAATGCCAGATATTGAATTGGTCGATTTAGCCGATAAGTACAAGCGGAAACGCATGAAAGGGCATTTTAGCGATCGATTAATTGAAGAGATGACAGAAACTTTAGAAGAAGGGTTTCAAATTATATTATTTCAAAATCGTCGTGGGTTTTCTCCCATTATTGAGTGTACCACTTGCGGCACTTCTCCTCAATGTCCCAATTGCGACGTTAGTTTAACTTATCACCAATACAGAGATCAGTTGCGTTGTCACTATTGTGGTTATAACTCTGCAATGCAAAAAAGTTGTCAGGCCTGCGGAAATGCTACATTAGATACTAAAGGTTTTGGTACTGAACAAATAGAAGAAGAGGTTAAGGTGTTATTTCCTGAAAAGAAAGTAGCACGAATGGATTTAGATACTACACGAGGTAAATACGGTTTCGATAAAATAATCAACAGTTTTGAACAACGTGAAATAGATATTTTAGTAGGAACACAGAT
The DNA here is from genome assembly GCF_003387355.1 of Winogradskyella sediminis. Lineage (GTDB taxonomy): Bacteria > Bacteroidota > Bacteroidia > Flavobacteriales > Flavobacteriaceae > Winogradskyella > Winogradskyella sediminis. The sequence goes on from NZ_QUNH01000002.1 coordinate 267,187, forward strand.
GCTTACAAAAGGTCTCGACTTTAGGTTTGTAAAATTAGTTGGCATTATGAATGCCGATAATTTATTGAATTTTCCAGACTTTAGAGCCCATGAACGTAGTTATCAATTAATGGCTCAAGTGTCTGGTAGAGCAGGACGAACAGATTTACGTGGAAAAGTATTAATTCAAACCTATAATCCGCATCATAATATTTTGCAACAAGTGTCTACCAATTCATATAAAGAGATGTATGCCGAGCAAATGAATGAACGCTATAATTATAAGTATCCACCGATTTACCGATTAATTAAAATTACGTTTAAGCACAAAGATTACAACCGTGTTAATTTAGCTGCAGATTGGTATGCTAAATCATTAAGGCAACTTTTTAAAGCCAATGTTTTAGGACCTGAGTTTCCACCAGTATCTCGTATTAGAAATTTGTACCATAAAAATGTGTTGGTAAAGATTCCTCAAAAACAATCGTTGGTAAAAACAAAAGAAGCCATTCAAAAAATAGATAATAGTTTTAATGCTATTAAAGATTTTAGACCTGTGAGAGTAGTTATTAATGTCGATAATTATTAAGCCTCATTAAGTCTTTCACTTATTTAACTAAAAAATCCCAAGCCTTTAAGTACTTGGGATTCTTTATAATGTATAATGTAATGTTTTGAATGTTAATGTAATGATTCTACATATTATTTAAAGCATCTACTAATTGGGTCTTTTTATTTCGACTCAATGGAATCTCATAGGCGCCAACTTCAACATTTTTACTGTTAAAGCGGTCAATCTTATCGAGATTTACAATATAAGATTTGTGGATTCTTAAGAACTTACCTTCGGGCAGCTCACTTTCAAAAGCTTTCATTGTAGATAATACAACTAAGCTGTTTTCTTCTGTGACTACTTTAACATAATCTCCAAGGGCTTCAATCCATTTAATATCCTTTATGTAAACTTTACGTTTTTTTAGGTTACTTTTTACAAAGATATGCTCACCATCAGTTTCGTTAAAATCAAGTTTTAATTTATGTTGTTCAATGGCTTTTTCTACGGCCGTATTAAAACGTTCTTTGGTAATTGGTTTCTGAAGATAATCAGTGGCATCATAATTAAATGCTTTAAAAGCATACTCAGTTTTGCCGGTAACAAAAATAATTTGGGGTTTGTTGTTGAGCACATCTAGCAACTCAAAACCGTTTAATACAGGCATCTCTATATCTAAGAAGATAAGATCAACTTTATGGGTATTAAGACCGTTTTTTGTTTCTAACGCGCTACTGTACTCTGCAATAAGGTTAAGTGAGGAATGATTCTCAATTAACTTTACTATAGAGAGGCGCTGAATCGCAGAATCATCAACAACTACACAGTTTAAAGTCATAACATTATTAATTTTAGGTTAAGATATCGACAATAGTACGATAATTTCGGTTAAAAAACAAATAATACCGACAAACCGTAGAATTTAACATTAATTTTATTGGGTAATTTCCTTTGATTATTTAGGCTTAAAACGTTGTCAAATATAGAAATTAGTTGTATTTTTGCAGCCGTTTTAACAATAAACAAAATTATTTATTATGAATCATTATGAAACTGTTTTCATCTTAAATCCCGTTTTATCTGAAGATCAGATAAAGGAGACAGTAAAGAAATATGAGGATTTCCTCGTTTCTAAAGGAGCTAAGATGGTATCAAAAGAAGATTGGGGACTAAAAAAGTTAGCTTACCCAATTCAAAACAAAAAAAGTGGTTTTTATCACTTATTTGAATACCAGGTATCTGGTGAAGTTATTGAGCCTTTAGAGGTTGAATTTAGACGTGACGAGCGTTTTATGCGTTACTTAACTGTGAAATTAGATAAACATGCTATTTCATGGGCTGAGAGAAGAAGAGAAAAAATGAAAGTTAAAGCAAAAGCAAAAGCGTAATTATGTCATCAATAGAACAACAAGCAAAAGGAAAAAAAGACGGTGAGATTAGATATCTTACTCCTCTTAACATAGAAACTTCTAAAACTAAGAAGTATTGTCGTTTTAAGAAATCTGGAATTAAGTATGTAGATTATAAAGATGCAGACTGGTTATTAGGTTTTGTAAACGAGCAAGGTAAATTACTACCAAGACGTTTAACAGGAACGTCTTTAAAATATCAAAGAAAAGTATCTGTGGCTGTAAAAAGAGCTAGACATTTAGCACTTATGCCATACGTTGCTGATTTATTAAAATAAAATATCATAACAATGGAACTTATATTAAAACAAGACGTTGAAAATTTAGGATTTAAAGACGATATTGTATCTGTTAAGAACGGTTATGGTAGAAACTTTTTAATTCCTCAAGGACAAGCTATTATGGCTACTGCTTCTGCTAAGAAAGTATTAGCTGAAACTTTAAAGCAAAGAGCTTACAAAGAAAAAACGATTATTGCTGATGCTGAAAAAACGGCTGAAGCTTTAAGAGGTTTAGATATTAAAATTACAGCTAAAGCTGGAACTGGTGCAACTGCTGGAGATAAATTATTTGGTTCTATCACCACAATAGATTTAGCCGCTGCATTGAAAAACGCAGGTCACGATGTTGAAAAGAAATTTATTTCTATCAATGGTGGTAACATTAAGCGTTTAGGTCAGTACGAAGCTGCAATTAGATTACACAGATCGGTAACTGTAGATTTAACTTTCGAAGTTATCGCTGACGCATAATCTTTTTATTACAAATTTTAAAAGCCGTTTAGTTTTCTAAGCGGTTTTTTTATAATTTTTTTTTAGAATCCTATCAGAACTTTAGTTGAGCTAGCATATAACCAATATTAACATGAAATATTTTCTATTAATTTTTACTTTTTGCACCTTCATTAGTTGCAAGCAATCTACAGAAACAGTTACAAGTTCTGAGATAAAGCCTTCTAAACTTATTTCAATTTTTAAAGCGTCTAATTCTAATTACCCTAATATCAGTGTGCACCGTGGTGGTAAAGGATTAAAAAATTATCCTGAAAATAGTTTAGAAACTTTAAAATATGTAAACGATAGTATATTAGCAGTCTATGAAGTGGATGTGGCACAAACTAAAGATGGACAATTGGTATTACTACACGATAAAACAATTGATAGAACAACTACTGGTACCGGAAAAGTAGATGATCTTACTTATAACGAAATAAAGCAATTTAATTTGGTAGATGATCACGGTAATGAAACTACATTTAAAATACCATTGTTCTCAGATGTGTTAGCTTGGTGTGTTAAAAACAATGTAATCCTTACCGTTGATATCAAAAAAACGGTAGGTCAAGAAGTGGTTATCGATGCTATTAAATCAGCGAATGCAGAAGATAATAGTATAATTATTACTTATAATGCGCAGCAGGCAAGTTCAGCGTATCAATTGGCTCCAGAATTATTACTGTCTGTTTCAGCGCGTAATAATGAAGAATTTGAACGTTTATTAAACGCCAAGATTCCTACGGAAAATATGTTAGCTTTTACAGGAACACGTTTATCAGAGTCGTCATTGTACCAAAGACTACACGATAATAATATTGTGTGTATGTTGGGTACCTTAGGAAACTTGGATAAAAGCGCTGCAGCTAAAGGTGAGGCTCTTTATCGTCAATGGAAAGAGAAAGGGGTAGATATTATGGCAACCGATCGACCTTTTGAAGTGTTTAAGGCGATTAATAATTAAGGTTAATTTAAGTATTTATGATTGTGATGTTGAACACCGTCAAAATATAAGTGAAAAATAGATAGTACAATAAATAATCTCTCGTATCACGTGCGAGAAGAAAAACAGATTTCCACTTCTGTGGAAACGAAATTTAGAGTTTCGATGAAATATTCAAGATTAACAAAAGAACAATTTGAAGAATTACACCAAGAATTCATCAACTTTTTAGCAACTCAGTCTATTACTGCTGACGAGTGGGAAGATATTAAAAAAAATAAACCAGAAGCAGCAGAACAAGAACTCGATGTGTTCAGTGATTTAGTCTGGTTTGGAGTATTAAGTAAAGTCAAATACTTAGAACATATTTCACCACAACAAATACACCTTTTTGAATGTAACGAAAAGAGTATGCGTTTAATTGCTATTAAAATAGATGTTAAAGATGTGGATTTTACAACTAAGGAAGGGTTTGAGTGGTTGCGAAATAATCTCTTATCTGATGCGATTGAATTTTTTAATGCTAAAAAAGACTACTCTGACGATAAGCATTTGGATATATTTAAAATGATTCAATCTGGCGCTAATATTACTAAAGGTGAATTATTTAACTACTTCGCTAATTTAATTAAAGGAAGTGGTAACTAAGTTCTAGCCATAAGATGCGCACTGTTATTGCCAACATGATTTTTTTAACCATAAGTCAGTCTTAAGTGTTGAGAGTTTGGCTTTAACCAAGCATTATGATACGTTGGTAAGCACCTTAAAATGAATAAGATTTAGTACTGTCATCTACATAAAGTTAGGCGGCAAAAATTATTCATAGCGTAACGATTCAATAGGATCTAATCTCGCTGCCTTGGTGGCAGGATATAACCCCGAAACTATAGCGACAATAAAAGCAATACTGGTGGCCCAAATCATCGCGACCCATGGTGTTGAAAATTCCAAGTCAAAGCCATTAGCAACGGCTAAACCTATTAAAATACCTAATGCGATTCCTAATAGACCGCCAAGCTGACCAATAATAATCGTTTCCATAAAAAATTGAAATGCTATAGTTTTACTCTTAGCACCAAGGGCTTTTCTTACACCGATTTCTCTAGTGCGTTCGCTTACCGAAACCAGCATAATATTCATTAAAGCAATTGTAGATCCGAAAATTGTAATAATACTAATAATCCAAGCCGCAATATACAGAGCTGCTGTGTTTTGAGCCACTTGGTTCAACAAATCATCACTACCAGTGATGCCAAAATCATTTTTTTCAATAGGATTGAGACCTCTTATATTCCTAAATGTTATTATCGCATCATCTTTTGCGGCATCGAGCATATCTCCTTTATCTACTTTGACACTGAGGTTGTAATTAATATTGGCATTCGTAAAAATAGAACGTGCTTTTTTTAAAGGCATGATCACTCTTAAATCTTGATTATTCCCAAACGTTGAACCCTTTTCTTTTAATACTCCTACCACTTTAAATTTGGAACCTCTAACACTAACAGTTTTACCAATAGGATTATCATCCGCAAATAATGCTTTGTGCAAATCGCTACCTATGACACAGACGGAGTTACCGTTCTGTGCATCAAATACATTGATAGAGCGACCGTAAGCTATTTCTAAACCAGAGTTTTCAATAAAATATTCATTAGCACCAATCACAGCGACTTCCGGATCTGTTTTTTTACTTTCATATTTTACTTCGGCTGTAGACGTTCCGAAAAAAGAAACGGCTACTTTGGTAAAAGGAAAGGTGTAATTCTCTTCAAATTCCTTAACATTTCTGTAGCTAATTACAGGATTTATTTTCTGACGCTCTCTACTGCTCTGACGTTGTGCTGTAAATTCATAACGCTGAAAATTAAAAGTATTAGAACCCATAGATAAAAAATTCCCAGTAATGGTGTTTTCTAACGCAGACACACCACTTAAAATACCCACCAAAGCCATAATGCCAATAGCGATAATTAAAACGGTTAAAATGGTTCTTAATAATTGACTTCGTATAGAGTCGAAAGCAATTCTAATAGTCTCTTTAGCTAATGAAAACATAGTTTTTTGTCGCGTTAATGGAGTTATTCTAAGTATAAGACTACTTAAGTAGCATAAAGTTACTATAAATTCTAATTATCTTAGTAAGACCTCTAAAAATTATAATATTTTTGTGATGTTATTCTCTAAACTTTACGGTTTTTAGAATAGCGTCGTACAGAGGATAGTTAAAGAGTTTTTTAGAGAAAAATATCTTGAAACCAATTGTTGTTTCAGCTATGCTTAAGATTAAAACTAAAGTTTCACTTAAAGAGACTCCCAATGTTGTGGGAGATTAATATGGCACAAAAACCGAGTATCCCAAAAGGCACCAGAGATTTTAACGCTAGCGACGTTGCAAAGCGTACTTATATTATGGAAACGATAAAAGAGCAATTTCAAATTTATGGCTTTCAACCTATTGAAACTCCAAGTTTTGAAAACTCTGATACTTTAATGGGAAAATACGGAGACGAAGGAGATCGCTTGATTTTTAAGATTTTGAATAGTGGAGACTATCTAAGTAAATACAAAGATTCAATTATAAAATTGATTTTATCAGTTTTGAAAAAGAATCAAGAGTATTTATTAAAAATGAAAGATGATATTGCTGACGAAGAAATATTAAATTTTAAAAATATTACAACTAATGAAATAAGAAAAATAGCTTCTAGCGAAATAGGAAAAATAGTAATTGAAGTACTAGGTGAGGAAAAATATGATAATAATGAAGAGAAAAATGATGATTTTTTAAATATTATTCTTAAAGAAGTTTCAACAAAAGGCGACTATTTGTTAAAGTTTATTGAATTTAATAGAGAAGAATTATATATTGAGGCAACGAAAATTTTTGAGAAACATTCTGAATTTATTGATTCAAAATATTTAAGTCCATATATTTCAGAAAAAGCCCTTCGTTACGATCTCACAGTGCCTTTTGCACGATATGTGGTGCAACACCAAAATGACATTGAATTCCCGTTTAAACGTTACCAAATTCAACCAGTTTGGCGTGCAGACCGTCCGCAAAAAGGCCGTTTTAGAGAGTTCTATCAATGTGATGCAGATGTGGTTGGTTCTAAGTCTTTGTTTCAAGAAGTAGAATTTGTACAATTATATGATGCGGTGTTTTCAGCATTAAAATTAGAAGGTGTTACCATAAAAATTAACAATCGTAAAATCTTATCTGGTATTGCAGAAGTGATTGGCGCACAAGATAAATTGATCGATTTTACAGTAGCTTTAGATAAGTTAGATAAAATTGGTGAAGATAAGGTGAAAGAAGAAATGCGAGGTAAAGGTATTTCTGAAGATGGAATAACTAAACTTCAACCTTTATTTACGTTAAAAGGCGAGTTCGGTGAGCAAATTGAAAGTTTAAAATCTATTTTAAGTGCTTCAGAAATTGGTTTAAAAGGTATTGAAGAACTCGAATTTATAAATACAGCCATTTCCAACTTAGAATTAAAAACAGCAATACTACAGCTCGATGTGACTTTAGCAAGAGGACTAAATTATTATACAGGTGCTATTTTTGAAGTGTCAGCACCACATGGAGTAAAAATGGGATCCATTGGTGGTGGTGGTCGTTATGACGATCTTACTGGGATTTTCGGACTTAAAGATATGAGTGGAGTTGGGATTAGTTTCGGACTCGATCGTATTTATTTGGTGCTAGAAGAATTAAATTTGTTTCCATCTACTATTACAGAATCTACTAAAGTACTCTTTATTAATTTTGGGCAAGATGAAGCTATGTTTAGCTTAAATGCAGTAACCAAATTAAGGCAAGCCCAAGTGAAAGCAGAATTGTTTCCAGATGCTGCGGTTTCTGGGAAGCAACGAAAAAAACAAATGAATTACGCTAACCGTCGTAACATTCCGTTTGTAGTTATTATGGGAGAAGAAGAATTAAAATCTGAAATGTATACCTTAAAAAATATGGTTTCTGGTGAGCAACAAACAGTAAATTTTGATCAACTCTTAAGCCTGTTAAAATAAAGAAAGCCTCAGCTTTTTATAAACTGAGACTTTCTAATCACTAACTAAAAACAATTAATCTAATCAACTATAATTTTCTTTGTTATTGCTGTACCTGTATTGGTTTGTAAAGTGACGATATAAGTACCTGCACTTAAATTTTGTATCGGGTATTCGGTATAACGTTGGGTTTTAATATTAGGTATGGTAGATACAGACTGGCCTAACATATTAAATACCTTCATGGTGTTTGTTCGGTGTTGGTTGGGGTTGATGACTACAATGCTGTCTATGTTATTAGCGTATAATACATCAATACCGATAAGGTTGTGGTCTTCAAGACTTAAATCTTCTTGTATTCCAAATGTTATGGCAAAGCGATTGAGATACGTTCCGCTTAGTAAGAAAATATCGTAACTACCATTTCTTAAATCATGATATATGTCAAGTTCGTTATCATGTAAATAGATATCAATAGTACTAGGTACGTTTTCTAAAGCATCTATCATTATAGAATTGATGCCATTGGTATTGGTCTTAATTCCTATGGGATAGCGTGTTGTGGTTTCTGTTTCATTACTGGCCTGAATAATATAATGGTCTTCATTAATAACCCAAAACATATCATCTATTTGTTGTTCATTCATTTCACCATCATAAGCCCAATCGATTCCAGGCGTTGCATTTTCATCTATAGTTAATAATAGCTGACGCCGAATTGTATTTACAGAACTAAAACCTATTCTAAATTTCATTCTAAGGTCTTCTAATGCCGTTGCCATGCTATTAGTGCTGTTAGAGTTTCGCATGTATACAGATTCTTGTCCCTCTTTTTTAAAGACGCGTTGTCTATTGTTAAATTGAAGTGTTCCTGTATGCTTTCCTGTTACAAAAAATCCTTGACCCACAGGAATATAACGTCCTGGTGCTTTAGTGGGCTCACCATCAGATTCTAAAAGCTGAAGACTATTGCCTTTATAGGCTGCAGCTACGGATCCAGAGTAGTTATATGTAGCATAGCCACCATCGTATTCTTGTATAGAGTGAGAACCGCCTGCCCAATGATTCCAAAAATAGAGTGTACCACTGATTAATGCAGGGCTGTTTGTACCCACATCTGGTCCATTATCTTTAATAAATTGTAATGCGTCTATGGCAGAAGGGTATGGGTTGCCCACTAAATAATCGTTATCTGGAAGTACCGATATATTAACATCACCATTGTTGGGTTGACCAGAAAACACGTAGTTCTGAGGTGTAGAAACAGAACCAGTTCCAGGTCCTTTCATAGTAAAACCTTCTCCAGGTAAAATAGAACCTGTACGTCTAATATGTTGCCATGTAGAATAGCTATTATTAGAAGCGTTGGTGTATTTCCAAATCCAATAATCAGCAATGGTAATAGGATGTGTTGGAGCTCCGTTATATCCAGAAGATGAAAAATTAATCGCTTCCGGATTGTCAGAATAGGTGCCATCTTTTAATACATCCATAATTCTAAAACTTTCCATTTCAGAATTGATCTGTTTTACTGGAGAAGACCAATAATTGTAGGTAAATGTGTCAGCAGTACCTTGTTGATCGCGTTCTATATAGCCATTGTGCAGAACATCTAAATCACTTTGTAATGTTTGTATAAGTTGTGATTCTCCTTCCAAATCTATTTTTCCTTGAAGCTTTAAGTAGTGCGAAACCGTTAAACCTTGTCCGGTAGAGGAGGAGTTTTCGCCAGTAAGCTGTAATGTATTGGCCTCAACAAATAAGGCTAAGACTGTTCTATTTTGATTATTTTGAGTTGGTAAAAACAAATTATCCATAGATAAATTGTGCGTGGTTTTTACAATATTCCAATCTATAGTGGTATTTGGATTGACAATAGAAGCTGAACCTGGAATATATTGCATGGTTCCATTTTTCCAAGTGGTTTGATTGTTCCAATCTCCATGTTCTTTTGATCTGTAAGGCAGTGGAACCGTTTCTTTATCTACGGTGAGGTTGCGTACAAGACGACCGTTATGGTGGTGATTAGAAGCATCAATAGTATTTTTAAAGGTGAAATGGCGCATAGGATAATAAGCTGCTAAATCTGACCAGAGTAAAGTCTGAATATCATTTTTGGAAATGTTTGATGTTTCTTTACCAATAACATGCCCTGAATCATTTGCTATTTCCTGATTCATCATAAAACGCAATTGTTTTTCAGTTAGGCAAGTGTTCCAAATGCGAACCTCATCGATATGACCTTTAAAATGTTGAGAAGGAACTGCGTTACCTGCAGCAGCAATATAAAGTGAGGCATCCGTTTCTATAGGAGCCGTTCTTTCGGCAGTGCTATCTAATACTCCATCAATAAAAATAGAGACTGTAGAACCATTATAAGTGACAGCAATATGATGCCATTGCTGCTCTGGTATGGAAGTATATGAAGTTAGCAATTGATTGCTATTGTTTTTCCATGTCATTTGAATCTTATGTGCAGACGTCAATGTTAAATCGAATCCTTTGGAAAAAGGCACATCCCTTTTAGAAAGTATAGACATCGTACCACTGTCTTCAGCATTATGTTTTATCCAAGCGGAAAGCGTAAAGCCATTAGGATTTAAATCCGTTGTATTTTTTGCATCGATATAGCTGTCTACACCATTAAAATAAATGGAGCGTTCTTTAATGATTTGCGGTGAAAAGCCAAAGGTGATGTATGAAGTTCTACTAAAACGATATGCTGTTTCTAAATTATGAGCCTCATTTAAAGTCATAATTCTAAAATCGACATGAGAATCAAAAGTGTCTGAATCGGAAATAAGCATATAATAATGTCCAGGTACTCCATTGTTTCTTATAATATGTTGTGGAATTTGAAGTCGAACATTTGGCACTGTGTCATCCACACGAACAAATTTCCAAATACGTTGTAAAGGCATATAAGAAACTGTTGTGTTAATTTCCGAAGAAATATCAGCACTTAAGTCGGTTGTTATAGGATAAGCGGCTGCACGTAGTTGAGCTCCGTTATTTCCCCAATATACTATAGGGTTAATGGTGTTTAAATCATTTGAATTGTGATTGTTATCGGTGTTAGGCGTAACTAAACTTACGTGTAATACATCACGAGAAGATGGTGCGTTGGTACTGTTTTCTATAGTAGACTGTAGGACGCTTGTAGTGTTATTACGATGTATTATTGATGGTTGGTGATTATAGTTAGCTAATTGAGCCCCATCTAATTCAGCACTGTATTGTGTATCAGTAATTTCTCTCTGGTTTAGCTGTTGTGCAAAACTAGAGGAGAATACCATGAGCAATAAATTAAAAATGAGTGCAATATTTTTCATCAGATTTGGGTTGGAATGAAATTATTATGGCGCTAATATAGAATAATTTTTCAATTTTCATCCACAAAACGCAAATAAATCCGACAAAATACATATTTTGTTGTGATTTTATAGTTGTAATAGTCATCCAAAGCGGAGCAAAATCGAACGTATTACTTAGTAATAATAGTAATTGGGAACATTTGGATTTGGAAAAATAAAGACTGTGTGGATTATGTTTATTTCTAATACAATATAAGCTAAAGAACATTTTTAATTATAGCAGTAAAAAATCATATTTAATTAGTCGGTTGGACAGGTGTAATGTGCTGATTGATGCGTCATTATTTTACAAAAAGTGTAATTCATAGTGATTTCAATAGTCTTGTCGAAAAATGTTAAAGTTTAATATTGACTTAACAAGATTTTAACTACATTGAAAATCTTTAAGTAATTAGCTATTACGTGTTTATGTGGAAAATTAAATTTGGTCTTCTGGCAGTTGTCGGTTTGACTTTTGGAATTATTAGTGCAGTTAATATAACTAGTCGGGTACTTGCAAAGAAGAATCCTTTAGAAAAAACAACTGAGATATCAGTGCGATTGGCACCTAATGCCAGTATTTCTGGTACAACAACTGTTTGTCGAAATGAAAGTCCACAGCCAGAAATCACTTTTACAGGTGCTGCAGGTTCTACGCCATATACTTTTGCTTATACCATCAATGGAGGAGCGGAACAAACCATTTCAACGTCTGGGAGTGATACTTCAGTTTCTATTAATGTCAATACAAATACAATTGGTAGTTATGTATATGAGTTAATGTCAGTAACCGATGGCTCTAATACAACAGCAACTGCTAATGGTACTGCGACTATAACTGTAGCTGCACCACCAACCGTTAATTTTACTTTTAATAATGATGCGTGTTCTGGTACTCCTGTTAGTTTTTCATCTACGGTAACAGGAGATGGGCCTTTTACTTATGACTGGGAATTTGGGGATGCGAGTAGCTCTACTGATGCCAATCCCTCACATAGTTATGATGCTTTTGGTTGTGGATTTTCAAATTTTACGGTGACGTTAACCGTTACAGATAGTAATGGTTGTACTAAAGAAATTACCAAAACAATAAGTGTTAAGCAGCGTCCTAATCTTAGTTTTGAGGATCTTAATTCGCAATTTCTTCCCTTCGATAATTGTGGAAATAATACTGTGGATCCTTCGTATACTGTTGATGTTGGTAATGTGTCTCCTTCAGACAGTTGTGTTACCTCTTACGATATCGATTGGGGAGATGGTGTTACAGAAACCAATGTAACATTTCCTTTAACTCACACATATAATGTATTAGGTTCTTTTGATATGGTGATTACTGGTTATGGTACAAATGGTTGTATTACTAATGACACCTATCTTGTAAAAAACTCTAGTAATCCTGGGGGTAATGTATCGAATCCAGGAAATACTACCAATTTATGCTTACCTGTAGGAGATTTAGGATTTACTATCGCAGATTGGGGAGAAAATCCTCAGGATACCACATATTTTTTAGATTATGGAGATGGATATCAAGAAACTTTTACGCAGGCTAACCTAATCGCTGCATCTACCGATTACGATCCTGCTAATCCGGCTGCAGCTAGCCCCTTTCCGCTGTATCATATTTACACGGAGTCTAATTGTCCAGGTTCTGGTTATATGATAACGCTAATAATTGCAACGTCTTGTGGTGAAACTATATCAACAGCAGGTCCTATTACTTTGCTATCATTACCTGAAGTTGATTTTGAGTTTGATTCACCAGGTTGTCTTAATACTGAAATTCAATTTACGAATTTAACAGAAAATGGCTATGGACCCAATTGCACAGAGCAAGCCAATCACTTATGGGATTTTGGTGATGGTACCACTTCCGATTTAGCAAGCCCATCACATATTTATACTTTACCAGGAACATATACTGTAACTCTAAGTGAAGAAAATTTTTGTGGATCTACAACTCCTATAAGTAAAACGATTTGTATAGAACCAGAGTTGGTGGCCAGTTTTGCTGCAAGTGAAGTATCGGGTTGTACTCCTTTTGAAATTGATATAACAAATACTACAAATCTTTCGCAATCTTGTGGTTCAGAAACTTACCAATGGGAAGTCCTTTATACATCAGATTTTTGTGGAACAACAGAATCTTGGAGCTTTACAAATGGTACTGATGAAAATACTGAAAACCCATCATTACAATTTAATACAGCAGGTACTTATGAAGTTGTGATGACGGTCACCAATTCATGTGGTGCGGTATCTACATCTCAATTTATTGAGGTAAAACAACCGCCTACAGTAACTTTAGATCCTATTGATGATGCTTGTGGTGCCTTAACTTTTAATCCTACAGCTACAGTAGACACGTGTGCGCCTGCTTCAGATACAGTAACCTATAGTTGGTCGTTTCCGGGAGGTTCTCCTGCAACATCAAATCAGTTAGATCCTGGCGTTATTAATTATTCTACTGTCGGCGATTATACGGTGACTTTTAGCGTTACTAATGGCTGTGGAACCACCACAGAATCCCAAACGTTCTCCGTCAACGATTCTCCAACAATTACGAATACCAATATTTTACAAACCACGTGTTCAGGTGCCTTAACATCTAATATAGTATTAACCTCGGACGATCCTAGCACTACATTTAGCTGGGTGTCTAATTCTCCAGCAGGACTTACAGGTTATATACCTAGCGGTATGTCAAATAGTATTCCGGCACAAACTATAGTTAATACAACGACCTCAGCTATCAATTTAATCTACACGGTTACACCAGAACTTGACGGTTGTGAAGGAACTCCAATAGATTTTGAAATCATCGTTGAACCCTCACCTTTAATTACGTTACAACCGTTGTCTAATGGAGTTTGTCAGAATGGTATCACAGATGATTTATCTGTAGCCTATCAAGGAACTGGCACTCCGGTATATCAATGGTTTGAAAATACAGTAGACAATATCACTTCCGGAACTGCTATTGCAGGAGCTACATCTGCAACGTTTTCTCCACCAACAGACACTGTGGGTATAACGTATTATTATGTTGTAATTACATTTTCATCTGGTGGCTGTAATGAAATTATATCAGATACAGCAGAGATTGAAGTTGGTAGTGCACCGCAAATCGATAGTCAACCATTCTTTTCCCAAACAATTTGTGTTGGTGGAAGCGCTAACGAATTATCTGTTGAAGTTTCGGGAGGAGCAGGAACAGCTTTATACCAGTGGTTTAGTAATTCTACTTACAGTAATTCAGGAGGAACGATAATTCCAGGTGCTACAACTTCAACGTACACACCATCTGTATTTAATACGGTTGGAATTTTTTATTATTATGTAGAAGTCACTTTTGTTTCCAATGGCTGTTCAACACTTACAAGTGATGTCGCAAAAATTGAAGTGATTAATGATCCAGAAATAACCTTGCAACCTATAAATTTTCAAAGTATATGTCAGAATTCAACCGTTCAAGATTTAGAATTAAATGTTTCTGGTGGTTTAGGCACAACATCGTATCAATGGTATGTCAACACAATAAATAATACAACTTCAGGAACACCAATAGCTGGAGCAACTTCAAGTATATATACACCTCCATCAAATACTGTAGGTACCTTTTATTATTATAGTATCATTACTCAAGTTGTTTCTGGTTGTGAAGTTACAAGCGCAATTGCTGAGGTTGAAGTTAGCGCAGGAGCTCAGTTTAGTACACAACCAGTGTCTAATGAATTGTGTTTAGGGCAAACTACTTTGCCATTAACAGTAGCATATACAAACGGCACAGGAACAGCTTCTTACCAATGGTATCAAAATGGAATAAATGATACAGCTACAGGCACTGTAATTGCTGGTGCCACTACGGATACCTACAGTCCTGACGTCAATGCTGTAGGAACAACATATTATTATGCGATTATCACTTTTAGCTCTGGTGGATGTACTGAAATTATTTCGGATACCGCAGAAATAATTGTAAATGAAACTCCTATTATAGATGATTCAGATTTATTGATTTGTAGTGGAAATACCTTTGAATTTCTACCTGATACAAGTAACACTGGAGATATTGTGCCATTAAATACATTGTATACTTGGTCGACACCAGTAGTGAGTCCTGCAGGAAGTGTAATAGGAGCAACAGAACAGTCTACACCAATAGCAACAGTATCTCAATTTTTAGAAAATACAACAACGAATTCGGCGACTGTAACGTATACAGTAACTCCAATTTCAGGAAATTGTGCAGGTCTAGATTTTGATGTCGTAGTAACGGTGAATCCTTCGATTTCTGTAACTTCAAATATAGAACAGAATGCGTGTTATGAAGTTAATACAGCTTCAATAGAAATTTCAATTGTTGGTGGTATTCCTTTTTCAACTGGGAATGCTTATAATATAAGTTGGATCGGCCCAAACGGATTTACGAGTTCAGACGAGAATATTTTTAACCTAGAAGCGGGTGATTATACCTTAAATATTGAAGATGATGGTGGTTGTCCTTATTCTGAAGTGATAACGATAACAGAGCCCGATGAATTAGTATTTAGTACTATTGATTTTGATCCCGATACCATTTCGTGTTTTGGAGCAGATGATGGTAACATTGCCATTGATGTTTCTGGAGGCACACCACCATATGTTTATAATTGGACATTAGAGGGAACTCCATTTTCTACCGATGAAGATATATCTAATTTGGGACCAGGAAATTATATGGTTTCCGTGACAGACGCCAATGATTGTGACCCTATAACTATGAATTTTAGTATTATAGAACCAGAGATGTTGGATGTGAGTTTAGATTTTAAAACAGATGTGCTTTGTTATGGTGACGCCACAGGAGCGATTACCGTAAACGTTACTGGCGGTAGAGTAGATTATATATATAATTGGTCTGGGCCAAATGGTTTTTTGAGTACAAACCAAAATATTAATGCATTAGTTGCAGGTGTTTATAATCTTACCGTAACCGATAATTCTGGTTGTACCGACATTCTGGAAGTCGAGATTTTTGAAAATGAGCAAATAGACATTGATGTAACTGTGACACAAATGGTGTGTTATGGAGATAACGATGGATCGATTGTGATTAATGCAATTTCTGGTGGTGTGGCTCCTTATACTATTGCCTGGAGTAATTTGGGTACTGGTAATAGTCAGACGAACCTTTCAGGAGGAATATATACCATTACGATAACAGACGCTGAAAACTGCGAACGTCAATTTCCGGTGGTAATCGATGAACCTCCAGTTTTTTTAATAGATCCTGTGGTGACTCAAATGTCCTGTGCAGGTGAAAATGATGCAAGTATAATGCTCAATTTTCTGGGAGGCATTGATCCGGTAACATTAGTGTGGGACGATGATGCAACAGCAGGAACTGAACGCAATAACTTAGCACCAGGTACTTATACTGTGACCATCACAGATGGCGTCCCGTGTGTAATTCAAGAGAGTTTTACCATTCATAATGTAGCTCCATTAGCATTATCTGCAAATATTACCAATGCATTAGCATGCGAAGATCCTAATAGTGGATCGATTAATTTGGTTATAGAAGGAGGGACACCACCATTTAATGTGGTTTGGTCTAATGGTGCAGTCTCCGAAGATTTAATTGATATTCCTCCAAATACATACGTCGCAACGGTTACAGATGCTAATGGCTGCGAGATTGAAGGGAGTTGGGAAGTCAGCCGATTTGAACCGTTAGTTTTAAATGTTGAAACAGAACGACTCGTAAATTGTGACACTAGAACAATAGAGCATACGTTTATTGCTATGGCAAGTGGAGGAGTACCTCCTTTTCAATACCAATGGTCTAGCGGAATTGTGAGTGGTGCTCATAATGAATTTATGACTACCAACGAAAATGGTTTAGTAATTTTAGAAGTTACTGATAGTTTAGGATGTACAACAGAATATACCTATAATGTAGAGTTAACATCTATAGGAGATGCAGGATTTGACACGACTTCTTTTGGATATTTAAATTATGGTTTATACGCCATTCAAGATCCTATAGAATTTATAAATGAAGCTACAGGAGATTATGAAGCCATATTATGGGATTTTGGCGATGGTAGTTTTTCGGGTGAAGAAAACCCTATTCATACGTATTTTACTCCAGGTATTTACGAGGTAAAACAAACGGTGACATATCCTTTTGGCTGTGTATACGAAAAAATAATAACCCTATTTATTGAAGAAGGTTATAAACTGATTATGCCAGATGCCTTTACTCCAAACAATGATGGTATTAATGATTTCTTTGGTCCTGTTTTTATAGGACTTAGTAGTTTGGAAATTCATATTTATGATACTTGGGGAAGCTTAATTTATACTGAAAAAGGAGATGCTATTAGAGGGTGGGATGGAAAAGTAAAAGATGAAGAAGCTGAAAATGGCAATTACTATTACACTTTTACTGCTAAGACCTTCTATGGACATGACATTAAGAAACAAGGAGCTTTTGTATTTATCAGATAAAACCGAAATGACATTGAAAAGATTTATAATTATACTCGTAGTTGTAGTAGGTTTTAAAGCCCAAGCACAAGATCCAATTTTTACACAATCTAACTACATACAAGAAACTATAAATCCTGGGTTTTCGGGATTTGAAGATAGTGATAGAATCGCAGCCGGAATATTAAGCAGAACGCAATGGCCTAATCTAGACTTAAGAGTCGATACACAATATGCGTATGTCAATAAATCTTATGATTATGGTCCAAGCCTAGGTTTTGGTGTAGGAGTCAATTTTTTAAGACAACACGAAGCCTTTAATAATTACAATTATTACCAACTTAATGTCAATTATGCCCATCGTGTTAATCTTAATGGTGGTTGGTATTTTAGACCAGCTTTAGAAGTTGGACTCGGTTTTAAAGATATTGGTTTTAGTAATCTTACATTGGCTGATCAAATTAATATTAATTCAGGTATTGTAAATGCTGTTTCTGTGGATCCTTTGCGTAACACGGCAGATAATGTGTTTTTTGGTGATATTTCTGGAGGTTTTGTTTTTGAAAAGGAAGCATTTAATGGATTGGCCTATTGGTTTGGTGTTTCGGCAAAACACCTCAACCGACCAAATATTTCATTTGTAGATGGTAAAGAATTGCCTTTAGATATATTCTATTCTCTACATGGTAATTTTAGATTTCCTTTTATGAATGATTACAGTATTATGACGACAGCCAATTACATGCAGCAAGGAGAATATAACCGATTAGATATAGGTGCTTTATTTATGGTAAATCAATTTCTTATTGGTGTAACCGCAGCTACTAATCCAGCTAAAAATGATAGCAACAGTCATATGTTGACATCCATAAATGGTTTTTTAGGATTAGAATATACAGCATTTAGATTTGGCTTATCTTATGATATGAATACTTCAAAAATAGGCCGAACCAATGGTGTTTATGAAATATCAGTAACCTATTTATCGCGTTGTAGACGTTGTAAAACAGACCGTAGTAGAAAGCGCTAACAGCTCCTTAATTGAGTTTTCGTTTTTGAAACCACAGATCAGATAAGGAAATATTAACATTTATTGTGTTCACATATTCTTGAATTAAGATGCTTTCCGTGGTTCCTTTTTTGCCCAAGGTATATGAAATATTTACAAGAGATCTATTACCAATCGGTAAACCAATTCCTAAGGAAGCAGAGTAAGTATCAATATTGGTGTCGTCTACTTTAAGATAACCCGAATTGTAATTAAGTCCCATTCTAAAATCTACACGTTTCCAATATTTATAGCTTGTTGGGTCAACGGCATAAGATGCTCCCAATCCAAAAATATTTTGGTCAGTGTAATCGCCTATCGCATCAGATTGGTTAGTGTCTGACCAGAATTTTCTACTATAATCTGCCGTTAAAAGTAGATTTTTAAAATTGGTGCTGTACCCAAATCCCAATTTTAATGGAAGGTAAAAATTATCAATATTTTCTCCTTCAGTATCTTCTAATGTACTATAAGCAGCATTAGAGTATTTGCCAACCACCATGTCTTTAGAGCCTTTTAATACCGTTGGTAAGTCTATAGTAAACCCTAAATTGTGTTTTTCTGATAATTGATACTGTAAACCTAAACCAAATTGTGCACCATTATAATAGTTACTTTCTGCAATTTCTAAATCACTATCAGACGTTACAATAGACTCACTTTCTTCGATTTTACCAAATAGAAAAGAAGCTTTAACACCAACATTAAAGTTTTTAAAGAAGGTTCTGGCGTAGTCTAATCGTAGCTCGTTAATACCACCTGTACCTGTAATATTAGTTGTAAATTGCTCATCACTACCTTCAATGTTATTTTCTAAACCAATTAAGGAATACCCAACATTGGTAGCTGGTTTTAAGGTTATACCTATACCGTAATCGTTATTGTGATTAAAGGCTAAAGAAATATTTGTAAAATTATAGTTTGACCTTTGCTCATTAGCATCTCCGCCAATAAGATTAGTGTATTCAACAGAACCTCCAAAATCAAACGTGATTTCATTTTCTTTTAGGGTAGCAAAAGCAGCAGGATTATAGAGGTTAATTCCATAATTTGAATCTAGTGATATTCCTGTATTACCAAGTCCACTGTTTCTACCTGTGCCAGAATTACTTTCCGTACCCAGACCAAATAAAGAATAAGGCGAGCCAGTGAGGTTGTTAGATTGTGAGTAGCCATATAATCCACAGAGTAGCAAGATAAATATAAGGGATTGCGATTTATTCATAGATTGCATATGTTAGTACTAATTTGGTGTTAAAGTTAGATCGCTGACTATCATTAAAAATGATCTTATTGATGGTAGAGTTATAGTCCGTCGGAATTAAGATAAGCGCATCTTCTGTTTCAGGACTTTCAGATAATTTTTGATCTATAAAATCTATGACAGGCACTGTAAAAGCTACCTGATTAAATTCAGAATCGATATCCGTTGTAGTTGCTGTGACTACATCTACACTATTACTTACTTGACTCGCTAAATCATTATTTTGATCTATGGTGTAAAGTAATAAGGTTTCACTCAAAGGTTGAATATCTGAATGTGATTCCGAGTTAGGTTCAATATAAAGTGTAGCTTCTAAAATTGTACCTTCTCCATCAATATTATACAAGTCTTTAATAGAAGGAAATTCTATTCTAGTCACATAACCAGTACCAGCTTGGTTATAACTTATATTTCCACTCTCTGCGGATGTGAGATTATCTTCTTGACTTGTAATGGCTTCTAAAGGGAGACCTGTAACGTCACTTTCAATATGATTATAATACGTATTTATCGTCATATCGTAAGTGTATTCATCGGTCTCTACTTCATCTGGAATAGTGTAATAGAAGCGGAGGTAACTTTCGCCAGTATCTGTAGAAAATCCAATAATAGAACCATTGTCGTCGGCTCCTGGCTGTATGGTTAAGCCTTTTAGTTGTTGATACAGTGATTCTTGATCTGTAATAAGATTATCTCTAATGCCATTAAAAAGTTCTTCGCCAAAATCATAAGGTAGCGTTAAATAAAGCGAATCATTGCTTGGAGTAGGGACATATGTTGTAGAGAGCAATGGCGTGTTTTCGTAAGCGGTTTCTGTTGTATTATAAAAATAAGTATCATCAGTGGTCATCTTATCTGTGAGCTTATGAATATTCAGTGTAGCTACTTGGGTAGTATCATTGTAATAATAAGTATCATATCCAAGTATTAATCCCACACTGTCTAAAACAGCATCATTACTAAGGTAATACGCAGAAGGACTTGCTTGTACATATGCCGAGGTGTTAATGATACCCATATCGTCATCGTTGTATTGTCCTATAAGTAACCGTCCGCTTGTTGAGGTCGTTATAGAATCGAACTTCATGGTGGATAAGGTGACCGAAAAGGTGTCAATAGAAAGTACTCTAATATTGGTACCTGTAAAATCTTCACCTGCCACTAAGCTATCGTATTCGGTATCTGTGGAACAAGATATCACTACCATGATTATGGTAATTACTGCAAATAATTTAATAAATGATTTCAACATTTGTTTTGTAGAATTTTTACAAATCAACTAACCAATTGATGTAATAAAAAGTAAAATATACCTATGGTTTATATTTATCTACAGAAGGGCTGATTTTTACTATAAAGAATTAGACGCGGTTTTATAGATTAAAAAAAGGTGTTTGTCTATAAAAAAAGTGTCTAGGTATATTTCGTAGGTATAGTAAAAGATTGAGGTAGTAAGTTAGCACCCGATGAGAAAACGCACATTACATTATTTAACCTTTAGCCTTGTTTCTATGGTGTCTTATGGACAAAAGATGTTCACTACTACAGACGCAGGAGATGTATTGGCATTAGAATATAGCAATTATTTGAATTTGAATGAGATTCAATTAGACCATAAATCTGTGGTTATGGATTTTACATCGCTATTAGACAGTTCAACGTTTGGGTTTGGTGTAGATTATACCAACCATAGTCTCGATTTTGATGACTATAATAGGTATCATAATTATGCGGATTTTGAAGAATTGCATAGTATTGAAATCTACGCTAGATATAAAATGAATTTAGTAAATAATTGGGATCTTAATATTACTGTAGCACCATATCTGTCGTCAACACTTAATGAAAGTATGTCTAGTGAAGATGTGGACTTTAGTTATGCTACTAACTTTATAAAAACTTGGGATAATGATGGGTTAAAATCCACTTTAAAACTGGGAGCAGGTTATGGTGCTTTATTTGGTAAGCCTAATTTTTATCCTTTAATATCGTATGCAAAAGAGGTCAATAAAAAATTAAAATACGAAATAGGTATACCTGTTACAGGAATTTATTACCAAGTTAATGAGCAAAGCAGTTTTGATCTAAAAGCAGAACCAGAATCTATTTATGCAAATAATGCTGCAGCATTTAGTTTAGAAAATGATGAAGTGTTACGTAATTCTAAATTAGAATTTAAAGCCATAACACTAGGTTTGGGCTATAAGTTTCGATTTGATGATAACTGGTCTACTTATTTTAATATGGGTTACGTTATGGAAAGCGAACTTGGTATAAGTGAAAACGACAATACAGTATATGATTTTGGTTCTAACGAATCAATAGCATTAAACATAGGAATTAGTTTTAATTTAAATAAAAAGTAAAATGAGAAAAATGAATAGCAGATCAGCCATAAGATTACTTTATTTCGGTGCCGTAATGGCATTGTTTTCTAGTTGTAATAATGATGATGACGGAGACGATACCTTAGGAAACTGGGTAAAGAAATCTACCTTTAATGAAGAAGCACGAAGTAGTTCTACAGCCTTTACCATTGGAAGTATTGGATATATGGGGACAGGTTATGATGGTAGTGATTATTATAAGGATTTTTGGGCTTATGATATGGATACCAATTCTTGGCAACAATTATCAGATTTTCCGGGTATAGAAAGAAGCTCTGCTGTATCTTTTGTTATTGGTAATGACGGTTATATTGGTACTGGTTATAATGGTGATTCTAATGAAGAATTATCGGATTTTTACAAATATGAGGTTGGTACAAACAGCTGGACAGCAATTGCGGATTTTGGTGGTTCGGCAAGATATGCTGCAGTTGGTTTTGGATCCGATTCTTATGGTTATGTCGGTACTGGTTATGATGGCAGCGATAAAAAAGACTTTTGGAGATACAACCCTACTTCAGATTCATGGGAAGAAATTTTCGGTTTTGGAGGTGATAAAAGAAGAGATGGTGTAACGTTTACCATTGGTGATGAAGTATATCTGGGAACAGGAATAAGTAATGGAGTCTATGAGTTAGATTTCTGGTCTTTTAATTTAAATACTGAAGTTTGGACTCAACTTGAGGATATAGACGAAGATGATGATGATTATGTGTACCGATCTAATGCGGTTGCTTTTACAATTGACGGTAAAGGTTATATTGCTTGTGGTGAGTATTCAGGTAGTTTAAGCACGGTATATGAATATACACCTTCAACAGAAACTTGGAAAGAGAAAACACCTTTTGAGCTTTACGCCAGAAGAGATGCCATTGCTTTTAGTGATGGAGCTCGTGCCTTTGTCGCTTTAGGTAGAAATGGAACGTTGTACCTAGATGACAATATGGAGTTTTTCCCTAATGAGGAACAAGATGACGACGATAATTAAAATATATAGCATTGTTTAGATTGATTGAATGGTTATTACTTTTGTGATTGATGGTTAATAACCGATTAAGAGTCAGGATAATGTTGATATCCTTCATTAATTCTGGCTCTTTTTTTTTAAAGAAGATGAGATGAAAATAAAATATAACTACAAAATCGTTTTGCTCGGAATTACAGTTCTTTTCGGGTTGGCCTTATACGTTTTAACAGTAAACACTGAAAATAATTCTGTTAACGAATCACCTTTTGCCTTGCATATAACAAAGCAAGATAGTACCTGGATTTACGAAGTGTATAATAAAGAAAGTTTATTTATTCGTCAAGTATATATACCTGCAGTAAAAGGAAAACAAGGGTTTAAAACTAAAGAAGATGCTGAAAAAATAGGAAACCTTGTAATCCGTAAGCTTTCAGAAAATAAAATGCCTGTAATAAGTATGACGGATTTATATACAAATGCTATAAATTTCGAGAAAAATTAATGTATTTTGGAAAAGCATGCTAACAGGAAAGGTTTCTTATAAAGAATTGATAGTACACATTGTTGTATGGTTATGTATTAGTATATTTCCGTTACTTAATGCTTATAATGATTTAGGTACAATTCCTTCAGAATTAATTATAAAACAACTCATGCGACCAGTGTTGTTTTATGCCAATTATTTAATATTTGTACCCTATATATTGCTGAAGCGCAAATTGCTTTTATACATAGTCGTCTCCATATTGTTCTTAGCCCTCTTTAATTATATTGGTACAGAATTTCTTTCTAATTTAGCACCAGGTTTTAACGATAGAGTTAGACCGCTAAATGATAGACCAGGAGGGGCTTTTAGATTTCGCCACGCTTTACCAATGGTTTTTTCTTTAACCATTTATCTTTTAGGTGCTATTTTTAGCTTAGTGGTTCATTTTTATAAACGAGATCGTTTATCTAAAGAATTAGAGAATGAACAAAAAGAAATTAAATTACAATTTTTAAGAAATCAGCTTAACCCACATTTTCTATTCAATTCCTTAAATAGTATTTATGCTTTAGTGAGAAGTAAATCTGATGATGCACCAGAGGCTGTTATCACATTATCTGAACTGATGCGATATATGTTATATGAAGCCGGAAATGAGCAAGTAACACTAGAAAAGGAAATCAATTACATAAAAAACTATATAGCTTTACAGCGTTTAAGACTTAGAAACACAGAAGCTGTTAAACTTAACATAAAAGGTGAGACCAGAAATTTAAAAATCTATTCTTTGTTACTTATTTCATTTATAGAAAATGCTTTTAAGTATGGTACAGACTATAAAGGGAATACTCATATAGATATTAAAATAGTGGTAGATAACAATAAACTTACTTTAAATGTTGAGAATATAATAGGCTTATATAAACGCGACGATAAAAATTCTGGTGTTGGTTTAGAGAATATCAAAAACCAATTAAACTATTTATACAAAAACAAGCATGAGCTAACCATTGAGGAGGACAGCTCGTATTATAGAGTATTTCTAACTTTAAACCTAAACGACAATGAAGTGCATAATAATTGATGATGAACCATTGGCAATAGATGTAATTGCATCGTATTGTCAAGCTCTTGGGTCGGTAGAGGTTATTTGTACATTTACTAATGCCATAGAAGCTTTAGATTTTATAAATAACAATCGTATCGATTTGGTGTTTTCAGATATCGAAATGCCAAATATTTCAGGAATAGAATTAATACGCTCGCTTGAAGGTAAAGTACCTTATTTTATTTTTACAACCGCTTATCCACAATATGCATTAGAAGGGTTTGATCTTAATGCAATGGACTACTTAGTAAAACCTATTCCTTTTCCAAGGTTTATAAAAGCGGTGAATAGGGTAAAGGAAATGATAAAACTCAATGACGTTAGTACGTCTTTTAATGTGTCTTCCGCAGGAGGTGAAGCTCCATCGCACGAAGATGGTTTTATCTTTGTGAAATCGGAATACGAGAACTTAAAAATTGATATCAACGCTATTAAACATATTCAGGGATTAAAGGATTATTTAAAGATTCATTCCGAAAATGCAAAACCGATATTAACTTTAATGAGTTTTAAGGAAATGCAATCTAAATTACCAGAAGCAACCTTTATAAGAGTGCATCGTTCGTATCTTATCAACGTTAATAAAATCACCTCTATTCAAAAAAATAGAATTATTATTAACGACGAACGTATTCCTATTGGAGAAAGCTATAAGGCTATGGTGTATAATCGGCTTAATATTTAAGGTTCCCTATCAATCCGAGATTAATTTTACTACCTCAGTCCCTTTAACTATAATATTATTGCGTACTAAATGACAAAATAGCTTAATTAAAAAGCTTAAAAGAGGACTAAATCGAAGAGTAATTTTCTAATTTTAAGTTCAATATGTTATTTTAACATATTTTGATTTTTTTTTAAGGTAATAAAATTCCTATTTTTTAACAGCACTTCTTCAATTATGAACTTTATACTGTGAGGTACTATATAATCTTAATTTTACTATTTTAGAAGTAAATTGTATGAGGTGATTATTCTTACATTTTTTGACCGTATGTATTTGGTTAACAGGTTTTAAAAGTGAATAACTTTTTGGTTTTTATATATAATTTATTGCTAAAAAGTTGTTTCTTGCGCTCACCCAAATTTACCTAAAATGAAAATACTTTACCTTTCAGTACTTACTGTGGTTTTTGGCTATACGTCAAAAGCTCAAGATTTATCAACAACTATGCACATAAGTGCTGGTACGACTGCTATCGTATCCTCAGGAACTATGCTCTCGGCATCAGAGATTAATCTCAAATCAACTTCAAACCGTTTTGCGTGTTTATTTTTAAATGAAGCACTAGAGGCTTCAACTGTAGTTAACTACGATCGTTACGTTAATGTAATAGGAACTTCTAGCGGAAGTGGCAATGATTTAATAGCCTTACCTGTAAAAACGCTTACCGACCCGACGTTCTCCAATTTTTTAAGTTATACCGATGGTATAAATGCGAATTCGGTCATTATACCTAATGCTCCATCATTACCTACATTATATGCTTTTGGGCCATATGATAACGTCAATCAATCTTATATTAACTATAATACCGCAGTCGATGGAGGTGCACTACTTGAAAGAGGAGTCGGTTATAGAGCAGCAAGTTATAGTGGGCAAACTGTACGATTTACAGGTACAGTTTCTATGGTTTCTGAATCTGTTGAAATTTCTACAAATAATAATAATTGGAACTTAATTGGTAATCCCTATCCTACATTTATTGATTCTCAAGATTTCTTAACGGTAAATTCAGGGGTGTTAGATCCTAATGCAGTAGCGATTTATGCTTATAATAGTGGTACGAATACGGATTTAGGGCCTGGAACCTTTGGTGACTTTACTATTATTAATAGTTTAACTAATACAGACATAAATATTGCGCCTGGTCAAGGATTCTTAGTTGCAAATGATCCTGCTGACCCTACAAATCTGATCAGTTTTACTACAGCTATGCGAACCCCAGACGGAACTGATGATTTTATATTAGGTAGAGACGCAAACCCAACTCAAATGTTGCGTTTACAAATTGAAAATGAAACCGAAAATTTTGCTACAGAAATATACTTTAATGATAATTCAACTTTAGGTTTAGATTTGGGCTATGATGCTGCGCTGTATAACGGTGCTGGTTATAACTTAAGTTTATATTCTCATTTGGTTGAAAATAACAATGGTAAAGCCATGGCAATCCAAAGTTTAGGTCTTAATAACCTAAATGATATAATCATACCTTTGGGTGTAAAAGTAGCTCAAGGTCAGCAAATTACTTTTAGTATTGAGAGGTCTACTTTGTCTGATGCGATTGAGATCTATTTAGAGGATAGGCAAACGAATGTATTTACTTTATTGAATGCCAATGACTATGCTTTTACTGCAAACACTAATGTTTCGGGTACAGGACGGTTTTTCCTTCGATTTGAAAATAATTCATTATCAACAACAGAGGTGACTACTGAAATTTTACAAATTTTTGCAGACAAAAAGATGCTTGTTATTAACGGACATCTTTTAGCTGATACAACTGTCTCGGTTTATGATATTCAAGGACGATTGGTGCTTTCTTCGGTTTTAACTGGAATATCAGAAAGTAACACTATAGATGCCTCTAATCTTAGCGAAGGTATGTATGTCGTTAAATTGAATAACACAGTACAACAACAAACTAAGAAGGTCATTTTTAAATAAATTTTAATTAAGAATTTAACACTGTATAGGTAGGATCTTATTTATAAGGTATAATGAGATAGTACTAAGACCGGAGTTAATTCTTAAAGAAAAAAATAATTCTACTTTCTTTAAAGCCCATTTTAACTGGTAGAATAACATTAATTATATTACAAAACTTAATAAAAATAGGCATCGCAAGGATGTAACTATTCATTTACCCCAAAACTACATTTATTATACAACCCCTTAAATTATGAGACATTTTAAAACATTATTTTTTAGTTTACTACTTACGGTTACCGGATATTCTACCGCTCAAGTAGGCATTGGTACAACTGAGCCAAACGCTTCGTCGTTGTTAGATTTACAATCAAATTCGCAAGGCCTACTGGCACCGCGAATGACAACTCTAGAACGGAATGCTATTGCAAGTCCTGCTGAAAGTTTATTAGTTTTTGACACCGACTTAGATGCATTTTATTATTATAATACCACAACCAGCACTTGGGTAGAATTAGCGAACAATAATGCCGTAAAAAGAAACAATTACAAATTAATAAAATCTGCTGATGATTTAGCATCAGAATTAGTATCTGGTGGAGGCTCTAGCTATAAATTAGATGAAAATACCCTTTATGAAGTAAACGGCACCATAACACTATCGTCTCCAATAGACTTAAATAATGCCTACATTATTGGTTTAGACGCTAGAGAAGATGTACTCTCAGCAACTGGAGTTGTCTTTAAAGGTGATACAGGTGGTGGTATTAGGAATTTAACATTAAAAGGAACGAAAGCTTTTGAAATTACAGGGCCAGGACTAGCAACCTCCGAAACACTTTTAGTTCAAAATGTCATTGTCGATGGTATGACTTCAAGTGTAGGAAGTGTTTCAGGATTAGGAATGTATTTTGGTAATACCAATCAGTTTATAAACAATGCAAATGGAATTACTTTTTCGGAAATTGGTAACTTATTACTTAATACGCAAGCATGGTTAAGTAGTAATAACGGAACTTTTGAAACTTTTACGGGTAACTTCGGTTTAATAGAAAAAGGAAGTGGTTTTACTACTGTAAACGGTTCAGATGTGGCAATTGACGTTAGTAATGGTACGCTTAATGTTGGCACTGGTATTATAGAAGGCACAGTGTTTACCGGAACAACATCTAATCCATCTGGCTATATTAACGGTTATTCATCAAATTCTTACGATGGTTACAACTTTAGTACGTCTTGGGATGTCAATGCACCTGGTATTCCTAGGGAAAGTGATGATGTCATTTCTGCAAATTTATATTACGATGAAAGCGATCCATATGGTGTGGTTACAGTTACAAATTCAACACCATTTAAATTGCCGGTTAATACAAAAGCTATTAGAATGTTTAGAACAGCAGAAGGTACGGGTGCCAATAGTGAAAATCGTATTGTTTATGAAGGAGAAAAAACAAGGGCTGTAAATGTATTTGCCTCAATATCGTTTACAACTACTAACGGAACACAATTTGCTTTTTCTATTTATAAAAATGGAGTTAAAGTTACAGGCACAGAAGCCATTGTCAATGTCTTAAATATTAATGAGAGGCAGTCGGTTTCTGTAATTGGTACCGTAACGGTTAAAAAGAATGATTATATTGAGTTATATGTGCGAAAAACATCTGCGAACAATGAACAGATTTTGATTGATACTTATAACGTAATTATGAACTAGACATTTTTTTTAATCTAATAATATAACAAAGCCTTCGGTTATTAAACCCAAGGCTTTTTGCTTCTAAATGGTTTTGGTCAGTATTTTATCCGAGCTTTATTCAAATGTTAAGATAATGCTAAGTATTTGTTTTTAGGTGATTTATGGTGGTTTTGGAGATCCAAAATTAGGTTTTATAACGTACCTTTATAAACACCAAATGATATGTGCTATGAAACTACTACAAAACCTAAAAAAACAATTCTTTCCAACAAAGCCACAACTGGATAAAGTTGATGCAAGTCAGGAGGCAACAGCTCCTAAAACGATGATTACACGTACCTTTACTAAAGACGAAGATACGTTTATGTTTATCTAAGACTCCTTACACTAAATATCTAAAAGAGCGGTCACTTTAGGTCAAAGTTATCCGCTTGTTTTGTTTTAAACCATAATTATAAAACGGTTTAGTTTTATATTTTTAGATATATTAACCATATCACCTTTTACGCCTATAACGCTGAAGTCATCCCACAAACCTATAGGGAAAAACGGTTTAAGCTCTTTTGAAATATCCGAGACCTTCCTAGTAATGTGGAGCATAAATAATATTTTGTTATTACTTTAGAGGAATGAAATTTAACCAGACCTCATTGCTCTATTGTTTTACAGCATGGATACTGATCTATGCATCTTACGGTTTTGCACAAAAACCTATAGATAGTATGCGTTATTATATGCGCTTAGCGTTAAAACCGCAAAATGCGCAAGATCTTATATCTTCAGAAACCTATTTTAATCGTCATTATAAAAGGGCCTCTAGTCAAGGAGAAGTCACTAAAACCATTAAATATTTATATTACAAAGCAAGCATTGCATATAAAAAAGGAGAGTATGATGAAAGTGAAGAATTTGCAGTAAAAGCCTTAGGACTTATTGACAAAAGAAGTGATGCTGCACATATGTCGTCTACTAGAATGAGCTTCTATAACCTGTTAGGGCTAATGTATACCGAACAAAAGCATAAAACAAAAACCATAGAACTATATACTAATGCGTTTAAAATGGCACAATCACCCTCAGATAGTGCCACTATTTACAATAATCTGTCCCTCGTTTATAGAAAGTTTAATGATTTAGATAATGCTCAAAATGTTATTCGGAAAGCCTATAATCTTATCCCGAAACTGTCAGATACTTTAACCCAAGCTCTAATTATAGATAATTATGGTGTCATCTCATCCAAGCTTAACAACGCAAATGGGCTAGACTTAATGAGGCGTGCTTTAGAACTTAGAAAAGGGGTAAGTGACACTTCTACAATTTATACCAGTTATTCGCATTTAGCAGAATATTACACGCGCTTAAATAATGAAGTGGTTGCTAAAAATTACGCCTTAAGGGCTCTAGAACTCGCCGCACATATTAATTCGGATGCCTATAAAAATAACGCCCTAGGGTTATTGGTAAATTTAAGTGAGGATCCCTATGCAAGAGCCTACAAAAAATTAAACGATAGTATCTATACCGCAGAAAAGGAAAGTTCTAATCAATATGCTTTGCTTAAATATGACAATTCCGAATACAAAAGAAAAGTATTAGAAAGTGAACTTGAAAACGAAAAACATAAAGCCAGAACCATCTATGCCGTGCTAACCGCATCTTTTATCACCTTACTATCGGTGTTATTGTATTTTATTCTGAAATCAAAATATAAGAAAGAAACTCTGCAGCAAGTGTTTAATACAGAGTCTCGAATCTCTAAACAGATACATGATGAAGTGGCTAACGATGTATATCAAACCATGTGTAAACTTGAAAATCAACAGGTACATCGTGATGCGTTGCTTAATGATTTACACGATTTATATTACAAAACACGGGATATTTCCAAAAAACATAGTGTTTTAAATACAGATTATCCCTTTACAGATCATCTAGATGAATTAATTGAAAGTTTCAATGACGGAGATACCAGTGTCATTGTTAAAGGTCTATCAGAAATTAATTGGGATCTAATGCCACAACTGCATAGGTCAACCATCTATAAAGTACTTCAAGAGCTGCTTATTAACATGAAAAAACACAGTTCGGCATCGTTAGTAGTAATCATGTTTAGTAAAATAAATAAAAAAACACAAATTAATTATAGCGACAACGGTAGTGGTAGCGTACTAAAGAAGGGGATGGGACTTCAGAATACGGAAAACCGTATTCAATCTATTAACGGAAGTATTACTTTTGATACCAATCCAGAAAAAGGGTTTAAAGCACAAATTATTTTGTAACCATGTTTAAGAAGGTTTTAATTAATGAAGATCACGATGCGATTATCTCTAATATCACAAAGATATTAAGAGAATTAAATGTCGCCTCCATTGAAACATCTCAATATTGTGACGAAGCGTATCTTAAATTAAAACGCGCCAACATAGAGGATGCTCCATTCAATTTGGTAATTACCGATTTGTCATTTAAGAAAGATCATAGAGCCACAACATTAGATTCAGGAGAATCGTTAATTGCGCAAATACGTGCAGAATTTCCCGAGGTACCGATTATAGTGTATTCTATGAAAGATCAAATTCAAAAGATTCGGGCTTTAGTCAATACCTATAAAATTAATGGTTATGTCTGTAAAGACAGAAAGGGAATGGTAGAATTGCATGAAGCTATACAGACGGTATATCATAATAAAGTATATGTGTCTCCTCAGGTGAAAAAAGCACTGAGTCCAAAGTCTAAATTAGAAATTGATGATTTTGATATTCGTTTACTTACCTTATTATCCCAAGGGCAATCACAAGATGAAATTAGCATCAAATTGAAATCAAATGGAATTCAACCTAATAGTTTAAGTACTATTGAAAAACGTCTTAATAAACTTCGCGAACAATTTAAGGCCAATAATGCCATTCATTTGGTAGCCATCACTAAAGATTTAGGAGTTATATAGGGTAATAGAAAATCCAGCATTTGCCTAGAGATATAGTATTGTAGGGAATATTATAAGGCAAGTGTATATGGGAAAAGGGCAATTAGGAATAGTTGCCTTTTTTTTGTGCTTTATATAAAGCGTTACGGTTTTCCATAATAAAGGGTAGTGTATTTAATATAACACTAAAAAATAGAGCCCTTTCTTTGTGCTAAAAGTCCTAGTTTCTTATATGAAAATACCCTTATAAGTTGAAGTGCTACTTAAAAATACAACTTGGCGTTTCAATGATTATTAAGTGCAACTCAGATAAAAAATTATAAATTAAAATGACCGTAGACCAACTCCCAGGAACTTATAATATTATTGGTAGCAATCAAGATGCTGAAGGCGTAGCCTATAAAGGTACGCTTATGCTAACTTTGGATGACAATAATAGAATTCGGGCCATTTGGTTAATTAATGGGAATCAAAGACAGTTTGGTACAGGCTTTTTTAAAGACAATATCTTAGTCATTAACTTTAATTATAAAGGAGCTGACGCACAAGTTTATAAGGGAGTTGCCGTTTATAAATGTATTACCAAAAATGTATTTGAAGGCTTTTGGTCCGAAAAGCATGGCAATCCGTTATACCTAGGTGTAGAGCGCTGTTTTAGAATAGGCACAGAGCAACCTGAGTTAATGAATTAGTAAATAGCTAAGCCATTAAACCACTTTTTAAAACGCATAGTGTTTTAAATTGAATTTATCGTTTATCATTGTCATCTGCCCAATCTTTATAAGCATCATATTGGTTGTTATCTAAAATAGTTTCTAAAATATCAGCTTCAGCAGCGATACGGTCGTGAGCAGATAACGTTTCGTATGGGTTCTCGGTATGCGATTCCATCCATTCTGCTAGCGCAGTTTCATAACGTTCTTGTTGTTGATCACTCATTTCAAAACGTTCGTATAGACGCATTTGGCGTTCTGGGTCATTCAAATCCCAATTGGTCTCTAGTTCGCCAATTTTTTCTTCATAGGTATAGACCTTTTCCTCTAGATTACCGCTATTCTCATAATTTCTGGTGTCCGTAAGTTCTTCGTTCATTGGGTTTCTGGTGTCTGAAGCGTTTTTAGATGTTTCATCTTTACACGAAAGAGACAATGTCAATAGGGCTAAGCCTAAGATATGATATTTAGTTTTCATATAATTAATATTTTAAGTTTGGGTAGAATATAAATGTGATTTCCAATACATATTAACGCATATCGTTTGAAAATTAACGGATTACATCTTATAGCTGTTAGGGGCTAACAGAGTACGTTAATAATAACTTAATCGTTAGTAAGCTTAGGGATAAGCCGTTTGGTCGTAAAGCCGTGCAACACAATAGACAATAAAATGATAAATGCAACAATAGAGAAGAGGCTGTTAATATCACTAAAATTACCATACTTTATGGCATAGGTGAGATAAAACACAGAACCAATACCACGAATACCAAAAAAAGAAATAGCCCATTTCTTTTTAGCATTGAGTCCCGATTTATACAAGCTTATATAACCTAAAAGCGGTCTGGCAATCAGTACTAAAATGCTTCCAAAGAGTAAAGTTGGTATTGTATTAAAATTTAAAATACCTCCAACAATAGACCCACCAAAGAAAATCATCCAAAAAATAATAAAGAAGCGTTCAACATCGGTAATAAATCCAATACTGGGTTCGCTTTCTGTAGATTGGTTTTTAGCATGTTTATGATAGTGTGCAAAGAGTCCTGTTAAAAATACAGACAAAAAGCCATAACCTTCTAAAAGTTCGGCAGCACCATAAGAGATTAAGGTTAACGAAATGGCAACAAATGCTTTTTGAATTTTAAGCCATTTATATTTTGCCATTTTTGTAGTTATATAGCTGTATGCAAAACCAATGGCGATTCCAACAATGATACCAACAGTAAGTTTATAGACAAGATAATAGCCTAACCAGGTTTTCCACTGTTGGTAGTCTAAACTATCGTGTTGAGACCACAGAATTGCCAGGAATACAAACGGAAAAGCAAGCGAATCATTAAGTCCGGCTTCGGCCGTTAAATTATATTGAACTCCTACATTTTTTGAACCGATTTCTTGTTTTTTATTCAATTGAATATCTGAGGCCAATGCAGGATCGGTTGGAGCTAAAACTGCAGCCAAGAGTAGAGCAACCGGACCACTAAACTCTAGGAGATAGTAAGCTAATAAAAAAACTACTAGCATAAATAATGGCATGGTAACCCCAATTAACCGAAAGGGATTGCGCCATTCTTTCCAAGAATAATTCAGGCCAATTTTTAGTCCAGCAACCATTAGACTAATAATAACAACTAGTTCCGAAAATTTTAAAGTGGTATCAATATCCCAAACCGGATTTGGCCAAGGTAAAGGGGTTTCTAGATAAAATAAGAGGCCACCTAATACTAATAGAGGGACCGTAAAACTCATTTTGAAAGTTTTTAAGATTATCGGTAAAAAACTTGCCACAAGTGACGTAATCCCAACAATGAGTAATAAAGTGTAATACGGTTTCATATCTTAGGTAGTATTAATACTTAGCTATTGTCTTAAACCATAAAGATCATCGCGACCATAGGCTTTCCGCGGTACAAATTCTGACTAATTTTTAAATGGGCTTAATGCATTTGGATGAATTGATGGCTTATTTCATTTTAACAATCTTTTCTATAGACATTTTCAAAGTATTGCTCTACTATATTAAAATTAAAATTATAAAACGTAATTAAGTTAATAAGCAAATGGATACCGTTAGCCTAAAGCATTATTTTAAAATATATTGTGATCAACTCAAAATCAAGTTATTATGGAAAATGAATTTGCTAAACACGAAAAAGATTATATAAAGATTTATGAATCTAAGGGGTATACCTCAGGTTTTCACTTTAAGGAAGGTAAGTTGTATGGAAACGATTCCTCTCAAAGTTACACACCAGAGCAACTCCAAATTGTGGCAGAGCATCGTTATGAAGGTATGAGTAACCCATCGGATATGTCTATCTTATATGTTATAGAAACCGATTCTGGTGAAAAAGGAACAATGTTGGTTGGGTTTGGACCCACGGCAGATTTAGAATTATCAGAATTTTTTAATGCTATTCCTGATTCTCAAATTTCTGAAAAAGCCAATATCAATCATGATGAAACTTCTAAAGATGCCTAAAGCCATCTGAATTTAAAGATAATAAAAAGTCCAATTTTATTAAGTTGGACTTTTTTTTATGTGCCATGCTAAGGCAACGAAATAGAAAGGAAAGACATTAGTCTTCTTTTAGCTTTTCAGCTCGTTCTCGTCGTGTTTCATTCTGTTTACCATATTGGTTGTAATGGTTGTCTTTTAAAGCTCCTTTTTCGTCAGTAGCATTCTGATGTAAACGCTTTTCGTGTTCTGTGTTTGGGTTTTCATCTTTGTCTTCTTTCATAATAAAGTTTTTTAAATAATTAATAATTGTTGTTTTGTAAAGGGGCCTTCTGGATTACAGTAATTTTCTGTTTGTGTATTCTGGTGCGGTTTCAATATAATAATGAATAGGTTTAAAAGTTCCGCCATTACTATCTTCTGCGGAACAGGCCGTTAGTCCCACAAGCAAATCCATCTGTGCCTGCAGTCTTATATAATCTCCAGCTTTAGACGTTGGTGGTAATACAGATAGTTTTCCATCGTTATTAAATTGCACATTCATAAAAATATTAAACGCTGTTGGGATATCATCAATGCCAATACCATAAGGTTGCAGATGTTGATGTAAATTACCTAAACAACTAGGATGCTCACCATTGTGATTATACATTATCTTAAAGGTCTCTGGACTGCAAGGAGCTAATAAAAAGTCGTTTCTTCCGTTGGTGTCTTCTAGAATATGCATCATTTTTCGAGAACGGTTGGACCATAAATTATGGCCCTTTGTAAGCAATAAATTCTCCTCAAAATCTAAAGATTTCCCTGAAGATATTTTTTCCTTGTAATCGTCGGCATTAAATAATACCATATCGCTTACTTGTTTACCCATTGGATCTATAACCGTAAGGATATCGTTCTTTTTAAGCGTAAAAGCCGCTCCAGATTGTTTTTCTATAATGTTAAGTAAAGGTTTCATGCCAATTTAGAAGTTTTATGAAATGGACATTTCCATGCATTATCTACAGCTCTACCACTGTATTGTTTGGTTTCGGAATCTTTACCAAAATCCTTAAGCACAGGGTTAATATGTCCTTGTAATTTTTTATCTCGTTTTCGTATACGCTTTTTAACTTTTTTATAACTGCCCATAGCTCTTAACTGTTCAAACTGCGCATGGAGGTTAAACACAATAGTTGGATAAGGACTTTGCCGCGCCATCCTAGAACTATTAGGATGAAGTCCTACAATATAAAACGCATGCCCTTTTAAGCTAAAACTAAACTCAGGATCTTCAGGGTCATCGCTTACAGAGGCATCCCAATCGCAATCATCTAACTCGTGTAATTTCTGTAATGTTTTCCATAGACTGTTTTCAAATCCAATTTCAGACTCAAAATGTTCTAATGGAAAAACGGCTAAGAACGATTCAAACGAATTAGAATTAAAATCATACTGTGCAATGAAGGCGTCTAAATCGGTTAATAATTGCTTTAAAATTGTAGTATCCTGCGAAGAATTATAAACATGAAGATGGTAATTGTCCGTCATAAATAACGTTTTAGCCATCACACAAGGATGCTTTTGTGTTAATATAAAATCTTTATAGGCGTCATCAATAGTTTTAAAAAGCGGTAGTGATTTTGAAATGGTTTCCATAATTATTGGGTATTAACAATACGTTTTATCCAAATGTAATAGAGAATTATAGAGTAGGTTTCCTCTATTAGAGCGATCATTACCTCAATAGATGAGCCTACTGTTTTTGAGTGTAAAACAGATGATTTCAGTTCAATTTATTTACAATTGAGATCATAAAAAACACATGTAACTTGTAGTTTTAGACCTCACCAAATACTACGATTATGACTCTTCAAGATGCAATAACCCTTGTTTTTTCTGTATTAGGCATATTTATTATAACCATTATAATTACTCGGCTATTCGGACTGCGCACATTTGCTAAGATGTCTAGTTTTGATTTTGCATCTACAGTCGCCATCGGTTCGGTACTAGCATCGATTATTCTTAATTCGGACGACTCATTACTTAAAGGGGGAATAGCACTTCTCTCAATAATTGGTTTTCAAACCTTTTTCTCATATGTTGTAAGAACGCAGACCTGGTTTAAACGCTGGTTTACCAATCAACCTCAAATTATAATGTATAATGGCAAAATATTGCATAAGCGTCTCAAAGCTTGTAATGTGGGCGAAAATGATTTAATAGCTAAATTAAGAGAAGCCAACGTTCACGATTTTAACGAGGTTAAAGCCGTGATTTTTGAAAGTACAGGAGACGTTTCTATCATTCATAATGATACAGGTAAGGAAGTGGCGCCAGAATTGTTATATGATGTGGATACTGAGGAACTGTAGGGTTGCGACTATGGTAAGAGGGAAAGCTAATCTAATTCTTTTCTTTAGGTCTTGCTATATCAAATGCTAACACTTTCGCTAATATTAAAGCCGTTAATCTCACAATTAGGTGTTATTTCATGATTGATTTTTTGGTTGTAGGAAAAAACTATAGCTAACCCGCTTATGACCCGCTTAAGACCCGCTTAAGACCCGCTTATGATGTTCTTGTGAAGTATGAAGGGTGGGGTTAGGGGTTAGGGGTTAGGGATTAGGGATTAGGGATTAGGGATTTGGTGTTGGGGATTAGGGGGTAGGTATTAGGTATTAGGGATTAGGGAATAGGGATTAGGGATTTGGTATTGGGGATTAGGAAGTGAAACGTGTGAGGTTGAGAGGGGGAAAAGGGGTGTTGTTAGTGATGGAAAGGGCTAAGGGAAATGGGGAAATGGAGGTTGGTTAGGTTTGTTTTTTTTCTTGTTGTTATTTTGTAAGTCGTTGTTAGTTATGGGTTTATGGTGTGTTTAGGGATGTGTGGTGTGCATTTTTATGAAATTTTCAAGGGTATTTCGGGTGTAGGTTATTTTTTTTCAAAAAACGATTTAAAATCTACGGTTGGATTAGTGAATTTTCTAAAAATATTAGATTTTATTGAAAATACTTGAAAATGAGTTGTTTATGATTTAAATTATTTTGTATATGTTTGGTAAACAGTTGGTTAGCGAATTATGAATTTGCTTACTGATAATTACCGGTATTGTTTGCAACTGTAATCCCTCATCTGTCGTATGTTCAAATGGTTTGAACAACGTTAACCAGACTGGTTGGGCTTAATGCCATAACGCCCAACTTGTCATAAAACTTAACAGTATGGCCAGAAACAATTCTTTTATTAGATTAGAAGGTACCCTGGATGGGTTGACCTTTTACAGAAAGAACGGTGAGTCTTTTGTAAAGACAAAGAACCGTGTGAGCAAAAATCGTATTCTGAACGATCCTGCGTACATTAGAACCCGTGAGAACATGCAAGAATTTGGAGGTGCCGCCAAGTGTGGTAAAGCTTTTAGATCTTCATTTGCTTCGATATCACGATTAGTTGCAGATTCTTATATCAGTTCTCGAATTACGGGAAAGTTTAGAGGTATTGTAGGCAGTGGAGTAGGCCTGCGTGGTCAACGCCTTTATAATGTTGTTGACAACGTCATCCAATTTATTGGTTTTGATTTTAATATTTTAAAACCATTTGATGCCAATTTTAATGCACCCAGTGATGAGCCTGTGATTACTGCGGGTAGAGATAGTATTACTTGGGATATTCCTGATTTTAATACTGATACTTACGTTAATTTTCCAGTAGGAGCTACGCATTTTAAACTCGCCTTGGCGGCCGGTTATATGAGTAATTACGAGTGGGATGATGCTACTAAGGGCTATGTACCTGTAGAAGAAGCGCCTAATGGTGTTGGTGTTGTGACTTACAGCAATGCTATTGCCATTGGCGGTATGGTTGGTGCAGCAACGAGTTTAACGACGGATTTAACGGCGTTTGCTCCCATCCCAGCGACCACAGTGCTATTTGGTGCTACTGCCATTGTATTTTTTCAGGAGGTTAATGGTGAGCTCTATGAGCTTGCTCAAGGCCATAGTATGAAAATTGCTGTTGGTGGCTAGGTTTTGGCCTTTGGCTGATAGGCTTTAGGTTTTGATTGAATCCCGCATTGGTTTCCTTTGCGGGATTTTTTGTGGGGGGGAATAGGGATTAGGGAATAGGGATTAGGGAATAGGGATTAGGGATTAGGGAATAGGGATTAGGGGATTGGGGAAGTAGGGAATAGGTATTAGGTATTAGGGATTAGGGATTAGGGAATTAGGGATTAGGGATTAGGGATTAGGGATTGGGGAATAGGGAATAGGGATTAGGGAATAGGGATTAGGGGATTGGGTGTTGGGGATATATTTCCTTTTATGATGTGAAAAATGCATTATAAAGATGAATTTGGTGTTTTATCTTGTTTATTATTAGGGACTTAACTATTATTTGTAGTTTTATTACATCCCTTACATACGGTATCCTTAGCCGTATAAATTTATATAATTCGTTGTTGACAAATGCTAGCAAGATTCCCCAGTACTGGGAATGGTTTGCTTTATATATAATAATTATTTTTATCACTAGTTAGCATCATATCAGTGCATTATGTTAGTAAAAATTTCAACTTGGAATGTTAAACACAGCCAAAAACTTATTGAAGACGATCGCTCTGCAGATCTCTTAGAACGGATTGGGTGTGTTAAAGACACTATAGCTCTCATTAATGCTGGCATCCTAATGCTTTTTGAAGGTCTAAAAGAAGAAGCTAAGATTATTGACTTTTGCGATAAGGTCTTAGATAATACTTGGTGCCTATGCTTTTAAAGGGTTCGGATGATGAGGTGGGAGATCGGGATCGGGATTATGGTTACGATATGCGCGGTACGCAATGGATGTGGTATTTGGTAAAGCCATCGGTATTACCGCCATGCCGTATACAAGCCGCTACAGTATGGCACTCTTTTATTGGTGGTGAAAATTTGCAGGTGCATTATTGGGGTCAGTTTAAACGCGACAACCATGAGCATTACCGTCAGCCGCAAGTTCTCATATATAAATTGGCTAACGGTAAAGAAATTGAATGCATCGGTGTGCATCTTAAATCTAAGATTAATAAAGAACCCATTGCTTATGATGCTGCGCAGAACCTCACTGGTGACTATGTGAACACTGCTTTAATGAATTTAGGAGATTGTAATGATGGTTCTGGTCAAGATTATTTTGAGTCCAATTATTTGTTTTTTGATTTGATACAAAACCTGCAAGGTGAAGTGCTGAGGGCTGAAAAGTATTTTAACCACGTGTTGTTTGATATGTCTAATAGACCTGCGTTGAACAGCACGCTATAGAGATCCTATTATTAAGATTTCAGCGAGTAAAAACTCTTTGCTTATCGATCATATATTAATGAGCCAACCTTTGTGCAATGGTCATTTTCCGTTACAAGTGAATGCGAAAGCAGGGCAAGTGGAGCATGAGATTTTTGAACGGGTGAATGCCGAGTCTAACAGTAAGACTATTTCTAGTGGTTATCGACCTGTGTCTGTGGTGTTAGAGGATGCTGTTATTATTTAGTGTGCTTATTGGGCGTGCTTTACTCAATGCTTTTAGTTTGAATTATTAACCAAAACCAACCATATTATGAGAACTCAAAATTTCTTTCTAATTTTTTTTAGTGTTTTTACCTTTATTTCTACATCACAAAACTTTAAAGTAGGTGATTTAATTAAACTAAGTAATACTGTGCCAGTTAAGGATACAGTTGTTTCTGTATATTCCGATGATTCAAATTCTGGAAAAACAGTAAATTATCTTGAATCGGGTATCATATTTAGAATTTTAGAATTATCGAATACAGAGGTAAAATTAATGGCATTATCTTATAAAACTAAAACTGAAGAACAAAAAGAAAAATTACTTGCTAGTAAGCCAAGCGAAAAACTTAAAAGTGACTATTATAACAATAAAGTCTATACCGTATCTCTAAAAGACTTTAGTGCCTTTGCTCAATCCTTTGAATTTGATGATAGAATTAGTGTCGGTTTGATAACGCTTCCGTTTAGAGCAAGACCGCAAGATGATTTCTCATTTGACACAGAATTTAATCTAAGTACTACTGTTAATTTCAGAATCTTTGATGTATATGGCTCATCCTTGAATGCACAATTAGGTGCAGGCATAAGTAGTGTGGGTTTAGATTCAGAAAACGCTTTGGGTATTACAGATGGTGAATCTCAGGATATCGCTACTTTAACAATGTTTTCTGGCTTAATGCTTCAATACAAAAAAGTGCAAATAGGTCTATATGCTGGAGTTGATCAAATTAATAATCAATCTAATTATCAATGGAAAAGTAATGGCAACCTTTGGTTTGGTTTTGGATTAGGTTTCAATGTTTTTACCATATCTATTTCTAACCCTAAAAACAAACAATAATTAAACTATGAAACATTATTTTAAATTACTAGTATTTGTTTTGGTTATCCAAAGCTGCGCTGTAACAAAAGGCGCTGAAAATATAACTGTTGTTGAGGCGGTTAAGATGCAACAAGCTGTGCTTGATGATGATTTGTTTTATAAGATTATTAAAGAAATGGAACAAGAAAATAGAATTGACTGGAGTAATGGTAGATTAGATCATGTCAACGCAGACGAACTCTCTAATTATAATGATAATGCTAGTTGGTTAATAGACCAATATAAAACAATTGGGGGTTATAAAATAGATGAAGTATTTTTA
Organism: Winogradskyella sediminis; assembly: GCF_003387355.1. Taxonomy (GTDB): domain Bacteria; phylum Bacteroidota; class Bacteroidia; order Flavobacteriales; family Flavobacteriaceae; genus Winogradskyella; species Winogradskyella sediminis. Next base: position 309,071 of record NZ_QUNH01000002.1, read on the forward strand.
TGGAGAAAATGGAATCCATTTTCACGTACAACCGCTGTGACTACTAAATGTGTTAAATCAACAAGGCTTAATAAGCACAACCTAGATAGAACAAAATATTCAATACTTAATACTTTAATTCATGAAAGAGTTCACTCTTTTTGTGTAATTCATCCAAAACAAAATAGTAAAGGGCAAGAATGTGATCCGTCTTATGTCATTGGTGATTTGGCTCATATGCTAGCATTATATCGTGATGGTAAAGATTTAAGAGCGTTTGAAAACGACTTATGTCCTGGGTTAAAATCAAAACTTCTAGAACATCATATTATAAACTAAATAATTATAAAAGCCCTTGCAAATTTAAGGGCTTTTTCTATCTTTAAACTCCCTTAGAATAATTTCTTTTAGCTCACCCTATGTTAACCTCATTTATTGAGGTTGCTTAATTTTACAAACTATTTAAATGTCTGAAGACCAAAAACAAGCATTACTAAAACAAACCCTGTGGAATATCGCCAACGACTTACGTGGTAATATGGATGCAGACGATTTTAGAGATTATATACTAGGCTTTATTTTCTACAAATATTTAAGCCGAAAAATGAAACTTTACGCTAACGAAATTCTACAACCAGATGGATTAACCTTTGATGATATAGAAGGACATGAGCAAGAAGACTTACTAATAAATAACGTTAGAGACTTTGCTTTAGAAAAATTAGGGTATTTCCTTAAACCAAGCGAGCTGTTTAGCGAACTCGCTAAACGCGGTAACTCTGGGGGAAAACACCAGTTTATTTTAGGAGATTTAGCCAATGTATTACGTAACATTGAGCAAAGTACCATGGGAAGCGAAAGCGAAGACGATTTTGGCAACCTGTTTGAAGACCTCGATTTAACCAGTAGTAAACTAGGGAAAACCGAAGACGCCAAAAACGAACTCATCGTAAAAGTGCTTACCCATTTAGAAACTATCGATTTTGACCTAGAAAATACAGATAGCGATATCCTTGGTGATGCCTACGAATATCTTATTGGGCAGTTTGCAAGTGGAGCGGGCAAAAAAGCAGGTGAGTTTTACACACCACAACAAGTTTCTAAAATACTAGCACAATTAGTCACCACAGGAAAAGAGAAACTAAAAAGCGTGTACGACCCAACTTGTGGCTCTGGCTCTTTATTATTGCGTGTTGCTAAAGAAGTGAACGACGTAGGCGAGTTTTTTGGGCAAGAAAGTAACCCAACTACCTATAACCTGTGCCGAATGAATATGATTATGCACGACGTGCACTACAAACGTTTTGATATCTACAACGAAGACACCTTAGTCAACCCAAGCCCTAACCATATAGACAAACGTTTTGAAGCCATAGTTGCCAACCCACCATTTTCTGCGAAATGGAGTGCAAGTCCTTTGTATATGAGCGACGAAAGGTTTTCTGCATACGGAAAACTAGCACCAAAATCTAAAGCAGATTTTGCCTTTGTTCAACACATGGTACACCAATTAGACGACAACGGCACCATGGCTTGCGTATTACCACATGGTGTGTTGTTTAGAGGAGCAGCCGAAGGACACATACGTAAGTTTTTAATAGAGGATAAAAATTACCTAGACGCCGTAATAGGTTTGCCAGCCAACATATTTTATGGTACAAGCATACCAACCTGTATTTTAGTACTCAAAAAAAACCGAAATGTCTCGTTGAGCGCAGTCGAAACGTCTGTTAAAAGAAACGAGACCATTCTATTTATAGACGCCAGCCAACATTTTGAGAAAGTAAAAACCCAAAACGTTTTACAAGATGCCCATATTAAAGCAATTGTAGACACCTACAGAAACCGAGACACCAAAGATAAATACAGTTATGTTGCCAGTTTAGAAGAAGTAAAAGAAAACGACTACAACCTAAATATACCACGTTATGTAGATACCTTTGAAGAAGAAGCACCTGTAGACCTCGCAGCAGTCTCACAAGACCTAAAAGCCTTAGAACAAGACATAGCAAAAACAGATGCTACCATTGCAGACTTTTGTAAACAGTTAAATATTGAAACTCCTTTTTAAAATCGAACCGTCATTGCGAACGCAGTGAAGCCATCTCATGAAGCTTAGAATAAACAAGAAACAGATTGCCACGCTACGCTCGCAATGACAGACAAAACCAAATGACCCACACAACAACACATACAAAATCACTACTACCCAAACTACGCTTTAAAGAGTTTGAAGGGGAATGGGAAGAAAAGAAACTAAAAGATTTTACCAAAATAAATCAAGGTTTGCAAATTGCTATTGCTGAAAGGTTTACGGAAGAAGCAGAAGGATTACATTTTTATATTACCAATGAATTTTTAAGAGCAGGTTCAACAAAAAAATATTTTATAAAGAACCCAACTGAATCAGTATTATGTAATGAAGATGATATTTTAATGACAAGAACTGGAAATACTGGTCAGGTTGTTACAGGGGTTAAAGGAGCTTTTCATAATAATTTTTTTAAGATAAAATTTAATTCAGATTGTGATAAATGGTTTTTATATTATTTTTTAACTGATTATAAAACGCAACACACAATTATGAAATTAGCAGGAACTTCAACAATTCCTGATTTAAATCATGGTGACTTTTATAGATTAAAAATTAACCTTCCCAACCTACCAGAACAACAAAAAATAGCCAATTTTCTAACCGCAGTAGACACCAAACTACAGCAACTCACCACCAAAAAAGAAACACTAGCCTTATACAAAAAAGGCGTGATGCAACAACTGTTTAGCCAACAATTGCGTTTTAAACCAGACGTCATTGCGAACGCATTGAAGCAATCTCACGAAGCAATCTCACCAAATGAAACGCAATTCCCAGATTGGGAAGAGAAGCGGTTGGGAGAGGCTTGTACTTTCTTTTCAGGAGGAACACCAACTAGTACAAATAAGGAGTATTATTCAGGTACAATTCCATTTATTGGTTCAGGAAATATTTATGATTCTGAAGTATTCAGTTTCATTTCTGAAGAAGCATTGAATGGTTCTTCAGCTAAAATTGTTGAAAAGGGAGATTTATTATATGCTCTTTATGGTGCGAATAGTGGAGAAGTTTCAATTTCAAAGTTAAGCGGAGCAATAAATCAGGCAGTTTTATGTATTAGAACTAATGAATCAATTGAATATTTGTATTATGTGTTATTGCTAAATAAAGACAGAATTACATCAAAATATTTACAAGGTGGACAAGGTAATTTATCATCAAAGATTATTAAAAACCTTAAATACAATTTTCCATCCCTAAAAGAACAACAAAAAATAGCCAATTATTTAAGTGCTATAGATAAAAAAATAGAAGCCGTACAAACGCAAATTACGCAAACGCAAGCGTTTAAAAAAGGGTTGTTGCAGCAAATGTTTGTTTGATTGCCGCGCTGCGTTCGCAAGGAACCGTTATTGCGAGGCACGAAGCAGTCTCATGAAGTGAAGGACTAACAATTAACAGATTGCTTCGGCAAAAAAAGCCTCGCAATGACATGAAACCAGGATATGTATACCTATTAACCAATAAAAATAACACAACGCTTTAAGTTGGTGTAACCGCTAATTTAAAACAGCGTATTGTTCAGCATAAAGAAAAGCACGATAAAAAGTCTTTTTCTGCTAGATATAATTTAACTAAATTAGTATATCATGAAGCACACCAACTAATTGGTGATGCCATAGGCAGAGAAAAACAATTAAAAGCAGGCAGTAGAGCAAAAAAAATAGCATTAATAGAAAGTATAAATCCTGAATGGGAAGACCTTTTTAATGAATTATGACAAAACAATCCGAAGCACAACTAGAAAATAACCTAATTAAACAATTAGTAGGTTTAGGCTACCAAAATGTAACCATACCAGATGGAGAGGTTTTAGTATCTAATTTAAAAACCCAACTAGAAGCCTTTAATAAAACAGTATTTTCTACTAAAGAGTTTGATGCCATACTTAACCATTTAGCAAAAGGCAATGTGTTTGAAAAAGCCAAAACGCTACGTGATCGTTTCAATATTACCAGAGACAATGGCGATAGTTTTTATGTCCGCTTTTTTAATAGTGAAGATTGGACAAGTAATTTGTTTCAAGTCACTAACCAAATCACACAAGAAGGCACCTACAAAAATCGTTATGATGTTTCACTTTTAGTAAACGGTTTACCCTTAGTGCAAATAGAGTTAAAACGTCGTGGTTTAGAGATTAAGGAAGCTTTTAATCAAGTAAATCGTTATCAAAGACATTCGTTTGATAGCAATTATGGTTTGTTTCAATATGTGCAATTATTTGTAATTAGTAATGAATTAGAAACGCAGTATTTTGTAAATAATAAAGGGCAATCTATAAAACAGTCTTATTTCTGGAGTGATGTCAATAATAAAAACATAAAAGACCTAACAAGTTTTACCAACTTGTTTTTAAACCCAGACCATTTGGGTAAAATGATGGCGCAATATGTCGTCTATAACGAAACCTACAAGGTTTTAATGGTATTAAGACCCTATCAATATTACGCAGTAGAAGCCTTAGTAAACAAAGCCAAACAACAAACCGATACAGCAGATACAGTTGCTGCAAACGGTTATATTTGGCATACTACAGGTTCTGGTAAAACACTAACGTCTTTTAAAGCAAGCCAGATTATTATGGACTTGCCTAATGTAGATAAAGTAGTTTTTGTGGTGGATAGAAAGGATCTGGACTACCAAACCATGAAAGAGTTTAACAGCTTTAAAAAAGATAGTGTAAGCGGTACAACAAATACAAAAAACTTAGTTGGTCAATTAAAAGACGATTCTAAATTGGTTGTCACTACCATACAAAAGCTAAATAATGCCATAACAAAAGCGCACTACAATAAGAGTTTTAAAGATTTAGAAAACAAACGTGTCGTTTTTATTTTTGATGAGTGCCATCGCAGCCAATTTGGAGATACGCATAAAAAGATTACTGAGTATTTTAAAAACAGTCAGCTTTTTGGGTTTACAGGTACGCCAATTTTTGCTAAAAATGCCTCTAAAAACGATTTAGGAAAACGTACTACCAAAGATTTATTTGGAGAATGTTTACATAAATATGTGATTACAGATGCTATACGCGACGATAATGTTTTAAAATTTGGAATAGAATATATTGGTAAATACAAACAAAAAAGTAACACCTTTATAGATATTGAAGTAGAAGATATTGATAAAGCTGAGGTGTTTGCAGATCCAAAACGACTAGAAAAAATTGTAGATTATATTATTGCTTATCACGATACTAAAACTAAGAATCGTCAATTTTCTGCACTTTTTGCGGTAAGCGATATTGATACATTAATTAAGTATTACGACATTTTTAAACGTAAAAAATTAGCTGGCGAACACGATTTGCGTATTGCAACCATTTTTACGTATGGCACTAATGAGGATGGTGTAGGGGCAGATGATGTTTTACCCTCTACAGAAGAGGAGAAAGCGCAATATGCAGCAGAACCCAATGCTACCTACAGAAAAGAAAACCATACTAGAGAAAAGCTAGATGAGTATATTCAAGATTACAATACAATGTTTACGCAAGCGTTTTCTACCAAAGACCAAAAATTGTTTGATGGTTATTTTAAAGATATCACCAAACGCTTAAAAGAGCGTGAAAAAACAACCTTTTTAGATAAAGACCGTTTAGACATTGTTATAGTGGTAAATATGATGTTGACAGGTTTTGATGCTAAAAAAGTGAACACTTTATATGTTGATAAAAATTTGCAGTACCATGGTTTAATTCAAGCCTTTTCTAGAACCAATAGAATTATTGGAGATGTAAAATCGCAAGGAAATATTTTATGTTTTAGAAACCTAAAAGGAGCAACAGACGATGCTATTACCTTGTTTTCTAATAAAGAAGCTATAGAAGCTATTATTTTGCCAGACTACGACGTTGTAGCAAGCAAATTAGATACAGCTTTAGAACATTTATTTAAAGTAACACCCAGTTTTAACGACATAGATTCTCTTAAGGATGAAAATGAAGAGTTGGCATTTGTACAAGCTTTTAGACGCGTATTAAGAACTATAAATGTGCTACAATCGTACACAGATTTTAGTTGGGATGATTTACCTATAGATGAAGCAACCTTCAATGAATATATAGATCGCTATTGGAGTATAAGTGATAAAGTAAAAAAAGATAGTAAAGTAGATAAAGCTTCTATACTTAATGATATTGATTTTGAGTTAGAACTCATTCATCGCGATCAGATCAATGTCGCTTATATTCTACAACTTTTAGCCAAATTAAAAGACGCTAAATCTACAGAAGCAAAAGCACAGAAAAAAGCCATTATAGATATGCTCTCTGGTGATGTAGAATTACGAAGTAAACGCGAATTAATCGAAAAATTTATAGAAGAAAACCTACCGCATATTAGTGATGTAGATGCTATAGAAGATGAGTTTGAACGCTTTTGGCATGAAGAAAAAGTATTGGCCTTATCAAAAATGTGCGAAGAAGAACAGTTAGACCAAAAACAGTTTCAGAATTTAATAGAAAGTTATACCTATTCTGGTAGGGAACCTTTACGCGATGAGGTTTTTAAATGTTTGGATAATAGACCAAGTATTTTAAAGGCACGTGAAATAGGAGAGCGCATTTTAGATAAGATGAAAGAATTTGTTCAGGTGTTTGTAAATGGGATGGCTGGGTAGTTGGATTGTGGTTGATTTGATTGGGGGCATGAGATTGCCACGTCCTTCGTCCTCGCAATGACAGGCTAGTAATTAGAAAAGTAAAAGAATACAATGACCATAACCCAATTACCCGGAACCTACAACATTATAGGGAGTAACCAAGATGAGAACGGCATCGCTTACAAAGGCACCTTAGAATTAGCCTTAAATGAACACAACAGAATAAAGGCGAAGTGGTTAATTAATACTAATCAAGAGCAATTAGGGATTGGGTTTTTTAAGGATAATATCTTAGTCATTAACTTTAATTATAAAGGTGATGATACCAATACATATAAAGGGGTTGTGGTTTATAAATGTATTACTAAGGACTTGCTAGATGGTTTTTGGTCTGAGAAGCATGGTAATCCGTTGTATCTTGGTGAGGAACGTTGTTATAGGGTAAACACACAACAACAACAACAACAACAACATATTAATTGACCACTACAGTTGAGGTCTCGGGTGTTTTTTAGGTCGTGGCAAGTCTGGCGAAACAATCTTTCCAGAGGGAGGTAAGCATTTATAAAAAAATCATAGGGCCAACACCCCTCAAGTCCCCTGAAGGGGACAACCCTAAATAATAAACATATAAGTGCAATTGAACGCCATAATAAAATAAGCAACACACCGAATTAATTATTGTATTGCTTATGATTTGCTCAAGCAGGCAATTGTAATAATTTAACGTTGTTACTCCTAATCAAATGTGTTAGTATCGATAACTTTTTACCAATAAGTCACAGGTTAAAATGAATTTATTAAGGGTAAATAAGTGGATTCCTGCCTTCGAAGGAATGACAAAATTGATTAACTACACGTGTTAAAACATAATAAAAATGAGCATTGAAGAAAAAGAGCCCCTTACAAGAGCACAAAATTTATGCATTAATAATTTATATATGATTTGATTTACTTTCAGTGAATCTTCGCGGGTGAGCTGTACACTAGTAAACGTCCACAATGCTAGGGCATTGCTATGGCCTTTTTTTATGCTTTTACGATTTATATATTATTTGATTTACTTTCAGTGAATCTTCGCAAGGTGAGCTGTACAATAGTAAACGTCCGCAATGCTAGGGCATTGCTATGGCCTTTTTTTATGCTTTTACGATTTATATATTATTTGATTTACTTTCAGTGAATCTTCGCAAGGCGAGCTGTACACTAGTAAACGTCTACAATGCTAGCGCATTGCTATGGCCTTTTTTTATGCTTTAACGATTATTATTTTTTGATTTACTTTCAGTGAATCTTTGCGGGTGAGCTGTACACTAGTAAACGTCCGCAATGCTAGCGCATTGTTATGGCCTTTTTTTATGCTTTAACGATTATTATTTTTTGATTTACTTTCAGTGAATCTTCGCGGGTGAGCTGTACACTAGTAAACGTCCACAATGCTAGCGCATTGCTATGGCCTTTTTTTATGCTTATGCACTTTGAAGCAAAGCTTCAGTGCAGCGCATAAAAAAAGTCCAGCACTTTCGTGCAGGACTTTTACTGATGTAGCGAGAACGAGATTTGAACTCGTGACCTCTGGGTTATGAATCCAACGCTCTAACCAACTGAGCTACCTCGCCATAATTCACAATTTACATATAAAGCTTCAAAATAATGTATTTAAACATATGCGTAATTGCGGCTGCAAATATAAAAACAATTTCGAGTACAGCAAACAATAAAAAGTAAAAAAAATAATTTTAGTTGAATCTTTAAAACTCACCTATAAAATGTATATATTGAGCACATAATACAATGTAATATGGAAGATAAAGAAAAATATGAAATGGAGTTTGTGATTCAAGCATCACCAGCGCTAATATATACTTACATATCAACACCTTCTGGTTTGTCGGAATGGTATGCAGATAACGTTAACTCGCGTGGGGAACTATATACTTTTATTTGGGATGGCTCTGAAGAGCAAGCAAAACTACTAAGTAAGAAAAGTGGCGAACGTGTGAAGTTTCGGTGGTTAAGCGATGATGAAGACGGAGCACCTTACTTTTTTGAAATTCGTATCCAAGTTGACGAAATTACTAAAGATGTGTCCTTAATGATTACCGATTATGCCGAAGAAGATGAAATTGACGAAGGTAAAATGCTTTGGGAAAACCAAATTTCTAGCCTTAAACAAGTTTTAGGCTCTAGATAGCCGCAGAATAATTAATCTAATATATCTTTGTCTCGATTTAGTTGCTTTACTAAATCGAGATTTTTATTTAGATACCATTTTATAATGCCGTCTACACTATAAAATCTAGAACATAATATTATGATATGTATAGTCTCTTAGAAGAGACGTTTAGGGATGTTTTTTTATGATAAATTTTAACGGTTCATTACGTTCACAAGCCACTTCAGATCTTACAATAAATAATAGAGGTTATAAATATGGTGATGCCCTTTTTGAAACTCTAAAAGTAGTGAATGGTAAGATTTTCTTTTGGGAAGATCACTATTTCAGACTCATGTCTTCTATGAGAATCCTTAGGATGGATATTCCTATGAATTTTACTATGGAATTTTTAGAGTCCGAAATACTTAAAACATTAGAAGCGAGTCATTTATTACATGCATCGGCACGTGTACGGTTAAATGTCGATAGAGGTGAAGGTGGAAAATATTTGCCTTCGGGTACCGCTCAAGTGCATTTTAATATAAGTGCAGAGCCTTATCACCAACCCTTTTATACCATTGATGCCGAAGCAAAATGTGTTGTCGATTTGTATAAAGATTACTTTGTGGCCCCAGGATTACTTTCTGGTTTAAAATCGAATAACAAAGCTATACAAGTCATTGGAAGTATTTATGCTCAAGAAAATGATTTTGATAATTGCTTAGTTTTAAATACCAATAAAAGTGTGATTGAAGCCTTAAATGGTAATTTATTTGTAGTGAAAGGAGATCATATAAAAACTCCACCTTTAGAAGATGGTTGCTTAAAAGGGGTAATGCGTAAACAAGTTTTAGAACTCTTAGCAAAAGATGTAAATATTACAGTAGAAGAAGCTTCCATTAGCCCATTTGAACTTCAAAAAGCTGATGAATTATTTATTACTAATGTGATTAAAGGCATTGTTCCTATTACTAAATATCGTAAGAAAACATATGGTAGTGATTTCGCTCAAGGACTCGTTAATAAATTGAATGCTAAACTAAGGCTGTTGTCATAACACGAAGCCGAACAATATTGTGTTAACGTAATACATTATAGTGTAAGCATTGTAATATGTTATTTATGGCTAAGAGTCATTAGGCCTTAGTATTTCTTTTTTTCAATCTAAACATACGTATGCATCTAAGGACATAACGGTTTGGTGTAGTATTCTATAAAATAACGCGCATGTTATAGTTTGCCGTTCAGTAATAAAATAATGAGAGCTAACGGTATGGTTAAAGCATCAGTTATAACTAGGGTTTTCTGGAGCATTAGACCAAATACTGTAATCTCCACCCAATTCTAGCATTTTTTCACGCCAAAACGAGTTACAAGATTTCGCTATGATTTCCTTATTATAAATGTTTTCAGAAATTAACCAGGCATTCGATTTTAGTTCGTTGTCTAGCTGTTGTTCATCCCAACCAGAATAACCTAAAAAGAACCGGATATCATCACTAGAGATATCTCCTTTATTAATTAGGTTTAATACAATACTAAAATCACCTCCCCAAAAAATACCGTTAGATATTTCTACGCTATTTGGTATTAATTCTGGCGATTTATGAATAAAATACAGATTATCCTGTTCTACAGGACCTCCGTTATATACCGGGAATTCAGATTCAGTTCCTTCAATGAGATCTTTAAGGTTATAATCTAAAGGCTTATTTAAAATAAACCCAACTGAACCTAAGGCGTTGTGATCTGCTAAAAGAATCACAGCACGATTAAAAGAAATATCACCGATAATAGATGGCTCGGCAATGAGTAAATTGCCTTTTTCGGGTTTGTTCATTTTGGCTTATCTAAATTTAATAGTATTAAATCTATGTTTTTTTTGTTAAAAAAACAACTAATATGTGTTTATTATGCGATAAACAGTATGAAATTTATATTATTCTGGGGTATAGCACCTTTAAAGTGCAAATAAAAAAAAACCTGCTCATTGAGCAGGTTTCTGTATTTTAAACAAAAAATGTCTTAGTTTACAGCGTTACTTAAGTCAGAACCTGCCTTAAATTTTACTACATTTTTAGCTTTGATTTTTATAGTTTTTCCAGTTTGAGGGTTTCTACCGTCTCTTGCAGCTCTTCTAGAAACTGACCAAGAACCAAAACCAACTAAAGATACTCTGTTCCCTTTTTGTAAAGATCCTTCGATATCAATTAATAAAGAGTCTAATGCTTTTTTAGCAGCTGCCTTTGTAATTCCAGCATTTTCTGCCATTCCATTGATTAAATCTGTTTTGTTCATAAATATTTAATTTAAATTGTTAAAATTTAGATTCTAAATTAATAGTTCTTTAAAATCTGTACACAAAATTATTAGGAATATTAAGCTACACAAGTAATAGTAAGGGAAATACGGCTTTTTGTTAATAACTTCGAGCATTTGTTAATAAAGCATGTGTATTTCATCGAATATTTTATAAAACCAATGATAATAGGGGTTTACAGCAGTTTTGCAGATGCAGAAAATTGAAACCCGTTAAGTAATGATTTTACATTCATTTTACGTTTTCCTGGTAATTGAATTTCCAAAATATGAATGTAACCTCCTTGACATGCGACTTTTAATTCATCTTTGGTCGATAAAATGGTGCCGTTGGCATCATTGTGTTCTTGTTCTTGCTTTTCAATAGCATATATTTTAACGGCCAAAGGCTTTTTATCATCAGTTTCTAAATAACACCAAGCGGCAGGAAACGGGTTTAAACCTCTAATCTTATTATAGATAGTGTTTAAAGGTTGTGACCAATCTATTTTACAGTTATCTCGATGCAGTTTGTAAGCGGTTTTTAGGTCATCTGTGTGCGGCTGTACCGTTGTTGTTACTGTTCCTGTTTCAATTTGCTCTACGGTTTTAATAACCAGTTTACTTCCAATGGTCATAAGTTCATCGTGCAATTCACCCACCGTTGTACGCGGACCAATTGCTGTGGTTTCACTTTTAATAATAGCTCCTGTATCAATTTTTTCATCAATAAAAAAAGTGGTGACTCCTGTTTGAGTTTCTCCATTTATTATGGCCCAATGGATTGGTGCAGCTCCTCGGTACTGTGGCAATAAGGATGCGTGCAAGTTAAAGGTACCATAAGTTGGCATTTGCCACACCACTTTTGGTAACATTCTGAACGCTACAATGATTTGAAGGTTAGCATTGAGTGCTTTCAGTTTTTCTAAAAATGACTCCGCTTTTAAATTGGTTGGTTGTAGAACTGTTAACTTGTGTTCTAAAGCAAATTCTTTTACAGCCGAAGCTCTTAATTTCTGCCCACGTCCTGCAGGTCTATCGGGAGCCGTTATAACTCCTACAACTTTATAATTATTATCTAGTAAGGCTTTTAATGTGGCCACCGCAAAATCTGGTGTCCCCATAAAAACGATACGTAAATCACGTTTTTGTGTCATACAAGTGTGTAAGTATTAGCGTGTGTTAATGTTATTTTATGTAACTCTATAAGTTCTGATAATCCTGTTAAAAGATTATGTTCAGAACATTTAAGTTGTTGTAATAATTGACGCGAAGATAAGGCTTCAGTTTCTAATGCTTTTAAAATTTGAAACGTTATTGTGTTATCTAAGTTTTCTCCTGAAGCTTTAGCCATACATACCGAACATATACCACAAGATACTTCGGCTGTTTCGCCAAAATAATGCAATAATTGTTGACTCTTGCATACAGTGTTGTTACGTACGTATTGCAAAACAGCTTCTATTTGTTGGTGTTTTAAAGTATGTTGTTGCTTTATTGTTTTCGCGATAGGATTAATAGTAATATCATCTTCACGAGGTTTTAAAAACGTAATTTCCGAATCTGTATTTGCCATTTGTAAACTAATAACTTCATCTTTTTCTAGACGTTGCAATTGCGCAATGACTAGCTTCTCTGGAAGTTTTACTTTGTCAACCACCAAACTGAGATTTACTTTGGTTTCATAATCAAAAATTCCTCCATAGGTTCTTAACAGTACTTTTACTAAGACATTTAAGTCGAGATGCGTTTCTAGATATTTAAACAAAACGGCATTTGAGGTGATAAATTGAATTTTAGTTCTAAAGTTAAAATGCTGCGTTAAGGTAAGTATAGCGTTGCGATCTAGTAACAATAAAGCGTTATAGGTAATACTAGCGCTTAATTTATATCGACTACAAAAGGATTTAAAATCGAATTGATGCATTGTATTTTCACCTTCACCATAAGAAATTTGAAAATAGTTACACAGTTTGTTATAAACCGTTTTCACAAAAGCAACCGAAGGTAATGTACTTAAAAATTGACTTCTAAGATGATCTTCATCTACATGCTGTTTTAAAATGATAGCTTGTGCCAGTTTTCCGTCTCTTCCAGCGCGTCCTGCTTCCTGATAATAGCTTTCTAGACTTTCTGGTAAATTAATATGAATTACAGTTCTAACATCGGCTTTATCTATACCCATACCAAAGGCAGTAGTGGCCACCATAATGTGTTTTTGACCATGACTCCATTGGTACAAGCGCTCTTGCTTTTCTTTATTTGTAATACCTCCGTGGTAAAATGTAGAAGAAAATCCTTTAGCACTAAGAAAATTATGAATGTCAGAAGTCGCTCTGCGATTTCTAACATATATTATAGATGTGCCTTTATATGTTTTTAACAGGTGTTCTAGCTGAAACAACTTATCATCTGTATGAATAACATTATACGCAATATTAGGCCTGGCAAAAGATGCTTTGTAGATATTTGGATTTATAAAATCGAGATTTTTAACAATATCCTCAACAACATTATGCTTAGCTGTAGCTGTTAACGCGATACAATTAACATGCGGATGCATTTGCCTTAAGACTGAAATGTTTTTGTAAGCGGGTCTAAAATCATTTCCCCATTGACTAATACAATGCGCTTCATCAACAGCAATTAAGTTAACACGCATTTGCTGTATGCGGTCTTGTACTAAGGTTTGTTGCAAACGCTCTGGTGACAGGTAAAGAAACTTATAATTACCGTAAATGCAATTGTCTAATTGGGTATCTAAATCTTTATAGGACATGCCAGAAGTTAATGCGATGGCTTTAATTCCTTTTGCCTTTAAGGTATTAACCTGGTCTTTCATTAAAGCAATTAATGGCGAAATAACAATACATATACCATCTTGAATCAATGCCGGAATTTGAAAACAAACAGATTTACCACCTCCTGTTGGTAAAAGTGCAAAGGTGTCTTCACGGTTGAGAACCGACGTAATAATTTCTTCTTGAAGCGGTCTAAAGGACGTGTGGTTCCAATACCGTTCTAAAACTTCTATAGGATGCATACTGTCATTTTCACTCTATAATACCGTATTTATGACTATTATTTTTACCGATATTTTTAAAATGGTAAAAAGTGGTGTCGTATACAATGTACTGTGATTATCCGAGTTAAAGATAATTGAAATTTGTAATACAACATTGTAGTGTTAAAACCCGTTAAGGCAAATTAAGAGATTCGAGAATAAAATCTACTCTTGTTTCTACACTTCCAAACGGCACATCAACTAAATGGTACCCAAAGCGCTTATACGTTGCTACTAAATGATGGTGGATAGCATTGGCTTCTTCAAAATTTTCATAGCGTTCACTATCACTGGTAAAAATCTCTTCCCAAGGTGCTAAAATATAAATTGCATCGTACTTATGACTGTGACAAGTGTTTACAAAGTGCTCAGGATAGGTATCACCAATATAGTCCATATATGCAATGACATCTGGCAAACCTCTATCTAGGAAAACAACGTTTTGGGTTTCTTTCTCGGCCGATACAAATTGTTTTGCTCTACCTTCTAAAAGTTTTTCGCTAAATAACAGAGGTTCGGTTAAAAAAAGTTGCTCAATACCATCTTTTCTAGCTTGTAAGGTGATTTGTCTAGAGATTTCGTCGTAGCATAAAAAACGACGTTTCTTCAACTCATTTATAATAGTGGTTTTTCCTGTTCCAGGTCCACCTGCGATAACGACTTTTTTCGGATTCAAATTGGCAGTATTTTTGATGTAAAAATAAAAGATAAAAATGTAAAGTTAAACGTATCTTTACAACTGAAAAATTTCAACATGGATAATTCAAAAAAAACAGACGAGTTTTACGACAAATTAAAAACACAACTTTACGATACAGCCCTTTGGCCATCGGAGTATTTATATAAGTTTATTGTAGTTTCTAAAGGGCCAAGTATCAATCATATTGAAGCCCTTTTTGATAATTTAGGAGCGGTTATTTCTACGAAAGTGTCTAAGAACGGAAAATACACTAGTGTCTCTATAAATGTGAGAATGAAAAACCCTGAAGCGGTTATAGCTAAATATAAGGAAGTCGCAGAAAATGTAGAAGGAGTAATTTCCCTGTAATAATTTGTTCAAGAATCATATTTTTTTGTACTTTGCAACAAAACCTAGAGACTTCAGGTTATAACGATATACCACACACATTTTACAATTTTGATTGACGATTTAGAATACAACACAGAGCGCGAGCATTTAATTATACCAGAATATGGCCGTCATCTGCAAAAGATGATTAATTACGCTAAGTCTCGCGAAACCAAAGAAGAACGTAATAAAGTAGCCAAAGCGGTTATCGCTGTAATGGGAAATTTACAGCCACATTTAAGAGATGTGCCAGATTTTCAGCATAAGTTATGGGATCAGTTGTTTATAATGGCAGATTTTGAAATTGATGTAGACGCTCCATTTGGTGAACCATCGAAAGATGAAATATTAGCGAAACCAGAACCTTTAAAATATCCTCAGAACCATCCCAAGTATCGTTTCTACGGAAATAATATTAAAACGATGATTGATGTTGCTGTTGGTTGGGAAGAAGGAGAGCTAAAAGAAGCTTTAACATATACTATTGCCAATCACATGAAAAAGTGTTTTCTAAATTGGAATAAAGATACCGTTGAAGATGAAGTGATTTATGCACATTTATTAGAACTTTCTGGCGGTAAAATTGATTTAAAAAACAGCGAAGAAGCGCTAAGTGATTCTACAAGTTTAATGCGCACCAAATCTAAATATGGTGGTAAAAGCAATTCAAACAAAAAGAATTCATCCTCAAATAAGAAAAAATATACTAATAATAGAAAACGTTACTAAAAACGGATGAGTACATTTAAAATTGAAGGAGGTCACCGATTAAAAGGTAAAATTCAGCCTCAAGGTGCCAAAAACGAAGCCTTACAAATCTTATGCGCAGTGCTCTTAACTGCCGAAGAAATTCAAATAGATAACATTCCCGATATTATTGATGTTAACAAACTAATTGCTTTATTAAAAAAGCTTGGAGTTAAGATTAATAAACTCGATAAAGGGTCTTATACCTTTAAGGCCGACGAGGTTAATTTAAACTATTTAGAATCCGTAGCATTTAAAGAAGACGGTAAAGGCTTAAGAGGTTCTATTATGATTGTTGGACCGCTTTTAGCACGTTTTGGAAAAGGTTATATTCCTAAACCAGGTGGTGATAAAATTGGTCGTCGTCGTTTAGATACGCATTTTGAAGGTTTTATTAATCTTGGTGCTAAATTTCGTTATAACAGAGAAGAATTGTTCTATGGAGTAGAAGCAGAGAAGTTAAAAGGTACGTATATGCTTTTAGATGAGGCTTCCGTTACCGGAACTGCAAATATTGTAATGGCTGCTGTTTTAGCAGAAGGAACGACCACTATTTATAATGCGGCTTGCGAACCCTATTTACAGCAATTATGTAAGATGTTGAACCGAATGGGAGCTAAGATTTCTGGTGTGGGTTCTAATTTACTTACCATTGAGGGTGTTGATGTTTTAGGTGGTACAAACCATAGAATGCTACCAGATATGATTGAAATTGGTAGCTGGATAGGTTTAGCTGCTATGACAAAGAGTGAATTAACAATTACTAATGTTAGTTGGGATGATCTAGGGCAAATCCCTAATGTATTTAGAAAAATAGGAGTGACAGTAGAACGTCAGGGAGATGATATTCATATTCCAGCTCATACAGATGGTTATGAAGTACAAAACTTTATTGATGGTTCTATTTTAACTATTTCAGATGCTCCATGGCCAGGATTTACACCTGATTTATTGAGTATTATCTTAACAGTTTTAACTCAAGCAAGAGGAAGTGCAGTTGTACACCAAAAAATGTTTGAGAGTCGTTTGTTCTTTGTTGATAAGTTAATAGATATGGGTGCAAAAATTATTCTTTGCGACCCACATAGAGCCACTGTTATTGGTCACGATTTTAAATCGACATTAAAAGCTACTACAATGACGTCTCCAGATATTAGAGCAGGTGTTTCTTTATTAATTGCGGCATTATCAGCAAAAGGAACGTCTACTATTCATAATATTGAACAAATAGATAGAGGTTACGAAAATATTGACGAACGATTAAGAGCTATTGGTGCTAAAATTGAACGTGTAGAGGGCAATTAGAGTGCTCTTTAAACCATTTTTATATTTTGTAAACCAAGTATAATACGATATATAAAAGCTTCAAGTTGTATCTTGAGGCTTTTTTATATACCAATGGTTTGTTGTTGTCCGTTGTCTATATAATTAATTAAGAGGTCTTTTCTTTTGTGTTGTTTAATCAGTTGTCTATAAGTTGTTTGAGCCTGTGTGTAATTGAAAGAAGTCTTTTTAAAAAGTATCATTAATAGGAATTAGACCTTTTTTTAGAGCATTTGGGATCATTAAATGAGTTTAATAAAAATACTGCTCACTTGTAATTTTACCATCCACAACTTCATAAACACAGACTTCTTGTATTTTTTGTCTGCCTTTATCTTTAAAGGTACAATCGTAATCCATTTTAGCTGTAAAAAAGTTACCAGCAACTAAAGGGTTACTGATACTACTAAAATGGATGTTTTCAACACTGTCTATCCATTTTTTACTTTTATTCCACACATTTTGCTTTCCGGTAATTACTTCTCCAGATGTTCCAGGCATTTCTCTACTTACCACATCGTCTGCGTAAAGTTCATTAATGCAATCTAAGTTGTCACCCTTTTCGCACATTTCTTTCCATTTTTTTGCAACTCCCCACGTATTCATAATGTTGTTGATTTTATGTTAGTGCTTTAAAGTTAATAAAAAGATTGTTTCTTTAAATGTTTTTTTAAGGCAATCGCAAATAGTAAAATAAAAAAGCTCTGATGACTAATCAGAGCTTTTAAAATTGTTTATTGAAATGGTTATTTCATGTAAGACCCTAAAGGTCTTGTAAATAGCAACGTCATTATTTTGGTTTTATTATACAAATGACACCAATATTTTATATCTGTTTATTTTAAAGCCGATTTATATGTTTCTAAACATCGCTCTCTCGCCATTTTATGATCGACTATAGGCTGTGGATAGGTCAATTCTTGATACTCCGGAACCCATTGTTTTATATAGTCGTGATTTTTATCAAATTTCTGAATCTGAGTTGTGGGATTAAAAATTCTAAAATAGGGAGCGGCATCTACACCAGAACCTGCCACCCATTGCCAATTCCCAACATTACTTGCCATGTCGTAATCGTGCAATTTTTCAGCGAAATAGGCCTCGCCAAGTCGCCAATCAATTAATAAATGTTTGCATAAAAAGCTACCCACAAGCATACGCACTCTGTTGTGCATAAACCCTGTTTGTTTGAGTTGCCTCATGCCTGCATCCACAAGTGGATATCCTGTAAGACCATCGCACCATTTTTTAAATTCTTCTTCATTATTCCTCCATTCGATTCGGTCGTATTGTGGTTTAAAAGCGTTGTCCTTGGTATGTGGGAAATGCCATAGGATTTGTGTGAAAAATTCACGCCAAATTAATTCTTGCCAAAAGACTTCATTCCGTTCAGCAATAGCCTTTTTAATCATTTTACGAATACTTACAGTCCCAAACCGTAAGTGTGGCCCTAAATGAGAAGTCGCATCTTGGGCAGGGAAATTTCGGTGGGCTTCATAATTCTGAATTAACGTAGGCGTTACATCGTATGGAGAAATGTCTTGACTCGATTTCGTAAAACCAATATCCGACAAACTTAAATTAGGGAGCCTAGTATGTTCAATAACATTATTTAAATATGATTTGGTGTAGTATATTTCTAAATCAATCGTTTTAAATTTTTCCTTCCATGTACGCATATAAGGTGTGTAAACCAAGTAAGGGTCTCCATCTTTCTTAACAACCTCGCCTTTTTCAAAAATAACGTGATCTTTAAACGTTTTAAATTGAATACTATTGGATTCTAAAATAGATTTAATCTGATTATCGCGTTCGGTAGCATAAGGCTCATAATCATGATTCGTAAAAACAGTTTCAATCTCGTAATCGTTTATTAAGGATTTAAAGATATCTGTTGGTTTGCCATGATACAAAGCGATACTACTTTGATGCTCTTGCTGCAAAGTTTGCCTCATACTTTGTAGTGTTTGATGTATGAACGTCACCCGAGCATCGTCCTTAGGTAGATGTTCTAAGATTTCAGTATCAAAAATAAAAATTGGAAGAACTGAATAATCACTTCGCAAAGCTTCATAAAATCCGAGGTTATCATCTAATCTAAGATCTCTTCGAAACCAAAAAATATTAATCTTTTGCATATAATGTATAAGTGTTTAGAATATTAAAAACTTGCTTGTAGTGCAAAAAACTAGTTGTCATAGGTTCCAAACAAGGTTTGTAGCTTTTTGGTTCTATAATTAAAAATTTCTTCAAGCTTAGGTTTTACAAGAATTGGATGCACAAGTTGTCCTAGTATGCCCAATGGAACTTTATAATCAATAATATCTTCCATTTCTACACCACCATCTATTTCCTTTATAAAATGTTTATGATGCCATAAGGAGTAGGGACCAAATCGTTGCTCATCTACAAAATACTCTCGATTTTTAACATGTGTAATTTCTGTGACCCATTTTGTTTTAATACCCAATACAGGTGTCACTATATATTGTATAATTTGACCAGGAAACATTGGTCTATCTGCTCCAGACAATATATTGAAACCCATATAATCTGGTGTAATAGTTTTTAAGTTTTCAGGATCTGACAAAAAATCCCAAGCAGCATCAACTGATATAGGAAGGTTCTGTTTTTTGTGTAAAGTATATATTTTCATAAGGCTTAAAAAGAGGGTATTAATACGTTTATTAAGTCTAATTATTAAACAAGATATATCCATTTAAAGATATAGCTATACAGAGCCAAATAATATATGGTAATAACAAGTATTTTAGTTTGCTTAATGTATCGTCACAAAATGAAATAAAGAAGTACAGAATAACCAGTGTGAGAAGTATAATATTTACAAATCCCAATTGTATTAAATGTTGATTAAAAAAAATATAATTCCAGCTCACATTCAATACACAAGCCAGAGCGTATACAAATACAACATATTTTGAATTACGAATAGAAAATAAAAAGCTCAGATAAACAGAGAAACAAATCATAATCAAGGTCCAAGTTGCTCCAAAAACCCATCCTGGAGGTGTCCAGGGAGCTTTATTTAAATCTTTATACCATTCCCCAGAAACGGCATCTCCCATAAAATAATTACCTAATGCAAGTGCACCAAAATTGATTACTAGAAATAGTATGAAAAGATATAATTCTTTCAATTTACATTATTTTAAATATTTCGTAATTCTAGAACTTGTAGGGTTAGTGATTGAATAATAATAGTTTAAGAATTCACCGTTTTCGTCTATTAAATACTTTTGAAAATTCCATTTTACAGTCGTATTTTGTTTTCCATTGAGTGCTTTCTTCGTCAACCACTGATATAAAGGATGTTGGTCTGCTCCTTTAACTTTAATTTTTTCAGTAATTAAAAATGAAATTCCATAATTAATTTCGCAATATTCTTGAATCTCCTTAGCAGTACCAGGTTCCTGCTTTCCAAACTGATTACACGGTAAGGCAATGATGACGAGTGTCTCTTTATACTTATCTAGTAGTTTCTGTAAATCTCGATATTGTGGCGTAAAGCCGCACTTAGAAGCTACATTTACAAATAAAATTTTCTTACCTCTAAACTGATGTAAATCTATAGGTTGACCTTGAATACTATTAATTGCGATATTGTACACGGATTGCGTAGCAGCTGCTATCATAGAGTTAATTGTTTAAATAATTTATAAGTGTCTTAAAGTTTAAAACTTACAATACCACAGTCCATTTCAAAAACTTGCCCGGACATGGAAGCCGCTTTGTCTGATAACAGAAATCCTGCCATATCTGCAACTTCTTCAGGTTGAAGATATTTTTTTAAGGGATGGCGTTCATTCATATTAGTTACCATTCGTTCATTACGCAATAATTTTGAAGCCAACTTAGTGTTTGTAACCGTTGGTGCAATCGCATTAATACGAATGGTTGGAGCTAATTCTGCACCTAGAGATTTGGTTAAACCTTCAACTGCTGATTTTGATGCGGCCACACTTGCATGAAATGGCATGCCTAATTTGGTAGCTACTGTACTAAATAATAAAACAGAAGGATTTTTGCCTTGTTTTAAAGTTGGGATATACTTCTGAATGGCTTTAACTGCACCAATCACATTAATATTAAAATCCGTTTTAAAATCATCAACGTGAAGTCGGTTAAACGGTTTTAAATTGATGCTTCCTGGGCAATATACCAAACCGTCTACTTTATCAAAATCGGGTAAGTCGTCTTTAAGAATATCACAATCGTAATGTTTTAAATTAGGATGGGTATTCTGGGGTGAAGTACGACTAATATTCACGATGTTGTCATAAGAGGGCAGCAAAGATGAGATAATAGCATTACCTATACCTTTGCTGCCTCCTATAACAATTAATCGTTTCATAATTTAAATTTATGATGTCGCTGTTAAGGGTCTACCCTTTAATCGTTTTTCAATTTTCTGCTTAATCACAGTAAGACGCTTCATTAAATCCATTAATTTGGCATCTTTCTTCTCTTTGTATAATTCGTTAATCTCTAAAATGAGATCTTTTGCTTCTCGTGCAGCCAGAATTCTATCGCTTGTTGTTTTAAAAGAAAACTTTCTGTTTTCAAATTCTATAGCTTTTTCAATTGTTGATTCCATAGCTTAATTATTTATATAGTTTTGTAATTCTAAAATTTTTGAAGGGTTGTTAAATTCGCCTCCATAATATGTTGTTACTGTTGTAGACGTATCATCTTGAATGCCTCTAGAGGACACACATAAATGTTTGGCGTCTATAATTACAGCAACATCTTCGGTTTGTAAAACCGTTTTTAATTCGTTTGCAATTTGGTTGGTTAATCGTTCTTGAACTTGTGGTCGCTTTGCGAAGTATTGAACGATTCTGTTGAGTTTTGACAGACCAATAACTTTACCAGATGATTTGTAGGCAATATGCGCTTTTCCGATAATAGGCACAAAATGATGCTCGCAATTAGAGTAAAAGGTAATATTTTTTTCTACCAATACCTGATTATATTGATATTTATTATCAAAAAGTGCCACTTTTGGCTTGTTTTTAGGGTCTAAACCCGAAAATATTTCTTCGACATACATTTTAGCTACACGATCTGGTGTGCCTTGCAATGAGTCATCGGTTAAATCTAAACCTATAACATCCATTATTTCTGAAAATAAAATAGATATGCGTTTTTTCTTTTCATCATTAGACATCCCAAAAGCATTAGCTTTCATGGGTGTGTCTAAACTTGTAAATAAATGGTCGTCACCGATATCTTCTTTACTAAATCCATTAAGAGTAAGACCGTTTAATTCGGTATTTTTTTCTGTAATCATAGTGTCTTTTTAATGTGCTGTCTTTAAGTACTCTAAGCTTAAATCAAAGCACGTGTTAACGTTTTGAAATAGAGTTGTTTGTTATTGTTCTTTGCCTCGAACATTTAAATCTGCCCTCCTCAAATGTTCTTTTTTTAAGATGTTTAGTGGCTCTACCTTGGACTCTCTTTCTCCACAGTCTAAAGCTGCTAGGTTTTAATTCTCTTCGCATTAAATTAAGAACCTCTTGTTCTTTTAGATTAAATTGAAATGTAATAGCGTCAAACGGTGTTCTGTCTTCCCACTCCATTTCAATAATTCGATCAATGTCTTTAAGTTCTAAATTCATAGTTCTTTAGGCATTGCGTAAAGCATATCGTACTTTACCTTTTCGTCTATCATTTTATCAAAAAACTTCCTATTCTCTTTAAAAGTTTTATCAGGTCTAAATTGCACAAATTTTCCTTGCGCATGTATACTAGATCCATTGATTTTATAAATAACGAGATGGTAATAAGGAATAATCCAAGCAAAATTGCATAATCCTTTATTTATTCTTATTACAATACCTTTAGGACGCAATTCTATGTTTCCATAATTTATATCGGCAACCACATTCATCATGGATTGCATATTAGGACTCA
This sequence comes from Winogradskyella sediminis, assembly GCF_003387355.1. GTDB lineage: Bacteria > Bacteroidota > Bacteroidia > Flavobacteriales > Flavobacteriaceae > Winogradskyella > Winogradskyella sediminis. Next base: position 332,340 of record NZ_QUNH01000002.1, read on the forward strand.
CTTTATCAATAATCATGCGTTTAGAACCTACACCGTTCATTTTCAATTTCTGTACCAAACTAAACGGACTGCCAACTAAGTCAGCTATAATCTGTTTATGGTCTGCATTGAAATGTGTAGTATTTATTATCATAACGCCTCAAATATAATAAATGTTTAAGTAATTTTGTAAAATGTTAAACAAAAATTAACACAGTATTAAGACTCTATAAGTCATTTTGTCAGTAACCACCTAAATTACTTTGCAAGCTTAAATTTCAATTGGTTAACTTAGTCGTTTTGTTATCTCGTAACTTTCATTACTAGTAGCGAAAGCCTCTTATTTGAAAGAAAATAGGTTATATTTAAATTCTGGTTAAAAGCTGATCTCTTAGTATCCATTATAGGATTTAAAGTGTATGAGCCTATTGTGTTTTCTGCAACTGTCGCTACAATATTTTACGTGTTCCCAATCACGTGCCCATTTTTTACGCCATGTGAAAGGACGATTACAAGACACACATGTTTTCTGTGATAAATTTTTCTTTTTAATTCCTTTTGGCATGTCATTAAAACTGTTCTATAGTATTTACACCCCTAAAGTCCCCTCAAGGGGACAATCCTTCAAAGTTTATCTGTTACTATTGTCCCCTTGAGGGGACTTCAGGAGTGTTTTTATTCTCATTTTTTTACTAAAGCGTTAATCATACCATTAAAAACAAAGGCATGAAACGGTAAAACGGCATACCAATACAAACGTCCCCAAATACCTTTAGGTCTAAAAACAGCACGTTGGTGTAATTGGTCGTCTACAATTTTAAACTCTAACCACGCTTCGCCAGGTAAACGCATTTCTGCGAATAGCAACAATCGTTTTTCTTCTTTGTTAGCATATAAGACGCGCCAGAAATCTAGTGCGTCGCCAGCTTCTAAATAGGTGTCGCTTGTTCGGCCACGTCTTAGACCAACACCACCAAAAAGCTTGTCCATATAACCTCTTAGTTTCCATAAACCATTAAAGCTGTACCAGCCATTTCTGCCACCAATAGCCCAGATTTTATTCAATGTAAATGCTTCGTCAGTCACTTTACGTTGCTTGACGTCTTTAAAACAGCCGAATTTTGGTAACTCAATATGCTTAGATAATTGGTCTTTAAATCGTCCGCTGCTCACAGCATCTTTCCAACTGGATATTACAGCATTTTGTTCGATTTTTTGAAAAGCTAAATCCACAGCAGTTTTATAATCCATGGGTTCAATACCAATAATGTTGTTGATGTTGCTTGGTTTGCCAATTACTTCAACCTTCATACTATCTACCAAAGCAGCAGCTAATTTAAACGACGTAGAGGTAACAAAATATAACCAATACGACGAAAGTTTTGGTGTTAATACAGGTAAGGTAAGAATGTATCGTTTTAAGCCTCTAACTTCAGCAAATTGAAGTAGCATTTCCTTGTAAGTCAGTACTTCCGGACCGAAAATATCATAAGAATTATTATACAATTCGGTTTTACCTAAACCACCTGCTAAAAAGTTGAGTACATCTCGAACGGCTAAGGGTTGTGTTTTTGTATTGAGCCATTTTGGCGTAATCATAAACGGTAACTTTTCTACGATATCTCTTATAATTTCAAATGATGCACTTCCGCTACCAACAATGATGCCTGCTCTAAATGTGGTAAGTGCATAGGTTTCAGACTTTAATGTGTTTTCAACCTTTAATCTCGATTTTAAATGTTTAGATAACGACGCATCGTTAACAATGCCACTTAAAAAAAGGACTTGTTTACAGTGGGTTGGTTCAACGAGGTCTTTAAAATTTTGAGCACATTGTTGTTCTAAATCTTCAAAATCATCGGAACTCGTAGCCATTGAATGAATTAAGTAATACGCAGCATCGATGTCTTTTGGAATTTCAGCATCTTCAGGTTTTAAGAAATCTACCTTTATAAAAGAACATAACGGATGGTCTTCAATTTCATCTGGAATTCGGTTTAAATCACGTACGCAACAGACTAATTCGTGCTTATCTTCAAGTAATTGAAGTGCGAGTCTTTTGGCAATATAGCCGGTTGTACCTGTGATTAATATGCGCATTATCATTTGAATTTTGCAAATAGTGCCATCTACAGATTTTTAAAATTATTGATTTTAACGTTTTTAGATTTTAAATCGAACATTAAATTATACAAACCAAAGAAGGTTCTGTTGATGTAAATAAAATGTTTAGAACCTCTATTGCCATTCATGTTTCTAAGTTCAGTACTTTTTGAATACCGTTGACCCATTTCTGAAATTTGATTGAAAAAATCAGGATTTGAAAAATCAAATGCCTCAACATGGAAAGGTTTTGTAAACAAGCTTAACAACTCATGAAACATAGCGCTAAAGAATTTTATTTCTTCCTCTGAATCATCCTTTCTAAGAATTTCTAGTTCGTATAATTTCTCCATGAACAATTTTTGATTGTCTATGCATTCTTTTTCAGCTAGTTCGAAATACGGAATGTAGAAATCTTCGGGAATGGTTTTCATACAACCAAAATCGAGCGCAATTAAATCGCCAGATGCTGATATTAAGAAATTTCCAGGATGCGGGTCTGCATGTACTTTTCTTAAATTGTGAATTTGAAACATATAGAAATCCCAAAGGGCTTGGCCTACCTGATTGGCTAAGGCTTCATCAGTATTGTGCGTTACAAATTCTGAAAGGTGTTCGCCTTTCATATAATCCATAGTAATGATGCGTTCAGACGATAAATCTGAATAATACTTAGGAAATTTTAAATTAGGAATTTGTTTACAAGCGTCTGCAACCGCTATACTTTGTTCAATTTCTAAGATGTAATTGGTTTCTTCTGTGAGTTTGTTTTCAACCTCTTTAAAATATTTATCAGAATCTTTTCCTTTGATATTAAACATCTTAATAGCAATGGGTTTAACCAAAGCTAAGTCTGATGCAATACTTTCCGCAACTCCAGGATATTGGATTTTCACAGCAAATTTCTTCCCATTCTTCTCTGCAATATGGACTTGGCCAATACTGGCAGCATTAACTGAAGTTGCGTTAAAAGTATCAAATAAATCTTCGGGATGTTTCCCAAAATATTTTTTAAATGTTTTTATAACTAAAGGTGGCGATAGTGGTGGCACCGAAAATTGAGACAACGAAAATTTTTCGACATAAGCCTGAGGCAATATGCTTTTTTCCATGCTCAACATTTGTGCTACTTTTAGCGCACTTCCTTTTAAGGTTTTTAAGCTATCGTAAATATCCTCGGCATTATTCTGATTAAGGCGTGCTTTGGCATCTTCTTCAGAATTCACCATTTTATCACCGTAATACTTTAAATAATTCACACCCACTTTGGCTCCTGTAGACACCAATTTAGTGGCTCTAGAAATTTTTGTAATTGGAATACTATCTATTGTTTTCATCTAGTTGGAGTGTATTTTTTCTTTGTATAAGAATTTACCAAAGTCAATAAGACTTTTTAAAGGAGTGGTATCGATAACATCAAAACTAGCCTGTACGGACTTTTCAATAAATACATCTGTTTTTTCAAATGAGGCAGAGGTGTCATCTAACCAAAATTTCATGGTGATTAACAATTGCACCCACGCCGATTCTTTTAAAGCTTTGTGTTTTAGGTCTTCAAGTTTTTCTTGCTTGAGGTCGATAGTCTTAATGCCTAAATGCCCAATGTAATCAGTGAAGTTTTTTCTTAAAAGGGATAATGTTTTTAAAGACTTAAGTTTATTTTTATCTGACTTAAGGGCATGAATCACGTAGCTTCTATTTGCCGTTAATACTTCGAAAAACGTAAAATAGAAGCTAAGTAATTTATTGCGTGCCTCAAATGAATGATAATCTTCACTCTTGTGTAGCACGCTTATAGTATTATCAAAAAATACTTTAAATATTGATTGTTCTAGTAATTCAAAAGAATTAAAAAAATCATAGAATTTCTGTTCTTCAAAATTGTTATCCTTTGCAAAGGCATATACCGAATTTGGTTTTTTATCATGGGTTAACACGTAATCCATGTAAAATGAAATGATATCTGTTTGCGTTAAATTTTTCTTTTTTGCCATTGTAATTAATTTACAATGTAAAAATACGGAATGTTTAACGATTCAATCTATTAGTTAAACAAAATTTAACAGCAATTTCTGATATCGTGGTATGTTATGAGGTGGCTTTAGGTAGATAGTACTTTTTACGTAACCAAAATGCGACTCTTACCAACAGAATTAAAGCAGGTACTTCTACCAATGGTCCAACAACGCCTGCAAAAGCTTGTCCAGAATTCAATCCAAAGACAGCGATTGCTACAGCAATGGCTAATTCAAAGTTATTACCAGCCGCAGTGAAGGCGATTGCTGCGTTTTTATCGTAAGTGGCTCCCATGGCTTTACTGACGAAAAACCCGATAAGAAACATTAATGCAAAGTATATTAATAAAGGTACTGCAATAATTAAAACGTCCATTGGGATTTCCACTATAAGCTCCCCTTTGAGTGAAAACATAACTACAATAGTAAATAATAACGCAATTAAGGTCATTGGAGAAATGGCGGGAATAAATTTGGTAGTGTACCAGTCTTCACCTTTAAGTTTTACCAAAATTAAACGCGAAAGAATACCCAATAAAAACGGAATACCTAAATAAATGGCAACACTCTCGGCAATGGTCGCAATAGAAATATCTACGATGGCGCCTTCAAAACCAAAATAGGGAGGAAGGACCGTAATAAACAAGTAGGCATAAAAACTGTATGCAAACACTTGAAATATACTATTCAAAGCAACCAAACCAGCTCCGTATTCACTACTGCCTTCTGCTAAATCATTCCAAACTAAAACCATAGCGATACAGCGTGCCAAACCTATTAAGATTAGGCCAACCATATATTCAGGATAGTTTCTTAAAAAAGTAATGGCCAAAATAAACATTAAAACAGGACCAAGCACCCAGTTTAAAACCAAAGAAATAGATAAGACTTTGACATCTTTAAACACTTTTGGTAGTAAGGCGTAATTCACTTTTGCCAATGGAGGATACATCATTAAAATGAGCCCAATAGCGATCGGAATGTTAGTGGTTCCGCTACTATAAGATTCCACTAATTCAGGAAATGAGGGGACAAAAAAGCCGATACCAACGCCTATAGCCATGGCTATAAAAATCCATAATGTAAGATAATTATCTAAAAAGCTTAATTTTTTCTTGATTGCTGTCATGGTAATTATTTTGTAATGTTTGAAAACACATATTTTAGTTCAGTAGCAATTTGAAGGCTACGTTCCTCATATTTTTCCAATTGCTGTGGCGTATCATCAAATGCTTTTGGATCTTCATATGTAATGGGTATTCGTTTCTCTGCGCCTGCAATAAATGGACAGCCTTGATCTGCACTAGAACAGGTCATGATTGCTGTAAACGATGACATCGGGTTAAATTGTGCATCAAAGGTTTTTGAAAAACCAATAACAGGATGTGCATTTTTCGAAAATTTAATACTGTAAACTGGGTTCCTACCGTTAGATAGCATTTCAATTTTAAATCCAGTGTTTTCAAGCGTTTTGGCAACCACAGGAAAAAGCGCTGTCGCTTCTGTTCCGCCAGAATAACAATACACATTATTAATATCAAAATAAGTAGCCATAACCTGGGCCCAAACTTGAGATAAATGACTGCGACGCGAATTATGTGTACAAATAAAATTTAAGTTTATAATAGCATTCTCACTTACTTTTTCTTGAATAAAATCTATAAGTGGTTGTAAAATAGTTTTTCGTTCTGCAGCAATAGAATCAAAATTTAATTGTTCTATTTGGCTTTCAATAGATTGGTATATCATAATGTTTGTGTAAAAAATTAATGATTAACAACATCCAGAATCAGGTCCACAACACGAAGCGGCTTGATCTTGTAATTCCGATAATTTTAATTTTGGTTTTGCTTCAGGAATTCCACATTTATCCTTTGCCAAACAATCTGTAAGTTTTGTGGTCAGTAAAAAATGCTCTCCATTAAAGTCTAAACCATATTTTCCGATAGTCTCTCCTTGGTATTCTACCTCTATGTCTAAGTCTTCAATTTGTAATACTTTTTCTGAAAGCTCAATAATACTTAGTAATTTTTCAGGATGTAATCTATGATCGTAATCGTCAGCTTCCCAAAGTTGAAAATTAGCAACGTTTTCGGTACGTACTGTGCCACCGCAATCAATAAAATGTTTTGATATTTTACCTACTTCGGTAACGTGGAAATGTCTTGGTACTAAATCTCCGTTTGGTAACTGAAACGCAATAGTATCTAATGCTTTTAATTTTGATTTAATTTCTGATAGTTTCATAAATGTCAATTTTTATAATGTTAACAACATGTATTAGTGTCTTCGAGATCTTTATCTAAAAAGGTAGAGAAGGTCGTTTTCATAGCTGACCAATTTTCTTTATCAATACAATAACAAACGCTTGTGCCTTCAATATTGCCTTTAATTAGTCCTATTTTCTTTAATTCTTTTAAATGTTGAGAAATTGTGGGTTGTGCTAAACCAATTTCATCTACTAAATCACCGCAAATACACGAATCAATTTTAAATAAGTGTTCAAGAATTGCTATTCTTGCCGGATGACCAAGAACTTTAGCGATGCTAGATATTTCATTTTGGCCTACTGTAAAAATTTCTGATTTAGTGACTCCCATAGTTTGTAATATTATTATATTGCAATATTACGATGAAAGGATGTGAATTCAAATTATTTTATTAATTATTTTTAATTCGGAAGGTTGTCTATGGTTGACTTTAAGATTTTATTAACATCTCTAGCTTAGGTTAAGTCGTAATTTTACAAGTGAAAATTAAGAACACTTAACACAAAAAAAAATGAAAAAATTAGTACTATTAGCATTTGCTTTAACTTTAATGTTTTCCGTAAATGCACAAATTGAAACACCACAACCAAGTCCAGCAGCAAAGATTGAGCAAGTTGTTGGTTTAACTGATGTCTCTATTGAGTATTCTCGTCCTGCTATGCGAGGTAGAGTTATTTTTGGAGAACTTGTACCTTATGGAAAAGTTTGGAGAACTGGAGCCAATGCAAGAACTAAGGTTACATTTAGCGAAGATGTTATAATAGATGGTACAGATCTTAAAGCGGGAACTTACGCTATTTTTACAATACCACAAGCTAAATCTTGGGATGTTGTATTTTATACAGATTTTAATGGAGGTGGAGCACCAGCTGAATTAGATGAGTCTAAAGTTGCTGTACGTGTTACAACACCTGTGTACCCAATTGAAATGGATATTAAATCATTTACTATTTCTATCGATGATATTACCAGTAGTTCTGCTGTTATTGGCATTATGTGGGAGAAAACTTATGTTGGTGTAGAATTTAAAGTACATACAGATAAAGCAGTATCTGCTGCAATTGATAAAGTAATGTCAGGTCCTTCTGCAAACGATTATTATGCTGCTGCGGTATATAATTTAGAAGAAGGTAAAGATATCGTAAAAGCAAAAGAGTGGATTGATAAGTCTATGTCAATGACTAAAGAACCAACGTTTTGGCAGTTACGTAAGCAATCTTTAATCTACGCTAAGGCTGGAAACAAGAAGGAAGCCATTGCGATAGCAAAAAAATCATTGGCAGCTTCAAAAGAGGCAAAAAATGCTGACTATGTTAAAATGAATGAAGATTCTTTAAAAGAATGGGGGGCGAAGTAATTCTAAATATATATTAAATTCAGAAGCGTAACTAAATTTTTTAGTTGCGCTTTTTTTATGGTGTGTATTCTAAACCAATCAATGTTCTAATTTGATCTAGAGTTCCAATCAATTGTTTGCTTTTTTCAAAAGTCATAATATCACTTTCAGTTTTACCAGTTCTAATGAGTTGATTAAAATGCTCAATTTCGTAACTATAGCCAATGGTGTTATAATCGAATTCTATTAAGTTAGAATTTCCTAAATGATCAATTAATGTGATAGATGACGGCTCATGAAAACGGCCATTTATTTTTATGGTGCCGTGTTCGCAATGAAATATGGCTTCGGTATTTGTTTTTTCCAATAATGTACTTTTTAAATGTGCAGTAACCTTGTTATATTTAAATTTAATAAGGCATTCAGAATCTGCACCAGAATCGAAAAACTGAGCATTAGCCTCAATGCTATCTGGTTTTCCTAACGATGAAAGTGCAGCAAATACTGGGTAAATTCCAATATCTAACAAACTACCTCCTCCAACGGATTTATCAAAAACTCTTGAAGATTCATCATACTTAGGGTGAAAACCAAAATCAGCTTCAAGCTTCAGGATATTACCGAAATGCTTTTTTTTAAGTAAGTCTAACGTATATTGGTAATGTGGCAAGAAAACGGTCCACATGGCTTCCATTAAAAGTGTACTTTTTTCTTTTGACAGTTGAATCATGTCTTCAACTTCTTGCAAGTTCATGGCAAAAGGCTTTTCACATAATACTGCTTTTTGGTGATTTAAGCATAACATAGAATGTGCTTTATGAAAACTGTGTGGTGTCGCTATATAAATTGCATCGATTTGAGGATCTGTAACTAAATCTTCATAACAGCCATACGCCTTATCTACATTAAAAGTTCTACCAAATTGTTGTGCTTTATCTAGATTTCGAGAAGCAATGGCATATAAGTTAGAATTTGAAACCTTATTTAGATCGGTAGCAAATTTAGAAGCTATTTTTCCAGCTCCGATAATTCCCCAATTTATAGTTTTATTATGCATTAAATGGCTTTTTTAGGAGAGAGTACTTGTAAAATGTGAGCTATTGTAATTACAACAATACAACCAAATAAATTGAGCCATAAGTACGGCATCCAATCTAGCCACCATCCGATAACTACTATAACTTGTGTAATTAATGCTCCGACAAAAACAGCATTTCCTTTAATATATTTAAAGAAGAAAGCCAATAGAAATATCCCCAAGACATTACCATAAAAGATAGAACCAATGATATTAACCAACTGGATTAGGTTCTCCGCTAAATCTGCAAAACAAGCAATAATAATGGCCACAATTCCCCAACCTAAAGTAAACCATTTGGTCATTTTCACCATATGATCATCTCCTTTATCTTCTTTTAAGTTTCTTCCATATAAATCAATAGACGTAATGGTTGCAAGCGCATTAATTTCGGAAGCAGTAGAAGACATGGCAGCTGATAAAATAACAGCAAGTAACAAACCAATGAGTCCTGTAGGTAAATTGTTTAATATAAATCGAATAAACATATAATCTCTATCATTAGTCTGCGTGTCTTTTGCGGCATCTTTATACAATGCTTTTAAGTCTGCAGATTTTGAAAGATAGGCTTCACTTTCGGGATTCGCTTTTAAGGCTTCGACTTCATTTTGTAAAGTATTATAAGTTGCTGTGTATTCAGCGTCAACGGCTTTTTTAATTAAAAACTTAGATTCTGCTCGGTAGGTTTTTTCAATACTATCAAGCTGAAATAATCTGTTTTTTAAACTGGCATCTTCACTTTTAGATAAAGCTAAACTCACGTTTTGTTTTTCATTAAATAATGTGGTTTGTTTATCTTGAAGTGCTCTATAGTCATCGCCATAGTCTGAAGCTAAAACAGTTTGCTCCGATTTGTCTATAAAGTTTAAAGGCGAAGGGTTAAACTGATAAAACACAAATACCATAACACCTACAAGTAGAATAAAGAATTGCATTGGTACTTTTAGCATACCATTAAACAGAAGTCCCATTTGCATTTCTTTCAGTGATTTACCAGAAAGATAACGCTGCACTTGACTTTGATCTGTGCCGAAATAGGAGAGCATTAAGAATGTTCCACCAATAAGGCCTGTCCAAACAGTATATCTATTTTCTAAATCGAATGAAAAATCTAAAACTTTCATTTTTCCTGTGGCACCAGCAATATCAATGGCATCTCTAAACGAAACTTCTTCAGGGATTAAATTAATGATGATAAACAATGCCGCAATCATACCAGCGAAAATCACAAACATTTGCTGTTTTTGAGTAACGGTTACGGCTTTGGTTCCACCAGATACGGTATAAATAATTACGAGTACACCAATTATAATGTTGAGTGTTACAATATTCCAACCTAAAACGACTGATAAAATAATAGCAGGTGCAAAAATGGTAATTCCGGCTGCTAAACCACGTTGAATTAAAAAGAGGATGGCTGTTAAACTTCGGGTTTTAAGATCGAAACGGTTCTCTAGAAACTCGTATGCGGTATAGACTTTAAGCCGATGGTAAATAGGAATAAATACCAGACAAATAACAACCATAGCAATCGGAAGTCCAAAATAAAATTGAACAAATCCCATGCCGTCAGCAAAAGCCTGACCTGTGGTAGATAAGAAGGTTATGGCACTTGCTTGTGTAGCCATTACAGATAAGCCAATAGTCCACCATTGAGATGTATTACCACCTTTTATATAGTCTTGTGCATTTTTACGTCCTCTTGTTTTCCAAGTTCCGTAGCCCACAATGGTTGCTAACGTTACTATTAAAACTGTCCAATCAATCCAATCTAAAGTTTGCTGCATTTTATTGTTTTAAGCGAATGAAGCTGTGATAAAGTAAAATATGATGATATAAAGCGCATTAGCAATTAATACCGCAGTGTACATTTTACTCCATTTTTGTTTCGGTTGTTGTTGGTTTGGCTTACTCATTAGTTAGTGGTTAGGTTTGTAAGGTGTTATATCTAAATTGGCTAGTTTTTTAATGACGCTTCGTCTTGTTTACCAGCAGAAAGCAGATTTGCAAAAAGTCTATAGGCACCAGGAACACCTGCCGGAAATTCTCTAAAGAAACTGAGGCCTGTGTAAATATAGTTTCCTTTACCGTATTTTGCAACAAGCAGTGCTCCTTCTTTTGAGTTTTCACCTTTATCATTTGATGCCAACAATGGTGTAAATTCTTTGGACCAATTATCTGGAAAATATAAGCCGCGTTCTTGAACCCAACCTTCAAAATCGTTTTGGTCTATTTTATTTGGATAATTCAGAATCTGATGATTGGGCTCTAAGATGCGAATTTCAGCATTTTCATCGGTAACACGGTCCCTAGAAATATGCAAGTCGTATGGAGCTAAATTATTGACTTTAATACCTCTATTGGTATTGTATTGAATGATTAAGTTACCACCTTCTTTTACATACTCTAACAAAAAACGTTGTTTAAATACAAGATCTTCTAGAATATTATAAGCTCTAATACCTACTACAATAGCATCGAAGTCGTCAAGGTTTTCTGGTGAAATTTGTTCGGGTGCAATAACGGTAACGTCGTAACCAATTTGTCTTAAACTTTCAGGAACCACATCTCCGGCACCTTCAATATAGCCAATATTATTACCTTGTTTTTTGATGTCTAAACGTACCACTTTACTTTTACTTGGCATTAATACGGTTTGGTATGGAATATGAGCGTAATCAATTTCTATAATCTCGTCGGTGTATACTTCGCCATCAATGTTTACCATTGGTGTTATTAAGCCTTCGCTTTGGTTATTTGGAGGAATTACTGTAAAAATTACTTTTTGAATATCTCCTTTATTAGTAATTGCAATACGTTGCTTTTTAGGATATACTTGCCAATCATTAGGATATGCCATTTCTACATAACCCTCAATATGATTTTTACCTGCTTTTACAGTTACTTCGATGTCTTTTTGCTGGTTGTTTTCAAAGATATAAACGTCATCACTTAAACGAGCGGAAGCCACAGGAATAATTTCAAAAGGACGATATAATTCACCTTTATCTGGCTTAGAATAGCGGTAAACGACAGGCTTAGTAATAGTTAAAGGAGTACCTTCAATTAATAGATTAAAATCTACGGAAACGGCTCTCGGAGTTTCCGGTAAACCAATTAAATTTTGATCGGTTACACTGTACATTCCTAAGGTGCTTTGCTTATTTAGCCAATACGGTGTTGTGTAGTTACTATTACTCGGAATGGTGATACTTTCTTCAAAATTTAGTTTTTGATTAGATACTAAAGACATATTCTTAGTGACTCCGGTGTGTAATGCGGAAAGTGTGTAGGACACTAAATTAATATTTGTAGTACTTCGGTTTACCACTTCCATTTCTAAATTAACAACAGCATTGGGTGCTGCATTAGGTGTATTTGCAGAAGCTTCGAGATATAAGCCTGTGCAAGCTTCGATAATAGTTTTTAGCTCTTTGGTTTTAATGGCTTTCCAGTGCTCATCTTCTATAGATTGAAGTAGTTTGTAGGCTTCTAATAGTTGAGGTAGATGTGAGGCAGGATTCTTAAAATTGAAATCAGTTTCTACAGATTTTAAAATAGTTCCAATGGCTTTTCCGCCAGCGACACGGTTCCATGACGTATCGATACCTTCAAAAATATTGTCACTATCATTTAGTGCTTCACCTTTTAAAAATTCAATGTATTCTTGTTGAGAACCACGTTGTAGTAAACGACCAAATCCTTGACACAAATGCTGACTGCTAGCTAAGGCAGCCACTTCGTTATTAGACATGCCTTTAGAAGGGTAGTAGACTCCAACATCAAATGAGAGCATATTGCTTTTGTCTAATTTATTAAACGCTTCTTGACTTCCATATCTCCACCAAGAGGTGTTGTAAAATAAACGCTTGGGTTGCCAAGTTGCTGTGTATTCAAGTTGTGTTGGGTAGGCATCGTTATTATCTGCCAGATCAAACGCTTCCATGCTTAACATTGCTGAAGCGGTGTGATGACCATGGGTTTTTCCTGCTCGTCTGTGGTCGAATCGATTAATAATAACATCGGGTTTAAATGTTCTAATAGTCCAAACAACATCTGCTAAAACTTCATCTTTGTCCCAAATTTCTAAGGTTTCATCCGGATGTTTTGAATAGCCAAAATCATTGGCTCTAGAAAAGCGTTGTTCGCCACCATCTACACGTCTTGCAGCTAATAATTCTTGTGTTCTTATAACACCTAAAAGTTCTCTAATTTCTGGACCAATAAGGTTTTGACCTCCATCTCCACGAGTTAAAGATAAGTAAGCCGTACGTGCCTTAACTTCGTTAGACATATACGAAATTAAACGCGTGTTTTCATCATCAGGATGTGCGGCTATATAAAGTACCGATCCCAAAACGTTTAGTTTTTGAACAGCTTCGTAAATTTCTGAAGAATTGTAGGTTTTTGGTTGTTGCGCTTTTAATGAAACGATAGAGCTTAAAAAAAGCACTAGACAGAGTCTAAGTTGAAACATGAGTTGACTAGTTAGATGTGTTTCAAATATAGAAAAGATAGTAAGCTCTATACTTTCTTTTAGATTTTTTTAACGATTTAAATACCTGAAATTTTTAGGTGATTTGTTGTCTTTTATAGCATAGAAATTCCTTTTAGAAATTGAAGCACCTTTTTCTCTATGACTATTTTATTAAATTAAAGTTACAACCATTTTTTTCGCTTAAAATACACCAACATTAGTATGAACATTACAAACATAACACCAAGAAGAATGAAGTAACTGTATTTGTAATGGAGTTCTGGCATGTGGTCAAAATTCATTCCGTAGATACCTGCCAGAAAAGTTAATGGAATAAATATGGTTGAAATTATTGTGAGTACTTTCATCACTTCATTCATTTTGTTGCTAATGGTTGTCATATACATATCCATTAAACTCCATATCATTTCGCGATAGATGTCTATATTTTCTGAAACCTGAATTAGATGGTCATAGATATCTCTATAGTACGTTAACGTTCGTTCGTAAATTAAAGGGTGTTCTCCTTTTTCTACACGATTTATAATTTCGCGAAGCGGAAATATAGCACGTCGTACTTTTAAAATTTCACGTTTTAATTGTTGTACTTCAATATTAATATTGTCTTTGGCTTGGCCTTGAAATAAGTCTGTTTCTAAATCTTCAATTTTATTACCAAGCGTTTCAATGATACTAAAATAGTGGTCTACAACAGCATCGATTAAAGCATATAGTAAATAATCTGATTTTAAACCTCTAATGCGTCCATTACCATGTCTTATTCGTTCTCTAACGGTATCAAATACATCACCTTCAGATTCCTGAAATGACAGTACATAATTTGGTCCTAAGACCAAACTAACTTGTTCTATAACCACATTTTCATCCTTATCATAGTACAACATTTTAAGGACGATAAATAGGTAATCATCATATTCGTCTATTTTAGGACGTTGTGTAGTGTTTACTATATCTTCTAAAACAAGTGGATGTAAATTGTACTGTTTTCCAATGGACTCTATCTCTTCGAGAGCATTTAATCCATCAATATTTATCCAAGTTACAGAATTAGTTTCTTTATATGACTTAGCGTCTTGGATATTGGTAAGTGTATTTTCAGTTAGTGCTTCTTTTGTGTAATCAAAAGACTCAATGAGTAGTTTTTTTTCCGCTTTTTTTCCAGTGTACACTAAAGTACCAGGTGCTTTCCCTATGTGTTTTTTGTAGTTATGTGTGCGTTTTTTTTCGGTTTTCTTCCTCATAAATTTTAAATACTACTGTCGTCTAAAGCGTCTTTCTGTATTAAAGTTACGGCTTTTTGTAGAATTAGATTATTAGGGTAAGTGATTAAGTTACCATAATCATCTTTAATATGAATTTGAAAAGCTCTGATATCTTCTATAATTCCTATAATCGGGTCGTCTTTATCATGAATCTTTATTTTATCACCGACCTTATAAGGAAACGAGAAAAACATAATAACACCAGATGTAATATTGCTCAAAATAGACCAAATTGCAAAAAGACCAATACCCAACACAGCAAATATTGAAGAAAAAACAAGGGTAACGTCTCGGGTTTCTGCACCGAGAATAAAAGCTTCTATTAAGATGGCTAATAAAACCAATGTTACAGTAACGTAACGACCAATTAAGCCTGCTCTAGCTTCAGTAGTGCCACTTTTTGTTCCTATTTTTTTGACCGTAATAACAATGATCTTTCTTATAATAAAAAGCGTAATTAATAGTGCAAGCGTATATATAATTTGGTCCTGATAGGTGTTGATAAGTAATTTCATGTAAGGTGTATTTGGCGATGCCATTAATTTTAAAGTACAAAATAAGTGGAGCCTATTGTAGCTTTAAGGTATCTCTAAGTTTCTCATCAGCATTAGTTTTTTTGTTCCAATAATCAGATTTTAAAGTTTCTAATTTAGTTGCTTTGGTTGTTAACGTTTCGGATTTAGAACTGGTTGTGTTCACGGTAGTTTCTTCCCAGCCTTCAATATTAAAAGGAAACTTAGGATTGAATTGTATGGTTAATGTTCTATTTAACTCCGGAAATGATATCGTATAGCGATCAGCTTTTAGTGAAGCTATAGCTTCTTGAGGTTGTAATACATTGTGGTGAAGACGTGTGGATTCTAAAGACGGAATCACAGATATTTGTCCAACTGGAAGACTTTTTGGATCAATCCTTAACTTGGTCCATAATTCATTTTCTGTCCAAGTTTTTTCAAGATTAAAGTTTTGGTCAGCCTCTCCTTGAAAATAGGAATGCGATTGTATTTTGAATACTTCCCGATTGTTTAATTGCGTATACACGTGGCCACACCATTCTTGGATTGATGCCGAAATTTTAATAGCATGCTGATTGTTAGCGACAGGGTAAAATGTACTTTGCATTATGGAATACGGATAAATACCGGTATTAAAATTTTTAGTAGCGTTGAGTTTTAAAACAGGAATATTATTTTTACTATAGTTGTCGGCTTTTACCTGTTGTTCTGGTAAAAAATCTTCCGTAACAAAAACTAATACAGCTGTCCCTTTTCTTATTTCACCGTAACGTGCCTGCTCTAATTTATACGATGTAATTTCGGCTTCACCGTTATACCAATACTCTTTAAAATCTGAACTCAATGGTGTTTTTGGAGGTAATTCATCGGTTTTAGATGTTATATGTGTTTCTGGTGCTGTTGCCGTAATAGTATGTTCTTTGCAAGAAGTAATAATTATCAGCAATATGGCTATTGCATAATGGGGTTTAAGTAGTGTAATTCTTTTCATAACGCTTAGGTCTGTTTTAGTGCCTGTAGCTTACTAAAATGAAGTACAGAATAGTTAATCGTAGTTTACACTAAAGATAAGGTTCTAATTACGGTCCGCAATGCTATTTAACGTTTTGTAAAGTAAATGTGTAGGTAAGCCCACTACATTATTATACGAGCCTTCAATACTTGTGATTCCAATGGCTCCAATCCATTCTTGTATACCATATGCACCTGCTTTATCTAAAGGTTGATAAGTGCTTATGTAATGATTAATTTCTGCATCGGTAAGGGCTTTAAATGTAACTTTAGTGATAGTATTAACAACATCTTGCATAGACTTATGTGTAAAACAGATAGAGGTTACTACTTGGTGTGTTTTGTTGCTTAGTGATTTTATCATAAGGAAAGCCTCAGCTTCATCTTTAGGTTTGCCAAGCGCTTTACCCTCTAGCCATACAATAGTATCGCTCGTAATTAAAATGTCGTTAGTCTGAAGAGTTTCTAAAAAGGGTTCAGATTTTAGTTTTGATAAAAAATCTGTGATTTCTTCTTTTTTTAAATTTTCAGGATAAATTTCTTCAATAGGTTTTAGTCTAATTTCAAAATTGAGATCCATGGCTTTTAAAAATGCCTGACGACGCGGTGATGCTGAAGCCAAAATAATATTAAAGTCCTTAATTTTATCGTTTAACATTTTACTTTAGAATAATAAATTTATAGAGCATTAAAGATAGAATACCTGCAAGCATTACCCATTTTAAAATTAGACTGATGTGTTTATAATCAGTCTTGTTTTTGGCGCTAAAGATTTTTATACTTACATAAATTAATGGTGCGACCACTAAAACCAAGAAATAACCGACAACAATTTGCTGTTTAAACAAATAGGTGATCACATAATACACAATTGAAAATATAGGAACTAACGAAAGTATAAATAGAATTTTAGAGCTGCGTTCTCTTCCCAAAACAATAGGTAAAGTTTGGATACCTGCTTTATAATCCCCATCTATATCTTCAAAGTCCTTTACGATTTCTCTAATTAAATTAATCATAAAAGCAAAAAAAGCATAGTCTCTTATAATGTTTAGAAATGTCGTTTGAACAGCTTTATTATGTACATTCATCACCGGAATTAACTCAAATACGCCAACTAATAAGATGCTTAAACTTACTACTATTGATACAATGACGTTGCCGACAACGGCAATTTGTTTTAAGTACGAAGCGTACAAATAGAGTAGTGCAGAGGTTATAAAGAAGACAACGAAAAAAGTGGGTTTTCCTATGCCATTAGATAAATAAAAGCCTAAGCCAACACCTATAATATTGAGAACAACGAATAAGGTTGTCGCGTTTTTTTCTGAGATATGTTTGTTAATAATGAGCTGCTTCGGTTTATTGATTTTATCAGTTTCAATATCGTAGATGTCATTAATTATATAACCACCAGCTGCGATGCAAACAGTCGCTAATACTAGTAGAAAAAAATTAAAGTCACTTAAGGTAATAAGGACACCATGACTTTCTTGAAAAGGCAATAACAAACCATACTTTATTACATATTGCATTAAAGCAATTATAAGTAGATTTTTCCAACGGATTAAATTAAAAAAGTAATTCATTAATATTTTAGTGAGATAATCTTTTAGTAATGAGGTAATAGGCAATTAAAGCAATAATCAAAAATACAATAACGCTAATAATGGCTGTTTTTCTAAATAGTTTAAGCTCTTGCTGTCTTATTTTGTTTTTAATTTTCTGTTTGTCTTCTGTAGTTAAGTCTTTATGCAAAAAATGCATTTTGTAGTGAAGATGTGCTTCAAGGTCTAGTTTTTCCTTGTATTTAGAAAAAGGAATCGCTGATTTTTGGTTAAAAGTCGATTGACTATTACCAAAACCAATGTAACCAAATCCTGTACTGTGCCTTCTTCCTCCAGACATTATGTTAAAATTAAACGATGTGAGTTGTAACGAGGTACAATTTAGTCATATTTAGCGTCAAAATTACCATTCCATTTGCCTTGCACTTTCAGTACCTGCTCAATAACATCTCTTACGGCACCTTTTCCACCATTTTTATGAGAAATATATTTAGAAATACCTTTAATCTCAGGGACGGCATCTTGAGGACAACACGGCATACCAACCAATTTCATTACAGGAAAATCAGGTATGTCATCTCCCATATATAATACCTGAGATTTAGAAATATCATGACTCTCTAAATAGCTGTTAAGTTGTTCTATTTTATGATGTGCTCCTAGAAAAATATCTTTTATGCCTAAGCCAGCTAAACGTTTGCGAACCCCTTCATTTGATCCACCTGAAATAATACAGAGGTTAAAACCCGCATCAATTGCTGTTTTTAAAGCAAATCCATCTTTTATGTTCATAGTTCGTAGCATTTCGCCATCGGTTGTTACAGTTATAGTGCCATCAGTAAGTACACCATCAACATCAAAAATAAATGTGGTAATGTCTGCTAAATATTCTTTGTAACTTTTATCGTCGCTCATAAGCTTGTTTTCAAAGGTTTAATTTGGTTAATTGGTTAAATATATTAAAATAATGAAGGTCTGTTCGTAACTCAATATTTAGAATTCCATTTTTTTGTGAAATTTGAAATACTTCATTTGAAACTAATAAAGGATGAACTGTTTTAATAACTTCTTGGATAGTCTTAGATTGATTTTTTGCATTTAAAATATAGTTTTTGTGATTTTCAAGACATTTAAAATTAGAATTAAATATACCAACAATATTATCAGTAGAATGTTTTCTTCTTATGCTAAACGTTTTAGTATCCGTTGTTTGGGTTTTCCAAATAACAGAAACAAACAGGTTTTTATTTTTTAAAGATATTAAAGAACGATCGGATGTAAAAGTAGACTTTTTATACTCTAAAATCCATGGTTTAGGAGTTGTAATTTTGCCATGCAATACATAAGACCATGCATTAAATTTTTCAAAATTTAAGCAAAAGGATTCATTAAGTTTATAATAAGGAGACTGCTGCTCAATAAAGGTCGCATTAGATGTTATCATCTTTTTACCTTGTAATCACTAGAGATGTTATGGGTTTTTTTTATGGAAGAGGTAAGCATTTTATAAATTGCCTCATGTTCGTCTTTTTCTATAAGTCTTAGCTGCCGTTTTATGGTTTTTTTGTCATTGCGTTTAGCAGGACCTGTTTGGGCCATATAAGGTGACATTTGTTGAATTTTTTTTGCGGTTTCCGCAATTAAAGGGTGTAAGATTTGAAACTCAATATTTTTAGTCTCACAAATTTCATGACCAATTCTATACAATTGATTGGTGAAATTATTAACAAATACTGCAGCTAAGTGTAGGGTTTGTCGTTGTTCTGTTGTAATTTTGTGAGGCTTGCAACCAACTGCTTTTGCTAAATCTTTTAAGAGTTGTAGATTTTCTTTTTCATACACTTCAATACAAATCGGAACTTCGGTAAAATCAATTTCAGCAGTTTTAGAAAAGGTTTGCAACGGATAAAACACACCAATTTTATTCTTTTTATCTAAATCATGCATGGCCACACTTCCTGAGGTATGCACAACAAACCGATCGGTAAATAGCAAGTCTGAAGATAATTGCGCAATGCTATCATCACTAACAGCTATAATATAGATGTCGGCTTCTTTTAATGCCTCTAGCTGGTCTGTAATATCCACATCATTGGCATACGACGAAATAGAAGCACGTGTGCGATTATACCATTGTGTAACCGAAATGTTTTCAGAATTTGAAAAGGCTTTATATATATGCGTGGCAACATTTCCTGCGCCGAGTAATACAACTGATATCATGGTGTAAAAATACTAAGATTTCTTATTTTAAAATCATAAGTATAAGATTAAAAAGATAACTTTGAGTATCAAAAATAATACGTTTGCATTTAAGTGAAATAGAGTATTTTTAGTAAATTATTTCACTGTCAAATGGTTAAATTAAAATTACATCAATTAAAACAAGATGAGCAAAACTGATATAAAAAACAGAGAAGATATATTTTTATTGGTGTCTAAATTTTATGAGAAAGTCAGAAAAGATGAAAAATTAGGGCCGTTTTTCAATGCCACAATAACAGATTGGAATGAACATTTAGAGCGCCTTACTACGTTTTGGGAATCGAGTTTATTTTTAAAAACAAAATATTACGGCAACCCACTAGAGGCACATACAAAGGTCGATGCCGCCTTTAACCACAGTATTACTGAAGTGCATTTTGGCCTTTGGTTAAATTTATGGTTTGAAACAATTAACGAATTATTTGAAGGAGATTACGCCGAAAATGCAAAACGTAGAGCGCGTAAAATGGGAACTTTTATGTACATGAATATTTTTGAAGCAAGAAATACTTAGGCTTTAGATGCTAACTTCCTAAATTTGTGTTTTTAAACCCTAAAACCAAAAACACAGATGAAACTTATTAATGAATTTAAAGAATTTGCAGTAAAAGGAAACATGATGGATATGGCCATTGGTATCATTATTGGTGCAGCTTTTAATAAAGTCATAGACGTCTTAGCAAAACAAGTTATTCTACCTCCATTATCTTTACTTACAGATGGAGTAAAATTTGGGAACCGAAAATTCGTCTTGCGCGACGAAATAACCGATGCTACCGGAGCAATAACAACAAGCGAAGTTGCTATAGCTTACGGAAAATTGTTAGAAGTATTTTTAGATTTTTTAATCATAGGATTTACCGTTTTTATAATCGTGAAATTTATGAATAGACTTAAAAATAAAGCTCAAGATGCTAAAGATAAAACGGTAGCGACACCTAAGGATATAGAATTGCTATCCGATTTAAAAGAGTTAATGGCTGAGCAAAATAAGATGCTCAAGTCAAATGTAAAAAGTTAGTCGGATTTAAAGCTGCAATTTTAACATGTTTTAGCATATAAATGGAAACATTGAGTAATTAAAAAAACATATCTTTGCACCGCTTAAAAAAGCCTATAGCTATGCAAAAAAAAATCGCTAATTTCCTTTTTTCTACTAAACTTACTGCCTTTTTATTTATAGCCTTCGCCGTTGCTATGGCAACGGGTACTATTTTAGATAGAAATATGGATACCTCGCCAACTCCATACACAAGAACGCTAATATATAATGCATGGTGGTTTGAAGCCATAATGGTGTTTTTTGTAATCAATTTTATTGGTAATATTTTTAGGTATAAGCTTTTAAAAAAGGAGAAATGGGCAACTTTAATTTTGCATTTGTCATTTATTCTTATCCTTTTAGGCGCATTTGTAACACGCTATATTGGTTACGAAGGGATGATGCCTATAAGAGAAGGCGCTACTGAAAGCGAGTTCTTTTCTCAAAAAACATATCTTGGTGGTCGTATATTGGGTAACT
The DNA here is from genome assembly GCF_003387355.1 of Winogradskyella sediminis. Lineage (GTDB taxonomy): Bacteria > Bacteroidota > Bacteroidia > Flavobacteriales > Flavobacteriaceae > Winogradskyella > Winogradskyella sediminis. The sequence continues at coordinate 353,762 of NZ_QUNH01000002.1, forward strand.
ATAAAGTTAACGGTCAATTACAGCAGCGACGTATAGAAGAAGAAGTAGATTTTTCTTCGCGATTAGATAATGAATTTGATAAAACGTTTCAATATGGTGATACAGAAGTTACAGTTAAACTTGAAGAATTTATTGAAGGTGCAGAAGAAGATATTATCCCTAACGAAACAGGAAATCGTTATTTAAAAATTGTTGAAGCTGGACAAAGTGGACCACATAATCACTTTTTAGAAGACGGACAAGTTGCAAACCTGCATAATGTTTTAGTGACATTAAATAAGTTTCAAGAAGGAGCTATTAATATCACAGAAACGGAAGACGGATTGTTTATACAGTCTCCATACGAGGGTGAGTATATGACCATGGCAACACGTGCCACAGGGAAATTAGTAAAGGATAGTTTACAACCTCTTATTTTACGTTCTAGATATATTATTGGCAATATGCAATTGGTTATGCCAAAACCTATTGTAAAAGGAGATTTTGGAGTAGTGAGAAAGCCAGAACTTTTAAGAAGTGATGCAGATCCCGATGGCCTTATTCTTAATGTATCTGCAAATGGAGAGACTAAAAAAGTGGGTATTATTGGAGGACCTGGCAACTATACGGCTATGAAAGAATTTCAGATTGGTGGTTTAGAAATGGCTCTGCAATACGGTCCAAAAATATTAAAGCTGCCTTTTGAAATTAAACTCAACGATTTTATTGCCGAAAAATATCCAGGTACAGAGAATGCCTATTCGTCTTATGAAAGTAAAATTACTGTTATTGATAAAGAAGATGGTGACTTTGATTATCGCGTGTACATGAATCATGTTTTAGATCATAGAGGATTTCGTTTCTTTCAAGCAAGTTTCCATCCGGATGAAAAAGGAACTGTGCTTTCTGTAAATCACGATCTTTGGGGTACATACATAACTTACGCAGGATATATACTATTATATCTGTCAATGTTGGCTATTCTATTTGTTAAAAACACACGTTTTGATGATATCAGAAAAAGGTTAGCTAAGATAAAAGAGAAGAAGGCTAAAATGATGACCATGATTTTACTTCTAATTAGTATCTCTGGTTTTGCTCAAGTACATTCAGAAGATGACGGCCATAATCATCAAAACAAAACGGATAAGGCTCAAATAGATTCTATTTTAAGCGTACATATTACGCCAAAGGAACATGCGAAGAAGTTTTCAAAAATGGTCATTCAGGATTATAGTGGTCGTATGATGCCTATGCATACTTATGCTTCAGAAATGCTTCGTAAATTAAGTAAAAGTGATGTTTATGAAGATTTTGATGCTGATCAGGTATTTTTATCGATTCAAGAAAGTCCAATGCTATGGTATAATGTTCCCATTATCTATTTAAAACCAAGAAAAGCCGATTCTATAAGGTCTATAATAGGTTTAGATTATGACGAGAAATACTCACGACTTGTAGACTTCTTTACACCAGAAGGACGATATAAACTAGCACCATACTTAGAAGAAGCTTATAAAACAACCAACCCAAATGGATTTCAAAAAGAGGTAAAGGAAGCCGATTCAAGAGTTAATTTGTTGTACAATGCTATTGAAGGTCGTTCTATCAAAATATTCCCTGTGCCAAATGATGAGAATAACAAATGGATTTCGTCATTAGAATTTAGAGAGGAAGGCTATCGAGAGAAAATAGAAGATACGTTATACGGTAATTTTATTAATAATGGTTTCAGTGCTTATTTAGTCACGTTGAATAATGCTAAGCAAACAGGTGATTTTTCTAAAGCAGAAAATTTACTTAAAGGCATTAAAAAAACGCAGCAACAATTTGGTAGTGAAGTTATGCTAAGCGATGATAAAATTAATGCCGAAATCTTATATAACGATTACGATATTTTTAAGCGTTTATTTAGCTGGTACATGTATGCAGGTGCGTTATTGTTTGTATTTATTATCATTCAGATTTTTAAATATAGAAGCAAATGGATTCAAACAGCTATAAATGTTTTATTAGGTGTTATAGCTTTATTATTTGTTTTACACACTTTAGGATTAATATGGAGATGGTACTTGTCTGGGCATGCACCTTGGAGTGATGCTTATGAATCTATGATTTATGTCGCTTGGTCCACCATGCTTTTCGGTTTTATTGTCGGAGTTACTAAACGAAAAGATCAACCGAAAACATCTGAGGCTTCTGACAAATCAGCATCTGTAGTGGCTAAATTTAGTACCTCTAGTTTAACGGTAGCCGCAGGTGCTTTTGTAACTTCAATGATATTAATGATTGCACATTGGAATTGGATGGATCCTGCAATTGCAAATTTACAACCCGTATTACAAGGTTATTGGTTAATGATTCATGTTTCTGTAATTGTAGCAAGTTACGGTCCTTTTACTTTAGGAATGATATTAGGAATCGTAGTCTTATTCTTAATGATCTTTACTACAAAAGAAAATAAAGAGCGCATGCTTATTAATATTAAAGAGCTTACTATTATTAACGAAATGGCTTTAACTGTAGGTTTGGTGATGTTAACCATCGGAAACTTCCTTGGTGGAATGTGGGCAAACGAAAGTTGGGGACGTTATTGGGGCTGGGATCCAAAAGAAACCTGGGCTTTAATTAGTATTATGATTTATGCGTTTGTTATTCACATGCGTTTAGTGCCAGGTCTAAGAGGGCGTTGGATATATAATTTTATGTCTATTCTAGCTTTTGCTAGTATTCTAATGACATATTTTGGTGTTAACTTCTATCTTTCCGGATTGCATTCATATGCTAGTGGTGATCAAATTTTAAGCTTTCAGTTTATAGCGATTACGCTTGGTATCATTGCTATAATAGGATTCTTTTCTTATAGAAAATACAAGAAGTATTATAAATAACTGCAATACGATTGCAATGGAAATGGGTTGATAATCGTATGAGATGGTCAACCCATTTTTGTTTAGACATATCTGTAGGTTTTGTATTCTTTTTCATTAAATTTATACATCATAATTATTTGCTATGTCTCAAAAGAAATTTGGATTAAATACCATATGTACGCATATTGGAGAAGTAAAGGACGAACAATTTAAAGGTGCTGTATCGCCAATGTATTTAAGCTCGTCTTACGAGTTTTTAGATGTTGATGTAAAACGTTATCCACGTTATTTTAATACACCAAACCAAGAACATTTAGCTAAGAAAATAGCAGCTTTAGAGCATACAGAAATGGCTATGATTTTTGGTTCGGGTATGGCTGCGATTAGTACTATGTTTTTAGCATTTTTAAAACAAGGTGATCATTTAGTGGTACAGAATACCTTATATGGTGGCACTTTAAATTTCATTAAAGAAGAATTTCCTAAATATGGTATCGACTATACGTTTACCGATGGTTATAAAGTAGAGGATTTTGAAGCTGCAATTCAGTCAAATACGACATTGATTCATATTGAAACTCCTTCAAATCCCTTATTAACAATTACAGATATTGAGGGGATTGCCAAACTAGGAAAATCGAAAGGTATATTTACGTCTATTGATAATACTTTTGCTTCTCCTGTAAACCAAAATCCTATGGATTTGGGTATAGATATGGTAATGCATTCTGCTACAAAATATTTTGGAGGTCATAGTGATATCTTAGCAGGTGCTGTAGCAAGCTCAGAAGTACATATGAAGCGTATTTGGAATGTTGGTAAAAATCTTGGAGGTAGCCTAAGCGATATGACGGTTTGGATGTTAGAACGCAGCATGAAAACTCTAGGTCTGCGCGTAAAAGCGCAAACCAAAAATGCTATGAAGTTAGCCAAGTGGTTAGAGCAGCATCCTAAAATTTCAAGAGTATACTATCCTGGTTTAAAATCGCATCCAGAACATGAACTTGCTAAATCTCAAATGCATGGATTTGGTGCAATGTTATCTTTTGAGCTTCAGAATGACATTGATGCGCTTGATTTTCAGAAAAAATTAAAACTGATTAAATCCTCTATGAGTTTAGCCGGAGTAGAAAGTACCATGTTATCTCCTCATTTAACTTCTCATGCTTTATTGAGTCAAAAAGAACGTGATAGTGTTGGGATTAGCAACCAATTAATTCGTTTTTCTGTTGGAATAGAAGATGTCAAAGATTTAAAACGTGATATTAATTTTGCCATAGACAAGGTGAGTTATTAAAACGCTATTCTAGTCGGTGTTTTTTTTTGTTAAAATCACATTTTAGATTGAGTTGAAGCGATAATCGATTGAAACTTTTTGTCTTAAACGCATGTCTGGCATAACCAATCTCTGTTGTCATATTTTTGTTTATGGTAATTCCTAGACCAGCAAAAGCTCTATTTTGTTGAAAGTCAAATGAATTTAAATTGAAATGAATTTCATCATAAGTTGACAAGTAAAATAAACGATTAAGTGGAGTTTTAATCTTAAAACGATAGCGAATGCGATGTTTTAATAAGTTTTCTTGAGGGTAAGTTAAAAAACGTTGTTCCAAACGAAATCGGTGAGAAAAACTCACTTTATTTGATTTGTGATTGAATACCACTTGTTCTATTATTCTATGATCTATTGTAGCTGGTATATCGTTGATTTTGTTAAAAGATTCTATCTCACCGTAAGCATAACTTACACCAACAGATAATTTTGGATTGATTTGATAATTTAGACCAACAATTCCTAAAAGTAAATGGGAATTTTTAGCAGGTAATTGATAATTCCAACTGGTAAAGGAACCACTGATACTAAACTTATTACTAATTCTATTAGAACTCGTAATTTCGTACCAAGAACCAAATTCGTTTTCACCGTTGTTCTGTGATGTTAATGTCTTGATGCTTATAATAAATAACACAAAATAAAATATTGTAATTCTCATAATATAATAATTGTAGAATAAAAAAAGAGCCTATTTCTAGGCTCTTAATTGGCATGGAAATATTTAGATGTGGTCGTGTAAATGATGATGTTCATCAATTAATGGACCTCCTTCAATAATTTGTTCTGAAGCCTCACTAGCAAATTTTTCAAAATTCAAGTGGAAAGAGTGCGCCAACTGAATAGATTTACTAATGTATTGTCCTTTGTTTTCCCAAGTATTCATAGGATCTAAGATATTATCAGGAACATTAGGGCAGGTTTTGGGCATAAACAACCCAAATATTGGATGTTGTTCAAATTCTACGTTATCTAATTCACCTTTAAGAATTGAGGTAATCATAGCTCTTGTGTATTTTAGTTTTATACGAGAGCCAACTCCGTAAGGTCCTGCGCTCCAGCCTGTATTAATTAGCCAAACGTTGACATTTGCATCTTGCATTTTTTTACTCAACATTTCTGCGTAAACCGTTGGGTGTAATGGCATAAATGGTTCTCCGAAGCAAGCTGAGAATGATGGTACTGGTTCTGTAATACCAGCTTCAGTGCCTGCCACTTTAGCAGTATAACCAGAGATAAAGTGGTATGCAGCTTGTCCTGGTGTTAATTTTGAAACCGGAGGTAACACACCAAAGGCATCCGCGGTAAGGAAGAAAATGTTTTTTGGGTTCTCTGCGTATGAAGGTTTTTGAATATTATCTATATGATAAATAGGATAGCTTACACGCGTATTCTGTGTAATGCTACTGTCCATATAATCGACTTCACCATTATCTTTAAATATCACATTTTCAAGAATAGCACCTGGTCTAATGGCTCTAAAGATGTCTGGTTCTTTTTCTTCAGTTAAATCAATAACTTTTGCATAGCATCCTCCTTCAAAGTTGAAGATGTTATTTTCTGCCGTCCATCCGTGTTCATCATCGCCAATTAATTTTCGGTTAGGATCCGCAGATAATGTTGTTTTACCTGTACCAGATAACCCAAAGAAAATAGCAGTGTCTCCATCTTCACCCACGTTAGCAGAACAGTGCATTGGTAATACATTTTTTTCTACAGGAAGAATAAAATTTAATGAAGAGAAAATTCCTTTTTTAATTTCACCTGTATAAGCAGAACCACCAATTAGAGCAATTTTTTTAGTGAAATTAAGTATGGAGAAGTTTCCCTGACGTAAGCCAAAAGCGTTAGGGTCTGGAGCTTCGTAACCTGGTGCACAAAGTACCAACCATTCTTCTTCAAAATTCTCTAATTCTGACTCCTCTGATCTTAAGAACATGTTATAGGTAAACATATTAGACCACGGATATTCTGTAACGGTTCTTACATTGGTTTTGTATTCTGGATCAGCACATACATAAGCATCTCTAACATAGATTTCTTTTCCGCTTAAATAGTTTGTGATTTCTTCTTGCAATTTGTCAAAATTGTTGGGAGCTATGGCCTTGTTTGTTTTTCCCCACCATACTTTATCAACGGTATAATCATCCTTTACAATAAATCGATCTTGAGGGGAACGTCCAGTAAACTTACCTGTATTTATAGCGAGTGTGCCGTTAGACGTTTCTTTTCCCATGCCTTTTTCGATAGTAATGGCTTGTAATTCTTCTGGAGACAGATTCCAATGGGCTTTGGTATCTTTTAGTCCATACTTGGTGAGATCTCTGGTTTTCATAATTGAATTGTTTACTAATGTTTCCATGATATAAGATTTTTTAATTTCGCATTCGTTTTAAAATGGCCATATTAATGGCACTAAGCATAATGATGTTATTAAGAAGAGTAGAAGCAATGGTGCGCCTACCTTTAAGTAATCTTTAAATTTGTAATTGCCTGCGGTCATAACCATTGCGTTTGTTGTGGTCCCAACAGGAGTTAAAAATGCAGTTGAAGCACTGATCGCGACTACAATCATAAATGGTGCTGCTGAGATGTTGAGTGTTTCTGCAGCAATAATTACAATTGGTGCCATTAAGACTGCCGTAGCTGAGTTATTAATGACTTGACTAAACGTTGTAGTCAATAAAAAGACACCACCCAAAAGTACTACTGGGTGTAAGCTTCCTAACGTGTCTACTAAGCCATTAGCAATCAGTTCTGCTGTACCTGTTTTTTGTAGAGCGATTCCCATAGGAATCATTGCAGCAATCATAACAACACTTATCCAGCTAATACCTTTGTAGGCTTTCACCATAGGAACACAACCTGTAATCATTATTATACCTGCAGAAATTAATGCAGCTACAGCTCCAGGAACAATTTCGAAAACAAGCATAGCAATCATTAAAATTAAGGACGCTAGAGCGATATAGGATTTCGCCGTAAGGTTGGTTACTGTTTTCGCCATTCCTTCCGGACTACCACAGATTACTAAATGTTCGTATTGTGTTTGTAACTCTTCAATAGCACTCCATTGTCCTCTAATTAAAAAGGCATCACCGGCTTTTACTCTAATTTCGGTGTCATGTATTGGTTTTCCGTTTCTAGAAGTGGCGAGAAGTTGAGCATTGTAGCGTTCAAAGAAGTTACTAGATTTTATGTTTTTACCAATAAGTGCAGATTGAGGAGTTACAATAACTTCAGTCATACCTACTTCTTGATTAATGAGATTGGTTTTCAATTCATTCGCTAAAGAATTTAAAGGGAGTAATCCTAATCTGAATTTAATCATTAAAACGTTTATCGCTTCTGTACTACCTTTAACGGTAATGATGTCGTGATACATAAATTCTGTATCATTTGTTGGTAATTCAATAAAAGGAGTATTCCCTTTTAAAAGATTAGGGTGTCTTCGTTTAATACGAAGAATAGTTATACCGTGTTCTTTTTCAAAATTCCAATCACCTAATTTCGTATTCAACAAAGGAGATACAGATCTTACCCTAAGTCTATAATATTCGCCATCTACTTTATAGGCCTCAATCCATTGATGAAGTGTGGTATTAATATCTACAGGTTTGTTGTTTGTTTTGTTACTTGGTAAAAGTCTATAACCAATATATTTAAAATAAAGTAGTGTTAATAATAGAAGAGGTAATCCAATTAATCCAAATTCAAAAAATGAAAAACCTTCCAAGCCATGCTCTAACATGGTGTTGTTTACAATAATATTTGGAGGTGTACCGGTTAGGGTTAATAAACCACCTGTATTAGAACCAAAAGCAACTGGCATTAACATTTTAGATGGTAGCGTTCCAATACTCCAAGCAGAAGCAATGGTTACAGGCATTAAGGTTGCTACGGTTCCGGTGTTGCTGACCACTCCAGATAGTAGTCCAGAACCAAAAGTGGTTAATAATAATAGTTTCATCTTGCTTTTACCAGCTAGTTTAATAAACTTTTCACCAGCTAAAGCAGTCCAACCTGTTTGAGACAACCCTTCTCCTATAATAAACAAGGCTGCAATCATAATTACAGTTGGGTTGCTAAACCCACTAAGTGTTTCTGTTAAATCTAATATGCCAAAAACAAACAAGCTTAACATTGAAAGTAAGGCTATAATATCTGGCGTAAATTTTCCCCAAATGAATAAGGAAATAGTAATAATTAATATGGCTAACATTAAGGTCATTAGTACGTTATCTTTAGTTATATGGTAAAGGTATAGGCTATAGGAAGTAATATTTATGACGAAAGTCATACTTTGTCAGTATTGCTAATTTTTCAATTTTGACTACAGAATTTTAAGAAATTAAAGAATAAATTCAATCGAAACCGTTTGCGCATTAAAAAGAAAGTGATTATCTACCTTCTTTTTAATATTTTTGATACTTAGAAAAAACTAAAACACATATGAAATTAGATATTTTGGCTATTGGAGCACATCCAGATGATGTTGAATTGGGGTGTGGAGCGACCTTAGCAAAAGAAGTTTCTAGGGGAAAGAAAGTAGGTATTATAGATTTAACTAGAGGAGAGTTAGGGACTCGAGGTACAGCAGAAACCCGTGATGAAGAAGCTCTTAATGCTGCTAAAATATTAGGTGTGCAGTCTAGAATTAATATGAGATTTGCCGATGGATTCTTTACTAATGATAAAGCTCATCAGTTAGAGATTGTAAAGATGATTCGTTACTATAAACCCGAAATCATTATCTGTAATGCTATAGACGATAGACATATTGATCACCCAAAAGGAAGTCAGTTGGTCAGTGACGCTTGCTTTTTAAGTGGTTTAAAAAAAATTGAAACATTTTATAATGATGAAAAACAATCGCAAGAACCATGGCGACCAAAAGTAGTATATCATTATATACAATGGAAAGATATTATTCCAGATGTGGTTGTAGATGTCTCTGGTTTTATGGAAAAAAAGGAAAAATCTGTATTAGCATACAAAACTCAATTTTTTGATCCCAATAGCAAAGAGCCTGAAACTCCGATATCTAGCAAAAACTTTACTGATAGTGTAGATTATCGAGCTCGAAATTTAGGAAGATTAATTGGTGTGGAACATGCTGAGGGCTATACAGTTGAACGTTTTGTGGCTGTAGAATCGTTATTTGATTTAAAATAATTTCAAAAACAATTTGCAAGAGATGACAAATAAATTATCTTTGCAATCCAATTTAAAATGGTGGTTGTAGCTCAGCTGGTTAGAGCGTCGGTTTGTGGTACCGAAAGTCGCCGGTTCGAACCCGGTCTTCCACCCAAAATGCAAAGCTTCTCTGAAAAGAGAAGCTTTTTTTGTGTCTTTAATATGTGTTTTAATAAAAAGGTCTTTCATTCAATGAAAGACCTTTTTATGATTTATGAAAATTATTTTATTACTTCGAAGTGGCTTTGTCAACAACGAGACGCTTATCTCTATTAGCAACTTCCCAAGCGGTATAGAAAACAAGTTTGGTTCTGGTCTCTAATAAATCGTATTCAATTTTATCTGGTGTATCCGATGGCTTATGATAATCGGCATGTGTTCCGTTAAAGTAAAAAATAACAGGAATGTTGTTCTTTGCAAAATTGTAGTGATCAGATCTGTAGTAAAAACGGTTAGGGTCGTTGTCGTCATTGTACTTATAATCTAATTCCATATTTACATATTTTTTATTCATTTCTTCCGAAAGAGTATGTAAATCGGTACTTAGCTTGTCACTTCCAATAAGATAGATGTAGTTTCTTGTTTCGTCTTCATGACTAGGATCAACTCTACCAATCATATCAATATTTAGGTCAGCAACGGTGTTTTCTAATGGAAAAATAGGATCGTTATCAGTATAATGTTTAGAACCTAAAAGGCCTTTTTCTTCACCTGTAACATGTAAAAATAAAATAGAACGTTTAGGGCCATGACCAGCTTTTTCAGCCATTTTAAAGGCTTGGGCAATTTCTAAAATAGCTACAGTACCAGAACCGTCATCATCTGCACCGTTATAAATTTCACCATTTTTTATGCCTTCATGGTCTAAATGTGCTGATATTACAACGATTTCTTCTGGCTTTTCGCTACCTTCAATGTAGGCGACAACATTCTCGGATGTGATAGATTCTGACTTATTTTCAACGTCTAAAGTGATATTAGTTTCAATCACTTTAGGGGTTGCATCTTCAGAAATAGTGCTATTTAAGGCTTTTCCTAAAGTTTCATTTACCATTAACATTACAATTCCTGGTTCATTAGTTTTCAAAGCTAAGCGACCTGCAATGCCAGATTCTGCCTGACGTTGATAAAAACTGGAATACCTTGAAAATAGATTGGTGTCCATTAAAATAATTCCTTTTGCACCGTTGGCGATGGCAGCTTCTCTTTTGCTAAAAATAGATTGACGTCCGTTGGTCCATTTTGTAGCATCCGTAGTACCAGAGGTTATATATTTGCCCTCAGCATCTTTAGGTTCACCTGATTTTACCAGAACAAATTTTCCTTTTACATCTATATTTTTATAATCGGAATAATGGTCATCATCAATACCATAGCCAACGTATACGATATGATCTAAAGTTGTTTTTGTAGAATTGGTTAAAGTTAAAACAATATGGTCTTCAAAACTCTTAAACGTCTTTCCGTTAACAGTAAGTTTTGCTTCAGCAACCTTTCGTTTTTCTAGTGGTACTTCCTGAAAATAGTCGTCACCACCTAATGGAGTAGGGATGGCCATATCAATATACTTTTGTTTTAAGTACTCTACCGCTATTTTTTGACCTTTTTCTCCGGTATCTCTACCTTCAAATTCATCTGAAGCATACTTATATAGCATGGTTTTTAGTTCAGAAGACGTAATCGTAGAGGCATAGATAGAAGGGTCAATTTTTTTAGAAACAGTATTCTGAGTTTTGTTGGTACTGCTTTTGGATGAGGTGCCACAACTGGTTACAACAGCAAATGCAACACCTAAGAGTAGTAATTTTTTCATGTAAAGAAAAGGATTGGATAGTTAGTGTAAATTGAAAGTGATTATTGTATTGACTTTCAAATAAAATTAGCTCTAAATTTACGAAAATTGAATAGGCTTAATGGCAGCATTAATTTGTTTTAACATAAATTAACATCAGATAATTTCTTTCTTTAGACGTGTTTTTGAATTGGCGAGATACCAAGCCGTTGAGAATATTAACTTTGTACGCTTTGCTAATAAAGGATAATTAATTTTATCAGCTGTATCTGTTGGCTTCGTATAATCTTGGTGCTCTCCATTAAAAAAGAAAATGACTGGTACATCATTTAGTGCAAAGTTATAGTGGTCTGAGCGATAATAATATTGGTTGGCATCATTTTCGTCATTATACTTATAATCGAGTTGAAGATTTGTAAATGTGGTATTGGCTTGTTCAGTAATATAATGTAGTTCGGTACTTATTCTATCAGAACCTATTACATAGATATAGTCTTCATTGTCTTTATGTCTGTCATCCACACGGCCAATCATATCTATATTTAACGTTGCTACGGCATTGTCTAGTGGAAATATTGGGTGATTTGTATAGAATTTAGAACCATATAGTCCTATTTCTTCTGCAGTGACGTGTAAAAAAACGATACTCCGTTTTGGACGATTTCCTTCTTTTACGGCTTGACTAAAAGCTTCGGCTATTTCTAAAACTGCAGCAGTGCCAGAACCATTATCGTCAGCACCATTATAAATTTGTCCATCTTTTACTCCTTCGTGATCTGAATGTGCTGTGATGTATACAAATTCGTTAGGGAATTCGGCTCCTTCAATATAGGCTATAACATTTTGAGAATCGTTCAGTTCATCAGGAAAGTTGTTTTTAGGCACTGTTTGGTAGTAATTTGAATGAGATTGCGGAGCATTAATATGGTAAGACATATATTGTTTCCTGATATAATCACAAACTAAATTATGACCTTCTTCTCCGGTCATGCGACCCTTATACTTATCAGATGAAATTTCAAATACATGTGTTTTCAGTTCTTCAGACTGTATACTATTTAAATAGGCTTTAACAACCGTTTCATCTGCAAAGGTGATGCTATTTTTAAGGTTGTTAACTTTCTCACTATGTCTAATTGTGGCACAAGAACCAACAAAAAGTAATACAGAAGCAAAAAAAACTTTCATGTAACTTATTGATTTTTACAAAAATAATATAAATGATTCATAAAAAATCTGACATAAAGAGAGAAATTTTAAAAATTTAATCTATTTCGGGTTCGTTTTCCTGTTCTATATTAATTGGTTCTAATTGTTCTGTATGGTTGTCTTCAGAAGTCTCTATGGTACCTTTATATATAGTTAAACCGATAGAAATGATAACTAATAAAATTATATATTGAATTGCTTTTGGTTTTGTAGGTGCGGTTTTAGAGATATAAATAAGATATAAAGCACAGAGAAATGCGATAATGGCAGGTGGATAGGTTAGGATGTAAAATTGCGTTGCAGCACTTACAACTGCGCCTAGTGCACAAATAATACCAACAATACTAATAATTTTTTTCATGTTTTTAATCGTTTTAACTCGAGTGGACATACCTAAATTTATAACTTTCCATAATAGTTGTTACGCTTTTGCTCTATTATAAAGCGTATTGGTTTATGGTAGAGCGTGTAATCGTATGTTCTTTAAATAGTGATTTTATAATGAATCAGCTAATTTATAGTATTCTCACTTAGTTATTGAGGTTTCTATTATTTCTTTAACACAATGCATCATGATTAATCGTTAGAGGTAGCAAAAAAAAATAGCGTTTTTAAATGTTGAAAGACTGATGATTAAAAGAACTAAATAAAATTTTTTAAAAAAACTATAGAAAAACTTTTGCCTAGAACAAAAAGGATTTTATATTTGCACCCGCATTCAGGGAATACCTGATGAGACACTTGGAGAAATGGCAGAGTGGTCGAATGCGGCAGTCTTGAAAACTGTTGAGGGTCACACCTCCGGGGGTTCGAATCCCTCTTTCTCCGCCAAGATTTATTCAAAATCGACGAAAGTCCTGTAAACTCAATGTTTATGGGACTTTTTATTTTACCCAAAACATCAAAATATGTATTAAAAACCATTCTGTTGGTGACCTATTAGGTGACCTTTTTACAACCTTAATTAGGTCACCTAATTGTTTATAACTGTTTATAAATCAGTATAATATATCAATTAAAAGACCTCGATATTTTGTAAATTAATGTATAATTAAAGGTCACCAGAATGAACAAAACATTTGGATTATTATTCTACTTAAAAAAGAGTAAAGTAGATGCACAGGGCAAATGCCCTATTTACCTACGTATTACCATAGATGGTAAGCGTACAGAGATTAGTACAAAACGTACCATTGAGATTGAGAAATGGAGCGTTGAAGCCAATAAAGCTATTGGAAGAACAGAAGATATACGAGAACTAAATGCCTATTTAGATTCTCTAACTACAAAAGTATATCAAAGCCAAAGAGACTTAATTCAAGATAACAAAGAGGTTACTACAGAAACCCTTAAAAACAAGTTTTTAGGTGTTGAAGAAAAACAAAGAACGCTCATCACCATCTTTAAAAATCATAACAAGCAAGTTGAAAAATTAGTAGGTAGAGAGTTTTCAGCAGGAACTTTAGAACGTTACAAAACTGTATGTAAGCATCTGAAAGAGTTTATGCAACATCAATACAATGTAAGCGATATTCCTGTAAACAGAATAGACCACAAGTATATAACAGATTTTGAGTTCTATTTAAAAACCGTAAGAAACTGCGGACATAACAGTACAATTAAGTATATCAAGAATTTTAAAAAGATAGTACGTATTGCAATAGCAAACGATTGGATTAAAAAAGACCCATTTCTAAATTATAAAGTCCGTTTAAAAGAAGTGGAACGTCAATTTCTTTCAGAAGAAGAAATACAAACAATGCTCGAAAAAGAATTACACACTAATCGTTTAGAGCAAGTAAGAGACATTTTTATATTCTGTTGCTTTACTGGTTTAGCATATAGCGACGTTAAGAAGCTCTCAAAAGACAATTTGGTATTTGGTATTGATGGTGATAAGTGGATAAAGACAAAGCGTACTAAAACCGATACACGTAGTAATATTCCACTACTTCCAACCGCTTTAGAAATTATAAAGAAATACGAGAACCATCCAGAAGCAGTTACTAAAGGTGTGTTACTTCCTGTATTGAGTAATCAAAAGTCTAATGCCTATTTAAAAGAGATAGCAGATTTGTGTGGTATTAATAAAAACTTAACTACACATTTAGCTCGTCATACCTTTGCAACTACTGTAACATTGTCTAATGGTGTGCCAATGGAATCTGTAAGCAAGATGTTAGGTCATAAATCACTTAAAACGACACAGCATTATGCCAAAATATTGGATAGAAAAGTAAGTGATGATATGGCAATTTTAAAACAAAAGTTTGCTGATAAGAATACTCGACCAAACACCAATAAGATAGCCCAATAACAATTTAATCTAAAAATAGAGATTTATACGTGAAACTGCCTGTAATACAGGTAGTTTCTTGTTAAAAAGTTCACCTATTTCGTTAATAACTGTCAATAACTTTTCATTTAAAAAAGGTGATTTTGGCGTATATTGTATGTTAGAAATCAGGTAGTTAATACCTATTAATATTTTTTATATAGAATGACATTTGAAGTAATTACAAAGGATGATTTAAAGACTCTAAAACAAGAAATCATTACAGAACTTAAGACAATTTTAGGAAGCCAAAACGAGCAAAAAAAGTGGTTAAAATCAGCAGACGTACGTGAGCTATTAAATATCTCACCAGGTACATTGCAGAATTTACGAATCAATGGTACACTACCCTTTACCAAAATGGGTAAAACAATGTACTATGAGTATGACGATGTAGTTAGAATTTTAACCCAAAACAAGAGTGCTTAATGAGATTATACATACCAGAGAATTTAGACATAGACCAAATTGTTTATGATTATCCACCTAATTTTAAGAAATACAAACATAAAAGAGATAAGCTATTATATGTTATTCACTTAATAAATGCGCTTACACTCTACAACAAAGATTTAATGTATGATGACTTTGTATCTATAAGTGCAAAAATCTTACAGGACAAAATCTCTAACTATAAAGAGTACTTAAACTATCTTATTAATGTTGCAAAAATTATAGAAACGGATAATCAATACTTTGTTGGGTCAAAATCAAAAGGGTTTAGACTAACTGAAGAATACAGATGCGAAGTAGCTATTCATTCTATAAGCGACCAAACTTTTCATAGGAAACTAAAAGTGGAGCGTAACAATAGAGCAGTTTCAGTTAAGCATCTAAACTACCTAACAAAATGGTTTGATGAAAAATTGGAAATTGATATTGATTCCGTCAATAAGTTTTTAGCCGAAGAATATGTGTTGAAGAAAGACAACAAATCTTTGTGGCAATCCAAAAAGTTTAATAACTATGGTAAGGTCGAAGTCAAATATAAAAGACCTATTGACCAGTTAAATCACGCAAAAATTAGCGTAGAAAAATTAAGTCGTAAAGATTATTACTTGTTGCACGATGATAATGTATATCGGTTCCATTCCAATCTTACTAATATGCGAAGCGTTATCAGAAATGCAGTAACGTATGATGGCCAAAAATTAATTTCGATAGATATTAAAAATAGCCAACCTTATTTAAGCACTATATTGTTGAGTCGCTCGTTCTGGATTGAGCAAAAAAATGAGCCAAATACACAAAAAGAGTTATCAATCAGATTCGACGACCCCGAAAACCTACCTTTTTCTTCTTTTAATAGTAATAATTATAAGGTTGATAGTAAGATTGATGATAGATTGAGTATATCTCACATCAAGGTACACGATACTGATTCTTACATTATGTTAGGAGATATTGATAAAACCCTTATGAATAATGAGTTTAGTCAGTATATAAATCTTGTGGTGAGTGGGACACTTTATGAGTTTTTAGAACAACAATTTAGTCTACGTTTAGGGGAAACATTCTCAAACCGTAAGGAAGTAAAAACAGCAGTATTTCAAGTGCTATTTACAGATAATAGGTTTTTGGGGCAAGAGGATGCAAAACCAAAGAAGATGTTTAAGGAGATGTTCCCATACGTGTATGAGGTGTTTAGACAGATTAAGAGTAAAGATAAATCATTACTTCCAAGATTGTTGCAGAGCATTGAGAGTTACTTAATGATAAATGTTATAGCAAAACGCATATCAATAGAATATCCAGATGCACCAATATTTACAATACACGATAGTATTTCTACCACAGCAGAATATGTAGATATTGTTGAGGCTATAATGACAGAGGAATTAACCAAAGCGATAGGTCACGCACCTAAATTAGCTCGTGAAGAATGGTGTAAAAGCAATATGGTAAAGCATCTTGAAACTTTAAAGGAGAAAGCAAAGGTTGTCGCTTAAATAAAATAATTGCACAACCATTGCATCATTAAATTTTTATCTTTGTAATTGTGAAATTTGTAACAATCATATTATCATTAATTATACTATTGCTTTCAGCAAAGCCTTGTTCTGATGGTCAAAATAAAGAAGACCAACACCAAGACGAGATAAGTGTTAATCACAACCACCAAGAAGATAGTGACGATTCTTGTCCTATTACGTGTATCTGCAATTGTTGTGGTTTGTCCATTACTTACGAATCAATCAAGACATTTGATTTAAAACTCAATATTGAAATCTCATCGGAGTTAATTTCTACATATCAACCTATTTATAGGTTTAACTTCCTTTCCAATATTTGGCAACCGCCACAAGTAATCAGCTAAAACAAATCGATTTTAAATCAATTATTTAGTTAATTACAAATACAATTCAATGAATAAATACCTATTGAGCATAAAGCTCATATTAATACTTTGCCTATCGTTACAGGCACAAACATCAGACATACAAATAAAAATCCTAACAGAAGCTGAAAACGAGCCTTTATTGGGCGCAACGGTTTATTTTGAAGCATTAGAAAAAGGAGCAGTAACCGATTTTGATGGTATTGCAACTTTTACAGAAATACCAGATGGTCAGCATCAAATAATAATTTCCTTTTTAGGCTTTGAAGCATTTGAGACAACAATTCAAATTCCAAGTAATACAGCGTTAGTCTTTAAATTAAAAGAAGGTGGTAATCAATTAGATGCTGTAGTACTGCAATCTTCAAGAAGTACGAGAACCGTTAGAAAAATACCGACACGTATAGAGTTTATAGGTGCAGAGGAATTAGGAGAAAAAGCAATAATGAATCCTACTAATATTTCTATGGTGCTTCGTGAAAGCACAGGAATACAAATGCAACAAACATCATTAAGTAGTGGGAGTACCAATATTCGTATTCAAGGTTTAGATGGTAGGTACACACAGCTTTTAAGAGATGGATTTCCATTATATGGTGGTTTCTCAAGTGGGTTAAGTATTTTACAAATACCACCTTTAGACTTACAACAATTTGAAATTATTAAAGGAAGTTCGTCAACACTTTATGGTGGAGGTGCTATTGCAGGATTAGTAAATATGGTATCTAAAACACCAGATGAAGAACCTGCATTAGATATTATGCTAACTCAAACCCAAGCGTTAGGAAGTACTGCCAATGTATTTTATAGCAAACGAAATGAAAAATTCGGTGTATCACTTTATGGTTCTGGTCATTACCAAAAAGCATACGACCCAGAAGATGATGGCTTTAGTAACCTACCAAAAACAACATCAATTTCATTCAATCCAAAATTATTTTATTATCCATCAGATAAAACAACACTTTGGTTTGGATTAAACGGAACGTACGATGATAGAATTGGTGGAGATATTACCAAAATTGAAAGTGGTGAAGAAGGTATTCATCAATATACAGAAGAAAACAATTCAAAACGATTAAGCAGTCAATTGGTATATCAAACACAATTAGATTCCGTTAGTTCAGTAGAGTTTAAAAATAGTGTCTCTTTTTTCGATAGGAATTTAACCGTTCCGGATTTCAATTTTGATGGCAAACAGACAAATACGTTTACTGAAATCACATATAATACAGCATCAGAAAAAACGGATTGGATAGTTGGAGCTAATCTTTATACCTCAAATTTCGATGAAAATGATAACGCACCACTACAGAGAGACCAAAAAGATGTAACCTTTGGCGCATTTGCAAATAATATTTATGATTTATCAGATAATTGGATATTAGAAACAGGATTAAGAGCAGATTATAATACGGATTTCGGTTTCTTTCCACTTCCAAGAATTTCATTACTTTATAAAAACAATAGTGGATTTTCAAGTAGAATTGGTGGAGGTTTAGGGTATAAGATTCCTGATATTTTTACAGAAGAAGCAGAGTATATCAATTTTGAAAATGTGCTTGCTATAGATAAATCTACAGTAGATGCAGAACGTTCTTATGGTGTTAATTTCGATGTGAATTATCAAACACGATTATCGGATGAGATTGGTTTTTCCATAAACCAATTATTCTATGTGACTGCTATTAATGATGGACTGCTTTTAAATTCTACAGATAACGGTTTATTTCAGTTTGAAAATGCACCAGATGAAATCTTTAGCAAAGGAGCAGAAACCAATATTAAGTTTACTTACAAAGACTTTAGATGGTTTTTAAACTATGCGCTTATTGATACCAAACTAAATTATTTACCTGGCAATCCACAAAAGCCATTAACAGCAAAGCATAACGCAGGTAGTGTTTTAATGTACGAATCTGAAAAATGGCGTATTGGTTATGAAACCTTTTATACAGGAAAACAATTCTTATCCAATGGTACAGAAACTACAGACTTTGTAACTATGGGTTTATTGGTGATGCGTAACTTTAAATTAGGTAGCGTATTTGTAAACTTTGAAAACTTTACAGATAGAAGACAAAGCAGGTTTTCACCTTTGGTTTTACCACCGCACGAAAATCCTGTTTTCCCAGAAATATATGCACCTACAGATGGTTTTATTTTTAGTGTAGGACTCATAATCAAACCATTTGGAAACGAAGAAGACGATTAATTATGGAAACAATAGAACAAGTTTTAGAATCAAAAAACATACGCATTACTGCAATGCGTATGTTAATTTATAAGTTCCTAGTTGAGAAAGAGGTCGCAGTAACATTGAGTGATATAGAAAATGCTTTTGAAAAAGCAGATAGAACTACCTTATACCGTACAATTAAAACTTTTGAGGAAAAAGATATTGTCCATCAAATTGATGATGGCACAGGAATAACAAAGTATGCATTGTGTGAAAAGGATTGTAATTGTGAAATTGAAACTGATTTGCATTTGCACTTTCATTGTACAAACTGCAACAAAACTATTTGCCTAACCGAAAACAAAATTCCGAAAATAACAGTTCCTGATGGTTTTATTTCAGAAAATGTAAACTTGGTTGTAAAGGGTATATGTGATAAGTGTAGTGGATAACAAATGCACTTCCATTGCATTGGTTTTTATATCATTTTTGTATCAACATAATTAATATAGGAATCAATGCTTTTATTCATTTTCTTTATAATTTACTTTCTATTTGTATTTATAATCAGGTCAATTTTATTAAAAACTAAAACAGGTATTAATCCATTCACCTTTAATAAAACTGATGATGCTCACGGTTTTAATGGAAAGGTGTTTACCGCCATATCATTTATCGAGTTGATTGTTGTTGGAATCTACGCCTTTAAGATTGAGTGGTATAAATATTTGCTTCCTTTTTGGTATATAGAAAATGAAACTTTATCCATAATTGGTTGGGGATTTTTAATTATTTCTCTAATTGTAGTTTGGATTGCTCAATCACAAATGGCTAATTCGTGGAGAATTGGAATTGATGAAAAGAATAAAACAAAACTTGTGACTAAAGGATTATTTTCAATTTCCAGAAACCCAATCTTTCTTGGAATTATGATTGCGAATATTGGATTGTTTTTTGTCATTCCAAATGCCTTTACACTATTGATAATATCACTATCGACAATAAGCATAAATACACAAATCAGATTAGAAGAAGAATTTTTAGAACAAGAGTTTGAAAATGAGTACGTAAAGTATTCAAAAAAAGTGAGGCGTTGGATATGAGAATTTAAATTTTAAAGTATTAAACTATCTTTAAAAATCAGAATCAAAGCCTAGAAATGCAAATGTGAATTAAAGCTGATGTTAAATATTATGAAAAAAACAATATTTGAAATTACCAAAATGGATTGTCCTTCAGAAGAAAATCTTATCCGAATGAAATTGGATGGAATTTCCGAGATAGCTAATTTGAAATTTGACATACCAAATCGAAAATTGACAGTTTTTCATACTGGTGAAATAGATTCCATTGAGAAATCAGTTATTGATTTAAATTTAGGAGGAAAGAAGATTTCAACTGAAGATACTGAACAAGTAAATTTCGAAGAAAACAAGAGTCAAAAGAAATTACTCTGGTCTGTTCTTATCATAAATTTTGCCTTTTTTATTATTGAAATGACAACTGGAATTATTTCAAAATCAATGGGCCTTGTTGCTGATAGTTTAGATATGCTTGCAGATAGTTTTGTTTACGGAATTAGTCTGTTTGCAGTTGGAGGAACAGTGATAAAGAAAAAGCGGATTGCAAAAACAGCAGGCTATTTTCAAATAGCATTGGCTGTTATAGGCTTTATTGAAGTATTAAGAAGATTTTTTGGAGAGGAAAAACTACCTAATTTTTCAACAATGATTATTGTTTCAATTTTTGCATTAATCGCAAACGGAATTTGCCTTTACATTTTACAAAAATCAAAGAGCAAAGAAGAAGCGCATATGAAAGCCAGTATGATCTTCACTTCAAACGATGTGATTATCAATTTAGGTGTTATTTCAGCAGGATTGTTAGTAAACTGGTTAGACTCTTCTAAACCTGACTTGATTATAGGTACAATTGTTTTTGTATTAGTAATTCAAGGGGCGATAAGAATATTAAAACTAGGGAAATAAAAAAAGTAAAGGCTACAATCTAGAGTAATATTAATAACTGATTTAAGTTAAATTGCTATAAGTATAAATAAAAGTTATTTTAAGGTTTTAGAGCGATAATTGTTATTTCTATTTTTCTTAAATATTGTTAAAATTATTTAGAATCATTATAATTTGTTACTTTTGTAACATAAATGAAAAAAGTATCTCATAAAATAGTGTCTTTACTAATGGCTTTTGTATTGTTATTCTCTACAATGTCATTTACTGTGAATATGCATTATTGTGGAGATACTTTAGTAGAATCTGCTATCTTTCAAAAAGCCAAAGGTTGCGGAATGGAAATGGAAAAGCCTTCAACCGAAGAATGTTCTATTACCAAGAAAAATTGTTGTGATGATAAACAATTAGCAATTGAAGGTCAAGACGAATTACAATTGCAAGTTGACAAAATCACGTTTGAGCAACAAGTATTCATCGCTTCATTTGTTTATACTTACATTAACCTTTTTGAAGGTTTAGACAGTAATGTATCTACCTACGAAGAATACAAACCACCACTCGTCATAAGGCAACTCTACAAGATTGACGAGACATACTTAATTTGATTTTTAAACAATAGACTCTTTTATCCTATGACTGCAATGTCGTAAGGATAATTTACTGTATTCGGTGTTTTTACAACACTATTGTCTAATTGTTTAAAATCAATCATATGCTAAATAAAAGCATCAAATTTTTAATAGAAAACAAACTCGTTGCAGTTTTACTACTTGTCCTTTTTATTGGATGGGGAACTGTTAATGCACCTTTTAATTGGGATACAGGATTTTTGCCAAGTAACCCTGTAGCAGTAGATGCTATTCCCGATATAGGTGAAAATCAACAAATCGTATTTACCAAGTGGGATGGTCGTTCCCCACAAGATATAGAAGACCAAATAACCTATCCATTAACCACATCATTATTGGGTATTCCTGGAGTGAAAACCATTCGTAGTTCCTCTATGTTTGGGTTTTCAAGCATCTATATCATTTTTGAAGAGGATATAGAATTTTACTGGAGCAGAAGTCGTATTCTCGAAAAACTTAATTCCTTACCAAGTGGTTTATTACCCGAAGGTGTTAATCCAGCGTTAGGTCCAGATGCCACAGGATTAGGACAAATATTTTGGTACACACTTGAAGGTCGTGATGAGAACGGTAATGTAACAGGTGGTTGGGATTTACACGAATTACGTAGTATTCAAGATTACTATGTTAAATATGCTCTATCTTCTGCAAGTGGTGTTTCAGAGGTTGCTTCTATTGGTGGCTATGTTCAGGAGTATCAAGTGGACGTAAATCCAGAACTAATGCGTCAGTATAATATTGGATTGCATCACGTTGTAAAAGCGGTTAAGGAAAGTAATAAGGATATTGGTGCACAGACTTTGGAAATTAACCAAGCCGAATATTTAGTGCGTGGTTTGGGTTATGTGAAATCCATTTCAGACATCGAAAATGCAGTAGTCACTTCAGAAGATTATACTTCAATTAGGATAAAGGATATTGGTAAAGTTTCATTAGGTCCTGCAACAAGACGTGGTTTATTAGATAAAGAAGGTGCAGAGGTTGTTGGTGCTGTTGTGGTGGCTCGTTATGGCGCAAACCCAATGGAAGTTATCAATAATGTGAAAGAGAAGATTAATGAATTAAGTGCAGGATTACCTTCAAAAGTATTGGCGGATGGTAGAACTTCCCAAGTAACAATAGTCCCATTTTATGACAGAACAGAACTGATACAAGAAACTTTAGGTACACTCAATGAAGCATTGACTTTAGAAATCTTAATTACCATCCTGGTAATTATCATTATGGTATTTAATCTTCGAGCTTCCATACTAATTTCTGGACTTTTACCAGTAGCGGTTTTAATGGTGTTTATTGCGATGAAACTCTTTGGTGTTGATGCTAATATTGTGGCATTATCAGGTATTGCTATTGCTATTGGTACAATGGTCGACGTAGGTGTCATACTATCAGAAAACATTATAAGGCATTTGGATGAAAACGAAAATGTCATTCCGACAGAGCAAGGAACGAGCGACGAGGAATCTCATAAAAAGTTACCCATAAACACAGTAGTCTATAACGCAACAGCTGAAGTGTCTGGTGCAATCGTAACCGCAGTTATGACAACTATTATCAGTTTCATTCCTGTATTTACAATGATTGGAGCGGAAGGAAAACTATTCAGACCATTAGCCTTCACAAAGACTTTTGCATTAACAACTTCTATAATAGTAGCGTTGTTTTTAATTCCACCGTTTGCTGCATTTTTATTCAGAAAGAAAAACATCAAAAACACTTTTAAATATGTTTTAAATGGTGTTTTAATAGCATTGGGAATCGTAGCCATAGTCTATGGATATTGGTTAGGATTAATTTTAATTGCGTTTGGGATTACAGCATTTCTCAATCTTCAAAGTAAGATAACAGACAAGCAAGCTAATCTTATCAATATCATTATTTCGGTATCAGCTATTGTATTCTTGTTAGCCGAATATTGGAGACCATTAGGCGTTGATAAAAGCATTTTTTGGAATCTCATTTTTGTGAGTGTTATTTGCTTTGGTTTATTAGGTGTTTTCTCATTATTTATAAAATACTACACACGTATTTTAAGGTGGTGTTTAGATAATAAGTTATTGTTTTTATCTGTACCAACGGCTATTGTAATTGCAGGTTTTTTCATTATGAAAAATACAGGCAAAGAGTTTATGCCCTCATTAAATGAAGGCTCATTTCTACTAATGCCAACCTCGATGCCTCATTCTGGCGTGGAAGAAAATAAACGTGTTTTACAGCAATTGGATATGGCAGTAGCCAGTATTCCAGAGATTGAAACCGTAGTTGGTAAAGCAGGTAGAACAGAATCAGCGTTAGACCCAGCACCTTTGTCGATGTATGAAAATATCATTCAGTATAAACCAGAATATATGCTGAATGAAAACGGAGTACGCCAACGCTATAAAGTCAATGATGATGGTGAATATGTGTTAAAAAACGGAATGTCATTGCGAGCGGAACAGCGTGAAGCGTGGCAATCTCTTAAAGCAAAAGAACAACTCATTCCAGACGATGATGGCGAGTTCTACCGTAATTGGCGACCAGAAATACAGTCACCGGACGATATTTGGAATGAAATCGTAAAAGTCACGAAATTACCTGGTGTCACTTCTGCACCTAAACTACAACCTATTGAAACCCGATTGGTAATGCTTCAAACAGGAATGAGAGCACCTATGGGAATTAAAGTAAAAGGTCAAGACTTAAAGCAGATTGAAGCGTTTGGTGTGCAATTAGAAAACATCATCAAGGAAGCTGAAGGTGTTAAAAAAGAAGCTGTTTTTGCAGACCGTATTGTTGGTAAACCCTATTTGTTAATTGATATTGATAGAGAGAAAATTGCACGTTATGGCATTTCGATACAAGATGTTCAAGATGTATTAAAAGTAGCAGTTGGTGGTATGGTCTTAACCCAAACGGTAGAAGGTCGAGAGCGATATGGTGTACGAGTACGATACCCAAGAGAATTACGAGCAAACCCAACAGACTTACAACAGATTTATGTGCCAGTTGAAAAAGGAAGTCCTGTGCCTTTAAGCGAATTGGCAACTATAAGTTACGAACAAGGTCCACAGGTCATTAAAAGTGAAGATACCTTTTTAG
This sequence comes from Winogradskyella sediminis, assembly GCF_003387355.1. Lineage (GTDB taxonomy): Bacteria > Bacteroidota > Bacteroidia > Flavobacteriales > Flavobacteriaceae > Winogradskyella > Winogradskyella sediminis. The sequence goes on from NZ_QUNH01000002.1 coordinate 378,676, forward strand.
TTGGCTATGTATTGTTCGATAAACTAGATGGTTTTGCCGAAGTCAATGTAGTTGAAAGCGCACAAGCTCTAATTCAGCAAAAGATAGATAGTGGCGAATTAGTAGTTCCAAAAGGTATTAACTACCAATTTACAGGAACATACGAAAATCAGTTGCGAGCCGAAAAAACCTTGTCGGTTGTTGTGCCTTTAGCATTGGCCATCATTTTCTTAATTCTGTATTTCCAATTCCGTTCTGTAGGTACGTCATTAATGGTATTTACAGGTATTGCAGTAGCATTTGCAGGTGGTTTTATTATGATTTGGTTGTATGGTCAAGGATGGTTTTTAAACTTTAATTTCTTTGGCGAAAATCTACGTGATTTATTCCAAATACACCCGATTAATTTAAGTGTTGCAGTCTGGGTAGGGTTTATTGCACTATTCGGAATTGCAACCGATGATGGTGTAGTTATGGCAACCTATTTAACTCAAACATTCGGTAGAAATACACCGGAAAACAAAAAACAGGTTAGAGCATCAGTTGTTGAAGCTGGTGAAAAACGAATCAGACCGTGTTTAATGACTACAGCTACGACCATTTTAGCATTATTACCAGTATTAACCTCTACAGGTCGAGGAAGCGATATAATGATACCTATGGCAATACCAAGTTTTGGTGGAATGCTTATAGCCTTAATCACTTTGTTTGTTGTACCAGTATTGTATAGCTGGAAAGCAGAAGTTCAACTTAAAAGAACATCAAAATGAAATATAAATCAATACAAATAAAAATCGTCTTGGCTCTTGGCTCTTGTTTCTTGAGTCTTTTTGCGAACGCTCAACAATTAGAAATACTTATCGATGAAGCCTTAACAAACAATCCAGAAATTCAAAAGTTTGAGTTACAATACAAAAGAGCTTCCGAAAAGGTAAACGAGGTCAACACCATTCCTAATACCGAATTTGGTGTTGGTTATTTTGTGAGTGAGCCAGAAACACGAACAGGTGCACAACGCTTTAAGGTCTCTGCTAAACAAATGTTACCTTGGTTTGGAACCATTACATCGAGAGAAAATTATGTGAGTTCATTAGCAGATGCTAAATACGAGGACATCGTTATCGCAAAGCGAAAACTAATGGCTTCGGTATCACAATCCTATTATAATCTATACGCTAACAAAGCAAAGCAAGAGGTTTTAACTGAAAACATCAAACTATTAGAAACTTATGAGACGTTGGCATTAACTTCTGTTGAGGTTGGTAAAGCATCCGCAGTAGATGTGTTGCGATTGCAAATGCGTCAGAACGAAATGCAACAATTAAAAGATGTATTGCAACAACAGTTTTTAGCAGAACAAACTAACTTCAATAATCTATTGAATAGAGATAATGATGTTACCGTGAATGTGGTAGATAGTTTAATGATACCTTCAGAAGACTTTGATATTACTTTTGAAAAATTAGTATTACATCCTGAATTACTAAAATTTGATAAACTCTATCAATCCATAGAGCAATCAGAATTATTGAATCAAAAAGAAAGCAGTCCAATGATTGGTTTTGGATTAGATTATATCAATGTTGCTGAAAGACCAAATATGGATTTTAGCGACAACGGAAAGGATATTGTAATGCCAATGGTTTCGGTATCTATCCCAATTTTCAATAAGAAATATAAATCCCAAACCAAACAAAATGATTTGCAACAGCAGGAAATTACTGCTCAAAAACAGGAACGTTTAAATGCATTGGAAACGCTTTTAGACAAAGCGAATAACGAACGCATTTCTGCAAGAATAAGTTATGCTACCCAAACCAAAAACCTACAGCAAGCCAAAGATGCAGAAGACATTTTAATCAAAAGCTATGAAACAGGAACGATTGATTTTAATGATGTTTTGGATATTCAAGAGTTGCAGCTAAAGTTTCAAATGAACCAAATAGAATCTGTGAAGACCTACTATGTGCAAAGTACAATCATTAATTATTTAATTCAGTAAACAATGAAAACATTTAACACAATATTTCTCTTGTTTCTAACTTCAATGGCATTTGCCCAAGTTGGTACAAATGGTCAAGATAGAAAAGAAGAAGGCCGAAACATACAAGAGTATAACCTTACTATAGAAGAAAATGAAATAACTCTTTCAGGTGTAACCGCCAAAGGAATGACAATTAATGGTGGAATTCCAGGTCCTACATTAGAATTTAATGAAGGTGACCTCGCTATTATTAACGTAACCAATAAAATGGATGAAGAAACCTCTGTACATTGGCACGGTTTAATACTTCCTAATTTTTATGATGGTGTACCTTATTTAACTACGCCACCTATAAAACCAAACACTACATTTCAATATAGAATACCTATAAACCAATCTGGCACATATTGGTATCATTCCCACACGATGTTGCAAGAGCAAAAAGGAGTTTATGGCTCAATAGTCATTCATCCTAAAGAAAAGACCTTGGACTATGATAAGGATTTAGTCGTAGTCCTTTCAGATTGGACAAATGAAAAACCAATAAATGTACTGCGAAACCTTAAACGAGGAAATGAGTGGTATCAGGTTAAAAAAGGAACAGCGGTACCATTAAGCAGAGTTATAAAAGAAGATGCATTAGGCGCACAATTCAAATTTTGGCGCGATAGAATGGAAGGTGCAGATATTGCAGATATCTACTATCCTGCGTTTTTAGCCAATGGTAAAAAAGTTGCAGAATATCCAGAGTTTAAAGCAGGTGAAAAAGTACGACTACGTTTTATTAATGCATCTGCTTCATCTTATTATTGGCTGGATTTTGGTGGTGGTAACCCGATGATTGTAGCGAGTGATGGTGTGGATGTAACACCAAAATATAAAAACCGATTTCTTTTTGCAATTGCCGAAACCTATGATGTGATTGTAACCATTCCAGAAGGCACATTGGAAATTACCGCAACAGCACAAGATGGTTCTGGTAATATGTCCATTCGTTTAGGTAGCGGAAAACTGTATCCAGCAACAGTTATAGACAGACCAGATAAAGTAGCTATGATGAAGCAAATGGCAAAAATGGATATGAAGATGGGTGCACCTGCTTTAGTAGGAAATAAAAACAGTAACACACCAGAAGTCCTAATGCAGAAATATGGGATGAAGATGAATATGGATATGAAAGATGGACAGATGGAGAATGAAATGAATATGGAAATGAAAAAGGATGTGATGCCAATGAATCATAAGATGATGCAAAAGGACACCACTTCATTTAATTATGACACACGTAAAACCTATTTCAATTATGATTTTTTAAAGGCAAAAGAAAACACGACTTATAAGGCAGACATACCTGTAACCGACCTTTTACTTAATCTAACAGGTAATATGCAACGTTATGTTTGGAGTTTGAATGGCATACCACTTTCGGAAACAGACAAAATTAAAATTAAAGGTGGAGAGGTTACTAGAATTACTTTGAATAACCTAACAATGATGCATCATCCAATGCACTTACACGGACATTACTTTAGGGTCATCAATGAAAATGGCGAACGTTCCCCATTAAAACATACCGTCAATGTACCACCTATGCAAAAAGTGGTCATCGAATTTTATAACGAAGAATATGGTGATTGGTTCTTTCATTGTCACGTGTTATATCATATGATGGGTGGTATGGCAAGAGTATTTAGCTATGATACACCACGCGATGAAAGGATGAAACCTTATCCAGTTCAAAAACTAATTGATGAAACTGACCATTATTACTCTTGGGGAGCTGCACGTGTAGGTTCAAACTTTAATGAACTTTTATTGATGTCAAGCAACATTCGTAACGAATTTGGACTACGTGCCGAGTTTGATTATAACCAAAATGCCGAGATAGAAGTAAATTATAACAGATATCTCAATGATTGGGTACGTGTGTATGCAGGTGTAAATACTGAAACTTCTACACCAAATTCTTATGATACATTTAATACTGTAGGATTAGTTGGAGTTAAATATTTCACGCCTTACAGATTTAATGTGGATGTGAGTATGGACCATCAACTGCGCCCAAGAATACGTTTGGACAGAGAACTATTGATTTTTCCTAGAATTTTTCTCGAAGGAGAATACGAGTATAGAGCGGATTTTGGATGGGTCAATGATTTAGAAAACAACAATTCTTATGAAGGTGAAACTCAATGGTTAATTGGAGCATCGTACATCTTATCTCGAAATTTTTCAATTCAAGGGAATTATAACAACCGATATGGTTGGGGTGGTGGACTTTCAATTAGATTTTAAATAAAATTATAACAATGAAACACACATATCACATACACGGAATGACTTGCAACGGTTGTCGCAGTCACGTTGAGGAAACGCTCTCTAAAGTAGGAGGTGTTTCAAAAGCAACAGTCGATTTAGATAAGGCAGAAGCTAACATAGAAATGGAATCACATATTCCCATAGAAACATTTCAAGAAGCCTTAAAAAAAGATGGTGGTACATATAGCATTCATAAACAAGGTGAACACCATCAGCATTCAGAAGCTAAAAAGGAAAAGCAACCTAAAGGTACAGGCACATTTTATTGTCCTATGCATTGCGAAGGCGATAAAACTTATGATAAACCAGGCGATTGTCCTGTTTGCGGAATGGATTTGGTGGAAGAACAAAATCTATCAGCAACTTCAAAGGAACAATGGACGTGTCCGATGCATCCAGAAATTGTCAAAGACGAAGCAGGTTCGTGTCCTATTTGTGGGATGGATTTAGTGCCAATGGAAGCAGATAGTTCAGCAGAAGAAAAAACGTATAAAAAGCTATTAAAGAAATTTTGGATTGCCACAGCATTTACCTTGCCCATTTTCTTAATGGCTATGAGCGAAATGCTCAATAACAATCCGTTGTACGATATAATGGAACAGAAATATTGGAATTGGATTCAGTTTGCTTTATCCATTCCAGTTGTATTTTATGCGACTTGGATGTTTTTTGAGCGTGCCTATAAAAGCATTAAGACTTGGAATCTCAATATGTTTACACTTATTGGGATTGGTGCAGGTGTGGCGTGGTCGTTTAGTGTTTTTGGTATGTTCTTTCCAGACGTATTTCCAAGTCAATTTAAAACAGAATCAGGTGCAGTTCACGTCTATTTTGAAGCAGCAACTGTGATTTTAACGTTAGTGCTTTTAGGTCAATTGTTAGAAGCTCGTGCACATAGTAAAACCAATTCGGCAGTAAAAGAACTGTTGAAATTAGCACCTAATAAAGCCATAAAAATAGTAGATGGTGAAGAAGTTGAAGTCAGTATTGACGAGATAGAACTTAATGATATTCTAAAAGTGAAACCAGGAGATAAAATTCCTGTGGATGGTGTGATAACTGAAGGCGAAACAACTATTGATGAATCTATGATTACAGGCGAACCTATTCCTGTAAACAAATCTCAAGAAGATAAAGTAAGTAGCGGAACCATTAATGGGAATCAATCCTTTTTAATGAAAGCAGAAAAGGTAGGAAGTGACACTTTATTATCACAAATCATTCATATGGTTAATGATGCCAGTAGAAGTCGTGCACCTATTCAAAATTTAGCAGATAAAGTTTCAGGCTATTTTGTGCCAGTTGTAGTTCTTATTTCTATTATCACATTTATTGTATGGTCTATTTGGGGACCAGAACCAGTTTATGTGTATGCGTTTGTCAATGCAATTGCAGTACTAATCATTGCTTGTCCTTGTGCTTTAGGTTTAGCAACACCAATGTCTGTAATGGTTGGTGTGGGTAAAGGTGCTCAAAATGGTGTATTGATTAAAAATGCTGAAGCTCTTGAAAAAATGGATAAGGTAAATACGCTTATCGTTGACAAGACAGGAACAATTACCGAAGGAAAACCAACAGTTGAAACCGTTGGAGCTTTTAATGATGCTTTAAACAAAAATGAGCTACTTCAATACATCGTTTCATTAAATACCAATAGTGAACATCCTTTGGCAGAAGCGACAGTTAAATATGGCAAAGAACACAACACAGAAATTTTAAAGTCCGAAGATTTTAGTGCAGTCACAGGAAAAGGTGTTGAAGCGACAATAAAAGATAAAAAAGTAACATTAGGTAATCCTAAAATGATGGAATATGCTAAAGCAGATGTTACATCGACAATGAAAGACGAAGCTAAATCTTACCAAAAACAGGGTAAAACAGTTTCTTATTTGTCAATAGATGAAACCGTCGTTGGATATGTAGTTATAGGCGATAAGATAAAAGAAACAAGTGCTAAAGCCATTAAAGCACTTCAAGATAAAGGGATTGATGTTATAATGCTTACAGGTGATAATCACGATACAGCACAAGCAGTAGCATCAGAACTAAATCTTGCAGATTTTAAAGCCAGTATGTTACCAGAGGACAAACTCAAAGAAGTAGAAAAATTACAAGAAAACGGAAAAGTAGTTGCTATGGCAGGTGATGGTATTAACGATGCACCAGCATTGGCTAAAAGTGATGTCGGTATTGCTATGGGAACTGGAACAGACGTAGCGATAGAAAGTGCTATGATAACACTCGTAAAAGGCGATTTACACGGTATTGTAAAAGCAAAAAATTTAAGTAATGCTGTAATGAAGAACATTAAGCAAAACCTATTTTTTGCACTTATCTACAACACTTTAGGTGTGCCTATTGCAGCAGGTGTGTTGTTTCCATTCTTCGGAATACTACTCTCGCCAATGATAGCAGCTTTAGCAATGAGTTTTAGTTCGGTTTCGGTAATAGGTAACGCATTACGATTAAGAACAAAAAACATTTAATTATATGCAGAAAACAGTTTTCAAAATATCAAAAATGGATTGTCCTTCTGAAGAAAATCTAATTAAGATGAAGCTATCTGATATAGATGGTATCAAACAACTTGATTTTAATTTAGAAGAAAGAATCTTAACACTATATCATAATTCAAATGTAAATGAAATTGGTAATGCCTTAAATGAATTAAAATTAAATGAAAGTTTAATCAGTTCAGAAGATACAGACACAATTATTACTGAATCTACAAGGAGTCAATCCAAACTGTTGTGGACAGTTCTAATCATCAATTTTGCATTTTTTATTATCGAAATGAGTACAGGACTTATTTCAAAATCAATGGGATTAGTTGCTGATAGTTTAGATATGTTGGCAGATTCATTTGTTTACGGATTGAGTTTAATAGCGGTTGGTGGTACAGTTTTAAAAAAGAAACGGATTGCAAAATATGCAGGCTATTTTCAGATAACACTTGCAATTATCGGAATCGTTGAGGTAATACGTAGATTTTTAGGCTATGAAGCTTTACCTGTATTTTCAACAATGATTATAGTTTCAGTATTTGCTTTGATTGCAAATGGCATTTGCTTGTACCTCTTACAAAAATCTAAAAGTCAAGAAGCACATATGCGTGCCAGTATGATTTTTACCTCTAACGATATTATAATAAATCTTGGCGTAATTACAGCAGGCGTTTTAGTCAATTGGCTGCATTCTGGTATTCCAGATTTAATTATAGGAATCATTGTATTTGGATTGGTGATACAAGGTGCATTCAGGATATTAAAATTAAGTAAGTAAAAAGTTTAACTATAAAATCAAAAAATATGGAAAATTCAAAAGAACACTCAAACAAAGGAAATTACAAAACCTTCTTTATAATGTTGGCTTGCTCATTTGTAGCAATGTACATCACAATGTATTTAAACACCTATTCCATAGACCACGTATGGTTTAGTCTAACACGATTCTATATGACGTGTTTAGGGATTTCAACAATGGCAGTAATAATGTGGTTTTTTATGCGAAAAATGTATAATGATAGAAAGAAAAACATAGCAATTCTTGCAGGTAGTTTTATTCTGTTTATAGGGGCTTTGGGGTTAGTAAGAGCACAATCACCAATAATTGGTGATGTCCTTTGGATGAAAGCAATGATACCGCATCATTCTATCGCTATTTTAACAAGTGAAAGAGCAGATATAAAAGACCCAGAAGTAAAAAAACTGGCAGAAGATATTATTGAAGCACAACGCAAGGAAATAGAAGAAATGAAAGCAATGATAAAACGATTAGAAAATGAAAACAAATAAAATATTAATCTATTTAGGATTATTAGCAGTTGGTCTATTATTGGGTTGGTTGCTTTTCGGTGGTTCATCAAAAGAAGAAGCAGACCATAATCACAATGAAGTTGAACAAACCAATCAAATGTGGACTTGCTCTATGCATCCACAAATTATGCAGCCTGAACCAGGCGATTGTCCTATTTGTGGGATGGACTTAATTCCTGCCGAAAGTGGAGCAGATGGTTTAACAGCAGATCAGTTTAAATTAACCACTAATGCTATGGCTTTAGCAAACATTCAAACCACGGTGGTTGGTAATGGTTTAGTAGAAAATGGAATCATAAAACTTTCAGGAAAAATTGCCGAAAACGAAGAAGCCAATGCAGTACAGGTAAGTTATTTCGCTGGAAGAATTGAACGTTTGAATGTGAGTTTTACAGGCGAAGAAGTTCGTAAAGGTCAATTATTGGCAACCATTTATTCGCCAGAACTCTATGCAGCACAACAAGAATTAATCACAGCAGCTTCTTTAAAAGAATCTCAACCTGCTTTATACAAAGCAGTCCGTAATAAATTGAAATTATGGAAACTCTCTGAAAATCAAATCAACCAGATTGAAGAAACAGGAAAAGTAAAAGAAAACTTTCCTGTTTATGCAACCGTTTCGGGTACTGTTACAGAAAAATTGGTAGAGCAAGGCGATTACATCAAACAAGGACAACCCTTATTAAAAATTGCCAATCTCAACACAGTTTGGGGAAACTTTGATGTGTATGAAAATCAGATTGACCGCTTTAAAAAAGGACAGGAAGTGATGATAACAACCAATGCTTATCCTAATAAAGAGTTTAAAGGTAAAGTAGATTTCATTGACCCAGTTTTAAACACGAAAACAAGAACTGTAACCTTACGTGTTGTTTTAAGCAATAAGGACGATGTATTTAAACCAGGAATGTTTGTAACCGCAAATATTGAAGGCAGTACAGCTAATAATGATGACCTATTAACAATTCCTTCATCTTCTGTGTTATGGACAGGTGAACGTTCTGTGGTGTACCTTAAAACAAATCCAGACCAACCTATTTTTGAAATGCGTGAAATTAAATTAGGCAATCAAATTGGTAATGAATATGAAGTTGTAGAAGGATTATTTGTTGGAAATGAAATAGTGACTAACGGTACATTTACGGTTGATGCAGCAGCACAATTACAAGGGAAAAAGTCTATGATGAATAAAGATGGTGGTAAAGTAATGACTGGACACGAAGGTCATTTAGGTATGGATAACAATGCATCTAACAAAGAAAGTGACCACACTAATATGAATGAGCGTTTGGAAGTATCAGCGAAATTTCAAGAGCAGTTAAAAGCTGTTTTCAATGCGTATATCAATTTAAAAGATGCTTTAGTAAAAGAAGATTCAAAAAGTACTTCAACAAGCACAAAAACTTTATTAAATGAATTGAACAAAGTAGATATGAAATTGTTGTCAGATAATAAGGCGCATAACCATTGGATGTCATTAGAAGGCGAAATAAAATCTTCTGCAACTTCAATTTCTGAAACGTCCGATATAAAATCACAAAGAGACCATTTTAAACATTTATCATCACATCTAATCAATGCTGTACAACTATTTGGTATCAATGAAAAGGTCTATGTAGAATTTTGTCCAATGGCAGATAACAATAATGGTGCTTATTGGTTAAGCAAAGAAGAAAAAGTAATCAATCCATATTTTGGCGAAGCAATGCTAACCTGTGGTGAAGTAAAACAAGTAATAGAATAATAAATCAAGTAATAACAATTAAATTTTAAACAATGAATTTTTCAAAGAAAAATCACGAACACAAAAACAAAAATGTAATCGACGTGAGTAAAAAAGTAATTTTAAGTGTAGCTGTAATAGCAGCATTAGGTTTAACAAGTTGTAAAAACGAAACCAAAAAAGAAACAGAAACCACAACTACTGAAATGTCTAAAGATATGGCAATGACAGACCTGTCTTTTGGTGTAAGAGGAAATTGCGGAATGTGTAAAAACACTATCGAAAAAGCAGCTAACGGTGTTGAAGGTGTAGCAAGTGCTAATTGGGATGTCGATAAGAAGAAGATTGATGTGTCTTTTGATGATACAAAAACCGATGCAATGGCAATCCATAAAGCAATCGCAGCTTCAGGATATGATACCGAAAAAGTAGCAGGTGATGAAGAAGCATATGATGGTTTACCAGGTTGTTGTAAATACGACCACGAAATGATGATGAATCAATCTGGTGAAGAAAAAAGTGATGACCATTCAAATCACGACCATTAAGCAATAATGAAAGAGTCTTTTTCGGAAGGCTCTTTTTTATTCCCCACAACCCAAAACCCAGTTTTTTCGTACCTCAAAATCCTCTGTCTTTTGTGTTGTTCCGCTCACCTAACAAGTTTAGCGTTTTTTTGTCTTTAAGGTAATAGCATATTACAGCTTTGGTTTTCATAAAATCAAACCAAACTGCAATAAGCTATTCTGTTATTATTTTCTCATAAAACCCTAAACTCACCCAAGCTATGTTACATAATACAAGTTATAGTAGCAAAAATCCTTTCAAGGGTTTGCTAACGCAGTATTCTTATATTTTCGTAGCTATAACTGGTATTATGTAAAATATCCGCTTATCCCACGCTCACATTGGAACTTCAAAGAAAATGACGTTATCTCATTCAACTGCACAAAATCATCGTTAAGTCCAAGTATTCCTTACCTCAAATCTTTGTTTGCTTTATTTCGTTAACTTTCATTTTAGGAAAAGTAAGATGAGGTAATAAAATAAAAAAGAAAGCAAATATAGGTAGCTTCCATCAGCCAACGCTCAATACTGTAAAGGTCAAGCCCTACGGGTTTTGAATAAAACTTTTTTATGAAGCACTCGTAAAAGGTTTCAAGATTTTAGAGTAAAAAACTTTTACCCAAAAACCTTGACAGCATCATCCACGCTACCTTTAACATTGGCTGTCTTTTTTCTTTTCTTCAAAAAAATTATGGCAAAAGAAAAAGCCCTACAATAAAAATTATAGGACTCTTTCAGCTTCAAAGGTCAGAATGAAACTATGCTACTTCTACGATATTTAAAACGTTATATGCGCCATTTTTAAGCGGATACTGAATACCGTTAATCTCTTGGAAGAACTCTACCAATAAAACGAATATATCGTTTCCTGTGCCTGTTGGAACACCTGCAGGCGTTAGTGTTTGCGTTGCAGACGTTGAATCAATCGGAATATTCACAGTTGGACTGTATTCGATTGAATTATCTGTAGTATCAAAGTCAACTTTTAGAAATGCTGAACTTAAACTTACGTGTGTTGCGCCACTTGGATAGGCAATATCATTTGCAGGTGTTAAATTTGGAATCGTAATTTCACCAGTTGCACCATCTACAGTAAACGGAGCGAATAAAACAGCACTTAAAATGGCTCTATTATTGAAATCCAAGCCTTTTAATGTGGCTTTACCTTCTGGTGTTGCTAATCCTGTAGCTACATTTCTTTGTCCTCTTACAGAGGTTGTATCAAAGTTTTTAATTTGTGTCATTTTTTGAGTAACACGACTTGAAACTCGATTGTCTTTTGCTCTAATCATTAAGTTTCTAACTGATGTTCTCAATAGCTTACCAGATGATGCAGAACTTCCAAATTCTGAACCGTTTTCACGAGTACGTTCAAACGCTGGGTCATTTTGAATACGCTCTTTAGAAACACCGCCTTTAGTTTTTACTAAATAACCCTCTTTTGCTTTGTAAAAAGTTAGATTGTCTAACGTTCCTTCTAACTTAATAATACCTTTTAATTTTGCCATAACTAATACATTTTTTGATGATGAATATCAAATATACGAGCTATTGATTGTCAATGTATTAGAGTGCTTCCATAGTGTTTATAAGTTGCCAAAACTTCCGATTTAGTTAGTTTTTTCAATGGGATATTAGTCGTATATTGTATATAAGTGCTTTATAGCAACGGTATAGATAAAGTATAGTTAGAGTATTAATTTTAAATTTAAAGTGAATGAGTAGAATCTGTATTTACCCTAAAGACGTGCAAGTGGTAACAGGAAAGAGTGAGCGTTATGGCAGAACAATAATCAAGAAGATTAAAGAACGCCTAAACAAAGAAGCTCATCAATTAGTTACTATCGATGAATTTTGCGACTTTATGGGCTTTGAAATCAGTAAAGTACAAGGATTAATCAAGTAAATTCCTTATCTTTACTACAAGGTATAAAGGTGACCTATTAGGTGACCCAACAATGGTACAGGACTGAAACAGTAATAAATAAAGGCACTACGAAAGAGGTTCACTTACCTCTTTCTCCGCATAATGAAACCTATAGCGAAAGTTATAGGTTTTTTTGCTTTATAAAGGTCGTTTTAAGATTGTTCTTTTTTTAATTCTATATTAAGTTTGGCGAGTGCTATAAGTTCCGATTTATTTTGTTTGGCATAGCTATTGGCAATGGCTGCTGCCGTATTTATAATTTTAGAATTTAAAGTATTATTAAATAAGGTTTGGTGTGTGCTTCTAAAATCAATAAATCGCTGAAAACTGTCTTCTGGATTAGTACTTTTAATATGCTGTAATTGTATAAAAGTTTCTAAAATGTAATTGGTGGCTTCATTTGATGCTAACCAGTCAGATTCAATAATAGCTTTAAGTGTGTTTATTTCTTCATCTTTAATAACGTTATCTATTGCTGCAATAGCATAAAAAAGATGTCCTAGACTTTTATAAAATTCTATGTGGGTTTTTTGGTTCAATAGGTCTTGTTTTAGTATATAAATATAAGGTGTTTTAGATCTAGTTTTTATGATAAAAATCAGGTGATAAGGTGCTTTAATAACTTTAGATTTCCATTATTAATATTTATATTAGTCGCATTCAAAAAAATAATATTTACCACTATGTTTCAACAAGATCAAGATGTTTTTAATGTGCTTTTAGATTCTATTTCTGAGGGTGTTGTCATAGTAGATGAGCATCAGAAGATTGTTGAAGTAAATAAAGCGGGTGAAATTATGTTTGGCTATGAGGAAGATGAACTCTCTAATCAGCCGCTAAATGTTTTAATTCCTCAAAACTATCGTGCTAATCATGGAGCGCACTTTAAAGGTTTTGTAAAAGAACACGAACAGCGAAGCATGGGGCATGGTCGCGATATCTATGGTGCTAAAAAAAATGGTAGCGTTTTTCCTATTGAAGCGAGTTTAAATCCTTTTGCTTTTAAAGGTCAAAATTATATCATGGCATTGGTTATTGATATTACTGAGCGAAAAAAATTAGAACAAGAGAAAAATCATTTAGCTAAAATATTTCTAGAATCACTCAATGAAATTTATGTGTTTGATGCCAAAACCTTAAAATTTATTAATGTAAATGAAGGTGCAAAAAAGAATATAGGTTATAGTTTAGAAGAACTGAAAACAATGACGCCTTTAGATATAAAGCCTAATTATAGCGAAGCAGATTTTAGAAAAGAAATCGAAGCGCTTAATGACGTTGCTATTGAAAAAATAGAATTTGAAGCTTTACATCAACGAAAATCTGGTAGTACCTATCCTGTTAGTGTGCATTTGCAACGTTCTAAGTTAGGAGATAGAGATGTCTATGTTGCTATTATACTCGATATCACAGAACAGAAAAGTTATACTGAAAGACTAGAGAAAACAGTGGCTATAAGAACTGATGAATTAAAAACTGCTCTAGCTGCAGAAAAAGAACTTAACGATTTAAAAACGAAATTTTTATCTATGGTGTCTCATGAGTTTAAAACACCATTAAGCGGTATTCTAACATCTTCTATGTTGTTGGGTAAATATAAATTAACCGAGCAACAAGATAAGCGAGAAAAACATATCGCAACGATTACCGATAAAGTACAATATCTCAATGTTATTTTAAACGATTTTCTTTCGGTAGAAAAGCTTGAGAAAGGAAAAGTTAATTATAAGTTCTCTAACTTTAAAATTAGTAAGGTTTTGAATGAGGTCATCTATAATGCTAATATGGTACTTAAGGATGGACAACATATTAACTACCCAGAAAATATCGACGATTTGTCACTGTATCAAGATGAAAAAATTGTAGAATTAGCCTTATCTAATTTAATTTATAATGCCATTAAATATTCATCAGAAAACACCATTATAGATATTAAAATTTCTCAAAACAAGGATACCACGCTTTTTATAATTAAAGATAATGGTATTGGTATACCAAAAAAAGATCAAAAAAACATATTCCAACGCTATTTTAGAGCCGAGAATGCACTTTTAATGCAAGGTACTGGTATTGGATTAAATATCGTAAAGGACCATTTAGAGAATTTAAATGGTAGCATTTCATTTACAAGTGTTGAGCAAAAAGGCTCTACGTTTACAATTGAACTACCAAACAAAGCAGAACAATGAAAAAAGTATTATTAATAGAAGACGATACTGTATTAAGAGAAAATACAGCCGAATTATTAGAACTTTCAAATTATGAAGTGTTAACAGCCGTAAATGGAGAAGTTGGTCTCAGCATGGCAAAACAACATATGCCAGACATTATTGTCTGCGATATTATGATGCCTGTTCTCGATGGTTACGGTGTTATAGAAGGCTTATCGAAACATAGTGACACTAAGTTTATTCCTTTTATTTTTCTATCAGCTAAAACTGAGCGTCAAGATGTGAGGAAAGGTATGGAATTAGGTGCTGATGACTATATCACTAAACCTTTTACCGAGGACGAAATTGTAAATGCTATTGAAAGTCGTATAGCAAAAGTAGCATTGTTAAAAGAGGAGCAAGAGGCCTACCAAAATGAAGCATTAACGGCTTCTAATGAAGATGAATTAAGAACCTTAAGTGACTTAAAAAATTTTTTTGACGATAATGGTAAAATTTTTAATCTTGCTAAAAATGAGATTATATACAAAGAAGGTCATAACTCTAACTATATTTATTTAATTCTCCGAGGAGTAGTTAAATGTTATAAGTTTGATGACAACGGAAAGGAATTGACTACTGCGCTGCATTCTGAAGATGATCTTTTTGGTTACACTTCCTTTACTCAAAATATTCCTTATCGAGAAACAGCAATTGCCATGAAGGATGTTGAATTGGCTGGTGTTTCAAAAGCGGAATTGACTGATGTTTTAGAAAACAATCATAAACTAACATTAGAAGTCATTCAATTATTAACAGAAGATATTACTGGTATTAAGGATCAATTACTACAGATGGCTTATAGTTCGGTACAACGTAAAACGGCAGCCACCATTTTAAGATTTGCTAAAAAGTTAAATGTAAAACCAGGGGATCCCATTGTAATCTCTAGGAGTGATTTGGCAAGTGTTGCAGGTATTGCTACAGAAACATTGATTAGAACAATGTCCGATTTTAAGAAAAAAAGCCTCATTAAAATGGAAGGTAGAAATGTTAAAATTTTAGACCTTGAAGGATTGCAAGATATCGCATAAATTTCAACGTATTTTTTTTTCAAAATTCCGTTCGCTTTATTTGTCGTAATGATTAAATTAGGTCAAATACGGCCAATATGACCGATATCATATTTTAATACTATTCATCGATTTAGATTTGTATCTACTAAGAAATTTATACGATGAACATTTTATTACCAACAGATTTTTCTGAAAACTCGTGGAATGCTATTTCTTATGCTATTAACTTTTTTGAACCTGTAGCATGTAACTTTTACCTGCTTCATGTCAATAGAGTAGATACTTTTATGGCAGGTGATAGTGGTTACGTGCCAACAGCCGAACAGATTGATGATATATATTTAAAACCTTCAAAGCTTAGGTTAAGAACATTACTTAAAGATATTGGAGAACATCATAAACCAAATAAAAATCATAAGTTTTATACCTTAACAGATTATGGTTTTTTCTTAGAGTCTATTAGAAAATACGTAAATAAGAAAAAAATAGACCTCTTAGTAATGGGTACTAAGGGTGCCTCTGGTCTTAAACAATACATCGTAGGTAGCAATACAGGAGACATTATTACAAAGGTAAAATGTACCACTTTAGTTGTACCCGAAGATGCTAGATATAAGGCGTTAAAAGAAATTGCATTTCCTACAGATTTTAATTTAACTTATGATTTGTTATCGCTTCAGCCATTTACAGATATTTTAAAAACTGTCGACGCGAGTTTGCATGTTATTCATATTCAAAAAGAAGGCGCAAAGCTTAATACTGAACAAATAGAAAATAAAGAGGTATTAAGTGATTATTTTGAAGAATTTAAACCGAGTTTTCATTTTCTAACAAATGGCAAAGTAGAGGATGCTATACAGTGTTTTGTAGAGAGTAGAGATATTAATATGATTGTTATGGTAGCTAAGAACCTCAATTATTTTCAGAGTATATTATTTCATTCTAATGTCGAAAAAATAACATATCACACAGATATACCATTCTTGGTTTTACACGAATAAAATAGTTTAATTATGGGAAATTCAATTTTTTTAGCAAAGTTCTGGGGATGGTACCTTTTAATTTTCTTTCTAATTTTGAGTTTTAACCCCAAACGCATTAAACAAATTTTTAACGATCTTAAAGACCAAAAGTTCTTAATTATTTTTTCTTTTGTAGCTATTATAATAGGATTACTCAATGTACTGTTTCATAATATTTGGGTACTTAACTATAAACTTATTATTACCTTAATTGGTTGGTGCGCATTATTTTTTGGCTTGTCACTATTTATGTTTCCTAAGCCAACGGTATATTGGTTAAAAATTATAAATATTAGAATGGTCCAAGTCATCTATACGTTATTGTTTTTTTTAGGTATTTTTCTGTTAAATGTGGCTTATAACATTGTACCACTGTAGTCTTTATTGTAAAAAGAATATATTTTTTTTGTGGTAAAATGTATTGGTGGTCAGTTTGTTAATAAAACTTGTTTCTGATATTTATCATAGTTTTAGGTTTGGTTAATAATTAACTTTAAGGAAGTCATTAAAACCAAATATTATGTTATCCGTTTTACTTCCCACAGATTTTTCTCATAATGCTGAGAACGCTATCCATTACGCTGTTCAATTATTAGAGCACGAAGCATGTACATTTTATGTGTTTAATGCGTATACCCCAGTTATCTATCACGTAGAATATGTTCTTGGCTATCCTGCTCAATTTGGCTTAGGCGATGCAGTAAGAGATACAGCTCAAAAAAACTTAGATGATTTAGTTTCTAAACTTAATGCTACGTATAAAAATAATAAACATCAGTTTAAAAGTTATGCAAGATTTGATACGCTTGTGTTAGGCATTAAAGAATTTGTTGCAGCGCACCATATTGATATAATTGTTATGGGAACCAAAGGTGCTACTGGCGCTAAAGAGGTGTTGTTTGGCTCTAATACGGTACATGTCTTTAACGAAGTAAGATGCCCTGTGTTAGCTGTACCTTCAAAATTTTCTTTTGAAACTCCACACGAAATTTTATTTCCTACAGATTTAGAGGTGGCTTATAAGGAAGAGAACTTTACATTTTTAAAAACATTAGTGGCTTCAAATCACGCGAGATTAAATGTCTTAAATGTATCTGCAGGATTTGAGCTGAATGAAAAACAAAATTTAAATAAAGAAAAACTAGGTTCTATATTTAAAAACACAGCGTTTCTATTTCATCAGTATAAGAGTATGGAATTAACCCATGCTATAAATGAATTTCAAGTAAAACACAAAATTAATCTTTTAGTGATGGTGAATAATAAACATTCATTTTTTGAAAATTTATTCTTTAGAAAGACGATTAATCAAATTGGCTTCCATTTAAATATTCCTTTTTTAGTATTACCATCAGCAAAGTAAGTGCTTATACGTATTTTCTTTAGTCTTTAATAAGAAATCAGAGTACTCCGTAATTATAAACTTACGAGGTAAAAAAAATCTATCATACCTATTTGAAAAGCTGATATTTGTCATTTTAATTGTCCGTTATACCTACTAAATTAGTAGTAAAATTAAGGTTCACTTAAAAATAGACGTTATGAAAACCACAAAAAAAAACTTAGCTTATACAGAATGGTTGAGTGCAGAAGAAATGCACACCTTATCAAAAGAGTGGTTGTCTGAATTAAATTTCATTAAAGATGAACATTTGTTTTTTGAAGATTTGGTAACAAAATTTACGTCACAATTATTAGCCACTGAAAAATTTGCGGATAGTAAAGAGATTGTAGATGCTATAAATAGATCAGAAAAGTATAACAATCAGCTTATTGATGCTGTTAAACGCCATGAAAACCAATTATATGTAATGGTAGATGGTGTTGACCAAAAAGAAGTTGAAAAAGCATATACTAAAGAACATCAAAATTTAACCGTGGCTATTTCAGATTTTTTAAAAGAGTATAAGTCATTAAAAATGCAACTTTATAATATTATAAAACATATTAGAAAAGAAGAAAAGACAAGTCATTTATTAGAAAGAGAATAAGGTCTTTTACCTTATGCTTATTTATATAATGCCTGAGTGTTCTTATAGGCGCATCACCTTTTTCGATTGCTATTTTATTTCAATTACATAATTTATACCTATTTACTAAAAAGGAATGTTATGCATTCTAATTTGGCTGTTTTTGCTTGTGCTTTATTTTCACCTTAAATTCTATTTACGTGTTTTAAAAACATCTAAGAAGTATGAAAATGAAACCGTTATAAAAATAATCCTGTTTTTTCCTTTTAAATTTTAGATTTACAGTTAAGTATTTGTATTCTAGTTGTTTGAGTTTTATTTTGTTGTTTCAAATTTCCGTAAATACCAAATATAGATTCTTTTAATGTCATATTTCTTATTCTATATTAGGAGTCAGAAACAAGGTTGTGTTCGCTAGAATATAACAGGTACTAACTAATTTAATTAAACCTTTTAACCAATGAAAAAAATTACATTTTATTTTGTGATGCTTTTTAGTATTACAGCATTTTCTCAAATTGAGATTGTTGACGATTTCGACAACGAATCTAACAATTCTGTACCGTCAAACTGGACAGGTGATATGGAAGCTGGAATTAGTTTCGTTTGTGATGGTACAGGCTTAACAGCTTGGACATTTTTACCTGCAGGACAATCAGCGTCTTTAGTATCCCAAAATTACTCCGCCATATCAAATGGCACGGCTCTTACAGCAAGTTTTTCATATAATATTTTTGAAAGAACAAGTCAGTTTCCAGGAGCACAGAGCACCGCACCTGCGGCAGATTGGGGAAGTTTGGTATTAGAATATTCTACGGATGGTGGAACAAACTGGACAGCCATCTCTACAATAGATAGCTCTAATTATACATTTGTGGACGCAACGACATGCCAAAATGTAAACGTTTCTGTCGGTTCTATTGCTGACGGAAGTGATTTTCAGGTAAGATTTGCGACTAACATTGTTAATGTTACAGGATTTAGAACCGTTGTTCTTATTGATAACGTATCTATCACGCAGGTTGCTGATACAGTTCCAAACTGTGATGCAATTTTAACTTCTCCTTTAAATGGTGTTACTGATGTAGATACGGATTTGTCTTTAACTTGGCAGCCTGCTACAGGTTTAGCAACTGGTTATAAGGTTTCTGTTGGTACAACTTCTGGAGGTACGGATATTGTAGATGCGGCAATAACTACTGAAACAAGCTATGCATTATCGGGTTTAAATTATGTAACAGAATATTTTGTAACGATTGTACCTTTTAATGACGAAGGTGATGCAACTGGTTGTACAGAAGAAAGCTTTACAACACGAGCAGAACCAATAGCCGGAGCTACTTGTAGTAGTCCAATAGAAGTTACTTCATACCCATTTATTGACGTTACGGGTAACACAGCAAACTTTGAAAATAATATTGATGATAATCCGTGTAGTTCTTCTTACATGAACGGTAACGATGTATTTTATGAAATTACACCAACAACTGATGTATCCGTAAACATTGAGGTTAATGGAATAACACCGGCGACAAGTAATAGGGCTGGTTTAATGGTATTTAAAGATTGTCCTGATTCAGCAACAGAATGTTTGGCTTCTGATACTTCTTTTTCCGGTGACTCAAGAAGTTTATTAGATGTTGTGCTACTTGCAGGTAATACTTATTTTGTAGTATTAAGTACGTCTAATGCAAGCAATACTTTTGAGTATATTCTAAGTATTACACAAAACAGTTGTATTAATCCGACGATTAATTCAGTAACTGCAATTTCAGATTGTGATAACGGACAGTTTACAGTAGATGTAGATGTATCTTACTTAGGTAGTGCAACGTCTCTAACTTTATCTGATGACGATACAACGTCGGCAGATATTACTAACATTACTGCCACAGGTGTTTATACTGCTGGTCCTTATGCCTCTGGTACATTGGTAAATTTTACCTTAACTAATGATGATGATAGTGCTTGTCTCTATGCGGACTCTGCGTATTTTTATTGTCCTCCGACTAATGATGAGTGTGGAGCGCCAATTAGCTTAACGGTTAATACCGATGATACGTGCACAATATTTACAAGTGCAAGCAATGCTGGTGCAACGCAATCTTCAGCAGATCCAGATGTATGTGCCTCAACAACTAATAATACTAACGATGTTTGGTTTAGTTTTGTGGCCGCAAGTGAAACAACTATTTTAGAATATTTGAATATAGAAACTGCGCCAGGTTTTAATACAGGCGGAACTATCCAAGCTACCGAATTATTAGAAGGTACATGTGGAGAACTCACAAGTCTTAGCTGTTACACAACAAACTATGTTACGTTTACAGGTTTAACCATTGGAAATACGTATTACATCCGTAACAATACAAGATTATCTGGAGAATATGCTCAGAATTATGATATTTGCTTAAGAAATGCTCCTGCACCACCAGCTAATGATGAGTGTGCAAATGCAGCAGTATTAACAACATCTACAGATGAAACATGTAACAATGCTGTGACTGGTACTACAGTTGGTGCAACGTTATCTTCAAATAATTCTTGTAATACAGAAGGATATGGTGACGTTTGGTATGTATTTAATCCAACAGCAACAGCGTATTATGAATTTGTGCTAACGAGAGGTGAGACGTCTCCATCAACATATTATTCTATCTATGAAGGAACTTGTGGATCATTTACCGAAATCACAACGTCTTGTAATTCAAATTCAGAACAAGTTGCATTGTTAGATAGTACTTCAACGTATTACGTAATGGTTCAATCGAGTCAAGTTGGAGAAGGTATTACTTTCGATTTATGTGTTACAGAATTACCACCTGCACAAGTTAACAGTGACTGTTCTGCAGCTATTTCATTTAATGAATCCCCAGATGCCACAGGTGCTAATAGAATTTCTGGAAATTTAGATAATGCTTATTATTCACCAGAAGGAGCATGTAGTAGTACTTATGCAACTATTTGGTATGAGTTTACACCATCGTTAACTGGGACTTACAACTTTGAACTAATTAGAACTTCTGGTTCTGCATATTACACGGTGTATGATTCTAATGTGTGTTCAACGGATTTAGATTATTTAGGTGGTGATATTAATAGTTGTTTCGAATCTGGTACCGATTCTGGTCCTGTAGAAGCTGGTACAACTTACTTAGTAAGTATACAAGCAAGTAGTGCTGCAGAATTTGAATTTTTTGCGTATCCAGATCCAGCTTTAAGTTTAGCATCTAACGAAATGGATTCATTTAAATATTATCCTAATCCGGTAAAGAACGAGTTAACTGTGGAAGCTAAAAGTGCTATCTCTCATGTTAGTGTTCATAATATCGTTGGTCAGAAAGTAAAGGAATTCACACCAAACAGTGTAATGACTTCAATTAACATGAACGAATTAAATACAGGTGTTTATTTTGTAACGGTTATGATTAATAATTCTAAAAATACAATTAGAGTTATTAAGGAATAATTATATGTGAATTGATTAATAGCTATAAAGAGCAACATGAAAATGTTGCTCTTTTTTTATTTCTAAAAAGTAAAAATTATTAAATATTTAAAAATTTCAGTTTTTTAAATGTATTAAAAAGATATTAAGCAAAGTTAGGATGCTTTATTTAATAGTATCAAATATTTAAGAGAGGTTAGCATCTCTTTTATATGTTCTCTTTCATGTTGTATACCGCTGTTCTTATAGAAAGTTTAGTATATTTACTATCTTACAAGAGTTGAAAACGCATTATTTTAAGTTTAACTATTGTTATGCTTTAAGTTATGAAAACAGCGTTTGCCTAGCTAAAATGAAACAAAAAGACCATCATTGTTATAAAATAGTACATTCCATAGTGATTTGGATAGGTCTATTGCTGAGCTTCTGTTCTTATGCTCAAGAGCATAATCTCATCATTAAAGCTCAAGAATTAGTGTACTCTGATCCCGATGAATCCATTAAGATAGCAGAACATATACTAAACACTAGTGAGGATCCGGAGCAAATAGCTATTTCTAATCTATTAATAGCAAAAGCTCAAATTGTTAAAGGGGATTATAACAAAGCAGTCATTTTTGCTTTTGATAAAACTAACCATACCAAATCAATAACTAAGAACACACAGTTAGAACTAAACCTCGTTAAATCTCAACTTTTGCGACGGGTTTATTTAGATACACAAGCTCAAGACGTTTTAGATAAAGGAAAAGAATTGCTCAAAAATTTACCACAGAATTCTTATAAAGATTCACTGCAGTGTCTCATAAAGCTTGAAGAAATTTACACGTTAAATGAACGTAGAAATAGTGACAAAGCTATAGCGTTAATTGAACAGACTCAGCGGGAATTCAATTCATTTTTAAAAACTAATATCACTGAAAAACGCGCTTTGTTTCTCGCTAAAGAGCGTGCGTATAATAATTTAGCACAATATGATTCTGCTGTTGTTTATATAGAAAAAACGTTAAAACTTTTAAATACATCTCAATTTAATGACCTCTATCAAAAGGCTTTAATTTATAGGGAATTGGGATATTTACACCTTCAAAAAAAAGAGTTTAATAAGAGTGAAGAATCACTTATAATCGCGTCTCGGTTTGCAGAAATAATTAATAATCCCATACTTTTAATGGAGATAAATAAAGATTTATCCATTAATTATTTAGCGTCTAACCAAAATGCAAAACATAAAATTTTTAATGAGAAATATATAAGTTTAAATGCTGAGGTAGAAAGAACAGAGCAACTGGCTGTAAACTCCTTATACTCTATATTAGCAGATCAAGATGAAGAATTTTTTAAAACTGAAAAAGAAACACATAACAATTACTTATATCTTTTAATAGCAGGTTTATTGGTAGCACTCTTCGTAGGAGGTTATATCGTTATAAAGGGAGAAACTAGAAAAAAGCGTCGTAAAGAAATTATTAATTACTTAGAAATAGTAAGACACAAGGATGTTAAAGCGAAACCCGTTAAAAAAACAAAACCTAAACGTATTTCAATACCAGAAGAAACGGAACAGTTAATACTATCTAAGCTTAAACGTTTTGAAGCGTCTAGTAAATTTTTAAATAAAGATATTTCACTTGCAGTATTGGCCGGACAATTTGATACGAACACAAAATATCTTTCTGGAGTGATTAATAAGCACTACGACGATAATTTTAATACCTTTATAAATAAGCTTCGTATCAATTATGTAATAGATAAATTAAAATCCGATCCGCATTATATAAATTATAAAATTAGTTTCCTTGCTGAAGAAAGTGGTTATTCTTCGCATAGTAGTTTTGCCACAGTTTTTAAGTCTATAGTAGGTATGTCCCCTGTAACATTTATTAAACTGATTCAAAAAGAACGGGCAGAATCAAAACAGAAATCTAGTAACTAAATGAAAGAAAGAAGATTATATATTAGTCTCATTTTGGTACTCATAGTACCTCTTTTTTCTTTTGCTTCGCCATCATATCCGCAAAGTCAGAAAATAGATAGTATTCTAGAACAAAGTAGCCAGTTGGTGTACGATAACCCAAACGAATCTATAGATCTCGCACTTTCTGTATATGAAAGTGCCGAATATACTGCAAATACAAAAGTGAAAGCTTTAATGCTTTTATCACTGGCTTATACATCTAAACGAAATTATCAAAAAGCATTAGAATATATAAAAAAAGCCGATGAACTTTCTAAACCATTAGAGGATAAAAAACTACAAATTGAAATTCTTTTTAAAATAGGAATTTTATACCAACAGCTCAAAATTTTTGATAAGTCTATTGAATACCTTGAGAAAACGGAACAAATGGCATTGCTTTATCCAGATCGAAAAGCGGTAAGTCGTTATATTGCTAATAGTTATGCGGTTAAAGGATTTATCTATAAGGATAATCTTAATTGTGATATTGCTTTAGAGTTTTTTGATAGAAGTATAGCCGAATACCATAATGTTAACAATGGTGAAATCAATACAAATCTTAGTATTGTGTATTATAATAAAGGCAACTGTTATACTTTACTATCTGAGTATGGTAAAGCTAAAAATAGTTTTAATAGAGCTATTGCCTTAGCCGAATTATCACAAGCAAAAAGTCTTATTGCGTTTGCTAAAAAAGGTTTGGCTGCTGTATTTACAGAGCAAGGTGAATATCAATCTGCCATTGATTATTTAAACGAAGCTTTAGAGCAATCTAAAAATGTTGGAGATATTGTTCTTAATTCAAGTATTTATAATGGTTTATTAGAAAATCATCTCGCATTAAATCAATGGGAAGCATATCAAAAATATTACGAGCTTTATTCCAAGAGTCAATTAGAAATTAAAATCGCAGAGCGAAATTCCGTAAGTGATTCTTTAGAGGATAATGAAATTCGTAAAAATCAGTATCAAGCAGAGCTTCAAAATCAAACTTCAAATCGACTAAAAGTAGTCATTCTGCTATTGATTTTTATTTTAGTTAGTGTCTTTTTTATTGAAAAAAAGAACAGAAAAACGATTGGTTTACTTCAAAAAAGAATAAAAACACTGCAAAATCAAAAAACAGATGCCTAGAAAATAAAACAAAGTTAATTTTTTGTTAACTTATTGTTAATAAATGTTTTAGGGTCAGTTTTGAACTTTCGAATTTCCGTAATTATCAAATGTATAGTCTTTATATACACTAATTCTAGTTGTATATTTATAGAAATTCAACCAGAAAATATTATAGCATGAAAACTGAGTTACAGCCCGAAGTAATGAATCATCACTTTTTTTCTAATCATCGCAAGAATGAGAATCTAAGTTTTAAGAAAACGAAATCAGGGTGGATCTTAACGCTCATTTTTATATGGCTTTGTTCAAGCATTAGTTTTGCACAATTATCAGAAAACTTTGATAGTGGAATTCCAACGAACCCTTCAGAATGGACACTTATAAATAATGGAGTAGGAACCTTAAATTGGTCATCGACTACAGATGGCTATTTAGGAACAAATGGAGCCGCTATCAATCCAGCTGCCGAAAATATTGGAGATCAAAACACGGCTGAGTATTTTTTAGTTACACCTCAAATTGTTGTTCCAGAAAATGGAGAAATTCAATTTTATACCAAACAAGGTAGTGAAGACGATAATGGTACACAATATGAAGTGAGATTATCAACCGCAGCACAACCAGATGTTAATGGTTTTAATATAGTAATTCAATCATATACAGAATCAAATTTAAATGTGGGTGCTCAGACTAGTTATGAAAAAAAGGTCATTGAAATACCAACATCAATTCCGGCAGGATTAAATATATACATTGCGTTTGTAGCCATTAATACTCAGAATGGAGCCACACCTACAGGTGATGAATGGTTTATTGATGATGTAGCTATTTTAGAAGGATGTTTTGAAATTGAAGAAGACGATGTAAATGTTGAAGATATTACCGTTGATGGAGCATTAGTAACATGGTCGCATCCTACAGCAACTAACTTTGAAATTCAAATTTTACCAGAAGGTGGAGTACCTGCCGATAGTGGTATACCAGTAGCAGGAACATCATATGCTCTAGCCAATTTAGATGATGATACCGAATTTGATATTTATATTTCCGCAGTTTGTGATAACGATACAGAAAGTGCTTTTACAGGGCCTTATACGTTTAAAACCTTAAAGTATGGCCTTTCTTGTGAAGCTCCTATAGAAATAGGTGATATTTCTACTACACCATATGTTTTAACAGACAATTTAGATAACTGGAGTAATCCAGATGTAACGTATTCAACCCAAGGTACCAATTGTGTTCCAGGTTCTTCAACTTCCAATTACCTAAACGGAAATAAAATATTTTTATCATATACACCAACTCAAAGTGGTTTGTTAAGTTTAACACAAGAAACAGGAACCGACGGAGGAGCAAATGGTAACAATTGTTATAATAGCAGAAGTTCATTATTTGTCTACGATAGTTGTGCGGATGTTGGTGTCAATTGTACTGCAGGTGTTATAACGACTAGTGCATTCGATCCTAAAACTATTTCTAATTTATTAGTACAAGCAGGACAAACGTATATAATCGTGGTGTCCTCCGAGTTAACTGCTTCTGCAGGTATTTGTTTTGAGCTTGAAATAACGGCACCTACATGTGCACCTCCAGGAAATATTACCTATAATAGTCTAACTGAAAATAGTGTTAATTTTTCTTGGGATAATATTGGTGGTTTTTCGGATTCTTGGGAATATAGTATTGTACCAACGGAAGCAGGCGAACCAACAGGGTCAGGTACTGCTACTTCAACAAACACAAGTAACCAAATTAGTTCAGGTTTAGCACCAGGAACTACTTACGATTTTTATGTAAGATCTATATGCAGTGGTTCGCCAGGGGTGTGGAGTGCGCCAATAACTTTTACTACCCAATGTACCGTATTTGATACTCCGTATTTCACAGATTTTGCTACGGCTACTAATGAGAACCCTGAACCGTGTTGGACAACCATTGATGCGAATGGAGATGGAACAAAATGGGCTTTTATTGGTGGTTATGCCACCTTGCAAACAAGAGTGAACAATGTTAATGGTTTAAGTAACGATTACTATGTATCTCCTCAAATTAATTTCGATGGTGTTCAAAAACGAATTCGTTATAAGCATAGAGCTACTCAAGGGGTTTCAACCTATACCATAAAGCTATCTACAAGTGGTGTTGGTGTAGAAGACTTTACTACAGTTATTCTACCAGAAACAACCATAAATAATACAGGATTTATTGAAAACATCGTTGATATTCCAGAAGGAGTTACAGGTAATGTTAATATTGCTTTTGTCATTGAACCTTATGATACAGAAACGGCTTTAAGACTTTCAATTGATGATGTTTATATTGAAGATAAACCTACATGTCCAGATCCACTAAACCCATTTGTACTTGAATCTCAAATCACTACCAACTCAGCATGGTTACTATGGACGGCTGGTGATGAAGAAACACAGTGGGAAGTAGCAATACAAGATTTAGGTGCTGGTGTTCCGACAACAGACGGTGTGTTGGTTGATAATAATGCACCGTATATAGCATCTGGATTAGATGCAGGTAGACGTTACGAATTTTATGTGAGAGCCTATTGTTCAGAAGATGATCAAAGTCAATGGGTTGGCCCAGTACCATTTACAACGTTATGTGAGTCCTACGATACACCATTCTTCGAAAGTTTTAATGATGATGACGCTGAAACCCAAAAATTTTGTTGGGAGATTACTGATAACAATAATGACGGCAGTACTTGGATTATGGATGACACAGATGCCTATATCAATGCAGCAATCGATTATGATGATTATTTAATTTCACCTGCTATTAATTTAGATGGCACTCCTAAATTATTAAAATATAAGTACAGGTCTGAATTTTCTTTCTTTTCTAGTTTTCCTCGTTTTGGACTCCAAGTGCTTATGTCGACGACAAATACTAACCCAACGAGTTTTACTGAAATTATTCCTTTAGAGGTTTACACAAATTCTAATTATGTTGAAAATTCGGTTGTCATAGAAGGCACAGGTACTATTTATATCGCCTTTAGAGTACCTCCAGAATTTTCGAACCCTGCGTCTATATTAAGTATAGAAGATGTAAGTATTACAGATGCTCCAGATTGTCCTAATCCTACAAGGTTAATGGTTGATGGTTTATTAACAACGAGTGCAGAGCTATCATGGACTCCTGGTTTCCAAGAAACCAATTGGAATATTGTTGTACAGCCACAAGAATCGGGTGTGCCCTCCAATTCAGGCACCGCAGTCACCACGCCGAGTTATACAGCAGAAGATTTATCTGCAGATACAGCTTATGAGTTTTATGTGATGGCGGATTGTGGTGATGGTACTAGTCAGTGGGTTGGTCCAATGTCATTCAGAACGCTTTGTAATGCATTTACATCTCCGTTTGTTGAAACCTTTAATTCTGATTCAGAGTCTGAAAGTTGTTGGACAATTATAAATAATAATAATGATGACGAGAGTTGGGAGTTAAATACTACAGGTTTTACTTATGAAGGAGACCAAGCTGCTGTAATGTTTACTGGTTCTAATGGTCAAAATGACGATTATCTAATTTCGCCAACCATCACTATTACAGAAAACCAACGATTACGATATTATTATAGAGTAAATGATAGTTTCTTTACAGAAGATTTAGATGTGCTTCTTTCAACTAATGGCACGGCTTTAGATCAATTTACAACGTTACTGTACGATTCTGATGCAGATCCTGTTATTATAAACAATGTTGAGTATAAGGTAAAGGTTGTTAATTTTCCAGCAGGTATTTCTGGTGATATCAATATTGCTTTTCATGTGCCTTTCTTTCAAAGTACAATGCCTTACAGAGGGCAAACATTAGCAATAGATAATGTAAATATTGAAGACGTACCAGAATGTGCTGAACCAACTAATATATTTATAGATAATATTACAGATACTCAAGTGCAGGTTAACTGGGAAGCAAATGGTTCTGAATCCGCATGGGAAATATCAGTGCAACCTACAGGAACTCCTACACCAATAGGCGATACAGATCCTGCATATTTAAATAACGCAAGTACAAATCCTTTTACCGTAACAGGCTTAGAAGCTTCTACGATGTATGATGTTTATGTAAGAGCCGTTTGTGATGGTGACAATGATCATTGGACAGGTCCAGTAGTCGTCACTACGAAATGTAGTTTCGAAAACCTATGTCAATATACCTTTTTACTGACTAGCGAAACAGATGTCTCTGCAACCTTAGATATTACTCAAAATAATCAAGTCGTACAATCATTGCCATTCGAAGGAAATGATGCAGAATCATTTACAGTGTTTTTATGTTCTGGTGCGGAGTTTTCAGCATATTTTGATACTATAGGAAGTAACCAAGCACAATATTCTAGTTATCAGTTCGATGTATTAGATAGCGAAGGAGTACTGGTATATTCTAGTCCTTCAGGGATAGCTTTAAGAACTACGGTATATACAGGTACATCAATATGTGGAACTATTACTTGTCCACAACCAACGGATTTATCAATTGATGACCAATCGGTTTTTTCATGGACTGCAGGTGGTAGTGAAACACAATGGGAAGTAGCGATTCAATCTATTGAAAATGGAACAATTCCACAATCAGGAACTGTTGTTTCTACAAATTCTTACACACCAGTACTTTCAGATTTCAATGATCCTAATGCAGCCTCGTATGAATACTTTGTGAGAGCTATTTGTGGAACAGATGATGAAAGTTTTTGGTCTGGTCCTTTCGAGTTTGTTAGAAATGATGATATTTCTAATGCTATAGCAATTCCAATTAATACTAATGAAATTTGTGACGAAGCAATTGTTGAAGCTTCCTTCATCGGAGCTACGGTGTCAGCGGAAACTATGAGTTGCGATGGTACAAATGGAGGTGATGTTTGGTTCGAGTTTACAGCGGAATCCTTAATCCATACCATAGAAGTTAATAGTTATAGTGGAAGCTTTAGAGATAGCAACGGAGATCCTTTATATCCAGAACTTACTATGACCTTGTATAAAGACAATGGTGGAGGTAATCTTGAAGAAATAATTTGTACCTATGACAATGCCTTAGTAGCAATGTATGCTTCAGAGTTGATTGTTGGTGAAAATTATAAATTAAGGTTAACCTTAAATAGTAATAATTCTACAGCATATAGATTTGGCATATGCCTTAAAACACCAGATGATTTATGTAATGTTAGTACGATAAACGGTGGTTTTGAAGAGCCTAATTTGGCTGGTTTAAGTGGAGTGAATACCATTATTTCTATGAATACGGTTCCAGGATGGCGTTCTAATTTAGATTCTTCAAATGATATTTTTTATTGGGAATCTTTAAACGCACCAGGTTTTCAGCCATATGAAGGCGGACAGTGTGTACAAATTTTATCAGATCAAGGTGTATCAATCGATCCCAATGATAATATTAATGTAAAAGGCTATTATAGAGATTTTGATACATCTGAAATTAGCTTAATGGATTTCAGTTACGCGCATTTGGCAAGATTTGATGATAATTCAATTGAATTATTTGCTGGTCCAATTGGTGGTCCTTATACATTAATCAATGAACATTTAGGCGTCACCCAAGCATGGACTGTAGTTACAGGTCAATATAGTGTACCAACCGGACAAGAAATAACACGATTTATATTTAGATCAAAAGATAACGCCATAGGTAACGTCTTAGATGCCGTTCATATCGTTGCAAATAATGAAATTGTAACAACATCTTTCACTGTTGATTGTACAGATGCCTCTGCTACAATTATGGCAAATGGAACAGGAACATGGATCGCTGACGAAAACAATCCAGGTCCAGTAACTATTGTTGACCCTAATAATAGTACAACTGATGTTATTAATTTTGTGCAAAATGGAACTTATATATTCACTTGGCAGTCTGGTTACTGTTTCTATGATATCGAAATTATTTATAATGGTGTTTCTGAAACACCATTGGTAGAGTCTCCGGTAGAATACTGTCTAAATGATGTAGCAGTACCTTTAGTAGCTACACCAGCTGATGCCTTATCATTAGTTTGGTATACGGAAGCCACCGGAGGCACAGGTAGTGCAACAGCACCAACACCGGACGCCTCAATAGCAAACACAACCATTTATTATGTTGCATATACAGATACCGAAGGTTGTGAAGGTCCACGTGCAGAAATAGAAGTGGTCGTGAGTGAGTCCTTTACACCAGAACTCACGTTCACCTACGATACTACATGTGTGGTGTCAACGGTAAATCCTGTGCCAAGTTTAAGCACCGAATTTGCAACGGGAGGTACTTTCACATCCACAACATTAACAGTAGATGCCACAACGGGAGCTGTAGATATGACTTCAGCTAGTGTAGGACAACATGATGTAATTTACACTTACGATGGAGATGAAAATACCTGTACATCATCAGGTTCCTATACAGCGACAATAGAATTCACAGCAGCCTCGGTACCAGTAACCGGATTTGATTACGGCACCACTGCCTATTGTGTTTTATCAACTAGTATAATTACACCAACACTAGATCCAAGCTTTACAACAGGCGGTATGTTTAGTGCCACAAGTTTAACGGTTGATGCCACTACCGGAGCTATTGATTTAGCTACAGCCACAGCCGGAAGTCATGAGGTGACTTACACAGTTGAAGCCGATGAGATGAACTGTTCAGATACAGGGTTTACAACCACGACAATAGAAATTACAGCAAGCACTACACCAATAACGGACTTTAGTTATGTAGAAGATGTTTACTGTGCTGATACCAGTTCTATTTTTCCAGAACTATCTGCTGGCTTTACCATAGGCGGCACGTTTAGTGCAGAAAGTGGGTTAGCTATCAACCCAACAACAGGAGAAATAAATGTCGCATCTAGTACTTTAGGGAATTATAATGTGACCTATGAAATTTCAGAAGATATTTCAAACTGTATAGAAAATAACACAAGCACATTTAACATCACCATTTTAGATGCGATTGAAGTCGGAGTAGAAGGTGAGTGTAACGATTCAGACTATATCCTTACCGCTTCACCATTAAATGGTTCATTCGAAAGTAATGAAGCAGACTATATTTGGAAAGATGCCAACGGTACTATTGTTGGTGAGAATTCAGAAACATTTAATGTTTCGGATTATGCAAGTCAAAACACTGATGTAACAGTGCCTCTACAATTTTCAGTCACTGTAGACTTCGGAGGTTGTTCTGTAACTACGAGCTACACCACCGAGCGATTATCTTGTCGTGATATTCCAAGAGGGATCTCACCAGATGGCAATGGTAAAAATGATGCCTTCGATTTATTAGGCTATGGAGTTAAAGAACTCAACATCTTTAACCGTCATGGAGTAGAGGTGTATAACTTTAATGGTACATATACCAACCAATGGTACGGACAAACCAACAACGGAGACGACTTACCAGATGGCACGTATTTCTATACCATTCATAAAGAAGATGGCAGTTCTTTAACCGGATGGGTATTTATAAACAGAGCACAGTAATCATAAATGAAAACACAGCAATATAAAATACAAATGAAAAAAGTATATTTTACACTCGCCTTTACACTTATGATCTTAGTGAGTGCCAACGCACAGCAAGACCCTCAGTACACGCAGTACATGTATAATATGAATGTTGTAAATCCGGCGTATGCAGGTTCTAATGAAGCTTTGTCCATAGGATTACTGTACCGCTCACAATGGGTTGGTATTACAGATGCACCAAAAACAGCAACCCTTTCGCTGCACAGTCCAGTAGGTAAAAATGTAGGATTGGGATTATCAGTCATTTCAGATAAAATAGGACCCGTAGAAGAGAATAACGTGTATGCCGATTTCTCATATACCTTAAATTTAGGAGGAGAACATCGCTTAGCTTTCGGAATAAAAGGAGGAGCCACATTCCAAAATATCGGTTTGTTTAGTGATATAGGTAATGGGTATGTACCAGATGCTAGTGATGAAGCCTTTAGCCAAAACACCAGCAATACCTATCTAAACATTGGGGCCGGAGCCTTTTATTATACAGACAAGTACTATGTATCCTTATCGGTACCAAACATGTTAAAGAGTACGTATTTAGATGTGACTAATAATGGACAAGAATATGAATACGGATCAGAAGTCTTACATTATTTTTTATCCGCAGGATATGTGTTTGACTTATCAGCCAATACCAAATTCAAGCCCTCATTTTTAGTGAAATCTGCTTTTGAAGCACCGACCTCAATAGACGTCTCAGCAAACTTTTTGTTTCATGACAAGTTTGAAGTGGGAGCGACCTATCGTTTAGACGACTCAGTAGGAGCGATGGCCAATTTTGCGGTAACCCCAGAAATTAGAATCGGCTATGCTTATGATTACACGACCTCAGATTTAAATATAAAGTCTTCAGGTTCCCATGAGATCATGTTGTTATTCGACCTTAATTTCTCTAAAAAAGTATCCATTTCACCTAGATTCTTCTAACAAAATAAACGTTTCAAAATGAAAAAAATATACAGTCTTTTCAGCCTTTTTTTACTTGTAACTTTAGGCTACGGACAAAATAAACACACCGAAAAAGCGGATAAGCTTTACCAAGGCTATCAATATGTAGATGCGATAGATGCGTACCTCGAAGTGGTTGACGATAATGAAGCAGATGCTTATGTGTATAAGCAACTCGCTGATAGTTATTACCATTTGTTTAACATCAAGGAAGCCTCAATTTGGTATAAAAAAGCTTTAGAAACGACACAAGATGCGGAAACCTATTTTCGATATGCCCAAGTTTTAAAGTCAGAAGGCAACTACGACCAAGCGAATGCACAAATGGATGAATTTGCAAAATTGGCACCAAACGACCAACGCGCTAAAGCCCATTTAGCAAACCCAAATTACATTCCAGAATTAGCCGATATCACCAAAACTTTTGAAGTAGAAGGTGTTGACATTAACGATGGAGAACACAGTGATTTTGGAGCGGTATTATCAAATGACAATATCTTATATTTTGTAAGTACAAGAAAAACCTCAGGCAAAGAAGATGCGTGGACCAATCAACCGTACTTAGATATTTACCAATCCACTAGAGATGAAAACGGTGATTTATCAACACCAGAAGAAGTCAGTGAGTTAAATACAATCTACCATGATGGTCCTTTAACGATAAGTGCTGATGGCAAAACGATGTACTTCTCACGAGATGGTCATAGTGATGGCACCTTTAAAAAGTTAAAAAGCAAACGCGTCAAAGTCGCTCAGCAAGGGATTTATAAAGCGACGCTAGTTGATGGAAAATGGGGCAACATCGAAGCCTTACCAATCAATAGCATAGACTATACAGTTAGTCACCCAAGTATTAGTAGTGATGGAAAGACGTTGTATTTTGCCTCTAATATGCCTAATGGACTAGGGGACTCAGATATTTGGAAGATCAGTGTAAATGGTAACAGCTATGGAGACCCAGTAAATTTAGGTCCCAAAGTGAATACCTCAGGGAAAGAAGGTTTTCCTTATATTAGTGAAGATAATATATTATATTTTGCATCAAGCGGAAGACAAGGTTTTGGAGGCTTAGACATTTTTAAATACGACTTAAAAACGAATGAGACTTCCGTAAACTTGGGAAACGCCATTAACACTACTAGAGACGATTTTGCTTTTAGTGTTAATACCACTTTAAAAATCGGCTATTTTACATCAAATAAAACAGGAGTAGATCAAATTTATCAGGCCATTCCTATATGTCAGTTTGAAGCTATCGCGCTTGTAAAAGACCAAATCAAAAACACGATACTTTCAGGAGCTCAAGTTACCATTTTAGATGCTCAGCTAAATGAAATAGCAGCACAAGCAACGGATACAAGTGGAAAAACAAGATTTAATGTGAACTGTGAGAACACGTATACAATAAATGTATCAATGGATGGCTATGAAACGGCATCGTTTAAAGTAGCAGCTTCAGAAGGTGAGGATGTTACGGTTCATGCGGATTTAAAACCCATAAACGAGATGATTACAGAGACTGAAGTCAAGTTAAATAACATTTATTTTGAGTTCAATAAAAGTAACATTACCAATCAAGGAGCTTTAGAATTAGATAAATTGGTAGAAATCATGAAAGATCACCCAGAGATGAAAATCATGGTAAGATCACATACGGATTCAAAAGGTAATGCAGATTACAATTTAAAATTGTCCGAAAGACGTGCACAATCTACCATGCAATATGTCATATCAAAAGGCATCAGTAAAGATAGATTATCAGCAAAAGGTATGGGAGCAACAGCACCAAAGATCGATTGTAAATCTAATTGTACAGAAGCGGAAGACGCACAAAATAGACGCTCTGAGTTTTTGATTGTGAAGGATTAAATAAGACAAACAATATGTTTGAGGTAATCTTTAAATAACAAATTAGTTACTAGAGAAATAAGTTATATAGAGTAAGTTAATGTCAAGCTTAAATAATGACTAACTAGATTGTTGTTTACCTTTAATGGTGTAGGGAATGGTTATATATAATTGTTTTATTATTGTGAATTCAATAGCAATGTCTAAGAATAAAAATTAAAATAACTAATTATATCATATAATTTAACGTATAAATACTGAGGTGCATTAAATTATTGATTATTAGTTTTTATGTTGAAAGGGAAAAATGAATAGATATATAATTTTAATAATTTTTAATGTATTTTTTTATCAAATAAATGCGCAAGAACCCAATGATTGTGTAAATGCAATTACAGTATGTGGTAATGGGACATTTATATCTAATGCTACAGGATCAGGAAATGATTTTGAAATAAATGCTTGTGGTGGGTTTGAGCATAATTCTCTTTGGTTAGAGGTAAATATCGTTCAATCTGGGACCCTTGGCTTTGATTTGATTCCAATAGATCCAGATATCATGGTGGATTATGATTTTTGGGTATTCGGTCCCAATCGTTTATGTTCTAACCTTGGCAGTCCTATTCGTTGTGCTACAACTAACCCTAATGCAGCTGGACTTCCAAATAATTATACAGGAATCAACGGAAGTACTACATTAACACAATCGGGACCAGGAGCCAATGGTAATGGTTACGTATATTGGCTAGATGTAAATGTAGGAGAATCTTATTTTATTGTTATTGATAGACCTGAAGGAGATGGTGGTTTTGAAATTCAGTGGACAGGTACTGCTACCGAAGGTTCAGGAGCTTTTCCTGCACCACCGACAGTTAATGAAATTGATGATGTTTTACAATGTAGTAGTAATTCAGATATTGCTGTATTTGGGCTAGATGGTTTAAAGTCTAGTATTAATTCAGACCCTTTAAACACTATTGATTTTTATGAGAGTTTGGCAGATGCTACGGACGATATTAACGAACTACCAGGAATTTATGCCAATACATCCAACCCGCAAACTATTTATGCTAAAGTAAAATCATCAGGAACCGATTGCTATTCTATTATTGATTTTGATTTAATTGTGACGCCAATTCCAGATGCTTCAGTAGATGTTTCAAGTACCGCCATATGCGAAAGTGAAGCTGTGACTTTTACAATCACGGGTACTCCCAATGCAACAATACTTTATAATTTAGATGGTGGTACAACCGAATCCATATTATTAGGCGCTTCTGGTTTGGCGACGTTAACACAATCACCTGCCAGTGATATGACCATAAATTTAGAGGATGCTCAAATTTTAAATGACTCAGGGATTGTAGTTTGTGCTCAGAGTTTATCAGATTCTGAGACCGTAACGGTATCCTCAAATACAACCCCAATAATTGTTAATAACGCACCAATTTGTGAAGGTGAAGATGGGGAGTTGGTGATATCAGGTGATCTAAATGCAACGATAACGTACGCTATAAATAATGGTGCTTTACAAACTTTAACTTTAGATACTACAGGAAATTTCACATTAGTCTTACCAACTTTGACAACAACGACCAACGTAGAGATAATCTCCGTTACAAGTGGCGTTATTCCTAATTGTGTACAAACCTTAAATACGATAGAAACTCTAACGGTTAATCCGTTACCAACTGTTATCGCTCCCAGTCCTTTATTAGTTTGTAACGATGGTATAAACCCTAATTCTGCATCATTTGATTTGGATGCAGAAAGTGCTGCTATTTCCAATTTTGAAACTAATGTTAGCGTAACCTATTATGAAACTCAAGCTTTAGCTGAAGCTGGAAATCCGCTAACCGCATTGCTTTCTCCTTATGACAGTACCTCTGCAAATCAAACAGTTTATGTACGTGTAGAAACGGATCTAGGTTGTGTAGATTATACAACACTTAGTCTAGAAGTTGTTGGTGCACCTATTGCAAATACAGTTCCAGCATTACAGAGCTGTGATGTTAATAGTCAAGGTTTTGGAACGTTTGATTTAACCATAGCCGAAGCTGCAATAATTGCAGGAAATACCCAACCTGTTCAAGTTTCATATTATTTATCTGAAGCTGAAGCAGAAGCAGGAACTCCTGAAATAACGGATCCAACATTTTTTCAAAATACCGATGCCTACAATCAAACCATTTATGTACGTGTGGATACTGATGGAACAGACTGTTATAATATTTCAGATTTAAGTTTAGAAGTATTTGATACGCCTACTGTGAACACTTTACAACCTTTTGAGGTTTGTGATGATGTTGTCAACGATGGTTTTACACAATTCGATTTAGAGTCTCAAACCCCTTTGCTTTTAGGAGGAGCTACTGATGTTACAGTAACATATTATGAATCCGAAGCTGATGCAGAAGATGGAATAGATGCTATTACTGGATTATATACAAATACGAGCAGTACACAAACCATTTTTATTCGTGCAGAAAATAATTTTAATGTTGATTGTTTTGAAATTACAACATTGACATTGATAGTTAATCCTTTACCAACAACCATTACACCAACTCCGTTACAAGTATGTGACGATGGTGCACCAGATGGTTTAACGGAGATTGATTTAAGCTTAAAGACTTCTGAAATCACAGGAGGCAATCCTAATTATGTTGTAAATTATTATTTAAATCTGAGTGATGCTGAATCTGAAAATAATCCGCTGCCAATACTATATACTAATACAAGTAACGGTCAAATTATTGTGGCACGTGTTGATAATATAATTACAGGCTGTTATAATTTTACGACGTTAGAATTAGTTGTAGAACAAGCTCCTGTAGCTAATAGTCCAACACCGTTAGATTATTGTGATCCAGATAGTGATGGTTTTGGGGTTTTTGATTTGACGTTAAAAGATGATGAGATTACTGGAGGTGATGCTACCTTAACGGTGAGTTACCATGAAACCATGGCAGATGCAGATAATAATGTCAATCCAATAACAAGTCCGTATTCTAATATTGTAATTAATGCGCAAACCGTTTATGCTCGTGTAGAGAGTTCTACAATTGCTACGGATTGTGATTCTATTGTGACTTTACTTTTATCTGTGAATCCAACTCCGCAGTTAGGTGCTACAGCACCAGAGCCGCTAGCGATTTGTGATGATAGTTCTGCAGATGGTTTCGGACAGTTCGATTTAACAAGTAAAATATCAGAGATTCTAGAGAATTTAGCCGATCCAACATTATACAATGTGACTTTTTATTTGAATGAAACGGATGCTGATAATGGCCTAAATGAAATTACAAATACTACTAACTATACAAATAGTGATGATTTTAGTCAGGTGATTTGGGTTAGAGTTGAAGATAATGTATCAGGTTGTTATAAGTTAACCACATTAGAATTGATTGTAAACGCAATTCCAGTATTAGTGCAAGCGGCTCCTTTGGTAGTTTGTGATGATAATAATCCAGGTGATGAGATTGAAACCTTTATTTTAGAAGATGCTGCGGATGAGATATTAAATGGACAATCAGGTATTGGCTTAACATTTTTTGAAACTCAAGACGATGCGGATAATAATATCAATCCAATTTTTAGTCCGTATTCTAATATTGCGAATCCACAGACCATTTTTGTAAAAGCCACAAATAATGAAACAGGATGTTCAAATACAATAACATTAACGTTGCGAGTTAATCCAATTCCTTCACCAGCAGCACCTGCAGATTTAGAAGTTTGTGATGATGATACAGATGGTTTTACAAATTTTGATTTGGAAGAACGAACCATCGAAATCATAGGTGGAGAGCTCGATGTTGATATCACCTATCATGAAACTTTAGAAGATGCTAATACAGGTAGTAATGCTTTTTCAAGTCCATACACCAACATCGTAATGAATCAACAAACGATTTATATTAGAGCAACAAATACCATTACAGGATGTTATGATATTTCAAGAACTTTAACGCTGCGTGTTTTGGAAACACCACAAGTTCCTGTGACATTAACAGAATATGTAATTTGCGATTCGGATGCAGATGGATACGCTCAATTT
This sequence comes from Winogradskyella sediminis, assembly GCF_003387355.1. Taxonomy (GTDB): domain Bacteria; phylum Bacteroidota; class Bacteroidia; order Flavobacteriales; family Flavobacteriaceae; genus Winogradskyella; species Winogradskyella sediminis. Next base: position 418,129 of record NZ_QUNH01000002.1, read on the forward strand.
GATTTAACAACTAAAGATTCTGAAATCATAGGAGGTCAAACCGATGTCAGTTTAACCTATCATGTTAACGAAGCCGATGCCTTGTCTGGAAATAACCCAATTTCAACACCTGGAAGTTTTACGAATTCTGGTAATCCACAAACCATTTGGGTACGATTAGAGAATGATAATAACATTTGTTTCGATACAGGTTATTTTGAAATTAGTGTTGCGCTTCCACCAGAAGCAATTCAGCCAACACCATTAGAAGTTTGTGATGATGACGTTGCAGATGAAATTACTGTTTTTGATTTAACTGTTAAAAATGACGAAATTACCGGTGGCCAAGCAGGTTGGAGTGTTGCCTATTACGAAACTTTAGCAGCTGCTGAAAATGGAATAGATGCTGTTGATGATGAAGCTTACACCAATGTATCGGTTTTGGGTGCCATGGCAAATCCACAAACATTATTCGCGGTTGTAACAGATACAAATTCAGGTTGTACAGATATAGTGACATTAACTATTCGAGTTATGCCAAATCCAACACCAACACCAAGTGACCAATTACCAAACTTAGAAGTGTGTGATGATTTAAATACAGGAGATGGAGTAGAAGTGATTGATTTAACTGAAAATGAAATCCTCATTCTCAATGGTGAATCTGGAGTTACAGCAAGTTACTACGAAAGCTTTATTGATGCCAATTCAGGTAATAATGCCATTCCAGACCCAACCCAATACATAAATACAGAGACACCAGAACAAGAGATTTTTGTAAGAGTAACGAATGATGTTACAGGTTGCTATACAATAGTTGATTTCACAGTTGTTGTTCACCCATTACCAGAGGTAGTCGCTGTAACAGATTTTATACAATGTGAATTATTTACGGATGGCTTTGATAATTTTGACTTAACAACTAAAGATGAAGAAGTCTTAAATGGTCAAGATCCAACACAATTTATAGTAAGTTATCACGATAAATTGGCAGATGCTGAAGCAGGAATGAATGGATTAGTTAGTTTATATACTAATTCAAGTAACCCTCAACAAATTTTTGTGACGATTACAAACAATGTTACGGGTTGTTCTATAAGTACACAAAGTTTTTATATTGAAGTTCAAGAAGCTGCACAGGCTAACCCGAATATGGATCCTATACTTTATGAAACTTGTGATGATGAAATGGAAACAGATGGTGATGCAAGCAATGATAGTGCGCAATTTGATTTAACCACCGTGGATGCGGAAGTATTAGATGGCCAAAACCCACTAAATTATATAGTAACATATTTTGCAACACAAGAAGAGGCCGACTTAAATGTAAATCCTTTACCAACGTTGTATGAAAACATTACGAACCCACAAATCATCTATGCAAGGGTAGATAATGACACACCAGATGGCACAGGAGCAGATACATCGATTTGTTATGAAGTTGCGCCATTAACCTTACAAGTTAATCCGTTACCAGAGTTTGATTTAGGTGACAGTTATACACTCTGTTTAAATACTAATGGAACAGAAGTCTTAGACCCATTAGTCATCGATACAGGCCTATCAGCAACAGACTATAGTTTTGAATGGAGTTATGAAGGAACCATAATAGCAGGAGCCACAGGGCCGAGTATAATGCCAAGCCAAGGAGGAAGCTATAGTGTTTTAGTTACAGATATGAGCACATCTACCGAGACCAATTGTACTAATATGGATATTACTACCGTTATAGAGAGTGCACCACCAAGTTTAAGTGTAGAATTATTGACCCAAGCATTTGCAGATAACCACGTTTTAGAGGCAGTAGCCACCGGAATAGGAGTCTATGAATACAGTTTAGATGGAGGACCTTGGCAAGATGAAGGAGTGTTCACAAATGTATCTACAGGAGAACATGAGATCACAGCAAGAGACAAGAACGGTTGTGGTATTACCACAGAGTCTATATTTGTTATTGATTACCCATTGTACTTTACCCCTAATGGAGATGGAACTAATGACACGTGGAATATTGAAGGTATTGGAAGTAATGCTATTATCTACATCTTTGACCGTTACGGCAAACTGTTAAAGCAAATCAGTCCAGAAGGAGACGGCTGGAATGGTACCTATAATAGTAAAGCCATGCCAACAAGCGATTACTGGTTTACCGTAGAATACGACGAACCAAGTACAGGTCAACGTAAAGAGTTTAAAGCGCATTTTGCTTTAAAACGATAATATATCAATAGATTAAAATAAAGCCTGAGCATAAAATTATGTTCAGGCTTTTTTATTTCATTTAAAATGGAATAGGCATAACCTAAGAATATTAATTAGTTTCAGTATTTGTACATGGTGCAAAAGTGTGCATATTATGTATAATATTTCAAACTAAATTAAGGTAATATTTAAAGAAGGGGCTATAACTCCTTATAGAGTTAAGATTAAACACTAGCACGTCTTTTTATTATTCTTAGTATATCAAATTACTTCGATAATAATATAGTTCAAAAAAAAGACCTAAATACAATAAAGTGTTTAGGTCTCTTTTATTTTGTTGTTGATCACACTAATTATAAGTCAAAAGCTAAAGTTAAAATGAAATCTGTATTCTTAGATTCTATCTGAGCAGCATCAGTTAAACCTACGGAATAGAGCTGATAATTATAATCACGTTGAGATTGACTAAAAGCAAGATCTAAGCTAAGACTTCCAAAATTATAACCTAATCCTAAAGAATAACCATTTAGATCACCATAAAAATTGTCATTTTTATAAGGGCTTTCTTCAAATCGGTAGCCACCTCTAAAGCTTAATCGGTTAAATCTGTATTCTCCTCCTAATCTATAAGATACGGCAGTATCTAAATCGTTACTGATAGTAGTATTTAAATTAGAGAAAATAGCGTCTGTTGAAGGTTTAAATTCTGTTTTACTATAATCTTTAACTGCGTAATCAAAACTTAGTAAACCATTGAGACCAAAAACATACGCCAAACTACCTGTAAGTTTACTTGGTGTTTTTAGCTTATATTCTTCGTAAATATTAACTACATTAGGATTAACAATTTGAGTGATGTTAGATCCATTATCTTTTCTGGAAGAGGCTAAATACTGTGAAGTTTCGTCAGATATTCTATACCACGTAGGTGATGCATAAGATAAGCCCACTCGTAACTCGTTAGTTATTTTAGCAATACCACCAAGTTGAAATGAAAAACCGCTTCCTGTGGTTAATAAATTATTTTCAAAATCTACAGCACTAATATTTGAATCTGTGTTAGAATTACGTTCGTTAAGATACGTGCTTCGTTCAAAATTTATAAGATGAGAGTTCAGATTTAATCCTAAATATAGTTTATCGTTATAGCTCGTTGCAAAATTAAAGGCCATTTTTCCATTGTATCCTCTACTAGTGTAAGCATAGCGTTGGCTATAATCACCACCAGTAATATTTGACACGTAATTATCACTAGTATTATCTTCAACTGGGTCAATAATATAGCCAGTGTAACCTAAAAATGCTTGTTGATTTTGGTAGCCAAATATTGAACCAATTTCTGAATACGCCTGTGTAATGGACTCTCCATCTAAAGCAGAAATGTCCTCTAAAGGTAGTCCATTGGCATACTGAACAAAATATGAGCCGATAGTATTGTAACTGTTTACACCATTCGCCACCCATTCATTATCAAAATTAGCAGAACGATCATAAGCAAAACTTAACGAAAATTTTTTCCAGCCTGAGCTTTCATTCATGTTTTTAAAAACAAATGCAGCTCCTAATTGATTTAAATCTATGCTAGAATCTGAAGTTGTATTAGTATCATTAAAATAGCTAATGTCGTTATTAGTATTAAATACACCTAGGGATATAGAAGCATGTCCGTGGTTAAAAATAGCCGAACCAGCAGGATTTATACTAACACTAGACATATCGCCACCTAAGGCACCAAATGCTCCACCCATAGCTCTAAAACGTGCTGTTCCTTGAATCTCGTCCATAGAATATCTAAGTGCATCTGTCATATCTTGTGCTAAAATATAAGACGTGCTTAATAATCCTATGCTTAGCATAAGTAACTTTTTCATATGTAAAATTTTTAGAATTTATTTAAGTTTAACCTCTACCGCCTCGTCTACTACTGCTACCAGAAGATCTGCTGCTTCCGCTACTAGATCTAGTACTCCCAGATGATCGTACAGTACTCCCAGAAGACCTAGAAGTGCTAGAGTTAGATCGAACCGTTCGTGTTGACCTTGTACTTCTTGTTGGAGTAGTAGATCTCACAGTAGATGATCGCGTTGTTGTTCTATTCGAAGGTCTTACTGTTGTAGATCTAGATCTAGAGGTTCTAGTTGTAGTGGAGCTTCTTAAAGTACGCGTCGGACGAGTGCTTCTAGTTGATCTAATAGTAGAATTATTTGAACGTACACTACTATTTCTAGATAACCTTGAAGTATTTGATAATCTTCGTGTAGAGTAATTACTTCTAGATAAAGCCGAAGTGTTTCTACGGTTTAAGCTATTGTTAGAAAGTAACGAACCTCGTCTTGTGTTGTTAAAAGCATATCGATTATTTCTGTAATAACCAGTATTCCAACCATAGCGGTTATATCCATAACCATAGTTATATCTCCATGGAGCATAAACACCATAACCGTAGCCGTAATAGCCACCATAAATCCATGGGTTGTTCCAACCATATCCATAGTTATAGCCCCAAGGTCTATGCCATCCGTAGTAGCCATAGCCAAATCCGCTATTCCACAGCCATGGGTTATTATACCCATACCAACCATTATCTATATAATTGATGGTAACTGTATTGCTATTTTGTCCCCAACCGCCATAGGCAGGTTGTTGCTCTAAGGTATCTACAGCTTGTTCAGTATAATTACCTTCGTAAGAATCAATATCAGTAAAGATTTCTGATTCTTCGTTAATTGCTTCAACTTCAGCTGAGTTTTCTGAGAAGTAATTTTTATAATAATTAGAATCCGTGGTCGATGTACTAACAACAGCTTCTTCTGATTCAATATCGTAATCTTCAGTAGCATAAATCCCGTCATTATCGTAACCAGCATACTGAAACGAACCACAAGAAGTTAACACGGTTAAAAAACCGAGTGCAACAAAAAATGGCAATTTTTGAGTTAAAATGGTTTTAAATTGCATATCTCTTTTATTTTATTGTTGAACATAGCAAAAATAGTTAGTTTTGCTGTATTATTTAATACATTTAACATAAGCACAATATTTGTGCCAAAACACGGAAAATGAGTAAAAATCTTACGAGTCGAGCTGAAGATTATTCAAAATGGTATAATGAATTAGTTGTTAAGGCTGATTTAGCTGAAAATTCTGCCGTTAGAGGTTGTATGGTTATCAAACCATATGGATATGCAATATGGGAAAAAATGCAGGCAGAATTAGATAGAATGTTTAAAGAAACAGGCCATCAAAATGCTTATTTTCCATTATTTGTACCTAAAAGCTTATTTGAAGCTGAGGAAAAGAATGCTGAAGGCTTTGCGAAAGAATGTGCTGTTGTAACACATTATAGGTTGCAAAATGATCCTGATAATGAAGGAAAACTTAGAGTGGATCCAGAGGCAAAACTAGAAGAGGAATTAGTTGTAAGACCAACCAGTGAAGCTATTATTTGGAATACTTATAAAGGCTGGATTCAAAGTTATAGAGATTTACCTATTAAGATCAACCAATGGGCAAATGTGGTACGTTGGGAAATGAGAACACGATTATTTTTGCGTACTGCTGAGTTTTTATGGCAAGAAGGGCATACTGCCCATGCCACAAAAGCTGAAGCATTAGAGGAAACAGAACAAATGAATGATGTATATGCAGAATTTGCTCAAAATTTTATGGCTATCCCTGTTATAAAAGGAGTGAAAACTGAAAGTGAACGTTTTGCAGGTGCTATTGAGACTTATTGTATAGAAGCTTTAATGCAAGATGGAAAAGCACTTCAAGCAGGTACATCACATTTCTTAGGTCAAAATTTTGCTAAAGCGTTTGATGTAAAGTTTACTAATAATGAAGGTAAATTAGATCATGTTTGGGCATCTTCTTGGGGAGTTTCTACGAGATTAGTAGGAGCTTTAATTATGACCCATAGTGATGATAAAGGTTTAGTTTTACCTCCAAACTTAGCGCCATTTCAAGTTGTAATTGTTCCTATCTTTAAAACCGAAGAGCAATTAGAAATGATTTCTGAGAAAGCAGAAGGTATTATTAAAGCACTTAAAGCATTAGGTGTAAGTTGTAAGTTCGACAAAAGAACAACGCATAGACCAGGAGCAAAATTTGCACAACACGAATTGCAAGGTGTACCATTACGTATTGCTATTGGACCAAAAGATTTAGAAAATAATACTGTTGAGTTGGCTAGACGTGATACGTTATCCAAGGAAACGGTACAAATCGATGGGATAGCGTCCACTATTAAAGATCTTCTAGAGGTTATACAAGACGAGTTATTTAATAAAGCTTTAAAATTTAGAGATGAGCACACTACAGAAGTAGACGATTTTGAAACATTTAAAAATGTTTTAGAAACCAAGACTGGTTTTATTTCTGCGCACTGGGATGGTACAGCTGAAACAGAACAAAAAATAAAAGAGGAAACAAAAGCAACTATTAGATGTATTCCTTTAACTAGTAAAAAGCTAGAAGGGACGTGTGTTTACAGCGGAAAACCATCTAAACAAAGGGTGCTTTTTGCAAAGGCATATTAAATTTTTTTAAAAAAAATAAAAATAGGTCTTGCACAAGTTAAATTTAGTTGTATATTTGCACCCGCAATGGAAACATTGTTGGTTCATTTAAATAATTTAATAACCTAAATGGCCCGTTCGTCTATCGGCTAGGACGCATGGTTTTCATCCATGTAAGAGGGGTTCGATTCCCCTACGGGCTACAATTTTTAATAAGAAAGAATATAATGGCAAATCATAAGTCAGCTTTAAAAAGAATAAGAAGTAACGAAAAGAAACGCGTGCTTAATAAATATCAGCATAAGACAACTCGTAATGCTATTAAGAAATTACGTGAGATGACTGATGCTAAGGAAGCACAAACAATGTTGCCTTCTGTTATTAGTATGTTAGATAAATTAGCTAAGAAGAATGTTATTCATTCTAATAAAGCTAGTAATTTAAAGTCTAAATTAACTAAACATGTTGCATCAATTTAATTAATTGTTGTTTCTACTAAGATATTAAAAAGTCTTTCCTTTTATGGAAAGACTTTTTTTGTACCCATATTCTAAAATAGAATTTAGAACTACTATATCTGCTATTTACTTTTAATGGTAATATTATAATTAACTTATTCTATTGTAATTATCGTGAAGTAATGGCTAGTAATACAAGTAATAAAGTGTGTAAATGACGTATTTATTCTTGTGAAAAATTCTATTTCAACTCTTTTATGACATAATGAGTTAAAGATTGTAACTTTGTATTAAATTTTTAAAGATGCACAAAGCAGGTTTTGTAAATATTATAGGAAATCCTAACGTTGGTAAATCAACATTGATGAATGCGTTTATTGGTGAAAAACTATCAATTATTACGTCTAAAGCACAAACAACGAGACACCGAATATTAGGAATAGTAAATGGTGAAGATTTTCAGGCGATTCTTAGTGATACACCAGGAATTATTAAGCCAGCTTATGAGCTTCAAGAATCTATGATGGATTTTGTGAAGTCAGCTTTTGAAGATGCAGATGTATTAATATACATGGTAGAAATAGGTGAGAAGGAACTTAAAGACGAAGCTTTCTTTAAGAAAATCACTAATTCTAAAATACCTGTGTTATTATTATTAAATAAAATTGATACTTCTAATCAACAACAACTAGAAGAGCAATCTGAATTATGGCAAAAGAAGGTACCAAATGCTGAATTTTTCCCTATATCTGCAACTGAAGGGTTTAATGTTCAAAATGTATTTAATAGAATTATTGAGTTACTCCCAGAGTCTCCAGCTTTTTATCCTAAAGATCAATTAACAGATAAACCAGAACGATTTTTTGTTAATGAAGCTATTAGAGAAAAAATCTTATTGCATTACAAGAAAGAAATTCCTTATGCCGTAGAAGTGGATACTGAAGAGTTTTTTGAAGAAGAGAATATAATTAGAATGCGGTCTGTAATTATGGTAGAGCGCGAGACTCAAAAAGGAATCATTATAGGTCATAAAGGATCTGCTTTAAAACGCGTTGGAGTAGAAGCACGTAAAGATTTAGAAAAATTCTTTGGCAAGCAAGTACATTTAGAATTGTATGTTAAGGTTAACAAGAACTGGAGAAGCAATCAGAATCAGTTGAGGCGCTTTGGTTATAATCAACGATAAGTTCTAACTGTTTCTTTCATAAAATGGTGTAGTTGGCGCATTTCTGGCATGCCTTTAGTACGGCCTATTCTTCCTGCAAAATATAAAGTGAACCAAAGGACTATCATCAGTAAGGATAGAAATACTTGTATAGCATACGAGTTGCCTAAACTAAAATTGGTATAAGCCCATACACCAAGACCAAAAAATAGTGCTGCTACAACAAAATGAAAAAACATAAACATGGTCCATACCGTTGGGTTTGGACCAAACAATCCTTTAACAATTGAGTTATTATCTCCATTATCTGTAATTTCTAAATGTAATTGAGGAGACCAAAAGTGTTGATCCTTTTTATTAATTTTTATAAAAATGTGATTGTCAACTCTAGTGACAATATAATTATTTTCTGCGAAGTCAGATTGGTCTTCAAAACCCTTTAATAATATTTCGTTGTGTGTTTGGACCTCAAATGTAAAGCGCGGTCTTAATACAATTTCATTAGTAAGTGACATAGTGTTGGAAGAAGTAACACGTTTAATTTCTATTTTAATATTAGAAATTCACAACGTCTGTTAATGGAATATTCCGTTTCTGTACAATTATCACCACAAGGCACTATCGGTTGTGTTTCTCCAAAGCCTTTAGAAGTTAAACGTGCCCTCGAGATACCATTTTCAACTAAATATTCTAAAGTGGCAGCTGCTCGTTTTTCTGAGAGATCCATATTAAATTCATAACTCGCTCTAGAGTCGGTATGAGCTCCTAGTTGTATTTCCATTCTTGGGTATTTAGTAAGTAAGGCTACTAATACATCTAAGGTTCTCGCTGCCTGCGGCTTTATATCCCACTTGGCAAAATCGAAATAGATATTCTCTAATTCTATAAAAGTATTCCCTTTATCATCATCGGTAACAATGTCTTCAGCATCTTTATAAGATTCAATTTCTAGCTCAATATTAAACTCAATATTACCTTTGTCATTAGTGTCAAAGAATTCAACTTGCGGAATATATTTTGGCTGAAAACCTTCCACCGAATATTCTTGACTAGGTTGTGTTGGTAGCCTATATCTGCCGTCTTCTCCTACTAATTGTTCGGCAATAACATTTCCATCTTTATCAAATAATGTTACAGTGGTATTAGGTAAAATTTCACCTGTAACCTTATCTGTAACTAAACCTTCGATGTAATACGTTCTTTCATTTTCAATGCGCTTAAACGTGTAGATATTATCTAATCCAGATCTGTTTGAAGAGATGTAACCTGTATTTATTGAATCTATAACTACAAAAGCAAAATCATCCTTTTCACTATTTATAGTTTCGCCTAAATTGAGGGCTTCTAAAAAGGTATTATTTTTAACACCACTAGCAAAAATGTCCAAACCTCCAAACCCATGTTTGCCATTTGAAGAAAAGTACAATGTACTATCTTTGGCTATAAATGGAAATTGCTCTCTACGAATGGTATTCACTTTTTCACCAAGGTTAATTGGTGTGCCAAATGAGTTATCTGCGTACACGTCGACATAAAAAATATCAAAAGAACCTAAGGAATTAGGCATGTCACTCGAGAAATAGAGTCTAGTTTCATCACTATTTAAAGCTGGATGCATCGTAGAATACGTTTCGCTAGAGAAAGAAACGGGCTCAACATTGGTCCATTCATTATCAATGAGTTCTGCTCTAAAAATACTAACAACGGCAATCTTAGTAGAATCTAAATCAATACGTTTTTTTAAATTTCGTGAAAAATACATTGTTTTACCATCTTTAGTAAACACGGCATTACTTTCATGTTGTTTAATGGCATTAATTTCGTCATTTAACGGTTGAATACTGTCTAAAGTAATATTGTCATCTTTTGTAGAAACGACTCCTTGGTATAAATCCAAATACGGTTTACCATTCCATTTGTAATTTGGATTTTCGATGTTTTTAGTAGAAGCAAAAATAATTTTGTCATTGTAAAGTCCAACGCCAAAACTAGAACCACCGACATTTTCAGTGAGATTTTTTAATTCATATTTATATGGAACTATCTTCTTCAATAAGGCTTTTAATTCTTTTGTATTTATAGTGTCTTTTAAGTGATTTGTTGAAATTTCATCTGCTTTTTCATAGTTTTTAGTGCCTTTTAAAACTTGAAAATATTTGAAATAGAAATCCTTAGAAAGTTCTGTGCTAATTTTTAAATCATAAACTTGTTTATAGGCTTTATAAGCATTTTCAAATTCAGAATTGTAATAGTAACAGTCTCCTAATTTTTCTAAATTATCAGCAGTTTTAGGAAGGCTAACAAAAATCTCAGCAGCTTCTACATAAGCTCTATTTTCATAAAGTATATTCGCTTTACTTGCTGATTGAGAAAACCCTAGAAACCCTATGACTAAAGTTGTAAGTGATATGTATAGTTGTAACGTTTTCATATGTCTTAATTAGAAAAATCTTGGGGATTTGTCGTAGCCTTTGCCGAGTTGACCAATATTAAATAATAAAAGTAATTCATGAGATCCAGAATTAAATCTCCCTAAATTAGAGAGTGTATGGTCGTAGGCGTAACCAATACGAACGGCTGAAGACATTGAAAAATTAATCATTCCGGTAAGAGAATCCTCATAACGATATCCTAAGCCAAATTCCACTTTATCATAGACTAATACATTGGCGGTAACGTCTACCGAAAGCGGTGCGTTATTTACATATTTTGCCATAAAGGCTGGTTTAAACTTAAAATTATCTCCAATGTTTAAAACATAGCCACCAGTAAAAAATAAATGCATGTTTTCTGCAGCTTCAGAAATGACTCCGCTATCTTCTTCGAGATGTTTAGATTGCAGTAAATTCGGTGCTGATAAACCTAAATAGTAATGTTCTGAAAAATAATATAGGCCAGCTCCAACGTTAGGGAACGTTCTATTTATATTTTCAGCAAATGCAGGGTCTGGTAGCGGGTCTGAATATACAAAACCATCAAAATTGGTACTATAAAATGAGGCTCCAGCTTTAATTCCAAATGATAGTTTAGACGTTTTTCCTAGAGGTAAAACATAGGCAATATCTGCGAAAGCACCAGTTTGCTTTACCACATCACCAATTTCATCATGTACAAAAGAAATCCCGCCCTCTAAACGATCCGTAATTTTAGAATGAACAAACAGAGATCCTGTGGTAGGTCCTCCAATAGACCGAGCCCATTGAGATCGATACAGTAAGCCCACATTCATTGTAGACTCATCATCAGTGGCATATGCTGGGTTAATGACACTCATATTATACATATATTGGGTGTATTGAGGATCTTGTTGGGCATGTGAAGATAGCGTTATAAATAACATTACAATCGCAATACTATATGTAGTTAATTTACTTATCATTTTAAAATGTCATAATTATCTATTCAGATAAACTCTTCCTTGTTGTGGTTCGCGTTGGTCATCGTTAAATTCTATAATATAGAAATAAACACCTGCAGGAAGTACTGTATTACTGTTTTTAGATGTTCCATCCCATTTAGGAGAATTTATATCTCCTTCATAAATTATATTTCCATAGCGGTTAAATATACTTAGCTTAAAGTTAGGGTATAAAATATCTAAATTGATGATGTCAAACACTGGGTTAATAAGATCTCCGTTTGGAGAGAACCCATCAGGAATTAAAAGTTCTCCTACACAAGAAATAAAATTAATAGAAACTTCTAATCGAGTGGTGCTCTCACAACCGTATTCAGATACTAAAGCACCATAATAAAGTATGCCTTCTTGTAAAGCATCCGTTTCACTATAAGCCGTACCATCGATTGGGCTATCGTACCATATCACCATACCTTCATCAATGATATTATTAGATAAATCACTTATTGTTGGGTTATCTTCAGAACAAAATTCGTGGCCATCAACTATAAGTTCTGGTGTAGATAATTCTTCAACTAAAATTTTAGCAGGTTCTACTGCAGTAGTAATTGCGCTACAATTTTGGCCTAAAACGAATAATTGAGAAAGTGTCACAAGCGTTAAGCCAGGATTAGGTAGTAATGTTTGCGGAATTACAAATGTGGCATTACCATCAACGATAGAAATTGCTATTGTATTGACAGAGTTGTTAGCTTCTGAAAGCGTATATACAATAGAGTAATCACCATCTGGTAGTTGATTGGCGTCTGTAATATCAATTGTGAAATCTCCTAGACCAAGGCAAATAAGATTATTTTCTATAGACATGGTAAGACCCGTAAGGTCAGGAAGATCGATTATGCTCACGGTAACGCTAGCTGAACTCGTTATATTACATTCAATTGACGTCACAGTGTAGGTATAACTACCTGCTATATCTAAAGTTGGATCAAAAACTCCAGTTCCGCTTGTTAAAGCAGGTGTCCATGTTCCTCCTGTATCTGGTGCCCCTTCAAGGCTATCAAAAAGATCTATAGAATTTGTTTGGTCGATACAAAGATTAAGAATTCCATCGCTACCTGCATTTGGTTCTTCAGAAACGGTAACTGTTACTGCAGCTGTCGCTTCAGGACAAGACGATGTATCATCCGAAACCGTATATGTGTAGACTCCTTCCATATCAACAGTTGGGTCAAAAATTCCAGTACCACTAGTTAATTCCGGAGACCATGTACCTCCTGATTGTGGTGTGCCACCTAGACTGTCAAATAAATTTACTGAACTAGCATTGCTACATAATTCTATACTACCATCGATTCCCGCATCATTTGCAGTAGAAATTGATACTGTTACTTCTGCAGTGCTTGTACCACACGTATTGCTAACTGTATAAGTATATATTCCAGCAGTATCCAAAGTGTTATCAAATATACTAGAGCCACTAGCTAAAGCAGGTGACCAAGTTCCTCCCGTATCAGGTGATCCACCTAGACTATCGATTAAATTGATTAAACCTGTATCGTTTGAACATAATTCTAACGTGCCATCACTACCTGCATTTGGACTTTGTATTATAAAAACTTCTACTATTGCGGATGCATCAGGGCAAGCAGCACCAGCGCTAGAAATTGTATATGTATACGAACCAGCAGCATCTATACTCGGATCAAATACACCTGTGCCACTTGTTAGTGCTGGAGACCAAGTACCACCTATATCTGGCGCACCTCCTAAACTATTAAATAAATCGGCAGCTGTATCCGTACTACAAAACGTAATTGTTCCATCAGTTCCAGCGTCATTGGTGTCTGAAAATGATACATCAACGGTTGCAGAACTGGTTCCACAGGCATTACTTACGGTGTAAGTATAATTACCTTCGGGATCTGTATTAGGATCAAAAATACCTGTACCACTAGTTAGGGCTGGAGACCATACACCTCCGGTTTCCGGAGAACCTGCTAAACTATCAAATAAATCTACTGTATTTATATTATTACATAAATTAAGCGTGCCATCACTACCTGCATTAGGACCGTTTATTACAGTAACTTCAACAGTAGCTGTAGCATCAGGACAATCAGGACTGGCGCTAGAAATTGTGTAGGTATATGAGCCAGCAGCATCAATATTTGGGTCAAACAGTCCTGATCCACTTGCAAGTGTAGGTGACCAAGTACCTCCTATATCTGGTGAGCCTCCTAAACTATCAAATAAATCTACGGCTATATCTGTACTACAAAGATTAATTGAGCTATCGGTTCCGGCATTATTTGTATTTGATAAGGAAACGTCTACGGTAGCAGAGCTAGAGCCGCACGAACTTGTAATAGTGTAAGTATATAGACCTTCAGGATCTGTATTAGGATCAAAAATTCCAGAACCACTTGTTAGAGCAGGTGACCAAGTTCCACCAATTTCTGGTGTGCCAGCTAAGCCGTCAAATAAATCTACTGAATTAGTGGAGTCACATAAATTAAGCGTACCGTCATTTCCAGCGTTAGGGCCTTGTAGAACAGCAACTTCAACTGTAGCTGTGTCATCAGGACAAGCAGAAATTGCACTTGAAACCGTATAAGTGTAAGAACCTGCAACGTCGGTACTCGGATCAAAAACACCCGTACCACTAGCCAGTGTTGGCGACCAAGTGCCTCCTATATCTGGAGTACCTCCTAAACTTTCAAATAAGTCAACAGTTCCATCAGTATCACACAAATTAATTGAGCCATTTTCTCCCGCATTATTTGTACCTGAAAGTGATACATCTATTGAGGCAGAACTCGAGCCACATGAATTAGTTACAGTATAGGTATAGAGGCCCTCTGGGTCAGTGTTAGGGTCGAATATACCTGTTCCGCTGACTAGTGTAGGAGACCATGTTCCACCGGCATCTGGTGTTCCAGTTAAACTATCAAATAAATTAACTGTATTTGTGGAGTTACATAAGTTCAACGTACCATCATTTCCCGCATTAGGGCCTTGTAATATGGATACTACAACGGTAGCAGAATCATCCGGACATAGTGTAGTACTATTTGAAACGGTGTAAGTATAAGTTCCAGCTGAATCTTGGGTTGGATCGAATATTCCAGTGCCACTAGCTAGTGTTGGAGACCATATACCTCCAAGATCTGGTGTCCCTCCTAAGCTATTAAATAAATCTATAGGTGTATTATCTAAACTGCAATATTCAACACTACCATTTAAGCCAGCACTATTGGCGTCAATAGTGGTTACCGAAACTGTTGCCGAAACATCACCACATAATGAACTTATGGTATATGTATATACACCATCGGGATCTATATTGGGATTAAAAATCCCTGAACCACTAGTAAGAGTTGGCGACCATGTTCCTCCAAGTTGAGGTGTGCCATTTAAACTTTCAAATAAATCGGTTGTATTAGAAAGGCTACATAAAAGTAATGTACCATTGCTTCCAGCATCTGGTGACGGCTCTACTGTTACGACAACAATTGCGGAATCATCTGAACACGGTTCTACTCCTGAAGTTGTATAGGTATAAGTACCTTCAGAGTCGATACTAGGATTAAATACTCCTGTTCCACTGGCAAGTGCTGGTGACCATGTGCCTCCAAGTTGAGGTGTACCACCAAGACTATCAAAAAGATCAATAGTTCCATCTGCAGTACAAACGGTGACAGACCCATCAATTCCTGCATCCATGAAAGGAGTCACGTTTATAGAAACGGTAGCAGAGGCATCGTTACAAGGGGTTGATCCTACTACAGTATAAGTATAGGTATCACTGGTATCAACTAAAGGGTTGTAAATACTAGTTCCACTAGCAAGTGTAGGTGACCAAGTTCCTCCAGCTTCGGGTGTTCCTCCTAAATAATTAAATAAGTCAAAGGTTCCATTATTACTACAGATATCAATAGTAGCATCCACACCAGCATTTGGTTCTGGTATAAAGGAAACCGTGATATTTGCTGAGGCATCAGGACAAGGAGATATACCAGCAACGGTGTATGTATAGGTACCTGGTAAATCCACTGTAGGGTCAAAAACACCTGTGCCACTATTAAGTGCAGGCAGCCATGTTCCACCGGACTCAGGAGAGCCTCCTAGATTTTCAAATAAATCGACAGTGGCTAAATCATTACTACAAATTTCCAACATAGCATCTTCACCAGCACTTGGTATAGGATTTACAATGACAGTAACTGAGGCGGATGTATCAGGACAAGAGCCGTTTCCTGTAAATTCATAGTTGTAAACACCAGGACTATCCACTGTAGGGTCAAATACTCCGGTACCACTATTAAGAGCAGGAGACCATGTTCCACCAATATCAGGAGTACCTTCTAAACTGTTGAATAAATCAATGGAGCCGCTTGTATTACAAATGCCGATACTTCCATTTTCTCCAGCATCTTTATATGGAGTTGTTGTAACATTTACAGTTGCAGAAGCACTACTGCAAGGCGATATACCACCAACGGTATATGTATATAAACCATCGGCATCTACTGAAGGGTCAAATTCTCCTGTACCACTAGCAAGTGCAGGACTCCAAGTACCACCAACATCTGGACTACCACCTAGACTTAAAAATAAATCGGTAGTTTCATTAGTACTACATATGTCTAAAATTCCATCTGTACCAGCATTAGGTTCAGGGACGACAGTAATCGTAACTGTTGCAGAATCATCTGGGCAACTATTATTGGATCGGACTGTGTAAGTATAAACACCTTCAGAATCAACGGCTGGGTCAAAAATACCCGTTCCGCTACTTAGAGCCGGAGACCACGTACCGCCAGAATCAGGATTGCCTCCAAGTTCAGCAAATAAATCGATGGTAGAGTTGATACTGCTACATAAACCTAATACAGCATCTTCACCAGCATTAGGAGCTTCATCTAAAATAGCTAAAACCGCTAACCGTCCGACACTTTCGCAAGGAGGGTCTAAAGTTGTTGCATAATAAGTTTGTCCATCTATTAATGGAGTAGAAGGCGGTAATTCTAAAGCTGAAAATAACGAGATATACCAATTATTGGTGCCACTTGCTACTAAATCCCCTACTGTTGGGGTAAATTCGGGAGTGACACAAAAATTTTGAATCATATCACCAGTAGGAACAGGCGTAGCACCTACAAGTACCAACACTGATAATCTTGATGTTCTACAACTGCCATCTAAACTAGCTTGATCGGCATAATATATGGTGTTATCCATTAATAGATCTGTATCGTTTAGAGGCGTACCTCCAGAAGGGGATAAATACCATTGTACATCATTTCCGATAGCAACCAAACTACTTACTGTGGCAAGAGAAGGATCGTCTAAACAAACTCCCTGAAAGTTATCGCCAACAGGTGGTCCATAAATAGTAACATCGACTCTGGCTCTTGTACCACAAGAACCTGAGCTATCATCGGCATAGTAATCTTCACCATTTATTAGACTGTCAGAATTTGAAAGTGGAGTCGTTGAGGCAGCAGAGTCATACCAAACCACGCCACCTCCATTATCAGTAGCTTGTAAATCTCCAACAAGGACAGATTGCATATCGCAAAATGATTGTGTGCTATTAGTAACGGTAGGACATTGTGCATTAACAGTAGTAAATCCAAATAAAATTGAGATAAGTAGAACTGCTAATCGTATTGGATATCTTTTAAAACTATACTGTTTGGCTTTCATTAAAAAAATTTAATATAATTGCTTTTGTTGAAATCAATGCCACGTGTTTAAGAACAGCAAGTTCGTAATATAACTATTGACTTGCAAAAAAAATGAGAGATAGAGGGAAAACAAATATATGTAAATAGCCTATACATAGCAAAATAAAAACCGACACTTTTACAGTTTTTTTAATGGCAATAAATGTTTAATAAATTTTGATGTTTAATAATGTTTTATTTTGATGATAAATCCTTGTAATTATTTGTTTTATAGCGATACTAAAAACGTTTTGCATATAATAATTCTAGAAAATAAATGACAATTATTTATGGTTTTAAGCGTTTCCTTTTAAGTATATTCTAAAATAGTTTATTCTTTTAGCTCAATCATTCCCTTATTAGAATTGTATTGCATTAGGTACATACCAGTATTTAGATAGGTTTTATCGTTAGTTTTTTGATAGTCAAACTTTAAATGTGGCTGTTCTGACAGAATGGTATTTATTGTATCCTCAAATGAAGTGTTTTGAGAGATTCGTAGTAAAGTATCAAAGGTTACATCGAAGCCTAAAGTAGCATACCTAGTTGGTTTTATACCGTATAATTCTTCGTATTGGTTTTCAAATTTAAGAATGTCATTCTGATTCTGAGGGTCTGTCATCGAAGGATAAATAAGTTGCAGAATTCTGAATCTCATATTAGAAACCTCAGTTTGCTTTGGTAACAACGATGATTCTAGCATCACTAACTGAATTTTGTGATCTGATAGTTTACCCATTAAAGCGGTTGTTGTGTTTAAAAGAACGATGGTTTTTTTACTATCAAATACAATAAAATTATGTTTGGTTTTATCTAGAACTTCGTTTAAATCATCTGACTTAAAGAAACCAGCGTTATCAACTTGTAAAAATGTTGCTTCAGGTAGAATATTTAAAATTAAATCCTTATTTCGAGCTTCATCGAGGTCACTAATAACGACAACATTACCATTTTGTTTTGCTAAATAATTTAAAGTTTTAGTTTTTTGAATGGTCTCTGGTGTGATGGATCTGTAAATATTGATGCTATCGTTAGATCTAATGTCAGATTCTATATCTACTATAGAAATAGGTGTATTTGATTGAATTTGAGGAAATGTTGAACTCGATTCGGAAAAAGGCACTAGGATTGCATTTTTATTGTGTGGACTTTCAATGGCTATTTTTGATTTAGCAATATTTTTTTTAATTAGCGTAACATCAAAGTTAAGATGTAATGCTTTTGCTGAATCAATAGCTATTTGAGCTCCTTGGAAAAAATCTATATACTTCTGAAAATCAGAGTTTATGCTAATCATTTTCTGTCTTTCTTCTGGAGAAATTAATTCTTCACTAGAAAATGGTGTATAGAAATATATGCCGCTAGAATTTTCTATGGCTAAATTGGCAAATAAAGCGTCATTTCTATGAGAACTAGTTGGGATGGTTGACTCTACCGTGTTAGAATCGACAACGTCTTGTGTTTTAGTACTATCTGTTGTTTCAACTTCAGGTTTCGGTATTGTGTTTATTGTGGTGCCCGACACACCAACAGGCATTTTAATAATGTCACCCGCATTTACAGACGTTAGAAGTTTTGGGTTTAGCGTCGTTAATTCGTCAATCGTCATGCCCGCTTTTTTTGCTAGGCCAAACAATGTTTCCTTTGGTTCTATAACGTAATTCTTGTATTTAGTAACGGTATTTGTGGAATCTATGGTGCTTGTTGAGTCCAAGTCGTTATTAGTCGCTTGGTGGATATCTACAATATCCTCAGTTTGATTAGAACCGGTAGAATCTATATTAAGCCTGTGGCCTGCCATTAGCATTGTTACAATATGTGGATTTTTTTCTTCAAGTTCAGCTATCGTCATATTAAAACGTTTAGCCAATTGAAATTTTGTATCACCACGCTGTACAATGTATGCGCCTTCTACTGTAATTTCTGAAGCTTTGTCCGGAATCACTAAAGATTGTCCGATTTGCAAAAATTCGAATAACCTATTAGCATTTGCGGCTTCAAGCTGGTCAAGGCTAATACCATATTGTCTCGATATTCCCCAAAGCGTTTCACCTTTAACAACAATATGCTGACCTTTCGTTGCTTTAGGTTGAGCAACTTCAGAACTGATATCTAAATTTATAGTATGGCCTTCTTGTAGCATACTAACGATATGAGGGTTCTGTTCTTCTAAAAGATTAATACTCACTCCAAAACGACGCGATAATCCAAATTTTGTTTCGCCTCGTCTTACAATGTAGTTTCTTACAATAGTATCGTTAATTACCGCATTAGTAGGTGTGGTGGTTGTATTATCTGTTTTGGGGATACGTAGGGTACGGCCAGCGTAAATAACGTCTTCCGAACCAGGATTGAGATTAAAGATTGCATTAACACTAACTCCATAACGTCGAGATATCATATAAACGCTTTCCCCTTTTTTAATGGTATGGTCAATGTAGTTTTGCTGAGCTAAACTAAATTTAGATCCGAATAATAAAAGTAATATAAGCGTAAAATATTTCCCCATTCTTTGTAGAAATTTAATTGTAAAGTCTTGTGTTTTATATGTTTTGCGTGTTTTATTTGTGTTTTTTTGTAAACTAAAAAAGCCTATAAGAAAGGGGCTATTCTTGAAAAAGAAACCTAATTAACATACTACAAAAATGTAAATAAAATCCTATTTAATACACAGGATAAAATTACTAAAAATAAAACCTTTTTACGCTATTTTTTTTCTTGTTATCAACAGGATGTTAACAATGTGGTTGCTCTATTTTATCATATTTTTTTTAGCTTTGGTATGTTTTTGAGTTATGTGATGAAAAGTCTAATAATAGTTCACCATAACACGTAAGTATATAGTATCTTTGTAGCCTTAAATTAAAAACAATGAGCAATATTGTAGCTGTAGTAGGTCGTCCGAATGTAGGGAAATCGACATTTTTTAATCGTCTAATAAAGAGGCGAGAAGCTATTGTTGATGCTGTAAGTGGTGTCACAAGAGATCGTCATTACGGTAAAACAGATTGGAATGGAAAGGAGTTTTCTTTAATAGACACTGGCGGATATGTTGTTGGTAGTGATGATGTTTTTGAAGCTGAAATAGATAAACAGGTAGAATTAGCCATAGATGAAGCTGATGCCATAATTTTTATGGTCGATGTGGAATCTGGAGTAACTGGTATGGATGAAGATGTAGCTCAGTTATTACGCAAAGTCAAAAAACCTGTTTTCTTAGTCGTTAATAAAGTTGATAATAACAAGCGTTTAGAGGATGCTGTTGAATTTTATTCCCTTGGTTTGGGTGATTATTATGCCATTGCAAGTATTAATGGAAGTGGTACTGGTGATTTATTAGATGCTGTTGTAGAGGCTTTACCAGAAAAGGAAGAGATTGAAGGAGACGAGTTACCAAGATTTGCAGTGGTTGGAAGACCTAACGCAGGAAAATCGTCATTTATTAATGCACTTATTGGTGAGGATCGTTATATCGTTACAGATATTGCTGGTACAACAAGAGATTCTATAGACACTAAATATAATCGTTTTGGATTTGAATTTAACCTAGTTGATACTGCAGGTATACGACGTAAAACGAAAGTTAAAGATGATTTAGAATTTTATTCTGTAATGCGTAGTGTTAGAGCGATAGAGCACTGTGACGTATGTCTTTTAGTGTTAGATGCTACACGTGGCTTTGATGGACAAGTCCAAAATATATTTTGGTTAGCCGAACGCAATAGAAAAGGTATTGTGATTCTTGTTAATAAATGGGATTTAGTTGATAAAGACACCAAAACAGCTAAGGAGTTTGAGCAACACATTAGAAAACAAATTGCTCCTTTTACAGATGTGCCAATCGTTTTTATATCTGTGCTTAATAAGCAACGTATTTTTAAAGCTATTGAAACCGCTGTTGAGGTTTATAAAAACAGAACAAAACGAATTAAAACGAGCGTTCTTAATGAGGCCTTGCTGCCAATTATAGAGCATCAGCCACCTCCAGCAAATAAAGGTAAGTTTGTAAAAATTAAATACATTATGCAGTTGCCAACACCACAACCGCAATTCGCATTTTTCTGTAATTTACCACAATATGTTAAAGATCCGTATAGACGATTTTTGGAAAATAAATTAAGAGAACAATTTGATTTTAATGGTGTGCCAATAAGCGTGTATATGAGAAAAAAATAGTAGCTTTAACTTTTATGAAAGTACAAAAGCGCTTTATTCTTATTTTAGGTCTTTGGCTATACGCTGTCTACGGATTTACTCAAAATATGCCGCCTGAAATAACGGTTTCGGGAGGGCAGATATATTGTCCACAAACACAAATGCCAATTGTAACTTCTGTATCTATTTCAGATCCCGATCCTGGCGATACAACTTTACCAGAGATTTATGTGCAAATATCCGAAGGGTATCAATATGGATTTGATACCTTAGAATTAATTGGAGTAAATCCTAATATCACATCATCTTGGAATGCATCTGAAGGGCTTTTAACACTTTCCGGACCAGCGACATTTGATGAATTTAGTAATGCGGTTGAAAATATTGTGTTTCAAACCACTCAAACATCATTCACTCAAGATAAGCAGTTTTCAATCAATTTAGGAGACGCCAATTATTTACCAAGCACAGGGCACTATTATTTTTATGTGTCTAGCCCAGGAATAACATGGACGGAAGCAAAAGATGCAGCAGCAGCACAAACATTTTATGGTCTTCAAGGCTATTTAGCAACTTTAACCTCAGAAGAAGAATCTCAATTAGCTGGCGAGCAAAGTGCAGGTACAGGTTGGATTGGTGGTTCAGATCGGCAAAATGAAGGCATCTGGATTTGGGAGACTGGACCAGAAGCAGGACAGGTGTTTTGGCAAGGTACTTCAAACGGATATGCTCCTAATAATATGTATACCTTTTGGAACGATTATGAGCCTAATAATTTTAATGAAGAACATTATGCACATATTACAGATCCTTCTGTAGGCGTATTAGGTTCATGGAACGATTTGGGAAATACAGGTGCGTTAAATCCTGATGATCCTTATCACCCACAAGGGTATATTGTAGAATATGGTGGTATGTCTAATGAACCAGAAATTAGACTGTCTGCAAGTAGCACGCTTATTATGCCTAGAGTTTCAAGTAATGATATCACTGTCTGTGGAACAGGCACATTTAATTTATATGCTGATGCTTCAACTCCAGAGGTACGTTGGTTTAACACTTCAACGTCTACAACTCCTATTCACGAAGAATCTATTTACGAGGTGCAAATTAATACCACAACAACCTATTGGCTGCAACCTGTTGTGCTTGGTTGTACAACAAATATAGAAAGGTATCCTATAACTGTGACTATTAATGATATTCCTAGTGTTAATGATATTACCATTTGGCAATGCGAAGATGACATTATGGATGGGCTTTCTAATTTTAATCTTGGTGCTTTTAATGATGTCATTGTAAATGGTGATTTAACTGATATTGAAGTTCAATTTTATGAATCAATGGATTTTTCAATCCCTATTGATGAAGATAATTACACAAATACTGTCAATAATCAAGTGGTGTATGCTCAGGTTTTAGACGTCAGCACAAATTGTAGTGCTGTTGCCGAACTTACGCTTTCTGTTAATACTAATATTTCAAATTATGCTTATTTAACAGCCTGTGATGATTTGGAGGAGACAGGCTTGGCTAGCTTCGATTTATTAGAAGCAGAAGACCAAATTTTAAATGCCTTGTCACCAGATGTAAATGTTTTGGGCTATTTTGAAACCTATAGTGACGCATTACTTCAGGAAAATCAATTGAATACCAATTTTACTAACAGCGAGGCCTATAATCAAATTATTTACGCAAGGTTAGAGCAAAATGGAAGTTGTTACAGTATTACAGAGGTTGAGTTAAATGTTGAGCCTATTCCTAATTTACGCGAAGATGAAACCTTATATTATTGTTTAAATAGTTTTCCAGATACTATAACTTTGGAAGGAGGAATCGTAGACGATACTCCTAATAACTTTTATTATCATTGGTCTACAGGTGAAACCACAATGACTATTGAAGTTAATGCACCAGGTGTATATACTGTTGAAGTTACAAAACCTTTAGGCTGTACTAACATACGAACTATTACAGTATTGCCTTCGGAGACAGCAGCTTTTGAGACTGTTGAAATTGTAGATATATCTGAAAATAATTCAGTTTCTGTATTGGTGTCTGGCCAAGGAGACTATGTCTTTGCTCTCGATGATGAAAATGGAGCTTATCAATCTTCCAATACTTTTGAAAATGTTTCAGCAGGACTTCACTCAGTATATGTAAAGGATTTAAAAGGAGATTGTGGAATAGTGTCCCAAACGATTTCAGTTTTAGGTTTTCCTAAATTTTTTACGCCCAATGGAGATACTGTTAATGATACTTGGCAGATTAAAGGGTTTTCTTCAGATATAGCAGATACGGTTTATATTGAGATATTTAATCGTTATGGTAAACTTGTGGCTGTAGTAAATTCTACAAACCACAAATGGGATGGAACGAGTAATGGTAAAGTACTACCAACAGACGATTATTGGTTTGTTGCCGAGTTTATAGATGGCCGAACAGTTACAGGTCATTTTACGCTGAAACGCTAATTTTATAATAATTTTAAGAAATTTCATACGATTTCTAGTTTTCTTGCGTTTTTAAATTGCTAATTATCAATCAATCAATCAACCGCTCAATATGAAAAAACTCACCTTAGTTTTTGCACTCTTATGTGCATTACAATCATTCTCTCAAGAAAAATCATTCGAAATCATAGGAACTTTAAAAGCTGAGGATACCGACTTACCTTTAGAGTCTGCAACGGTTTACCTAGAACGTGTTAAAGACAGTTCTGTTGTCACTTATACCATTACTGATAAGAACGGGAATTTTAAAATTGAAAATTCAACTTATGATAAGAGTCTTAATTTCTACGTGTCTTATGTAGGCTATAAAACGTATTATAAAGAAATTAAAATAGATAAGGAGAGGATTGATCTAAGTACCATCGTAATGCCTTTAGATAATCAGTTGGGCGAAGTTTTAGTAAAGTCTACAGCTCCAATTACGATTAAAAAGGACACATTAGAGTTTAACGTTAAATCGTTTAAAACTAAAAAAGATGCCAATGTTGAAGATTTATTGAAGCAATTACCAGGAGTCGAAGTAGATGAAGAAGGTAATATTACTGTGAATGGTAAAAGCGTGAATAAAATTTTAGTGAATGGTAAACCTTTTTTTGGAGACGATCCTACCATTACAACAAAGAATTTAACTAAAGATATTATTGAAAAAATTCAGGTTGTAGATACTAAAACCAAGTCTGAAGCTTTTACAGGTGAGGAAGGTGATAAAGAAAATAAAACGATAAATCTTACCATTAAAGAAGAAAACAATAAAGGAGTTTTTGGACGGGTTTCAGCAGGAGCAGGAACCGACGAACGTTACGAATTTGCAGGTATGGTCAACTTATTTGATAACGATAGAAGAGTAAGTGTGCTTGCCGGAGGAAACAATACCAATTCTCCAGGATTTAGTTTTGGTGAAATTTCTAAAATGTTTGGAAATAGCGGAGGTGTCATGTTCAATAGTAACGGTTCGTTTTCTATAGGTGGACGTTCTTTTGGAGGAGGAGAAGGGATTACAACATCTCAAAATGCAGGTGTTAATTATGCAGATGTTATAGGAGAAAAAACAGATGTAGCCGCAGATTATTTTTTCTCATCAAGCAATTCTGAAAACGAAACGTCAACTGAACGCGAAACGATTTTATCTGATTCTCGATACTTTACCAATTCAGATTCTAAATCTGATAACGATACGGATAACCATTCGTTTAATTTAGAATTTGCCATTGAAACAGACTCAACCTTTCAAATTAATATTGAACCGTCTTTTGGGTATACGAAATCAAGGACCGTTTTTAATAGTTTTGAGGAAACTTTAGACGAAGACTTTGTGTTAACCAACCAATCTAACGTCAACTCTAATGTAGAGAGTTATGTAAAACGTTTTTCTAATGAAATAGCTATAACTAAACGATTAGGAAATCGAGGTGCTTTTATTAAAACCGAGTTAGAAACGAGTATTAATCAGCAAGAAAGCGATGACTTTTTAAATTCTAACACGGAGGTTTTTGGTACCAATTCAGAAATTATAGATAGAAATCAATTTACAGATGGTGAAAAAAATAGTTATGGTGTGTCTGCAAAATTATCTTATAGACTGCCAATTATAACTAAGAAGTTATTTTTGAATTTAGAGTATGAATACGCTAGAGATAAAGATAATGACAGAGAAAGCACCTTTGATTTTAGTGATGGATCTCAGGGTTTTACAGATTTTAATTCGGATTTAAGTACAGATTTTCAATATACCGATTATAGAAGTATTCCGTCTGTTGGGTTATCTTATAGAGGCGAAAAACTATCTACAAGTTTCGATATTGGATACAATATTAGAACCCTAAAAAATGAAGATTTATTGCGCCCACAATACAATGTAAAGCGCGATTTTGAAAATATAGAAGCTAATTCTTATATCAGCTATAAGTTTAGTCCCAAGTCTTCTATTTATGCCAATTACTGGCTAGAAAATAGACCTCCAGGATTAAGGCAATTACAAGCTTATGAAGATGTTTCCAATCCACTGCAAACTGTGATTGGTAATCCTAATTTAGAGCCTTCAAATAATCATAGCTTTTACTTAGGGTATAATGCCTTTGATTGGCAAAAAGGTACC
Organism: Winogradskyella sediminis; assembly: GCF_003387355.1. Classification (GTDB taxonomy): domain Bacteria; phylum Bacteroidota; class Bacteroidia; order Flavobacteriales; family Flavobacteriaceae; genus Winogradskyella; species Winogradskyella sediminis. The sequence continues at coordinate 444,303 of NZ_QUNH01000002.1, forward strand.
GGCTTTTATGTGGGAGCTAATGCTAGTGTTGTCAATAATCAAGTGGTAGCTAAAACTACTGTAGACGAAGAAACCCTTAAACGAACCACAACTTATGTGAATGTTGATGGTAATTATAATATAGGTTCTTGGTTAAATTACAATAAAGATATTAAGCTCGATACCTTACGAACAATTAAGTTGAAGTTACGAGCAAGTTATAATACGTTTAAAAGTATTAATTTTAATAACGATGTAAAATACGCTAGCAAGTCGGATAGAATTTCACCAAGATTAGGTATCGATTTTATATGGGATAAGGTATTAGAATTTAAACCATATTATCAGTTAAGCTTTACTAATACTGCCTATGATATTGAGGCTTTTGACGACCGTGAATTTACAAGTCATAATGCTGGAGTAAGAACAGCCACTTTTTTGCCTAAAAACTTTGAGTGGCGAAATGACGTAAACTTTAATTATAATCCTAATGTTGCCGATGGTTTTCAGAAAAGTGCTTGGTTTTGGAATTCAACTTTGGCCTATAGCTTACTAAACGATAAAGCCGTTATTACACTAAAAGTATACGATTTATTAAATCAAAATACTAATGCAAGACGCATTGCGACACAAGATTATATTGAAGATAAACAGAGTACTGTTTTACGACAATATTTTATGCTCAGCTTAAGTTATAAATTTAATAGCTTAGGAAGTAAAGGTGAATCTAATGATGGTGGTGTAATTTTCTTTGATTAATCCCAAAGAAAAATTAATGAGTCTAAAGCTTTATCAACACCTTTATAATAGTTTTTATTTTTAAATTGAGGAATCATTATACGGTCTATTACAGCTTTACACTCCGTATCAGAAATGGTTTGTGCTGTTCTAATACCTGTTGAAATCGCTAAGTTTCTATCGTATTTTGAAATGGTTATTAATAAGCCGTTATTCTTTTCTTTGGTGCCTACTCCCCAGTTATTAGCAACTTCAGTTCCATACTTTTGAATAGAGGTATGCTTAGGTAACGAATCTATGGTAAGAACAGCGATTTGGTTGGTGGTTCTTTCTTCATAATGAAGAATTTTTTTAATTAAAGAATCTGTTTCTGCTTCTGAAAATAGATGTGATAAATCGACAACATGTTGTTGAGATTGATTTAAAGGAATTGAAGTTATTTTTATAGGATATTCTTGTGGGTTTTCTTTACAGCTTAAACCTAGATAAAAGAATAAAATGTATAAAAGGTGCTTAAATCTCATATATAAAGATTTTTGAAATAAATTTTACCAACCTCCAGAAGCACCTCCACCACCAAAGCTTCCGCCTCCAAAGCCTCCACCGAAACCTCCTCCTCCGAAGCCACCACCAGAGCTACCTCCAAAGCCACCACCAAAGCCTCCCGAAGAGTTGCCTCTAGAGTAACTGCCGCGTCCCATATTGCTTAAAATTATAGCTTCAAGAATACTTCTGCTATCAGAACGGTTGCCACCATTACCACCATGTCCTCCTCCGCCTCGCGTTTTAGAGAGCGCAATAATAAAAATAATGAATACGATGAATAAGAATACAATGACTTCAAAAGGAAACTGACCTTGTGCTGTCTGTCGTGTACCCTGATATTCTCCAGTCATAACTTCAAAAATGACATCTGTGGCACGATTTAAACCTCCGTAATAATCATTGCGTTTAAAATAGGGGATAATATCATTATTAATGATACGTTTGCTAAGAGCATCCGTCAATAAGTGTTCAACTCCTTTACCGGTGCTGATGTTTATTTTTCTGTCATCTCTAGCAAGTAAAATAAATATGCCATTGTCTTTATCGTCTTGGCCAATGCCCCATGCTTCTCCCCATTGTGCTCCTAAGTAATTAATATACTCTCCATTTGTTGAGCTTATAATAGCTATAACAATTTGGGTAGAAGTAGAGTCTGAATAGCGAATAAGCTTTTGTTCTAAACTGCTTTTTTCAGACGGAGATAATAACTTAATTTCATCATCATAAACACTTGTTTGAAACTTGGGTTTCTCTGGAATATTATATTGCGCTAACCCAATTAAAGGTGTTGCCAAAAAGAGTGTTATTAAAATCCTAAACACGATGTGTTTTATATTTTGCATTATCCTTTAGAAATTGTGTTGTCTAATTCGTCTTTGTCATTCTGCTGCCAAGGAAAGTGTTTAGACAACGCTTGGCCAGCTTCGGTTATACCATCAATGATGCCTTGTTTAAAATTTCCAGATTTAAATTGAGAGGCAATTTTATCGCGTGTAGTGTTCCAAAAATCAGCACCAACGATGTTGTTAATCCCTTGATCTCCTAAGATTACAAATGTTTTATTATCTACAGCCACATAAATAAGTACTCCATTGCGCTGTGCAGTATTATCCATTTTTAAAAAATGAAAAACTTCTAAGGCATGTTCGTAGACATCACTTTCGCAATGTTGTTCTATATGTATCCGAATTTCGCCAGAAGTTTTGCCTTCAGCACGTCTAATAGCTTCAACAATTTCTGCTTCTTCATTAGTTGTTAAGAACTGTTCAATATGTGGCATCCTTAAATGGTATTAAAAGTCGAAATTTATATCTGGCGCATTTTCGCTACCTGCATCTGCCTTATAGCGAGGCATTTCTTCAAAACCAAACCATCCTGCTAATAGTGATCCTGGAAACTTTGAGGTATGAATGTCGTAAATATTTACCTTTTCGTTAAATCGGTCTCTGGCAATATTGATACGGTTTTCGGTGCCTTCTAATTGACTTTGCAATTCAAGAAAATTTTGATTGGCTTTCAATTCTGGGTAACGCTCCACAGAAACCAAAAGTTTTGATAAAGCTCCGCTTAAACCCGATTGTGCTTGTTGGAATTGAGCCATATTTTCAGCTGTTAAATTGCTGGCATCAATATTTGTTGAGGTCGCTTTAGCACGTGCTTCAATAACATCTGTTAAAGTTGATTTTTCAAAATCAGCAGCCCCTTGCACGGTTTTTACTAAATTACCAATAAGATCATTTCTTCGCTGATAAGAACTTTCAACGTTAGACCATGCGGTTTTAGCATTTGCTTCATATTCCACAGCGGTATTATTAAATCCTACAGCCCAATTATAGATTCCGAATCCAATGATAGCAATAACAATTACAGGAATTAGCCATTTTTTCATAATAGTTAGTTTTAAAGTTGTGTTTTGATTTTGTTAAGTTGTGCTTTTATACTTTCGAGTTTTTCTATAATTTCAAATTTCTCTAAAGCTTGTTTTTTTTCTTCTTTAAGATGAATTTTTGCGCCTTCTAAAGTAAACCCTCTTTCTTTTACTAAGTGGTAAATAAACTTTAAATTTTTAATGTCTTCAGGTGTAAATTTCCGATTCCCTTTTGCATTTTTCTTTGGCTTTAAAACATCAAATTCCTTTTCCCAAAATCGAATTAATGAGGCATTGACCTTAAAGGCTTTGGCAACTTCGCCAATACCGTAGTAGCGTTTTTCTGGTAAATCTATATGCATCTTAATCTAGAGATTGGTTTTCTAATGATGCTTTCTTAAGCAATATATCATATTCTTCTGCAGATAGATTACCGTAATAAAAATTGATAGGATTTATACGTTCTCCGTCTTTAAAAACTTCGTAATGTAAATGCGGAGCTTCAGAACGTCCTGTACTACCCACAAAGCCAATTAAATCTCCACGCTTTACGCGCTGATTTACTTTTACATTATATTTATATAAGTGAGCGTACAATGAAATATAACCATAACCATGATCTATCCTTATATGGTTACCATAACCTGTAGATCTGCTATCTGCGCGTTTAATAACACCATCGCCCGAGGCATAAATTGGTGTGCCACGAGGTGCGGTGAAATCCATTCCGTAATGAAATTTTCTCACCTTAGTAAATGGATCTGTGCGGTAACCGTAACCAGATGCCATACGGGTCATGTTTTCATTGCTAATAGGTTGTATTGCTGGTATGGCTTCTAAAAATTTCTCTTTATCTTCTGCTAATTTGGCAATCTCATCTAAAGATTTGGATTGTACAACAATCGCTTTTTCTAAAATATCTAAGCGTTTATTGCTTTCTGCGATTAATTTACTGTTGTCAAACCCTTCGTATTGTTTATAACGGTTAATTCCTCCAAATCCTGCTCGTCGTTGCTCGGTTGGGATTGGGTTGGCTTCAAAATACAGTCGGTAAATAGCATTGTCGCGTTCTTCAACATTCTCTAGCGCAGCAATGGCATCGTCCATACGTTTATTTAATAATTCGTATTGCAGTTCCATGTTTTGCAATTCTCTTGCCATTTTTCGCTCTTTGGGCGACTCAATATATTGACTTGCAATAAAAACAGTTAAAAAGGCAAATAGTGCAGCGGCTGTTAAAAATAGAGCTACATATTTAAAAGTTGTCGATTTCTTTCGCTTTATTTTGCGATAAGAAAGCGTTTCAGAATCATAATAATATTTTACTTTAGCCATGTTTGAATTTATGCTATTTTTGCAGCAAATAAGCCCACAAAGTAAGTGGCTTATATTAGCGTAACGTTCAAACCTACAAAAATAATATTACATTATATTTTAATGTCTTTAAATTTGCGGGTTCACGATCACCAAAATCTAAATTACAAGATTGGTGAGTAAAGATAAAAAAATGTTTTGCATTTGCGCTAATTTAATAACACAAGCTCTAATTTAAATATATGAAGTCTCAAGACATACGATCTAAATTTTTGAAATTCTTTGAAGGAAAAAAACACCTTATCGTTCCTTCTGCTCCAATGGTATTAAAAGACGATCCTACGTTAATGTTTGTAAATGCAGGAATGGCGCCTTTTAAAGAATACTTTTTAGGTAATGCAGAACCAAAAAGAAACCGCATTACCGATTCTCAGAAATGTTTACGTGTATCTGGTAAACACAACGATTTAGAAGAAGTAGGCTACGATACCTACCATCACACATTATTTGAGATGTTAGGGAACTGGAGTTTTGGAGATTATTTTAAAAAAGAAGCTATTGCTTGGGCTTGGGAGTTGCTCACCGAAGTTTATGGTATTGATAAAGATATTCTTTACGTTACTGTTTTTGAAGGTAGCAAGGATGATGATAACTTAGAAATGGATGCCGAAGCTTACGATATTTGGAAACAATACATTTCTGAAGATCGTATCTTAAAAGGGAATAAAAAGGATAATTTCTGGGAAATGGGAGACCAAGGCCCTTGTGGACCTTGTAGCGAAATTCATGTCGATATTCGTTCGGCTGAAGAAAAAGCGAAGGTTGATGGGAAATCCTTAGTAAATATGGATCATCCGCAAGTGGTAGAAATCTGGAATTTGGTCTTTATGCAATACAACCGTAAAGCTAATGGGTCTCTAGAAGCATTGCCTAATAAGCATATTGATACGGGAATGGGCTTTGAGCGCTTGTGTATGGTTTTACAAGGAGTACAGTCTAATTACGATACCGATGTTTTTACTCCAATTATTCGTGAAATTGAGACCATAACCGATAAAAAATATGGTACTAACGAGAAGGTAGATGTGGCTATTCGGGTCATTTCAGACCATGTAAGAGCCGTGGCCTTTTCCATAGCAGATGGTCAGTTGCCAAGTAATACAGGTGCTGGTTATGTTATTCGAAGAATTTTACGAAGAGCTGTACGTTATGGATTTACGTTTTTAGATAAAAAAGAACCTTTCATTTATCGCTTGGTGGATGTACTAAGTAAAAAAATGGGTGAGGCTTTTCCTGAATTACGCTCACAAAAAGTATTAATAGAAAACGTTATTAAAGAGGAGGAATCATCTTTTTTAAGAACTTTAGATCAAGGACTGGTATTATTAAATGGAATTGTTGAAGAAACTCAAGGAGACACCGTTTCAGGTGAAAAAGCATTTGAATTGTATGATACTTATGGTTTTCCTATTGACTTAACCGCATTAATTTTATCTGAAAAGAACCTAAAATTAGACGAAAAAGGCTTTAAAGCTCATTTACAAAAACAGAAGGACAGGTCGCGTTCAGCAAGTGAAACATCTACGGAAGATTGGGTAGTTTTATTTGAAGATGATGTTCAGGAGTTTATAGGATACGATACGCAAGAAGCAAATGTGAAAATTGCGAGGTACAGAAAAGTGACTTCAAAAAAAGAAGGAGAAATGTATCAATTGGTGTTTAACCTAACACCGTTTTATCCTGAAGGTGGAGGTCAAGTTGGAGATAAAGGATTCTTACAAGACGAACATGGAGATGTTGTTTACATTTTAGATACTAAAAAGGAAAACAATGTAATAATTCATTTGGTAAAAGAATTGCCAGAGCATATTAGCGAGAGTTTTAAAGCCGTTGTAAGTAGTGAGCACAGAGTATTATCATCGAGTAATCATAGTGCTACACATTTATTACACCAGGCGTTACGTACAATTTTAGGAGAGCATGTTGAACAAAAAGGGTCATTGGTAAAACCGCAATCTTTACGTTTTGATTTTTCTCACTTTTCTAAAGTAACTCTAGAACAATTACACGAAATTGAAGATTTTGTAAATGCACGAATAGAAGGTAAATTACCATTAGAGGAACAGCGAAATGTTCCTATGGAAAAAGCAATTGAAGAGGGAGCCATGGCCTTATTTGGTGAAAAGTATGGAGATACGGTTAGGACGATTCGTTTTGGACAGTCTGTAGAATTGTGTGGAGGTATTCATGTAAAAAATACAGCCGATATTTGGCATTTTAAAATTATATCTGAAGGGGCTGTTGCTTCAGGGATTAGACGTATCGAAGCGATAACTAATCAGGCTGCTAAAGATTATTATACCCAGAACAATCAGGCTTATCTTGAAATGAAAGGGTTGCTAAATAATGCAAAAGAACCTGTAAAAGCAATAGAACAACTGCAGGAAGAAAATAACAATTTAAAAAAGCAAATTGAAAATCTTTTAAAGGATAAAGCGAAAAATATTAAAGGTGAACTTAAAAACGAGCTTACAGAAATTAATGGGATTCAATTTTTAGCTAAAAAATTAGATTTAGATGCTTCTGGAATAAAAGATGTTTGTTTTGAACTGGGAAGTCAGTTTGAAAATTTATTCTTGTTATTTGGAGCAGAAAAAGATGGTAAAGCTATTCTGTCTTGCTATATCTCTAAGGAATTAGTAGCGAATAAAGGATTGAATGCAGGTAACATTGTAAGAGCATTAGGGAAGCATATCCAAGGTGGAGGTGGTGGTCAACCCTTCTTTGCAACTGCAGGAGGAAAAAATCCGGCAGGCATAGAAGCTGCTTTAGAAGCTGCTAAAGAGTATTTATAAAGGGATTTATAGGACTTTAATGTCTTTTTAATTGGGTTTAGTCAGGCAAGTTCTTCTCGTAGTTTTCTGCGAAATTATGTATTGCAGAACATGTTAAAATCTTAATATAATTGTAATATATAGCTAATGAAACTTCAAACTCAAATACCAATAAAAGCACAGCAGTATGACGCCATAGATTATGATTCTAAATTATTGTTGCTAGGGTCATGTTTCTCAGAACATATTGGAGAGAAGTTTAAGTATTTTAAGTTTCAAACGGCAGTTAATCCTTTTGGTATTTTATTTCACCCTTTAGCTATTGAAAACAGTATTACACGTTCTATAAATAAGGATTATTATACGGCGGATGAATTGTGTTATCATAACGAGCAGTGGAGTAGTTTAGAAGTGCACTCGCGTTTAAATCAAACCTCGAGTCATCAACTATTAGAAACGCTAAATGCTCAGATTGATGAGATGTATAAGCAACTACTAAACGCAAGTCATGTTATTATAACCCTAGGAACAAGCTGGGTTTATAGACATATTGAATCGGATACAATTGTTGCAAATTGCCAAAAATTACCTCAAAAAAAGTTTTTAAAAGAGTTGTTGACGGTTGATGAAATATCAGCTTCGCTTCAATCTGTGGTAAGCTTAATTAGAAATCTCAACCCAAAAGTGGTGTTTCTGTTTACCGTGTCTCCAGTAAGACACCTTAAAGATGGTTTTGTGGAGAATACTTTAAGTAAAGCACATTTGTTATCTGCGGTTCACGAGTTGATTGATCCAAGAAAACAGATTTACTATGTGCCATCGTATGAAATTATGATGGATGAGCTACGAGATTATCGTTTTTATACAACTGATATGATTCATCCAAATACTCTTGCTATAGAGTATATTTGGGATAAATTTAAAGCGATGTGGATATCTTCTAAGGCATTGAAGACTTTAGAAGCTGTGACTTCCATTCAAAATAAAAAAGCACACCGTCCCTTCAATCCTAATTCAGAAGCACATCAAAACTTTCTTAAAAAGTTAGACTTGGAAATAGAAGAACTTCGTTTAAAATATCCTCATATTTACTTTCAGTAAAGGCATTTATTTTAATAGTGAAATTAAAAATATACGATATTCATCGTATGGTATAGTGTTGTCTTATAGTAGAAATTTGTGGTTCTATTAACCAATAAATTTTTACCAATGAGAAAATTAAAGCAAAGCATACTCAGTGTTACAATCATAACAGTTATGATGTTCCTGTCCTGTTCTAGTAGTGATGATGGCGGTAATGGTGGTGATGCTCCTACAGGGACGCTTGTCGCTAAAGTAGATGGAGCAAGTTACCAATCGATGGAAATTTCTTCTTCTGCAACGATAGCCAGTACGCCAACGGGCCAAAGTCTTCTAATAGTAGCCTCCAACAGTGATGGTAATGCATTCTCTTTTACCATTTTTGGCTATGACGGTGTTGGCACCTATGATTTTGATGGCTCTGTTCTCTCTGCAGTTAATGTGGGTTCGTATACTGAAACAGCCGTTAATTTAAGTAACCCGGCTAATTCTACAACCGAGATTTGGCAGGCTCCTTATGAAAACTCTTATGTAGGTAGTCTCAGTGTCTCAGAAGAAACCGACACCCATCTAAAAGGTACTTTTGAGTTTACTTGCAAAAACTTAAATGGCGATCAGTCGGTTAAAACCATTTCAGATGGTGAGTTTAATTTAGGCATTCAAAACAATTAAGCGCAATTCTATGAAAGCACAATTTAAATACATCTGTAATATCGTGTGGGTTTCCCTTATTATAGCTATGCATCCCATGAACGCGCAACAATCAATTGGGCCAGAGCACCGCTACGAGTTGGGGTCTAAAATAAATGAAATGACATTGACACTTGGTGGTATACTTGTTGTAGCTACTAATGATGGTCTTGTGGGTATAAAACCTTCAGAAGAACACCCTGTTTTTACTTTCAATAATTTTGGAAGGTTAAAACCAGAAGAAACGGAATTTATTCCAGGCTCACCTTACGTCATAGTTTCTCAAGGTGCCGGATCTAAATTGGCAGGTATCGCTAAAACAAAACGTGCTGTCATAGACTATGTCAGTGGTCGTGTTATTTTTAATTCGGAAGCGGATCAATGGAATCAAGTATATACCTGTAATGTCATTTTACCGCAGAATAAACTTATCATAAGTGGTATTCAAAAAGTAGGAGATAAATTTGAAAAAATGACTCCTAAAGTTGCGGTATATGACTTGTCTAGTTCAACTTTAGACTATAGTTTCTTTTTAGATAAACCGGGTAGAGTAGGCATGGCTAAAGACTTTAGTGTTACCGGAACACCATTGCTGTTAAAAGAGTTTTTAATTATTCCAACGGCACAAGGTTTAATCGCAAAATCTCATGATGGAAAGGAACTATGGACTGCCAAAATAAAAAATGTTAGTAAGATGATAGCTGATGCTTCAGAAAATGAAATTTACGGTTTTGAGGCAGTAAACGCAGGTAAAAATACGCGGATTCATAAAATTGATAAGAATGGTAAAGCGCTGTGGGATGATGACAGAAAAATAAAAGGTACAGTTTCTAAATTTGAAATACTGCCTCAAGGGTTAGCTGTAGTAAGTAATAAAAGTAGTGGTGGAGATACTAGTGTTTTTGCAACAAAGGATGAATCTGAAATAGCTTTTTTAAGTGCAGCATCGGGTGAAGATTTGTGGGATAAAGCACCTAAAACCAAAGGGTACGTACAGCATTTTTATGTTATGGAAGACGGTATTTTATTTGGGATACAATCTGGTGGGATTAACAAAATTTCATTTGATGGGAACCCGTTGTTTAAGAAACCTTTAAAAACGGGAGAAAATATCTTAATCATGGCACATTCTCCACAAGGCCTTATATACATTACCTGTGAGGATGCTAATATCGTGAATTTAGCTACTGGCGAATCAGTATGGAAAAAGCCATTAAAATATAAAAACTCGGCTTCAGTAGCTTCTACTTTTGATACTGAGAATGATCGGTATTTAATAGCAGCAGCTAATAAAATTTATGCTATTGATGCTAATTCTGGAGATGTGTCGGAATTGACACAAATAAAATTTGAAGAAAAAGAAGCCGCAAATACAATTGATATACGTGACGATAATATCTTTTTAGCAGCCTCTCAGAATATGATGCTTTTAGGCAAAGAAGGCAAAGAAATTTATCATAGTTATCATAAAGCTCCAGGGAAAAGTGGTTTTATGAAAGTCGTAGGTGGTGTTGTGGCTGCTGCGTCTTTAGTGGCTACTGCTTCTACAGCCTTAGCTGCTGGTGCTAATAATAATGGCATTGGTACCAATAACCTACGTAATTATAACGATTATGGTAAGGAAGCTAAACGTGCTTCAGAAATGTTTGCGTCTATCAGTGATGCGTCTTTTAAAATGATGTCCCAACGTTTTAAAGCGACTTCTGCAACCAAAGATGCACAGTTTATTTTAACTAAAATTGGCAAAAATGTTGGTTTAGTAAAAGTGAATAAGGATACAGGTAACATAGAAAAAGAGATTATTTTAAATAATAAAAAACCAGAATATAAGGTCGACGATTATGGAGGGTATTTGTTTTACCAAGCTACTGACAAATCAATTTTCACATATAATTTAAACGAATAGAAGATGTAATACTATAGACAGACAAAGCGTAATATTATCCATTACGCTTTATCTTTTTATGACTTTGTTTATCGAAAAAAAGTGTAGCACGATAAATAAATGTTATATTTCATTAGTAATATGTTAAAATATAGCTTATTAAGGTCAGTATTGGGTTGTGATACTATTACACAAAACTTCTATTATATGAATAAAATTATTGGATTTCTAGTTTTGGGTTTATTTACAAATATTGTTTGGTCTCAAAATTTAGATAGTTTACTTCTTAACGCAAAACAAAACCCTAACGATTCTATTAAGATACGACTGTATAATAAAGTGGCTTTTAGTTATATTTTCAATGAACCTAGTAAAGCCATAGAAATTATAAGAGAAGGTAAAGCGCTTGCTAATACTGCTAAATTCAATTTTGGACTCACAGAACTTATAAATACGCAAGGTATCTATATGGATGTGACAGGGCAGTCAGATTCGGCTAAATATTATTTTGAAAAAGCCCTGCAGTTAAGTCGGCAGCATAAGTTTCAAAATATCGAATCTATGTGTGTTAACAACTTAGGGATGTTTAATTGGAACCGAGGTAATTACGATACAGCGTTAGATTATTTTTTTCAATCTTATCGCATAGATGTGTCTCGTAACAATGAAAAGTCTACCGGTGCGGCTCTCAATAATATTGGTTTAATTTACCAAGAGATGAATCTTAGTGAGAAAGCCTTAGAGTATCATAAAAAAGCTTTAGCTGTTAGAGAGAAATATAAATTAGAAAACGATCAAATAGCGTCTTTAAATAATATAGGAATAAATCTTAAGGATTTAGGGCGAACAAAGGAAGCTATTGTTTACTTCAAACAAGGCATAGCATTGACAAAGAAAACAAATAATTTAATAGATTATTATAGGCTTTTAGATAATCTGGCCAATGCGTATTACATACAAAACAACCATGAGTTAGCTTTAAAAACATATTTAAAAGCTTTAGATAGAGCAAGTCATTTTAAAGCAGATGAGAAGAGTTTATTATCTATTTATAATAATATTGCTAGTCTCTACAATGAAAAGAATAAACCTAAGCTAGCCCTAAATTATATAGAAAGAGGCTTTGCGCTTACTGATACCTATCCCGATATAAAATTGGTAGCAGCCGATTTGTATTTAACTAGTGCAGAAAGCCATTATATGCTAGACGATTTTGAAAAAGCAAGACATTTAAAATCTGAATATATCGTCTTAAAAGATTCTATTTTCTCAGAAGTTAATGCGGAAAAAATAGCAGACTTAGAAATAAAATACGAAACTGAAAAAAAAGAAACAGAAATTTTATTACAACGTGCAAAAATTGCAGAGCGTGATTTATTAATTCAAAAACGGAATTATCAATTATGGAGTCTCATAGGCTTTGCTGTTTTACTTAGTATTGTTGGCGGGCTGTTTTACAATCAGCAAAAAATAAAAAATGCACAGCTGCAAAAAGAGAATGAACTTAAAGACGCTTTATTAAAAATAGAAACTCAGAATAAGTTGCAAGAACAGCGCTTAAGAATTAGCAGAGATTTACACGATAATATAGGGGCGCAACTCACGTTTATAATTTCTTCTATTGACAATTTGAAATTTGTTTTTGATATAAAAAATCCTAATCTAAATAATAAATTAACGGCTATTAGTGATTTTGCATCCGATACCATTTATGAATTACGAGATACTATTTGGGCTCTTAATAAAACTGAAATTTCATTAGATGATCTTCAGGTGCGTATTTCTAACTTTATCGATAAAGCTAATCTTGCCTCTCAAAATATTCTATTTAATTTTAAGGTGAACGAATTGGTAGATACAAATCATGTTTTTACTTCTACCGATGGTATGAATATTTACAGAATTACTCAAGAAGCTATTAATAATGCTTTAAAGTATGCAGAAGCCAATAGAATAACAGTGTCAATTTCTCAAAAAGAGTCCCGGTTTATTATAAAAATAATTGATGATGGCATAGGTTTTATGGTCTCTCAGGTAACCTTAGGAAATGGATTGCGTAATATGAAAAAACGCGCACAAGATATTGGTGGTGATGTAAAGATAGCATCAGAATTACAGAAAGGTACGGAGGTAACCTTATATTTATAAGGTGCGTAAATGAAGATTTATTTGGGTTTATACAGAATATCTGATTTGAATCGTAGCGAATCGAGTTAAGTTCAATTTAAAAAAGGTGGGCATAAACTTAAAAACTAACAATTTGTTGATCTAAGAATAAAAAGAGGTTGACAAGTGATAACTAAAAAGCAAAAGATTTGAAAATAAAAATAGCAATAGTAGATGATAATTCGTTTTTAATTAAAACCGTTGAAGAAAAGTTGTCGTTTTTTGACGATTTAAATGTAAAGTTCAGTGCCTTAGATGGATCTGATTTATTAGAACAACTAAAACGCAACCATAATCTCGATTTAATTTTAATGGATATAGAAATGCCAGTGCTAAATGGTATTGAAACTACAGAGATAGTCAAACAAAAATACCCTCATATAAAAATTATAATGCTCACTGTTTTTGATAATGACGAACATATTTTTAATGCCATAAAAGCTGGTGCGGATGGTTATTTGCTAAAAGAAATTAATGCAAGAGATTTACATTCAGGAATTTTAGAAACCTTAAATGGTGGTGCTGCTATGAATCCTTCAATTGCTCTAAAGACTTTAAAATTATTAAGAAAACCATTTGTGTCTACAAATTCAACAGATATAGAGGCCATAAAACTTACCGAGCGTGAAATTGATGTCTTAGAGCAATTAAGCAAAGGCTTAAGTTATAATGCTATTGCAGATAACCTTATTCTTTCTACGGGCACTATTAGAAAACATATTGAAAATATATACCGAAAGCTTCAAGTTCACAATAAATTAGAAGCCGTACAAAAAGCGAGGCGAAACAATATTATATAACCCTAACACTTTCCGGAACCAAAACGGTATAATCACCATTGTTTCTAATCACATCGCGTACTATCGATGATGAGATAAAAGACGTTTTAGAAGCGGTGAGTAAAAAGACAGTTTCAATTTTAGAGAGTTTTCGATTGGTATGCGCAATGGCTTTTTCAAATTCAAAGTCCGCAGGATTTCTTAAGCCTCTTAATATAAATTCGGCATCAATTTCTTTACAAAAATCAATTGTTAAGCCTTTGTAAGTCACAACTTTTACTTTAGATTCGTGTTTAAAGGCGTCTTCAATAAACTTTTTTCTTTGGTCTAGAGAAAACATATATTTTTTTTCGGCATTGATACCAATAGCCACAACCACTTCATCAAACAATTTAATACCACGTTTTATAATATCGAAATGGCCATTTGTTATAGGGTCAAATGATCCAGGAAATAGTGCTCGTTTCATTACAGTAATTTTGTAGTTTCCACGCTAAATAGTGGATACTTGTATGAGTTTCAAATATAATTATTATTTATTCAAAGCTTCTTCAATAGCGTTCCCAAATAAGTCTTCTAGGCTAATATTGGCTTCTTCTGCTTGTTGTGGTAAAATACTTTCTTTGGTTAAACCTGGTACAGTATTTACTTCTAATAAATATGGTTCGTCATTTTTAAAAATAAATTCACTTCGCGAAAATCCTTTCATTTTTAAAATTTCGAAAATCCTTTTAGCTTCTAATCTTACTTTATTAGCATACTCTTCAGATATACGAGCTGGAGTAATTTCTTGCGATTGTCCTAGATATTTAGCTTCATAATCAAAAAAATCATTTTCTGAAACAATTTCGGTAATAGGTAACACAAGAGTTTCACCTTTATATGAAATAACACCTACGGAAACTTCAACACCATCTAAAAATTGTTCAATAATAATTTCGTTATCTTCTTTAAAGGATTTTTCTACTGCAGCTTTCAAATCTTCTTTTTTATAGACTTTTGAGATTCCAAAACTGCTTCCTGCCTTATTTGCTTTAACAAAACATGGTAGTCCCACTTTAGCGATTATGTCTTCTTCATTAAGAGGGTCACCAAGATTAAGGTGGTAACTTTCTGCTGTTTTAATGCCATAAGGTTTTAAAGTGGCTAATAAATCGCGTTTATTAAACGTTAATGCTGCTTGGTACATAGAACAGCTTGTTTGTGGCATCTTTAACAATTCAAAATAGCCTTGCATATAACCATCCTCTCCTGGAGAACCATGGATAGCATTAAAAACGCAATCAAATTGTATTTTAGTTTCATTTACTACAACTGAGAAATCGTTTTTATCAATTGGGAATTCTTCATCATTATCATTAACAAATACCCATTTGTTTTCAAAAATATGTATACGATAAGCATTATAGCTATCTTTATTAAGTGTGTTGTAAACTACATCGCCACTCAAAAGGGAAATCTTGTATTCGCTAGAATAGCCTCCCATTATAATTGCAATATTTTTCTTCATCTATTAGGCCCAAAAATTGGGTGTCTTTTAAGTTTAAAAAGCCGTAGCGTAAAAGTATCATTTATTTTCAATAATCTAATTCTCTAATTCATACGTATTTTATTTTTGTGTCGTTATTATTTCTTAGTTTTGTCAACAATTATTTGCATATGAGTTTTGTTAAGTTTCTTACCAGTAAAGTGTTTTTTAAACAATTGGCGTTAGCTATTGTAGCGTTGGTTGTATTAGGTTTTATAGCTTTAAAATGGCTAGCTATTACTACAAATCACGGAGAGTTTGTGGTGGTACCAGACCTAAAAGGGAAATCCTTAGAAACAGTTGGGATAGAATTAAAGGATCATGATTTAGCTATGGAGATACAAGATTCAGCTAATTATAACCCAAAATATCCTAAGTTTTCTGTGATTGAACAAAGTCCGAAAGCCGGAGCTCATGTAAAAGAAAACAGAACCATTTATTTAATATTAAACCCTTCTGGTTACCGTAAGGTCGAAGTGCCAAACATTTTGAAACGTACCTTTAGACAAGCCAAACCTCAGTTAGAGGCTTTAGAATTTGAAATCGGTGAAATCACCTATAAAGATGCTATTGGAGAAGGAGTCATCTCAATGTCTCACAAAGGTAAGCCTTTAACACCTGGTACATTATTACCCTTAACATCTAAGATAGACTTGGTATTAGGTAACGGTAAACTATAAATAAACATAATGCCAAATATTCCTGATATTTCAAACGAAGACGAAAACGAATTATACGAGCACCACGCCTTTAGAGTTGTGGCTGGTCAGCAACCGCTTCGTATCGATAAATACCTAATGAATTTTATTGAAAACGCTACGCGAAATAAAATTCAGGCTGCCGCTAAAGATGGAAGTATTTTTGTGAACGACGTTCCTGTAAAATCTAATTACAAGGTAAAACCCAACGACTATATTACGGTAAAGTTTGAGCATCCACCACACGAGAACCTTCTAGTTGCTGAAGATATTCCTATTGATGTGGTATACGAAGATGACGATTTACTTGTGGTTAATAAACCAGCAGGTATGGTGGTGCATCCAGGTCACGGCAATTATTCTGGAACTTTAATTAATGGTTTAATTTTTCATTTTGAAAATCTACCCAACAATTCTAGTGAAAGACCAGGATTGGTACATCGTATAGATAAAGATACCAGTGGCTTATTGGTTGTAGCTAAAACGGAACAGGCTATGGCGCATTTATCCGATCAGTTTGCTAAAAAAACAAGTGAACGTGAATATGTGGCTTTAGTTTGGGGAAATGTGAAAGATGATGAAGGTACTATTGAAGGTAATATTGGACGCCATCCTAAAAATAGATTGCAGAATACGGTATTCCTAGATGATGATGAAGAACATGGAAAACCAGCAGTAACACATTATAAAGTAATAGAGCGATTAGGGTATGTAACTTTAGTAAGTTGTAAGCTTGAAACAGGGCGTACACATCAAATCCGTGTACACATGAAACATATTGGTCATACCTTATTTAATGATGAACGTTATGGAGGCGAACGTATCTTAAAAGGGACCACTTTTACAAAATATAAGCAGTTTGTAGATAACTGTTTTAAAATTTTACCAAGGCAAGCACTACATGCAAAAACACTAGGGTTTGTTCACCCAACGACGGGAGAATTTATGAAATTTGAATCCGATATTCCTGAAGATATAGCACAGTGCGTTGAGAAGTGGAGACACTATGCCAAGCACATGGATTAGTTAATTTTAGCTTCTTATTTTATATAGAGATTACTTATATCACTATCACAATTAGTTCTCATTAATACTTGAAACTCTTTCTTTATCATCGTATTTTTACATAGAGAAAGAAAATAATAGAAGAACCTTTAATGTCATCTTGTTTGTGCAGGATGTCGTTACTGAAATAAATTCAGCAAAGCATGAAACTAGCACTATCACCAGCAAAATCTTTAGATTACGAAACTACACTGCCAACGACAAAAACTACAGATGGTATTTTTTTAGATGAAGCAGAACGTTTAAATAAAATATTAAAAAAGAAGTCCGCTAAGAGTCTTTCTAAGCTAATGCATATTTCAGATAATTTAGGACAGTTAAACTATCAGCGTAACCAAGAATGGGCATTACCTTTTACAAAAGATAACGCCAGACCTGCAATATATGCCTTTAGTGGAGATGTGTATAGAGGCTTAGATGCGTACAACATTCCTATAGAAAAACTAGATAAAGTAGAAGACACTGTTAGAATTTTATCTGGTTTATACGGTGTTCTAAAACCGTTAGATTTAATACAGCCTTACCGCTTAGAAATGGGAACTAAAATGCCTGTGGGAAAAAATAAAAATTTATATGAATTCTGGAAAAAGAAAGTGACCAAAGCCTTAAATGACGAGTTAGAAGAAGATGAGATTTTTCTAAACTTGGCTAGTAATGAATATTTTAAAGCCATAGATACTAAAGCTTTAAAGGTGCCTGTTATAAATGTGGCTTTTAAAGAATTTAAAAATGATAAATATAAAATTATAGCCATTTTTGCTAAATTAGCTAGAGGATTAATGGCGCGTTATATCATTGATACAAATGCCAAAACCATAGAGGATATTAAAGGCTTTAATTATGAAAACTACGGGTTTAGTGAAGCATTATCTTCTGAACACGAATTGGTGTTTACAAGATAAAAGATAACCGTAAATATGTATTACTTACTTATAGTTGTTCAGGTGTATTGTCTATACCATGCTTATAAAAATAGTAAACCTTACTACTGGTATTTTCTTATCTTTTTTATTCCTGCCATAGGATCCTTAATTTATATCATTACTCAGATATATAACAGGCGTGATGCTGAAAAAATTCAGGAAGGGATTACAACAGTTCTCAATCCCACAAAACAGATTAAAGATTTAGAAAAGAGGCTACAATTTGTAGATACATATGCTAATAGAATGGCGTTAGCCGATGCATATTTTAAGTTTAAAGATTTTTCGAATGCTATTTTAAATTATAAACAAACCTTAGATGATACTGTTCAGGATGACTATTATGCAAGGCAAAAATTAGTACAATGTTATTTTCAAATCAATGATTATGAAAGTGTAATTGAACAGGCAGAGTATATAAAAGAAAGTTCAGAATTTAAAGGGTCTATACCACAGTTCTGTTATGGTTTAGCATTAAATAGAAAAGGAAGAACTGATGAGGCCGAAATACAGCTTAAGCAAATAGATAGACCGTACTCTAACTATGCCGAGCGTCTAGAGCTTGCGAAATTTTATCTAGAAAATGATAGAAATAGAGAAGGGAAGGCGCTTTTAGAAGAGATTTCAACAGAATCTAAACGTTTAACGAAGCCCAATAGAAAACTTTATGGTTCAACTATTGCTGAGGTACAGCGTCTGTTGTCTAAACTATAGTATTTTAAATTATGTCTAAGTTTGTTAATTAAAAAGTGAAATTTAATTTCTAACTACGTTGGGTTAATCTTCTATTCCCCAAGGAGCTTCTGGTGTTTCAATGGTCTTGGTTATGTCAAAACGTACAGAAAATAGGCGATCAGTTCCTATACGACGAAGATTGTATGTAAAGCTAGTGTCATCAATAGTAAACCACCAGACATTTGAAGAAGCTGCAGGTATTATGCTAGAAGTATGTACATCGGCAGGAAACATTTGTAAGTATGGTAATCCTTGATTAACACTAGTACCTCCATATTGTGTAAGTTCCTCTTCAGTGCCATCTTTATGTCTGTGATCGTGTTTAAGACCTAGTATTTTATCGTCATTTATATGCAAGACCCAAGTTCGTGATTTATCATCTCCTACAAAGAAAGGAATTCTAATGGTGTCGGTATCACAAGATCGCACATGCATTACTAAAGATTTTCCTGTAAATCCGTCTCCTTCTTTACCTCCTGCTGTAACAACACCTTCATAAGCTTTTCCGCAATGCGTTTTTAATTGCTCCCAGAAAATTTCAGAATTGGTTTGTTCTTGGCCTAATCCATGTAAAGGAAATAGAAGTAAAAGGAAAATTAAGGTTTTCATAATAACATTTTGGTAAATAATTGTAAGCCCAGCTAATATACATGAATTCTTAATAGTTATCTGATAGAGACCACGGACTCATATTTAAGCATCTTTACACTGCACTATAATCGTGTTTAGGTTAAAGAATAGAGAAAATAAGTTAAACTAATGCTGTACAAATCTTAAATTAGAGCAAAATTTAATGATGAAAAAAACACTACAAATTGGAAATATTATTGCGCTAATTTTAACTATTGCTGTTAATTACCTGTCTAACACTGGTGTTTTAAATAACACTACCATTGGTGAAGTCTCTAATACTTATAGCTCTTTATTTACTCCAGCAGGATATACTTTTGCAATTTGGGGAATTATTTACCTACTACTTATTGGATTTGCGATTTATCAAGGGCGAAGCTTATTTGTAAAGGTTAATAATGATGCTGTAGTTATGAGAACAGGTTGGTGGTTCATTATCTCATGTATATATAACTCGCTTTGGGTATTTGCTTGGATTTACGAATATACCTTATTGTCTTGTGTTTTTATTTTTCTCTTACTGTTTTCACTTTTAAAAATTGTATTGAATAATAGAATGGAGTTAGATGATGAGCCTTTACCCATTATAACTTTTGTTTGGTGGCCATTTGTAATATATTCTGGTTGGGTTACTGTGGCGAGTATAGCAAATGTCGCTACCTATTTAGTAAAAATAGGTTGGGATGGTTTTGGTATTTCAGCCACCATTTGGACTATTTTGCTGGTCTTAATAGCCGTCGTTATTAACGTCATCGTCACTTGGAAACGAAATATGAGAGAGTTTGCCCTTGTTGGTGCATGGGCTTTAATAGGTATAGGAAATGCTAATAGTTTAAACAATGAATTGTTAATGTATATAGCTTTTTTCAGTGCTGCTTTGTTGATTATAAGTAGTAGTATTCATGGATTTAAAAACCGTGATACCAGTCCGCTTATTAAATTTCAGGAATGGAAGAAATCATAGGATTTAGAAGATAATAAGCATTTTACTAGAGTCAGGCTTAAAATAGACGTAACTTGCGCCAAATTAAAAGGAGTGACCTAAATAAATAGCGTTTGCTTCATAAACACTATTTATGTCATTTAAATCATTAGGCTTATCTGAGCCTTTACTACAAGCTATCCAGAAAAAAGGATACGAAACACCATCTCCAATTCAAGCAAAAGCCATTCCTTCAGTACTAGAAGGAAAAGATGTTTTGGCTTCGGCTCAAACCGGAACAGGAAAAACAGCAGGCTTTACCTTACCGATGCTCCATCTATTATCACAAGGTGCAGAGCAAAGACACAGACCAATTAGAGCCTTAATTTTAACTCCAACACGAGAATTGGCCGCTCAAGTTTTTGCCAACGTTAAAGAGTATAGCGAGTTTCTAAACATTAGAAGTACCGTTATTTTTGGTGGTGTGAATCAGAAACCACAGGTTAATAAATTACGTCAAGGGGTTGATGTTTTGGTGGCCACACCAGGACGATTAATTGATCTCGAAAACCAAGGACTATTGTCTTTAAATAAAGTTGAAATTTTTGTCTTAGATGAGGCTGACCGTATGTTAGATATGGGTTTTTTGCGTGATATTGAACGCGTTATGAAATTGATTCCTAAAAAACGACAGAATCTTATGTTCTCTGCAACGTTTTCTAAGGACATCAAGAAATTAGCGTATTCCATCCTTAATAATCCTGTGCAAGTTGAAGCCACTCCAGAAAATACAGCTGTTGAAGTGATAAAGCAAAAGGTATATCGTGTGGCTAAGGGTAAAAAAACAGGTTTAATTATTAAATTAATTGCTGAAGGAGACTGGAAACAAGTTTTAGTATTTACAAGAACAAAACACGGAGCGAATAAGCTGTGTAAAAAAATGATTAGCTCTGGTATTACTGCCGCAGCGATTCATGGTAATAAAAGCCAAGGTGCGCGAACAAAAGCTTTAGCCGGTTTTAAAAACAACTCTATTAGAGTGCTTGTAGCTACAGATATTGCAGCGAGAGGTTTAGATATACCATTGTTGCCACATGTTATCAATTTCGAATTACCAAATATTGCCGAAGACTATGTACATAGAATTGGTAGAACAGGAAGAGCAGGTGCAGAAGGTGAGGCGATGTCTCTGGTTAGTGCTGATGAAACGTTATATCTTAAAGGTATTGAAAAATTAATTGGTGAGAAAATTAACGTTGAAATAATTGAAGGTTTTGAACCCGATCCTAATGCTTCTACAGAACCTATAAAACCTGGGCAAAATAGAAATCAGGGACGTCGTAGAAGTTCTAACACTAAGAGTTCTAATAATTCCAGAAACTCTAATTCTGATCGTAACAAAAGTAGAAGTCGAAATAAAAATAGTAGTAATAGACGTTAAGCTATGACATCAGCTTTAAAAGATAAAATTATAGAAGTTTGCGATAAAAAGATTGCTCAGAAAGGGGCTAATGTTGGAATTTCATTTTATGCGTTTTTTAAGAATAAAAATGATAATCCAAAAATGTTAATGGAAGCCGCAACATGGTGGATAGAAACGCATCAATTAGACCATTTTGAAAAAGCAGTAAAGATTAAGGAATTGATGCAAAATTATTAGTTTGTTGATATTCCTGTGCAGACAGGGATTCAATTAAGTATTAAAAAAAAACAGATTCCTGCTTTCGCAAGAATGACAAAGAAAAACGATGTCAACACAACCTAACAACCCACTTCACGGAGTAAAGCTTGAACAGATTATCACTGATTTACAAGCGCACTATGGGTGGGAGTATATGGGTTACCAAATTAACATTCGCTGTTTTACCCACGACCCTTCCGTTAAATCGAGTTTAAAGTTTCTAAGACGTACACCTTGGGCACGCACTAAAGTTGAGCGTATGTATTTAGAATATTTAAAAAAGAACCCGAAATAGATAATAGCCTTTAAAGGTTATCACTTTATTGCAATCACATTATGGGTAATGTCTTTCCTTTTTTCTTATCTAAATAATGGCGTAAGACTCCTCCTTTAACATTGTTTACATCAAACTCAACAATAAATGCGTTTTCGTCAATGTCTTCGATAATACGATGCATTTTTTTAATGTCAATTCGGTTAATTATGGTGTGAATGATATCAAAATCTTGTTGAGGTCCTTTGCTACCAAATCCTTTAGAACCTTTGTAAGTGGTTAGGCCTACACCTAATTCAATCATAATTGCGTGCTTTATTTCTGCATAATGATTAGACACTATTGTAACACCGATAAAATCTTCAAAACCTTCAATGGTCATATCCGTTACTTTAGCAGTTACAATGTAGGTAAGAATGGAATACAGTGCAATTTCTAAAGAGACCACGAGCGCTGTAATACTAAATAAGATAATATTAAACATCAAAATGACTCTTCCTATGCTTAAGCCAAATTTGTCGTTGAGATAAATTCCTAAGATTTCTGATCCATCTAAGACGGAACCGTTTCTAATTGCAATACCAATTCCACCTCCTAAACACAGACCTCCAAAAATAGAAATAAGTAGTTTATCATCGGTTATGGTATCATAATTACCAAAGTGGATTAAAGAGGCAAAACCGAGAATGCTCAGTACCGATTTTATAACAATGCGTTTAGAAACCGTATAGTAGCCAAGAATTAAAAATGGTAAACTAAAAATAATGAGTAGTAAAGAGATGTCTACACCAATAAGCCTGTTTACGAGTAGTGCAATTCCTGTAACTCCACCATCCATAAAACCATTAGGTAGTAAAAAAGCTTTTAAGCCAATGCTGGCTAAAATGATGCCAAGGACAATTTGAGTTAATTCTGAAAAAAAATTATACCGCTTGGAGTGTTTCAAATTTGAAGGTTTTGTTCAGGAAAAGTTACAAAAACCATTTTAACTAGATGATGTTTGAAGGAGATATTTCGAATTTTATTAAAACCGAAATATCAACTTTCTAAAAGCTGCAATTCCTTATTTTATCTGTCTTAAACCTTCGTAGACAATAATGCTCACGGCATTCGCTAAATTTAAACTTCTAATAGATGTGCTATATAAAGGAATTTTAAAAAGTTGAGAGGCATAACGTTCTATTAATGGTTTTGGTAAGCCAACTGATTCTTTACCGAATACCAAAAACATGTCATCTTCAAATTTAATGTCCCAATGATTCTGTGTGCCATGACTTGATAAAAACACCATTTTAGCATTTTTATTTTTTTGGAAAAACGCTTCCATATTGTCATAATAAATCACTTCTAGGTGCTGCCAGTAATCGAGTCCTGCACGTTTTAAGCGTTTGTCATCAATTTCAAATCCAAATGGTTTTACTAAGTGTAATGTAGACCCTGAAGCTAATGCTAATCTACCTATATTTCCTGTATTATTTGGGATTTCAGGTTCTATGAGTACAATATTAAGCGGCATTTTTTTGTGTGAGTTTAATAAATATTAATCGGATTAATAATACAAATGGCAAGCCATGAAATACCACATCTAACCAATCTTTAAAAGCCATTGCGACTGCACCTCCTGCAATCCACCGTATTTTACCTAAAAGATGTGGTTCTGGAAAAAAAGGTGCTAAGCCTAAAGTTAAGCAGAGTAAGATTATTAATTTCCAATCGTTGAGTAATTTCATCGTATAAATAAAAAGTCCATTCAAAGATATGAATAGACTTTTCAATTTTTAGTTTTCAGCAATTACTTTTTTTTCTGCTGACTTTTTATAGTGTCTTTATCAATGTCAAACTCATTGGTTTCCTGATTTACGTTGGCCGTAGGATTGGTCGGATTGTTTTGAGTTTTTGTAGTTTTAAACTTTTTTTTATCTTTTATAATTCCCATGATTTCTATGTTTTTAGGTTCAGCAATAAGATAAAAAACAACGGGCACTTTATGTCATAAGGCTTTCATAAAATCAGGTAGATAAATGTTAAATAGTTTTAGGATTTACGACGTATAGACGTTACAAAATCGTCAATATGTTCTGTACCTTTTTCAGTTAAGTGTTTAATAAAAGCACTTCCTATAATTGCACCTTTGCTATAGCGCGTAGCTTGTGTAAAGGTTTCGTGATTAGAAATGCCAAATCCTATTATTTGAGGATTCTTTAAAGACATATCTGCAATGCGCTTAAAATATGAGGTTTGCTCATCGCCAAAGCCAGAGCTACTTCCTGTAACACTCGCTGAACTAACCATATAAATAAATCCATTTGATACCGAATCTATATAGCGAATGCGCTCTTCTGAGGTTTGAGGTGTAATTAAAAAGACATTAATTAAGCCATATTTTTCGAACGTTGATTTGTATTCGGAATGATAGACATCTACTGGTAAATCTGGTATTATAAGACCATCAATTCCAATTTCTTGGCATTTTTTGCAAAAAGCCTCCACACCATATTGCAACATTGGGTTAAAATAACCCATTATAATCAAAGGAATGGAAACCGTTTTTCTAATATCTTTTAATTGCTCAAATAACAGCGCGCTCGTCATGCCGTTTTGCAATGCCTTTGTAGAACTTGCTTGTATAGTTGGGCCGTCAGCAAGAGGATCACTAAACGGTAAGCCAATCTCTAATAGGTCTACACCACTTTTTTCAAGATTTTCAATAATACTTACGGTATCATTAATGTTAGGATAGCCTGCAGTAAAATATATAGATAAAAGCTTATGGTCTTCGTTTAATTTTTGGTTTATTCTGTTCAAAATTTATGTTTTATTAATCTGAATAATGATCAGGATTCTAAGTACTAAATAAGCAGCCAATTTACAGAAAAACTGAGAGATTATAAGCATTCGTAGCAACATTATCACTTATTGATGTTATCTTCTATAGAATACCAATGTGTATCTTAAGGGTGTGTGTCTTAAACACCACGTGGTATATTTAATAACTCCGTGCATAATTATAAACAAATTCTATCGTTATAGATTTGGTATTGAATTATATTTGTAACAATATACAATCATCCATAAAAACACTTATCAAATGATGTGCATCAAAAAACAGTTAATCATCGTTTTTCTTATTATATCTTCAGTTGGTATGGCGCAAAAATCAGCGATTTATACTAGTGATTTGCAAGACTATCAAAAGGCGTTAACTTTATACAATAATAAACAATTTAAAGCCGCACAGGCGTTATTCGACGATGTAAAGTCTACAACAAATGATGCTACAATAGAATCGGATTGTGCCTATTATATTGCGAATTGTGCCGTAAGGCTAAATCAGAACAATGCTGATAACCTTATTACTGAGTTTGTGGAGGACTATCCCACAAGTACTAAAAAAAATACAGCGTTTTTAGATGTCGCAGATTATTATTTTAATAACGGAAAATATGCCTATGCGCGCAAATGGTACGATAAAGTAGATGAACGTAATATGGCTTTAGCCGAAAAGGAGCGTTTTAACTTTAATTATGGTTATGCCTTGTATTCTACAAAAGATGAAAAGAAAGCGACAAAATATTTAAATCGGGTTGTAAATTCTAAAGAGTACGGTTCTCAGGCTAAATATTATATTGGCTTTATGGCGTATCAAGGTGATGATTATGATACGGCAAATGAGTATTTTGATCAAGTTAGCGATAACGAAAAATATAAGGAAAAGTTATCGTATTATCAGGCAGACTTAAATTTTAAACTCGGAAAATTTGAAAAAGCGATAGAATTAGCCGAAGCCCAATTACCAAAAAGCACGGCAGCAGAGCAGTCTGAATTATCAAAAATTATTGGCGAAAGCTATTTTAATCTCGGAAAATATGCTGAAGCAATTCCGTATTTAAAAGCTTATAAAGGCAAAAAACGCAAATGGAATAATACGGACTATTACCAATTGGGTTATGCACATTATAAGCAAAATGATTTTGAAAGTGCCATTTCAGAATTCAACAAAATAATTGGAGGAAACAATGCTGTGGCACAAAATGCGTATTACCATTTGGGTGAGAGTTATATTAACTTAGATAAAAAACAAGAAGCTTTAAATGCTTTTAGAAATGCGTCTCAGATGGAGTTTGATTTAAAAATTCAAGAAGATGCTTGGTTAAACTATGCAAAGATTAGTTACGATATTGGAAACCCATACCAATCCGTGCCACAAGTTCTAACCGGTTATTTAGAGCAATACCCTAATACCAATTATAAAGATGAAATTGAGACCTTGCTAATCGATTCTTATATAACTTCAAAAAATTATAAGGAGGCGTTAGAGTTATTAAAGGGCAAAAATAGTTTTGAGAACAAAGCAGCTTATCAAAAAGTCGCCTTTTTTAGAGCTGTAGAGTTTTATAATGAAAATAAATATAATGAAGCTTTATCACTTTTTAAAGGCTCTTTAAAGGAACCTATAGATCCTGTTTTTGTGGCAAAAGCGACATTTTGGAAAGCTGAAACCGAATATAATTTATCTAATTATAATGATGCTTTAATTGGTTTTAAACAGTTTAATGGGTTTAGTGAATCTTCAGGGTTATCAGAAAATGAAAACCTAAACTATAACTTAGCCTACACTTATTTTAAGTTGAAAGACTATACCAATGCGTCGCTCTATTTTGAAAAGTTTATTTCTCAAAAACCTAACGACAAGTTGCGCCAAAATGATGCCTATTTAAGATTGGCTGATGGATATTTTGTATCGAGTAATTATAATGATGCCATTGAGGCTTATAATAAAGCGATTCAGATTAATGAAATTGAAACCGATTATGCTGCATTTCAAAAAGCGATGAGTCAAGGGTATTTAGGAAAAGGTTCTGAAAAAATAGCTGAATTAAAATCGTTTATCAATACCTATCCAAAATCAGCATTACGCGATGATGCGATGTACGAATTGGCAAATTCATATGTAAAATCTAATGATACGGACAAAGCCATGCAAATGTACGATCGTTTAAATTCTGAATATAAAGCGAGTGCATTTACGTCTAAAGCCTTGTTGCGACAAGGATTGGTATACTACAATGACAATGATAATACACGTGCCTTAACAAAGTTTAAAAAAGTAGCAACAGATTTTCCTGGTTCTGGTGAAGCTGTGCAAGCGGTTTCAACAGTACGCTTAATTTATATCGATCTAGGTCGTGTTGAAGAATACGCAAATTGGGTACGAACGTTAGATTATGTTGAAGTTTCGGATGTAGAATTAGACAACACCACCTATTTGGCTGCAGAAAAACCATATTTAGATAACGAAACGGATAAAGCGATTCGTCAATTTAATAAATATTTAAATCAGTTTCCTAATGGTATTCACAGTTTAAAAGCACATTTCTATGTGGCGCAATTGTACTACAAGAAGGACTTATACGATAATGCTCTGCCGCATTATAAGGCTGTTGTTGAGTCACCAAAATCTGAATACACAGAACAAGCTGTAGTAAAGCTTAGTGAAATTTACTTGAGTAATTCTAATTGGGAAAAAGCCGTTCCGGTATTACAACGATTAGAAATTGAAGCCGATTATCCGCAGAATGTCATCTATGCACAATCTAATTTAATGAATGCCTATTACCAAACGGAAGATTACGTTAAGGCAGAAAGCTATGCTGAAAAAGTATTAAGCAATGCAAAATTAGATAACAAAGTAAAAAGTGATGCAAAATTGACCATTGCACGTTCTGCTATTAAAACAGGAAACGAATCGAAAGCAAAAACCGCCTATGAGGAGGTTGAAAAAATTGCCACAGGAAGTGTTGCTGCTGAAGCTTTATTTTACAATGGCTACTTTAAAAATAAAGAAGGAGCGTATGAAGTTTCAAATGAAACTATTCAAAAATTAGTTAAGGATTACGGAAGTTATAAGCTCTATAGTGCCAAAGGTCTAGTGGTTATGGCTAAGAATTTTTATGCCTTAGGCGATGCGTTTCAAGCCACATATATATTAGAAAGTGTGATAAGCAACTTTCCAGATTTTACAGAGGTTGTAAATGAGGCAAAACAAGAATTAAGCAAAATAAAAGCAGAGGAAGCAAAAACAAATTCATCAATCGAAACAGACGACAATTAGTGCTAGATAGACATATGTCACACTGAGCGCAGTCGAAGTGCAATCAAATAAATACACATGAAAATTAAACATATAATTTTAGCAATTTTCACTTTAAGTTTAACTTTTAGTCATGCTCAAGAAAAAGACACTATAGCAAACCAAACTGTTAACGTTATAAAACCATATACACCAACAATTTCGGATGCTTTTAAAATTAAGGACAATCCAAAGTTGAGTGATTCAAATGCGGTAAAGAAGAAGGAGATTAAGTATAATATTTTTTCAATTCCTGTAGCCTCAACCTTTACACCAGCAAAAGGAAAGGCAGCAACGGTAGAGAGAGCTAAAGCTGTAAAATTATACGACAATTATGCCTCTTTGGGAATTGGCTCTTACACCACTATTTTGGGCGAAGTGTACCTTAATCATGAATTAAGTAGAGACGAAAATATTGGAGGTTATTTTAGTCACCACTCGTCGCAAGGTGGCATCGATGATGTAGTATTAGATGATAATTTTTCTAAGACCAAATTAAATGCCTATTACAAAAAAAGCGACAGAGATTATACATGGCAAGTTGATGGTGGATTTAATTTACAAACCTACAATTGGTACGGTGTGCCACTAGAATATTATGAGGCAAATGACTTAGATGGTATGGATGCAGGCCAAACGTACAACGACCTTTACTTTGGTGGTAAAATTGATTTTGAAGATGCCATTGTAAAAGATGCAAGTCTGCGTTTTAGACGTTTTGGTGATAATCACGATTCTGCCGAAAATAGATTAGTGGCTAAATCTAGTGTAGATGTACCTGTGCAAGGAGAGCTTATTAATGCTGAAGTATCCATCGATTACTTAGGTGGTTCTTTCGATAGAGATTTAGAAAATATAAGTGAAATTAATTATGGAAATGTATCATTAGGTTTGGCGCCTTCGTACCAAATGCATCAAGAGGATTTAACATTAGACTTAGGTGTGAAGTTTGTATATTTTAATGATACAGAGTATAGTGATAGTAAATTTTTTATATATCCAAATATTGAGGCGTCTTACCGTTTGGTTGATGAAATATTAATTGCTTATGGTGGACTTAAAGGAGATTTAATTCAGAATTCTTATTACGATTTTGCAAATGAAAATCCGTTTGTATCACCTTCGTTATTTATTACTCCAACCGATCAGCAGTATAAAACTTTTGTAGGTGTAAAAGGAAAACTGACAAATAGTATCGGGTATAACTTAAAAGCGAACTATACTTCAGAAAAGAATAAAGCCATGTATACATCTAATCCGGCTTCAAATGATCCATTAACAGAATATCAGTTTGGAAATTCGTTCAATGTAGCTTACGATGATGTGACCACCTTTTCAATAGCAGGTGAATTAAATGTGGACTTTAATAGAAACTTTACTTTAGGTGTAAAAGGTGAATTTTTTACATATAGTACAGATAATCAATCTGAAGCTTGGAATATGCCAGACCTCACAGCATCTTTATTTATGGATTATCAGATTTCGGAGAAATGGTTTGCTGGTTCTAGTATCTTCTTTGTAGGAGAACGTAAAGATCAAAGCATGTATGTTGATGAACTAAACGAATTAAATAATACAGTTACAACAGTCTCTTTAGACAGTTATTTTGATATCAATGCACATGTAGGTTATAAGATAAACGATCAATTGTCTGTTTTTGCTAAAGCCAACAATATTGCGAGTCAGAATTATGAGCGTTGGTTAAACTTTCCGGTGCAAGGATTACAAGTTTTAGCAGGTGCAACTTATCAATTCGATTTTTAAGAAACAACCACCACGGACTTTGTAAGTATATCGGCTAAGTACAACAAAGTAGCTAGTAAAATTATAGACAAAGTCTGGTAATAACAGAAAAGCGTTCCATTTCGGAGCGCTTTTCTTATTTTTACGTATTACTAAACCTAACAACTCATGAAATCTCAGTCTTACAAACAAACGTTTATAAATATTCTAAAAAAAAGTAGACAAACCGTTTTATTATGCACTATTTGTGTTTTATGCGCATGTGAAAAGGAAAAACAGCAAGCGGACCTAATAGTTACTAATGCCAATATCTACACTGTAGATGAAGCATTCAGTAAAGCAGAATCATTTGTAGTAAAAGACGGAAAGATTATTGCAGTCGGCACAACGTCTGAAATTAGTGAAACATATAAAGCCAATGATACTTTAAACGCAGAAGGCCAAACTATTGTGCCAGGATTTATAGATGCACATTGTCACTTTTTAGGTTTAGGACTTAATCAACAAGCTG
Organism: Winogradskyella sediminis; assembly: GCF_003387355.1. Taxonomy (GTDB): domain Bacteria; phylum Bacteroidota; class Bacteroidia; order Flavobacteriales; family Flavobacteriaceae; genus Winogradskyella; species Winogradskyella sediminis. The sequence continues at coordinate 475,021 of NZ_QUNH01000002.1, forward strand.
TAAATTTGGTAGGTACTAAGAGTTTTGAAGATATGGTAAAACGCGTTTTAAACTTTCAGAATGAAAATAACAAGGAGTTTATTTACGGTGGAGGTTGGGATCAGAATGATTGGGAAGACAAAGCGTATCCAAACAAACGTTTATTAGATAAATTATATCCTGAAACACCCATCGTATTATTGCGTATCGATGGTCATGCTTTATTAGCAAATCAAGCCGCTTTAGACTTAGGGAATGTCACTGTAAATTCAAAAATAGAAGGAGGAGAAGTGCTTGTGGAAAATGGAGAACTCACAGGTATATTAATAGATAATGCAGAATCCTTGGTGATGAATCATTGGCCAAATCCTAATAGAAACGAAATGGTCAATGCCTTGCTAGAAGCACAAAAAATTTGTTTTGACTTGGGATTAACAACGGTAGATGATGCAGGATTAGATAAAGAAACAATTAAAATTATAGACAGTCTTCAAGTAGCTGGAGATTTAAAAATGCGTATTTATGCTATGGTTTCTGCTTCTGAGTCTAATTTAGATCACTTTTTAGATAAAGGAATCACAAAAACAGAACGTTTAAATGTTCGTTCTTTTAAGTTCTATGCGGACGGTGCCTTAGGATCTCGAGGCGCAATGCTCAAAGTTCCTTATAGTGATAAACCAGGTCATTTAGGATTAATGGTTACAGATTTAGAAACTTTAAAAACTTCTGCAGAACGAATTGCAGATACAGAATTTCAAATGAATACGCATGCTATCGGTGATTCAGCAAATAAAGCTGTTTTAGAGACATATACTAAAGTTCTTAAAGGAAAAGAAAATAAACGTTGGCGCGTGGAACATGCACAAATTGTATCTCAACAAGATTTTGAAATGTATAAAAACATAATGCCTTCAATTCAACCGACACATGCCACTAGCGATATGTATTGGGCAGAAGAAAGAATTGGAGAAGAACGGTTAAAAGGAGCTTATGCCAACAAACAGTTGTTAGATGCTTACGGTAAAGTGGCATTAGGAACAGATTTTCCGGTAGAGCAGGTGAGTCCCTTCTTAACGTTTTATGCGGCTGTAGCAAGGCAAGATTTAAAAGGGTTTCCTATAGGTGGTTTTCAAATAGAAAACGGATTAAGTAGAGAAGAAACCTTAAAAGGAATGACCATTTGGGCTGCTTACTCTAATTTTGAAGAGCACGAAAAAGGAAGTATCGAAGTTGGTAAATTTGCAGATTTTATTGTGTTAGATAAGGATATAATGTCTGTTCCAGTTGCTGAGATTCCAGAGATTAAAGTGGTGAAAACAGTTGTGGGTGGCGAAATTCAATAAGTTATAATTATGATTGTAAAAGCGATTTATTTTTCTGTGATTTTTGTGTTTTGTTCAAATTTTATGTTTGCACAATACGGCTGGACGGAAGCCGAAGTATTCTTAAAAAACGATGAGGTATTAAAAGGCCTCGCATCTATACCTATGATGTATGGTACTGTAAATCTAAAAAAAGAACAACTAAAGTTTAAGGCTGACAAAAAATCTAAAAAATCTAAATATAAGCCCGAAGACATTGATAGTATAATTTTTACTGTTACTTATAAAGAACGTATTGATGGTAAACGTGTAGAGAAAACACGTATTGAAACCTACATTCCTATCTATCTCAATAAAAAGCAAAGCAAAATGGGTTTTGCTGAAATATTAGTCGATGGTGAATTAAAGTTGGTAGGGCGCACAATAATGGTACAGTCAGGAGGTAGTTGGACGCCTGCAACTGGTGCTCCCAATAGTGTTCCGGTTTATATTCCTGGTTATATGGGTGTCCATAACCAAGTGATGATATTACGACCTGGTACAACTCCAGAAATCTTTAACCATGTAAGTCTAACCAAATCCTTTAGAAAAAGAGCTATGGAGTATTTTAGCGATTGTCCGGCACTTCAAACTAAAATTGAAACCAAGGAATTTAAGAAAGTCGATTTGCAAGCTATTGTAAGATTTTACAACGCTAATTGTAATTAGTAAAGTTTTGCTAAATAGTCAAAATGGGCACCATCCATAATCTTTTCACACTTTAAACCAACGGTTAAACAGGCTGTTTTTAACGTTTCAAAATCGAGATACAACCATTTCATAGGTGTTTCTTTTTCCCCTTTATAAGACAAAAAATAATCTAGTTCACCAGGATAACCTTGATTAAGATCTAACCACATACCACCATCCTCATCTTCGTACATATATGAAATATCTGAAGAGTCAATGAGAATTTGCCCTTCTGATTTTAATAACGATTTTAAATGTTTTAAATATGTTGAAACTTGAGATAGCTCTTGAAAAATTCCCGTACCATTCATTAATAATAGAATGGTATCAAACGTTTCTGTCTCTTCTAAAAGTGGTATGCGTTTAACATTGATAATACCACGCTTTAGGGCCACTTCAATGGCTCCTTTAGAGTTGTCAATGGCTTTTACATTTAGGCCTTTTTCTTGTAACCAAAGCGCATGGCTTGCTGCACCACAGCCTACATCTAAAATATGGCCTTTAGATAATTGAAGTGCCTTTTGTTCTAATTTAGGCATTTCAGTATACTTTCTAAATAGATACGGAAGCGGTAAGGTATCTTCATCCGAAATGTTAGTAGACGTAATAATGTCTTCAGAATATTTTCCATTCTGATAGTCTAATAGTGCTTTTCCAAAGAGGTCTTTAGTCATAATTGTTTATCAGTTCTATTAATTTTATTCTAAATTGTATCGAGAACTTTAATTAGATTTGTGTTATGCAAGACCAAATTAATAATCTTCCTAAGCGTGCCAAAGATAAGCATAAGGAAAATAAAACCTTTTTTACAAAACTAAAAAAGAGGCCTCCCAAACAATTAGATTATATAATGCAAGAGTTGCATGCTGAAGAATTTGAACGTACGGATTGTTTAGAATGTGCCAATTGCTGTAAAACAACAGGACCGTTATTTACGTCTAAGGATATTCAGCGAATTGCTAAGTTTTTTAGAATGAAAGAGCAGCAATTTATAGAAACCTATTTGCGTTTAGATGAAGAAAACGATTATGTATTACAATCCGTACCATGTACGTTTCTAGGAGCAGATAACTATTGTTCTATCTATGATGTACGTCCTAAGGCGTGCAGCGAATTTCCGCATACAGATCGAAAAAAATTTCAACAAATCTCTAATTTAACTTTAAAAAATGTTGCCATATGTCCGGCGGCGTACAATATAGTTGAAGCCATGAAAAAGAAAATTCAATTTTAAAAGGTCTATTTTTTTCGGAATAATTTTTGATATTAAACAGATAAAAAACGATGTATAAAATAATTATAAGATGCTTATTTCTTTTGTTGGTCTCTAATGTCTCTAATGCCCAAGCATGGATGACAAATCTTGAGATTGCTCAAAAATTAGCTCTAACCCAAAATAAAATGGTGTTAATGGTTTGGGAAGAAAGTACAACCTATCCATATGGTGTTATGGCTAATGATGAAAACGGTAAATTAGTTTTTATTGAAAGTCTTTTTGAAAGCGAAGTTATAAGTCCTATTGTATGGGAATATTTTGTACCTGTAATAGTTAGTGAATCTCAATATGCAGATTTATATGCGGACATCGAAGGGAAACGTTCTAATAAGTATATGAATAAATTTAATGACGATTCTATAAAAATAATGGATGTTAATGGTAACATTGTAAACCTGACGAGTCACCCAGAACAATTTCAAAATATCACAACAATTATTAATAATTATGGCGTAAATACAAAGTTTTTGTCACCAGAGTTAATGGGTTATAGAACCGAAAAGGACTTCTATTCTGCCTATTACTTGGCTTCAAAATATCTTGACTTTTCTATGTATATGAGCGAAAATAATCGATCAGCATTTATCGATTTGGGTATGTTGTATTTAGAAGAAGCCTCTAATTTAGTGGTTGCAGAACCAAATGAAGACCAAAAAGCTTTAAACCAACGTGTTGCGCTTTTGGATCTTCAGCAATATTTTATATTAAAACGTCCTAAAAAAGCCTTGAGGCAATTAAAAAAAATACAGAAGGACGGTATTGAGCCTAATAATGAGTCTTTTGTAGCGTTTTTATATTACACCGCTTATAGTATATTAGAAGATGAAACAGAAGTTAAATTATGGAAATCTAAAATTTCTTCTGTAAATTTGAAGAAAGCACAAATGCTTATTAATCTTAATTCTTAAAGGTATTGGAAAGCATTATCTCATACTTCGAAACCATTCCTTCGTCTCATCGAAGTCTTATTTTAGTAGGCGGACTTACATTCTTTTGGTTGTTAGAAGGGGGAATTCCATTATTTAAATTTAAATATAAAAAATGGAGACATGCTTTACCCAACCTATTCTTTACACTAACAACCATAATTATAAATTTTGCGTTGGCGTTTTTACTTTTATGGATGTCAGATTGGGTTACTGCTCATAATTTTGGAATTATTAATTGGTTACCGCAAATGCCGTTGTGGTTATATGCATTATTAGGTGTGTTATTACTCGATTTTTTTGGCGCTTATTTAGCACATTATGTAGAGCATAGAGTGAAGCCACTGTGGATGGTGCACATCGTTCATCATACAGATCACAGTGTTGATACTACAACTGCAAATAGGCATCACCCCATAGAAAGTGTTATACGCTTTTCGTTCACCTTATTAGGTGTTTTTGTAGTGGGTACTCCTATTGCTTTAGTAATGATTTACCAAGCCATGTCACTTATTTTTACGCAGCTAACACATGCCAATATTAAAATGCCCAAAGGTTTAGATAAAGCATTAAGTTATGTGATTGTATCACCAGACATGCACAAAATTCATCACCATTATAGATTGCCATATACAGACTCTAACTTTGGAAATATATTTAGTATTTGGGATCGGATTTTAGGAACATATATGTACATGGATCGTGAAAAGTTGATTTATGGAGTTGATGTGTTTCCTGATGAAGTTAAAAATGGAAACATTAAAGAGTTGCTTAAACAACCCTTTCAAAAATATGAAAAACCAACCCTTTCTGTAGATGATGAAAACTAAAATAATGGTACCATTACTAGTGTTATTTATAAGTTGTAATGCTAACAAACAAATTGACATTCAAGGTCACAGAGGATGTAGAGGTTTACTGCCAGAAAATAGCTTACCAGCGTTTGAAAAAGCAATAGAATTAGGAGTACATACCTTGGAGTTAGATATTGTGATTTCTAAAGACCACCAAGTTGTAGTTTCTCATGAACCTTATTTAAATCCTACAATTTGTGTAGCCTCAAACGGTGACGTATTACCTAATAATTCAGAAGAGCACTATAATCTATACGCCCTAAATTATGCTGATATTAAACAATTTGATTGTGGCTTAAAATTTCATCCGCTTTATCCGCAACAACAAAAGTTAGAAACATATAAACCGTTATTATCTGAAGTTTTTGATTTAGTTAAACGAAAGCATTCTGATGTTAAACTCAATATTGAAATTAAATCAGAGCCCTCATATTATGGCATATTTACACCAGAACCCAAAACTTATGTGTCATTGGTGTTAGACGAAATTGAAAAGCACGGCATGTATAGCCGCGTTAACCTACAATCTTTTGATGTTACTATTCTTAAAGAAATTAAACATCAATCCCCAAACATGGCTTTGGCCTTGCTTATTGATGAAAACGAAACCATAGAAGAAAAACTTAAATTACTATCCTTTCAGCCAGAAATTATAAGTCCATACTACAAGTTATTATCTGCAAACTTGGTAAAGGAGTATCAAGAGCAAGGTTATCAGATTATTCCATGGACCGTTAACGAAAAAGCGGATATGAAACAAATGATATCATGGCAAGTTGATGGTATTATTACTGATTATCCAGATAGACTTATAAAAATATTATGAGAGACATTTTAGTTATAAAGCAGGTATAAACGTCGTATGTGTTGATACTTGTTGAGGTCTTCTTGCCAAGTAGCTTTAATTTCAGTTTCACTTAAACCAGCTTCAATTTGTTTTTGTAAAGTGGCAGTGCCAGCGTGCTTCGTAAAGTTATCGGTATTAAATACTTTGCTTTTATCAGTGGCATTGTGGTATGCATCTATTACATATTTTAATGTGAAATGACGTTCTGCATTCACGTGAGATAAATCAACACCGTAACACATTTCATTTTTATGTTTTGGATGTTTAGATCCAAAGTTAGGTTCAGGAGTATAACTAAATGTGTAATGCTTCTTGTCTAAAAATGGAGCTCCGTAGCGTTGAAACTGAAATTCCGTTCCTCTACCAGCATTAATATTAGTGCCTTCAAACAGACCTAAACTAGGGTATAATAAAATGGAATTGTCGTTTGGTAAATTCGGAGACGGTCTTATTGCTAAACTGTAAGTGCTATTGTGATTATAATTTTGCATTTCTATAATTGTAATATCACAAGTAACGTCATTTTTTAACCAACCTTGTCCATTAATCATTTTTGCATATTCACCAATAGTCATACCATGCACCAATGGAATAGGATGCATGCCTAAAAAGCTACGGTGTTTTTCTTCTAAAACCGGACCATCAATATAGTTGCCGTTAGGATTTGGACGATCTAAAAGTAATACCGGAATATTTTGCTCAGCACAAGCCTCCATTATATAATGTAATGTAGAAATGTAGGTATAAAAGCGTACTCCAACATCTTGAATATCAAAAACTACAATATCTACACCTTGAAGCTGACTTGTAGTCGGTTTTTTATGTTTACCGTGTAGAGAATAGATCGGCAGTCCTGTTTTGGTGTCTTTGCCATCTTTTACCAATTCACCAGCATCTGCAGTGCCTCTAAACCCGTGTTCTGGGGAAAATACTTTTTCGATACTAATGTTTAAACTTAATAACGAATCAACTAAATGCGTATAACCTTCAGGTTTAAAAATTACACTAGTTTGGTTCGCCACAACAGCAACGCGTTTATGCTTTAACATTGGAATATAGTGTGCTGTTCTATTAGCACCAACAATAATAGTTTTTTTGCTGTCGTTGTCCACGTAGTGAGCTAACGTGTTACTGTGATCTACGATATGCTTTACAGTATTCTGTTCAACTTCTTGCTTTCCATTATTTTTACATGAAAATGTTCCAGCGGAAATCCCAATAATTATAGAGAATAAAACTGTATTTTTGAAAACCTTTAAAAGCATATTATAGTAGTGAATTTCGAGTTATTTATAGCTAAACGTATAATTGGCAATAAAACGTATAAAAGTAGTGTATCGGCACCAATAATTAAAATTGGAATCGCTGCAATTGCTATTGGAATTATTGTAATGCTAATAGCGATTGCTACAGGTATCGGTTTGCAACAAAAGATTAGAGACAAAGTTGTGGCGTTTAATGGCCATATAGAAATTACCAATTACGATACTAATGCCTCAGACGAATCGCAGGTGCCAATTTCTATAAATCAAGATTTTTATCCCGATTTTAATTCGGTAGAAGGGGTAAAACATATACAAGGTGTAGCTCAAAAATTTGCTGTTATTAGAACCGAAACCGATTTTGAAGGTGTGATAGTGAAAGGAGTGGGTGCCGACTATAATTGGGAATATTTTCAAGAATTTTTAGTTGATGGTCGACTACCTGACTATACCAAAGAGCGAAACGAAGAGATTTTAATCTCTAACTATTTGGCTAATCGATTAGGATTTAGTGTAGGCGATAAATTTCAAACCTTATTTGGTAATCCATTAAATGATAGACCTCGCGTTATGAGTTTTGAAATTGTTGGTGTCTATAATTCGGGATTTCAAGAGCTCGATGAAAAATTTTGTATCGCCGATTTAAGACACATTCAACGCCTCAATAAATGGGAACCTGATCAGATTGGAAGTTTTGAAGTGTATATTAATGACTTCGCTGAGATAGATGAAAAAACCGTAGAAGTTTTTAAAGAAATCCCTTCTTTAATGAATGCAAGATCCATTACGAGAAAATACTATACAATTTTTGAATGGATTAAGATCTTTGATAACAATACATATGGCATTATTGCTATTATGATTATTGTGGCAGGCATTAATATGATTACGGCATTACTTGTCTTAATATTAGAACGTACCCAAATGATTGGTATATTAAAAGCCTTAGGTAGCAGTAACTGGACGATTAGAAAAGTCTTTCTGTATAATGCATCTTACTTAATAGGTTTAGGGTTGCTTTGGGGAAATATAATAGGTTTAGGACTTTTATTCGCTCAGAAATATTTTAAGCTATTTCCGCTTAATCCAGATACGTACTATGTTAATAACGCACCTGTGTATATTAGTTGGGATTATATATTCATATTAAATATTGGCACGTTTATAGCATGTTTGCTAATGCTTCTAATTCCTTCGGTTATTATTTCTAAAATTTCGCCAGTAAAAGCAATACGATTCGATTAATAAAAAGTAAGCAACAGAATTGAGATATGTATAACCTAAAAAGGTATACAATATTAAAACAATAGCACATTATAACGACCGATGTTTTAGAACTGGTTGTGTGCTTTAGTTTAACATATTTAGAAATATAATAACAAAAGATTAATAAATCGAAAATTTATTAAACATAACATTTAACGTAACTTTGCAGCCGCGATAAAATTAATTTATGGACTACGTAGAAAATATATTAGGTACAATAGGAAATACACCACTAGTTAAAATGAACAAATTGGTGGAAGATTTACCTTGTTTAGTACTTGCCAAATACGAAACTTTTAACCCAGGAAATTCTGTTAAAGACCGAATGGCTTTACAGATGATAGAAGATGCAGAGGCAGATGGACGTCTTAAACCAGGAGGGACAATCATTGAAGGGACCTCTGGAAATACCGGAATGGGATTAGCCTTAGCTGCCATAGTTAAAGGTTACAAATGTATTTTTGTAATGGCAGATAAACAATCTAAGGAAAAGGTTGATATTATGCGTGCTGTAGGTGCAGAAGTTATTGTTTGCCCAACAGCGGTAGAACCCGATGATCCTAGAAGTTATTATTCTGTTTCAAAACGATTAGGGGAAGAAACACCAAATTCTTGGTACGTTAACCAATACGATAATCCAAGTAATACAAAAGCACATTACGAAAGTACAGGACCAGAAATCTGGAAACAGACCGAAGGTAAAGTTACTCATTTTGTGGTAGGAGTAGGTACAGGAGGAACCATTTCTGGTGTAGGAAAATATTTAAAAGAACAAAATCCTAATATTAAAGTTTGGGGTGTAGATACTTATGGTTCTGTATTTAAAAAATATCACGAAACGGGTATTTTTGATGAAAACGAAATTTATCCTTATGTCACTGAAGGTATTGGTGAAGATATACTACCAAAGAACGTAAATTTTGATATTATCGATGGCTTTACTAAAGTTACCGACAAAGATGCATGTGTGTATACACAGCGTTTAGCTAAAGAAGAAGGTATGTTTTTAGGTAACTCGGCAGGTTCTGCAATAAAAGGCGTGTTACAATTAAAAGATCAGTTTAAACCAGACGATGTGGTTGTCGTTTTATTTCACGATCATGGAAGTCGATATGTTGGTAAAATGTTTAACGATGATTGGATGCGTGATATGGGATATCTATAGATAATAACGTATGAGTTAATATAAAAGAAATCCTGAGTATCGCTCAGGATTTTTTTTGAATAAGCATATTCTGTAAATGTTAAAAAATTGTTTTTTGTGTTAATAATTATTCTGATTAGGTGCTTAAACCATCTTTTATGCACTTCAAAAAGAAGCGCTTAAGTTTAACTTAAAAGTAAATTTTATGAAACTCAATTATGCACCTTCGGAAAAAATAGTATATATTCGTTAAAATGCTTTAATTTAACGATAAAGTTCCCTGATTTACCTAATAAAACCTAAATTCTATGGAAGTAGAACAATTATCCCTCAAAGATGATTCCTGGAGTACAGATATAGATCGTATTAAAATTAAGCCTACCTTAATTTTATTATTTGTCTCGTTAACTTTCAAATCCAAAGCATTATTATTAACAGAATTAAATAAAAGATTTCCTGAAGCTTGTATCATTGGCTGTTCTACGGCAGGGGAGATTAACGGTGATTATGTAAATGATAGTACTGTTTCATTAACAGCCATTACTTTTAATAAAGTAACGTGTAAATTAGCTTCACATAATTTGTCTGATTTTAGCGAGAGCTATGATTCCGGTAGAGCCATCGCAACCCAGTTGGCACATAAGGATTTGAGTCATGTATTAGTATTTAGTCATGGAGTGGATGTCAATGGCTCTGAAATTGTTGCAGGTTTAAAAAGTGAGTTGCCTAACACAAGTATAACTGGTGGTTTAGCTGGTTACAATGTAGATACTAAAGATTCGTTTGTCATCGCCAATACAAGTATGGCTTCAAGACAAATAGTGGGTGTAGGCCTCTATGGAGATGCGTTAAATGTAGGCTATGGGTCCAATGGTGGTTGGGATAGTTTTGGTATAGATCGCTTAGTTACAAAATCGAATAAAAATATTGTCTACGAGTTAGATGGAACTCCTGCTTTAGCAATTTATAAATCTTTTTTAGGTGAAGATCGTTACAATATTCCAGATGTAGGTTTGTCGTTTCCCTTTAGTATGCGTGTAAACGAATATGATGGCACAGTGGTACGTACGGTAAGAAAGATTGTAGAAGAAGATCAAAGTTTAGTTTTTGCGACTAATGTTCCTAAGGGGGCAACATTACGTCTTATGAAATCTAATGTAGATCGTTTAATTAAGGGAGCGGGTGACTCTGCAGTAAAGGCAATATCGCAAACCAAACATAAACCGAAATTAGCAATATTGGTAAGTTGTATTGGACGTCGACTCCTTTTAAAGCAATTAGTAGAAGAAGAAATTGAAGCTGTAGGCGAAGTATTAGGAGATGATGTTAAAGTTACAGGCTTTTATTCCTTTGGTGAAATTGCACCTGCAGACCAATATTCGCGTTGCGAATTACATAATCAAACCATGACCATTACAACTTTATCAGAATGTTAAACCCACATAAACATAGATTGTTAAGAAGGCAGATTAAAAAAGCTGGATTTACTAATGAAGACTTGGTGAAATTTCAGAATTTTTTTAATGATGTAGATGATGCCTATCAAAGTTTTGATAATGATGTAAAGCATATTGAGACTATTTTAGAAAAAAGTTCTAACGAACTTTATAAAAGTAATAAATTGCTGCGTTCACAAATTCTCAATGTGGAATTTAGACTAAATGCCATTGTTAATAATATTGAAGGAGTCATATTTAAGACCGATACCCATGGCACTTTCGAATATCTCAATGAAGCGTCAGAAGAATTATTTGGTATTCCTGTTGATGAATTATTGAATAAAAATTTCACCGAATTATTAGAAGGGATTAAAGGGAAGCAGCGACTAAAAATTTTGGAAGCTTTTATAAGAAACGAATCCGATTTTAATACAGTTTTTAAATTCATTAAACCCTCAGGTGACAAAATATGGGTAGAACTTAGGTTGCAACCTTCGCATGATATTACTGGTGCTGTTGATGGTGCAATTGGTACAATGATGGATATCACTAAACTTAAAGACACTGAGATAGAATTAAAACAAGCCAATAAAATAAAGGATGAATTTTTATCTACGATGTCTCATGAGATTAAAACGCCGCTTAATGCCGTAATTGGTATGTCCGATATACTGTTAATGGAAAAGTTTTTACCCGAGCAAGCAGAAAATCTTCAAGTCTTAAAATATTCTAGTGAACATTTACTGGCTCTAATTAACGATTTACTAAGCCTTAATAAATATAAATCTAAACAAGTTAGTCTGAAAATTGAAGATTTTAATTTATCGGAATTTGTACAAAATATGCAATTGCATTTCAAACAAGTAGCACTCAATAAACACCTATTTTTCGATGTTATATTAGATACAGCCATCACAGAAATTTTAAAAGGAGACAGTCTTAAGTTGTCTCAGGTGATTAAAAATCTTTTAAGTAATGCTTTTAAGTTTACAGATAGTGGAGGAGTCACGTTTCAAACGGAGTTGTTAGAACGCAAAGAGCACAGTTCTTTATTAAGATTTAGTGTTAAAGATACAGGTATAGGAGTATCTTATAACAAACAAAAAAATATATTTAAGAGTTTTGTTCAAGCCAATGAGAATACCTCACAGTTGTATGGAGGGTCTGGCTTAGGTTTATATATCAGTAAAGAATTGTTGCAAATTCAAAATAGTCAGTTACAGATAGAAAGTAAAAAAGGTGAAGGGGCTAAGTTTTGGTTTGATATTGAATTAAAACACTCAAAATCAGAACTGCTTCATGAACAAAAAACAATATCTAAAACAGCGCCTATTGATATTAAGGTTTTAGTTGCTGAGGATAATAACCTAAATGCACTTTTGTTAAAAAAGTTATTTAATAAATGGAATGTCGATTTTGTTATAGCTAAAAATGGTGAAGCACTTTTAGACGTGTTTACAACAGATGATTTTAACCTTATTCTTATGGATTTACAGATGCCAATTTTAGATGGATATCAAACCGCAAGGGTTATTAGAAAAATGGATGATGAATTAAAATCTAACATACCCATCATAGCATTAACAGCATTTGCAGAAGCTGAAGTTGGTGAAAAAATAGCACGTTATAAGATGAATGGCTATTTGAGTAAACCACTTAAAGTTAACGAGCTACATAACCTCTTGGAGTTCTATAGTCATAAAAAACAGCAGGTTGTTTAATTTTACATGGTGCTATAAGTATTCAGACAATAATAAGGTATATAAACTCTTACCTTCTTTACGACCTTTAGGATATTTGTTTTTTTTTCTAAAACAGTCATTAATACTAATATAAAGACAAAAATTAAAATAGAATTTTCTATTTTAGAGGATGCAAGAAGATTTTCTTCATTATATATGGAAACACAAGGCCTTTAATGTCACGTTGTTAAAATCGACTTACGACGAAAACATTGAGATTATTAAGTTGGGACAGCACAACCATAATGCTGGTCCAGATTTCTTTAATGCACAACTACGTATTGCAGATCAACTATGGGCTGGTAATGTGGAGATTCATATCAAGTCTTCCGATTGGTATGTGCACAATCACGAAACAGATAGTGCTTATGATAACGTAATTCTACATGTGGTTTGGGAGCACGACACCGAAATTTTTAGACGGGATAATTCTGAAATTCCAACTTTAGAATTAAAACATTACGTCGATAAAACTCTAAGACATTCGTATCAAAAACTGATGCTATCAAAATCCTGGATTAATTGTGAGTCTGATTTTAATATTGTTGATGATTTTTTACTTAACAATTGGTTAGACCGTTTATATATAGATCGGTTAGAGCAAAAATCGGAAACCATTCAGCAATTATTAACAGCGTCTCATAACGATTGGGAGGCGGTGTTGTTTAAAATGTTACTTAAAAATTTTGGTTTAAAGGTCAATGGTGATGCGTTTATGAGTTTAGCAAATTCCTTTGATTTTTCAATCATAAGAAAATTGCAAAAAGATGTTTTAAATCTTGAGGCCTTGCTTTTTGGACAATCGAAGTTGTTAGAGAGCAGTGATGTCGAGGATGTCTATTTCAAAGGACTTCAACAGCGTTATCACTTTCTTAAACACAAATTCAATTTAGATAATAAAGGCGTGATACCGTTACAGTTTTTTAGATTACGACCACCCAATTTTCCTACTATACGTTTATCGCAATTTGCTAATTTGTATAGTTTAGAATCTAATTTGTTTTCAAAAATGATGCGTTTAACTACACGAGATGAATTTTATGAATTTTTCGATATCGGAGTAACGCAATTTTGGATGACGCATTATACCTTTTCTAAAACCTCCAAGCCTTTTAAAAAAGGTATTACAAAAGCCTTTATAGATTTACTCATAATTAATACACTAATTCCTTTAAAATTTAGTTATGCCAGGGCACAAGGAAAACCAATTGATGAGAGTGTTTTTCAACTTTTAAAAACTATTAAAATGGAAAATAACAGTATTGTATCTCGGTTTTTAGATTTAAAACCCATTGAAAAACATGCCTTAAATTCTCAGGCTTTATTACAATTAAAACTTCAGTATTGCGATAAGAATAAGTGCTTACAATGTGCTATTGGTAATAACTTTATCACAAAAAATAAGTAACTTGCACAATTATACAAATAAGTTATAACGTGTTTGATTACTACTTATCCATAAAGAAATCAATGACGCTTCACAATAAAAGTTAGAAATACTCGCATGAAATGGTTTTATAATCTCTTATTATACTTTCAAAAACGTGGATACTATGTGTGTCAACGTATTGCTGATCGTTTAGGTATTAGAGCAAAAATTGTAAGGACGTCGTTTATATATCTCACTTTTGTTACCGTAGGTTTCGGATTTGCACTGTATTTATTTTTAGCGTTTTGGATGCGTATTAAGGATATTATTTATACCAAACGCTCTTCGGTTTTCGATTTATAATGATGCAGTAACCCTATGGATAATCCACTTTTAAGACTTTATAGATCCAAAATATACACTGCCATAATGATGTTGGTGTTATTACTCTGTATCGGAGTTTTAGGGTACAGATACATTTCGGGTTATTTATGGCTCGATGCGATATACATGACTGTAATAACGGTTACAACAGTTGGTTTTGCAGAGGTAATACCGCTAGATCCACAATCTAAAATTTTTACTATTTTTTTAATTTTAGCCAGTGTCGTTATTGTAGGTTATGCTATTTCTATCATAACCGATTATATTCTCAGTAGAAATAATTTTGAAGACATAAAACAACGTAAGATGCAAAAGAAAATTGATGCCATGACCAATCATATAATTATATGTGGCTATGGACGAAATGGAAAACAAGCCGCCAAGAAATTACTAGCTTATAATAAACCTTTTGTTATCATTGAACGGGATAAAGAGGTTATAGAAAAATTTCAAGATGAAGAATTGGCTTTTGTCTTAGGAAACGCAAATGAAGATGAAACGCTTTTTACTGCGGGTATAAAAAATGCCAGTACACTCATTAGCGCGTTGCCAAATGATGCCGATAATTTGTTTGTGGTTTTGTCGGCAAGACAGATAAATTCTAGTTTAACTATAATAAGTAGAGCATCTGAAGAAACATCCTACAATAAGCTAAAATTAGCAGGTGCTAATAACGTCATTCTTCCAGATCGTATAGGGGGAGATCACATGGCATCTTTAGTGGTAATTCCAGATTTAGTAGAATTTATTGATAATTTAGGTATTGTAGGACAACGAAATATTAATATCGAAGAGGTAAAGGTAGAGCAGCTTTATAATGCTCAAGAAGTTAAAACCATTAGGGATTTAGATTTGCGTAAAAAAACAGGCTGTACTGTTATTGGTTTTAAGGATGTTAAGGGAGAGTATATTGTTAATCCAGAAGCGAATACTAAGCTCGTTTCTGGATCTAAAATTATTGTTTTAGGACGTCCCGAACAAATAATAAAATTGAATTCTGAGTACAAAATTGAATAACTAAAACCTTCATTTTATGAGCTGAGACTTTATTGGCTCATTTTTTTTTTGCATCTTGTCAACTTTAAAATTGAATAATTAACTCTGAAACTAACTAACAACATTTACTCATGAAGAAATATCTTCTATCAATTTTTGCAATAGTACTACCGCTTTTAAACTTTGCTCAAGAATCAACTTCCGAAAAAATTGATATCATTTTTAAGGAATATACAGGTTGGTTTGTTGATGCCATTTTCTATGAAATTCCATTTTCAGAAACATATAAAATTCCTTGGGTTCTTATCGTATTAATTGGTGGAGCCTTATTTTTTACAATCTATTTTAAGTTTATTAATGTTACTGGTTTTAAAATGGCCATTAAAGTAGTAAGAGGGCAATATGAAGATATTGAAAAGCATGGCGCAGATACGCTTTACGGAGATAATACAGAAAATGAAGGAGAAAATCTAATTGAAACAATAAGAGATGACAGTGCTGATGGTGAAGTGTCGCACTTTCAGGCTTTAACGGCAGCCTTGTCTGCAACTGTTGGTTTAGGAAATATTGCTGGTGTTGCTGTTGCTTTATCTATTGGTGGTCCTGGAGCTACATTTTGGATGATTGTAGCAGGTCTACTAGGTATGGCTTCAAAATTTGCAGAATGTACCCTTGGTGTAAAATATAGAGATGTTGGTGAAGATGGTACTGTATATGGTGGTCCAATGTATTACTTAACCAAGGGCTTAAAGTCTAAAGGCATGGGCGGCTTCGGTAAAGTATTAGCGGTGTTATTTGCCATTTTTGTAATTGGTGGTTCGTTTGGTGGTGGAAATATGTTTCAAGCTAATCAAGCGGCTGCACAATTTGTTAAACTATTTGAATTAGATCCATCGTCTAATGCAGGTATGTATTTCGGATTAGTTATGGCTGCACTTGTAGCTGTCGTTATTATTGGTGGAATTAAGCGTATAGCGAAAGTAACGGAAAAAGTAGTGCCTTTTATGGCAGGTATATATGTTTTAGCTGCTTTAATAATCTTAGGTGCTAATTTTACACTAATTGATGACGCTTTTGCATTGATTTTTGAAGGCGCCTTCTCAGGATTAGGAATAGCAGGTGGACTTGTAGGTGTTATGATTCAAGGAATAAGAAGAGGAGCGTTCTCTAACGAAGCAGGTGTGGGTTCTGCGGCAATTGCACACTCTGCTGTTCGTACAAAGTACCCAGCGTCAGAAGGTATTGTGGCTCTTTTAGAGCCTTTTGTAGATACGGTTGTAATTTGTACAATGACAGCATTAGTTATCGTAATTACAAATTTTGATGGTCATTTTATGGAATATGGTGTTGAGATAAAAGAAGGAGTAGAACTTACTGCAGTAGCTTTCGATTCTGTAATTCCGCATTTCTCAGTAATACTGACTATTGCTGTAATATTATTTGCATTTTCAACGATGATATCTTGGTCGTACTACGGTATGCAAGGTTGGGTATTTTTATTCGGAAAAGGTAAAGCATCAGATTTAGCTTATAAAGTATTATTTTTATTCTTTGTAGTCGTAGGTGCTTCAATTAGTTTGGGTGCCGTTATTAATTTCTCGGATGCCATGATATTTGCTATGGTAGTGCCAAACATTATTGGTGTTGTTATTTTATCTCCAATAATTAAAATGGAATTAAAAAAATACTACAAGGCCATTAATGTTAAAGAAGATGCTATTGAAGAAGGTGCGGACGATTTAAATGAAATTCTATAACCAAACATAATTAAATATGAAATCCCATTTCCAGTTTTCTAATCAACAACGGAATGGGATTTTTTTATTGTTACTTGTTATAATTACAAGTCAGTGTGTCTATTGGTTTGTTCCGAATCTATTTTCAAATACAAGTTTCGACTTTACCCAAAATCAAAATCAATTAGAAGCTTTTAAAAAAGAATTAGACTCACTTCGTTTAATTAAAATAGCACAAAGTAAACCTAACATTTATCCGTTTAATCCAAATTATATTACAGATTATAAAGGTTATACTTTAGGAATGACCAATGAAGAAATAGATAGACTTCATGCATTTAGAGCTACTGATCAATGGGTGAATTCTGTAAGCCAATTTCAAAAAGTGACGAAAGTATCTGATTCGTTATTAAAAATAATTTCTCCATATTTTAAATTTCCTAGTTGGGTAAACCAATCTCAATCTCAAACCAAGGCATATTCAAACGCATATGCCAACTTTACAAAACGGAAAAGTTTTAAACAAAAAATAGATTTAAATATTGCAACGGCTGCTCAGCTAAAAAAAGTGTATGGTGTTGGGGAAAAACTTTCTCAACGTATTGTAGCCTATCGAAACAAGTTTAAAGGAGGTTTTATTGCGGATATTGAACTCAGTGAAGTCTATGGTTTGTCGCCCGAAGTCATAACACGTATTCAAAATGACTTTACAGTAAAAACACCTAGAGTCATAAAGAAGATTCATCTCAACACGGCGACAAGAGATCAACTTGTAAATATTCAGTATATAGACTATGAAATTGCCCACCATATTATAGAAGAACGTACCCTTAGAGATGGATTTAAATCCTTGGAAGAATTATTAAAAGTTGAAGATTTTCCGGTTAAAAAGATCGAGATAATTAAGCTATATTTGCAACTTTAATAAACACTAATTTATGTCTAAACTATATTTCACAGAAGAGCACAATTTATTCCGAGAAAGCCTCAGGGATTTCTTAAACAAAGAGGTTGTACCACATATTGATAAATGGGAAGAAACGGGTCATATTGAGCGTTTCATCTGGAAAAAATTTGGCGATATGGGCTACTTTGGCCTTGCTACACCAGAAGCTTACGGTGGATTAGATTTAGATTTATTTTATACAGTTATTTTTTTAGAAGAGATGCAGCGTATTAACTCTGGAGGTTTTGCTGCAGCAATGTGGGCACATACTTATTTGGCTATGACGCACTTAAATAAAGAAGGAAACCATGAGCAAAAAGAAAAGTACTTAACGCCAAGTGCCCTTGGTGATGCAATTGGTTGTCTTTGTATAACGGAGCCGTTTGGTGGTAGTGATGTCGCAGGTATGCGAACCACAGCAATTAAAAAAGGTGATACTTATGTTATCAATGGTTCTAAAACCTTTATTACAAATGGAGTTTATAGCGATTATTTGGTTGTCGCTGCTAAAACAAATCCAGAATTAGGAAATAAAGGAATTAGCATTTTTGTAATGGATAGAGATACACCAGGTATTTCTGCAACAAAATTAGATAAGTTAGGTTGGAGAGCTTCAGATACGGGCGAAATTGCTTTTGATAATGTAGAGATTCCGGCTTCAAACCTTATGGGAAAAGAGAATCAAGGTTTTCCATATATTATGCAACATTTTGCTTTAGAGCGATTAATCATGGGAGTCAATGCGCATGCAAGAGCAGAATATGCCTTAGAATATGCGAAACAATATATGTCTGAAAGAACCGCTTTTGGAAGAACCATAGATAAGTTTCAGGCGTTAAGACACACTTATGCAGATTGCGAAACGCAAATGGAAATTTGCAAACAATTTAACTACTATGTTGCTAAGCGATTAGATATGGGAGAGTATGTGGTAAAAGAAGCAACAATGTCTAAGTTACAATCCACAAAAATGGCAGATGATGTTATTTATCAATGTTTACAATTTTTAGGTGGCTATGGTTATATGGAAGAATACCCTTTAGCTCGTATGTCTAGAGACAGTCGTTTAGGACCAATAGGAGGTGGAACTTCTGAGATATTGAAAGAAATTATTGCAAAAATGGTAATTGATAATAAAGATTATAAACCATCGACATAAAGACTTATTATCTTTCATAAAATTAAAATCCTGCACTTAGCAGGATTTTTTTATGGTTCTATTCAATATAAGTAGAAGTTAATAGTTATATTTAAAATTCATCAAATACGTAGAATGAGTCTTCAGTCGTTTTCAGATTATTTATTATTAGAAAAGTCCTATTCTAAGCATACTGTTTTGGCTTATACTAGTGATGTTGAAAATTTTCAAGAGTTCTTAAATAAATACCATAATAGGCTTAGTGTAAAAGATGTAGGGTATTCGGAGTTGAGGCAATGGATTGTAGCATTGGTAGATCAAAAGATTTCTAATAGAACTATAAATAGAAAAGTATCATCGCTTAATACGTATTTTAAATTTTTATTGAAAACAGAAGATATTGATACTAATCCTTTAAAAAAGCATAAGGCTTTAAAAGTAGGGAAGAAGGTGCAGCTTCCTTTTTCAGAACAAGAATTACGATTGGTTCTTGAAAGTGCTATTATCGTTCAAGATTTTGAAAGTGCTAGAGATCATTTAATCGTAGAATTGTTTTACACCACAGGAATTAGACGTATTGAACTTGTAAATTTAAAACTATCCGATATAGATAATGCTAACCGTCAAATAAAAGTGATTGGTAAGCGTCATAAAGAACGCTACATTCCTTTACTAGAATCAATATCTCTGTCCATAAAGCGCTATTTAAGGTATCGAAGTGAATTAGAGAAGATTGATGATAAAGAGGTTTTGTTTTTAACAAAAAAAGGACTTAAAATTTACGAAAAGCTTGTTTACAGAATAATAAATAAGTATTTTAGTATAGCATCTACAAAAGCAAAATGTAGTCCTCATGTTTTAAGGCATTCGTTTGCAACGCATCTACTAAACCAAGGTGCAGATTTAAATGCAATAAAAGAACTTCTTGGTCACACCAGTTTAGCTGCAACTCAAGTATATACACATAATAGTATAGCTGAATTAAGAAAAGTACATGCCAAGGCACACCCAAGAAGTCAACGTTAAGCTAGGCTTAGCTTTTTATAAATCCGTGTTAGATTAAATTCTTAACACATATGTTTAACTTAAAAAATAACTAAATGAAAGTAAACACTCAATCCGTAAATTTTACAGCAGATAGTAAGCTCATTGACTTTATTCAAAAACGTATGGATAAGTTAGATATGTTTTATGATAAAATCATTCAATCCGATGTGTATTTAAAAGTAGAAAACACAAGTGATAAAGAAAATAAAATATTTGAAGCAAAGGTCAGTGTGCCAGGTGATAGTTTTATAGTAAAGAAGCAATGCAAAACTTTTGAAGAAGGTACAGACTCTGCAATTGCATCTTTAGAAAGACAAATAAAAAAGCGTAAAGAAAAATTAAGAGCACATATTTAAATTTTTTTTAAAAAATGTTTTGTTTAGAAAAATAAAATCTTACATTTGCAGTCCGTTAGAAATAGCGGGCTTTTTTATGGTTCGTTTTTGACGGTAAAAAAGTAAGAAAAAGCCGATGTAGCTCAGCTGGCTAGAGCAGCTGATTTGTAATCAGCAGGTCGTGGGTTCGAGTCCCTCCATCGGCTCTTTTAGAAGTTAATTCATAGATTAGCTTTTAAATGTTGAAATTTTGAATTTAAAGTTTTGGGGAGATACTCAAGCGGCCAACGAGGGCAGACTGTAAATCTGCTGACTACGTCTTCGCAGGTTCGAATCCTGCTCTCCCCACAAAAGATTTTTTATAATTAGTAAATAAAAGTTTTATCTTTGCATGCTGAAAGTAAAAAATAATTAGATTTGGTAATTGTTTTGCGTATTGTAAAGTAATTGTTTTTGAAATATTGAAACCCATTAATTAAGTAAGATTAATTAAGAAATGCGAGAGTAGCTCAGTTGGTAGAGCGTCAGCCTTCCAAGCTGAATGTCGCCGGTTCGAACCCGGTCTCTCGCTCTAAAAAATTTGCGAATTAAGACGCGTGATTTTCACTTCGTAAATCTAACCAATCGGTAATCGTAAATGAAAAGCCGGTGTAGCTCAGGGGTAGAGCGTTTCCTTGGTAAGGAAGAGGTCACGAGTTCAAATCTCGTCATTGGCTCTTTTTTTCTAAGAATAGATTAGAATAATAATTGAACACTAATAATATAATTAAGATTAAAATAAATTAAACATGGCAAAGGCAACTTTCGATCGTTCAAAACCACACTTAAACATAGGTACTATTGGACACGTAGATCACGGTAAGACAACTTTAACTGCTGCTATTACTAAAGTATTAGCTGATGCAGGTTTATCAGAAGCAAGATCATTTGATACAATTGATAACGCTCCAGAAGAAAAAGAAAGAGGTATTACAATTAATACATCTCACGTAGAATATCAAACAGCTAATCGTCACTACGCTCACGTTGACTGTCCAGGTCACGCCGATTACGTAAAGAACATGGTAACTGGTGCTGCGCAAATGGATGGTGCTATTTTAGTAGTAGCTGCTACTGATGGGCCAATGCCACAAACTCGTGAACACATCTTGTTAGGACGCCAGGTAGGTATTCCTCGTATCGTTGTTTTCTTAAACAAAGTTGATATGGTTGATGATGAAGAGCTTTTAGAGTTAGTAGACATGGAAGTTAGAGATTTATTAAACTTCTACGAATACGATGGTGATAATGGACCTGTTGTTTCTGGTTCTGCTCTTGGAGCACTTAACGGTGAGCAAAAATGGGTTGATACTGTAATGGAATTAATGGAAGCAGTTGATAACTGGATTGAAGAGCCAACTCGTGATATGGATAAGCCTTTCTTAATGCCTATCGAAGATGTATTCTCAATTACTGGTCGTGGTACTGTTGCAACTGGTCGTATTGAAACTGGTGTAGCTAATACAGGTGATCCTGTAGAAATTATTGGTATGGGTGCTGAGAAATTAACATCTACTATTACTGGTATTGAAATGTTCCGTCAGATTTTAGATAGAGGTGAAGCTGGTGATAACGCTGGTATCTTATTAAGAGGTATTGAGAAATCTCAAATCTCTAGAGGTATGGTAATTACTAAGCCAGGATCTGTAACACCACACGCTAAATTTAAAGCTGAGGTATATATCCTTAAAAAAGAAGAAGGTGGACGTCATACTCCATTCCATAATAACTACCGTCCTCAGTTCTACGTACGTACAACTGACGTAACTGGAAACATTGCGCTTCCTGATGGAGTTGAAATGGTAATGCCTGGTGATAACTTAACAATTACTGTTGAGTTGATTAACACAATTGCAATGAACGTAGGTTTACGTTTCGCTATCCGTGAAGGTGGTAGAACAGTTGGTGCTGGTCAGGTAACTGAGATTTTAGACTAAACTATATAGTTGAAATAATTAATTAAGGTGTCTCGATATTTCGGGACGCCTTGATTATTGTTTATACGTTTTTCTCTTCTGGTGTAAGTTAGATTTATAGAGGAAAATTATAATACGGGTTTAGCTCAGTTGGTAGAGCACTGGTCTCCAAAACCAGGTGTCGTGAGTTCGAGTCTCTCAACCCGTGCGAAAATAATAGAATTGGATTATTTTTTAATCCTTAATAAAAGTAATAATCAAATGGCAGGATTAGTAACATATATAAAAGAATCGTTTGGCGAGTTAAAGAACAATGTGTCATGGACACCATGGCCAGAAGCTCAAAGATTAACAGTGATTGTTGCTGTGTTTTCAATTATATTTTCTTTAGCTATTTGGGGAGTGGATACTGTGTTTAGTAGAGCGGTAAAAGCTTATTTTGATTTTATTCACTAACAATTATACAACAAGAGAGTATGTCTGATAAAAAATGGTATGTTGTTAGAGCGGTAAGTGGTCAAGAAAATAAAATTAAAGCCTACATTGAAAATGAAATTTCAAGATTAGGTTTAGATGATTTTGTAGATCAAGTTCTAGTCCCAACCGAAAAAGTAATTCAAATCCGTAACGGAAAAAAAATAAACAAGGAGAAAGTATATTTTCCTGGTTACATTATGGTACAAGCCAACCTAAGTGGTGAGATACCTCATATTATTAAATCGATAACAAATGTTATTGGTTTCTTAGGCGAAACTAAAGGTGGAGATCCTGTGCCATTAAGACAGTCTGAAGTTAATAGAATGTTAGGTAAGGTAGATGAATTGTCTGTCGAAGCTGATGCTAATGTAGCAATTCCATTTACTAAAGGAGAAACTGTTAAAGTTATCGATGGTCCATTCAATGGTTTTGATGGTACAATCGAAAAAATTAATGAAGAAAAACGTAAGCTTGAAGTAATGGTTAAGATATTTGGAAGAAAGACACCATTAGAGTTAAGCTATATGCAAGTAGAAAAAGTTTAATAATTGTTACATAAAGAGCGTATTATCTATGCTTCCATAATAGATAATCGTAATAAACACTAAGAAATGGCAAAAGAAATAGACAAAGTAGTTAAACTACAAGTTCGGGGAGGTGCTGCGAATCCATCGCCACCGGTAGGACCCGCTTTAGGTGCCGCTGGAGTTAACATCATGGAGTTCTGTAAGCAATTTAATGCTAGAACTCAAGATAAAGCTGGTAAAGTTTTACCAGTTGCAATATCTGTTTACAAAGACAAATCATTTGACTTTGTAATTAAGACTCCTCCAGCAGCAGTACAATTATTAGAAGCGGCCAAACTAAAGAAAGGATCAGGAGAACCAAACCGACGTAAAGTAGCAAAAGTAACTTGGGACCAAGTTAAAGCGATTGCTGAAGACAAAATGGCAGATTTAAATGCCTTTGAAATCGGTTCAGCTATGAAAATGGTTGCCGGTACAGCAAGATCAATGGGTATCACTGTTAAAGGAGGAGAAGCTCCAAACTAAATTTTTAGAAATGGCAAGATTAACAAAGAAGCAGAAAGAAGCAAGAGCAAAGGTTGATAGTAACAAAACTTACTCTTTAGAAGAAGCTTCAGCTTTACTAAAAGAAATTACATATACAAAGTTTGATGCTTCTGTAGATTTAGCGATCAGATTAGGTGTCGATCCACGTAAAGCCAATCAAATGGTACGTGGTGTAGTTTCATTACCGCACGGTACGGGTAAAGACATGAAGGTTCTTGCGCTTGTAACTCCAGATAAAGAAGCAGAAGCTAAAGAAGCAGGTGCTGATTATGTTGGGTTAGATGAATACTTACAGAAAATTAAAGAAGGTTGGACAGACGTTGACGTTATCGTTACGATGCCAAGCATAATGGGTAAGTTAGGACCATTAGGTAGAGTATTAGGACCAAGAGGTCTTATGCCAAATCCTAAGACTGGTACAGTAACTATGGATGTAGCTAAAGCAGTTGCAGAAGTAAAAGCTGGTAAGATAGATTTTAAAGTAGATAAAACAGGTATTGTACATGCACCAATTGGTAAAGCATCGTTTAGTACTGATAAAATTGTTGGGAATGCTCAAGAATTATTATCTACAATTATGAAGTTAAAACCAACTGCGTCTAAAGGAACTTACGTAAAGAGCATTTATATGTCTAGTACAATGAGTCCAAGTATATCAGTTGATACAAAAATAGGATAGTAGTTAAACTTAGAATATTATGACAAGAGAAGAAAAATCCCAAGTAATTGAAGAGTTGACTGCTCAATTAGCAGATAATACAAATATCTATTTAACTGATATTTCTGGATTAGATGCAGTAGCCACTTCAAATTTAAGAAGAGCCTGTTTTAAAGCTAACATAAAATTAGCAGTTGTAAAGAATACACTTTTAGAGAAAGCAATGGAGGCATCGGATAAAGAATTCGGTGATTTACCTGAGACTTTAAAAGGAAATACATCAGTAATGTATTCTGAAACAGGAAACGGACCAGCTAAAGTAATTAAAGAATTCCGTAAAAAATCTGAAAAACCTTTATTAAAAGGAGCATTTATTGAGGAGTCAATTTACATTGGTGACGATTTATTAGATACATTAGTAGAGATCAAGTCAAGAGAAGAACTTATTGGTGAAATTGTAGGCTTACTGCAGTCTCCTGCTAAGAATGTTATCTCAGCACTTAAATCTAGTGGTGGTAAAATCGCAGGTATCGTTAAAACATTATCCGAAAGAGAAGGATAATTTTAAAATTACACAATAGAAAATTATATTATAACACACATTATTAAACAATAGAAAAATGGCAGATTTAAAAGATTTCGCAGAACAATTAGTTAACTTAACAGTAAAAGAAGTTAACGAATTAGCAACAATATTAAAAGATGAGTACGGTATCGAGCCTGCTGCTGCTGCAGTAGCTATGGCAGGTCCAGCTGCAGGTGGTGGAGACGCTGCTGAAGAGCAAACTGAATTTGATGTTATTTTAAAAGCAGCAGGTGGTTCTAAACTAGCTGTAGTAAAATTAGTTAAAGAATTAACTGGTTTAGGTTTAAAAGAAGCTAAAGGTTTAGTTGATGATGCACCAAGTGCAATTAAAGAAGGTGTTTCTAAAGATGAAGCAGAAGCTTTAAAATCTCAATTAGAAGAGGCTGGAGCTGAGGTTGAGCTTAAATAAGCTTACTCATTCAACAATACAAGGTTTAGGTCTGGAGTCGTACTCTAAGACCTAAACCCTTTTGTGTATATAAACGTTATATACATTTTTTAGTTTTTATTTTAATAAAATCTCGTTCATCAATGTTAGCAAAAAAGGCTGAAAGAATTAATTTCTCTTCTATTGTAAATAGAACAGATTACCCAGACTTTTTGGATATCCAAATTAAATCCTTCCAGGATTTTTTCCAATTAGAAACAAAGTCAGAAGAAAGAGGTACTGAAGGTTTGTACAACACCTTCATGGAGAACTTCCCAATAACAGACACGCGTAATCAATTCGTACTAGAATTTTTAGATTACTTTATAGACCCACCAAGATATTCTATCGAAGAATGTATCGAAAGGGGATTAACATATAGTGTGCCTTTAAAAGCAAGATTGAAGTTGTACTGTACAGATCCTGAACATGAAGATTTTGAAACAATTGTTCAAGATGTTTATTTAGGTACAATTCCTTACATGACTCCAAGTGGTACGTTTTGTATTAATGGAGCAGAACGTGTTGTAGTTTCTCAACTGCATAGATCACCTGGTGTATTCTTTAGCCAGTCTTTTCATGCTAATGGAACTAAATTATATTCTGCCAGAGTAATTCCTTTTAAAGGCTCTTGGATAGAATTTGCTACTGATATCAATCAAGTAATGTATGCTTACATTGATAGAAAGAAAAAATTACCAGTTACTACGCTTTTCCGTGCTATCGGTTTTGAACGTGATAAAGATATTTTAGAGATTTTTGACCTTGCAGAAGAAGTAAAGGTTTCAAAATCTGGATTAAAGAAAGTTATCGGTCGTAAATTAGCTGCGCGTGTATTGAATACATGGCACGAAGATTTCGTTGATGAAGATACAGGTGAAGTGGTATCTATTGAGCGTAACGAAATTGTATTAGATCGTGACACTATTATCGATAAAGATAATATTGAAGAAATCCTTGAAGCAGAAGTTAAAACGATTCTTTTACATAAAGAAAGTGCACAACAAGGAGATTACGCAATTATTCATAATACATTACAAAAAGATCCAACAAACTCTGAAAAAGAAGCTGTTGAGCACATATACCGTCAATTACGTAATGCTGAGCCGCCAGATGAAGAAACGGCACGTGGTATAATTGACAAATTATTCTTCTCTGACCAACGTTACTCTTTAGGTGAAGTTGGACGTTACAGAATGAACAAGAAATTACAGTTAGATATCGGAATGGATAAGCAAGTGCTTACTAAAGAAGATATCATTACTATTATAAAATATTTAATTGAACTTATCAATTCTAAAGCAGAGATTGATGATATCGATCACTTATCTAACCGTCGTGTACGTACAGTAGGTGAGCAGTTATCTTCTCAGTTTGGTGTTGGTTTAGCACGTATGGCACGTACTATTCGTGAGCGTATGAATGTTCGTGATAATGAAGTGTTTACTCCGATTGATTTAATTAATGCAAAGACCTTATCGTCTGTAATTAATTCTTTCTTTGGTACAAACCAGTTGTCTCAATTTATGGATCAAACAAATCCTTTAGCTGAGATTACGCATAAGCGTCGTCTTTCAGCATTAGGACCAGGTGGTTTATCTAGAGAAAGAGCAGGTTTCGAAGTACGTGATGTTCACTATACACACTACGGACGTTTATGTCCTATTGAAACACCAGAAGGACCAAACATTGGTTTAATTTCTTCTTTATCTTGTTTCGCGAAAGTGAATGCTATGGGATTCATTGAAACTCCATATCGTAAAGTTGAAGGTGGTGTTGTTGATATTAAAAATACTCCAACATATCTTAGTGCTGAAGAGGAAGAAGATATGTTAATTGCACAAGCAACGATTAATGTTGATGATGATGGAAAAATATTAGCAGATAAAATTATCTCTCGTCAAGAAGGTGATTTCCCTGTTATTGATCCATCAAGTGTTAATTATACTGATGTTGCTCCAAACCAAATTGCATCAATTTCAGCATCTTTAATTCCATTCTTGGAACATGATGATGCCAACCGTGCATTAATGGGATCTAACATGATGCGTCAGGCCGTTCCCTTATTACGTCCTGAAGCACCAATTGTTGGTACTGGTTTAGAACGTCAGGTAGCATCAGATTCTAGAGTATTAATTAATGCAGAAGGAGCTGGTACTGTAGAGTATGTAGATGCTCAAAAAATTACCATAAGATACGAACGTACTGAAGAAGAAGCAATGGTAAGCTTTGAAAGCGATACCAAAACTTATCCTTTAGTAAAATTCAGAAAGACTAACCAAGGGACATCAATCAATTTAAAACCAATCGTTGAGAAAGGTGATAAAGTTGCAAAAGGACAAGTACTTTGTGAAGGTTATGCAACTGAAAATGGTGAATTAGCACTTGGTAGAAATATGAAAGTAGCCTTTATGCCTTGGAAAGGGTATAACTTTGAGGATGCGATTGTAATTTCTGAAAAAGTAGTTAGAGAAGATGTATTTACTTCGATTCATATCGATGAATATTCGTTAGAAGTTAGAGATACCAAATTAGGTAACGAAGAATTAACTAACGATATTCCTAACGTATCTGAAGAAGCGACTAAAGATTTAGATGAAAATGGTATGATTCGCATTGGTGCAGAAATCAAACCAGGTGATATCTTAATTGGTAAAATTACACCAAAAGGAGAATCAGATCCTACACCAGAAGAAAAACTTTTAAGAGCGATTTTCGGTGATAAAGCAGGTGATGTAAAAGATGCCTCTTTAAAAGCATCTCCTTCACTTAATGGTGTGGTTATAGATAAAAAATTATTTGCTAGAGCCGTAAAAGATAAACGTAAGAGAGCACAGGATAAAGAAGATATCGAGAAGTTAGAAGATGCTTACGATAACAGATTTGATGACCTTAAAAATGTGCTTGTTGATAAGTTATTCAACATCGTTAATGGAAAAACAGCTCAAGGAATTTATAATGATTTAGGAGAAGAAATTATTCCTAAAGGTAAAAAGTATACATTAAAGATGTTAAATGCTGTAGATGATTATACACATTTAACTTCAGGAAAATGGACTACTGATGATCATACAAACGAACTTGTCGCAGATCTAATTCACAATTATAAGATTAAGGAAAATGATTTACAAGGATCATTAAGACGTGAGAAGTTTACAATCTCTGTTGGTGACGAGTTACCTGCAGGTATCATAAAACTAGCTAAAGTTTATATCGCTAAGAAACGTAAACTTAAAGTTGGTGATAAAATGGCAGGACGTCACGGTAACAAAGGTATTGTTGCACGTATCGTTCGTCAAGAAGATATGCCGTTCTTAGAAGACGGAACTCCAGTTGATATTGTATTAAATCCACTTGGTGTACCATCTCGTATGAACATTGGTCAAATTTATGAAACCGTTTTAGGTTGGGCAGGTAAAGATTTAGGTAAAAAGTATGCCACTCCAATTTTTGATGGTGCTACGCTAGATCAAATTAATGCCTACACAGATGAAGCTGGTATTCCAAGATTTGGACATACATATCTTTACGATGGTGGAACAGGTGATCGTTTTGATCAACCAGCAACAGTTGGTGTGATTTATATGATTAAACTGGGTCACATGATTGATGATAAAATGCACGCACGTTCTATAGGACCATACTCATTAATTACACAACAGCCATTAGGTGGTAAAGCACAATTTGGTGGTCAACGTTTTGGTGAGATGGAAGTTTGGGCACTTGAAGCTTATGGAGCATCAAGTACTTTACGCGAGATCCTTACTGTAAAATCAGATGACGTTATTGGTAGAGCTAAAACTTACGAAGCTATCGTTAAGGGTGAGCCAATGCCAGAACCAGGACTTCCAGAATCGTTCAACGTACTTATGCACGAATTGAAAGGTTTAGGATTAGATATTAGATTAGAAGAATAAAAATAGTATGCAGTCGCAGTACTCAGTTTACCATCTAAGTGAACTGAATACTGAGACTGAGACTGAATACTAAAAATAACATGGCAAGAAGACAAGATAAGAATACAGTACAGAAATTTAATAAAATTTCTATTGGTTTAGCATCACCTGAGTCTGTTTTAGGAGCATCTCGAGGTGAGGTATTAAAGCCAGAAACTATTAATTATCGAACACACAAACCAGAAAGAGATGGTTTGTTCTGTGAGCGTATTTTTGGTCCTGTAAAGGATTTTGAATGTGCTTGTGGGAAATATAAAAGAATTCGTTACAAAGGTATTGTTTGTGACCGTTGTGGTGTAGAAGTAACAGAAAAGAAAGTACGTAGAGATCGTGTTGGGCATATCAACTTAGTTGTGCCAGTAGCTCATATCTGGTATTTCCGTTCGTTACCAAATAAAATTGGATACCTTCTTGGATTACCATCTAAGAAATTAGATATGATTATCTATTATGAGCGTTATGTGGTTATTCAACCAGGTGCTGCCATTAATGCAGAAGGTGAACCAGTTCAAAAAATGGATTTCTTAACAGAAGAAGAATATCTTACAATTTTAGAATCTCTTGAAAAAGAAAACCAATATTTAGACGATTCAGATCCTAATAAATTCATCGCTAAGATGGGAGCTGAATGTCTTATCGATTTATTAGCTCGTATTGACTTAGATCAATTATCTTACGATTTAAGACACAAAGCCAATAACGAAACTTCTAAACAACGTAAAACTGAAGCGTTAAAACGTTTACAAGTTGTTGAAGCATTTAGAGACTCAAATTTAAATAGAGAAAACAGACCTGAGTGGATGATTATGAAGGCTGTGCCTGTAATTCCACCAGAATTAAGACCTCTAGTACCTTTAGATGGTGGTCGTTTTGCAACTTCAGATTTAAATGATTTATACCGTCGTGTAATTATCCGTAACAATCGTCTTAAGCGACTTGTTGAAATAAAAGCACCAGAAGTAATTTTGCGTAATGAAAAACGTATGTTACAAGAATCTGTAGATTCATTGTTTGATAACACGCGTAAATCATCTGCTGTAAAAACAGATTCTAACAGACCGTTAAAATCGTTATCAGATTCACTTAAAGGTAAGCAAGGTCGTTTCCGTCAAAACTTACTTGGTAAGCGTGTTGATTATTCTGCACGTTCTGTAATTGTTGTAGGACCAGAATTGAAATTATTTGAATGTGGTCTACCAAAAGATATGGCTGCAGAGCTTTACAAACCTTTTGTAATTAGAAAACTAATTGAAAGAGGAATTGTAAAAACTGTAAAATCTGCAAAGAAAATTATAGACAGAAAAGAGCCTGTAGTTTGGGATATCTTAGAGAATGTTTTAAAAGGACATCCAGTACTTTTAAACCGTGCTCCTACCTTACACAGACTTGGTATTCAAGCATTCCAACCTAAGCTTATTGAAGGTAAAGCAATTCAGTTACACCCTTTAGTGTGTACGGCTTTTAATGCCGATTTCGATGGTGACCAAATGGCGGTGCATTTACCATTAGGACCAGAAGCAATTCTAGAATGTCAACTTCTAATGTTGGCTTCACATAATATATTGAATCCAGCTAATGGTTCGCCAGTAACTGTACCTTCTCAAGATATGGTACTTGGTTTATATTATATGACCAAGTTGCGTAAAACGGATGAAAATTATACAGTTAAAGGAGAAGGTTTAACCTTCTACTCTCCAGAGGAAGTAAACATTGCTTACAACGAAAAGAAAGTAGATTTAAATGCCGGAATTAAAGTTAGAACAACAGACTTTAATGAAGAAGGAGAGTTAACTACACAGATTATAGAAACAACTGTAGGACGTGTACTTTTCAACGAAAAAGTACCAAAGGCTGCAGGTTATATAAATGAAGTTTTAACTAAAAAGTCTTTAAGAGAAATTATTCATGGTATTCTTAAGAAAACTAGTGTACCAGAAACGGCTGATTTCCTTGATGAAATTAAAACTTTAGGATATAAGTTCGCATTCCAAGGTGGATTGTCATTTAGTTTAGGTGATATCATTATTCCAGCAGAAAAGCAAGGGATGATTGATTCAGCAAATAAACAAGTCGATGGTATTATGGGTAACTATAATATGGGACTTATTACTAACAACGAACGTTATAACCAAGTTATTGATATCTGGACGTCTACAAATGCTGAATTGACAGAATTGTCTATGAAGCGTATTCGTGAAGATCAACAAGGATTTAACTCGGTATTTATGATGCTTGATTCTGGTGCTCGTGGATCTAAAGAACAGATTCGTCAGTTAACTGGTATGCGTGGATTAATGGCTAAGCCTAAAAAATCTAATGCAGGTGGAGGTGAGATTATTGAAAATCCAATTCTTTCTAACTTTAAAGAAGGACTTTCAATTTTAGAATACTTTATCTCTACGCACGGTGCACGTAAAGGACTTGCGGATACGGCTCTTAAAACTGCCGATGCAGGTTATTTAACACGTCGTCTGGTAGATGTGTCACAAGATGTAATTGTATATGAAGAAGATTGTGGTACATTAAGAGGTATTGAAGTTTCTGCACTTAAGAAAAACGAAGAGATTGTTGAAAGCTTAGAGAACAGAATTGTAGGTAGAACATCTCTCAATGACGTATATGATCCTTTAACAGAAGAATTATTAGTTGAAGCAGGTGGTCATATCGATGATGTCATTGCTAAGAAAATTGGTGATTCTCCACTAGAGTCTATTGAAGTTCGTTCACCATTAACATGTGAAGCTAAAAAAGGAATTTGTGTTAAATGTTATGGTCGTAACCTTGCTACTGGTAAAATGGTGCAAAGAGGTGAAGCTGTAGGTGTAGTGGCTGCCCAGTCCATTGGAGAACCTGGTACACAGTTAACCTTACGTACGTTCCACGTAGGTGGTATTGCAGGTAACATTTCTGAGGACAACAAGTTAACTGTTAAGTTTGATGGTATTGCAGAAATTGAAGATTTAAAAACAGTTAAATCTAAAGATAATGAAGGCAACGAAGTAGATGTTGTAATCTCTAGAACTTCAGAATTAAAATTATTAGATGCTAAAACAGGTATTGTATTAAGTACTAATAATATTCCTTATGGTTCATTCATCTATGTAAAACCAGGTGATAAACTTAAAAAAGGTGATGTGGTTTGTTCTTGGGATCCTTATAACGGTGTAATTATATCTGAATTTGCTGGTCAAGTGAAGTATGAAAACATTGAGCAAGGTATAACTTACCAAGTTGAAATTGATGAACAGACAGGTTTCCAAGAGAAGGTAATTTCAGAATCTAGAAACAAAAAGTTAATTCCAACCTTATTAATTGTTGATAAGGAAGGTGAAACTATACGTTCTTACAACTTACCAGTTGGTGCACACATAATGATTGACGATGGTGATAAAATTGATATCGGTAAGATTTTAGTTAAGATACCTCGTAAATCTGCAAAAGCGGGTGATATTACAGGTGGTCTACCTCGTGTAACAGAGTTATTTGAAGCACGTAATCCTTCTAATCCTGCTGTAGTTAGTGAGATTGATGGTGTGGTATCTTTCGGTAAAATTAAGCGTGGTAACCGAGAAATCATAATTGAGTCTAAACTAGGTGAGGTTAAGAAATACTTAGTAAAATTATCTAATCAAATTCTTGTTCAAGAAAACGATTATGTAAAAGCTGGTATGCCATTATCTGATGGTTCTATTACACCAAACGATATTCTTAATATTAAAGGCCCTTCTGCGGTTCAGCAATACTTAGTAAATGAAGTACAAGAAGTATATCGTTTACAAGGGGTGAAAATTAATGATAAGCACTTCGAAGTTGTCGTAAGACAAATGATGCGTAAAGTTAGAATTATTGATTCTGGTGATACTATCTTCTTAGAAAACCAATTGGTTCATAAATCAGATTTCATTGAAGAAAACGATAAAATTTTCGGTATGAAAGTGATTGAAGATGCTGGTGATTCTGAGAATTTAAAATCAGGTCAAATAGTAACTGTTAGAGAATTAAGAGATGAAAACTCTAGCTTACGTAGAGAAGATAAAAATCTTGTAACTGCGAGAGATGCTAGTCCTGCGACTGCAACTCCAATATTACAAGGTATTACTAGAGCATCATTACAGACCAAGTCATTTATTTCTGCGGCATCGTTCCAAGAAACGACTAAAGTACTTAACGAAGCGGCTGTAAATGGTAAAGTAGATTCACTTGAAGGACTGAAAGAAAATGTAATTGTTGGTCATAGAATTCCAGCAGGTACAGGTGTTAGAGAATACGAAAACATCATTGTAGGTTCTAGAGAAGAGTTCAATGAAATGATGAAGGCTAAAGAAGAAATGAATTTTAATTAATTCTATAGTTTTCTTTCAAAATAATTAATGAATTAAAAGCCTTCTTGTATTTTTACATGAAGGCTTTTAAATTTTAAATAATAATTAATCAGACTCTCTTCACCAAGGGAGTGTAAATAAATTTGCGATGGCAGACGAAAAAAATAATCCGAATAATAAAAAAGGACAAATTAATATCGAGTTGGACGAAAAAATAGCCGAAGGGATCTATTCTAACTTGGCAATCATCAACCATTCTGTATCAGAATTTGTCGTAGATTTTGTAAGCATTATGCCTGGAACACCAAAAAGTAAGGTAAAATCTCGAATCATTTTAACTCCACAGCATGCTAAGCGTCTATTAAAAGCTTTAGCTGATAACGTATCGCGTTTTGAAAAGGCTCATGGTGAAATTAAAGATTATGAGCAACCACCAATTCCTCTGAATTTTGGACCAACAGGTCAAGCTTAATACGTGGTTTGTAGAAATGATAAAATGATAAGTTGAATTATTATCAACGCTAGAAACACAAAAAAAACCTTTGAATAATGCATTCAAAGGTTTTTTTATTCGGTCTAATTTTCAAAAACTATGCGACTTCTTTTTTATTTAGACGATATTTTAAAGCACCAGAAGGGCATTTGTTAATCTGGTTAATAATGACGTCCGTTTGTGCTCCGTCTAGATCGATCCATGGGATTACAGAACTTCTAAATACATTTGATAATTGTTTGGCGCAGAAACCTGCATTGGTGCAACATCGCGGTGTATAGCTTACTGTAATCTTGCCGTTACTGAAAACGTTTTCGTTATTATCCATAATTAGTAGATTAGTTTGGGTTAATCTTCAGTTTATACTATTTCTAGTGAAGTAAACGTAATTAATACAAGGTTAAAAAGCAAAAATCTTCGACGAAATACGTTTTATTTTAACGTTTACAGCACTATGTTAATGTGTTATTCAAATTCGGAAGTCATGTGAAAAGTAATACTCGGATATTTCTGTTGTGTCATCTGCAAAGAAAACATAGAATCCGCTAGAAATACCAATTGGTTTTGTTTGTCTCTTGCGAGGAAACGCTGTTTAACGCGTATAAACTCTTTATATTCTTCACTTTTTTTATCCTTAGCTTCAACCCAACAGGCTTTGTGTACATTTAAGTTTTCATAGGTACATTTTGCTCCATATTCATGTTCTAATCTGTACTGAATTACTTCATATTGTAAAGCACCAACGGTACCAATGACTTTTCTGCCATTTAAATCTAATGTAAATAATTGCGCGACTCCTTCATCCATTAATTGATCGATACCTTTATAAAGTTGTTTGGCTTTCATAGGATCAGCGTTATTAATATATCTAAAATGCTCAGGAGAGAAGCTTGGTACTCCTTTGTAATTTAGTATTTCACCTTCAGTTAAACTATCACCTATTTTAAAACTTCCGGTATCTTGTAATCCCACAATATCTCCTGGGTATGATATGTCTACAATTTCTTTCTTTTCCGCAAAAAAGGCATTAGGACTAGAGAATTTAAGCTTTTTATTATGTCTAACATGCAGGTATGGTGTATTTCGTTTAAATTCTCCTGAAACAATTTTCACAAAGGCTAAACGGTTTCGATGATTAGGATCCATATTGGCATGTATTTTAAATACAAAACCACTAAATTGTTCCTCTTCTGGTTTTACTAAGCGCTCTTCACTATGTTTTGGTCTCGGTTTTGGAGCAATCTCTACAAAACAATCTAACAACTCTCGTACACCAAAATTATTTAATGCCGAACCAAAGAATACGGACTGTTGCTGTCCGTCTAAATACGCTTCTTTATTAAAGTGTGGATATATACCATCTACTAATTCAATTTCTTCGCGTAATGTGTTTGCGGCTTTTTCTCCAACTAATTTGTCTAACTCCGGTGAGGCTAAATCGGAGATTTCAATGGTTTCTTCAATATCTTTTCTATTATCGCCAGAAAATAAATTGATATTTTTTTCCCAGATATTATAAATACCTTTAAAATCATAGCCCATGCCTATAGGAAAACTTAAAGGCACAACCGTGAGTCCTAATTTCTGTTCAATTTCATCTAACAAATCAAATGCATCTTTCCCTTCTCTATCCATTTTGTTAATGAATACAATCATAGGTATGTTACGCATTCTACAGACTTCTACTAATTTTTCAGTTTGCTCCTCAACACCTTTGGCAACATCAATAACAACAATAACACTGTCTACTGCAGTTAAAGTTCTAAAAGTGTCTTCTGCAAAGTCTTTGTGACCAGGCGTATCTAAAATGTTAATTTTAATACCATTATATTCAAAAGCTAATACAGAAGTGGCTACAGAGATTCCACGCTGACGCTCTATTTCCATAAAATCACTGGTTGCTCCTTTTTTTATCTTATTACTTTTTACAGCACCAGCTTCTTGGATAGCACCACCAAATAAAAGTAGTTTTTCTGTTAAGGTCGTTTTACCAGCATCTGGGTGTGAAATAATTCCAAAAGTTCGTCGTCTGTTAATTTCTTTTATAAAACTCATAATACACTTAAAAATGACTGCGAAGATACTATTATTAAATACAATTAAAATACATCTGAGATTCGCTTTTTACAAATTGCCCTTTTATTTTTTTATGAATTACTTCACTTTTATATCATTTTAAGATGTTAATTTAGCATTATGATAGAAGAACAAGTCATCTTAGTAGATGAAAATGATACTAAAATTGGATTAATGCCCAAAATGGAGGCGCATGAAAAAGCACTTTTGCATCGCGCATTTTCGGTATTTGTATTTAATGATAAGAATGAATTAATGCTTCAGCAACGTGCATTGCATAAGTACCATACTCCAGGGTTGTGGACTAATACATGTTGTAGTCATCAGCGTGATGGAGAGAGTAATCTAGAAGCTGGTAAACGTCGGTTACAAGAAGAAATGGGATTTGTCACTGAACTCCAGGAAAAAACTTCATTTATATACAAAGCACCTTTTGATAATGGATTAACAGAGCACGAATTCGATCATATTATGATTGGGTATTACAATGAGGATCCTAATATAAACCCAGAAGAAGTAGCAAGCTGGAAATGGATGTCTTTAGAGGATGTAGAGTCTGATATTGAAAAAAATCCTCAGCTTTACACAGCTTGGTTTAAGATCATTTTTGAAAAGTTTTATGAATTTATAAACGTCAATCAATAATGCAAGTTACAGTTCATAGGAAAGCACATTTTAATGCCGCACATAGGCTTTATAGAAAAGATTGGAGTTTTGAAAAAAATGAAACCGTTTTTGGTTTGTGTAATAATCCCAATTATCATGGACACAATTATGAATTAATAGCTAGTGTTACGGGAGATATTGACCCAGAAACAGGTTATGTTGTTGATATTAAGACTTTAAAAGATATTATTAAAGTTGAAGTAGAGGATGCTTTTGATCATAAGAATTTAAATCTCGATGTTCCAGAATTTAAAGAACTTAATCCTACAGCTGAAAATATTGCTGTGGTGATTTATAATAAAATTAAGCCAAAACTTAACCCTAAATTTCACCTCGAAATAACACTTTACGAAACACCTCGTAACTTTGTTAGTTATTCCGGGAATTAAAAAAACATATTACTATGCTACATCCATTAAAATTTCAACCCATTCTTAAAGATAAAATTTGGGGAGGAGAAAAGTTAAATCAATACTTTAATAAAAATTCTAACTCTAAAAGTTTAGGTGAGAGTTGGGAGGTAAGTACCGTTTCAAATGATATATCTGTGGTGAGTAATGGAGAATTATCCGGACATTCACTTCAAGATTTAGTAGATAAATATAAAGCTGATTTTTTAGGTGAAAAAAACTGGAAACGTTTTGGTAACGCTTTTCCTTTGCTGATTAAATTTATTGATGCCAAACAAGACCTCAGTATTCAATTACATCCTAATGATGAATTAGCAAAAAAACGGCACAATTCTTTTGGTAAAACAGAAATGTGGTATGTAATGCAAGCAGATAAGGATGCGAACTTAATCGTTGGATTTAAAGGAGAGGTTGATAAAGCCACTTATTTAAAGCATCTTGAAAACAATACACTTACAGAAATTTTAAATTTTGATAAAGTAAAAGAAGGTGACACCTATTTTATTGAAGCAGGTAGAGTACATGCCATTGGAGCTGGCGTTTTATTAGCGGAAATTCAGCAAACTAGTGATGTAACGTATCGTGTTTATGATTGGGATCGTGTTGATGATGAAGGTAATGCACGTGAGTTACATAATGATATTGCTATTGATGCTTTTGATTTTGAAATGAAAAATGATTTTAGAGTCGATTATAATACGCAGAAAAATACCTCTAATGAAATGGTCAGTTGTCCTTTCTTTACTACCAATTTTATAGAAATAGATGCTGATATTGAAGTTAATAATACACGCGATTCTTTTATGATATATATGTGTGTAGACGGTGAGGTTGAAGTCTCTACTAACGCTACAAGTGATAAAATCTTTAAAGGAGAAACGATATTAATACCTGCAAGTCTTAAAAATTTTAAACTAAAATCTAACTACGGAAAACTTTTAGAGGTTTACGTTTAAAACTTCAGATAAAAATTAACAAGGAGAATCGAATAACTAAAAGGATTTAGTACTTTTGCGGTTATTAAAAAAATAATTATTATGGCAAATAAAAGAGAATTAAAAAAAGATATCAATTACGTTTTAGGAGATATCATTGAAGCAGTTTACGTTTGGGAACTAGCAAATGCAGAAAAGCCAACAAAAGAAAGTGAAGCGGTTATAGATGAAGCAATTTCTACATTCGATGAGTTAATAGCACGTGTTAACGATAGAAGTGTTGAAAATAAGAAAGCTCACTTTAAAGCTATTAATGCAGATTTAGAATCTAAAGGAAGAGCTTTAATTGAAAAAATTAATAATTTAAAATAATTTTGTTTGCAAATTTGAAAATCTATTTTAAATTTGCGCTCGCTTACAGAAACAAGTAAGCGATTTATTGCCGATGTAGCTCAGCTGGCTAGAGCAGCTGATTTGTAATCAGCAGGTCGTGGGTTCGAGTCCCTCCATCGGCTCTTAAAAGTAAAAATCCAATCACTTATATGATTGGATTTTTTATTTTAAACTTTCTTAGGCACAACGATAAGCTACCGAATAGTGTGTTTATTAATCAGAAGACTTTCTACGGGCTATAACTTCACCTAGCTTTTTACCGTAAAGTGAATTTTTAACTTCTAAACTAAGGTTGTTATATATAGAATCGATGTAAACTGGGTTTGCATGCTGTGCTTCGTATAGTGCTAAGTAAGGTGCTATCGCGTTATCCTTATTATTCATGGCAAATTGAATAGTGTACGCGTATTTACGTTTTATAATATTATTAGATAAGTTATCTAAAGAATCTAACGCGATACTGTCATTCTTTTGTTGCGCTATAAAACTAGCTTCAATAATATCTAAATTTTGACTATTAAATTTAGACATCACTCCGAGGTATTCTTCTAAAAGCTCCTGATGTTTAGAACCTGTGATTTCAGAATCATAACTAAAACTTTTTAAGGTTGTATTAATTTTAGTAACACCTTTATCTGCGAAAAATGGAATGTAATGTTCTTCTCCATCATTTTTAAAAAGTTTTAAATAAAGCAGTATAGGTTCTTCTATATTGGTATGTAAAGTAAATTCTGGTTGGCCTGTTATCGACATGGAATCTAAATCAACTATACTAGAGTCACCATCTTTTTGAAGGTAAACAATACCCTTCTTTAAACCTTTAATATGTCCTTTTAAGGTGAAATTGGCATCATTGCCTTTACCACATGATACCGTTAATGTTAGTAAAATGATGAGACTAAATACTTTGTTTAATGTTGTCATGTTTTGCTGAATAATTAGGTGCGCAAATATCTTAATAATTGTTTTAATTTTTACTAACTAATGGCTGCTAATTCCATTAAAATTGTACAACCTATCGCAGCAATTGTCCCAACGGCATAACCAAATACAGCGAGTAAGACACCAACAGTAGCAAGTGAAGGATGAAATGCCGACGCTACAATAGGAGCAGAGGCTGCACCACCGACGTTTGCCTGACTTCCCACAGCCAGAAAGAAATAAGGAGCTTTAATTAATTTGGCTACTAATATTAGTAGTAGTGCATGAATGGTCATCCATACAATCCCAATGGCAATAAGACCTAGGTTATCAAAAATCATGGTAAGATCCATTTTCATACCAATACTCGCCACAAGAATGTAAATAAAAACACTTCCAAATTTACTAGCTCCAGCGCCTTCATAGTTTTTGGCTTTAGTAAAAGATAGCAAAATGGCTATAATGGTAGCAATACTAATCATCCAGAAAAATTTTGAGCCTAAAAATGTAAAAATGTTTCTAGTGGTAGGTGATTCTATACTGGCTACGATACCTTCAAATAACGGTGCTAAATAATTTGCGCTTAAATGTGCAATACTTACAGTACCAAAAGCAATAGCACAGATAATCATAATGTCGGTAAGTGATGGATTTCGTTTAACTTTTTCAGAAAATGTAGACATTTTTTCTTTGAGTGCTTCAATAGAAGCCGTATCTGCCTTTAACCATTTATTAATGCGATTTCGTTTTCCTATACCAATTAATATAATGGCCATCCAAATATTCGCCACAACGATATCTACAAATACCATTCCTCCATATTTGGCTTGGTTGTAACCATAAATTTCTAACATTGCGGTTTGGTTGGCGCCACCTCCAATCCAACTTCCGGCGAGTGTAGAAAGACCTCTCCATACGGCATCTGGTCCAACACCTCCAACTGTTTCTGGCGATACACTTGAAATTAATAATATGGCAATAGGTCCACCGATAACAATCCCTAAAGTCCCTGTAAAAAACATGACTAAGGCTTTCCATCCGAGATTAAATACTCCCTTTAAGTCAATACTTAAAGTCATTAGTACTAGAGCTGCTGGTAATAAATAACGGCTAGATACATAATAAAGATTAGAACTATGCTCCGTAATTTCACCATTGTCTGAAACTGTTGTCCATTCTGGAGAAATTAAACCTGTCGTTGTTAATACTGCTGGTACCATGTAAGCCATAAACAATCCTGGTACTATTTTATAAAATTTTGGCCAAAATCCTGTTTTAATGGATTCTGTAACAAATACAAATCCTAAGGCAAGCATTAAGAGGCCAAATACAATAGTATCATCAGTAAAAATCGGAGTATTATCCATAGTTTAGTTTATTTAGAACTCGCAAAATACAAAAATTTAAAACGAAAAAAAGCGACCATTTCGGGTCACTTTTTATCAGAGGGTTTATCTTTTGGTTTCGGTTGCCTATGATGCTCTTTTAGAACTTGCATCAGCATCCATTCGATTTGGCCGTTGGTACTGCGAAATTCATCTGAAGCCCATTTTTCAATGGCTTTCAGCATCTCTTCATTTATTCGTAATGCAAATGCTTTCTTTTTAGACATTATAATTTCATTAATTAAACTTTGATTTATATGTGGCTAATACATTTTTAGCTTCATGTTGTTTCTGTGTACCAATTAATAATTTTTTACCATTTTTAAATACGATTTGAATACCGATATCACCAGATACATTAATTGCTCTTCCTTTAGATTTATTCCACAGGATGCCACCTTTTATTCCCCAGCCACCGTAGTCTGTTAAAGGATCATAGGTTCTAACATAGGCTGTATCAATTTCGTTCCAATGAATACTTTTAAAATTCCAGTGAAACGGAAAAAACTTATAATGAATCCCTATGTTATCAATACGCGTTGTAAGTTTAAAGAAAAAAATGAATCCG
This sequence comes from Winogradskyella sediminis, assembly GCF_003387355.1. Taxonomy (GTDB): domain Bacteria; phylum Bacteroidota; class Bacteroidia; order Flavobacteriales; family Flavobacteriaceae; genus Winogradskyella; species Winogradskyella sediminis. The sequence goes on from NZ_QUNH01000002.1 coordinate 517,059, forward strand.
GTAGCTAATAATACGATGGGTATTAATGTAAATAATTCTAAAGTTGAATTTTCGGATGGGTCTTCTAAATAGTCCTTTACATAAATGGAAATAGGAACTATTGCTGACACGAGTAAAACTACAATTAGCCATACTTGATTAAAACGTTGTTCTTCCTTAAAGATTCTCATTACCTGTTTTTATCACGTTCAAACACTACAGTAGACCAATTGACAGCAATTTGGTTAACAACCCAGCCTTCTCTAGCATATTGATTGAGAAGATCTTCAAAATTCTTAATACGGTTTCTAAAACCGATTCTTGGCGTTATAACTTTATATTCTTTCATGTTTTTAATGATTTAAAGTCCCGGTATTTAATACTGGTGAAGCATCTTTGTCTCCGCAAAGAACCACCATTAGATTGCTAACCATAGCCGCTTTTCGTTCTTCATCTAAATCTACGACTTGTTTTTTATTAAGTTCATCAATAGCCATTTCTACCATACTTACGGCACCTTCAACTATTTTATGTCTGGCTGCAACAATAGCTGTAGCTTGCTGCCGCTTTAACATAGCGTTTGCGATTTCTTGTGCATAGGCTAAATAGCCAATCCGTGCTTCTAATACTTCTATACCTGCAATGGATAATCGCTCGTCTATTTCTTTTTCTAAAGCATTGCTGACTTCGTTTACGCTAGAACGCAAGGTGATATCTTCGTCAACACCTTCATCTGCAAAATTATCATACGGATACATACTCGCTAATTTGCGGACAGCTGCATCGGTTTGTACACGTACAAAATTTTCATAATTATCAACATCAAAAGCTGCTTTATAAGTGTTTTGAACCCGCCAAACTAAAATGGTGCTGATCATTATAGGGTTTCCTAGTTTATCATTCACCTTTAACCGTTCGCTATCAAAGTTGCTAGCTCTTAGTGAGATTTTCTTTTTAGTGAAAAATGGATTTACCCAATAAAAACCATTCTTTTTTACTGTGCCTACATATTTTCCAAATAAAAGTAGCACTCTAGAGCCATTGGGTTGTACCATAAGAAAACCAAAAGCGAGTATTAATGCCATAATAATACCAAAAACAGGCCATGCTAAATGGGTAATAATAATGGCTGCTATACTACCAAAGAAAAGCAGGGTAAATAAAAAGAGCATGAGGTAACCGTTAGCGGGAACAATAATTTTTTCTTCTTTCATGATTTAAAATATTTAATTGGTTAATAATAATCAGTTATCAAAATGATATTATTATGATATCATAAAGATATAATTTAAATTATAAGTATACAACTCAAACATTTTGTTACATATAAATGAAAAAAATAAATAAATTAAAGTTTGGCACGCCGTTTGTAATAAACTAAACGTAATGCTAATTGCGATAGTTACCAAAGTGTAACATACTACAAAACCGCAACATTACATTTGGTTGGTTAGTTAGAAAAAGCATCTCGTGGTTGGGATGCTTTTCATTTAGTTAAGTTAAAAAAAGCATCTCATTTTTGATAAAATCAATTGAGATGCTTTTTGTTTAATGTGTACTAAAAAAAGTTATTTTTCTATAAAGGATGTTATACCAGTGATAAGTTCAGGGGAAATAGTTCTAAAGGATTCGTTATACGATTTTGAATTCTCTAAGTCACCGCCTTCTATTTCAAAAAGGACGTGATTCATGTTTTCAATAAGAAGTAGTTCAGCGTTTTCATTGGCTTCTTTGAGTACTTCTGCTTCACTAACTGAAACTTGAAGATCTTTAGTTCCGTTAATAATCAATACAGGTATTTTTAGTTCCTTTATGATATCAGAAGGGGAATACGTCATCCAATTCATCATAAACGGTTGTAATTCTACATTAAATATTGAAGCTAAAGCGGGTGGGTAATCGGTTGTTGTTTTTCCTTCTTTCAAACTGTTTACAACCCGTTTTGTATCGTCATTAAACATCGGTGCTGTTTGGGCTACCTGATCTATAATAACGTCTCCAATATTATTGCCAGCACCCGCAAGTGAAATAAAACCATCAGCTTTGTCTTTAGCTGCAAGCATACCGACCAAACTACCTTGGCTATGACCAATAATGTAAATCTTGTTATACTTATCTAATGCTTTAAAATAATTTAAAACATCTGAAGCGTCTTCAACAAAATCATCAAACATCATATCTTTATCCACATTGTTATTGCGAATTTGTTTTACAATGCGTTTATCATATCTAAAAGTAGCAATTCCATTTTTGGTTAGTCCTTCGGCTAATTTCTTTAATGAATTATTTTTGAGAAAATTTTGATTGCCATTCCTATTCGTTGGTCCAGAGCCAGCAATAATAATGGCTAAATTGGGTTGCTCTAAAGCATTTGGAGTCAGTAAGGTACCATCAATCCATTTTGAAATAGATAATTCTACTTCATTAAATGACTTCTCTTGACTAAAACCTGTGAGGCTCAATAAACACATCGCTAGAATTACACACTGTTTCATTTTAATAAGTTTTAAGACGCATAAAGTTAATTCATATAGAAATGAAATCTATGATTGTTTCAAAATTTATACCAAATTTACAGTATTTCTAGTGAAGAATTACAATTCTTACAATTGTATTTCATCGGTGAAATGCGTTTTTCGTCTTTAAATGTTAAAATTACATGTATTTCATCGATTAAATGTGTTTTTAAGCGTATGTATTCAAAATGAATTATATATTTGACTCGTACTAAAATTTAGTTTTTAGTTCAATGGATTAATTAATTAATATTTGCCTTATGTTGAGTTGGCTTAGAGACCCTGAATCTACCAGCATAAAAAAAAAGCAAATAAACGAAAACCGAGATTGAGGGATCTCGGTTTTTTGTTTTTATAACCTTTTTGTTGTTTAAGTAATGGTTCTAAAAGTGAGATTTAGTCTTTCGTTCACCTGTTTTTTCGTCTTTGGAATTTGATGGAGCCAATAATGTTGCATTTCTCCTTTCATAATGAGTAAACTGCCGTTTTCCAGATTTAGTTTATGGCGTTCTTCCTTTATAAATTTATGTTTAAAATGAAAAGTACGCGACTCACCAAATGTCACAGAAGCAATGAGTGGATTTTTACCTAATTCTTTCTCATTATCGGCATGCCATCCATTACTATCATTGCCGTCTCGGTATAAATTAATTAAGAGGGTGTTAAATATATGGTTTGAGCAGTGTTCTGCCTTTTTTTTAATGGTTAGCAGTGTTGGTGTAAATGGGTGAGGATGCATGGTAATATTAGAATAACGATAAGGTTGATCTGTATGCCCAAAAAGTGCTGTTAGCCTTGGTTGTTTATATGTTTTGCCAAAGACGGTAATGTCATCATGTTGCCATTTGGTTTCTGATTTAATGGTCTTAAAATATGTTTTGCACTCATGCATAGAAAAGAGATTGGGAAAGTAAATTAATTCCGCATTTGGGAGTTTAAAATGTTGTTTCTCTTCAGAAAACAAATTCATAGTTTTATTTTTGACTAAATTAGTACTTCGATATGACTATAAAAACTTTTATTTATTTAGGAAGTCTGATATTACTGACTTTAGGTTTTCAACAAAGTATCACCTTGCCAGATGGTTTTGTATATGTAAAATCTGTGATTCCGGATTTGGATGTAGAATTGCGTTATTTTTCAACCCATAATTTTGTGGGTGATACTATTGATGGTTACAACGCTAACCGTTTAATCTTAACCAAACAGACGGCAGAGAAATTAAAATTGGTTCAAGATGAATTGCAACAACAAAACTTGTGTTTAAAAGTTTATGATGGTTACCGACCACAGCGTTCGGTTAATCATTTTATCCGATGGGCAAAAGACCTACACGATACCATTAATAAGCAACAATTTTATCCTGAAGTTGAAAAGCGAAATTTATTTAATGCTGGTTATATTGCTTCGCGCTCCGGACACAGTAGAGGGAGTACTGTTGATCTTACTATCATTGATGGAACTACTGGTAAACCTTTAGATATGGGAAGTCCGTATGATTTTTTTGGAGAAATTTCTTGGGTGGCTCATGAGGCATTAACTAATAAGCAAAAGAAAAATAGACAAATATTGCAGTCGGTTATGTTAAAGCATAATTTTAGAAATTACTCAAAGGAGTGGTGGCATTTCACCTTGCGATGGGAGCCTTTTCCAAACACATATTTCGATTTTGAAGTAGAATAAATTAGACTTTCTTTAAATATATTAATCCAATGATAGGACCTAATGCGAGCACTGTAAAGGCGTAAGGTGCAAACGTGATATTGGTAGTGAAATGGTTGAGCATTTGGATGCTAATAATAGTAAGGCTATAACCAATACAATTTACAATGGTTAGGGCAGTTCCAATGGATTGTACTTCGCAATTTTGTGCCACCATGGTAGAGAATAACGGTGAATCTGCAATTACTGCCATTCCCCAAATTACCAAAACGATTATAAAGAGTGGAGTAGAGGTCATCATAAAAAATAAGGGCGATAATAGACAACAGAATCCTGATATTGATAAGGCCCAACCAGCCGTTTTTTTAACACCGAATTTTTCTGAAATAAAGCCTCCTATAATGCAAGACAGGGTTCCCGAAGCTATTATTAGAAAAGACCATAAGGGGATGTTTAAAGTAACATGTTGTAGTTTTTGATACATCATTAATATAGCAGGTACAAAAGTCCAAAAGGCGTAGAGCTCCCACATATGACCAAAATAACCCATAGATGCAGAGCGGAAGCTCGAATTTTTAAAAACGTTTAAAATTTTTGACATATCAAATTTAGCGGCACGTTTTCGGTAAGGTCCATTGGGTACCCATATGAGAATTAAAACACCTCCTAAGAGCGCTAAGACGGAAGTTGCCCAAACTACAGATTGCCATTTGAGATTAAAATCAAAAGACTGTATTAGGTACGGAAAAGCGGTGCCCAAAACCAAGGCAGCAATTAAAAAGCTTAACGATTTACCTAGACCTTTTTCAAAATAATCTGCTGCAATCTTCATTCCAACAGGATAAATGCCTGCTAAACTAAACCCCGTAAAAAATCGAAAAGCCACTAAGGTAACTATCGTATTATTGGTATACAAAATACCGAAATTACAAACGGACCCCAAAACTGCACAAATAAAAAATACACGGGAAGGAGAAAAGCGATCACTTAGTGATAACATGGCGAATATAAATGTGCCAATGATAAAACCAAATTGTACGGAAGAACTCATATAACCCAGTGATTCTACACTAAGATTGAAATACACAATTAAATTATCAACCACAGCGTTTCCTGCAAACCACAATGAAGTGCAACAAAATTGCGAAAAAATAATGAGGGGAAGCACCCGTTTTGACGTGACGGCCTGAGTTTTCAAAAAGCGCTTAGTTTAGGTAAATCCAAGCCCAATACATTAAGCCAAATTGAAGTGGAATACGTATTATTAATAGCCATTTCGGAAGGCCAGCAGATGCTTTTTTACCCGAAACCATATAAAAATGTACTGATAGAAACAGGATTAACATGGCAATAATACCATATATAGCTATTGCTTTTAAAACAGGAATGCAAAGAGCAATACCCAATAAAATTTCTGCAGCTCCACTTAAATAAACCATGAGCTTATGATTAGGAATGTACCTTGGCATAATGCGCATGTACATTTTAGGTTTTATAAAATGCACGATTCCTGCAAAAACGTACATTGCAGCCATGATGAAAAGACCAATGGGCTCATTCATCTTTATACGTTTTATAGGTCAATCCAATACCGTAATTAAATAGGTTTTTGTCTAGTAAACTCGATTTAAAATGGTTGCCTTTATCAAATTTCACCCAATTATTGCCGTTGATAAATACACGTTTTATAAAGGTATTTTTAGATTCAATTTCATCTGTAAATGGTAATAGCGGTCTAAAATTAGTTGGAATTTTTACCACACCACCCGAATTTGAAACGATTTCTTTATATTTTTTGTTAGGAAGTAATTTGCCTTCTTTATTGGTGTAACCTAAAACTTGAAGTGAAACAAAAAAACCGTCATCTGGAATATAAATATCATATTCATCAACTGGTAAATTGTATGCATCTCCATCTTTTTCGGTCGCTCTAAAAACAATGGTTTCGTTTGTTAATACGTTACCTGGTTTTCCGTTGTTATTACTATAAAATTTTACCTTAAACAAGGTTGAAAATTTTTTCTTTTCACTATTAGAACGTTTTCGTTTTGTCCAATCTTTAGATTCTAAAGCAATAGGGAATAACACATGAGTGAGTTTCTGATCTTTAGTTGTGGATTTAGGAAAATACACAGCAATCTCAGATTCTATAGTTGGCAGCCAACATTTATAATAATCATCATCTAAATAGGGTTTTAGTTTTTCAACTTTAAATTTCCTATCTATTTTATTAGCGATTATAACGGCATCTAATTGATGCGCTTCTGGATGCATGAGCAATTGTTTAGGCAAATTATTGGTTGCGATATGTAAGTCTTCAAAACCAAGTGCAGATATAAAAAGGGAATCAATATCTGGATACAATTTTTCTGTAAAAATAAATTGCCCTTCGTCATCTGCAAAAAGGCCATTACCGTTTCCAAAAGAAATGGTGGCATAACTTACCGGATAAGAAGTAATACTGTCTTTTATGGTGGTTTGAGCTAAGGAAATGTGCCCAATAAATACTAATATAAATAAAATTTTATACATGGTTAAGTTTATAGATTCTAAAGATACAATATTAATGTCTTATGCTAATTTGGATAATACCAAAATGGTATAGTAGCCGCCGTTTTTTTTATGGTATCAGATGCTTTTTTGCTTTTTCGTTTTACCTGTAAGACATGTTTCCCTTCACTTAGGTTTTTTATACCTATATAAGTTTCAAATCCTTTTTGTTTTTTTAATGAGGCCCCAAGTATAAAATCAGTGCGATATAATGTAGAATCGATTTCAACCGTGTAAAGTGAATTAAATGTTGTTATATAATCTTGTTTTAAAGCTTCACTAACGACACCAGAATTTATGGAACTCATTTCTGAAGTGATTCCTCTGGTATCTTCTTCAGGATTTAATTTGGGGTTAAATAGGTAGATATCATCTTCAATACCTTCATCAAACAGAATGAAGACTTTGATGTATGGATCGGTGATAACTTTACTGTTGATAGCAATATTTTGAATAAAGTCTGAATTTTCCGTGAGCATATCCTCATAACTAAAGGTATTAGCGATGTAATTTCCGGAGGGTTCTATAAAATTAAAATAATTAGACTGGTTGTAATATAATGAGGTGATCCATATCAATATCATGTAGATAGGCACTAAAAAGAAGCTCAGGCGTTTTCCAAATTTATGATCTAGAAAATTATAGACTAATGGACGGTATAAAAAGGATAGTGTAATAAAACTAAAGCACCAGTAAATGGGAAAATATATTTTACTTATCCATCTTTTCTTTTTTAAAAAACCGAGCGTTATAAAATCAATAAAGGTCAGTAACATTCCAGTAATAAGAAAAACTAAGAGTATCATACCGAAATAGGTCGATATGTCACTAAACGAATGATCATCGATAAAAATAGTAATTACGAAAACAATAGAACCTATCGTTAGCGCAATGGCCAACATATAGAAAATAAGTAAAAATGAAATTGCGAAAATAACACTACAATAATTTTCTAAACGTGCAATATATCTATCAAACGAGCCTACTTTGTTTTTTAAATACGTATTAAAGCGTTTACTATAATTTAAAGTGTCGTAATCGATATCTCCAGAAATATAGCGTAACCCTAATGCGCCAATCCATAACCCACGTAAAAGAACATGGAACAACAAGTTGAAGATTAGTATAGAACAAGCCGAAAGCGCTACAACCAAAACCATTGAGAAAAACGTATTGTTTTCGTTTTGGGTGTGTTGGTATGCAATTTCTAAATTAGGATAAGCGGAGAATAAACCAAAAATGGCAAAACCAGAAATTAGTAATTCTAATTGCCAGCTTTCTTCCTGTAGTTTATTAAGTAATTTTTTAAAGGTTGGTTTATTATAATCGACGCTCATTTTTTTATGATGAATTGAAGTTCAGGTTAAAATTAGACATATTCAATTAAAATCAATCTTTTTTATTCTATTTTGAAACCTTTTCTAAAACTCATCGTTTTTATAATAAACCGCTAACTAACCTAATGCAAAAACTAGAGACTAAACTTATTACGCTTTGCAAAAAAGGAAATGAAGTTGCACAAATGCAAGTTTATGATAAGTATAGTCAGGCGATGTATACCATTGCTTGTCATTACCTCAGCGATGAAGATGCAAAAGATGCCATGCAAGAAGGTTTTTTAAAAGCCTTTGGACACATTGAATCGTATAAGCCTGAAGCCACCTTTGGTGCTTGGTTAAAACGCATTATCATTAATCAATGTTTAGATGTTTTAAAGAAAAATAAGTTAGAGTTTGAAGCTGTTGAGGTTTCAGACCTGCAGATTACCATTGAGAACGATTGGCAATTTGATACTTCAATTACGAAGCAAGAGATTTTATTTGCCGTTGAACAGATTAGCGAAAAGCATAGAATCGTAGTGAAGCTTTATTTGCTAGAAGGCTATGATCATGAGGAGATTTCGGACATTTTAGGAATTCCCATAAAAACATCTCGCACACATTTAAGGCGCGGAAAATTACAATTACAAGAACTTTTAAAACAAAAGTATAATGAAGCAAGATATTAGAAACCTATTTAATGAGGAAGCTGATTTAAAAACGCTTCCAGAAAACCATAGGGCAGAGTTTGCAGAAAAACTTAAAAAGCAATCCCAACCAAAACGACGTCCTTATGCATGGTTAAGTACAGCTGCCATTTTAATTATTGCAGTAACGATTGGCTTTAATGTGATGCAAAAGGAAGCAAACCCAGAATTAAATCAAGTGGCACCAATTATAGCGCAAGTAGAAGCTGTTGAGGCAGCATATCTTAAAGATATTGAAACCGAATGGCAGAGTTTTATAGCTATCGCAGATGACGCTGTATTGGTAGAACGCTTCAGAAAAAAGCTGAAAGATTTAGATACCGATTACAAAGCTATTTCTGTTCAGTTTAAAGAGGATTATAATAATATTTTAGTTATTGAAGCTCTAGTTGAAAATCTTCAAACACGACTTCAAATTTTAAAAGACATTCAAAAGCACATCAACATATTAAATCAAAAAAACGAACACGATGAAAACACCATTTAGATTATTATTTGTATTACTCATCACAATGCAAACAGTATTAGGGCAAAATGTAAAAGTTTTCTCTAAAAGTTTTAAAACAGATAAAAATACAACCGCATATATTGAAATACCTGACGGTTCAGTGAAATTCGTGTCCTCACCAGACGATAGTATTCATATTAATTATGATATTAATTTTATGAAATTACCTAAAAAAGAACATCAAAGAATACTAGATAGTGTAAGAATTGAAGCGACTCAAGAAAACAATCTTATAAGTATTAAGAAACATCCAAATGTTAAGCAAAGTTTAAACGCATCTAGTTATGTTTCTATTTTTTCATTAGATAGACTTATATATGAAACAAAAGATACAACTGCAATATCTAGAAAACTAAAGGAAGATATTTCAAATGAAATTACCGAGATTAAATCTTACAAATCATATCATGAAGCAAGGGCAAAAATCATATATGCTAACGATTTAAAGCGAAAAGAGAGACTTTTAAAAAAAGCAGTTAAATGGCAAAATAATAGAAATTTTAAAAGAAATTTTATAATAAAAATCCCAAAAGATATCAGTCTTAAAATTGTAGCTAAAGGTAGTTTGCTAAATTTCCATGACGAATTTGATAACCAAATATCCATTCGATTAGATTATGGAAGGCTCTACATCAATAGAATAGAAAACCCAAAAAATGAATTAAAAATTCATAACTCATTGGTAATCGCTCATAATATTTCTGGAGGTAAATTAGAAACTGATAGAGTTTTTAAGGCTTTAATAACAGAATTAAATAATGTGGATATTGAATCTGAATTCTCAAAAATAGAAATTGGTGAATTAGGAAGCAATAATAAAATTACAGATTTTAATAGTGAATATTTCTTTTATAATTGGACTAAAGATTTTCAACGTTTTGATCTGTTTTCAGACTACTCAAAAATTCATTTTTTCTATCCAAATTTAAATCATGGATTGGAAGTCATTGGTTACAATACTAGGAATGTCATGGGAAACGACAGTTTTGAAGTAACAATGCAACCAAAAAGTAAAGAGAGAAATCAATTAATGTCAAAGCCATTAAACCCAAAAGAGAAATCTTCGGGTCTTATTTTCTTTGATATTATTAATGGTATTATTTACTCATACAATGATTCAATCAAAAAATAAAGTTTAAATATTTCATTCTCAAAACAAATAAAAAAGCACTTAGGTAACCTAAGTGTTTTTTTTTGCTAACAGCTAATCTAATACCAACGTTTCTTCTTTTTCTTAGAAGCTTCACTTTTACGACCTTTTTTATACTTACTACCTTGTCTTTTATGAACAACAGGTTTAGCTTTAGGATCTAAAGGGTAAGGATGCTCAGTTTCCACAGGAATCTGAACATTTATAGCATTCTGAATCGTTTTTACATAACTTTTCTCGTCAGCAGAACACATGGAGTAAGCTTTTCCAGTATGTCCAGCTCTTCCAGTTCTACCAATTCTATGTACATAAGTTTCAGGTACATTGGGCATATCAAAATTAAAAACATTGTCAAGTTCGTTGATGTCAATTCCACGCGCAGCAACATCGGTAGCAATTAAGACTTTTACATAACCATTTTTAAACTTATTCAGAGCGGTTTGTCTATCGCTTTGGTTTTTATCACCATGAATACTGTTTACGGCATAACCATTTTTTAGTAAGGTTTGCTCGAGTTTATTTACGCCAAATTTGGTGCGTCTAAAAATAAGTACATTGCCTTTTATGGTATTGCGTAATAAATGAAGGCATAATTCAATTTTGTTGCGTTTTGGCACATAGTACAATACTTGGCTCACATCTTTAGCGACCGATTTCGTTGGAGTAACATCGATGCGTTCTGGGTTTTTAAGAATGGTTTGAGCTAATTCTTCAATCTTATTCGGTATCGTTGCCGAAAATAATAATGTCTGTTTGTTTTCTGGGCAGAGTCGTTCAATCTTTTTAATATCATCTATAAAGCCCATATCTAACATTAAATCCGCCTCATCTAAAACAAATGTTTCAATATAATCGAGGTTGATATAATCTTGTTTATGCAAATCGAGTAAGCGACCTGGTGTAGCCACTAAAATATCGATGCCTTCTTTTAAAACATCAATTTGAGGTTCTATTGAAGCACCACCAAAAACGACTAAAGAGGTTAAATTGCTAAATTCAGCATAAGTCTTAAAGTTTTTTTGAATTTGAATGGCTAATTCTCGTGTCGGACTTAATACTAAAGCCTTAATTTTTTTACCTTTTTTAGGTGCATCTTGTTTATCAAATAGATTTTGCAATATCGGAAGCGCAAAAGCAGCCGTTTTTCCGGTTCCGGTTTGTGCAGAAACTATTACGTCTTTACGATCTAAAATAAACGGAATAGCACGTTGCTGCACTAAAGTAGGTTCTACATAACCAGAAGCTTCAACGGCTTTTAGTATCGGTTTTATTAAGTTTAAGTCTTTAAATGACATATGGTTCTGTATTTATTAAGTTTGTCATTCCTGCGAAAGCGGGAATCCACTTTGTTATTCGTAGCTTATAGATTCCTGACTACGCAGGAATGATAAATTAGTTAACAAAGGTAGAATAATTGTTTATTCAAACTTTGATATAAAAATATTAAAGTTACAAATCACGTCAGTTCGAGTGATTTGTGAAGTATGAGCAAATAGTATCGAGAACCATTGAAAACCATTTTGTTTCAATTGCTTCTCGATACATTCCGATAAAAAATAGGAACACTCGAAGTGACGAATTGATTTACCAACGTTCGGCTTTCCAATCCTTTTGCTCTTGTTCGGTTAAAAATGTCCAGGCAATAAATCGGCTGATTTTATGACCTTGCCCCATTTCAATGGTTTTAACGTCAGTTGCATTTACCTTTTCTAATATTTTATAGGTGGGTTTTAACGTCGCTTCTTTTGAGATTAAACTTGTAAACCACAAACATTGTTTGCCAAAGTGTTTGCTTTCATAAATCATGTCTTTAACAAAACGCGCTTCACCACCTTTAGTCCATAATTCATTATGTTGACCGCCAAAATTTAATAAGGATTTATTAGGGCGCTTTCCTTTAAGATTCTTCTGCTTTTTTAAACTCGCTTTTTGCGCATCTGCTGCCGAGGCATGAAATGGTGGATTACAAATGGTGAAATCTACTTTTTCTTCAGGTTTTAGAATATCATAAAAAAAGTTGTTGGCTTTTTCTTGGCGTCTTATTTCTAAAGTGGATCTTAATTTATAATTTTTTTGCTCTATAGTTTTAGCTGAAATAATCGCGATTTCATCCGTGTCACTACCAATAAATGACCAACCGTATTCATGTTGGCCAATAATAGGGTAAATGCAATTGGCACCGACACCTATATCTAAACCTTTAATATGTTTACCTTTAGGAATTTCTAAACCTGTTCCTTTTAGTAAATCAGCAATATTATGAATGTAATCTGCACGCCCTGGAATTGGAGGACACAGATAATGCTCTGGAATATCCCAATAATCTAAGCCATAATGGTGAATTAATAAGGCTTTATTCAAAGCTTTCACTGCAGCAGGATTGAAAAAGTCTACAGAATCATCACCGTATGTATTAGGTGCTACATATTTACCCAATTCAGGCGAACTCTTTATCAGTGCCTTAAAATCGTAACGTGAACGATGTTGATTTCTTGGGTGAAGTTCTGACTTTACTTTAGGGTGTTGTTTTTTCTTTTCCAATACTTATTTTTTTATTGCTGCAAAGGTAGTGGAAAAGAAATTGGGTTACTTGGACTTACAGCCTAAATAACCCAATGATCTAATTTTAATTTGTATTTAATCTACTTTTTTAAAACGTAACACTTCATCACCAGTGGAATTGTATAAGATTAGGTGTAAACCGTCTTTTTTATAAGTAGAAACTGTATTGAAAGCTTTATCAAAACGGTCTGGAATTGTCATATCCATACACATTTTTCGAGTTGATGCCATTGCACCAAATTTAATAGTATTAGCAGTTATATTTTTTATTTGTCCACTATAATTATTACAACCATTAGTGCCATAAGCGCGCATCTCTGTGGTGTTAATTTCTAATGTTGGCACGTTAGAGGTGCTTTCAATTGGTGTTTCGTTAATATGTGTGGTTGCCCAAATATCATGAAGGGCCAATTTTGGATCTTGTTTTTTTTCTAACACTTTTATTAATTTATAAGAGATTGACGAAGCATCTGCCGGAGTGGTCTGAGTATTTAAAGTGGTTTCTGAAACTTTAATCTTCTGAAGATAGCCTGGTTCAAAATTAAAACCTTCAATGGGAGCATAAAAATTTGTCCATTCGGCATTGTCATAATGTTCAGTTGTTGAAACTTGCAAGCATGTCGTTTTTCCGGCACCAGCATCGCAATTTACTTTGGAGCTATTAACCCAATATGTTGCAGTCGTTTCTTTAGTTGCGCTACAAGAGGATAAAAAAGATGCAAATAGAATGATAGGAAGCTTGTTAAATAATTTCATAATGTTGTTAATTGGTTTATAGGTTGTAATAATTTCAAAAGCCTTGCCAATTAGAAGGACATAATGTTAAATATATGTTATAGAAAAGCGTATAGTTTTCTATTACTTTTGAGCATCTTATGCAATAAATATTTATTCCATAGTAATCACCAAATCATCTTGGCCAACCATACTTCCTTCAGACAGAGAAACGGATTTTATTTTTCCCGATTTATGAGCTGTAACGGTAGTCTCCATTTTCATCGCTTCAATTACAAAGAGAGGATCATTTTCCTTTACAGTCGCCCCTTTTTTAACTAAAACTTTATATAATGAGCCTTGTAAAGGTGCACCAACGTGGTTGTTATTGTCAGGATCTATTTTTATGTTTTCAACCTTTTTAATGTTTAATGAGGTGTCAAAAATTTCAACAAATCGATTTTCACCATTCACTTTAAAGAATACGGTTCTAATGCCATTATCATTAGGAATACTCACAGAGAGTAGTTTTACTATAATAGTTTTTCCTGGTTCTAAAGTAATTTTGGTTTCCTCCTGCAATTGCATACCAAAAAAGAAATCTTTAGTTGGAATGAGCGCAATGTTGCCGTATTTCTTATAATTTTCATGAGCAGTTTCAAATACTTTTGGGTAAAGCATAAAGGATAAAAAGTCTTCTATTTCGATTGGTCTGGTAAATCCTTGTTGAAATTTCTTTTTAAAAGCAGCAAATTCTTTGGTAAAATCTACAGGTTTTAAATGTGCATTTGGTCGATCTGTATAAGCTTCTCTATTTTTAAGAATTATTTTCTGAAGGTCTTTAGGAAAACCACCAACAGGCTGCCCTAAATCTCCTTTAAAGAAATTAATTACCGATTCTGGAAAAGAAATTGTTTCGCCACGTTGCATCACATCTTCTGGTGTTAAATTGTTAGTAACCATAAAAATAGCCATATCCCCAACGACCTTGGAACTTGGTGTTACTTTAACCAAGTTGCCAAACATAGTATTGACTTGTGCATACATTTTTTTAACCTCATCAAAACGATCTCCGAGGCCTAAGGCAATGGCTTGTGGACGTAAATTAGAATATTGTCCACCAGGAATCTCATGTTGATACACTTCAGCAGTTCCTGCTTTTAATCCAGATTCAAAAGGATAGTACATTTCACGTGTATCTTCCCAATAGTTTGAAAACTGATTGAGATTTGTCATATCAAAATCGTGCGCACGGTCTTGACCTTTCATCATTTCAACTACAGCATTAAAATTAGGTTGTGATGTTAATCCAGAAAGTCCCCCAAGTGCTACATCAACCACATCAACTCCAGCTTCAATGGCTTTTAAATAAGTGGCTGTTTGTAAAGATGAGGTATCGTGAGTATGTAGATGTACTGGAATCTGTAATGTGTCTTTGAGAGCACCAACTAATTCGGTAGCAGCATACGGTTTAAGCAAACCAGCCATATCTTTAATGGCTATCATATGTGCTCCGGCATTTTCTAAATCTTTAGCTAACTGTGTGTAGTATTTAAGATTATATTTGGTTTGTTTAGGGTCTAAAATATCACCTGTATAACTAATGGCTGCTTGCGCAATACCACCTGTTTTAGTGCGAACATAATTTATGCTAGGTTCCATAGCTTTTACCCAATTGAGCGAGTCGAAAATTCTAAAAATATCAACTCCATTTTCCCAAGATTTCTCCACAAATTTTTCAATTAAATTATCAGGATAGGCTTTGTAACCCACAGCATTAGAGCCACGCAACAACATTTGAAACAAAATGTTTGGAACCGCCTTACGCAATTCTCTTAGACGCGTCCAAGGACTTTCGTGTAAAAAGCGGTAACAGACATCAAAGGTCGCTCCTCCCCAGACTTCCATGCTAAAGGTATTGGGATGGTTTTTTGCAAAACTTTCTGCTACTTTGAGCATATCGTAACTTCGCATACGTGTGGCTAACAGCGATTGGTGAGCATCGCGCATGGTTGTGTCGGTATAATGTATTTTGTAATCGTCCTTTAGCCATTGGCAGAAAGCTTCAGGCCCTAATTCTGTTAATCGGTTTTTTGTGCCATCCGGAAATGCTTCGTTGCGGTTATACTTTGGAACCTTAGCGGTTCTAAATACTTTGGTTTTATCTATGTGTTTAACATCAGAATTGCCATTTACAATAACTTCTGCTAAGAAATTAACTGCTTTAGTCGTTCTATCTTGAGGTAATTTTATTTCGAATAAAGAAGGGGTATTCTGAATAAAGTTGACGGTGACTTTACCTTCTTTAAAAGTGTTATGCTGAATAACGTTTTGTAGAAAATGAATATTGGTTTTTACACCTCTAATTCTAAACTCTTTTAAAGCACGAACCATTTTTCTAACGGCACCATCGAGTGTTCTACCTTGTGCAGAAACTTTTACGAGCATGGAATCGAAAAACGGACTTACGTTATAACCTTGATAAATACTACCAGCATCTAAACGAATACCCATACCTGAGGCACTTCTGTACGTGGTGATGTTTCCATAGTCTGGTGTAAAGTTATTTTCAGGATCCTCTGTTGTTAATCGGCATTGTAAAGCAAAACCGTAAGTAGCCAATGCGTCTTGTTCATAGATTTTTATTTGTTTATCTGATAATTTATAGCCACCAGCAACAAAAATTTGTGTTTTTACCAAATCGACTCCAGTAACCATTTCGGTAACAGTATGTTCTACTTGAATTCTTGGGTTAACTTCTATAAAGTAGATATTGTCTTGCGGGTCTACTAAAAATTCTACGGTACCAATATTGTTATAATTAACTTCAGTCGCTATGTCAACAGCATATTTATACAAAGCATCCTTCACTTTTTGAGACACATTGTAAGATGGAGCTACCTCAACAACTTTTTGATGGCGACGTTGTACAGAACAATCGCGCTCAAATAAGTGTCTGATATTGCCATGTCTGTCAGCTACAATTTGTACTTCAATATGTTTTGGGTTTTCTACATATTTTTCTAAAAACATGGTATCGTCACCGAAAGCATTTAAGGCTTCATTTTTGGCAGAATCAAAGTGTTGTTCTAAATCTTTATCATTTCTAACCACACGCATACCACGTCCGCCACCACCAGAAGCCGCTTTTAGCATTAACGGATAGCCAATTGTATTCGCTTCTGAAAGTGCAATTTTTAAAGCTGTAAGATCTTTTTTATTACTCTCTATAATGGGAACATTACATTTTAAAGCTATTTTTTTTGCCGTAATTTTATCTCCTAAGGCGTCCATCACCTCTGGGTCTGGACCAATAAAAATAATATCGTTTTCCGCACAGCGTCTTGCAAATTCTGAATTTTCAGATAAAAAACCATAACCAGGATGAATGGCATCCACATGTTTTGATTTAGCTAAAGCCACAATTTCTTCAATATTTAAATAGGGCTTTAAAGGATCGTTGTCCTCACCAATTTGATAAGATTCGTCTGCTTTATTCCTGTGTTGCGAGTAACGATCTTCATAAGTATAAATTGCCACAGTAGCTATATTTAATTCTGTACAGGCTCTTAATACGCGTATGGCAATTTCACTTCGATTGGCAACTAATATCTTTTTGATTTTCATAATTGATGGTACGTTTTGTTGTGTTTAAATATGTTTTTTGATTGAAAATTACGTGAACTATAACGTTTTCGTGAAAGTACAAATTTATTATGATGTTGCTTTTTTTTAACCTTAAAATTATTGGTGATTTTAAGTTAAAAGTCTGTAAATGATTAAGATGGTTCTTAGTTGTAAAGTGGCATCTTGTTCCTTCTAAAGATTAAGATAATTGTATTTATTACAGTATATTGAATATATCTTTTGGAACCGAAATTGTAATAAGAGGGAGCTAATAAAAAGTGAGATAGTTGAGTCGTTGAGTAGAAATGTTATGAGCCTGTTTCAATTCAATGAACTCTAAAGTAATATTAAAGGGTGTATAAAAACTATTTCTGAAGTATTATAAAAAACGGGAGAACGCTTTTTTATGTTTTTTAAAACTTTTGGGCAAATCTGTTAAAGGGGCTTAAGAAAACGTAAAAGGGTTGGAGCTATTAAAATGCCAATATCCATTTACTAGTTCTCCGTCTTTGGTCTGTATATGTGACTTTGGAAAGTCGGTCATCTATAAATAAAAAAGCGCAGGTTGTGCTACCTGCGCTTTTTAGCTATTAATCCTTAGGGGATTTTAGTACAATAGGTTAGGGCATTGTACGGATACAAAAATAAATATTTCGACATAAAAAAAAATTGATGTATGATAAGAAAAGGAAGAAAGGACTAAAAATTATGTAATTCTTTTTTTATACGGCTTAAACTTTCGGTTGTGATACCTAAGTAAGAGGCAATATGATAATTCTTTAAATTTTTTACAATTTCTGGATGTGTGCTAATGAAAGTAAGGTAGCGCTCTTTAGCTGATTGTGATAAATTTACTACAATTCTCTTTTGGAATGCAGCAAATGAACGTTCTAGCTTTATTCTAAAATAACGATCTATTTTTGGGATTTCTGAGTAAAGATAATTCATGTCTTCATAAGAGATTTTATAAAGCGTAGAATCTTGAAGTGCTTCTATAGTTAAAATTGCCTTACCCGAATTAACGAATGCCGTATAGTCACTGACCCACCAATCGTTAATACCAAATTGAATGGTGTGTTCTTTTCCATGTGTATCGGTATGATATGTTCTTAAACAACCGTCTAAAATATAATACTGAAACTCTACTAAATCGTCTGCATGGAGGAGAATAGTTCCCTTTGTTACATTGATTTTTTGAAAAAGGGGTTCGATAATCTTTATTTCAGCTTGTGTAAAGATGAGGTCATTAAATGCTACTGTTATTAAAAGATTATCGGATTGCATTTAGACGGAATTAGTTTATGCTTAATAAGATACGTAAAATAATTGAGCCAGAAGGATAATGCAGATACGATTAATAAATATCTGTTTAACAGCATAAAATCATTTTACGGTTATGCCTTGATGAAGTCTAATTTCAGGCACCACATTTTTTAATTTCGCAAAGGTGAGACTATATGTGCCTTCTTGAATATCATCTAATAACCATTTTCCTTCAGTATATTCTAAAACCCAAATTTTTTCTTCATCTCCATAGACATTTTTACCTTGTATAATTTGATGTGTTGTTCTGTCTTTTAAATAATCTTTAATATTAGCTGAAATTAAAAATGCAATTTTAGACCCTTCTAAGTTTTTGTCGTTAGTAATTTCTAGATATAGTGGTTTTACACTATTAATCTTGTCTAGTTGACATACGTTTTTAAGGTTTTCTCGTTTCCATTTATCTAAGTAGACTGTTTGTTGATTTTGTCTATACCAGTGATTCATATATTCTGAAACTTCTGCCATATCCTCTCTTTCCCAAGCGAGGTAAACTCTTGTGAAAATGTTTTTTACATTTTTTTCAAGATTCAACCACATAAATTCCTTGTTCTGAGTGCCTAAAGCATTAAGTTGTTTTTTAGATTTTCTAATTGCAAAATATTCTACAGTATAGGTATAGGCGATTAACGGGAATAAAACAATACACAATGCCGCCAATATTAATTTTTCCCACCATGTTTTAAATAACCCTTTGGCTATGGTGCCGCCTGGTCCGGCATAAACAGGATCGATATAAAATAAAAAGCCAATAATGAGTATTATTAATAGGAGGTTTTTATGCTTCGGTTTCATAAGCGGTAGATGTATTTGGTCTAAAAATAAAGAAACCACTTTGAATTCACAAAGTGGTTTTAATCTTTACTCTTGGCTCTAAAAGCGAAGCAGTCTTAATTTATTTAATCATCTCATAACTTCGCTTAATAAAGTTTGTCAACTCTTCGCCTTTTAAAAGACCTTGAGATAAGCGTGCTAAATCTAAACTTTGCGAAATTAAACGTTCTTGTTTCTTTTTGGTTTTGGTTTCTAAAATTTCGCCAACCAAAGCAGAATTGGTGTTAACGATGAGGTTGTACATCTCTGGCATATGACCAAACATGTTCATTCCGCCTCCACCAGTTTGCTGCATCTCTTTCATTCTACGCATAAATTCTGGCTGTGTAATAATAAATGGAGAGGCATCACTATCCATCGCTTCTAACTGCACTGTGAATTTTTCAGAAGGAATAACCTCTTTTAATAAGGTGTCTAATTCCGTTTGCTGTTCTTCAGAAAGTTTAGAAATGGCGTTCTCTTCTTTTTTAATTAAATTATCAATATGGTCACCATCAACTCTAGCAAAAGAAATATTTTCTTTCGTTGTTTCTAATTTCTGAATTAAATGCGACACAATAGGAGAATCTAATAATAAAACCTCATAACCTTTAGCTTTAGCAGCTTCAATATAAGAATGTTGCTCATCTTTATTAGACGCGTAAAGGATTACCATTTTATCATCCTTATCGGTTTGCTTAGCTTTAATGGCATTGGTTAATTCTTCAAACGTATAGAATTTACCATCTACTGTTGGGTATAAGGCAAAGGCATCTGCTTTTTCAAAGAACTTTTCTTCAGATAGCATTCCGTATTCAATAACGATTTTAATGTCGTCCCATTTCTTTTCGAAATCTTCTCTGTTAGCGTTAAATAATGATTTCAACTTATCAGCAACCTTACGTGTAATGTAAGATGAAATTTTCTTCACCGCTCCATCAGCTTGTAAGTACGAACGCGACACGTTTAACGGAATGTCTGGCGAATCAATAACACCTCTTAACATGGTTAAAAATTCTGGAACAATACCTTCAACATTATCTGTTACAAATACTTGGTTTTGGTAGAGTTGAATTTTATCCTTTTGCATGTTCATATCATTCGTCATCTTAGGGAAGTATAATATTCCTGTTAAGTTGAATGGATAATCTACATTAAGGTGAATGTTGAATAAAGGCTCTTCAAATTGCATAGGATACAATTCTCTGTAAAAGTCTTTATAGTCTTGATCTTCTAATTCTGTTGGTTGTTTTGTCCAAGCCGGATTAGGATTATTAATTATATCGTCTACAGTAATTTGTTTGTGTGGCTCTGTTGTTTCTTTACCGTCTTTATCTGTAGTAGTTTTTGGAGTAAAGTCAGGATCGTTTATTTCCTTAGTTCCAAATTTAATTGGAATTGGCATAAACTTATTGTATTTATTTAAGAGCTCGCGGATTCTAGATTCTTCTAAAAATTCTGTAGAATCTTCAGCAATATGAAGGATAATTTCAGTACCTCTTGTTTCTTTGTCTGCCTCCTCTAAAGTAAACTCAGGCGAACCATCACAGGTCCAGTGAGCTGCAGGAGCACCAGTATGCGATTTTGTAATAATTTCAACTTTTTCTGCTACCATAAAAGCCGAGTAGAAACCAAGTCCAAAGTGACCTATGATTCCTGAATCTTGAGCAGAATCTTTATATTTATCTAAAAATTCTTCAGCTCCAGAAAATGCTACTTGGTTGATGTATTTTTCGACTTCTTCAGCAGTCATACCAATACCTTGGTCAATGATGTGAAGTTTTTTACCTTCTTTATCAATCTTAACTTCAATCTGTGGATTTCCATATTCAGATTTCGATTCCCCTATACTTGTAAGGTGTTTTAATTTTAGTGTGGCATCTGTACCATTACTAATCAATTCACGTAAAAAGATTTCGTGATCGCTGTATAAGAACTTTTTAATCAACGGAAAGATATTCTCTACCGATACATTAATACTTCCTTTTGTCATTTTTTATGTGGTTTTTGTCATTCCTGCGTAGGCAGAAATTTAATTAATTATTGTTTTAATTACATTTTACTACTTGTCAAATAAAATACCAAGTCTTAAAATGTGACAAAGTGACACAAGTACTATGCGTGCATAACGAATATAATTTCTAATAAAAATAAATCGTATCTTATATCTTAAATTGCTAAACTAAATAATAAGGTTTCCGATAACTCGGAAATGAAAATAAATTCTCAATGTACAATTCAAAAATAATAGGCTTAGGTAAATACGTGCCAGACAATGTTGTAACCAATAATGATTTGTCTAAAATGATGGACACCAATGATGCATGGATACAAGAACGAACTGGTATAAAAGAAAGGCGTTGGGTAAAAAAGGGTAGTGGTGATACTACAGCTACCATGGGTGTGAAAGCTGCTAAAATTGCAATAGAACGGTCTGGTTTAGATAAGGATGATATCGATTTTATAATTTTTGCGACTTTAAGTCCAGATATGTATTTTCCTGGTCCTGGAGTGCAAGTGCAACATGCCTTAGACATTAAAACTGTGGGTGCTTTAGACGTGCGTAATCAGTGTTCTGGTTTTGTATACGCTATGTCCGTAGCCGACAATTTTATTAAAACAGGGATGTATAAAAACATCTTAGTTATTGGAAGCGAATTGCATTCTTTTGGTTTAGATAAGACCACAAGAGGACGAGGTGTGTCTGTTATTTTTGGAGATGGAGCAGGAGCCGCGGTTTTAACTAGGGAAGAAGACAATTCTAAAGGGGTTTTATCTACTCATTTACATTCGCAAGGTGAACATGCCGAAGAATTGGTACTTGTAGCACCTGGTATGGGAAAACGTTGGGTAGACGATATTTTAGCTGATAATGATCCTAATGACGAGAGTTATTTTCCGCATATGAACGGTCAGTTTGTATTTAAAAATGCTGTAGTTCGTTTTAGTGAGGTAATAATGGAAGGCCTCATTAAAAATAAGCTGCAAGTTGATGATATTGATATGTTAATACCGCACCAAGCGAATTTACGTATCGCTCAGTTTATTCAGAAGAAATTTAAGTTGAACGATGATCAGGTATTTAATAACATACAGAAATATGGAAATACAACTGCTGCTTCTATTCCAATTGCATTAACTGAAGCTTGGGAAGAAGGAAAAATAAATGAAGGTGATACAGTGGTATTGGCTGCTTTTGGTAGTGGCTTTACTTGGGGAAGTGTGATTATGAAGTGGTAAAAATAAGTTAAAGCTGTATAGGACATTAAAGCAGGAAAATGATATAGAAACAACGGCAATTAATTCGTATTTTATAAGATAAAAAAAGCCCAAACAATAGATCGTCTGGGCTTTTCAGCTATTAACCAACTTAACTAACACTATTACAAAAATTAATTTATAATTACGTTACTTAAAACTTATAGTACACTAGACGTAATAGTTTCAATTTTATTTCACAGCATTTCATTTTTAACGCCTTTTTAACAGAAATCCTGACCACTCAGTAGAGATTCGTCAGGATTTTCTTAATTAATAGTGTATAATTAGTGAAAATAATTCCTAATTATATTATTCCTCATAATTATGCATTGTAGTGGTAAAGTTATATTTTTTTAAAACATACCTCCACCTTCTTTAACATCATTATCACGTTGCTTACGCGATTTTGCGCGGTATTTTCCTCCACCAAAGCGGTAAGATAAACGTGCTGAAATTTGTTGACTTTCCCAATTAAATTGTCCGTATTGCGCATAAGGTCTTTCGCTCTCAAATTGTGCATACATGGTGTTAAAAATGTCATTGTAACTTAAGCTAAAACTCGCTCTGTTATTCTCAAGAAAACTATAACGCATACCTAAGTTAACCATGAGCATATCGTGCATTTCAAATTGAATGTTTTTATTTTTTGCTCTATACATACCAAAGGCAGAAAAACTTAAGCTTTTGCTAACTCTAAAGTTATTAAATGCTCGTGCACTCCATGCTACATTATCGACTTCTACAGTGTTTAAAACAATATTTTGGTTAGAGTCAAAAGATTCAGCAACACTTTTCTGAGTTTGTGAGAACAGATCAAAACTAGCATTAACACTCCACCATTTTGTAGGGCGATAATTAGACGAGACTTCCACACCATACGAAGTACTGTTATCAAAATTCATATTGGTCATTATTAGACGGTTAATGTCTGTACGGTCAATTAGGATGGCTTGTTGAATTTCGTCTTCAATAATTCTATAAAAGATACCAGCAGTAATGCTTCCTTTTTCAAATTGTCTGGTATAATTTGTTTCGATAGAATTTGTAAATTGTGGCCTTAATTCTTGATTTCCAAATTGTGAAATTAAAGGCGTACTCCACTCTGGTAAAGGATTAACTTGTCCGATTCCTGGACGATCTATCCTTCTACTATAACTAAACTGATACGAGTTTTTGTCTGATGCAGCGTAGGTTACAAAAGCTGAAGGGTATAATTCGAAATAATCATTCTCAAAAGGAATAAATAAGGTTTCAGAAGATGCTAAATCTTTTTTAAAGGCTTCAGAGTCCACACCAACAGTTTCAGCTCTTACCCCAACTTGGTAACTCCACTTGTCAATTTTATTACCATAAGTGGCATAGGCCGAATAAATATCTCTTGAATAATCGAAACGTGTAGTGGTCGGTATGTAGTCGCCAAATTCATTGGTTTCGCGCGCATTAGATTCATAAAAAATACTAGTGTCAAATAAACGGGCTTCGAGACCTAATTCTAATTTTGAAGTCTCAGATAACGGATTTACATAATCTAAATTAATAGTGGTATTGTCTCTATCAGTGTCAGTGTCCTCTATAAAATTTGGTCGTGACGAATTATAAAAAATGTTATTGGTGTCCCCTAAACCTTCATAAGTATTATAATCTACTTCAAGTTCTATATTATGACCTTCTTCATTAAAGTCGTGTTTGTAATTAAAATTATATTGTTGAGAATCATTGGTAGACTCGCCATCCATGTATTGAGACTCATTTAGACTCGGATTAGCGAGGTATAGAATTTCTGAGTTTACCATAGGTTTACCACTAAACGTATTTTGATTGGTGAAAATTGAAATGGTATTCTTATCGTTTAAATAGTAGTCGATCCCAATCTTGTATAAATGCGATTTATTGTTGTTTAGAATATCGAAATTTTGACGAATCTCTTGTTCAGATCTGGTGAAGCCTCCGTAATTGGCATTCTTAGCAATATTATTACTGTAAGAACCGTAAAGATTAAATTTTCCGTTACGGTAATTGGCATCGATAGAACTGTTAAATTTAGCTTCAATATCATAAGCTAGCCCAACATTTATATTACCATTAAATCCAATTTGAGTGTTTTTGTGAAGTACAATATTTATAATTCCACTCATGCCTTCTGGATTATATTTTGCCGATGGATTGGTAATTAATTCAATACTTTTTATAGATGTTGATGGAATTTGCTTTAATAATTGTTCAGCCGGAATGTTAGATAATTTGCCATCGACCATGACTCTAACATTTTGGTTTCCACGCAAACTTATTGCACCAGATTGTTGGTCTACACTCACAGAAGGTAGGTTGTTCATAATCTCACTTGCCGTTGCGCCTGCGGTTTGTAAATCTTTACCAATAGTAATCACTTTTCTATCGACACGTTGCTGAATTGTTGAGACATCGGCAACGACGGTAACTTCTTCTAAACCTGTTGATTCTTCTTCAAGTTTTATGTCACCAAGATTTGGTTTGTAGTTGCCTTTGCCAATGGTAACGTTTTTTTCTATGGTTTTAAAACCTACGAACTGAATGGATACAATGATTTTTCCTTCAGGGATATTTCTAATGTCAAAGGTGCCGTCGTCATTAGTAATTCCTCCGGTAATAATTTTATGCGTCATATCCTTAATAACGATATTGACGTAAGGTAGTGGTTCGTTGAGAACAGCGTCTAAAACGCGCCCTGAAACAGAGCCGTCTTTAATGTCAGAATTGGCGTTGGGTTGTGCACTTATGAGGGCTGATGAGACCATTATAAGCATTAATAAGAAATGTTTCATTTTTTTTTTGGATTAACTTTTTGATTGATTTTAATACTTTGTTAAAGAGTAGACGACTATTTTTATATTGTGTTACTCTATAAATTTTACTTAACATTATTTTAACATTATGAATAAAACAACATTAGTTATCGGAGCATCGTTAAAACCAGAGCGCTATTCTAACATTGCAATAAAACGATTACGGAGCTATAACCATGAGGTTAAGGCCTTTGGTTTAAGGTCTGGTGAGGTTGCAGATGTAACCATTGATACAGAATTGATGCCGTATAAAAACGTAGATACCGTGACGTTATATCTAAATCCACAAAATCAAAAACCTTATTATGACTATATCATTGGTTTAAACCCTAAACGTGTTATTTTTAATCCAGGTACCGAGAATCCTGAATTTTATAACATTTTAGAACAAAAGAATATAAATTACGAAGTTGCTTGTACTTTAGTATTGCTTAGCACGCAACAGTACTAAGCTTTCTTTTTTATAAAGAGTAAACCTAAAAACATTAAAAGGCCATTATAGATTAATATTTCGAATCCGATCTCGTGGCCATTAAACAGTTCTTTGGAATACAGGTTTAAAATATAAGAGACTAAAGGAGCTGCAATAGCTACTACCCATACTAGCTTATCTTTAATTTGATATTTAGTAATTAAACCGAAAGCAAATAAACCGAGCAACGGACCATAAGTATAACCTGCGGCTTTAAAGAGTTCCCAAATTACAGATACGTCTGTAAAAATTAAATCGAATAAGATAATTACGAGAACCAGCAATATACTAAAGCCAATATGAACTTGTTTTCTTAGGCGTTTTCGTGTCGCTTCGGGTGTGTTTTCAATATCTAAAATGTCAAAACAAAACGAAGTTGTTAATGATGTTAAGGCAGAATCTGCACTAGAATAAGCAGCTGCAATTAAACCTAATAAAAAGAATGCAGAGGTTACAATGCCTATTTCTGGAAGCATGGCTATGGTAGGAAACAAATCATCCTTAGAAGCTGTAATTCCATTGGCAGCCGCATATTGTGTTAGCATTAACCCTAGTACTAAAAATAAGATATTGACAAATATTAATACAATACTAAACGAAACCATGTTTTTCTGCGCATCTTTTAAATTTCTACAGGTTAGGTTTTTCTGCATCATGTCTTGGTCTAAACCTGTCATTGTAATAGTGATAAAGATTCCAGATAAAAAACTCTTCCAGAAATATTGAGAATCATTTCCATCTTCAAAAAAGAACACTTTACTAAGGTTACTTTCTTTAGTGTAGGAAATAATCTCTCCAATACTGTTTAAATCTAAAGCAGATGCTAAAAAGACTATTGTAACTACTACAGAAATTAGCATAAATAATGTCTGTAGCGTATCCGTGAAAATAATGGTTTTTATACCACCTTTAAAAGTATAAAGCCATATTAAAAGTATGGTAATAATTACAGTAATCGCAAAGGGGATATCGAACAAATCAAAAACCAAAAGCTGTAATACTTTAGCGACTAAAAATAAACGGAAAGATGCACCTACAGTCCTAGAAATAAGAAAAGCTACAGAACCCGTTTTGTAACTCACTATGCCAAATCGATCTTTTAAATAAGTATAAATTGAGGTGAGATTAAGTTTGTAATACAGCGGTAACAAGACGTAGGCTATTATTAAATACCCAAAAAAGTATCCGAAAACCACTTGCAAATACCCAAACTGTTTGGCTTCTATTGCGCCAGGAACGGAAATAAAAGTTACACCAGATAAGGAAGCGCCAATCATTCCAAAGGCTACTAAATACCATGGTGCAGATTTATTAGCTTTAAAAAAAGCAGCATTAGAATCTTCTTTTCCAGTGAAATAAGAAATTAAAATAAGTAAACCAAAGTAACATACAATTAATAAGAGTATTGCAGTTGGAGACATAATAGTTATGTTTTTATAATATTGACGAAAAATAGTGCATTTGAAAAAAAGGACTGCCTTAAACTAGAAATAATTATGAAAAAATATTTAAATATTCAGCATATAGTTACTAATAGTCTTTGAAAACAACCGCTTATTTATGTCTAAAAATCTTTACCTTCGCAGCTATGGAATTTTCATCAAAATTATTAGAAGATGCCGTTAACGAAATGTCGCAATTACCAGGGATTGGTAAGCGTTCTGCATTGCGTTTAGTACTGCATATGCTGCGCCAACCCGAAAGTCAAACTTTTCAATTAGCAAATGCTTTAACCAAAGTACGTGCAGAAATTAATTTTTGTAAATCGTGTCATAATATCAGTGATACAGTATTGTGTGAAATATGTTCTAATCCCAATCGAAATAGTGAATTAATCTGTGTGGTAGAAGATATTAGAGACGTTATGGCAGTTGAGAATACGAGTAGCTTCAAAGGTTTATATCATGTTTTAGGTGGAAAAATATCACCTATGGATGGCATTGGTCCTCAAGATTTAAATATTGCGTCGTTAGTAGAAAAAGTTAAAACAGGAAAAGTAAAAGAGTTGATCTTTGCTATGAGTCCGACGATGGAAGGAGATACAACCAACTTTTATATTTTTAGACAGATACAAGCATATAATATTTCTACATCGACTATTGCAAGAGGTGTTGCAGCTGGTAACGAATTAGAATACACCGATGAAATTACTTTAGGACGCAGTATCATTGATCGAGTGCCTTTTGAAGCGTCTTTAAAATCTTAATACTACTTGAAACTATCGGTTATCATATTAAATTATAATGTACGCTATTTTTTAGAGTTATGTCTAAAAAGTGTAGAAGCAGCTATTACCGATATCGATGCCGAAATTATTGTCGTTGATAATAATTCACCAGATGATAGTTGTGCCATGGTGAAGAACTTGTTTCCTTCTGTGAAACTTATTGAAAATAAAGAAAACTCAGGATTCTCTAAAGGAAATAACATAGGTGTTGTAGAGGCTAAAGGTGAATATCTCTGTATTCTTAATCCAGATACGGTAGTTGCCGAAGATACCTTCACTAAACTGATTCAGTTTGCTGATACCAAACCCAATGTGGGTATTGTTGGTTGTCAATTGGTAGATGGTAAAGGGCAATTTCTTCCAGAGAGTAAACGCCATATTCCAACGCCAAAAGTGTCCTTAAAAAAAATATTGGGTAAAACTAATGACTATTATGCTAATAATGTTGGTATAACAGATGTGGGGAAAGTTGATATCTTAGTTGGCGCTTTTATGTGGCTTAAAAAAGACGTTTATAATGTTGTCGGTGGTTTTGATGAAGAGTATTTTATGTACGGAGAAGACATTGATTTATCTTATAAAATAGTAAAAGCAGGTTTTGATAATTATTATTTTGGAAATACTACAGTAATTCATTTTAAAGGCGAAAGTACCTTAAAAGATGCTCAGTATGCAAAGCGTTTTTATGGTGCGATGCAGATTTTTTATAAAAAGCACTTTAAGCAAAATCCGGTATTTAATATTGTGGTTTGGTTTGGGATTAAAATAGCTCAACTTATAAGAAAACGTCCTGTTGAGGTAAAAGTGTCTTCACATAAATCGTATGTTTATACGCATGATGCGGACGAGACGTTATTAAAACATTTGCAGCAACCCATTGACATTGAAACTAAAATTAAAGACAACGTTGAACAAAATAGTATGCTCGTGTACGATTTTAATACCTTGAAAGCTAAGAATGTAATTGCTGATATGAAGAAAAAATCGCAACGAGAAAATATTGTTTTTAGATTTATTCCAAAAAGCAGTAAATTTATCATCGGAAGTGATAGTGCTAGCAATAGAGGTGAGGTGCAACACTTTTAGAATGTATTTGTTGAGGAAAAATCAGTAAATCACGTATTTTTTTAGTAATTTTGCACGCGATTAGCAAATAACGACCTACAAATTAAAGATATGGCAAAGTTTGAACTTAAGTTACCTAAGATGGGAGAAAGTGTTGCAGAAGCAACCATAACCTCATGGCTTAAAGATGTTGGAGATACTATAGAAGCTGATGAAGCAGTATTAGAAATTGCAACAGATAAAGTGGATAGTGAAGTTCCTAGTGAAGTAGATGGAGTATTAGTTGAAAAACTATTTGAAGTTGATGATGTGGTACAAGTCGGACAAACTATCGCAATTATTGAAACAGAAGGAGATGAGACCGATGAGTCAAAAGCAGCAGCTTCAGAGCCTGTTAAAGACGCGGAACCTGTAGCGACTAAGGTAGTTGAAGAGGTGGCACAAACGGTTGTGGCAGCTAAAGCATCTGTAGCACCAGTAGTATCTTCCGAAGGTCGTTTTTATTCTCCGTTAGTAAAAAATATTGCCAAACAAGAAGGTGTCTCTCAATCTGAATTAGATAGTATCGTTGGTACAGGTAAAGATCAACGTGTCACCAAAAATGATATTAAGGCATATTTAGAATCTCGTAGTTCTGCTCAAAAATCAGAACCGGTTTCTGCAACGACATCCGAAGATACAAAATCACTAGATGCAGCGCGCAGTCAAAGCGCAATAGAGTCTTCTAATAAGACTTCTGCACCAGCGAAAGAAAAGCCAAAAGCAGAAAAGGCTATAGAAAAGCCAATGACTGTAGCAGGAGGCGATGAGATTATTGAAATGAGCAGAATGGGAAAACTCATTTCAAAATATATGGTAGATTCTGTACAGACGTCAGCACACGTGCAGTCGTTTATAGAAGCTGATGTAACTAAGATATGGAATTGGAGAAAGAAAGTTAAGAATGATTTTATAAAACGGGAAAGTGAAAATCTTACGTTTACTCCAATTTTTATGGAGGCCATCGCTAAAGCTTTAAAGGATTTCCCGATGATGAATATCTCTGTTCAAGGAGATAAAATTATAAAGAAGAAAGCGATTAACCTTGGTATGGCAGCAGCTTTACCTGATGGAAACCTTATTGTCCCTGTGATAAAAAATGCAGATCAGTTAAATTTATTAGGCATGGTAAAACGTGTTAATGATTTAGCCAATAGAGCACGTTTAGGAAAATTAGATCCAGATGATATACAAGGCGGAACGTATACTGTAACAAATGTGGGGACTTTTGGTAGTATCATGGGAACACCAATTATTAATCAGCCACAAGTTGGTATTTTAGCGCTTGGAGCTATTAGAAAAACACCTGCAGTTATTGAGGGACCAGAAGAAGATTATATAGGTATTCGATATAAAATGTATTTATCTCATTCTTATGATCATAGAGTTGTAAATGGTGCACTTGGCGGCCAATTTGTAAAAGCGGTAAAAGATTATCTTGAAGCATGGGATATGGATAGAGAAATATAATGAGCTTAAAAAAGCTAATTGATAATAAGACCAAAGCAAAATTCCTTGAAGTAGGGGAGATTATTCTCTACTGGATAGGAGGAATTTTACTGATAATAATAGGTTCTACATTACTCTATAACGTGATGCAACTAATCATTAAATTAGTTACTTAAAAAAGAAATTATTTATACAAAAAAGCACTGTATTTTAACGGTGCTTTTTTGTTGGTGTTCTTCAAAAGGGTTTTTTCAATACTAAGAAGTTTCTATATGAAGGTTTTTTAGTGGAGTTGGACTTTGTTAAAGAATCTAATGTACCTTTGTGAAAAATCTAAAGTATATGCAACTCAATCTTATAAAACCAATCTGTTTTTTCGATTTAGAAACAACAGGAATCAATATTTCAAAAGATAGAATCGTAGAAATTTCTATTCTTAAAGTCTATCCAGATGGTAAGGAAGAGTCTAAAACTTGGATCGTAAATCCGGAGATGCCAATTCCTGCAGAGGTTACAGCAATTCATGGTATATCCGATTCAGATGTTGCAGATAAGCCAACGTTTAAAGCTTTATCTAAGGATATTTATAATATGATTAAGGATTCAGATTTGGGTGGTTTTAATTCTAATCGTTTCGATATTCCTTTGCTTGCAGAAGAATTACTTAGAGCAGGCGTGGATTTTGATATGAAAAATACCAGATCCGTAGATGTACAAACGATATTTCATAAAATGGAACAGCGTACATTGGTTGCAGCCTATAAATTTTATTGCGATAAGGATTTAAATGACGCACATAGTGCTGCTGCGGATACTAAAGCAACTTACGAGGTTTTAAAAGCACAATTAGATCGTTATGAGGATTTGGAAAATGATACTAAGTTTTTAGCAGAATTCAGTTCACGAAAAAAATTCGCAGATTTTGCAGGTTTTTTAATCTTTAATAAAGAAGGTGAAGAATGTTTTTCTTTCGGAAAGCATAAAGGTAAACGTGTTTTGGACGTTTTAGACAAAGAACCAGGTTATTTTGGATGGTTGCTAAATGCTGATTTTCCACTGTATACAAAAAAAGTATTAACGGCTATTAAATTGCGTCAGTTTAATAATAAGTTGAGTTAATTGTCCTTCCTGCAAAGGCAGGAATCTAAAATATAAAATATAGGTTAAATTAATACGATTCCTGATTTGGCAGGAATAACAGAAACATGAAACTAATTTGCATAGGTCGTAATTACACGGATCACATTAAAGAGTTAGAAAACGAAAAACCAACGGATCCCGTTGTATTTTTAAAGCCAGATACTGCGATTCTGTTAAAGAAACAGCCATTTTTTATTCCCGATTTTTCAGAGGATATACATTATGAGGTTGAAGTTTTGGTGAAAATTAACAAAGTAGGGAAATATATAGATAAAAAATTTGCTCATAAATATTATGATCAAATCGGACTCGGAATAGACTTTACAGCACGAGATCTTCAGGCGCAATTAAAAGCAAAAGGATTACCATGGGAAAAAGCCAAAGCCTTTGATGGTGCTGCTGTAATCGGTAAATGGTTACCTAAAACTTCCTTTCAAAATATTAATCAAATTAATTTCAGTTTAAAACAAAATGAAGAGGTTGTTCAGTCTGGAAATACGGAACTTATGCTCTGGAAAATTGACGAACTTATAGAATATGTGTCAAAATATTTTACTTTAAAAATTGGAGACATTATATTTACGGGCACACCTGCAGGAGTCGGAAAGGTTTTTGTAGAAGATCGTCTTACAGGTTATCTTGAGGATGAAGAAATGTTTTCAATAAAAATAAAATAAATGTCACAACATTATCAATTACATCGCGTACGCGAAATGGCAGATAACGATGAGGATTTCGTTGCAGCAATAGCAGCCGCTTTTATAGAGGAGGTACCAGAAGACGCAGAACGGCTAAGAGTAGGAGTGCCTGCTAAAAATTATAAAGAAGTCTACCAAGCAGCTCACAAAATGAAGCCAACCATCGATTTGTTTGAGTTAGGTGTTCTAGATTTGCTAATTGAAGTACAAGATTGGGGAAAGTTTGAGCAGACAGACAAAAATATAGATCAACAACTTACAACTGTATTAACAGCAGTAGATAATGCTGTTAATGAAATTAAAGCCGATTTCGGACTTTAAACCAGATATATGCAAGCAGAGATTAT
Source organism: Winogradskyella sediminis (assembly GCF_003387355.1). Lineage (GTDB taxonomy): Bacteria > Bacteroidota > Bacteroidia > Flavobacteriales > Flavobacteriaceae > Winogradskyella > Winogradskyella sediminis. Next base: position 550,009 of record NZ_QUNH01000002.1, read on the forward strand.
TACTATCGGTGATGAGATCCTCATTGGTCAGATTGTAGATACAAATTCTGCCTTCTTAGGAAAGGAATTTAATAAATATGGTATCTCTATTTATCAGATTACCTCAGTTCAAGATGATAAAGCACATATTCTTAAAGCCATAGAAGAAGCAGAGGAAAATGCCGACATCATTATTATTACTGGAGGGTTAGGGCCTACCAAAGATGATATCACCAAACTTACCATTTGCGAATACTTTAATGATTCTTTGGTCGAAGACAAAGCGGTCTTAGAAAATGTAGAACAGATTTTCTCAAAATATAGTGCAGCACCACTGTTAGAAGTTAATAAGCAGCAAGCCTTAGTACCGTCTACCGCTCAAGTACTTATGAATTATAATGGAACCGCACCAGGTATGTGGTTAGAGCGCAACGGAAAAGTATTTGTATCCTTACCCGGCGTGCCTTACGAGATGAAGGCCTTAATCACAGAACAGGTAATCCCGAAGCTAAGAGCAAAATTTAAGTTTCCTTATATAATGCACAAAACCCTTTTAACCTATGGTTTAGGAGAAAGTGCTTTAGCCGAACGTATTGAGAATTGGGAAAACCATTTACCAGTTTTTATAAAATTAGCATATTTACCGAGTTTAGGACGCGTGCGTCTAAGGTTATCGGCAAAGGCTGCTGAAAGAACTGTTGTTGAAAAAGAAATTGAAAAACAAATCAATTTATTGCTGCCACAGATTGAAGATGTTTTTGTGGGTTATGAAGAGGATGAGTCTATTGAAGCCGTAATTGGTCATCAATTAACAGAAAAAGGACTAACCCTTGCAACAGCTGAAAGCTGTACAGGAGGGAATATTGCAAAGTTAATTACAGCAAATGCAGGAGCATCAACTTATTTTAAAGGAAGTGTAGTGACTTATGCTACAGAAGCTAAAATAAAAATTTTAAAAGTTTCTGAGCGCGATGTTCATACGCATTCTGTGGTGAGTAAAGTGGTCGCAGAAACTATGGCAAGAAATGTAAGAACCTTATTTGATACGGATTATGGTATTAGTACTACAGGTAATGCCGGACCCGATAAAGGAGACTCAGATGCAGAAGTCGGTACTGTTTGGATTGCTATAGCTACGAAAGATAAGATTTATTCTGAAGTTTTTAACTTCGGAAACCTTAGAGAGAAAGTCATTGGAAGAGCCACAAACAAAGCGTTTGAAATGCTTCAAAAAGAAATTACGAAGAAACATAAAAAAAAGTAAGCTTTTATGTTTGCTGAAACGTAAAGTTTTATTAAATTTGCACCCTGTTTAAAATATCCATGTTCGGATTTTAAATTCTTATTGTCATTAAATTAGAGGAATTTCTTCTAGCAATACGAATAACAGAGAAATAATTATAGACCTAAAGAAAGAAAACAATGTCAAGAGTTTGTGAACTTACTGGGAAAAAAGCGATGGTTGGAAACAACGTTTCACACGCTATGAATAAAACAAAACGCAAGTTTGATGCAAACTTGATTAAAAAACGTTTTTACATTCCTGAAGAAGATAAGTGGGTAACATTAAAAGTTTCTACATCAGCATTAAAGACTATCAATAAAATTGGTATCGAAGCGATGTTAAAAGAAGCTAAAGCAAAAGGATTTTACAAATAATAGCGTTAACGCTTAAGTCAATTTACTATGGCAAAAAAAGGAAATAGAATACAAGTAATCTTAGAGTGCACAGAGCACAAGACTTCTGGTCAACCAGGAACATCAAGATACATTACGACAAAAAATAAGAAGAACACGCCAGATCGTATGGAGATTAAAAAATTTAATCCTATCCTTAAGCGTATGACTGTTCATAAAGAGATAAAATAAGAAACCATGGCAAAGAAATCAGTAGCGTCTTTACAGACAGGATCAAAACGTTTGACAAAAGCTATAAAAATGGTGAAATCACCTAAAACTGGAGCATACATGTTTGTAGAATCAGTAATGGCACCAGAATTTGTCAATGACTTTTTAAACAAGAAATAATCTTTATTTATTTAGAGATTAACTAAACTGCTTTCATTTGAAAGCAGTTTTTTTATGTTTATATTTGAAAAACATCTGACATCTTAACAGTAAATTACTAAAGGCAAGATTGTTGTAACGTAATAATTGTAAATAAAACCGTCACACTAAGCTTGTTGAAATATGTAGTTGAAGTGCTGATTAATAACCAAACAACAAAATGAGTTTTTTTAAAAAAATATTCTCTTCCGACAAAAAAGAAACCTTAGATAAAGGTTTAGAAAAATCAAAAACTTCTTTCTTTTCAAAATTAAATAAAGCCGTAGCCGGAAAATCTAAAGTAGACGATGACGTTTTAGATAATCTCGAAGAAATTTTAGTAACTAGCGATGTTGGTGTCAATACCACATTAAAAGTGATTGAACGCATTGAAGAGCGCGTAGCGCAAGATAAATATTTAGGAACGTCGGAGCTTAATAAGATTTTGCGTGAAGAAATTGCAGCCTTGTTGTCTGAAACTAAATCTGGTGAAGAAACAGAATACACCATCCCAGATTTACCAAAGCAAACCGATGGCTCAAAAACACCATATGTACTAATGGTTGTAGGAGTTAATGGTGTAGGTAAAACTACTACTATAGGTAAATTGGCTTATCAGTTTAAAAAGAAAGGTTTAAAAGTGGTACTTGGTGCGGCTGATACTTTTAGAGCAGCAGCTATAGACCAACTTCAAGTTTGGGCAGACCGTGTAGAAATACCCATGATTAAACAAAATATGGGGTCCGATCCTGCTTCGGTAGCTTTTGATGCTGTTAAATCTGGTGTTAATCAAGATGCAGATGTTATTATTATTGATACAGCAGGTCGATTACATAACAAAGTGAACTTAATGAACGAGCTGACTAAGGTTAAACGTGTGATGCAAAAAGTAATTGGTGATGCGCCTCATGATGTGTTGTTAGTCTTAGATGGTTCTACTGGGCAAAATGCTTTTGAGCAAGCCAAACAATTTACAGCAGCCACTGAAGTAACCTCTCTAGCAGTTACTAAATTAGATGGTACAGCTAAAGGTGGAGTTGTTATTGGAATTAGCGATCAGTTTCAAATCCCTGTAAAATATATTGGTGTCGGCGAAGGTATAGAGGATTTACAAGTCTTTAATAAATATGAGTTTGTAGATTCTTTCTTTAAGTAGAAATTACCGTTTTAGCGTGAAATGACCTACAAACGTTTCTCCGTTTTCTCTTATTACTTGAAACCAATAGTCGCTTGTAGGTAAGTCGTTACCATTATAAGTGCCATCCCATGCTGAAACAGTATCTAAAACTTTAAGTAGTTTACCATATCTATTAAATATTTTAATGAGCATGTTAGGTTCTGCATTAGAATTTTTAATATACCAAGTATCATGTTCTCCATCTCCATTTGGGGTAAAATACTTAGGATAGTTAAGTAAATAAACGCGAGCTGTAGTAATTCCGCATTCATTTTTGTCTCTTACATAAATATCGTATTCGCCCGAAAATAAGCTAGTAAATCTATTACTCTCTTGAAAATTAATACCATCAATAGAATATTCATAATCACCATTACTAGTGTCGTCTAAGTGTATAGTAATGCTATTATCCTCAACAGTCCAATCTTCTATGTTAATATGAGATATGGTTGCACTATTGGATGCAATAATTTGAAATGTTTTTGTGGAAGTGCATGAATACGAACCATAATCTTCATACACAGTTACCCAGTATTCTCCTAGATTCTCATCAGTTACTGTAATCGTCTGTGAAGTGTCTCCAGTAGACCATTCGTAACTATTAAAACCGTAACCTGCATCTATTATTTTGTAGTTTTCTTGTTCGCATATAGCAATAATATCATCAATATTAATATAAGGTGAAACACCTAAAGTAAGCGTTATTTGTACTTTTTGATAACATTTATCGGTAGAATCAATTTTGGTATAGACTGTCTCTAAACTATCATCCCAAATAAAAGATTCAGGTGTAGTGATAAGGCTGTCTTCATTTAAATCTTCACTGGTATAATATGTGAAAATACAATCGTTACATGCCGTGAGATCAGATTCATAATCGGTTAAATTAATGGTTTCTATATTATCGTTATTGGTATCGCAAATTATACTATTAATATCATGGACTATTAAACTAGGCTCAACAATATATACGGTAACAGCAAAACGTTCATCACTTTCACAACCATTTATTGTTTCCTGAGCTGCGTAATATGTTGTACCATTTACCAGTGGAGTAGTTGTAGTTAACAAGTTTCCTGTTATTAAATCATCGTACCAAATGGCATTGGCATTAACTTCTAAAAGTGCAATGGTAGCATTTTGAGTGCTACAAAATATTTGTTCAGATTCTCCTGTAAGTGAATTTGGCGTTTCAAAAATTTCAACACTAAATTCTTCTGATGTAATTCTACATGATTCTGAGGTAATGTTATTACCGTTGGCAGCTGTTAGTCGATAATTAAATAGTCCTGCATTTGTCGTATCTGTAAATTCAAACTCTAAGTTGGTTTCGCCTAGAAGGTCGTTCCAAGTTTCTCCTAAATCATCAGAATATTGCCATTGGTATTGTGGATCAGTATAACCCTCAGAGACTGTGGCCTTAAAGATATAACTGACAACTTCGTCTTGGCAGACACTAACTGTGGTATTCACTTCATCAACAATGCTGCTTTCTATAGTTGGTCCGCATGGTCTAAAAGCGATATCGTCTAAAGCAATATCATTTCCGGGATGTGCACTTGGCGCAGAATTTAGTATTGTAATTACCGCTTCCGTTTCGGCTTCTAATGTAAAAAAGAAGCCATATTGTTGCCAGCTACCAGAAGTGGTTTGGGCAATATCACCTGTGTTATAAGAACCTAAAATGTTACCTGAGGTATCACTAATTCTAAATGTTACGTTCGGATGATATTGATCTGTACCAGCAGAAGGATTCATAATGTTCATTAGCCATGCGGAAAATTCGTAAGTGGTATCTGCACATAAACCTTCTACGGTTTTTGTATAAAAAACACCTTCATTTGCTATTACAGCGCTATTAATAACCATCATATAACCATTGGTGTCTCCGGTATGATCAGATGTAGTATGCCACGCATTAGCTTTAAGCCCGCTAGTGGTATTTGCAATGGTGTATTCGCCTTCATCTAATTCGCCAGCAGCATTATAGGTAAAGGCTGTAATGTCAGTTCCTAGAGCAGACCCTCGCCCAGAACCAGATCCAAAATTAATTTCAACAACAGGATCTCCTAAACTACCTTCGCAGAGTTGTGCGTATAGTTGCGTAGAGAAGCCAATAAAACCAATAATTAAGAGGAAGTATTTTGTATACAAAGCCATTTTTTTTTAGTCAATCTTATAGTTAGATTTTAACTATGTAGTTTAGATGACTTCTTAAAAAAAAACTTGCGGTGTAAATGGTTACTAAGATTAAATAAAAAACTATTAGTTGATTATGAGTTAATTAAATCATTAATTTTTATCCAAAGGTCATTGTCAAAATTAGAAAGTGCAAAATTGTCATCATCAGCCGATTGTCCCATTCTTACAATTACTAATTTTTTACTCGGCACCACGTAAATCTTTTGGTCATTTTTTCCGAGAGCCGCATACATGTCACTTGGTGCATCAGGAATAAGGTTGCCTGGAAATTCAAGTTGACTTTGAGGTAGGTGATAGCTCGATTTGCCATTTAACCACCAAAGGTAACCGTAGGCTTCATTAATTGCTTGAGATGTGTTGGTAGCTTGATATAAATAATCTTCATCTATGATTTGTTCGTTTTCCCATTGTCCATTAGCGTACATCAATAGGCCAAATCTCGCCATGCTTCTGGTATTGCTAAAATATACGCTAAGACTGTTGAGATCGACCCAACTGCCTGTCATTCCTATTTTATCACTTAGGTTGGTGTTAAAATAATTGTCCCAAGTACTATTTGCTGCTGTTGCTACAACATCTTGCAATTTTACATACACATTGTGATAAGCCCATCTTGTACCTGCATCTGCCATATATTGTAAATTGTTAGGGTCAACATCATCACCGGTAGTATCATCTAAACCAGAAGTCATGGATAAAAGATTTTTACAAGTAATGAGGTTTTCTTTTTCTAAAGGAGCACTTGTCCAGTTGGTTCCTAAATAATCAGAAACTTTATGGTTAATATTAATAAGACCATTTTCTTGAGCGATGCCAGCAACAGCAGTAGTTAGCGTTTTTCCGGCACTTGCCCAATACCAAGTGGTTGAATTTGTATGTCCGTTAAAATAATGCTCTTCAACAATTTTACCATCATAAAGAATGATGAAACTTTTAGTATGCTTCTCTTCGAGAAAGTTTAATAATGGTTGTAGTGCACTTTCATTCCAATTTAATTCCGTAAGCGAAACGGTTTCCCAGATTTCTGAGTTTGTAGGCGGAAAATATATAGATTCGGGTTCATTAGGATTGGTAGTGGTATCGTCTTCAGAAGAACATGAAAATGACAGTAAAAGACTAAGGGTTAATAAATAGAAGTACGTCAGTTTCATGGTTTGAAGTTTTAAATATGACTATAAAAATAGGAAAAAGTTTAATCTCTCTGTTCATAAATCGATTATAGTAAATCATTCCGTATCTTTGCAAACTGATTTACAAAAAGCATGAGAACCAAGACTATAAAAAAGAATAAAATTAACGTTATAACATTAGGCTGTAGTAAAAACGTTTACGACAGTGAAGTGTTAATGGGGCAACTAAAAGCAAGTGGAAAAGAGGTTGTGCATGAAGAGGAAGGTAATGTCGTAGTTATAAACACATGTGGTTTTATTAATAATGCTAAGGAGGAAAGTGTAAATACTATCCTTGAGTATATGCAGAAAAAGGAAGATGGAGATGTTGATAAAGTCTTTGTTACAGGTTGCTTAAGCGAACGTTATAAGCCAGATTTAGAGAAGGAGATTCCGAATGTCGATCAGTATTTTGGTACCACTGAATTACCAGGTTTATTAAAAGCTTTAGGTGCCGATTATAAACATGAGTTGATTGGTGAGCGTTTAACAACGACGCCAAAAAACTATGCATATTTAAAAATCGCGGAAGGTTGTGACCGACCTTGTAGTTTTTGTGCCATTCCAATAATGCGTGGAAAACATAAAAGCACTCCAATAGAAAATTTAGTTACTGAAGCAGAAAAGTTGGCCGCTAATGGAGTAAAAGAACTTATTCTTATTGCCCAAGATTTAACGTATTATGGTTTAGATCTCTATAAAAAACGAAACCTTGCTGAGTTATTAGAAAACTTGGTAAAGGTAGAAGGTATCGAGTGGATTCGTTTGCATTATGCGTTTCCTACAGGTTTCCCTATGGATGTTTTAGATGTAATGAATCGTGAGCCTAAGATTTGCAACTATTTGGATATTCCGTTACAACATATTTCTGATGACCTATTAAAATCGATGCGTCGTGGAACGACAAAAGAAAAAACCACAAAACTGATTAAAGAGTTTAGAGCTATTGTTCCAGAAATGACGATTAGAACGACGCTTATTGTGGGTTACCCTGGAGAAACAGAAGCTCATTTTGAAGAACTTAAAAATTGGGTTTCAGAGATGCGTTTTGAACGTTTAGGATGCTTTACCTACTCGCATGAAGAAAATACACATGCTTATAATTTAGAAGATGATGTGCCAGAAGACGTTAAAATACAACGTGCTAATGAGATTATGGAAATTCAATCTCAGATTTCTTGGGAATTGAATCAAGCAAAAATCGGACAAACATTTAAGGTTGTCATCGATAGAAAGGAAGGTAATTATTTTGTGGGACGAACTGAATTTGATTCGCCAGATGTTGATAATGAAGTTTTAATTGATGCCACTACAACCTATTTAAAAACCGGAGAATTTGCAACCATAAAGGTTATTGAAGCTGAAGATTTTGATCTTTATGGTGAAGTGATTTCAAACGGATTGTAGTAGCAATTAGTTGTGGGCATAATTAAGTACTATAACGTTGCCCGCATTAAATTCTGTCTGGCCAAAAGTGAGGATGCTCACCACTAAAACCAAATTCAGGTAATTTGTTTATTATATTCATCTCTTCTTTTGAAAGTTCAAAATTGAATAGGTTTATGTTTTCTTCAATACGCTCTTTCGTGGTAGATTTCGGAATGACAATTACATTGTGCTGAATAATCCAACGAAGACAAACTTTAGCTACTGTGGTATGGTGAGATTTTGCGATAGCCTTTAATGGTTCATTTTCAAAAACTTTTCCTCTAGCTAAAGGTGACCAAGATTCAACAGTGATATTTTCTTTTTTGCAATAGGCAACTAATTCGGGTTGCCAATAACCAGGATGAAATTCTATTTGGTTAACGGCTGGTTTTACTTTGGCTGTTTTAGATAATGCTTCAAGATGTTCTTCAAAGAAATTACTAACTCCTATAGATTTTATTTTACCTTCAGCTTGTAATTCTTCTAACGCTCTCCAAGCTTCGGCATTGGCTTTTTCCCAATTATCATAATTTTTAGCATTTGCTGGCCAGTGAATGAGATATAAATCTAGGTAGTCTAAATCTAATCGCTTAAGGGATTTTTCAAATTCTTCTTTAGCCATGTCATAACTTAACTTTTCGCGCCATAATTTGGTTGTGACTACGATATCTTCTCTAGGTATTCCGCTGGCTTTAATGCCTTTACCAACAGCTTCTTCGTTTTTATAGGCAGCTGCTGTATCTAGCAGTCTATAGCCATTTAGAAGTGCATGTTTAACGGATTCAATACCTTCTTCTTCTGTGGCTTTATATGTTCCGAAACCAACAATCGGAAATGTATGACCATCGTTTAGGTTTAGATTTTTCATAATTTAATATGGTATTAAAGTTAAGTGTTATTAATACTTGGATTACTAAATATTCAGTGTTTTATAGCTGTTGTACGAACCCATGTTTTATCATTTTTTAGCAATGTGCTATTAATGTTCTAAAAATGTAACTAGTGGTTTTATAAAACTATCAAACTTTTCTATATGTGGTAAATGTCCCACGTTTTCTATTTCAACCAATTTGGCATTAGGAATTTTCTTTTGAGTTTGTTTGCCTAATTGATTGTACAAACCCATTGTTTTTTTTACATTTTCCGAAACAAGTCCTTTGCCGAGTGCTGTTCTGTCTCTGGTACCAATAATTAACAAAGTTGGTGCCGTAATGTTTTTAAATTCGTACACCACAGGTTGTGTAAAAATCATGTCGTAAGTTAAAGCTGCATTCCAAGCTATAGTTTTGTAATCAGAATTTAATGTCCAGCCGGCTAATAAGTTGACCCATTGGTCGTATTCTGGTTGCCATTGATTATCGTAATAACTCTCTAGCTGGTATTTTTTTATGCCTTCGTAGTTTTTTTTGAGTTCATTTTTAAACCACCATTCTACAGGCTGATAAGGTACTTTTAGTTTCCAGTCTTCTAATCCAATAGGGTTTTCCAAGATGAATTTTTCAACGGTATTAGGATACATCAGTGTGAATCGTGTGGCTAACATGCCTCCCATAGAATGTCCTAAAACGGCAGTCTTTTCAACATGTAAACTATCGAGTAAGGTTTTTGTATTCTGTGCCAATTGTTGAAAGGTATAGTGAAAATGATCTGGTTTTGAGGATTTTCCAAATCCAATTTGGTCGGGTACAATAACACGAAAACCTTTTTTGGTTAAAGCTTCAATTGTTGTTTTCCAATAGGCACCATTGAAATTTTTTCCATGAAATAGTACAATGTTTTTTCCGTTGTAATTATCAGGTTTTTCATCCATATAAGCCATCGTTAAATCTTGATTTTGAATCGTCAATTCTAACTTAGAAACGGCATACGGATATTTATAATTCGTTAATTCAATATCTAACCATTGTAAACTGTCGGTTTGTGCTTTAGTAATATGAAAGACAAATAAAAGTAGCAATCCTATAAGTACATTCTTTTTCATGATGATATTGAGTTTTATGAATATGTAATTTCTTTAAATTTGGTATGCCATCTTAATACCACTAAACCAATTTCGAGGCATTCCAGGATAGTAATAACGTGGTTCTGAATCGCCAAAGCCAACAGCATTAATTAATACAGAAGATGCATATTTTTCATCTGTAAAATTATTAATACCTAAATTAATTTCAATGTTAAACTTTGATGTTATTGCACCTTTAAAAGATAATTTTGTGTTAAAAACAGTATAAGCTTTGGACGACAAAGTGTTGGCATCGTTTAAAGGCATTTCTCCAATGTGAAGCACATTAGTGTTTAAATTAACATTTTTAAAGCTGAATTGTAAACCACCATTTATTTTTACTTCTGGTACTCCGGTTAATTGATGTCCTGAATAATCGGTTTCACTATCAATGAAATCTATAAAACGATGGTCTGTAATCTCGGCATTGATGTAAGGTGAAAAAGAAAAACCATTTGAAAGTGTCTGTATAAAAGAAGCCGATAATTCTAAGCCTTTATGCTCTGTTTTGCCTGCATTTCTACCAATGTATTGATCCTCGCCTATACGGTCTGCTACCAATAAGTTATCAATATCAAGTAGGTACGCAGTAAGTTGTAAACGCATTTTTCTTTTGAATAAAAATAGAGTACTACCAATTTCATAATTCAAGCCAGTTTCCGGACCTAAGTCTGGATTAATTATGCCGTCTGGTGTTAGTGTTTCCTCAATTGAGGGATAATTAAAACCTCTACTGATATTTGCGTAAGCGTTTATGTTTGATGTAAATTGGTATAAGACGTTTAAATTAGGCGCAATTATGGGATTAAAGTCACGATCCGCATTTTTATTGTTTTCGCCAACGTTAAACTCGTCTTTAAACTTATAATTGGTGGTGTTGACATTAATGCCTAATTGGGCTTTTAGTTTTTTTGTAAATGGTAATGTTATGGTGGCAAAGCCATTGAGGTTATTTCTTTGTTCTTGGTTATCACTAAGTAGTTCTCCTTCTAAACTTCCATGATTATTATTGTTTTCATAGCGATTTTCAATCGTTTTCCAGTGGTATTGATCACTGTAGAGTTCGCCACCAAAACTAAGGTGAGCTGTTTGAGACAAGAATTTAAAATCTTTTGCAAATAATGTTCTTACTCCATAACCATTAGTGTATTCATCTAAAATATTAAATGGACGAGGTTCATAATGATCGAGGTAGTTATAAAAAACAGACGTGGTATTACTAAAATTATTAGAAAAACGATGTGTATAATTAAGTCCGACTAAAACTTGCTTATTATCTTCAAAACCTTGAGCAGCATTCCAAGTAAATGCAGCTTGTGATGGATCTTCATTAAATGCAGTGTATCCTATAGAACTCGGTATTTCTGCAAAATAATCGGTGTAGTTAATTAAAATTCCAATATCATTTTTAGGATTAAATTTATAGTTGGAAGTCAATAACACGGCTTTGCGATTATACATATTATTGTCACGAAATCCGTCTAACCTAATATGATCATAATTAAGGTTTAAGGCTAATTTATTAGCTTTGGTAGCTAAGGAGATATTATTTTTTATCAGTCCAAAACTGCCAAGGGTAAGGTTGCTTTTAAAATGTGTTTCACCGTCAGAAGCTTGTTGTGAGTTAAGTAATAAAGTACCACCCAAATTGGTGCCGTATTGTGTGGCTTTAGGACCTTTTACGATTTCTATATTACTGATGTCTTCTGGGTCAAAAGCATCAATAGCCGTTTCTCCGATACCGTTAGTAATGGGTATGCCATTAAAATAAGCACGTATTTTATTAGTCCCATAAAGTGTCCGAGATCCTACACCTCTAATCACAATTCTGTTGGTGTTTATGGCACCACTTTGTATATAAACACCTGGAGTTTCATTGATGGCTGATACCAAATCTACAGGACTATATATTTCAAATTTTTCAGATGAAATTTTTACAGTAGGCACAATCACCCGACTTTCTTTCTGATAGGTGGAAGCAATAGTAACTTCATCTAAATCCAATGTTTCTTTTAAAACAGAGAGTTGAAAAACACTAAGGTTTTTAGATAGAGTGACTGTTTCTATATCATAGTGTGGATGCTTCAATGTAATTTGTATCGGAAGTTGAAAGCCTTCAGACAACGTAAAAACTCCTTGATTGTTGGTTTTAGAAATTACCACATTATTAAATATTATCTCAACTTCAGATATTGAAGTATGAAATGAATCAATTACGCGACCACTAATATTTTGAGACTGTAATAAATTTATAATGGCAGTTAAAACGATAACTGTCCATGTTTTTGAAGGAGTTATTTTCATACCATAGATTGAAATAATGGATTACTAGATCTTTTTAAACTAATTATTATAACTCACTTTCCAAATGGTATTACCAGAATCGTCATTAACTAATAAATCACCAGCAGGTGTTACTGTAACACAGACAGGTCTTCCGTACACATCAGTGTCATTATTTTTAGCAATAAAACCGGTTAAAAAATCTTCTGGTTGTCCCGCGGGTTCACCGTTTTTAAAAGGAATGAAAACCACACGATATCCTGAAAGCACTGAACGATTCCATGACCCATGTTGTCCAACAAATATTCCATTTTTATATTTAGCAGGAAAATTTCCTTGGTCATAAAACGTAAGCCCTAAAGACGCGGTGTGTGGTCCTACAGATACATCTGGAACAATCGCTCTTGCTACCAGTTCTGGGGCTTCTCCTTTTAATCTTGGGTCTTCTATTGAGCCAAAATAGGAGTAAGGCCAGCCGTAAAAACCACCTTCTTTAACACTAGTTACATAATCTGGCACAAGATTATCCCCAAGTTCATCGCGTTCATTTACTGCGGTCCATAATTCTCCATTAACAGGGTTCCAGTCCATACCAACAGGATTTCTAAGTCCGCTTGCATATATTTTTTCATTATTGCCGTTGAGGTCTACTTCTAATATGTTAGCTCGGCGCACTTCTTCATCCATGCCATATTCGCCTACATTACTAGCAGAACCTACAGAAATATAAATCTTATCTTTAGTTTTGTTGGTGATTATGTTTCTAGTCCAGTGATGGTTGTATCCTCCAGCCGGAAGATCTACAATCTTTTCGCCTTTTGAATGCTCTAAAGCAGTTTGGCCTATCTTATAAGGATATTTATAAAGTCCATCTGTATTTGCGACATAAAAATAGTTGTCAATAATTAGCATTCCTAAAGGCTGTTTTAAATCTTTAAGAAAGGTGTTTCGCAACTCTATTTCTCCATCGTTATCTTTATCTCTTAAAAGTGTAATTAAACCAGCACTATCTTCCGTGTTAGCCTCACACACAAAATAATCTCCATTGGGTCCAATGTACGTCCAACGTGGATTCTGAAAGCCATCTGCAAACTTGGTTACCGTAAAACCATGAGGTGCAACAGGCATTTTTCCTTCTGGCCAATCGACTAAATTATTTTCTTTGGTCACAGATTCTGTAGCGTAAGGTTTAGGAAGTACTAATGTTCCCAAAGCTGTCTGAACCGTATCTGCAGGTTTTTCAGCTATCATTTCTTTTTCATTTTCAGAAACGGTCATATTTTTCTTTCTCTCCGATTTACAAGATAATATAGTCAACATACAGAGTGTAAGTAGTACGTGTTTTTGTAGTTTCATAATTTGTGATTTTTCTATTGTTTCAAAATTAAAGCACGTACTGTTTTTGTTTAACTCATTTGAAACGCATATAGACTCAAACACATATTTAATACAGGGTTAAAATCGTGTTTAAGTGGTTGATTAATAGTTTGTAGTCTGTTTTTAAAGTTGAAATTTAATATGAAAACTGTATATCGAATGTTTTAAACTTTTATAACATTTTTTGGTATGATTGATGCTTGTCATTAAGCATGAAATTAAAACGAATCTACTTTTATCACTCTTAATAGTTGCCTTATGTAAACAAATGCAAAACGTTTCGGATGCCATCCAAATTGATATAGAGTTGGAGACATCCCTCAAAGTTTTAGGTAAAACAAAGTATTGGCTTCATCTATACATTAATGATGCCTTACAAGGTTTTTATGCATGAATCCTTAATCCATAAAGCGAAATAACGACGTATTCAGACTTATTTATCTACGTTATCTTCCTAGTTGAGTTATTTCTGAAATTTTATTTTACTAATATGGTTGTTAGTTTAATATACACTAGTTTTATAAAGTACGGTGTAAAATATGAAGCTCTTATTAACTAGTTCTTTATAAAAAAAATAGCAAGAGCTCCATTTTATAGCACCTCTAATTTAAAGGTATAACCTCACCAAACCCTAACGTGTTTAATTTTTTTAATTGCGTTTCGGCATCACCAACAATAATATAAATCATTTGGTTAGGTCTTATATATTGATCAGCAAGTGCTTGGATGTCCTCTACCGTTAAATCCTTTACAACTGATTGACGTTGTTTAGCATAATCATTTGGATATCCATAATTGCTAATGCTACTAAGCATATTTAATTTAGAGCCTAAAGTTTCAAACGCACGTGCTCCACTTTTTAATGTAAACCCTTTTGTAATCTCTAAATCGGTTTCGTTATAATTTGGGCCATAATTTTCTAAAATGTCTTTTATTAATGCCACAGATTCGAAAGTAACATTGGTACGTACAGAACTGGTAATTAAGAATTCACCTGTATTAGCGTCACCATCAAATCGAGAACGAATACCATATGTATAACCTTTAGCTTCACGTAATTGCTGTGTTAATTGTGAAGCAAAACTACCACCACCTAAACGGTAATTCATTATAGAGGCTGCATAGTAATCTTTATCGGTAGCTTTCAATGACGGATATCCAAAAGTAATTACCGATTGTTTAGCTCCAGGTACATCATAAAAATAGACTTTAGAAGCTTTTGGTGTTTTAACAACTGGTAAGTTTGGAATCGTAACATCTTTGGAATCCCATTTGGTATTTATAGTTGTTAAAGCGTCTATAACTTCTTGTTCTGAAATAGCACCAACCACATGTAGATTTGTAAGCTTAGGCGTTAGTTTTTCGGTGTAGAAATTTTGCAAATCTGCTAGGCTAATAGCTTTAACAGATGTTTCTGTACCGCTATTGTTGTAAGCTAAAATGTTATTTTTACCGTAGACTTGCTTTGCAAATTCATTAGCTGCGATGCTATTTGGGTTTGCTTGCTGACGTTGAATACGGCTTACGGTGCTTTGTTTTAATAAATTAAATTCTTCTTCGTCCCAACGTGGTTCTAAAAGGATTTCCGTAACTAAGTCCATGGTCGCATCAAAATGTTTTGCTAAAGTGGTACCAGAAATGACCACACTATTATTTGTGGCATAACTGTAAATTTGAGCTCCTAAACTTTCAATAGCATTTTCTAAAGCCTCTGGTGTTTTATTTTTTGTGCCTTTAGTCATCAAATTAGCCATAAGGTTTGAAACACCAACTTTATTAATATTTTCTAGCAGTAAACCACCTTTTATTTCAAGTTCAAATTCTACTAATGGAACTTCCGTATTTTCAATACCTAATACGTTAATGCCAGAATCTAAGGTGCGTTTCCATACTTTAGGAATAATTAAATCAGGACTTTTGCCATATTTAGGTTCTACAGATCTATCAAAACTGCTAGGTGTTTTTTCGTATTCTGCTACGAGGCTCGCATCAAAAGTGTCCTCAGCACCTTCAATTATTTTTTCTTCTGTAACCGTTGCAGGTTGTGAATTGTCTAAAATTAAATCCATTTGTCCTTTCGGAACAAAACTCGTAGCAATGAATTTTTTATCCTTGATGTAAGTCTTGTAAACACGCATAACATCTTCTGGAGTTACGGCTAAAATATGCTTTACATCTTGATTTATAAAACCAGGATCTCCCGCAAAAATTTCATATTGCGCCAATTGAAACCCTTTACCTAACACACTAGATAATCCTCTGTAAAATGATGTTTCTTGCCCGGCTTTAATACGATCTAAATCGGTTTTTGAAATGCCATTCATTTCAAAATCTCTGAAACTTTCGTGTATTGCTTTAGCAACCGTGTTTAAATTCGTTTTATCGAAAGCGGTAACACTTAACATTAACTGTCCTGCAATTTCAGAAGAGTTCTGATACATGCTGACGTTGCTTGTTAACTGTTGGTCTTTTACTAAAACTTTATACAAAGGCGCTTTTTTTCCTTCTGATAAATATTGAGATAATACGGTTAGCGCATAGGTGTCTGGGTGATATTCATATACGGTTGGCCAAGTGTAGGTTAAACGAGGTGCACGTGCAAAATTATCTTCATAAAATAAGCGTTTAGAAGATTTAAGCGTTACGGGTTGTTTTTTCATTTTAGGAACCTCTTCACCCCTTGGAATCTCATCAAAATATTTTTTAACCCAAATCTTGGTCTGTTCTACATCTATGTCTCCAGCAATAGTTAAAGTAACATTATTGGGTACATACCAACGTCTGTAAAACTCTTTAACATCGTCTAATGTAGCATTTTGTAAATCTTCTAAAGATCCAATGACTTCCCAGCTGTACGGATGACCTTCAGGATATAAATTACTATTTATAACACTAGAATTAAAACCATAGGGTTGATTGTCTACACGCTGACGTTTTTCATTTTTAACCACTTGTTTTTCTTTTGCTAAAACTGGTTCTGTTACTGTATTTATAAAATAACCGAGTTTATCTGCTTCTGCCCAAATCATTTTTTCTAATGCATCGATAGGTACGGTTTGAAAATAATTAGTGCGATCGCGACTTGTAGAACCATTTGCACCAGAACCTCCAATACGAGCACTCATTTGATCTAAACCACCTTTTCCTAAATTTTCAGATTCTAAAAATAAAAGGTGCTCAAATAAATGTGCAAAACCTGTTCTGCCTGTTTTTTCTCGTGCCGATCCTACGTGTGCTGTTAAGGCTACAGCAGCTACAGGATCTGATTTATCAACGTGGAGTATCACTTGTAAACCATTATCTAAAGTAAATTTTTCGTACGCAACTTTAAATTCTGGAGTTGTTTCTTTTGTGGCGCTATCATTACAAGATAGTATTGTAAAAAGTACCAGCAAGATTAAAAGTGATGATTTAATGTTTTTCATAATTATGTTTTTGAATGATGATGGTTGAGGTTATAATTGATTTAGTACGGTTGTTACTTCAGTCCTAGTGAGGAATTTGATAAAGCCTATTCACACGTTGTAATGTCATTGGTTTCTATAATTCATACGTATTATTATTGACCATAAAAATAGAATTTACAAGAAATAGTTTTCCATTTTCCCAGAAACTTCTAAATAAAGTATTGTCTACCATATAGATAAAACTACCATTACCAAAGCGTTCTTCACCAAATACTAATGTTTCATTTAATCCTTTTAATGCTGTTTGACCTGCAAAACCAGAATAGACTTTAGTGTCTTTTAAGTAGGCAACATTGTAGCCACTTTCTAATAAATCATACGTAGTACTGCCTAATTTTAGGGTGAAATAATGGTCATCGTAACCAAAAGCCATGGGATGTGTGTTATCTACATTAGTCTTAAAAATGGCACCAGTAATTAATTTGTTGCTGTATTCGCGTTCGCGATCCGCATAGGGAGTGAGGTTGTCCTTTGTTTCAGAAAGATCTTCAAATGTTTTATATTTTAAGCTAAACCCATCTTTTCCTGCAAAGCTTCGCAATGCACCATCAATAGCGATCACTTTACCACCTACACGAACCCAATCTTTAAGTTTATTCATATTATCATCCGATAAGACTTTTCTATAATTGCCACTAGGTAGAATAAGAACATTGTATCGGTTTAAATTAATGCTTCCGAAATCATCTGTGTCAATGGAGGTTATAGGATAATGTAGTTGTTGTTCAAAGAAATGCCACACTTCGCCATAACTTAAAGAAGAAGTGCCTTCACCAGATAGAACGGCTATTTTTTGTTTGTTTACGAGTTTAATATCTGGCGACCCAATGTCTGGTGTTCTTTCTGAAAATCCTGAAGTGATTTGTACTAAAGTCTGTGCATGTTTTTGAGTAATAGAATTTAATGTTGCTAAGAAGTTGGTAATGTGTTTGTTGTCGCCTTTTGTGATAATCAATGAACCGCGTTCAAATTTATGGCTATTAGACGTGAAGGGTTTTTCTGTGAACCTCACTTTAAAGTCGTTCTTTAACAATTCAGCTAAAAACTGTGCGTCGTCCATAGCATTCCATTTGCTTACATAACCGTAAGCCTCTGTTAAGGTCTGAAGCGCTTTTTTACGTAACAGTGTTTCACTGGGAATTGCACTGGTGCTCGCTATGGCTTCTAATCCATACGCATATGGTAGTGACCATGCTGTAATATCGTAAGTTAAAGAATCCGAAAGTTTAGCGTTTGGTTCAAAAAGTGCTTTCACCATTTTGCCTTTAGGCTGGTTGGAGTGCACTACAATAGCATTGCTGTCAACGTTTAAAGTACCTTGTTTTCCTGTTGTATAATTTATACCAGAAACCTTAGAAGTTGTTGGGTTTTGATACGCTATTTGATGGGTGTCTAAAAGTGTTTTTAATTTTTCTATTTTGTCTTCGTTACCTTTTAAAACGTAACTTTTGTATTTTAGACTGTTGTTATCAAAGAACTTTGCAAACTCAGAATTTAATTTTTTAGCGTTTTTAGAAGCCATTTCTACTGTTGAAAGTCCAGTTGTGGTATGGTGTGTTAATCGGTCTATCAGAGTTAAAACGATGCCTTCATCATTTAGGATCCCTAATCCAGCCATACCATGTCCTCCTTGCTCATAGGTCATTCCCATGGCTCCCATAAATGTTGGGTAAGTGTCACCATAACTTGGGTAAAACAAATCGAATCGTTCTCTAGTAAAAAACAACCACCCTTCAGCATCAAAATAGGAAGCGTGATTTTTTCCAATCTCGGTTTGAAAATCACGTTGCCAATCCGTAATCACTTCATGAAACGGTTCTGCCGCTGGAGCAAAATAATAAGGTTCATTAATACCTTGCTCATGAAAATCCACATGAACATGTGGCATCCATTTGTTGTAAACTTCTAAACGTTGTTGTGTTTCTACTTGCGACGCCCAAACCCAGTCCCTATTTAAATCAAAAAGGTAATGGTTTGGTCGCCCTCCTGGCCATGGCTCATTATGTTCACTGGCTTGTCGGTCTATATCGTAAGGGAAACTTGCGGTTTCATTATACCAATTAATGTAGCGAT
Source organism: Winogradskyella sediminis (assembly GCF_003387355.1). GTDB lineage: Bacteria > Bacteroidota > Bacteroidia > Flavobacteriales > Flavobacteriaceae > Winogradskyella > Winogradskyella sediminis. The sequence goes on from NZ_QUNH01000002.1 coordinate 569,212, forward strand.
CACGACCATCAGGATTCATAGAAGGATCTATAATTACAATTGTGTTTTTAAGAAATTCTTTCTTTTCGGTAAGCAGTTTAAAAGCAGTGAGCATAGCTGCTTCTGAGCTAGACGCCTCATTACCATGTACATTGTAACTTAACCAAACTATAGCAATGTCGTTGTTTGTAGGTGCTCCTTGTAAAAGTCCTGTGTTTTTTAAATTATTTTCCCGAATAGTTTCGAGATTCTTAATATTATTTTCACTAGATATAAAAGCTAAATACAAATCTCTACGCTCGTTTGTTTTTCCGTAGGTCTTAAGTTTTACTTGGTTTGACGCTTGACTTTCTAAAGTTTTAAAATAAGCGACGACCTGGTGGTTTCTACTAAATTGTGTCCCTAAATCGTAACCTAAAAATTCGCTTGGTGACGAAACGGTTTGAGCAGTTGTTTGGAAAAAGCTACCTAAAACAACAATAAGAATTAAAACTAATTTTTGCATTTAATATTTGTTTTGATTGAAAACGAACACGTTTAAATAATTTGTATTGTGTTGAAAATTAGATCTTTTGTGGCCAATTGAATTTTTTTTTGAGAAACATAGCAATGCTAAGCAACATAAAAAGTCGAAAATTGGAAGTTAAAGCGCAACTTTTTTAACTAATTCAAAATATTTAAATGTGTACGGCGAGTAAAGATAGTTAGTGAAATTGAATTAACTAAAAATTAGTAATTAAAATATTGAAGTGCCTTATATTTATGCCATAATTTAAGATTTGTATGTCAACTGACCATATTCCGTTTAAGGAAACCAATTATTTTTCGGATTTAATATGTGATTATCTTGCTGAAAAAGATGAGCTTAAGGAATTTTATCATCGTTTTCCAAAGTTGGAAAATTTTGAAGCACAGATAAAAGAAAAGAAAGCGTCTTTTAACGCGCAGTCTAGAACTGTTTTAGTAGATAGCTTAAAAAATCAATATAAACATATTGAAACTTCAGAATTAACAGCTAGCCATATTGAAAGCTTAGCGGATGATAACACCTTTACAATTACAACAGGTCATCAGTTAAATTTGTTTACGGGTCCATTGTATTTTCTGTATAAAATTATTTCAACAATAAATTTAGCAAAACAATTAAAAGCAACGTATCCAAATTACCATTTCGTTCCTATTTATTGGATGGCTTCAGAAGATCACGATTTTGAGGAAATAAATTATTTCAATTTTAAAGGAAAAAAAATACAATGGAATTCTGAACAAACCGGAGCTGTTGGGCATTTTAGCACTGATGGATTAGAAGCTGTTTTTAATGTGGTTTCATCTGAGTTTGGTGCCGGAAAACATGCCGAACAATTAAAAAAATGGTTTAAAGAAGCCTACTTAGGCCATACTAATTTGGCAGATGCGACTCGTTATTTAGCAAATGCATTATTTGGATCGCAAGGCTTGGTAATTTTAGATGCAGACGCTAAAGCTCTAAAAAACGAGTTTATTCCACAAATGACAACCGAATTGCGCGATCAAACAGCTTTTAAAACTGTTTCGGAAACAAATTTGAAATTAGAAGACTTAGGTTTAAAGATTCAAGTGAACCCAAGAGAAATTAATCTGTTTTACATCAATGATGGTATGCGAGAGCGCATTGTAGAACACGATGGTGTTTATTCGGTTTTAGAGACCAAAATACAGTGGAATGCGACCGAGTTAATAGAACATCTTAACGAATTTCCAGAACGATTTTCGCCTAACGTCATTATGCGACCTTTATACCAAGAGGTTATTTTACCAAACCTTTGTTACATTGGTGGAGGTGGAGAAATGATTTATTGGCTGCAATTAAAATCTAATTTTGAAGCGCAAAAAGTGGTTTTTCCTATTTTATTACTTCGTAATTCGGCTTTAATTAAATCTCAAAAACAAGCTTCAAAACTTGAAAGTTTACAAATTTCAAATCGCGATTTATTTTTAGATAGACATTCTTTTATTAATAAGAAAGTTCGAAATATTTCAAATATAGATATTGATTTTTCTGAGCAAATTCAACATTTAAAAAAACAGTTTAAAGCACTTTTTGATTTAGCAGAACAAACGGATAAATCGTTTATAGGTGCTGTAGAAGCTCAAGAGGTAAAACAAATTAAAGGATTAAAACATCTTGAAAAACGCTTGTTGGTAGCACAAAAACGAAAATTAGCAGATCAAATAGAGCGCTGTACTGTACTACAAGAACAATTGTTTCCTGGTGAAAGTTTACAAGAACGAAACACAAATTTTTCAGAATTATACTTAGAATATGGAGATCAGTTAATTTTAGAACTTACTAAAGTTTTGCAACCGCTTAAAGGCGAATTTTTAATATTAAATTTAAAATAATTAATGCATCATATTGATATTGACCTTATTGAAATGACCTTGGACGTCATGAAATATGTCATTGGACGAGTTTCAGCAACAGAACACCAAATAGGAAAACCAAAAAAAGCAGAAGAATTAAAAGCAGCGGTAGGAGAAACCGTAACCGCTAAAGGTGTTGGTGGTGAGTATGCATTTGATTTGTGGAAAAAACATTTAGCCACTACCAATGTCCCAGTAGATCATCCAAGAAACTTAGCTTTTGTACCAGCGTCACCTACGAAAGCTGCTATTATGTTCGATTTAATTACATCTGCCTCAAGTATTCATGGTGCGTATTGGATGGAAGGAGCTGGTGGTATTTTTTGCGAAAATGAAGCCATGCGATGGATCGTGTCTTTAACAGGATTACCAGAAGGAGCATTTGGTGTATTTACAAGTGGAGGCACTGCAGCTAATTTATCTGCGATTGTTACAGCTAGAGAGCATTGGAGAGAAAATCCAGAATATAAACGTGAAAAAGGATTAATTATAACTTCTATAGGAGCGCATTCTTCTATAAAAGCTATGGCTAAAGTAGCTGATGTCGATATTATTATGGTCGATTCTGAAGAACATCTTACAGGAGATGCGCTTAAGGAAACTATTGACACGTTAACAGAACATCAACGTAAATGTTTGTTTGCTGTTGTGGCCACAGGTGGTACTACCAACGCAGGTATTATTGATGATTTAGAAAGCATAGCCCAAGTTTGCGAAGAAGAGAAATTGTGGTTTCACGTCGATGCTGCCTATGGAGGAGGAGCGTTAGTGGCAGATTCGGTACGTCATTTATTTAATGGTATTGATAAAGCAGATAGTATTACAATTGATCCTCATAAATGGATGTTTTCTCCATACGATTGCGGTGCTGTAATTTATAAAAATATGGCATTGGCAAAAAATGCCCATTCGCAACAAGGGTCTTATCTCGAGATTTTTAAAGATGAAGGAGCACATGGCTTTAATCCAACAGATTATCAAATTCAACTTACACGAAGAGTTAGAGGTTTGCCTCTTTGGTTTTCGTTAGCTACACATGGCACGGATCGTTATAAAGAAGCTGTAGAACGTGGGTTAGAATTAGCGCAAATTGCAGCGAAGCTAATTGAAGAACATCCAGATTTAGAATTGGTAAGAGAGCCAAGCTTATCTTGTGTGCTTTACCGAAGAAAAGGATGGAAACCTGAAGATTATACACACTGGACGTATGAAAATCACGAAAAAGGATTTGCTTTAGTGACTCCAACCAAATGGAAAAACGGAGATACTTATGAGACCTGTTCTCGTTTTTGTTTTATAAATCCTGATACTACAGAACGCGATATTGAGATGATTTTAGAAAGTATGGTTTAGTTGTTTTTAGAATGCCACCTTATAATAGTATAGAGATATGTGTCCATATGATATTAATATGCAGCCCAACATATTGAAGATAATATTAAGTTGCGTTCCGTAATTATCCGTTTACTCATGGTTAGCTCTTGATTAAACTCCATTTTTAATTTGATTATTTTAAAACCCTAATCTTGTTAAAAATTTAATTCAAAAAATCATAAATCATAAATCGTATTTCGCAAATCCTTACTATTTTTGCGCATGCAACACAACAAAGTCCTAATATTAGATTTCGGATCGCAATACACACAGCTTATTGCCCGAAGAGTTAGAGAATTGAACATTTACTGTGAAATTCATCCGTTTAACAAAATTCCTTCAGATTCAGACAGCTTTAAAGCTGTAATACTTTCAGGAAGTCCAAACTCAGTGAGAGGCGAAGATGTTCTTCATCCAAACTTAGAAGGATTTAGAGGAAAAAAGCCTATGCTAGCTGTTTGTTATGGTGCGCAATATCTTGCCCATTTTTCTGGTGGTGAGGTTGCCGAATCCAATACCAGAGAGTATGGAAGAGCAAATTTGAGTTTTGTAAAACAAGATGAAGATTTCTTTGAAAACATCCACGAAGGTAGTCAGGTTTGGATGAGCCATAGCGATACCATTAAACAATTACCAACTAAAGGAGTGCTTTTAGCAAGTACTAGCGATGTAGAAAACGCAGCTTATAAAATTGAAGGGGAGGAAACTTACGCCATTCAATTTCATCCCGAAGTATACCATTCTACAGACGGTCATCAGCTTTTAAGTAATTTTTTAATTAAAATAGCAAAGGTTGAGCAAGATTGGACACCACAATCTTTTGTAGAAGAAACCGTTGATAACTTAAAGGAGCAATTAGGAAACGATAAAGTGGTTCTTGGATTATCTGGTGGAGTAGACTCTTCTGTTGCGGCAATGCTATTACATAAAGCTATAGGAAAAAACCTCTATTGTATCTTTGTTAATAATGGCTTATTGCGAAAAAATGAATTCGAAGATGTATTGCATCAATACGAAGGAATGGGATTAAATGTAAAAGGTGTAGATGCTTCGGCACGCTTTTTGGATGCACTAAAAGGATTGAGCGATCCAGAGCTTAAAAGAAAAGCCATCGGATCTGCATTTATTGATGTCTTTGATGAGGAAGCTAATTTAATTCAAGATGTAAAGTGGTTAGCTCAAGGAACAATTTATCCGGATGTGATAGAAAGTGTTTCGGCAACAGGCGGGCCAAGTGCAACGATAAAGAGTCATCATAATGTTGGTGGATTGCCAGATTATATGAAACTAAAAGTGGTAGAGCCACTTAGAGCATTATTTAAGGATGAAGTGAGACGTGTAGGTGCTTCTATGAATATGGATAAGCAATTGTTAGGTCGTCACCCTTTTCCTGGACCAGGATTAGCAATTCGGATTCTTGGAGATCTAACGGCAGAAAAAGTACGTATATTACAAGAAGTAGATGCTATTTTTATTAATAACCTCCGCTCTTGGAATCTATACGATAAGGTATGGCAAGCCGGAGCTATGTTATTGCCTGTAAATAGTGTTGGAGTAATGGGAGATGAGCGTACCTATGAAAAATGTGTCGCTTTAAGAGCTGTGGAAAGTACAGATGGTATGACTGCAGATTGGGTAAATTTACCCTATGAGTTTTTACAAAAAACATCAAACGAAATTATAAATAAAGTGAAAGGTGTCAATAGAGTTGTATATGATATTAGCTCTAAACCACCAGCTACGATTGAGTGGGAATAAAACAATCAACTGATAGCAAATTGTAATCATATACAGTTTGTAGTAAAATAGAATACATGAAACATATTTTAGCCGTCATATTAATTGCATTTTCAATAGGACTTAGTGCTCAAGATTATATTGAGCATACGGTAAAACCAGGAGAGACGATTGAAAGTATAGCCAAAAGTTATTTAGTAACTCCATTTGATATCTATGCATTAAATCCTGATGCTAAACGTAAATTTCAGCCAAATACAATTTTAATTATTCCAAATTCTAAAGTAAAGAATGAGGCTATTGTAGAAGATACTAGAGAGCTTATAGATTACAAAAACCATAAAGTAAAACGTAAGGAAACGCTCTATGGATTGTCGCAACAATATGGCGTTTCTGAAGAAGAAATTAAAAAAGCGAATCGTTTTTTATACTCAGAAAATCTTAAGAAAGGTGATAAAATTAGAATTCCACGTTATAAAACTGTAGTGTCTAAACAAACGTTAAACAATACGGTTAAGAAATATATAGTACAACCTCAAGAAGGAAAATGGAGAATTGCTTATAAGTTCGGAATTTCAGTGGCAGATTTAGAAGCCTTAAACCCTTTTATGAATGAAACGATTCAACCAGGTGATGAGTTAAATGTGCCTAATATTGACGATAAGGAAGAAAAAGAAGTAGAGTCCGCTTATGGCTATTACGAAGTTTTACCTAAAGAAGGTTTTTTTAGATTAAAAATAAAATTAAATCTTACAAAAGAAGAACTCGAAGCCTTAAACCCAGAGTTAAAAGAAACAGGTTTAAAAGCAGGTATGGTATTAAAAGTGCCTGCAGACGTGGATACTTCACGTAGTTTAGAAGACGTGGAAACTACAGATTTAAAAGGGACTTTAAATAATTTTAAAACCAAGAAGATTGCTTTAATGTTGCCGTACCGTTTAGATAGAATTGATATAGATGCAGTTGATGAAACGAAAGAGAAAATAAAAGAAGATAGACGTTTGTCTGTAGTATTAGATTTTCATGTTGGTGTAATGATGGCTTTAGATTCTGCAAAACAATTAGGAATTTCTACAGACCTAAAGGTGTTTGATACGCGTTATCACGTGTCTAAAACTGCAGAAATCTTAGCTGAAAATAATTTTAGTGATTATGATGCCGTTATTGGCCCAATGGAAGAAAATAGCTTCAATCGTGTTGCTAGAACGTTAAGTGCTGACCATATCCCTGTTATTGCAGCATTAAACAAACCAGATCAAGTATACAGCAATGTTTTTCAGACCTTACCCGAAAGCGAGTTGTTAAGCAAAACAATGATAGATTTTGTAAAAGCAGATAGTTTAAAGACTAAAGTGGTTGTTATTTCAGATCATGCACATAGAGCGAGTAGTGAAGCGTTACAAAAGCAATTTCCAAATTCTCAACTTATTTTAACAGAAAAGGATAAAAAAAATAAAACAAAAGACGCGTATTATATTTACCATGCTAATTTGCAAAATGTGTTTTCCGCAGGTAGAACATTTGTTTTCTTAGAGACCGATAATTCGTCCTTGGCTTCTAGTGTTGTTAGTATGTTAAACGCTTTAGCAGTTGATGATACTGAAATTATTTTAGCGACATTAAATAAAGGTAAAGCCTTTGAAAGTAAGGATATTGATAATAATAATTTATCAAATCTTCAGTTTCACTTTCCTTCAGTTCATAAAGATTATGATGAATCTAAAGTAAATGGTTTTGTGGAAGCTTACCGTAAAAACTACGGAGTAACTCCAAGTAAATATGTGGCACGTGGCTTTGATATTACTTTAGACCTTTTAATGCGTTTAGCTTCAGCTGAAAACTTATATGATGCTTCTATTAATTCTATAGCTACTGAATATATTGAGAATAAATTCAGATATAATAAATCGCCATCTGGTGGTTACGTCAATGAAGCTGTATATATTGTAAAGTACGATAATCTAAGAGTTGTAAAAGCTGAATAGTTATTGCTAACTACAATTAATAGCCATTTCTTAGTCTTATATCGTAATTTATCTGTCACCTTAACAAAAAGGTTTTACTTTTAAAACGAAATCATTACGTTTGAAAAATTTATTAATAATATTAGCCCTTTATTTTTTTGGAAGTACGTCTAATGACGTGTCTGTCACATGGAATGAATCGGCTAAACTTACTTGGGCAGATTTTAAAGGAACACCCAATTCTAAGTCTGATGCTGTAGCCTTGACAGCCTCTGGTATTACGTTTGGCTATTCAGTAAAAACATCTGGAGATAGAATTATTGACTTTACAACTACGGTTGAAGCGCATTTTTATCCAAATAAATCGTGGTATATAAAAGATAAAGGAGATGCTTATATTTTAGCGCATGAGCAATTGCATTTTGATATTACTGAACTTTATGCACGTAAATTTAGAGCACAAATAGAAAAATTGGTTGTCAATCAAAACGTTAAAGAGCAGATGAAACGGTTGCACACTACAATTAACAAGGCTGTTAATGAAACGCAACAACGTTATGATGAGGAAACTAATCATTCTATGAATAGGGAAATGCAGCTAAAATGGGAGGTGGAGATTCAAAAGGAATTACAAAAATTTAAAAATTACAAATAGCTGTAATTTTTTCAGTCATCACCATTGATACTTCATTGCCTCTTAAATTTAATTAAATGGAATTAGACGGTACAGTTCTAATTGAATTGGCACATTACAAGATGCCATTCGGAAAATATAAAAATCAGTATTTAATAGATATTCCAGAGTATTACTATATCTGGTATCAGCAAAAAGGTTTTCCTCAGGGTAAACTTGGCCGTATGATGGCACAAATGTGCGATATTAAAATCAACGGTTTAGAAGATTTAATTTATACAATACGTAGAGATTTTAAGAAATAGCCATATTTTTAGTTAGTGCTGCAAGGGTATCCGATATATCTAGTTTAAGATATAAAACAATGAAAATATGGAAATAAATAGCCATAATGTCAGTGCTAACAGTAGAGGCTTAAATCCTGTTGATTTTAAGTCCTTTACAGATATGGAAGTCCCTACAAGAAATAGTGTAATTATCAGTAATCTCTTAGATAAATCAACAATGAAATGTGTTGTTGATTCTGGTAAAATATGAAAGCTGTTAATCAGTATTGCCAAAATAAATAGCAGTATAAAGTATGGGATTTTAATCTTTTCTCCTTTAGTTTTAAATAAAAACATAGAGCCAAAAGATAGCGGAATTATCCAAAGTGTTCTAGAGAGTTTTACTGTCGTAGCAATACGTAATGCTTCTTCTCCATAACCCAAAGACGCGCCAACTACAGAACTAGTATCGTGAATGGCAACGGCACACCATAAACCAAATTGTTGTTGTGTTAAGTTTAAAAAATGACCAATTGCAGGAAACACAAATAACGCTATAGAATTTAATAAAAACACAATACCTAAAGCGATACTTATTGTTTTTCCTTTTGCCTTAATTACAGGGGAAATTGCGGCAATAGCACTTCCTCCGCATATCGCTGTGCCTGAGGTAACTAAATGACCCAATCTTAAATCTAATTTTAAAAATCTTGTGAGTAATAATCCTAGAGTGAGAGTTAAAACTATTGATAAGACCGTTAAGTTAAAGCCGTCCTTACTGGTTTCTATGGTCTCCTTAATTAACATTCCAAACCCCAACCCTACAACCGAAATTTTAAGAAAGTAATGAATAGCTTTATGGTTATATCTTTGAAAAGGATTTCTAAAAATAAGAGTGTATATAAATCCTATAATTAATGCTGTTGGACTATTTACAAATCCGAAAAGCACTACTGTGATTATCAAAACATACATTAATTTTGAAACTATAACTTTCATATCGTTGTGGTATTTGATACAAAAGTAATGGCCTTTAATAACTTTTAAGCAAAGTAATTTGTTCTTAAGGATAACTAAAAGTTATAATTCAAGCGTGTGAAGTTTTTAAACTGTTCAAAAGTCTTAGAGATGTAGCCTGTTCTTTTTACAAAGTAAAACCACCTTTCAATATTTAAGTTTTTAATATCTATAATTTTAAGTTTATTGTTAGCTAAATCATCAGCTATAGAGTGAATGGACAGAAGAGCATAGTGGTCGGAGTGGTATAAGTAATTTTTAATAGCTTCAGTGCTATTAAAAGAAACTACAGCATTGAGTTTTGTTACCTTATGATCGGTTAAAAAGTTGTCGATGATAATTTTGGTGCCAGAGCCTTTTTCGCGTACCACCATTGGCATAGATTGTAATAGGTTTATATCAATACTACCCTTAGGAAATGCCGTATTTTTAATATTGGTGACAAGGACGATTTCATCCTTAATAAATTTTTCAAATTGTAATTTTGGGTTTGTAGAACTCCCTTCCGTAATTCCGAAGTCAATATCTTCATTTAGAATAGAACTTTCGATGTTTTCAGAATTATTACTTTCAATAGTAAAGGTGGTTTCGGGATGCTGAACTCTAAATTTTGCAATAATTTTTGGAATAATGTAATTAGATAACGTAGTGCTCACCCCAAAATTAATATCATCTGGAAAATCACCTTTTTTATGAAGAAATTTTTCATTCATTTCGGCATATATAGCTAAAACCTTATTGGTATAAAATAGGAAAGATTTTCCCTCTGTCGTCAGTTCTATAGAGTTTCTTTTACGTATAAAAAGAGTGGTCTTATAGTCTTGTTCTAAATTTTTAATGGCTTTAGATACTGCAGGCTGCGAAAGATAGAGTTGTTCAGCAGCTTTTGTGAAACTTAAATGTTTAGCTACAGTTTTAAAAATATGTAATTTGGTTTTCATTAGCTCGAAAAAATATCTACAGATCAACATGAACAGAAAAGGACTTCTAATTCATCTTTAACGAAGGTAGCTGAAATATTTTAAAGATTCAACCACGATAATTTTACACAAAAAGTTCTTCAATCTTGCTACAAATTTTGCAAAATGATGCGCTTTGAAAACACCATAGTGTATTAAATGAGGAAACGTTGTATTCTAAGATAGTTTAAGATTAGTTGTGTTTGTCTATATGGAGTTGTAAATCAATAACTAAGGATGTTATCTTTCTTAGATGACGTTTAGAAATAATAACATATTAACAAACGATAAACAAATAAGGAATAACTCATTAAATTTTGTAATTTTGCCTGCGTTTAAAAACGTATCATGACCACAAACCCTAAATACATTTTTGTCACTGGAGGCGTGTCCTCTTCTCTCGGAAAAGGCATTATTGCTGCATCTTTGGCAAAACTCCTTCAAGCACAAGGTTACAGAGCAACCATCCAAAAATTAGATCCATACATCAATATTGATCCAGGTACACTAAATCCTTATGAGCATGGTGAATGCTACGTTACGGATGATGGTGCCGAAACGGATTTAGATTTAGGACATTACGAACGCTTTTTAAATGTACCAACATCTCAAGCCAATAACGTTACCACTGGTAGAATCTATCAAAGTGTTATAGATAAAGAAAGACGAGGTGAATTTTTAGGAAAAACAGTTCAAGTTATTCCGCATATTACCGACGAAATTAAGCGTAGAATTCAAATATTAGGGAATTCTGGAGATTATGATATTGTTATTACTGAAATTGGTGGTACAGTAGGAGATATAGAATCCTTACCTTATATTGAAGCGGTACGTCAGTTGGAATGGGATTTAGGAGAACACAATACATGTGTAATTCATTTAACGCTAGTTCCTTTTTTATCTGCAGCCGGAGAATTAAAAACAAAGCCTACCCAACATAGCGTAAAAACTTTAATGGAGAGTGGAGTACAAGCTGATATTTTGGTGTGTAGAACAGAGCATCCACTTAGCGATGGTATAAAAACCAAGTTAGCGCGTTTTTGTAATGTAAAGAAAGAAGCGGTTATAGAATCTATTGATGCTTCTACCATATACGATGTACCTAACTTAATGTTAGAAGAAGGTTTGGATAAAGTGGTTTTAAATCAGTTACAACTAAAAAATGATGTTCCAGATTTAAAACGTTGGAATGCCTTTTTAAAGCGTCATAAAAATCCTAAGAGTGAAGTTACTATAGGCTTAATTGGAAAATATGTAGAGCTTCAAGATTCGTATAAATCTATTTTAGAATCGTTTATTCACGCAGGTGCAGAAAATGAAGTTAAAGTTAATGTAGAGCCTATTCATTCTGAATATTTATCGGAAAGTAATATAGAATTTAAACTCGGTCATTTAGATGGTGTTTTAGTGGCACCAGGTTTTGGAGAACGTGGTATTGAAGGTAAAATTGATGCTGTACGCTTTGTGAGAGAACAAAATATTCCATTTTTAGGAATTTGTTTAGGCATGCAGATGGCTGTAATAGAATATGCAAGAAATGTACTAAATCTTAAAGAAGCGAATTCTGTTGAGATGGATGAGCAGACTCCAGATCCGGTAATTAATTTAATGGAATCTCAAAAAGGTATTGTAAATAAAGGTGGAACCATGCGGTTAGGAACATGGGATTGTAACTTGGAAAAAGATAGTACAGCCTATAAAGTCTATAACGCTGAGACGATTACCGAAAGACACAGACACCGTTTTGAATTTAATAATGATTACAAAGCGCAATTTGAAGCGTCTGGTATGAAAGCAACAGGATTTAATCCGGATACAGGTTTAGTAGAAATTGTAGAAATCCCAAAAAATGATTGGTTTGTTGGTGTACAATATCACCCAGAATATAAAAGTACAGTAAAAAATCCGCATCCATTATTTGTGGCATTTGTTGCTGCCGCCTTAAAGTATAATAAGAAAAAGAAGAAGTAAGAAAAACGTATGTCACTTTGACGTACACGAATACTTTGGATAACAATTTGAGTTAACCAAGGATAGCTACACAAGACCTGTTAGGTGTATTTCACATGACAGGTCTAAAACTGAAAATTAAACATGGAAGAAAAGAAATTCGACGTTAAATCCATAATAGGATTTGTTCTCATATTTGGTATACTATTATACATTATGTACCAAAATCAACCTACTCCAGAAGAGCTTGAAGCACAGAAAAAAGCTGAGCAAGAGCAGGTGGAAGCTGAGACAATGCAAAGCAAACAAAATGAATCGTTAATTACTACTTCGGCAGATTATACAACGCAAACGCAAGTTTTAGATTCTACCCAAAAAGCAGCACTTCAAAACAAAGTAGGTGATTTTGCATATGCATTAACATTGCCGTCAGCAGCAAATAAACAAACGACTGTTGAAACGGAGGTATTTGAATTGAAGTTTAATAATAAAGGTGGTCATTTAGCAGAGGTAAAACTGAAGAACTTTGTAGATTATGATTCGGTGCCAGTCTATATGGTAAAGGATAATAATAGTGCCTTTAATATTCAATTTGGAACATCAGATAATAGAACTTTAAATACACAAGATTTTCCTTTTGAACCTTCGGTTAGCAAAAGTGGTGAGAACACTGTGGTTTCTATGAAGCTTAAAGTCTCTGAAACAGCATATTTAGAATACCGCTACGAATTGAAGCCTAAGGATTATATGATTGACTTTTCAATTAAATCTCAAGGTCTTAATGGTGTTTTCAATACCTCTCAGCCTATTGAGTTAGATTGGAAACAAAAAAATATCCGTCATTCAAAAAGTATAAGCTACGAAAACCGTTATACAAGGTTAACATATATGTACGATGATGGTAAAGTAGATAAATTATCACAAGCGAGTGATGATGATGAAACGGCTGAAGATGTAGAATGGTTGTCTTACAGACAGCACTTTTTTAGTTCTATTTTAGTGGCTAATGATATTCCATTTAAAAAAGCAGCATTAACATCTTTAGATTTAGTAGAAGATGAAGAAATTGATACTTTATATACTAAATTATATACGTCTAAAATTCCTTTGGCTTACAGTGGAGGTGAAGTAAATCGAAATTTAGGATTGTATTATGGACCTACAGATAATACGACTTTAAAACAATACGATAAAGGTTTAGAAGAAAGTATTCCATTTGGTTGGGGAATTTTTGGATGGATAAATAAAGTATTATTCATTCCTTTATTTGGTTTCCTTAGTGGATTTTTACCTTATGGTATCGCGATTATTGTAATGACCATTTTAGTGAAAATTGTATTATCATTTGTACAGTATAAGCAGTTCTTATCGCAAGCTAAGATGAAAATCTTAAAGCCAGAACTAGATGCTGTTAGAGAAAAGTACAAAGACAATAAGTTAAAAGCACAGCAAGAAACTATGGCTATCCAAAGTCGTGCTGGTGCAAGTCCATTGAGTGGATGTTTGCCTGGTTTAATGCAAATTCCTGTGTTCTATGCCTTATTTATGTTTTTCCCTACAGCTTTTGAATTAAGACAAAAAGGCTTCCTTTGGGCAGACGATTTAAGTTCTTATGATTCTATTTTAGATTTACCGTTTCATATTCCATTATATGGAGATCACGTCGCTTTATTTCCAATCTTAGCTGCCATTGCAATTTTCTTTTATATGAGAATGACCACTGGTCAGCAAATGGCAAATCAGCCAACCCAAGAAGGTATGCCAGATATGGCAAAAATGATGAAGTATATGATATACTTTTCTCCAATCTTAATGTTAATATTCTTCAATAATTATGCTTCTGGTTTAAGTTTATATTACTTTATATCTAACTTAATTAGTATCGGTATCATGTTAGTTATTAAAAACTATATCATAGATGAAGATAAGGTATTAGCTAAAATTGAAGTGAGTAAAACGAAGCCTAAGAAACAAAGTAAGTTTCAGAAGAAAATGGCTGAGATGATGGAGCAAGCTGAACAACAAAAACAAGCACAACAGAAAGGGAGAAAGAAATAATTACTTCTCTACTTATAAAAATTATAGCCTCAGCAATTTTGTTGAGGCTATTTTTTTATTCTGTTTAGCCCTTCATAAGCTAATCTAATAGACTATAAACTGTTCTATTGTAATTTACGCTAAACGTTTTTTTATGCATAGCTTGTGTTAAAGTCTGTAATTAAATACATATAATACGGTTGTATAATATATTATGAAAAAGAAAAGACCCAAACGTTTTACTGTTTGAGCCTTAACCTAACTAATTAATCAACCTAACTTAATGAATGAGGTTATCACCCTCTATTTTTAATTTTCTTGCATAGGAAGTAAAACGGTATCAATGACATGCACTACACCATTCATGGACTGAATATCTACTAAACTTGTTACAATATTACTTACCCTTCCATTAGGATCTGTAAGTGTAAATGCTGAATTATCTGCAGTGATATCTCCTCCAATAGTCGCAATAGAGCCATTTGGTAAGCCACTAGATTGAATATTGCCACTCACAATATGATAGGTAAGTACCGCATCAACAGTAGCTGGATCTAAGTCAGCAAGTGCTGTATTTCCTGACGGGTCTAATTCTAGTAATAAACTTGCAAAAGCATCATTTGTTGGTGCAAATACTGTAAATGGTCCTGCTGAAGTATCAGAAACGGTAGAAATGTATGGTACAGTTGGTGTTTCAGTGTCAGCTAATTGCAATGCTGCAACTAAATTAGATAATGCTGTATTTGTCGTAGCAAAAGTCGCAATAGTTGGTAGACCAATAACTTCATTTACAATATGAACAATACCGTTGGTTGCGACGTTATCAGCACTTGTTACTGTAGAACTTCCATTTAGCATGACTCCGTTAGAAGTCGTATAATATAAACTGAGATTGGCATCGTTCGGTCCTGTAGCTGCTGTGTTGGTATAACCAGAACCTGCATCTATTAGGTTGCTAGAAGTGATTGTTGAACCGATAATAACATGATTCAATAAAATATTTCTAACTAGAGCTTCTTCCTCTGTAGATAAATTATCTAAATCTAAACCAGTATCCGATAAAAGTTGTGCAAATGCAGCATTGCTTGGAGCAAAAATCGTAAATGGACCATCACCTTGTAAAGTGGTCATTAAATCAGTAGCTTGTAGCGCAGCTGCTAAAGACGTTAAATTGTTTTCTAAAGCAACATCAACAACTGTCGTCGATGTTACAGTGGTACTGTTGTCATCATCATCACTACAAGAGGTCATACCGATCACTAATAGAAATACTGTAAGTAATTTGAAGTTTTTTAAAATAATTTTCATTGTTTTGAGTTTTTATAGTGTTCAACATTCAAACCTTGATCGGTTTGTTTAATAAAATTACAAAATGATTAAACAAAATATTTGTTTGCTTTTTACTTTAACAGTATTTTTAACATCTGGCTATGCGCAAAAAACAGTAAATCAATACGATAAAGATGGACTTCGCCATGGATTATGGACCAAAAACTACCATAATACCAAAGAGAAACGTTACGAAGGAGTTTTTAAACATGGTAAGGAAATCGATTCGTTTAAATTCTATACTTTATCTGGCGGAAAAAGTGTGTTAAGTGCTATAAAAGTGTTTAATGAAAGCGATAGTATTGCAGATGTTACATTTTTAGCATCTACTAAAAAAGTGATTAGTGAAGGGAAAATGAATGGCAAACGATTTATTGGTCCTTGGATCTTTTACCACAAAAATTCTTCAAAAAAAATGATTGAAGAACATTATAACGAAGCAGGTTTACTTCACGGAGAACGTTTTGTGTATTTTAAAAATGGTTTGGTGGCAGAGCAAGCGCATTATAAAAATGGAAAGCTAGACGGAGAATCCAAATGGTTTTCTGAAGATGGAATTTTACTGCGACAAAACCATTATAAAGAAGGTGAACTAGAAGGTAAAACTATTAATTACGATGCGCTTGGCAATAAAACTTCAGAGGGTCAATATAATAATAGTCAAAAAAAAGGTATTTGGATGTATTATAAAGATGGAAAACTGATAAAGGAAATAAATCATACAACCCAAGAAGTGATATCTCATAAGGAATAGTTTTAAGCTATACAATCCATAGAATTTCAGAATGGCAATCTTAATAGGATTGCCTTTTTTATTTTGTAATTTTGCCGAAGTTTTTCGAACTAAGAATGACGCACTTATTAGTTGCGTTGTGTCACTTTGAATGGAATTCATTTTCTATGATGAATTTTGTAAAGAGAAGTAATTTATATTAAGAATGTTCTCAAGGCAATTCCGATTAAAAAAAAAAAATCGAAATCACTCGAACTGACATTCAGATAAAAAGGAATAATATAATATGAAAAGAGTCATTGTTGGACTTTCGGGTGGAGTAGATTCTAGTGTTGCAGCCTATCTTTTAAAAGAGCAAGGCTATGAGGTTATTGGGCTTTTTATGAAAAATTGGCACGATGATTCAGTGACTATTTCAGATGAGTGTCCATGGTTAGAGGATAGTAACGATGCAATGTTGGTTGCGGATAAATTAGGAATTCCTTTTCAGACTGTAGATTTAAGTGTGCAATACAAAGAGCGTATTGTAGATTATATGTTTAACGAATATGAAAAAGGGAGAACTCCAAACCCAGATGTGCTTTGTAACCGAGAAATAAAGTTCGATGTGTTTATGGATATCGCTTTAGAACTGGGTGCAGATTATGTGGCTACTGGTCACTATTGCAGAAAAGCAACCATTGAAAAAGATGGAGAACAAATTCATCAATTATTGGCAGGTGCTGATCCTAATAAAGATCAGTCTTATTTTTTATGTCAGTTGTCGCAGTCACAACTTGAAAAAGCATTATTTCCGGTAGGAGAATTGCTAAAACCTGAAGTAAGAGAAATAGCAAAAGCACAAGGTTTAATCACTGCAGAAAAGAAAGATTCTCAGGGACTTTGCTTTATAGGCAAAGTGAGATTACCAGAGTTTTTACAACAACAATTAAAGCCAAAAGAAGGAGTTATTGTTGAGGTAGATGAAACGTTTGAAATTTACAATAAACCACGTCCTGTTTTTGATACTAAAACTCAAGAATTAGAAGCTTTGTCAAAGAAACCAACCTATCATCTTACAGATGGTAAAGTGGTTGGTAAACATCAAGGTGCGCATTACTTTACCAAAGGTCAAAGAAAAGGTTTGGGTGTTGGTGGCACTGTAGAGCCGTTATTTGTAATTGATACTGATGTTAATGAAAATATCATTTACACAGGTCAAGGTAAACAACATCCTGGTCTTTACCGAAATGTATTATTTGTTTCTAATGATGAGGTGCATTGGGTACGAGAAGATTTAGCTTTACAAGACGGAGACACCATGGCTGTATTAGCTAGAATAAGATATAGACAGACCTTAGAGAAAGCGACTTTACATAAAGTTGCTTCAGGGATGTATGTAGAATTTGAAAATAAACAATCAGCCATAACAGAAGGTCAATTTGTAGCGTGGTATTTAGAGGATGAATTGTTAGGATCGGGAGTTATTTCTTAACTTGCCTAACTTATAATTCGTCTGATAGATGTTAATATGTATTCAGAAAGTGCTATAATGAGCCTTTGCTCGTTCATAAAATATGGTGAGTATAAGTGAGATACCTAATCCTATGAAAAACATTTTTACTACGATACTATTTCTACTTGTCTTAACAACGAGTTTTGCGCAAGAAGATGCTTGGATTTACTTTACAGACAAACCAAATGTAGAAGAGGCAATAGCCAACCCTTTAAGTATCTTAACCCAAAAAGCTATCGATAGAAAACAGAATCACAACATTGCAATAGATGAACGCGATGTGCCTGTTAACGAGGCTTATGTTACAGATATAAAGAGTCAAACAGGAATCGTGGTAATGGCTAAATCGAAATGGTTTAACGCAGTGCATATCAGAGGAACGGAAGACGCTATAAATGCACTAGGTAATTTAACGTTTGTAGACCGTATAGATTTTGCAAATCAGAACTTAAACACATCCTTAAGAAGTGCTTCGGTATTCAACAAAACAGAAATTGAAGAATCAACCGTTGCTTTTACTTATGGAGATACCCAAAACCAAGTAGAAATGATTAATGCCGATGAATTGCATCTATCAGATTTTACAGGCGAAGGTATGACCATTGCAGTAATGGATGCTGGTTTTCCTAATGTTAATACCATGGATGCCTTTCAACGTTTAAGAGAAAATGGTGGCTTAAAAGGAGGTTATGATTTTGTAGATAGAACTACTGCAGTTTATGATTTTGCGGACAATAACCATGGTACAAAAGTACTCAGTACTATGGCTGGGTTTATTGCAAATGAATTTGTTGGTACTGCACCAGATGCGTCTTACTATGTGTTTAGAACAGAAGATTCCGGAAGTGAAAATCCTGTAGAAGAAAGTTATTGGGTAGAAGCTGCAGAGCGTGCAGATAGTCTTGGAGTAGATATGATTAATACCTCCTTAGGATATCAAACATATGATAATCCTAATTACAACTATGCACCAGCCGATATGAATGGGCAAACCACTTATATTACTAAAGGTGCCTCTATTGCGGCAGAAAAAGGCATTTTAGTAGTTGTGAGTGCAGGTAATTCGGGAGCTACCGATTGGCAAACTGTTGGAGCACCTGCAGATTCACCACATGTTTTATCTATTGGAGGTGTAAATGCTGATGGAGATTATGTGTCGTTTAGCTCACAAGGCTCTGCTGCACAAATAGGTTATCAAAAACCAGATGTGGTAGCGCGTGCAGGATTAACTTTTGTTATCGATGATAATAATGCAATTGTTCAGAATAATGGCACCTCTTTTAGTGCTCCTATTTTGTGTGGAGGTATAGCCGCATTATGGGAAGCAATCCCAGAAGCCTCACCTACAGAAGTGATGAATTATGTTAGACAATCAGCTTCACAATATATGAATCCAGATAATTTTTTAGGATACGGAATTCCTGATTTAAATGTCGCTCAGAGTTTGGCTGTAATAGGTCATAATCAAGAACTTAAGGCGTTTAAAATTTATCCCAATCCTGTGACAACAAACTTAAATATTGAAGCACCTATAGGAATAAATCAAATGGAAGTGTCTGTTTATAATCAAATAGGACAACGTATTTTAAGTCAGTCTATATTTGAAAATTCAAACCATCTTGATGTTTCAGGTTTAGCTTCGGGAGTATATGTAATAGAACTTTCCTCAACACGTATTTCAAAAACATTCAAATTTATAAAGCAATAATGGCAAATAGAATCACATCACTTTTCAACATTAAATATCCAATTATTCAAGCCGGAATGATTTGGAACAGTGGATGGAAATTAGCTTCGGCTGCGAGTAACTCAGGTATATTAGGTTTAATTGGTGCAGGTTCTATGTATCCCGATGTTTTACGAGCGCATATACAGAAATGTAAAGCAGCTACCGATCACCCCTTTGGTGTAAATGTACCGATGTTATATCCCAACATTGAAGAGATTATGGATATCATTGTAGAAGAAGGTGTGAAAATCGTGTTTACATCTGCCGGAAATCCGAAAACATGGACCAAGTGGCTGCAAGAGCGTGGAATTACAGTGGTACATGTGGTTAGTAGCGTAAAGTTTGCTTTAAAGGCGCAAGATGCTGGAGTGGATGCTATCGTTGCCGAAGGTTTTGAAGCTGGTGGACACAACGGTAGAGATGAAACTACGACTTTAACTTTAATTCCGATGGTTAAAGAGCAACTTAAGATTCCATTAATCGCAGCAGGAGGTATCGCGACAGGAAAAGCGATGTTAGCGTGTATGGTTCTTGGAGCCGATGGAGTACAAGTGGGAAGCCGATTTGTAGCCAGTGAAGAATCTTCAGCACACCAAGCGTTTAAGCAGGTGGTTGTCAATTCCAAAGAAGGAGATACCCAATTAACGTTAAAAGAATTAGCACCAGTACGATTGGTGAAAAACAAATTTTTTAATGATATCCAAGACCTATATAAAACAAGTCCAACACCAGAACAACTTAAAGAATTATTAGGCAGAGCTAGAGCTAAACGTGGTATGTTTGAAGGTGACTTAGAGGATGGTGAGCTTGAAATAGGCCAAATAGCAGGTTTAATTCACGATGTGAAACCTGTTGCTGAAATTGTAGAAAATATGGTGAATGAGTTTACCGAAGCTAAGCATGCTCTACATGGATTATAAGGTAATAAACATTCAATAAATAAATCGAGCTGAGCGTTTTAAAATAATAATATTTTTTATAGTTTATAATATAGTGAACCACTTAGTTTTAAAACACCCGTTTACTCCCTTTTTTTTAATAAAAAACTTAAATTTGTGCTTACTAATTTTGATTAGTCTTGTATGAATTTAACCACCGAAAACATCCTGTTAATAGGTTCTCTATTACTTTTTATAAGTATTATAGTGGGAAAAACTTCATATAAATTTGGAGTTCCAACACTACTACTTTTTTTAGCTATTGGGATGTTAGCGGGTTCAGATGGACTTGGTGGTATTCGCTTTGATGATCCTAAGTTAGCTCAATTTATAGGTATTGTCTCACTTAACTTTATCTTATTTTCTGGTGGTTTAGACACTAATTTTAAAGCTATAAAACCCATTCTTAGAGAAGGTTTGGTATTGTCTACCTTAGGTGTTTTTCTTACTGCTGCTGGTCTTGGTGTTTTTGTATATGTTGTTACGGATTTTACGATTTATGAAAGTCTTTTATTAGGTTCAATAGTCTCTTCTACAGATGCTGCAGCTGTATTTTCTATATTACGTTCAAAAAACTTAGCCTTAAAAACCAATTTAAGACCGACCTTAGAGTTAGAGAGTGGAAGTAATGATCCTATGGCTTATGTACTGACGCTTGCATGTTTAAGTTTGGTTATTAATCAAGATCAGAGCGTTTTTAACATGCTGCTTATGTTTTTTCAACAGATGATCTTAGGTGGAGTTGCTGGTTTTGCGTTCGGTAGGTTAAGTAAGATTATAATTAATAGAATTAAATTAGGATTTGAAGGGCTTTATCCTGTTTTAGTTATTGCGTTAATGTTTATTACATTTTCTGCAACAGATTTTGTTGGTGGTAATGGATTTCTCGCCATTTATATTTGTGCCGTTTATTTAGGAAATCAAGATTTAATACATAAATCTACCATTCTCAAAATGTTCGATGGAATTGCGTGGTTAATGCAAATCGTACTGTTCCTTACTTTAGGATTACTTGTTTTTCCTTCTCAGATTGTTCCTTACATGGGTATTGGGTTGTTAATTTCTATATTCTTAATACTTGTGGCTCGTCCTGCGGCTGTTTTTATAAGTCTCATGTTTTTTAAAATGAAATTAAAACGGCGTTTCTATATTTCATGGGTTGGTTTGCGAGGTGCGGTGCCTATTGTATTTGCCACATACCCACTTTTAGCTGGTATTGATAAGGCGAATATGATATTTAATATTGTTTTTTTTATTTCTGTAACGTCAGTGTTAATACAAGGAACAACATTATCGCTTTTTGCTAAATGGTTAAATGTAGCATTGCCAGAGAAGGTAAAACCTATTGCTGAGAATGATCGCTATATTCTTAATTTACCTAAATCTGCAATGGAAGAAATAGTTATACCTTCTCAGAGTTTTGCTGTAGGCAAGCGCATTATCGATTTACATTTTCCAACCTCTGCATTTATAGTAATGATTAAACGAAATGATAAATTTGTGCGCCCAGGAGGCTCAACAATTATTGAAGCTAACGATACTTTGGTTGTTTTATTAGATAATGAAGATAGCTTGCAGGAAGTCAATGCCATACTCAATACAATGCTTATAGACTAAATTCACGTAATTATGTGTTTCAAAATATTTTTATTATTTAACTTTTGTTTGAAGTTCTAAAAATTATCACTAATATTAAGTGTATAATATATTGCTAATCGCTTAGTTTTGTATTGAATTAAATGATCATATCATGAGAAGAATAATAGTTGTAATTATAGTATTTTTGAGTTTGTATTCTTGTGATGAAGTATTAAGTAAGGAGGAATATGAAAAAATTAATTGGACAGCTAGAGAAGCCTCTATTTCACCTAAAGATTCCTTAGAGTCAGGGAAATCTTACCTATCTGTATATTCACAAATTTACAGTTATTCGCAACATAAAATGTACAGCCTTACGGCTATGATTAGCATCAGAAATACAAGTGTAACGGATAGTATTTACTTAAGTAAAGTCGACTATTTTGATACGCATGGAGCGTTACTAAAAACATATATAACCAAACCTGTGTATTTAAAACCAATGGAAACTTTGGATATTATTATCGATGAGGTGGATGATACAGGTGGTACTGGAGGTA
Source organism: Winogradskyella sediminis (assembly GCF_003387355.1). Classification (GTDB taxonomy): domain Bacteria; phylum Bacteroidota; class Bacteroidia; order Flavobacteriales; family Flavobacteriaceae; genus Winogradskyella; species Winogradskyella sediminis. The sequence goes on from NZ_QUNH01000002.1 coordinate 591,894, forward strand.
ATTTTATTTTTGATTGGCAGATTCCTAAAAAATGTCCGGAACCAATCTTTGAAGGTGTTATGACATCGACATCTGGACAACAAGGATTATCTTTTTTAACTCAGGCGAAAAGAATTGACTAAAAGTCGCTTGAAACTGAACTCTAATCGCATATTAATAATATTTTTTTCTTCTATTAAATTACCAAATAATACCCTTTTTAAACTAAAAGGAAGTATTACTTTTGCGGCATGGTTTTAAGTAATTATACGAAAGAATTTAGATACAATCTAAAACTTGCATCTCCTGTGATGCTGGGTATGCTTGGTCATACCTTTGTTAGTTTTATAGATAATATAATGGTTGGCCAATTGGGTGCCGCAGAATTAGCTGCTGTATCTTTAGGTAATAGTTTTATTTTTATCGCGATGTCTATAGGTATCGGGTTTTCTACCGCTATTACTCCTTTAGTGGCTGAAGCGGATACCGAAGGAAATTTTGAAAAAGGCAAATCCGTATTTAAACACGGCCTATTTCTCTGTACTGTTTTAGGATTGGTGTTGTTTGGTATTTTGCTATTCGCCAAGCCACTTATGTATATTATGGACCAGCCGAAAGAAGTTGTAGATTTGGCGATTCCGTATTTAGATTTAGTGGCATTTTCATTAGTTCCTTTAATTGTTTTTCAAGCATTTAAACAATTTAGCGATGGTTTGTCGTTAACTAAATATCCAATGTATGCTACAATTGTTGCCAATTTGCTGAATGTAGCGATCAACTATGTGTTAATTTTTGGAAAGTTTGGTTTTCCCGAAATGGGAATTGTAGGTGCTGCAGTAGGAACTTTAGTATCGCGTTTTGTCATGGTCGCATATCTGTGGTGGTTATTAGCCAAACGTCAAAAATCAAAGGCTTATGTCACTCAGATTAAATTCTTTCAGCTGAGTAAACAACCGATTAGAAAAATCAGTAATTTAGGATTGCCAAGCGCTATGCAGATGTTCTTTGAAGTAGGTATTTTTACAGCTGCCATTTGGTTAAGCGGAACTTTAGGTGCCAATGCCCAAGCGGCAAATCAAATTGCACTTAACTTATCGTCAATGACCTTTATGGTCGCCACAGGTTTAAGTGTTGCGGCAATGGTAAGAGTGGGTAACCAAAAAGGATTAAAGGATTTTAAAGCCTTAAAGCGTATTGCGGAATCTATATTTTTAGTCGGGTTTATTTTTGCTGTTATATTTGCTTTGTTATTTGTGGTATTTCACCAAATGCTCCCAGATCTATACGTGGATTTAGATGATCCTGAGAATGCTGTTGATACTGCAGAGGTGGTTAGTATTGCAGCAACTTTATTGTTAGCAGCGGCTGTTTTTCAAATTAGTGATAGTCTTCAAGTTATTGCATTGGGAGCTCTACGTGGACTTCAAGATGTTAAGATGCCTACATTAATAACCTTTATATCGTATTGGGTGGTTGGTTTTCCTATTAGTTATTACTTAGGTAAAGCAGATGCTTACGGCAGTTTAGGGATTTGGATTGGACTCATTGCAGGTTTAACTGTGGCAGCAGTTCTATTATTTATTCGATTTCATCTCCTGACTAAAAAACTCATTCTAAAGTATAATTAGCAGCAGAAGTACTTTTAACTCGTAACTAAATTTGTATTTTTGCTATAACATTTGGCAAAACGCTAAGCACTCATATTTTATACATGGAATTACCAAAATTTATATTAGGAGATAACACAGATTACCCTAATGCTATATTTATAATTCATACTGAATTTCCTCGTTTTATCATTAATCTTGAAAATGATGAGGTAGAATGGTTTGAAGAATTTGATCAGCACGACGAAAAAGAGCTAGAGACTGAGACTGAAAACTACATTCAACAAGCTACCGATTTTTACGATAGAGAAATTGCGAGATACGACGATTAATGTTAGAACAACTTATAGAGTACGATAAAGATCTTTTTCTTTTTCTCAATAATTTAGGAACCGAAACTTGGGATGGTTTATGGTTGGTAATTACCAATAAACTTTCGTCCATTCCCTTGTACGTATTGTTATTGTTATTTATTTATAAAAAACTGGGATGGAAAGCTTTAGTGCTTGCCGTTTTTGTGGTCGCAGGAATGATTGCATTTACAGACCAAATGACAAATCTTTTTAAACATACTTTTCAACGACCAAGACCATGTAGAGCAGAAGGTGTTATGGATTTAGCACGTTTTATCGCACCACGTTGTGGGTCGTATGGTTTTTTCTCTGGTCACGCATCTAATTCAATGTCTACTGCAATTTTTGCAGGCTTATTATTACGACCATATTTTAAGAACCTTATTTACTTATTATTAGTTTGGAGTGTAGTTGTAGCTTATAGTCGTATTTATGTCGGTGTGCATTACCCATTAGATTTGATATGTGGAATGACATTTGGCGCACTATCGGGTTTGATGTTTTATAAGCTGTATCACTTTTTTCTTAAAAAGTATTTTATACAATAGAGTTTTGAATTTATCTATTGTTATCAAGCAATAGCCTAAACGCATCAAAATTTTAACGATCAATCTTTCGCTTTTTGAATTAAGTATGTGTTTCTAGCATAAATTACCATGCCAAAAATATGTCCAATAAACAACACAGGATCTTTCCTTATAATGGCATACGTTAAAATTAAACTGGCACCAATCAAACTCAAAATCCAAAAACCTAAGGGTAGAAGAGAGGTTTTTTGACGTTCAGAGTAAATCCATTGATACACAAAACGCAAAGTAAAAATAACTTGAGCCACAATACCTAAAGCTAATAGCCAATTAGGAATGGCTTCATTTTGAAAGAGCAATTCTATATCAATCTTATTGTTGTTATAATAAAATACAACGATTAATATCGGAACAATAAAAAGCAAGTACTGTATAATTTTAGGAAGTTTTTGCCATTGCCCTTGTAATTGTAAGTTTCGGATATAAATAAAGTAAGTTAAACTCTGACCTAACATAATGGCAAAATCTAAACGGAGGTAACCGTAAATAAACAGTAGAAAAGACGCGATTAAACTAAGTACCCAAAATGCTTTTGGTGAGCTAACTTTACGTTGCTTTTCTGAAGTTATCCATTGAATAATTAACCGAGACGAAAATAATATCTGAGCTAAGAATCCAATGCTGTAAATAATCCAGTCTTTCAAAGTTTATAGGTAAGGTTTATAATATATATGTCTTTAATTTAGTACAATGTGTTTATGATGTTACTCATTTTCTAGTACTCGATTTAGAAATGTCGTAATTAATATACTTCTTTTTCATCCATAAATAAGCAAAACAATCTACTAAAGGACCAAATAAACGGTTCCAGAACCCAAATTTTCCCGTCCCAGCAATTCTTGGAAAATGTCTTACCGAAACTTGTTTTACTCGGCCATGTTGTAGCATAATCATAGCAGGCAAAAAACGATGTAATCCTCTAAACATAGGAATACGTTTTGCATAATCGGTTTTCATAACTTTTAGTGGACAACCGGTGTCAATCATACCATCGTGAGTAAAGGTGCGCCTAATACCATTGGCTATCTTAGAAGACATACTTTTAATAAAAGCATCTTTTCGGTTAGATCGTACACCAGTTACTAATTCGTAAGCCTCTATATGTTCTAAAAGGATATTAAAATCTTCGGGAGTGGTCTGTAAATCTGAATCAATATAGCCAACCAGATTCGTATCCACATGGTCAAACCCGGCTTTAATAGCTGCACTTAAACCCTTGTTTTCTTTAAAGGAAATATATTCAAATGCCCCGTTTCGCTTACAAATGGTTTCTATTAAACTTTGACTGTTATCACTTGAACCATCATTAACAAAGAGTACTGTTGTAGTAACCGTAGCTATTTTTAGATAGTTTAATAGTTCTGATTCTACACGAAGTAAATTGTCTGCTTCATTGTATACAGGAACTATGATGGTGAATTGGTACGTCATGCAATAGATGGCTTTATCGCTACAAAAGTATCGTTTTTTTATACGTCAGCAAGCACTTGTAAAGTAATGTGTATAATATAGAAAGTTTTAAAGGAAACGGCATTATTAATGAGATTCCATTTTTAATCTTTCTTCATTTGATATGCGTTGTAACTCTAAGTTCTCTGGATTTTTCATAGCCTTCTTTTCTGCCTCTATATAGTCTGGGAAATTTCTAAACCTCATTTCTAATAAGGTTTCGGATTTTGTGATAAAAAAGAGCAAACCAACCATAGAAATTATAGAAAGACGCATTAATAGTGTGCTATGAAACCTATTTTTATGACTTATGAATTTAAAAACAGTCACTACAATTATGGGGAATAGGCTCATGAGACCTATTAATAAAAGGATACTACCGTAAGGCCATAATTGGTATTTAAATAAAATACTAATTGAAAGTAAAGACAATACAAATCCTGTTCCAATAGTGCCGATAATTCGTATTAAGCTAATGCCTTTATAAGATTCTTTGTTAAATAAATGTCTCAACCGAATTCGATTTAATAATCCAAAACTAAACACAAAGTAGAGCATTGACAATGCCAATGTAAGCATGGTAATCAATAAAGATGCATAAGGAAATGTTATAAATAGCCGTAATAACATTACTACTAAAATACCAACGCCAATACTTATTTCGGTCTGTTTCATTTTTTATGAGGTCGTTTTATACACTCGTTAAAGAGATAACAAATATTCAGCAGCAGCAAAAGGGGTAATTTCTCCGGCTTCAACGCGTTTCATTTGTATTGGTAATGCCAATTTAATTTCTGGAGCATTATAGAAATTAGATTTTAAACGTTCTTCAATAGTTTGAAGTAACCAAAACTTATTTTGATTATGTCTGTTAGTTTCAAAGTATTGATTTGCGCTTGTCGTTTTTAAATAATCTTCAATCATATGCCATACATCAGCAATACCTTCGTGTTTAAGCGCACTACATAACGATACTTTGGGAGACCATTGAGATGCTTTAGAAGGATATAGATGCAGCGCTCTATTAAACTCAACTTTAGCCATTTTTGCAGCCTTAATATTATCTCCATCAGCTTTATTAATAACTATGGCATCTGCCATTTCAATAATGCCACGTTTTATTCCTTGAAGCTCATCTCCAGCTCCAGCGAGTTTTAAGAGTAAAAAGAAATCGACCATACTATGTACAGCGGTTTCACTTTGTCCAACTCCTACGGTTTCAATAATAATGGTATCAAATCCGGCTGCTTCACATAAAATAATTGTTTCACGCGTTTTTCTAGCCACACCTCCTAAAGAATTACCAGATGGAGAGGGTCTTATAAAAGCATGGTCATTCTTTACCAGATCGTTCATTCTGGTTTTATCACCAAGAATACTTCCCTGACTAAGACTACTGCTAGGATCTACAGCTAAAACAGCAACTTTTTTATCTAGTGAGGTGAGGTGCAGCCCAAAGGCTTCGATAAATGTACTTTTACCAACACCAGGCACACCTGTTATACCGATTCTTGTTGCGCTGTTGCTATGTGGCAAACACTTGGTTATAATGGCGTTGGCCTGTTTAGAATGGGCTGGGTTTGTACTTTCAATTAATGTAATCGCTCTACTTAAGGCTGTGATGTTTCCAGCCAAAATACCAGAGACTAAATCATCAACCGATAGTCTTTTCTTTCGTTGCGCTCTAATTGTTTTTGCGACATTAGAACTTAGGCTTTTAGGAGATGGAATGCCCTTTTTTTCTTGCAAAGCAGATTTAGATATTTTCTTTTTATTGGCCACCTTTCTGTCCATTTATTGTTGCGCTTTCACTTCAATAGGCACTTCGATTAAGGTATTATCCCACGCCATAGTTAGTTTTAAACGGCCTGTTTTATTATCAAAAGCAATAGTGAATTTCTCTACAGTTTCTTCTAATTCTTGCGTTGGCACTTCAATTTCTAGAGCATCGTAATTAGGATCCCACATCGGTTCCATTTTTTCATTAACACCCCAATCATATTGTTTTGAGTTAAACATGACTTTCCAGTTTTCTTGCATAGGAACCGTCCAGATGGTATATTTTCCTTTGTTTAAAGGTATGCCATCAATTATTAATTTTTGGTTGGTTTCAAAAGTCGTGGCTTCATTTGCACCTGTTCTCCATACTTTGTCAAAAGGCACCAAGGCTCCGAAAATTTCTCGGTCTCGTTTAGAAGGTCTATTGTATTCTACTTTAAGGGTTAAATCGTTTAATGATATTTCAGCAGTATCTTTGGGACTTAATGGAGGCGAAAAAATATCTTCAACAAATACAGAATATAATAGCAAACCTAAAGCTAAAATAGACAAGATAATAAGTAGGCGTTTTAACATAGTCGTTAATCTTAAAATGATATAGGTTAAAATTTATAATGCAAACTTATGCATTCAAGATTTAAAGATAATTGAAATCCATAACTTTATAGAAGTCAAACGTTGAATTTTATGGAAATCTTATAAAATTGAAAATAATTTGAAGATTCTTGCAACACTTCAATTTTTACTTCGTCTTTAGGATGTAACCAATCAAAAAACAAAACCAAAATCAGCACGTTTCAAATTCATATTGTTGAAAAATGCAAGCAGAATGATCGGCAAGCGCAAATGCAATTGTATAATCAATACTGTAACGGCATGCTCGTTGTGGCTCTTAGATTTGTAAAGGACACTATGGAAGCCGAAGATGTGGTGCAAGAAGCCTTTATAAAGGCATTTTCAAAATTAGAACAATATAAGGCGGAGGTCAGTTTTGGCGCTTGGTTAAAACGCATTGTTATTAATAAATGTATTGATGTTTTAAAGTCGAAAAGACAACGTGTGGTAGAATTAGAAGCGTATCATCTAAACGTTATTGAAGATAATAATGACGATGATTGGACTATCGATGTAGGTATATCTATAGCTGATGTGAAATTAGCAATTGAAGCCTTACCAGAAAAATACAAATATGTTGTACTGCTGTATTTAATGGAGGGTTACGATCATAAAGAAATTTCTGAAATTTTAAAAATTACAGAGATTGCTTCCCGGACACAATTATCGAGAGGGAAACAAAAATTAAAAGAAGTATTAAAATTGAAAAGAAATGGGACAAGATCTTAGAAATCTATTCAAAGAAGACCAGAAAAGTCAGCAGACCAAAATGTCTAAAGGTCATGAGACGCGTTTTCTTCAAAAATTAGAAAAAGAATTTCCGCAGCAACAGAGATCTACAAATAGGTTTCGCATTTTTAATATGGCGGCAAGTGTTGTTTTACTGCTAGGTTTAAGCTTCGGTGCATATCAGTATCTTTATAAGCCTATAGCCATAAGTGATCCGGTTGAGGTTGTCGATACCGAAATAAAAACACTTGGAGATGTATCACCTAGTCTAAAAAAAGTAGAAGATTATTATTTAGCTAGTATTAATTTAGAATTATCTAAAGTGCAACTTACACCAGAAAATAAGGAGTTATTTGATGGTTATGTTGAGCGACTTAAAGAACTCAATGACGAATATAAAAAGTTAACCAAAGAGTTACATGCTAACGGACCTAATGAAGCCACATTAGATGCCTTAATTAACAATTTAAAATTTAGGCTCAATTTAGTTATGCGTCTTAAAGAAAAATTAAAAGAGTTTAGCGACGATAGTTTTATAGAAACTAATGCTTAAATAGATGTGACATAAAAACACACTTAAATTATATCAATCAATCAATCAATCAATCAATCAATCAATCAAAAAACGAACAGATTTTAGCCTTGGTAAAGGTAAGTCTAAAAAAATCAAAAATCATGAACACCATTAGAATTTTAGTTATGTGTCTGCTAACCACACTAGGTTATGCACAGAAAAAAATAAATAAAACATCGCAATCCATAAAAGTGAATAAAGAGGTCGTAGTGGATTTGAACACCAGCTATGTGGAAATAGAAATAGACACCTGGAACAAAGATGTCGTTGAGGTGGAAGCTTATATCGAAGGAGATAAACTTTCGGAGGCAGAATTAAAAAAAGCCTTAGAAGCATGGAATCTTAAGGTAGAAGGCTCTTCAAATAAAGTGAGTATTTCATCTATTGGAGGTATGCGTTTGGGTGTGTTTCCGGATGCAGAATACGTTGATGTATTAAAAGAATTAGAGTACCAGTTAATTGAGTTACCAGAAATGCCAGAAATGCCTGTTATGCCCATGATGCCAGAATTAGCAGAATTGCCCATGTTACCAGAAATGCCAGAAATGCCTATAATGCCAAGACTACCTGAGCTACCTAAAGGTATTACGACTATAGAATTTGACTACGAAAAATACCAAAAAGAAGGAGAAGCTTATTTAGCCGAATGGAGTAAAAAGTATGAAAAAAAAGGTGGTAAAGAATTTCAGAAAAAAATGGAAAACTGGGCACGAGAATTTGGAGACTCAGGTTACCAAAAAAAATTAGAAAAATGGGGAGAAGAATACAGTGAGCGTTTTGAAGGTAAATGGGCAAAAGACATGGAGAAATGGGGTGAAAAATTTGGGGAAAAATACGGTAAGGATTTAGAAAAATGGGGAGAAGAATTTGGAGAAAGGTTTGGAAAAGAGTGGGAAGAAAAAATGGAAGCTTGGGGAGCAAACTTAGAAAAACAAATGGATGCGCGTGCTGAATTTATGGAGAAACGAAACGAAAGCTTAGAGAAACGAGAAGAAGCTATTGCAAAACGAAATGAACATTTAGCAGATAGAAGAATGTCTATTTTAACCAAACGATTAGAATCTGGTGAAAAGAGTAATGTTAAAAAAGTGATTAAAATTAAAATCCCTAAAAAAGCCAAACTAAAAACCAATATTAGACATGGTGAATTAAAAATAACCTCTGTAATTCATAATATGAAAGGTGATATTTCACATTCATTTTTAGTAGCGGAACACATTGATGGAAGCAGGACTTCCATCAATGTATCTTATTCACCTGTGATGGTAAATACATGGAGTCTAGGTACTCTAAATCTTAATTTTGTGGATAAAGCACAAATTAAAACAGCTCAAAATTTAGTGCTCAATTCTAAATCCTCAAATGTAACAGTTGGGAATTTAAATGATACCGCTATTATTGATGGGAGTTTCGGTGACTTAACGATTTCTAATTTAAGCTCAACCTTTAAGAGTCTCAATTTGGTATTAGAAAATAGCGATGCGCTTATTAATTTACCAAAAGATGTAGATTATACCCTTTATTTTAAAGGCAACCGTTCTAAGTATAATAATAAAGTAACGACACAAAAAACACTTCACAATTATCCAGATGGCCAGAATTCTGATCGGAATATTATGGTCAATGCCAAATTTAGTGACGTGATTATTAATTAATACATTGGCTTTGCTCAGCAACCAATTCTAAAACTAACATTTTTAGAACCTGTTTATTCTTCCTGTTTTCCATGAGATAGATTTCCTATTTTTATGGAAATTTTGTTTTTATGCTATTTTCTTCTTTTGAAAGTTTCTTGCAGTCCCTTGATGTCCATTCTTTAGTGGATCCTTCAATACCAAAAGCATCCTATATACCTTTAGATTTATCCATTAATAATACAGAATTAAAGGCTGTTAATGTTTCTGATGTGGAAGATTTAGAACGTTATATCTGGACGTCTATAAAAACTAACAAGGCCAGAATAGCTTATGGTGGTTATCTTGAAAAACGAGGAATTTACCAACGGAGTGCGTATTTTAATCAAACACATCCTGAAACCGAACGTAACATTCATTTAGGATTAGATCTTTGGATAGAAGCTGAAACTCCAATTTTTGCGCCTTTATCAGGAACGATTCATAGTTTTAAAAACAATACGAATTATGGTGATTACGGACCAACTATTGTTTTGAAACATCACATTGAAGAATTTGAATTTTATACACTCTATGGTCATCTTAGTTTAGAATCTATTGAGGATTTAGAAGTTGGAGTAGAAGTGACCCAAGGTGTGCAAATCGCAACACTAGGTACTACTAAGGTTAATGGAGATTATCCTCCGCATTTACACTTTCAAATTATAAAAGATATCCAAGAATGTGAAGGAGATTATCCTGGAGTTAGTAATCAACTCGATTTAGCCTTTTATAAAAACAACTGTCCTGATCCTAATTTGCTATTAAAACTGTATTAAGTTTTCTTTTTCTTTTCAGAAGTTTTATAAATCCATTCGGTAATAAAGCATAATACAATAACACCAAGAGATACAAGAACTCCAGTAAGATTCGATTGGTATTGTTGATTAATTAAAATTACTAAGGCCATCAGGCAAAGGACACAGCCACATATCGGAATTATTTTATTGCTACCTGTGTCTTTGGTGCACTTAAAACCTACCCAATTTACAATTCCAAAGATGAGAATGAACCCAACGCTTCCTGCTGTTGAAATACTTTCTAAGTCCAGAATGTTGACAAGCACTAATGTCGCTATAGCGGTAATTAATAAACCGATCGGCTGATTCCAGAGTTTAGAGGTGAAGTGATGCGGCAATTCATCATCTTCTGCAATTTCAAAATTGACACGACTACCGCCATATAACGAGGCATTTATCGCAGAGAATGTAGAGATTAAGGCTGCGATAGTTATAATGGTGAAACCGATTTTACCAAGCATAGGTTTAGCGGCTTCTGCCAAAACATAATCTTCGGCAGTGGCAATGGTATTAAACGGAAGTGAACCTACAGTGACAATGGCAATAATGATATAAAGAACAATAACAAAAATGACAGAGTAATAATATGCTTTAGGAATGTTCTTTTCAGGATTAACAATATCTGGTGCAGCATTGGCAATCAGCTCAAAACCTTCGTAAGCTACAAAAATCACCATACCTGCTGCAAATAATTGCACAGGAGATTCCCAGTTAGAGATGGCTAATTGTGATAGATTGGGATTACCAATAAGTCCGTAAGCACCAACGCCAATAAACCCAATTAAAATAATTAGTTTAATAATAACAGCGTAAGATTCTATTTTCCCAACAACCGCAATACTATAATAATTTATCGCTGTAGCTAGGACGATTATGCCACTAGCGTAGATATGAAAATCGATTGTGGTATTTGAACTAATAGCTAATAGGTTAGGAGCGTATGCACCAAAAGCAGAGGCATATAACGATAGCATAATAATATAACTCACCCAAAGTAAATTATTGATAGCTCCGCTAAAAATAGACACTCCAAACCCTTGATTTATAAATTTTACGGTACCTCCACGGTCGGGATATTTCTGTGATAATTTAGCATAACTATAGGAAGTGATTACAGCTAAAAGGCCTGCAAACAAAAAGGCAAGAGGTGTACCTCCTTGTGCAATGCTAACGGCTAAACCAAGCACAGCAAAAATGCCTCCACCGACCATACCACCAATACCTATGGAAATTGTATCTTTTAAACTAATTTTATCTGCCATCTGTTACAATGTAGTGAAAAAAATATAAAAACTACAGGTTGCTATTACAATGCATCCGTCGTGTTTGCTTTAGCAATTATATTTGAAGTTAAGGCCAGTCCCAAACCGAAACCTACAATAGTAAACAGACCATCGGAAATTGTAAACCACAATTCTTTAGGCAGCATTATAATATTAAAAAAGGTGGCCAAAAGCATCAAAACACCTACAATATAGCTTGGTATTTTACTTTGTTTAGAAATTTTGGCGGCTACAAACATGCCTACTACGATGCCTGCAAAGTGAGCGATGACCACACTAACCTTCATGCCTATAGGAATGAGATTCATGTTATTGTGTAGCCAATCCATATTTAATGGGTCTGCACCATCGGGCAATGGAAAGAGGTTATGACCGATAAGGCTTTCAAAAATATAAACCGTTAGTGATGCTATAATTAATCCGACGATGGTTGCTAAAAAATGTCTCATGTAATGTAGTATTTAGTATGTTAAGGTAATTAGATATTCCGATGTATATAATGAAACTATAAGGTATCTTTTAACCACTTAAAAAATTCGTGTTGCCAAACCAACGCATTTTGAGGATTTAAAACCCAGTGATTTTCTTCAGGAAAATAGAGCAACTTACTTTTTAAACCTAGCATTTGAGCCGCTTGGTAGGCACTTAAACCTTGTTCAATAGGTACTCTGTAATCTTTTCCACCTTGAATAATTAATATAGGAGTATTCCAATCGGCTACTTTCGTTATCGGATTAAAATCGTGATAAGATTTTTGAGCCGCCTCATTGGTAATATCCCAATAACTACCACCAAAATCATGATTTACAAAGAATAACTCTTCAGTGGTGCCATACATAGATCTGGTATCAAAAACACCATCGTGTGAAATAAAAGTCTTAAATCGGTTATTGTGAATACCTGCTAAATAAAACACAGAATAGCCACCAAAACTGGCACCAATAGCACCCAAGCGGTCGTTATCTACATAAGGTTCTTTTGCGATATCATCAATAGCAGATAGGTAATCGTCCATTACTTGGCCTCCCCAATCTTTACTAATATCTTCATTCCATTTTACTCCATGTCCTGGCATACCTCGTCGGTTAGGGGCTACCACAATATAACCTTGTGAAGCCATAAGCTGAAAATTCCATCGGTAAGAATAAAACTGAGATAAAGGAGACTGAGGTCCGCCTTGAGCATATAATAAAGTAGGATACTTCTTAGAGTCATCAAAGTTTGGAGGGAGAATAATCCAAACTAACATTTGTTGGCCATCGGTTGTGGTGACGTAACGTTTTTCCACTTTTGGTAAATCTACACTATCGTATAACGCTTTATTAATTTCAGTGCGTTGGGTAAAGGCTTTAGTCTTGAGATTAAAACTGTAAATATCCGCAGCATGATTCATGTCGGTTCTGGTAATTACCAAAATGTTATCACTCTGAGCGACTATACTTGTAACGTCAAATTGACCTTCAGACAGTTGCTCAACAACAGGAGCTATGCGTTTTTTGCCAGGATAATTCACTTTAAAAATCTGAATAGTACCATCAACAGGAGCGGTAAAGTAAATCGTATGACCATCGTTACTCCATTTAAAACTGAAAACGGTACCATCCCATTGTTGGGTTAAATTTTGTTTAATACCATTGTTTAGAACTATAATATCGTTTTTATCACTTTCGTAACCATCGGTTTTCATTTGTAACCAAGCCAATGCTCCGTTAGCAGAAAACGCCGGACTAGTATCATACCCATGGTTGTCTTTTGTAATATTTTCAGTGGTTTTAGACGCTAAATCGTATTTATAAATATCAGTATTAGTACTGGTTGCATAAGCTTTACCTTTTAATTTTTTACTCACGTAATAAATAGCTTTACTGTCTGGCGACCATATATAATCTTCATCACCACCAAACGGTTGTTGTGGTGTATGATAGGGTTCATTTGGCATAATATCAATACCTGTGTCCTTATCAGCCTCAACCTTTTTATAAAATACGTGATTAAAACTTCCGTTACTCCATGTATCCCAATGGCGGATGTCTAAATCTGAAAAAATATACACCTCAGATTTGTCTAAATCCTTATAGACATCTTCTCCTTTTATAGCCTCTACAGCAACCGATTTGTGAAATAAAGCTAATGTGCCGTCTGGCGATATGTTTTTGTCTGTAGCGGTAATATCATCCTCTTCAATTTCTACAATAGCACCACCTTTTGCAGGCATTTTAAAGTATTTAGTGTCGTAATCATTTTCCGAAATATTTGGAGTCTTTACTTTAAAGAATAGGGTTGAGCCTTCTTGATCTAATCCTATAACACTTAGTCGCTTTACTTGCCATAAATTTTCGGGTGTCATAGTTTGTTGTGCTATCATTAAATTGTTGGTTAGGATTAAACTAAAAATTAAGTAGATACGTTTCATATGGAAGGTTTAAAATAATCTTTTTACTAAGGATATAAGTTATAAAAATGATTCTAGTTGTGGCAACGCACCACGAGAATGCAGACGTGTAAAGTTATGAAGATTTTTTCTCTTATTTAAGTGTCATTTTTAGAGCTCTTAAAATTGTCAGTTTGACATTTTGTACCGTGAAAAAAATCTTAATTTTTCTGAAAAATTGACAGCCAAATATTAAATTTTATTAAAATAGGTCAGCGGATTTACCCGATTTTAATTTTGGTATTTTTTTTGTTCATTTTAAGGCGAAATCAATTGAGATTTCATATTTGAAATAATGTTTAATTTAAATTTTTGTTATTATGAGCAATTTAGTCAGTGTTCCTAAAAACGGAAGGTTAGCGAACAGTAATTCAAATCAAAGCTTCCCAACATTATCTACATGGTTAGATGATATTTTTAATAGAGATTTACCCTCTGTATTTACTTCAAACTTTAATACCGGAATTACTTTACCAAAAGTAAATATTAAAGAAACGCCTGATGCTTTTGTTGTAGAAATGGCTGTTCCTGGTCTGAAGAAATCAGATTTTCATATTGATATAGATAATCAAATGTTATCTATTTCTACAGAAACGAAGGAAGAGCATGAGGATAAAGGTGACCACTATACGCGTAGAGAATTTGGATATTCGTCCTTTAAAAGAACCTTTACGCTGCCAGAGAGTGTAAATGACGAAGATATTAATGCAACTTATAAAGAAGGCATTTTAAACATTCACTTACCTAAAAAAGAAGAGGCCAAACAAAAGCCTGCTAGAAGTATTAAGATTTCTTAATATATAGATTAATTTTTTTGATTTGGGGACCGAGTAATCGGTCTCCTTTATATTACTAAAAGTGTTTCACTCTTTAAATTTAGTATGATGCCAAGAAAATTTAAATCTGGAGATTGGGTGAAAGTTAGAGGGAAACTTACCACTCCAAAAATGCAAGTGCTTAAATATGTTTCTAAAAAAAATCCGCTTATGGGTTGGGTAGATAACAATACTTACGTAGAATGTGTTTGGTATAAAAATGGTGAACGTAAAACTGAAGTATTTCACCAAAATAAGTTAATAAAAACAATAGATACTGGTGGTTTGTTTAAAACATTTTTAACTCCTCCTAAATTTGGTGTAAACTTAAATTAAAAATTATGAAAACTTATTTATTAATGTTGATAACAAGCCTTTTGAGTGTGAGTTGTCACGGACAAAAAAATGAAACAAATACATCGGAAGCAACATCTGCTAAAGATAGCGTTGTAGAAGTGCCAAAAGGTACGTGGCAAGTAGATAAAACGTTTGACGAGAACGGCAATTTAATTAGATACGATAGTATTTACTCTTGGTCGTCCGATAATCAGTACAACGATTTATCTATGTCAGAGCGCGATAGTGTAATGCAGTCCTATAAATCTCGATTCTTTACACACTTTTCGCAGTTTGAAGATGAAGGATTTGATGCCATATTTTCTCAAGATTCATTGTTTAGTCACCGTTTCTTTAATGATGATTTTTTTGGAAGTGATTTTGGATCCGATTTTATGGATATCGATAGAATACGGCAACAAATGATGGCTAGACAAAAAGCATTTTTAGAAAAATATCAGTCAGAATTTATTAAACCAGAAGACGAGAACTAAATAGTTGTCGTCTTTTTTTATGCGGTAATATAAATGCCATTTTTCATTTCTTTTTCCGTAGGTTTTTCAAACCAGTGTTCCATGAAATCGAAATTTTCCTTGGTAACTTCAAATTCAAAAGTAGGACCTTTTTCGTCGTTCCTTTGCATTACTCTTTTGTATCTGGTAGCTTTAGAAATGTCTAAAAAATGAATTTTAAACGCGTAGGAATGTGTTTTGGCAAATGTTCTAAATTTTTCTCTATGCTCATATTTTGATAATCCCAAATCTAGAATGGCATCTGTGTTTACACTTTCTAATTGGTGCACTAAGGTCATTATCATATGTTCCGCTCTGTCTATTCTTTCTAAAAACCATTCTAAGCCGTCTTCCGGCTTCTTGTCGGCAAGAAATAGCGTCTTATTCCACTGGTCAATCGAAAAAATAATACCATTCGTTTTTTCTTTTAATGCCCTAGCGTATGTGGTTTTTCCAGAACCTGTATTTCCAACTATAAGATGTATCAATTTATTATGTTTAAAGGGCTGTTAAGTTTTGTTTCTATATAGTATATAAGTTGCTAATCATTGTTCCATAAATTAGAGGCATCATTATCGTAAGCATCCATATACCAATCTTTGTATTCGCCTAAATGAGATCTATCATTGACGCGATCCTCATATAAGCGTTCAATAACTTTCTGGCAACTGATAGTGAATTTGGTATAAGTTCCTAGTTTGGCTTCTTTAATTTCCTTTTCAATATACAATGGATACTCAGGATGCTCTTTAATAATCTCAACTAAATGTTTTCTGCAATATACCGCAAATCGGTTAAGGTTATCCCAATGTATTAAGAAGTCTGTGTCTTCGCCGCTAATGTCCTTTGCGGTATTAAAATTAAGTATCGAAATGCCTAAAACACATTTTAAGTCCTTAATATTACTATTCTCAATCGTTTCAAAATCGAATTGTTTGATATCGTTTTTATGATAACAAAGCGGATTTTGATTCGTTTGATATAAATGCTCATCAATTAAAGTTATTATATGGCCATAATTTCTTCTTTTTAGCTCATTAATGATTTTTCTAGCTAAAATCTTATTGGAAATTTGGGCAAGTAAAATGTTTAAATTTGAATTAATCATATTCAATTCTAACATTGATTTTAGAGCAATTAAATTATTGATTTGATCCATTGTTGTGATTAAAAAGGTAACCCTAAAAATTCTTCGACCTCACTAAATTTTAGATGACAGGCTTTATAATGTTTGTTATGTTCTTGAGGTATTTTAGTTTCGTGCGTATTTATGGCTACACATTGTTCTAAATTTCTTCTTCTAATAAATTCCGCTTCTGTAGTTACTAGATAAACGTTCTTTTTGCAATCCATACAGTATTTGGCATTATCATAGTCTGTATCCACCAAATGATTCCAATTTTTAGAGCATGGATTTTTAAAAATTAATTTTGAAATACTCTCCTTATAATTGTTGAGTAGATTGAGTAAATCAATATTATTGCCATTTTCTAATTGGCTCTTAAAGTCGGCAATTTCTTTGTCTTTAGATGCGGAAGCGATATAGAATTCGTTTAATAGTTTAATTATAACATCTGGTTGTAATTTTGAAGCGAGCAAGAGGCCTTTAACAATATTAATTTTTCTCAATAAGTTAAAGTTTTTAGTTCTGTCCATAGTTATACTGAGATTTTATTTAGGTTAATATACAACCAATGGCTATTAATTGGGATACTTGGCCTTGTTGCTATGCTTGGTATTGTGTTGATAAAAACTAATGTAGTAAAAGAAATTGAACCAGAATAAAATCTTAAGGTTTTCCTGTTTTTTTATTGTTTTTACTCAGCTTCTAAACGCGTAATCATAGCTTTCATTTCTTTTATTTCTTTTTCCTGGGCTTTAATAATTTCATCGGCTAGCTTTTTAACTTCCGGATCTTTTAAATCGGCATTTTTACTGGTAAGGATGGCAATGGAATGATGTGGAATCATGGCGCGCATCCATTTTACATCATTAATAGGGATTTGTTGCCTTACTAAAAATGTAGACACACCAATGATGGCTAAACTACAGCAAACTATCGCTAGATTCTTTTTTTTATCCTTGTACATATTTTTCATAAAGAAAAACATAACTAAGGCCATGCCACCAACTCCGATTAACGTCATATACATTCTTGTCCAGCTAAAAAATACATGACTAAACTCATAGGTGTTAAAGTACATGATAATATACATTGAAATTGCAGAACAGGTTAACATGAGTATAAAAGTGGTGTAATTTTTCTTTTGCATAATAAAAGGTTTTAGTCGCATGTAATGGTCTTGTGTAAGATTTCGATGCGTGTTAAAACATTAAAGTTAGCAAATAAATTACGGATAGAAAGTCTTCGAGGACTTTTGTAAATCGGCTAGAACTAGCAATGAATTATACACTGTGTTGGCAGTAGTTATTTATTCTTTGTATTTATTTTTAAATCAATCTCATTTATTAAATCCTTTATATTTTTTTGCAACTCTAACAATACACTTCTAGAAAAATCAATTTGCATAGACATTTGGATTAAACTACTAATTGTTTTTTCGTCATTATTAAGACCAACTACATATTCTTGGTTCTGTAACTCAAAATCTAGTCCTGTAAGATTTTTAAGAGACCAATTACTTATTGTTTTGGAATAATATATTCTTTAAATTGTCTCGTTTTATTTTTAGCCACCTCCATTGCGCCTAAATTTTTAGAGGTGCTTAAATAATATTGGGTTAAGAGATTTTTTAACTCTCTTTTTTTTATCAGTTCTATGTTTCCAGAATAAATCAAATTATTATAACCAGCACTTTTAGAAATAAACTCTCTAATTTCAAAAATGATACCCGTTGTAAAATATTTTAAAAGTTTATTCCTATTTTCTTTTGAAGGTTTATTTTCAGAGATAATTTGTAAAATATTATAAATTTCTATTTTCTTGGCTTTATGAAATTTTGAAATTTCATTAATTTGAATTGAGTCAGCTACTAAATTCTCTCTAATTTCAGATAGTAAAATTATTTCTTTTTTAGAGTTTTGGTATGAATTATTAATTTTATTAATCCATAGTGCAATTAAAATACCAATTACTACAAGAACAATCTCTCCAATTGCATATATAAAATATTTACGAAATCTATTTTCTTTTATTATTTTTTTGCGGAATGTTCTAAAAATTTTAGCCATTTTTTAAGTTGTTAATATTTAAAAACTTAAAATTTATATTTAAAATACAATCCTGTTTCTAATATCGCACCAGGTGATTCGCTATTGAAAGTTGAAATAATCCTAAATCCATATTCATAATCATCAGTTTGAGAAATAAATGCTCTAACTCCTAAATCCATACCAAATCCACTGCCATCATCTAAATTTAATTTATCATCGAAGTCCATATAAGAAAAACCCATTATTGAGGCTATTCCAAATTTTGAATCTTCTGAATTAAATCTATAATCAACGTTAAAATAATATTTACCGACATTGTAATCGTCATTAATCAAATCACTGTCAATTGTTCCATTTAAAAATCCTAGTATTAAATTTATTTTATTTGTTGCTTGGTATCCAATTCCAACACCATATGCTAATTCTGCGTCGTTTTTAATTAATAGTGACGTTCCGTGAATTTCAGCATTAAATTTTGATTGAGCGACAATTGTCATTGGTAAGACTAATAAAATTACTAAAAGTATTTTTTTTATTTTCATTTTCATTTTCATTTTTATTTTATGGTTAATATTGAGTTTAATTACTGCCAACGTCTATATACCACCAATATTATCGTTATTAACCCTTTTAGTTATCCTGATAACTACTGTGATGTTTTGGCATATACGCAATGCATAAAACTAAGTAATTTTACACTAAGTTTTGTACGTAACTTTACGTATATGGCTTAAATATAAGTGCGTTATGGCTATGGTATATACGGTTTGCCGTAAAGTCCTTAAAAAAAAAGGCTAATGTTAGGTACACAAACGTTTAAATTTTAATCGGCTGCTATAGGCGAAATCATAATATGGGCTCTATGTGTCCCAGGATTCATAATCCAAGGATGGTTAGAAGCGGCTGGTGCTTCTGGCAAGCCTGTAGATTCGGCTGTAGCCCAAGGTAAATACACTACATATCTCAGTTTGGCATCTGCTACGTTTGCGGTTTCAGGATTGTACAGTGTTTTTGGTCCGGAATAAATATGCAATGTCGCACCTGTGGGAATGTGGAGCTGTTCGGCTTTCACTTCTGCTTCACGAATGTCAAAAATCTCTTGGTGCGTTTTACCTTCGGCTTTTAAAGCGCGTCCTCTTGCCATAAATGGATCGAGGTCTTTTTGATAGCATGCGGCACTAAAGCCTTCTTTATTTGGGTTGTCTACAAGTACAATAAATTCGTTGCTACCTTCTTTAAAGGTTACAAATTCTCCTTTCATGTTATAGCCTATAACTTTGCATTCTCCTCTGCTGGCTTCGGGAGCTGCCAATAATGCGGTAGCGATTAAGGCTTCGTCAGAGTTAATAAGCTGTAAAGCTTTATCTGTTTCGGTTGGTTGCTGTGCTGATGTGGTTTGCGCGGCATCAGAAGTTTTAGTGGTTGTTTTGGTTTTGTCTGAAGTGTTACAAGAAAGTAACAGTGCTGCAAAAATAAAGGTGGTGATAATGTGTTTCATATTAGATGGTTGAGTTGAATGGTGGTTTTTAAAGTTACTAAAATCTATTGAGAATTAGGAATTTATGTACGCAAGATATTTTGGGTTCTTATGCTTTTAAAATATACCGTCAGTTCGAGTGGTTTGCAACGTAAGTGCAAATTGTATAGAGCACCTTGGTTACTGTAATTACTTCTCGATAGATGCCAATGAAAAGGTTGGCACACTCCAAGTGACGTTGGGACGAATCAAAAAAAATCCTGATGCGTACATCAGGATTTTTTGAAATTATATTTTAGGTCTTTCTATATCATTCCTACATTTAAAGGAATCAATTTAGTCATTTACTAAAACCCATTCACCTTTATCGATTAAAGGAATGGCTTGTTTGTATTTTACATCTTTGGTTTCACCACTCATTACATTCTTAATCGTCACTTTATCGTTTCGTCCAATTTTTGGTTGGTCTCTTACAATCGTTTCTACCACTTGCTGTTGTTGGCGCGATGCACCTTCACCAGCTTGTCTGCTTTGAGACGCACGTTCATCTAAATTTTGAATCTCATCTTTTTGAGTTTCCAATTTTTCTTGCTTACGAGCTCTAGCTTCTTGAATGTTATGTGCGGTTTCTTGTGGAATTTCACCTTTAAATAAGAATGAAATCACATCTTTATTCACTTGGTCAATCATTGCTTTAAACAGCTCAAAAGACTCAAATTTATAAATTAATAACGGATCCTTTTGCTCGTGTACGGCTAATTGTACAGACTGTTTTAATTCATCCATTTTACGTAAATGTACTTTCCAAGCATCATCTACAATGGCCAAGGTAATGTTCTTTTCAAAATCATTAATGAGTTGTGTACCTTTGGTTTGGTAAGCTTTCTCTAAGTCGGTAACAACTTGTAGATTTTTTACTCCATCTGTAAATGGCACTACAATACGCTTAAACTTGTCGCGTTGGGTATCATAAACATTTTCAATTACAGGAAAAGCTAAATCTGCAGCACGTTGCATTTTTTCTCTATAATGTTGAAAAGCGGCTTTATAAATGATACCTGCAATTTCTGAAGCATTCTTTTTACCAAATTCAGCTTCGGTAATAGGCGATTCCATTGAGAAATAACGGATCAATTCAAACTCGAAGTTTTTATAATCGTTAGCTAGTTTATTTGTTTCAGCAATACCTTCAGAAGTATCAAAAATCATGTTTGCTAAATCAACTCTTAAACGTTCTCCATGTAAAGCATTACGACGACGTTTGTAGATGACTTCACGTTGCGCATTCATAACATCATCATATTCTAATAAACGCTTACGAACTCCGAAGTTATTTTCTTCAACTTTTTTCTGTGCACGCTCAATAGATTTTGAAATCATACCGTGTTGTATCACTTCTCCTTCTTTTAAGCCCATTCTGTCCATCATCTTAGCAATACGTTCCGAACCAAATAAACGCATTAAATTATCTTCTAAAGACACGTAGAATTGCGAACTTCCTGGATCTCCCTGACGACCAGCTCTACCTCGTAACTGTCTGTCTACACGGCGCGAATCGTGACGCTCAGTACCTACAATGGCTAATCCACCAGCTGCTTTTACTTCGTCACTTAACTTAATATCGGTACCACGACCAGCCATGTTGGTAGCGATGGTGACTTGCCCAGCATTACCTGCTTGTGCTACAATATCGGCTTCTTTTTTATGTTGCTTGGCATTTAAAACATTATGATTTATTTTACGAATGCTTAACATTTTGCCTAAAAGCTCTGAAATCTCTACATTAGTTGTACCAATAAGTACAGGTCTACCTGCATTAGATAAGCTTACCACTTCATCAATAACAGCGTTGTATTTTTCACGTTTTGTTTTGTAAACTAAATCATCCCTATCATCTCTAGCGATTGGTCTGTTAGTAGGAATTTCTACAACATCTAATTTATAAATTTCCCAGAATTCCCCTGCTTCCGTTACCGCAGTACCTGTCATACCAGACAGTTTACGATACATTCTAAAGTAATTTTGAAGGGTTACGGTTGCAAAGGTTTGTGTCGCTGCTTCAATTTTCACATTTTCTTTAGCTTCAATCGCTTGGTGTAAGCCATCTGAATAACGACGACCATCCATAATACGACCAGTTTGCTCATCGACAATCATAACTTTGTTGTCCATAACAACATATTGATTGTCTTTTTCAAATAAAGCGTAGGCTTTAAGTAATTGATTTAAGGTATGAATACGTTCTGACTTAATTCCGAAATCTCTAAATAATTCTTCTTTAAGATTGGCTTCTTCTTCAGACGATAAGCCCATCGCTTCAATTTTAGCGATTTCCGTTCCCATTTCTGGCATCACGAAAAAGTTAGGATCATCTTTACCAGAAAGAAACTCTACACCTTTGTCAGATAATTCAACTTGATTATTTTTTTCATCAATAACATAATAGAGTTCTGCATCTACTTTAGGCATTTCTCTATTATTGTCTTGCATGTAGAAGTTTTCGGTTTTTTGCAATAACTGCTTAATACCTTCTTCAGATAAAAATTTAATTAAAGCCTTGTTTTTAGGAATACCTCTGTAAGCTCTTAATAATTGGAAACCACCTTCTTTAGTGTCGCCTGCTGCAATTAATTTTTTTGCTTCGGCTAATACTCCAATTAAATATTTGCGTTGTACTTCTTCAATTTGTTGTACCTTAGGTTTCAGCGCATCGAACTCGTGTTCATCACCTCTTGGCACAGGACCAGAAATAATTAAAGGAGTACGTGCATCATCTACTAATACAGAATCGACCTCATCTACAATAGCATAATGATGCGGACGCTGCACTAAATCGTCTGGCGAATGTGCCATATTATCACGTAAGTAATCAAAGCCAAATTCGTTGTTAGTACCGTAAGTAATGTCTGCGTTATACGCTTTACGACGTGCATCAGAATTTGGTTGGTGGTAATCGATACAGTCGATACTCATACCATGAAACTGAAAGATTGGTGCCATCCAAGCACTATCTCGTTTGGCTAAGTAATCATTGACCGTTACGAGGTGCACACCTTTGCCTGCTAAAGCATTTAAATACACAGGAAGTGTTGCCACTAAGGTTTTACCTTCACCAGTTTGCATCTCGGCAATTTTACCTTGGTGCATGGCGATACCACCAATAAGCTGAACGTCGTAGTGAATCATGTCCCAAGTAATAGGTTTACCAGCAGCATCCCATGAGTTAGCCCAAATGGCTTGGTCTCCTTCTAAAGTTACATAATCGTGCTCACCAGAAATTTCACGGTCAAAAGCATTTGCAGTTACCGGAATTTGTGTGTTGTGCACAAAACGTTTTGCGGTTTCTTTAACCACAGCAAAAGCCTCAGGTAGAATGTCGTTTAAAACACCTTCGGTAACCTCATAGATTTCGTCATCGATTTTATCGACTTCAAGATACATATCTTCACGTTCATCAATATCTTCGGTCACTTGGGCTTTAGCTAAAATATCGTCTTTTTTAGTTTGAAGCGGTAATCTTGCTTCGGCAATTTTAGCTTTAAATTCAGCTGTTTTTGCCCTTAATTCGTCATGAGATAAAGCTTCTAAAGCTTTTTCAAACGTTTTTATTTTCTCAACAATAGGTTTAATGGCACTAACGTCTTGTTTGGATTTATCTCCAACAAAAACTTTAAGTACTTTATCTAAAAAAGTCATAGTATAATGTTTGTAACAGATTGATTTTTATCAATCTTTTATTTGTTAATTTCAGTTAGTTTTGGTGTTTCTAATTTAAGAAAAACACCGCTAATGAGCTACGCTCAGTATCTTTAACAAAAGCTTGCGCTTTTATGGAAGATACTTGCTCCTTAGGGATAATATAAACGGTTTTAATTCATCACTATTAGATGATTAAATTCTTATGTTTTAGTTCTGAGTGACAGCAACGTGTTTATTAAACGTTGATTTCAGCTCAAAAAAGCATCCGAAAATAAAAAAAGTCTCTTAGTTAAGTATAACGCAAGAGACTTTTTTGTGATAATTTTATATGTTAATATTCATCCTCATTCCAGAGGTAATCTTCATCAGTTGGATAATCTGGCCAAATTTCTTCAATAGAGTCATAAGAATCTCCTTCATCTTCTATCGCTTGTAAATTTTCAACAACTTCCAAAGGTGCTCCTGTTCTAATCGCGTAGTCAATAAGCTCGTCTTTGGTTGCTGGCCAAGGTGCATCACTTAAATAAGATGCTAATTCTAATGTCCAATACATAATTGCGTGTGTAATTTAATTTTTGCAAAAATAATTTTTTAGTTGAACAATCCAAGAAAAAATTAAATTAAATAGCTTTTAGCTATAATAAATTAATTAATCGGTCTCGCTTAACATTTATTTTAATGTGTTTTGAGTTACTCAAAGGACATCAATAAATGTTTAATCATTAATATAAAGAACGTATAATCTTTAAGGTTTGTTTCGGATTAATTTTTGCAATTTTTAATCCTTACTTTCAAAATAATCTGTGTGTCCATTCGAATGAATATTATGATTTATTAAACATAAAATTTGTATCGAAAATCGAATTTGTACTTGAAACGCTGTTCTCTATACATGCCGACAAAAAAAGTCGAAATATTTGAACTGACGTTTTAATTAAGAATCTTTATTCGGAATCCATTTTATTTCTTCAGCATGTAAGTCATGTGACAACTTCCGTGCCAACACAAAAAGGTAGTCAGATAGTCTATTAATGTACATTAAAGTTTCGGGTTGAAACGGTTCTAAGTCATTAAGGTGCGAGGCTAAACGCTCGGCTCTACGGCACACGGTACGTGCAATGTGACAGAATGACACCGTTTGATGTCCGCCAGGCAACACAAAATGCGTCATAGGAGGTAAGCTGTCTTCCATAAGGTCCATTTCTTTTTCAAGTTTCTCTATATCTTCGTTAGAAATCTTCGGAATATTTAATCGGGCTTTACCATTTTTCAATAGAGCCTTTTCAGGATCTGTAGCTAAAATAGCACCAACAGTAAATAACCGATCTTGAATATGCATTAAGGTGTTTTTGTACAATTGATTAATGTCTTGATCTCTAATTAAGCCAATATGCGAGTTAAGCTCGTCTATGGTTCCGTAGCTTTCAATTCTTATATGGTGCTTAGGAACACGTGTACCACCGAAAAGTGCTGTGGTTCCTTTATCTCCTGTTTTGGTATATACTTTCATGTTCACAAAGTTAAGTGTTATGAGATAAAAGTGATGCGGGAAATTTGGAAATTTTGAGAGTCAAGAGTCAAGAGTCAAGAGTCAAGAGTCAAGAATAAAGAAAATAGAGAAAAGCGTTTAGAGGATTTAGTTGAGGATTGATTATGTTGAGTTAAGAGACAAGAATTGATGGTTGGTGGTTGATAGTTTTTGGTCTTAGGAAATAGACAGGATGTAGGAATCAAGAGCTAAGATACAAGAGAATAAAAGATTGATTAATAGTATAAGATAAAAGTTTTAATTGCGGAATAACTATGTTAACTAACAACTAACAACTAACAACTAACAACTAACAACTAACAACTAACAACTAACTACTGATTAAACGTATCACTCTCAATAATACCATCACGTAATCGAATTACACGTTTTGCATGTGCTGCGATATCTTCTTCGTGAGTGACCATAATTACCGTGTTTCCTGAAGCGTGAATTTGATCGAATAGTGCCATGATTTCGGTACCTGTTTTTGAATCTAAATTACCAGTAGGTTCATCGGCTAAGATGATGGAAGGTTTATTAACTAAGGCTCTTCCTACCGCAACACGTTGCCGTTGACCACCAGAAAGTTGATTGGGTTTGTGGTCCATACGGTCTGCTAAACCCACATCGGTAAGTACTTCTGTGGCACGTGAAATACGTTCTTTTTTAGAAGCACCTGCGTATACCATTGGCAATGCAACATTGTCTAAGGCTGTGGTTCTAGGAAGTAAGTTAAATGTTTGAAATACAAAACCAATTTCTGTGTTTCTGATGTCGGCGAGTTCATCGTCAGACATTTGGCTAACATCATTTCCATTTAAATTGTAAGAGCCTGCTGTAGGTGTATCTAGGCAGCCTAATAAATTCATTAATGTTGATTTTCCTGAACCCGATGGTCCCATAATAGCAACATATTCGCCACGCTTAATATCTAAATCGATGCCTTTGAGCACATGAACGATTTCTTGTCCGAGTTTAAAATCTCTAATAATATTTCTAATTTCAATGACGTTGGCACTCATAAATAAATGATGTTGTGGCTTAAATCTTTTGCAAGATATAAGAATTAAAAAACGATTCTCAAATAAGACGTTAAAGTTGTCCCTTTGTTACATTCTAATTTTAAAATGTTCTTTTGCTTGTTCTCTTCTAAAAAACACAAATCCTAAATGAAAAGTATCTACCGTAACCGTCACAGAATGATGGTTTTTAATATATGTCCAAGCTTCAGTCATTTCTTTAGACCAATAAATGTCGTCAAAAACAAAAACAGAATCATTATGTGCTTTGGGTAAAAGGGTTTCGAAATATGTAATAGTGGCTTCTTTGTTATGGTGACCATCAAAAAAAACAAGATCATAGCGGTCTTCTTTTAATTCAGGAATCGATTTAGAAAAATCACCCACTAAAAATTTGATATTTTCAATATGGTGTTGTTTAAGTTTCGATTTTGAAAAAGCAGCAGTATTTGAGCAACCTTCAATAGTGGTGATTTTAGCATTACGATCAGCTAAGGCTAATGCATAAGTTCCCATACCTAAAGAGGTGCCGAGTTCCAGTCCCTTTTTAATCGTAAAATATGTTGAAACGCGGTATAGTAACTTAGCATCTTTAATAGAACTACTAGATACTTTTGCCATCTTACTAACCGCTCTCTGTTGGGCATCTAAAGTTTTAGAGCCTTCGCCTAGGTCTGTAATTTGTAATATTGTTTTTGAGTTGCTTAACTCGCTTTTATACCGTTTAAGTTTTGCATAGGCCTCATGTGTTGTTTTATCATAAAGACATTTGGTGACAAAGTGATAAACAAAAGGAGAGTGCACACCATGTTGGTTGGTGGCACGTAAGAGAAATTTTATATATGCTTTAATTTGGTACACGTTTTAGTTTCAAAATTACAAACTTTCGAAATTAGAATGTTTTACAGTTTATAACGATTTCATCTTGTAAGTTTACCCTTCTAATTTTTCAGCTAACTCAAACCAACGCATTTCTTTTTCTTCAATGTTATCAATAATAACTTGCAGTTGTTCTGAAAGTTTGTTGATTTCATCTTGACTTAAATCAGGATTCAAAAACTTTTCTTCTAATGCCATTTTATCGAGTTCTAAAGCTCTTATTTTTGAAGTTAAATTTTTATACTCTTTTTGTTCGTTGTAGTTGAGTTTATTAACCTCGTTTTGTTTTTCGGCTTTTGTGTTATCCGTTTTTTCTACGATCTCTATTTGCTTAGGTTGACTACTGTCATAAGCTCTGAAATCTGAATAATTACCAGGGAAATCATCGACAACACCTTGACCTCTAAATACAAATAAATGATCGACTATTTTATCCATAAAATAACGGTCGTGAGAGACCACCAATAGTACACCAGGAAAATCCATTAAGAAATCTTCAAGAACATTTAGGGTAACAATATCTAAATCGTTTGTTGGTTCATCTAAGATTAATACGTTAGGGTTTTGAATTAAAACGGTGCATAAATACAATCGTTTTTGTTCGCCACCACTGAGTTTTTCAACAAAATCCCATTGTTTTTTTTTATCGAATAAAAACTTCTCTAGCAGTTGTTGTGCGCTAATTTGTCTTCCTTTGGCTAATGGAATATACTCGCCAAACTCTTTAATAACGTCGATCACTTTTTGGTTAGGCTTGGCTTTAATACCACCTTGAGTGTAATAGCCAATTTTAACAGTTTCGCCTATTACAACTTTTCCGTTATCTGGTTGTGTGGTTTGGGTGAGTAGGTTTAAGAATGTAGACTTGCCTGTTCCGTTTTTTCCAATAATACCAATACGTTCGCCTTTTTTAAAGGTGTATTCAAAACCGTCTAATATTGTTTTATCTTTAAACGCTTTAGAGACGTTATGAAATTCTATGATTTTGCTTCCCAACCGTTCCATATTAATGTCTAATTCAATGGTGTGGTCGTTACGACGTTGGTGAGCTTTAGATTTTATTTCCGAAAAGTCATCAATTCTACTTTTGGATTTTGTGGTACGTGCTTTAGGTTGGCGACGCATCCAATTGAGTTCTTTTTTATACAGCTGTTTTGCTTTGCCAACTTCTGTCGCTTGATTTTCTATTCGCGCTTCTTTCTTTTCTAAATAGTAAGAGTAATTACCTTTATAGGTAAACAGTTCGCCATGATCTAATTCTATAATTTCGTTACAAACACGTTCTAAAAAGTAGCGGTCGTGTGTAACCATAAACAAGGTTTGTTGTGTTTTTGCGAAATAGTCTTCTAACCATTCTATCATTTCTAAGTCGAGGTGGTTAGTTGGTTCATCAAGAATTAAAATATCTGGTTGACTTAGAAGTGCTTGAGCTAACGCTAAACGTTTTTTTTGTCCACCTGACAATGTGCCTACTTTTAAAGTTAGGTCATCGAGTTTTAGTTGCGATAGTGTTTGTTGGTATTGTGTTTCAAACTCCCAAGCATTATGACGATCCATAGCTTCAAAAGCATTTTGGTAAGCATCGACATCTTCTGGGTTTTTTAATGCCGCTTCATAAGCTTCAATAATTTTTAAAACAGGAATATCGGAGGCTAGAATAGTTTCTTCAAGCGAACGTTTAGGATCTAAATCTGGTTCTTGGTCTAAGAAGGCTAAGCGCAGTCCTTTTCTAATGACGATTTGGCCATCATCAGGTGCTTCTTTTCCTGCTAAAATTTTTAAAATTGAGGTTTTTCCACTTCCATTTTTGGCTACAAAAGCAATTTTTTGATCTTTATGGATGCTGAACGACAAATCTTTAAAGAGTACAAGCTCTCCAAAAGATTTTGAGATATTTTCTACGTTGAGATAATTCAAACTGTGTTTTTTTACAAAGAACGGAAATAAACCAAAAAGAATCGTATTAGTTTTGATATTAGTGTTGATACATTATATTTGTGTTCAAAGATCTATTGAATTTATGAAGCGTATAAAGCTTTTAATTTTTGTATTAAGTTGTATTATTGTATCGTCTTGCATCCCTCATAAAGACACTGTTTACCTTCAGATTAAGGATGGCGCTTTAAACGATACTATTCCTAATAATCTTGTTGAAATTCAGAAGCCTTATCGTGTTCAGGTAAATGATATTCTGAATATTCGTGTAAAAGCACTCGACCAAGAAACCGTATCTATTCTGAATCCTACAGGTGAAGGCAACTTAAATGCTAGTAGTGCAGAGCGCGCTTTTTTTGATGGTTTTACTGTAGATGTGCATGGTAATGTTCGAATACCAACACTAGGTTATATTAATGTTTTAGGTTTCACAACTGAAGAGATTGAGAAAAAAATAGAAGCACAGCTTTTAGAAGAACAATTTAAGGAAACGGCTAATATTTTTGTGACTGTGAAACTAGCAGGATTAAGATATACAGCTAGTGGTGAGATCGGTAGTCCTGGAAGCCAAGTCTTATTTACTGAACGTGTTAATGTCTTTGAAGCTATTGCTAATGCTGGTGAAATTCCTTTAACCGGTAACAAAAAAGACGTGAAAATTATTAGGCAATATCCGCAAGGGCAAAAAATACATAGTTTAGATTTAACAGATATAAAGGTCATGCAATCACCTTATTATTATATTCAGCCTAATGATATTATCTACGTAGAGCCATTAAAACAGAAGTCTATAGGTACAGGAGAGACTGCACTTTCTAGTATTACTGCGATTGCATCTATTGTTTCTCTTATTTCTACTGCAGTTTTGCTATCTACTAGACTATAATTACTTATGACAGATTACGACGAAATAGAAGATCAAGATTCTCAAAGTATCAGTTTTGATTTTAGAGGTTATCTTTTTAAGGTTTTAAACCTATGGAAATTTGTGTTGATTAGCATTGGTGCTGCGATGTTAATCGCTTACTTTATTAATGTTAGAAAGCAAAATGTTTATCGTTTAGAATCTTTAATTTCCATCGAAAACGATCAGAACCCTTTTTTTACAGCGAATACAAGTATCTCTTTTAATTGGGGAGGAACATCTGGAAAAGTAGGCAAAATTATGACCGCTATTAAAACGCGTACTCATAATGAAATCGTAGTAGATTCACTTCAATATTATATGAATTACCTGGAAGAAGGTAAGTACAGGAAAATAGATATATATAAAAGTGCACCTTTTGAATTTATTATTGATAAATCTAAACCTCAGGTTCTTAATTACCCGGTTGGTATTCGGTTTTTAAGTGCTGATGAGTTTGAGATCTTTACAGAGTTTGAAGGCTCAATAGCTTCTGCACAAAGGTTTGGAGATAAATCTAAAACTAAGGTTGAAATGCCGAGCGGTGTTTTTTCTCAACGGTTTAAAAATAAAGATACTATTAGTTTGCCTTTTTTGAATGGGCAAATAGTTGTTAAACCTTCTCATAAGATTAAATCTGGAGCAGAATATTTTCTTCAGTTTAGTGATTTCGATGGGGTTGTAAATGGATTTAAATCTAAAGTAGAGATTACTCCAGTAGGGACTTCCGCAGGTTCAATTTTGAATTTACAGTTGATTGGTCATAATAAAGCTAAAATTGTCGATTTTCTAAATGCGACTTCTGAAATTTTGAGTAAAACCGAGTTGAAACGGAAAAACTTATATGCTACTAATACTATAAAATTTATTGATAGTAGTTTAGCTGCTGTAAACGTAAATCTCGATGATTATACGGATGAAATGAATTCCTTTAGAAGAGACAACAAAGTGTTTGATGTGAGTTCTGAAATTTCTCAAATATCAGAAGAGTTACGTCAATTTGAGCTAGAGAAGAGGAATGAAGACACTAAGCTAGAATATTTAAATAATCTTGAACTTTATCTAAATACGAAGACAAATTACACTAATATAGCTGCACCTACAAGTGTGGGTATCGAAGAAGGAAATGTGCTCAGCGGAGTTTCAAAGATTGTTGCATTGGCGGCAGAACGTCAAAATTTAGAGTACACCACGAAAGAGGGATCGGATCTTTTTAAAGAGTTGGATCGCCGTATTGATTCTGAGAAAAATGTATTGCTAGAAACTATAGACGCTACTAGAGAGACTATTGGAGTAAGAATAAGAACTTTGAATAATAATATTGCGACTTTAGAATCTAAATTGAGCGGATTGCCTGAAGATGAACAACAGTTTTTAAGGATTCAGCGAAAATTAGATCTCAGTCAGGAAGCTTATGATATTTACTTAGCGAAACGTAGTGAGGCTGCAATTGTCAAAGCAGCGAACATTTCAGATATCACTATTATAGATGAAGCGAAGGATATTGGAGGCGGACTAATAGGACCTAATAAAAGTCTTAATTATATGATGGCTTTAATGTTAGGCTTCTTTATACCTATGCTATTAATTTTTATCGTTTATCTATTAGACAATACTATTCATGGGTCTGATGAGATTGCTCGATTGTCTAAAATTCCGATATTAGGATTAGTTGGTAAATACCGTTATAAAAATAATTTAGTGGCGTTTGAAAAGCCTAAATCTGCCGTTGCAGAATCGTTTAGAGCTATACGGTCAAGTTTGCAATTTATATTTAAAAATAAGAAAACGGAAGCGGGTGGTGCAGATACTTTAATGATTACCTCTTCTGTAAGTGGTGAAGGAAAGACATTTACATCTATTAATATTGCGACTGTTTATGCACTTTCAGGTAAAAAGACCATATTATTAGGATTAGATTTACGTAAGCCAAAAATCTTTGATGATTTTAATATTACTAATGAGAAAGGTGTAGTTAATTATTTAATAGGGGATGATGAATTTGAGGATATCGTTACTCATACCCATATTGAGAATTTAGATATTATCCCTTCAGGACCTATTCCTCCTAACCCTTCTGAATTATTAATGAGTGGTAATTTAAAAGCATTAATTAATAAGCTAAAGCTAGAATACGATATCATTATTTTAGATACTCCTCCTTTAGGTTTAGTAACGGATGCATTAGAGCTTACACAGTATGCGGATGCTACTATTTTTATGGTTCGCTTAGATTATACCAAGAAAGGTATGCTTCAATTGGTAAACGCTAAGCAACGTACGGGTGAGCTGAAAAATGTTAATTATGTCCTTAATTTTTACAGGCATAAAAACAATAGTAATTATGGGTATGGCTACGGTTATGGTTACGGTTATGGCTACGGCTATGGCGTCTATGGTAATGCTTATCACGAAAAAGATAATCAGTCTATATTTAAGAAAATTAAAGCTTTTTTAAGAAGGTTTTAATTTTAGCTATTAGACTTTGCTTATTAGCTGTTAAGTGGGTGGGCTTGGTTGTGAGTGTTTTAACTTAAATTATAATACTAAAAACGTAATCAATTTCTTTTTTCAGTCATGGATTGCGCCATTAGATTTAAGGTGTTTTTTAACTACATATGAATGATAAGTAAAAGTCAGCTTCGTTTTAAACGTATATTTGATGTTGTTCTGGTTGTGCTATGCTTACCTTTACTCTTTATTCCTATTTTATTATTAGTCCTTATTGCTACAATAGATACCAAAACCTGGGGCATCTATTCTCAACTTCGGGTTGGACAATATGGAAAACTTTTTAAGATATATAAAATTAGAACTTTAGCTGATGGTGAACACCAATTAGGAGGACTGATTAATCATGCCACTTGCATTGGTCGTTTTTTAAGACGTAGTAAGTTAAATGAGTTACCGCAATTATATAATGTCTTTATTGGTGATATGAGTCTTGTAGGTCCGAGGCCTGATCTGCCTGGTTTTGCAGATACATTAAATGGAAAGAATCGTATAATTTTAATGGTTAAGCCAGGGATTACAGGACCAGCCTCCATAAAATATAGGGATGAAGAAGCGCTTTTGGCACAACAAAAAGATCCTGAGCATTATAATAGAGCGATTATTTGGGTAGATAAAGTAAAAATCAATAAAAAGTATGTTGAAAATTACAGTTTTTACTTAGATTTGACACTGATTTTAAAATCCTTAATACATAAATGAATCATTCAGAAGATAAAATCGCCATTATTGGCTTAGGATATGTTGGTTTGCCTCTCGCCGTGGAATTTGCAAAACAATATTTTGTTGTTGGTTTTGATATCAACAAGCAGCGCATCAGTGAATTAAATAAAGGTGATGATAGAACCTTAGAGGTTGAAAATGATCATTTGCAATCTGTTTTAACTACAGATTTGAATGCTAGTAAAGGTTTATATATTACAGATGATTTAGAGGCTTTGGCTGTGACCAATTATTATATTATAACGGTACCAACACCTACCGATGCGTTAAATAAGCCTGTATTTACACCGTTGATAAAGGCTAGTGAAACTGTAGGTAAAGTATTGTCTAAAAACGATATCGTTGTTTATGAATCTACTGTTTACCCAGGTGCTACAGAGGATATATGCATTCCAGTATTAGAACAAACGTCAGGATTGGTTTATAATACCGATTTTTTTGCAGGCTATTCTCCAGAACGCATCAACCCAGGTGATAAGCTACATACGGTGACAAAAATATTAAAAGTTACTTCTGGTTCTACACCAGAAATAGCCGTTAAAGTAGATGAACTTTATAAAAAAGTAATTACGGCAGGGACCCATATGGCTCCGTCGATAAAGGTAGCGGAAGCAGCTAAAGTTATTGAAAATTCTCAACGCGATATCAATATTGCTTTTGTCAACGAGTTGTCAAAGATATTCAGGCTTTTAGATATCGATACCAAGGCTGTATTAGAAGCCGCAGGAACCAAATGGAATTTCTTAAAGTTTTCTCCAGGTTTAGTAGGAGGGCACTGTATAGGAGTTGACCCTTATTATTTAGCTCAAAAAGCTATTGAATCTGGTTACGATCCAGAAATTATATTAGCAGGTCGTAAAATGAATGACAGTATGGGGAGTTATGTTGCTACCGAAACTGTGAAGATGATGATTAGAAAAGGTGCTACAATAAAAGGTTCTAAAGCCCTTGTTTTAGGAATTACTTTCAAAGAAAACTGTCCAGATATTAGAAACTCTAGGGTTATTGATATTATTGAGGAATTAGAGACCTATCATGTTAATGTAGATGTTTATGATCCTTGGGCTTCAAAAGAAGAAGTTAAACATGAATATGGCTTCGATTTAATCACAAATTTTGATGATTTAGATGCTGATTATGATGCTGTTATTTTAGCGGTATCACACCAAGAGTTCTTAAAGTTAGATATTAGTCAATTAAAATCACAAACAGGTGTTGTATTCGATGTTAAGTCGTTACTTCCAATAGATACCGTAGACGCGAGATTATAATGTATTCAAACCCACACCATACCACCGATTTATCGTCATTAAGTTTTTTAATCACAGGAGGAGGAGGCTTTATAGGTTCTAACCTCGTGGAGTATTTGTTAAAGTACAACGCAAAAAAAGTTAGAGTCTTAGATAATTTTTCTAATGGACATCGTGAAAACTTAACGGAATTTATGAATCATCCTGCCTTTGAATTAATAGAAGGTGATATTCGTGATTTAGACACTTGTAAGCAAGCGATGGAAGGTATGGATTATGTCTCTCACCAAGCGGCTTTGGGCTCAGTACCGCGTTCCATTAACGATCCAGCAACGACAAACGAAGTTAATATTTCTGGGTTTTTAAATATGATGATTGCCTTGAAAGATAGTTCAACCGTAAAACGTATGGTATACGCTGCTTCAAGTTCTACGTATGGAGATAGCAAAGCCTTACCAAAAGTAGAAGATACCATAGGAAAACCTTTATCGCCTTATGCTGTTACTAAATACGTCAATGAATTATATGCTGATGTTTTTGGAACTACTTATGATACCGATGTTATTGGTTTGAGATATTTTAATGTTTTTGGGCCTAAGCAAAGTCCAGATGGTGCTTATGCCGCTGTGATTCCTTTATTTATGCAAGCATTGAAGGATCAAAAATCGCCCAAAATTAATGGTGATGGTGAGCAAACTCGAGATTTTACGTTTATAGATAATGTAGTGCAAGCCAATGTTAAAGGTTTTTTTGCATCTAAGGAGGCTAAAAATGAAGTTTTCAATGTGGCCTGTGGAGAACGTATCACTATAAATTATTTATGGGAATCCTTGCGCATTGCTGCTGATTCTGAATTAAAAGCAGCATACGGTCCAACGAGGCAAGGTGATGTAAGAGACTCCTTAGCTAATATTTCTAAAGCAGAAAACTTGTTGGGTTACAAACCACAATATACGGTACGCGAGGGATTGAAAATTACCTGGGATAACTTCTAAGTGCATGTTTATACAGTTTTTATCCCCTGAATTCTTATATAATGAATTGCCTTCATTTAGCAATAATCTTAAAAGAAAAGTGACTTTAATTACGTGTAATTAAGGTTCACTAATTTAATTTCATTTTACATCAAAAGTTAATGTTATTATTCTTTTGAGCGTCTTTCAGTTTGTTATTGTTATTAGTATATTAGCCGTTTAAAAATACAAGGGACATTGAGTAAAAAGGATGATGATATATGGTTATATACCATATCTTCTAAACGTAAATTAATAGATTTTAATTTCAAAGAAATTTGGAGATATCGGGATTTACTAATATTGTTTGTAAAACGAGATGTTGTTACCGTATATAAGCAAACCGTTTTAGGGCCACTATGGTATCTTATACAGCCCTTATTTACTGCACTTACTTTTACACTTATTTTTAATAAGGTTGCTAATATTGAAACAGGTACTGTACCTCCCTTTTTATTTAATTTAGCAGGCGTTACTATTTGGAATTATTTTAGTACTTGTTTGAGTTCAACCAGTGACACCTTTAAGAGCAATGCTGCCATTTTCGGAAAAGTCTACTTTCCACGCATTATTGTTCCTTTATCTATTATACTGTCTAATTTGATGAAATTCGGGATTCAGCTATTGATATTCATTGCTTTTTGTATTTATTATTATCTTAACGGTGCTGAAATTAACATTAAAAGTAGTATTCTGTTTTTTCCTTTCATAGTACTATTAATGGGCTTATTAGGCTTAGGCCTGGGCATGATTATTTCTAGTTTAGTGACTAAATATCGTGACTTAAAATTCCTAGTTAGTTTTGGTATACAGTTATTAATGTATGTGTCTGCAGTCATGTATCCGTTAGCTTTAATGCGAGAGAAATTACCAGCTATTGCTTGGGTGGTTGAGTATAACCCCCTGGCATATGTTATTGAAACTGCACGGTATATGTTGTTAGGTACAGGTGATTTTAGCTGGTTTGGTATTTTGTATACGGTTATAGTAACATTGGTGATATTAATGTTGGGAATTGTTATTTTTAATAGAACGGAGAAGACGTTTATTGATACGGTTTAAAGATTAGATACTAGGTTAGGTATAGAATTAAAGACTAAAGAAAAGAGAATATAGAACATTCATGGTAATATTAAAAGCCGAAAATATTAGTAAACAATACCGTCTAGGATTAGTGGGTACTGGGACTATCAGTCACGATCTAAACCGTTGGTGGGCTGGTATTAGAGGGAAAGAAGATCCATATTTAAAAGTTGGTGCTGTCAATGATCGTAGTACTAAAGCTGATAGTGATTATGTTTGGGCTTTACAGGATATAAATTTTGAAGTACAACAAGGAGAAGTCCTTGGTATTATTGGTAAAAATGGTGCTGGGAAAAGCACACTATTAAAAATATTATCTCGTGTTACCATACCTACAACTGGTGAGATAAAAACTAAGGGTCGTATTGCGTCTTTGTTAGAAGTGGGTACAGGGTTTCATCCTGAGTTAACTGGTAAAGAAAATATTTATTTGAATGGGGCTATTTTGGGTATGACCAAAGCCGAAATCAAAGCCAAAGAAACCGAGATTATAGAATTTTCTGGTTGTGAACGTTATGTAGATACCCCAGTAAAACGCTATTCTTCTGGTATGCGAGTCCGTTTGGCTTTTGCTGTAGCCGCTTTTTTAGAGCCTGATATTTTGGTGATTGACGAGGTTCTAGCGGTTGGTGATGCAGAGTTTCAGAAAAAGGCCATAGGTAAGATGCAGGATATTTCTAAAGGAGATGGCAGAACAGTTTTGTTTGTGAGCCATAATATGGCAGCTGTAAAGAGCTTGTGTACACGGGCCATTGTCTTGGAACATGGCACTACTGTTTTTGAAGGAGAAACTGATGAAGCTGTCGATTTTTATTTAAAGGAAAGAAAAATCTCAGACAAAATTGATTACAGTAGATTATCTTCTTCAAATATAGAAATTAAGTCTATTAATGTTTTTGCAAAAAGCAAGAGTGTGGGTCAACCAATTTACATGGATGATGATGTTATAGTTAAGGTAGATTTTTTTAAAAAAAGCAATGATAATATTGGTTTAAATATTAGAATAAAAGATGACTCAGAAAATTTTCTTTTTACTCATGGTAGTTTAAATGATATAGATAATAGTAAAGATATTGGAGAGTTATCTTATTTAATAGAAATACCTAAACATATACTTAATCAAGGAGAGTTTTTATTGGATTTTGGATGTGTCATCGGTAAATCTTTTCACTTTATTGAAGAAAATATACTTTCATTTGTTATTTACCCTGAGAATAAGGAACTTGGAAGTTATATGGGTAAATCTAAAGGTGTTTTCAAATTAAAGTTAAATTGGGAAAAATGTTAACATTTGGCAGGCTAAAACCTAAATTTATGATTTTGGGTGTTCAGAAAGGTGGTACAACATCTTTACATGAATATCTAATACAGCATCCATGTATATTAGGTCCTAAAAAGAAGGAGTTGCATTTTTTTGATTCTTTTCAGCCTTTAAATATAGACGATTATCATAAAAACTTTCCGTTTAAATTAGTTACTAATAAAATTACTTTTGAATCAACACCGCGTTATATATATTATCCTAACGTAGCAAAAAAAATTTATGACTACAATCCTAATATGAAATTTATTGTAGTATTGAGAGATCCTGTGAAAAGAGCATATTCTGCTTGGAATATGTATAAGCAAATGGGCGAGAGTGAAAGAATGATAAATTTTTTCAAAAAAAATGAAAAAAAGTCTCCAAAAGAAATATTTTTCTCATTATTATACAGAAAAGAGACATTTCCGAGTTTTTTAGAAATGGCTAATTATGAGTTAGATAATGAATTAAACATTGATTTTATTGAGCCTTCTATTATAAGAAGAGGTTATTACAAAAAGCAAATAGACACATATTTAGAGTACTTTAATCTTGAAAATTTTTTGTTTATTGATTCTTCAAGTTTAAAAAATGATACCTTGGAAGTGTTGAATACAATAGCTACATTTTTAAATATTTCAAACTTTAAAAGTTTAGATTTAGATTTAGAGATGAAGCATCAAAGAGTGTATTCGGAGCCGTTGAATGTTAAGATATACGATGAGTTGTTACTGCATTTTCAAAACAAAAATAAAGGGTTAGAAGAATTGGTAAATCTTAAATTTGAATGGATGCGCAATAAAGTGAGTAGAAATGTTTAGAAAGAATAGAGAGAAAATATTTTGTATAGGCTTCAATAAAACTGGAACGACAACAATTGAAAAAGTTCTTAGAGATTTTAATATGAAGTTAGGGGATCAAGCTGAGGCAGAAAGGTTAATGCCACAATGGTGTGAACGTGACTTTAATTCTATTGTAAATTACGCAAAAAGTGCAACTGCTTTTCAAGATATTCCTTTTTCGTTACCTTATACATTTATAGCATTGGATCAAAATTTTCCAAATGCAAAATTTATACTTACTGTTAGAGATAACGATGATCAATGGTATAATTCAATCGTTAAATTTCATACTAAGCTATGGTCGGTTGGTGATAATCCGCCAACGGTTCATGAACTTAAAAATGCCACATATCGCTATAAAGGCTTAGCTTACGACTATATTAAACACGTTTTTAATACACCTGATGATGATATGTATAATAAAACATTACTTATTAAAAAGTACACGGCTCATAATGATTTTGCTATAGATTATTTTAGGGTAAAATCAGATAAGCTTATTGTTATTAATGCATCAAAGAAAAAAGACTATTTTAGATTGTGTAACTTTTTGAAAAAGGAACCTTTATATGATGATTTTCCTTGGGAAAACAAAACAGCTGAAATATAAAAGAATTAATGATAAACGTCACCAAAACATTTTTACCGGCACAAGACGAGTACCAAGCCATTTTAAAAAAAGCATGGGGTACGGGTTGGATGACTAATAGAGGGGTTTTGGTAAAGGAGTTGGAAACAAAATTACAATCCTATTTAGACACTCCAAATATTATTGCTATGACTAATGGGACTTTGCCTTTACAAATAGCAATAAAGGCATTAGGGCTACACGGTGAAATTATAACGACACCTTTTAGTTATGTCGCGACAACTAGTAGTATCGTTTGGGAAGGTTGCACTCCTGTATTTATAGATATAAATCCAAAGTATTTAACTATTGATGAAACTAAGATTGAAGCGGCAATTACATCTAAAACGACAGCCATTTTAGCAACTCATGTTTTTGGTAATCCTTGTAATGTTGAAGCTATAGCAAAAATAGCAGAACACTATAATTTAAAAGTTATATATGACGCTGCCCATTGTTTTGGGGTCACTTATAAAGGACAATCTCTTTTTAATTATGGGGATGTCAGCACCTGTAGTTTTCATGCTACTAAGTTGTTTCATACTGGAGAAGGAGGTGCTCTGTTTTGTAAACCACAGTATTTTGAAGCCATGTATTCTCATCATAATTTTGGTCATGATGGGCCAGAAGCTTTTCAAAGTTTAGGGATTAATGCTAAAATGAGTGAGCCACAGGCGGCTATGGGTTTGGCAATATTGCCCTATATGACAAAAATTATAAAAGAACGCAAGCAAATAGTTCATGCTTATAATCAAGCCTTTGGGACAACAAGGTTGAAATCGCTAAAAATTAGAGTCCAAACCAATTGGAACTATAGCTACTATCCTGTGATTTTTGAAAATGAGAGTCAGTTGTTACATGTAAAAGAAGCATTAGAATCTCATTCTATTTATCCAAGACGTTATTTTTATCCCTCTTTGAATACACTTCCATATATTAAGCCATGTAGCTTAGCTGTTTCGGAATCTATAGCTTCTACAGTTTTATGCTTGCCTTTATTTGCTGGTTTAGCAACTGAGAATTTAAACCAAATTATTAATATCGTGAAAGAAAAGTTACTATGATCATAGTCGGAGCTAAAGGTTTTGCTAAAGAGCTATTGCAAATTGTATCTATAGATATGGGCTTGCTAGATGATGATATTGTATTTTTTGATAATATAAGTAGTGATTTGCCTTCAAAACTATATAATAGATTTCGGATATTAACTTCTTTTAAAGAGGTCGAAATCTATTTGTTAAAATCAGAAGATAAATCTTTTGTTTTGGGGTTGGGAAATCCATTATTAAGGAAAAAATTATTTAAACAATTTATGCAATTAGGAGCACAACCAATTTCAATTATTTCGAAAAATGCCGAAATTGGTAATTTTGAGGTTAATATAAAAGTTGGGGCTACTATTCTGTCAGGTGTAAAAATATCTAATTCTGTGAATATAGGTATAGGTTGCTTAATTTACTATAATTCAATTATTACACATGATTGTATTATCGGAGACTTTGTAGAAATATCGCCTAATGTAAACATACTTGGTAGAAGTAATATTGGGGATAATTCATCTTTAGGTGCATCTTCTGTAATTTTACCAGATATTACCATTGGTAATAATGTAATAGTTGGTGCTGGTACTGTTGTTCTTAACGATGTCCCAAATAATAGTACGACAGTAGGTGTGCCAGGTAGAATTATTTCAAAAGAGAATAAAATATGATGGTTTCGATATGCATGATTACTTATGGTCATGAAAGATATATTTTACAAGCAATAACAAGTATATTAAACCAAAAATGTAATTTTGAATTTGAAATAATACTTTCAAATGATTGTTCGCCAGATAACACCGATTCAATAGTTTTCGATTTTATCAAAGAAGAAAATCTATCAAATAAGATTAAATATTTTAGTCATAAGCAAAATTTAGGTATTACACCCAATTTTGTTTTTGCGCTTCAGAAATGCAAAGCTAAATACATAGCAATTTGTGAAGGCGATGATTATTGGACAGATCCTTTAAAATTACAAAAGCAAGTAGATTTTTTAGAACAAAATAACAATTTTTCAGGAGTGGCTACTAATTCGCTAGTAAAGTATGAAGGTTCCACCAAAGAGCATTTGTTTAGGAAAAAACTTAAGTCTAATCTACAAACGAATGACTTGCTAGAATCAAGACATTTTCATACTGCAACGTTTCTATTTAGAAAAACAGCGTTTAGAAATGATTTCCCAAAGCAAGTATTATCAGCAGATAGAACCTTGTTTTTATTAGTGTCTTGTTTTGGTTCTATTAAGTTATTAGATGATGTTACTGCCGTGTATAGAAAAAATGACGGTGGTATTTCTCGACAGGTTACGTCTGAGCAAATGATATTAGACTATAATATTGCTAAATATATTAAAACGTATAATACAGATTTTAACATTTATAGATTAAAAAGTTTTATTTCTAAAACGGTAGTAGACTATTCTCATAAAATATATCTCATTGATTTTTTGAGGGCTTCTAGTTATTTAGTTTATTATAATTTTATGATGAAGAACGGTTTTCGAAACAAAATAAGCTCAATAAAGTCTAGTTTTAAGTTTCTATTAAAAAAAATGAATAAAGTTAGATTTTAAATGAAATTAAAATACAGAATTAAGCTTCGATTACTTGTTTTTTTTAATCATTTTATATTTTTGATAAATTTATGAATCAAAGGCTTTTAGTGATTAAAATGGAGCGAATTTCTAAAAGTTTCAGTGTAGCAATAGTTTATCTTTTTGGACAAAAAATAGAGTTGAGTAGAGCTAATGAGGCTAGTTCAAAAACTATTAATAAAGTATATGTAGATTTTAAAAATAACATAAAGCTGCCAAAGGAATATGTGAGTAAATTATATAATTCTGATTATATAAACCATTTCTATACAGAGATAAATAGATTAAAAAATTAATGGCTTAAAAATTAAAAAACCTTGATTTATATTGTAATTGTAACCTACAACGGCATGCAATGGCTAGAAAAGTGTTTAAAAAGTTGCACTAACTATCCTGTAATTGTAATAGATAATGCCTCAACAGATGGTACCGTTTCTTTTATTGAAACGAATTTTCCTAATGTGGTCTTATTTAAACAAACTAAAAACTTAGGCTTTGGTCAAGCAAATAATTTAGGTATTCGTTATGCTTTAGACCAAGGAGCGGAGCATGTGTTTTTACTAAATCAAGATGCTTATTTGATGGATTCTGTTTTGGATGATTTGGTAGATTTTCAAAAAGAGTTACCTGAATATGGCGTATTAAGTCCTATACATATTACAGGAGATCAGAAAAAACTAGATAAAAACTTTTCTAACTTTATGCTCAAAGAATATACAGGTCAGTTTTATTCTGATTTTGTACTTGGCAATACTTTAGCGGAAGTATACGCTGTGCCTTTTGTAAACGCAGCAGCGTGGTTAATTTCTAGAAAATGTTTAGAAACCGTAGGAGGTTTTGATCCTTTGTTTTTTCATTATGGAGAAGATGATAATTATTGTCAACGTGTGCTATATCATGGTTTTAAAATAGGGGTACTTCCTAAACCTTATATTATCCATGACCGCGGGAATAGGAAAATAGAAAAACCAGAAGTGTTTAGTGATGCCTATTATAAAAATAAAGAAAAGTCATATAAGGTTAAGTTAGGTGACATTAACCATGATAACGTTATAAACAGTCATTTAAGAAAACTTAAACGTCGAGTTTTAAAACTTCAATTACAATTGAAATTTACAAGATCTGTAGCCTTTAAAAAGGAGTTGAGTATTTTACAACATTTAGCCCCTAAAATTGAAGAGAGTAGAAGGGTTAATAAAACGCAAGGACTTCACTATATATATGAAATACAAGAAGAGTAACACTTCATTGAATTTTTAAGTAAAACTAAAACGGACGCCAGAAGCGTCCGCTTTTTTAATTCACAGATTACACTGTTATAAAACTTCCAAGATTTGCAAGGCATTGAATGTTCCGTTTTTAAGCGGATATTGCAAATTGTTGATCTCTTGGAAGAAGGCTACTTTTAGCAAGTAAAAGTTTTGACCTGTTCCTG
This sequence comes from Winogradskyella sediminis, assembly GCF_003387355.1. GTDB lineage: Bacteria > Bacteroidota > Bacteroidia > Flavobacteriales > Flavobacteriaceae > Winogradskyella > Winogradskyella sediminis. The sequence continues at coordinate 635,459 of NZ_QUNH01000002.1, forward strand.
TTGCAGGAGTTGCAGGAGTCAAAGTTACTGTGGCAGTCGTACCATTTATAGCTAAGTTTTCTATATTACTGATTTGCATATCTGCTTCTTGCATTGCAAAATCTAAATTAAGAAAACCAGCCGTAAATTCCACGTGTGTGGCACCCTCAGGTACCGCTAATTGCTGGATTGGCATAAAGTTGTTAATAATGACTTCGCCTGTAGCTGTATCTAAACTATATTCAGAACGTAATACTTCGGAAAGGGGAGCTTTTCTATTGAAATTAAATCCTTTAAGTGGTATTTTTCCTTCTGGAGTTAGTATGCCTGTTGCTACATTTCGTTGGCCTCTTGCTGAGGTTAGGTCGAAATTTTTAACTTGGGTCATTACCTGTGTCACTCGCGAGGCTAGTTTATTGTCTTTAGCATTAGCGACGAGGTCTATTATTGCGCGTCTCAGTATTTTACCACTCGTTGCACAAGACCCAAATTCGCTGTTGTTTTCTCGCGTTCTCTCAAATGCCGGATCGGATTTTAGTCGTGCTTTATCTAAGCTCGATTTGGATCTGATTCCGTATCCGTCTTCTGTTTTGTAAAAGTTCACATCATCAATGGATCCTCTTACTTTGAATAGGCTTTTATATTTTGCCATAATCTTAAAATTTATGTAGACCATTTACAGTTTTAAGGTCTACTTGTTAGACTTAAATTTTATGTACAACAGCTTTTCTAAAAGGTGCACTTAAGCATGAGCTCCTGCTTAAAAATTTCTAATTGAATTAACTGTGGTTACATTTATATGGCTAAATTAAAATGGATTTTAGAGTGCCGTTTTTGTTTCGGTTGATTTAGGGTATTCTTATATAAATTAAGTTATAATTTTTATTAAATGTTGTTAATCAGTTTTTTGTGTTTTATTGATGCTATTTTGTAGTTGTCGTGTTTTTTTATGTATTTAGTGGTTATTTGCCCTTATTGTATATTTTAATGTGTTTTAGATGTCGAAGTTAGGTAGGGAGTTAGTACGGAGTATGTACGGAGTTAGTACGAAGTATCTTTGAGGTTAGATAAGTGGGAAAAGAGTGTTGAGGATAGAGGATAGACTTTAGCTTGTTGAATTTGGATTTTTAATATCGTTATTTGCTTTACACTACCATTTTGTAATATTGAGCAGCACTAAACTGTAAGGCGTGAGGTTTATTTGTAAACATTTTACCGATATTTTCGTTGCGTTGTTATGGGATTTTTCGGCGCTTTATAGGGGGATTTACAAATTTTTGAATCACTATTTATGTTAATAAGTTTGTTTTAAAAAGTTAAGAATTTCAATTAATTTGCAATCAGAGAACTGATTATCAAAATATTAAAAATGAAAAAATATGGAAACTAACATTAAGAAGTTACGAAAGAGACGAATTAATAGTTTAACAACAAATGAAACAACTATGTATATATCCTAAGGAAGTCGCAACCATTACAGGCAAGTCCCAAACTACTGCACAGACATTGGTACGCACTATAAAAGATGCGCTTGAGAAAGAGAAGCATCAGGTTTTAACTATACGTGAGTTTTGTGATTATATGGGTATACCCTTTGAAGATGTTTTTAATATGATTAATAATATAAAAACACAGGAAGATCGGCAAGCTTCGTTACTATCTAGTAACGACTTTAGACAAGAAAGTGCTTAAGTTCTTTGTGGTTATGCTGACCACTTCTCTTCCATATGATTGATAACTGAGCAATTGATTTTCTTATCCTTATTAACAAGGTCTAATGTATTTGACTTTTTTTTAAAATAACGTCTATTAACCTCTCTCTTTTACTTTTTTAGACTTGGTTTTCAACTGACTTTGTATCTTAGTGGCGTAATTTTTTTACTATGCCAAAACAACCACTTATTTCTATTATCATACCCACATTCAATCGGGCTCATATAATCGGAGAAACATTAGATTCCATAATAGAGCAAACCTACCCAAATTGGGAATGTATTGTTGTAGATGATGGAAGTACGGACCATACCGACCAACTATTGGCTAACTATTGCAAGCAAGATTCTAGAATTCAATACCACCATAGACCTAAAAATCGACTAAAAGGAGGGAATACCTGTCGGAATTATGGATATGAATTAAGTAAAGGGGAATTAATAAATTGGTTTGATAGTGATGATTTATATCTGCCTGATGCACTTAAAACCATTAGCTCTGCTTTTGAAACTGGCACCGATGTTGTTATAAGTCCGATGGCTCGATTTGACGGAGAGACCAAGCACTATTTAGGAGTGAATACGATAGAGAAAGCACCTTTAATTCCTGCTTACTTAGTAGGAGAGGTTGCTTTTTATACTGATGGTCCTACCTGGAAACGTCGTTTTTTAGCGCAGCAAGACTTATTATTTGATGAAGGTTTACCCATAATACAGGATTGGGATTTTAATTTGCGTATGTTATATCAAAATCCAAATATTACGTTTCTAAAAAAAGCTCAAATAAACTATCGCGTTCATAATCAGTCGTTACAAAAGCAATTATCTAAGTTAGATTTGATGTTAATTGCTGAAGATTTTAAAACAAGATTTAAGCATTTAGACTTGTTGGCACAGCATTACCCAGAGGGTGTGCCTGTTTTAAAACAGTTTATTTTAGAGCGCCGTAAACATTTTGTGAAATTAGCCTACATGCGACAGGATGACTCTAGGTTTGTATTGGCAAAGGACTTAGTTGATAGTCAGAAAGTGCGTAGAGATTATATAGGTGTTATTAAAACGTTTTTGGGTATGTGGTCTTATAAATGCTTTGGAAGAGGGTATTGGTTTTTTAGATAGTTTTTAGAGGATAGGTTTTTATCATTTTGAAAACTGTGAGAAGTTTCATAGTATTTGTATAGTTATAAGATTCCTCGTCGCTATGCTCTGTCGGAATGACAAAAGGGGGCTTTTTGATAGAACTTTGTTTTCCTGGGTTACACAAAGTCACTCGAAGTGACGTGCTTCTCGATACAACTTTGTTTCTCTAGGCTACACAAAGTCACTCGAAGTGACGTTTGTTTATGGAAATTTTGTTGTTATTTTGGTAATGGTATTAAGGGATTCCTTGTGCTAGTTCTGTCAGAATGACAACAGTGTGTTTTATTAGAGTTTCTTATATTTTTATTATAATGTATTTTCAATAGATTGTTGTAAATAAGGACCAGCTAGTGCCATGTCTCTTTCTGTTACCGTTTGTCTTTTTTTGCTTTTTCTTTGTATGCCTTCGGTTAGATTATTTGTAACTTCTTCTGAGTGCTCGAGGTTTAAGAAGGAAAAGATACTTTCAATTTCTATCTTAGGATTTTCTAAGAAGGATTGATAAGATAAGCTATAATATTTATCCTTTGATAGATGTTTAAAAAAGGTTTCTGAATACTCAAGAGAATACCTCCATTCTAATAAACCTTTCTCATAATTAGATAAAGAACTGGTGTCAATTTCTAATGGAGCCGCTAATTGATTAATTAAATTCCATTTTACACTGTTTTTACCAAACCAAGAACCGTAATCTGCTTTTTTTTCAATAGACTTTGCAACCTCTATGCCGTTCCTTTGCAAGTAAATATATTTAGCATCGGGAAACGCATTATTAATGAATTCTAATCTAAAATTATTGATTGGTAGTTTTTCTAAAAGAATGTCACCTTTATTTATAACTTGTTCCTTAAAAAACAAATGTTTGAGTCGTTTAGTTTGCTTTGGTTTTATATCTGTTTTTGTTGTAATTAATTTAGGGGAAACTGTTTTATTAGACCAAATATTAAACTCAGGATATGCTTTGTGCCATAAATCTCGTCGTTCATTTAAGTAGGTTATAGATTGATGCTTGCCTATAGTTGTTCCTAAAATAGTGGTTCCAGAACGACCACACCCAATTAAAAACACGGGTTGTAGGGATTTTCCTTTTTTTAAAGTGATGAACTTATAGTGATTTATAATTTTTTTTGCAAAATGTTTAATGGCCTTCATTAAAAAAAATAGTGTCTTAAAAATACATGGTTAACATCGAGTAGCGAAAATAACAATTTTAATTGTCTTGAAACTAAAACCTATAGTTTTCAACTTCCAACTACCAACAAAATTACTATCTTAGCCCATAGCTATTAAAACCTTTGTTTTTATGACCAAATCACCTTTGGTATCTATCATTATTCCTACCTATAATCGTGCCCATTTAATTAGTGAGACTTTAGATTCTGTGTTGGCACAGACCTACCAGAACTGGGAGTGTATTGTGGTGGATGATGGGAGTACGGATGGCACAGATCAACTTATGGCTAGTTATTGTGCGAAAGATTCACGGTTTCATTATCATCATAGACCAGACGATCGCTTGCCGGGAGGGAATGCGGCTCGTAATTATGGGTTTGAGGTGAGTAAAGGGGAGTATGTTCAGTGGTTTGATAGTGATGATTTGATGGTTTCTAATAGGATTAATAGTTACATAGAAGCATTTAATAAAAACAATGTAGATTTTGTAATTAGTAAGAGTAAATTTTTTAATTATAGAAATGATAATAAAAGTTATTCGTTTAAAAATTCAGAAATTTCTTTTTTAAGTTTTTCTATAGGTAATGTAAGTTGGATAACAAATGATTTTATTGTTAGTAAAAGGGTTGTCAAAAAAATTAAATTTAACGAATCATTAAAAGCTGGTCAAGAATATAATTTTATTTGTAAGTTGTTGTTAATTTCAGAAAAATCATTTTTTATTAATGAATTTCTAACTTTAAGGAGATATCACAACGAGTCAATTCAAGGTGAGAGGAATTTAAATAAATTTCATAATTTGAATATGAGGTTTTATGCATATTGGTCTAATTACTTAGATATAAAAGATTTGGCTAAGATGAGTTGCTTTGATAAATTTGCGCTCCAAACTTGTTCAAGTGCATTTTTGATGTCTAAAAATAAAATAAAATTACCTCGACATTTTTATACCGAAATTGTAAAAGTATTTGGTTATAATAGTTTCTTTTTATTTTTAGCGATTATTTCTAATAAATTTTTTAATAAATATCATAAGCCTTATCTCATTTTTAAAAAAAGAGTACATGATTAAAATATTTCAGGTTTTAGATGAATACCCAGTGTTTTACCAGCCATACATTCCGCCAATTTTGGATGCTCTTAAAACAGACAAAAATATAGATTCGAAAATAGTTGCTTTTAAGCAATTAAAAGGAGACAAAGCAGACGTAGTAATACCAAAACATAAGTGGAGATCTAAAAAAGAATTTTTTTCTAACTTATTTAGATCTAAATCTTTCAATTATTTAGAAAATCTTTCACTAAAAAAAAAAGTAGATATTGTTCATTTACAACATTCTTTTTTGTTTCCTAAGATTATTAATCTATTGCGATTACCACAATCTGAACGTCCTAAAATAGTTATAACGCTGAGAGGTGGAGAGTCTTACGTTAAGCCTTGGGTTTATAAAAAGTGGCAAGAGTTTTATAGCCGATATGCAGATAAAATTGATGCATTTATTGTAATGAGTCAACATCAAAAGAGTTATTTAACAAAATGGGACGTACCACAAGATAAGATTCATGTAATACCTATTTCATTACGATTAAAAACAAGAAGTATTCCAAAACATTCTAACCTTGATTCATTAGAATTGATTTCTGTATTTCGTTTATGTTGGGAAAAAAATATTGATGGGCATTTGCGAATTATAAAAAAATTAAAAGATAGAGGTTTTAAAGTCAGATATAATATTTATGGGGACGGTCCTGAGCGAGGAAAATTATTATATTTAATCGATGCCATGGATTTAAGTGATTGTGTGTTTTATAAAGGGGAATTACAACACAAAGATTTGATGAAAGTGATGAAAAAGGCAGATGTAATTTTACAATTAAGTTTGTCTGAGTCTTTAGGTATGTCTGTTATAGAAGCTCAGTCTTTAGGTGTACCTGCAGTGGTTTCTAATAGTGGAGGTTTGCAGGAAGTAATTAAGAGCGGTAAAACAGGATATTGCGTATCTGTTCAAAAAGAAGAGGAAATCGTAGAAGGTATTTTGAATATTTGGGAAGACAAAAAAATGTATTATGAGTTTTCTAGAGATGCGATAAAATATGCGAATGATTGTTTTGCACCAGACCTTGAAGTAGAAAGACTAAAATCATTATACAGAAATTTAAAATAGACAGCTATTTTGTTGAATTAATACACTAAAATATTAATATTGCAACATGTAATCAGAAAAATCAATGCAGAAAATGGAGAAGCATTTGGTATCAGTAATCATACCAACTTATAATAATCCTAAACAGCTAAAAAGAGCTGTAATGTCTGTATTTAATCAAAAATATAAAAAGTTAGAGATTATTATTATTGATGACGGTTCTTCTGTAGATTATTCTTCAGTAATAGCAGAATTAGAAACGATTACAGCTTTTCCTCTTTACTATTTTAAAAAAGAAAATGAGGGGCCAGGCTTGGCTAGACAGTTTGGTTTAAATCGTGCATCTGGTGTCTTTTTTCAATATCTTGATTCAGATGATGAGTTGCTTTCTCATAAAATTGAAAATCAAGTAAAAATTTTAGAAAAAAGAAAAGAAGTAGTAATGGTATATGGTTTAACGATGGTTAATCATAATGAAAATCACATTCATAGAGCTAAAAATAAAAAAAAAGAAAATGATAATTTAATGATTAGTGTACTTGAAGTGCGTAAGTGGCATACTTCTTCTTGTTTGTGGAGATATGATAAACATAAATCTTGTTGGAGTAACCTTTTTAATGGTGAAGATGTTTTGCATGATTTTACTATAGCATTACAAGAAAATCAGGATGTAGTTTTTGTACCAGATATTGTTTTAAATATTAACATTGAAAACGAAGCTAATAGATTATCAAATGCTGGTGCAGATATTACGAAAAGGAAAAGACTAATTGAAAATGGATTAAGTCTTAATTTTTCAATGTACAATATTTTAAAAGAAAAAAAATTAATTAAAGAAAAATTGATAGCGGAACCATTGGCTGAACGATTTTATCATGCTGCAATGAAGACGTCAATATATGGGGATAAGAAGAATAGTCTAAAATTAATTAAAATGACTTATAAAATATCATTCTCTAAAATAAAAAAAATGGAGTGCTTTGTTCTTTATTGTATAGTGATATCTCCAATAAAGAATAAAAGAAAAGTGTTTCAATTAGTTTATAAGCTTAGAAGACGTTTTTTAAGTTCTGACTTACATCAGTTTAGGTTCGTGTAGTTAATTGAGTTAATTGTTTTTTTTTATAAAAGTGTTTATTGTTGTCTCTTAAATTGAATCAAAGTTTAATTGGATTTTTATAAATAACTCTAAATAGAATTAAGATTATATTGAAACCACCACATAAAATAGCCATTTACACAGGTCTTATTCCGAATACGACCTTTATAGAAACGCTCATTGCTGGAGTGGCTAAAGAGCATAACGTCTTACTTTTTGGTACGGTTAAAAAAAAGACACGTTATGCTTCTAAGCGTATTACAATTATAGATACGCCCACGTCGTTATACAGAAACATACCTTTAACACTTTGGCGCGCTCTAAAATTAGGAATAAAGCACCCAAAGCGGTTATCATTAGCTGTAAAAGAAGCGAAAACCTATCCTACAACGTATATCAAATGGCTTCGGTTTTCACGATTTGTTCCTGTATTATTGTGTGCGCCAGATATCTTTCATTTGCAATGGACGAGCCGTGTAGATCGTTGGTTGTTTTTAAAATCGGCTTATCCTTGTCATATTATAGTGAGTTTGTTAGGCTCTCAAGCAGCTATTTTACCTTATATTAATCCCGAGGTATTTAGCAGGTACCAACGTTGCCTTCCTAAAGTAGATGCTATACATGCTATATCTGAACATTTAGGGAGTCAGGCTACAAATTTTAATGTTCGTTCTGAGCGTGTTCATGTGATTCCGACCAATATACCAGAAGTAGCTTTCTCTTATTATAAACCTTTTGAAGAACGAGATGCTCAACCGTTTCAGTTGGTGTCTGTAGGGCGGCACCATTGGGTAAAAGGGTATCGTTATGGTATACAAGCGGTACAGCAGCTTGTTCAGTCTGGTATAAACGTTCATTACACTATTATTGCTTCAGGAAGCATACCCGAAGCTCTCTTATTTCAGGTCAACCAATTAGGATTACAAGATTATATAACTTTCAAACCCGGTTTACCTCAAACCACATTATTTGAGCACTTGCAAACGTATGATGCTTTGTTATTGCCAAGTTTAAGTGAAGGTATTGCCAATGTGGTCCTGGAAGCCATGGCTATTGGTGTCCCTGTAATTTCTACAAATTGTGGAGGTATGGCAGAAGTGGTGATTCCTGATAAAACGGGTTGGTTGGTCCCTGTTAGAGATGCTAAAGCCTTAGCTGATGCTGTGATTAATTGCATGGAAGTTACCGAGGAAGATAAGCGTCTTATGGTACAGCAAGCTTTCGATTTTGTAAACAATCGTTATCATGAAAAGCATAGTATAGCCCAGATGTTGCGGCTTTATGAGGAATTAGGTAATAGGTATTAGGGATTGGGGATTAGGTAATAGGGATTAGGTGTTGGGTGTTTGGGGATTGGTTTCTGAGTTCTAATGTTTATAACTTACCTTTGTCCGCGTTAGTGTTATTTGAACCAATTACTAAACTATGGGTAACCGACTTAAAATAGCTGTTTTTTCAGGAACCATACCGAGTACCACCTTTATAGAGCATTTAATTAAAGGCGTGTCTCAAACTCATGAGGTGTACTTATTTGGGGTTCAAACTAATCCTGTGGCGTATGAATCTGATCGTATTGCAGTCTATAACACTCCAAAATCTCATATAAAGAATGCCGTTGTCAGTAGTTATAGACTAATGCAATTGGTTATTAAATCGCCAAAAGATGCGGTGAAATTATATCGACATACCTCTCAATTTAATAAACGCTATGATCGCTGGATTCGGTTTACAAAACTGTTGCCAATGGTCTTATATAAGCCTGATGTATTGCATGTTCAGTGGGCTAAAGATATCGCGTTCTACAAGGTGTTACAAGATTTATTTGGAGTTCCGATTGTCGTGAGTTTGCGTGGTGCTCATATTAATTATACGCCTATAGTCGATTTGCAAATTGCAACAATTTATAAACAGGAATTCCCCAAAATAATAGCCTTCCACGCCGTTTCTAAGGCTATTGGAGAAGAGGCTAAGCGATATGGTGCTTCAGCTGGTGCAATTCAAATTATTCATTCTCCTATTCCGTCTTTCTTTTTTGAGCATTATAAGCCCTGCATAACGGTACAAGACAAAACTATACGATTGGTTTCTGTTGGGCGTTTTCATTGGAAGAAAAATTATGAATCCGCGTTACATACCATAGCCATTTTAAAGCATAAAGGCTATCGTATTCACTATACTATTATAGGACCAGACGAGTTTACAGAAGCGCTATTATTTCAATGCCATCAGCTCAATTTAGTTGAAGACGTTACTTTGGTTGGATCGATGTCCCAATCGGAATTAATTCCGTTTTTACAGCAATTTCACGGCATGTTGCTACCAAGTGTAGAAGAAGGTATTGCTAATGTTGTATTAGAAGCTATGGCGATTGGCTTACCTGTTGTGTCTACAGATTGCGGTGGGATGGCAGAAGTGGTAATTCCTAAAGAGACGGGTTGGTTGGTGCCCGTTAGAGATGCAGAAGCGATGGCTGACGCTGTGATAGATTTAAGTATAACTTCCAAATTAGAATTGCATACGATAACAAAACGTGCCCACCAGTTTGTAAAGCGGGAGTTTAATGCTGAGGATAGCATTTCTAAATTTATGAGAATGTATGAAGGGGTTGTTGGTGGTTGAAACTGAACTCGAAGTTGAAGTTGAACTCGAAATTGAATAAAAACCTTCCTGCTTTTTATTTTTTTGATGAAATCAAATTACCCTTCCTTTGAAATTATTATATTCGTCGTGCTATTAGACTATGAAAACAATCACCACACCAATAATTCCTATTGTACCCACATATGCTAAGGTAAACGCACCACATGAATTGCATTTAGAGGCTATTTGTGTTTTTGCAGCGATTGGTTTTTTTTTAGATACAGATACCTATTGGAAAGATGAGGTTGTGTTGCGACCTGGATGTCAACATACCATTTCAGATGATGGTTATCTCTTGGAAAGTATTCCTTGGTTCGAATGGCATTATACACCCGATAAAACCCGTGATTTCGACGCGACTTTACAAGACTTTACAACACTGTTCGAATCTATTATAGAAGAACAAACGGTTGGAAAAAAAGTGATTTTACCTTTGTCTGGTGGTTTAGATAGCAGAACACAAGCCGCAGCGTTACAACATTTAAAAGCATCGGTGACTAGTTATAGTTACGATTTTCAAGGAGGCTATAAAGAAACTGAAATTGCAAAATCTATTGCTGAAGTTTGTGATTTCGACTTTACAGCCTATACCATTCCTAAAGGTTATTTATGGGATGTGTTAGAGGATTTAGCGACATTGAATCGTTGTGAATCTGATTTTACGGCACCACGACAAATGGCCATAGTTGACGAGTTTGAGACTATGGGTGAGGTGTTTTCATTAGGGCATTGGGGAGATGTGTTGTTTGATGATATGGGAGTTAGAGACGATTTGCCATTGAAAGATCAGGTTAAGGTGCTTCAAAAAAAACTGATTAAAAAAGGAGGTAGAGCATTAGCGAACCAACTTTGGAGTTATTGGAATTTAGCAGGAGATTTTGACGCTTATTTTGAAACGCGCATTACTTCACTACTTTCTGCTATAAAAATTCCTAATAATGCTAATGCACGTATTCGTGCTTTTAAAAGTATGTATTGGGCACCACGTTGGACCTCTGTAAATTTAGCCGTGTTTGCTAGTAAACATCCTGTAACTTTACCATATTACGATAAACGTATGTGCGAATTTATATGTACGGTTCCTGAAAGCTTTTTGGCCAAACGTCAGTTGCAAATTGGGTATATAAAAAAGCGCGCTCCTAAGCTTGCAAAAATTACTTGGCAAGAGCAAAGGCCATTTAATCTTTATACCTATCCAAAAAATAAAACACCTTATAATTTGCCTTATCGTACGATTAATAAATTGGAAAGAGTTTTTCAGGAAGTTTTAGGAAAGAAGTATATAGAACGCAATTGGGAATTGCAATTTTTAGGAGATGATAATCAAAAGAAATTAGAAGCGTATGTATATAACACTGAATTTAATTCTTGGATTTCTAAGTCTATAGTAGATCAGTGTTACAACGCTTTTAAAAGTGGTTATACTGTCGAGAAATCTCATGCCATGAATATGTTTTTAGTTTTTGCCGTACATCAACACTTAAACAAGAGGCATGCATAAATTGAGACTTATTTTTTCAAAACGATTCTTTTTCATCCTCTATAAAAAAATACAGTTGCGTCATATGTATAACAAGTATGTAGAGCATAATAGATTAATACATGAAGATATTGAGACCAGTTTTTTAAAACGAGGATGCACCGCTAAGGACACTTCAATAAAAACAAAGTTTAATCACTTAATGTTATATTACCCTGAGTTTGCTGTTATTTTCTTTTGGAGAATAGGTGTTTCAAAAACGAAGTGGTTAAAAATGTTTTCTAAAGATTATAACTTTAAAATATTTAAAAGCACTAATATTAAGGGAGGTTTATTTTGCTTTCACCCGTACGCTTCGGTAATTAATGCCAAATCTATTGGTCGAAATTTTGAATTTAGAAATGGCCTAACAATAGGCAATAAGTCTAATGATAATTCATACTTACCTGTTATAGGTAATAACGTTACGGTAGGTGCACAAGTTGTTATCATAGGAGATATAGAAATAGGCGATAATGTTGTTATTGGAGCAGGATCGGTTGTTGTAAAATCTTTTCCTTCAAATTGTGTCATAGCAGGTAATCCTGCAAAAATAATAAAGACTTTATAGGATTTAGGTGATTGTATGAGTAAGAAAATAAAAATTTTATATACTATACCCAATTTTGATAGAGCTGGAAGTGGTAAGGTTGTTTATGATTTGGTAAAGGGGTTGGATAAGACAAAGTTTGCTCCTGAAATTTGTGTATTTCATACCAGAGGTGCTTTCTATTCAGAAGTCGAAGCCTTAGGTGTTCCTATTCATGTTTTCAAATTTGAAGCAACGTATAAACCTATAACTACCTTTGTTTTTAGAGTTTTTAAGATCGCACGCTTTTTTAAAACACAGCAGTTTGATTTGATACATTCTTGGCATTATACCTCTGATTTTTCTGAGCCTTTAGCCGCGAGACTAGCAGGTATACCTTACGTATACACAAAAAAAGCGATGGGATGGGGAAATAAAGCGTGGAAAATACGGACGTATCTCAGTACAAAGGTCATAGCGATTAATACAGATATGATGACTGAGTTTTTCTATAATATGAAAACAAAGGTTGTTCAATTGCCTTTAGGGGTTGATACTGAAATTTATAAGCCTTTAAAAGCAGATGTTAGTTTAAAAAAGCAATTGGGAATTCAAGAGCTGGATTTTGTTATTGTCAGTGTGGTGAACATGGTGCCAGTTAAAGGCATAGAATTATTACTTGAAGCCGTAAATCAAATAAGCTCAAGCTCTTCTATCAAAGTATTGATAGTAGGACATAATGAGAGTGATTATGCCAAAGGATTAATGCAAAAATATGGAAGTCATCGTTTTGTTTTTGTCGGTAAACAGTTAGATGTTAAACCCTATATTGCTTTAGCAGATGTTTTTGTTATCCCAACTAAAGATGAAGGCAGACGAGAAGGTATGCCAGTGGCTCCGTTAGAGGCTATGGCCATGGGAATACCGGTAATCGGCGCCAATATTTCTGGGATAAAAGATATTCTTCAAGATTTTCCCGAGCTTTTATTTAAGCCTTCTCATACTGAAGACCTAAAACAAAAGATCGAATACTTTATGGCGAATCGCCCTATATATAAGAACAAATTAGTAGCGTTAATTCATGAAAAATATAATTTGTCTAAATTTATTAATGATAGAGAGCAATTTTATAAATCGATATTAAAATGATTTCTAAAATAATCAATAGCTATACTTATAAAAAGTATCATCGGAAAATTAAATATTTTTTAGCGAGCAGGTATTATAATAATTCAAAGTATTTACCTGAAGGCATTGATCGTGTTTATCATATTCATATTCGTAAATCTGCAGGTACCTCTGTGAATAGCGCCTTTTGGAATTTAGGTGATTTAACTTTAAAAAAAATAGGAAGAGAGCCATTAGTATTATCAAAAAAATATTCATTTGTATGCTTTAATAAAGAGCTTATTGAAGCCGGACATTACTTATATGCTAGTGCACATTTTGCGCAATGGGAATTAAATTTAAAACCAAATACCTTTACCTTTACCGTACTACGAGAGCCTTATAGTCGATTAGTGTCATTATATAAATATTACACTTGGGTAGAACAAGTTGATGAACAAACAGGGTATAATTTAGATACCTCATATTATGTTTTAAAAGCTCAAAGCCATTTGTTAGGAAAATCATTTAAAGACTTCGTAGACGTACTCAGCGATAAATATCTTACTAATCAATTGTATACTTTTAGTAAAACATTAGATGTTAATGATGCTTTATCTAATATCTCCAAAGTGGATCGTGTTTATTTTCAAGATAATTTTAGTTATGCGATTAGTGATTTGGAGGCCAGTTTAGGATTACCATTACAAGTTAAAAATGAGCGAAATTTTGGGAAGATTGCTATACATATCTCAGAAGAAGAAAAGCACCATGCGTTAAGCAAACTAAAAGATGAAATTGAATTTTATCAATTGGCTTTAGAAAAATATAAAAAATAGTATGCATATAGGCCTTATATTATCGCAACCACCAGGCTATTCCGAGACCTTTTTTAAGTCAAAAATTAAAGGTTTGCAAGCCTCAGGGTATCGGGTGAGCTTATATGTTCAGAAAACTGACTCGACATTTAAAACTTGTAAAGTATATAAGTTACCTAAAGTGTATAAAAATACATTGTTTCAATTATTTGCTTTATTTTGGGTGTTATTAAGATTAATGCCTTATGCCAGGCGAGTGATACGGTTTGTGCGCTTAGAACAGGAACATCAACGTGAAAACACCCAAATTCTAAAGAATATCTATATCAATGCCAATTTATTGAAGTCAAACGTGGACTGGCTGCATTTTGGATTTGCGACTTTGGTATTACAGCGCGAGCATGTGGCTAAAGCCATAGGTGCAAAAATGGCAGTGAGTTTAAGAGGGTTTGATATTGATGTTTACCCCATGAAACATCCTAATTGTTATGCGACATTGTGGCAAAACGTAGATAAAGTGCATGCGATTTCTAAATACACGTTGAATCAAGGGTATTATCATGGACTACCCGAGACTGTTGCTTCAACGATTATTACTCCCGCTGTTAAGTGGGTTAATACAGAACAAAGGAATGCATCTAAGACTACCAAAATTATAACTGTAGGTCGTTTGCATTGGATGAAAGGGTACTTGGATATTTTGGAGGCGTTATCCCTTTTGAAAACTACAAGTGATAATTTCCATTATCAAATTATAGGCATAGGACCTGAAGAAGAAGCTATAAAGTTTACGATACACCAATTAGGGCTGCAAAATCATGTAACGTTACTTGGACAGCAATCACATGATTCAGTATTTAAATATATTGAGCAAGCCGAGGTGTATTTACAATATAGTCATTCAGAAGGCTTTTGTAATGCGGTATTAGAAGCTCAGGCTTTAGGGAAATTATGTGTTGTGTCAGATGGAGGAGGCTTGCCAGAAAATATTATTGATGGCGAAACAGGTTGGGTGGTGCCAAAGCGACAGCCCAAATTATTAGCAAAAACTCTAGAATCTGTTATAGCGCTAGATGCTACTGTTAAAAGTCAATTTTCTAAACAAGCAAAGGCACGTGTTCAACACCAATTTACATTAGAACAACAACGGGCTAAATTTGTGGAGTTCTATAAGACTAAATATTAATATTAAAACGTGAATTAATGATTCTACAAAATAATAGATTAGCGTGATTTTTAACTCATTAGATTTTGCAATCTTCTTACCCATCGTCTTTTTTTTATATTGGTTTGTTTGTAATAAAACCGTTGCTAGACAAAATGTTTTGGTTGTCGTTGCTAGTTATGTGTTTTATGGCTGGTGGGATTATCGGTTTTTAGCATTGATATTATTTAGTACTATAGTAGATTTTGGTATAGGCCGACTGCTATTGAGGACTGATGTTCAAAAAAAAAGGAAATTACTATTGGGGATTAGTATTTCAATAAATTTAGGTTTGCTAGGCTTTTTTAAGTATTATAATTTTTTTGCAGATAGTTTTGTTGATGTTTTTAGGTTTTTTGGTCAGACAATTCAAGCTAATACATTAGATATTATTTTACCTGTAGGTATCAGTTTTTATACATTTCAAACGCTTAGTTATACCATTGATGTTTATCGGAAAAAATTAGAGCCGACCTCGAATTTTATTGAGTTTGCAGCTTTTGTAAGCTTTTTTCCTCAATTGGTGGCAGGACCTATAGAGCGTGCTACCAATTTGTTGCCACAGTTTAGACAAAAAAGAGTGTTTAAGTATGCAGAAGCTATGGATGGTGTATATCTTGTAATTTGGGGCTTGTTTAAAAAAGTGGTTATTGCAGATAATTGTGCGTTTTTTGTCAACCAAATTTTTAATACGCCAGGGCAATTTTCATCTTTAGAGTTGTTTTTGGGAGCAGTGTTATTTGGGTTTCAAATTTATGGTGATTTTTCTGGTTATTCAGATATTGCTATAGGGACTTCTCGATTATTTGGTCTTAAATTACTTACTAATTTTAGGTTTCCCTATTTTTCAAGAGATATAGCTGAGTTTTGGCGACGTTGGCATATTTCATTATCAAATTGGTTTCGGGATTATTTGTATATTCCATTCGGAGGGTCTAGAGGTTCTAAGGGTGAACAAATACGGAATGTTTTTATTATTTTTTTAGTTAGTGGTTTGTGGCATGGGGCAAATTGGACCTATGTTATTTGGGGTGGTATACACGCCATATTATTCTTGCCATTAATATTATTTAATGCACATAAAAAATATTTGGTGAAAACAAAGATGACAAGTGCTCAAATTCCTTTTATGCTACTAACTTTTATAATGGTAACTATAGCATGGATTTATTTTAGGTCTGATACGGTTGACATAGCCAACGCATATTTGGGGTCTTTGTTTTATAATTTAGATGTGTTTTCGTTGGATTTATTTTATAACAGCTCCAAGTCTTTATTGTTTAGTGTTATCAGTTTTACAGGCATATTAATTCTATTAATCATGGAATTTCTTAATGCCAAAAAAGGTCATGAAGAGGTAAGGTTATCTTTTACAACAGCTTTAGGGGTTATGATAATTATAGTGTTTATGGGCACTTTTAAAAACCCTCAGGATTTTATATACTTTCAATTTTAACTATGAAAAAGTTTATTAAAAAAACGAGTGTGCTTTTGGTTTTGTTATTGGTTGTTACTCAATTAGTTTCTTTCTTTAGTTTGTATATTCTAAGGCAATCAACTTTTTATAAACCTAATTTTTTGGTCAATGGCTTAAAGCGTGATAATTATGACTATGTTATTTTAGGTGCGAGTACAGGGTTAACGACTTTAGATTCAAAGTTAATCGATTCAATTACGAATTTACAAGGGGTAAATCTTTCAATGGACGATACAAACTTAGCAAGTCATTATCTTATGTTAAAGCATTTTATAGCAGAAGGCAAAACCTTAAAATATTGTATTATAGCGCCGAGTAATATGAGTTATAATGTAAGCCAGACGCCTCTAAGTAATAATGACTATCGGTTTTTAATGTACATTAACCGAGACTATGTTTTGGATCATTATAGTCATTTTAAAAGTGACACTGCTAAGCGGCTTTATTATTCAAAATGGTTTCCATTTCTAGGCCTTTCGTATTATAATACGGAGCTTTTTTATCCTTCGTTAATAAGCGCTATAAAACCTCATAAAAGGAATCGTTTTGATGACCTCGGAAATTATAGTTATCCAACACATAAAAACAGAATGACTAAAGTTAAAAAAAAGGAGGCCATTGTTGTAAGTTTTGAATCAGATTATTTAAAAAAGATAAAGTTATTATGTGATGCATATCAAATTAAATTGATATGTTATCTTTCACCAACAGAAAGTCAACCTATAGACGTCTATTCTAAAGATTATTTGTTTATTAATCATAGTAATCTTATTAAAAATAGTGATTTATTTTATGATGATATTCATGTTAATGGTAAAGGAAGACAAGTTGCTAGTGAAGCATTTTCTAAGGTGTTTATGGATATTGTAGAATAAAACGATTGGAAATGCTATTCTTTATAATACCGTTGAATTTTGTATATGGTTATTTAATATTAAGAAGAAATTTAAAATAATGACATGTAAAGCAAAAGATATAGTAATACTGATGACAGGTACTATTTATCCGAATAGTTTTGAAACTTTAGTTTTAAAACAACCAGAAGAGCGTAAAAACCAATATGTTGAAGCAATTTCTTATTATTTGAAAGAAACTGATTTAAAAATTATTTTTGTTGAAAATTCAGGTGTTTCATTGGCTAAAAAGTTTGAAACTTATAAAAAAAGAGTAGAATTTTTAACTTTTACGGCTTTGCCAGATATACCTGATAAAGGTAAAGGGGCAAAAGAATTAGAGATTATTAATTATGCATTTGATAATTCAATATTTATAAAAAAAACAAGTGCTATTATTAAAGTAACGGGTCGGTTAAAAGTTTTAAATATTAATAAATTGACTAATAATTTTTTGCTAATTAATAGACGTCAAAAAAAACTACTTAATTGTAATATTTATAAGACGAAACGGATGGATTCACGTTGTTTTATTTTTACTAAAGATTTTTGGTTGTATTTAAAACAAGCAGGAATATCAATTGATTTAAAATATTCATTTGAAGAAGCAGTATGGGATTCATGTCTAGCCTATCTTGGAGAAAGTGGAGTGTATAAACAGTTTAGAATTCCTCTAAGTATAAGTGGTGTAAGTGGAGGTTTTGGAACCTCCTATGACGATAATTTATTAACAGCATATGTAAAAAAAATAAGACATTATTTACGGGTTCGTTCTAATTATTTAAAAATAAATCAACTCATTAAAACGAAGCCTTAAAAGATTATAACTTGTGAAAATAATAATTTTAAATACTTATAATAAAAGTTATTTATCTGATTTCTTTGTGGAGTTTGGAAAACAACTTTCAAGTAGTGGGCACGAGGTTGTTATTGTTTCGTTGAAAGGTGTTACTGCTTCCCGTGCTATAAATAGTCGTTTTGAAATTAAAATTTTTAAGAAAAGGAACAAGTTTTCTAATTATATTACTATCTATAAAGTGCTTAAAAAAGAAAAGCCAGATGTTGTGATTTCTAATTTTAGTTATGTGAACCCTGCTGTGTTGGCTTCAAAGTTGTTAAGTGTTTCTCATAATATAATATGGTTTCATACGCTTAAAAGTCAAATGAATTTTAAAGCTTCTAATATTTATATTAAGTCTAAGTTTATGGATTTGGCATCTTGTATTATTACTAATTCAAAAGAATTAAAAGATGAGGTTACCAACAGCTATAAACAGACTAAAAATAAGGTGTATAACTTACCTTTTACTACGACCGTTAATATAGTTGATGTAAAGTCTATAGAATTAGTAAAGGAGAAAGGGAAACTTTATTTAGGTTGCCCTGGACGCATCCATCCTGATAAAAATCAAGGCTTACTTATAGAATTACTTTCTGTATTGAAAGCTAAAAATATAGTATTGGTATTTGCAGGTTCTTCTACTGAACGTATAATAGAAACTCATGAGCTTTATGCTACTTATGAGAGACAAATAATGTTATTAGGGACTTTGTCAAAATCAGAAATGGTTGATTTTTATAATAAAATGGACGTTATTATTTTACCTAGCTTTAATGAAGCTTTTGGTTTGGTTTTTATTGAAGCATTAGCAATGGGGAGTACTACATTAGTATCTTCACGTTTTGGTGCTTTACATTATATAAAAGAGGATGTGTCCTCTTTAGTTTTTAATCCCTATGATGTTACTGATTTAAAGTACAAATTAGAAACAGCTTTAAGAGACAAAAAAACAGCGAAATATTATCAAAGTCTGTATGCTAATAATTTCTCGATGAATGAGATTGTACAGCGATTTTTAGACTTGCTTAATAAGTGATAGTATAATTTTGTACATTATAGCTTATATAAGCCTATAAGATAAATAATGTTATTATTTTTAGAACCTTAATAAACAACGATACGTGTTATTTATCTTTCTTAAATATTTACAGCCCACGCATTATTTTCAGTTATTTCGAACCGATGGCCGCTCAATGTTTCCAAAAGGAGATGAATTACCGGATTCTGTAGTGTCTCAGTTGGATGTAGATACAGGTTATTTTAGTGTATTGGCTCGGTCTTACGATTTGTCATGGCAAGCGGTGCAGTGTGGTTATATTGGGCTGTGTGAAACTTATACTCAATTTGAGGATTTACCCGTAATAGATAATTATAGATTTGCTCGAAAATATTTTAGTTCATTTTGGGTCTTTTATGTTTTAGTTATTAGACTTTTAAGTTTTTATAACCCTATAACAGAGGTTCTCGGATGGTGGAAGACTCGTAAGGTTTCACGAAGTACTTATTTGAAAATGCCACTAGTAAATGAAGTGTATGCTACTTTTGAATCCGAATTGATAAAAAAGAAGCCCTTAGTGAGTGTGATTATCCCTACTTTAAATCGTTATCCGTATTTAAAGGACGTATTACATGATTTGGAGCACCAAGCTTACACGCATTTTGAGGTTATTATTATTGATCAATCCCTGCCATTTCGAGCTGAGTTTTATACTGATTTTCAATTAGAGCTTCAGGTTGTGCATCAAGAAGAAAAAGCCTTATGGTTAGCTAGAAATCGGGCCGTAAAAATGGCAAAAGGCGAGTATATCCTATTGTTTGATGACGATAGCCGTGTCGATAAAAATTGGATTAGTGAACACTTAAAAGGCTTAGATTTTTTTAAGGCAGATTTGTCTTCGGGAGTTTCTATTTCTGAAGTAGGAGCTCCTACACCAGCACATTATGCTTATTTTAAAATTAGTGATCAATTAGATACGGGAAATGTTTTGTTAAAAAAGGATGTTTTTGAAGCAATTGGTCTCTTCGATAGGCAATTTGAAAAACAACGCATGGGTGATGGTGAATTTGGTTTACGGTCGTATTTAGCAGGCTACTTAAATATTTCGCATCCCTATGCCAAACGCTTACATTTAAAAGTGGGAAGTGGAGGTTTACGAGATATGGGCAGTTGGGATGCTTTTAGAACAAATTCGTTATTTGAACCACGTCCAGTACCTAGTGTATTGTACTACTTTAGACGGTATTGGGGGAATTCTGCAGCGCGCTGGTCTATGTTGCGAACAGTGCCATTATCGATAATGCCGTACCGGTTTAAGGGCTCTAAACCGATGATGCTTTTAGGAGGTATGGTCTCCATATTTATTTTGCCTATGGTGGTCTTTCAGGTGCTAAAATCTTGGCGTTTGGCTAATAAGAAATTAAGAAAAGGGGCTTTGATTGCTAAGTTAGAGGAGTAGGTAGTAGGGATTAGGGATGAGGGTTTGGAGGTTTGTAGCATTTTGTAAACGTATAATAGTATATAAATAAAATAGATTGACTAAAAAGATTTTAATAGTTACTTCGGAGTTTCCGCCCCAACCTGGTGGTATTGGAGATCATGCTTATAATATGGCACTTCATTTAAGTAGGGAGAGTTATGATGTTACTGTCATTGCGGATCAACGCTCTTTAGATGGGAAGGAAGAAGCTGATTTTGATGCGTCTTTACCTTTTAAGATGTTACGTGTTACTATAAGTACTCCTCGCTTTAAGATGTATAATAGGAGGCTGAGATTTTTAAGAAAGGCAATTACTTCAGCAGACTTGGTTATTGCTTCAGGAAAATTTTCGTTGTGGAGTGTTGCTCTTTTAAGTCGAGGAGCATCGTGCACAAGTTTGGCAGTAATACATGGGTCTGAAGTTAACTTTTCTAATTCATTATTAAAATATAGTATTAACAAGTCTTTGCAACAATTTGATAAGATTATAGCTGTTTCACAATTTACAAAATCATTAATTCCTACATCAATTCAGAAAAAAACGGTGGTTATTCCTAATGGTTTTAATCCGAATAAGTGGAACATTGAAACGACTATGGGCAAAGCGTTAAAAGGGACTCCAAAATTGATTACAGTAGGCCATGTCAGTGAACGAAAAGGACAACACGAAGTGATTAAACTTTTACCAAAATTAGTAAAGCGTTATCCCGATATAGCCTACCACTGTATCGGTTTGCCAACAGAGCAAAAAGCATGTGTTTTGTTAGCGGAACAGTTAGGAGTTGCAAATCATGTTGTTTTTCATGGTCGCGTCAATAATGCTGTTTTAAAATCGGCGTTAGAGGCTAGTGACGTTTTTGTGATGTTAAGTACAGTAACCACCACGGGAGATGTTGAAGGATTTGGCATTGCCTTGTTGGAAGCGAATGCTTTGGGGATTCCGACTATAGGAGCAAAAGGTTGTGGTATTGAAGATGCCATAAAAGAAGGTGAATCTGGATTTTTGGTTACCTTAGGGGATGAAGTTGCTGTTGAAGCCGCCTTAAACCGTTTATTATGCTCAAAATCTAAGTACTCCGAAATGTCGAAAATATGGGCAAATCAACACGAATGGGATGTTATAATTAAAAAATATATTATAGAAATTGAACACTCCATTATAAATTCTAAATAGATTAAACTGTATAAAGATGTTATTTAAATATTTAGCGATTTTAAAATGTATCTGACACCTTGGTTATCAGTGATAACTTCTTATTTTTGAAGCCAATTTTATAGTATCAACCGTTATACATATTTGAAATACTAAAATCATAAAAAGTAGAACGGTATATTTTTTTATTTAAAACACTAAAGAACACTTATGAAATTAGTAATCATTTCTCACACCGAGCACTATCAAAAGAGTGATGGTACTATAGTTGGTTGGGGGCCTACGGTTACTGAAATTAATCATCTTACAGGTGTTTTTGAAGAGGTCGTTCATTTAGGCATGCTATACCCTGGTGAACCACCTGCAAGTGCATTACCCTATACGAGTTCAAAGATAAGATTTGTTAATATTCCGACTGTTGGTGGTGCTGGTTTAAGGAATAAATTAAAAATAATAACATCGGCTCCAAAAACCATACAATTAGTTCGGCATTTTGTTAACACTTCGGATTATTTTCAATTGCGAACGCCAACGGGAATTGGGGTCTATTTAATACCTTATTTAACTTGGTTTATAAAAACACCTGGCTGGTTTAAATATGCAGGGAATTGGCAACAATCATCAGCTCCCTTAGGCTATGCTTTTCAGCGTTGGTTTTTGAAGAGACAATCGC
The DNA here is from genome assembly GCF_003387355.1 of Winogradskyella sediminis. Classification (GTDB taxonomy): domain Bacteria; phylum Bacteroidota; class Bacteroidia; order Flavobacteriales; family Flavobacteriaceae; genus Winogradskyella; species Winogradskyella sediminis. Next base: position 658,037 of record NZ_QUNH01000002.1, read on the forward strand.
GAACCGTTACCATTAATGGATCTTGGGACGACCAACCACAACATTGCGAAACTTTTGAAAATCCTTGTTTAACTAAAGCGGATTTGGACTTAGGCAAAGCCATTATGACCGAAAAACGATTAGTACAACCAATTAACCTCTGTTATGTTGGGAGATTAGAAACCCCAAAAGGAGTTAGACGTATTATCGAGGCAGTAACCGCATTACAACTTGAAGATAAAGCAAAGCTAGGTACTATTCATCTTGTTGGGGATGGACTTGAACGACAAGATTTTGAGTCACTAGCAGCATTAAGTGGAGTACACTTTAAGTTTCATGGGTTCTTGGCACGTCCCTCTGTTTTTGAAATTTATAAAAAGTGTCATGGCTTTTTAATGCCAACTACGGCATCAGAAGGCTTTCCGAAAGTATTGGCAGAGGCGATGAATTTTGGGTGTATCCCAATCGTTTCAAACATATCTTCTATTGGACAATATATTAAAACTAATGAGACTGGTTTTGAATTGTTAGATATGAATACAGATACGCTTAGCGCCTGTATTATTGATTTAGTAAATCTGTCTAAACCTGATTATTTACGGTTAGTATCTAATGGGCAGGAGGTTGTAAAGCGATTTACGTTTACATACTATAATGATCATATCGAACAGGCTATTTTAAATTAAGAACATGGGCGTAGCTATAAAACATAAACGATATGATGATAACTTTATACCACTTCTGATTGGACATGTATTATTAGGTGTGGCTATTTATTTCTTTGAAGTTATAGCACGTGTTTATTTTTTAGGAGTATTATTTTATTTTTTGTGGCACATTATTACCAGAGCCAATAAAGATAAAACGATGTATGTGTTGTTAGGATGTGCCTACATTGCAGGAGGCGAAGTCTTTTTACGGATGACGAAAGGCTATTTTTTTTATGAAACAGGCAAGTACTTTGTATTATTATTGATGCTCATGGGGATATTTTATAAAGGCGTTTCAGGTAAAGCTTATCCGTATTTTTTATACCTTATATTATTAGTTCCTGCAGTTATAGTTGCTTCTATAACCTTGACTTATGATGCTAATTTTAGAACAAATGTAACGTTTGTACTTGCAGGTCCTGTAACCCTGGGTATAGCTGCATTATTTTGCTATGATAAAAAATTAACTCAACAGCAAATCTTAAAGGTGTTGCAATATTTAGTTTTACCGATTATCTCTATGACGGTATATTTGTTTTTGTACAACCCCTCAATAAGAGAAACGATATCGAATACGGCGTCTAATTCAGCTACGTCAGGTGGGTTTGGACCCAACCAAGTATCTACGGCTTTAGGGATGGGCATGTTAGTGATGGTGGTGCGTATTTATATGCAATCACCAAGTTTCTTTTTAAGAATTTTAAATATTGGGATTTTTGCAGCTATTAGTTTTCGCGCGATTGTTACGTTTAGTCGTGGAGGAGTGTTTGCCGCGATTATTTGTGTCTTAGCATTTTTAGGGATTTTATTTTTGAAATCTAATTATAAGGTTAAAAATCAAATTATTGGTTCTACCATTGTGTTTTTATTAGCTATAGGTTTTACATGGATGTTAGCCTCAGTTCAAACTAGTGGTATGTTAGATAAACGTTATGCGAATGAGGATTCTTTAGGCCGAGAAAAAGGAGATGTTAGCACAGGAAGAGGGGAGCTGTTTATGCAGGAAATGGATGGGTTTTTACAAGATCCTATATTTGGTATTGGGGCCAGTAGAACTAAAGATATTCGTGTTAAAGAAACGGGTGAACATTTGCCGACGCATAATGAGGTAGGTCGTTTGTTAGGAGAACATGGCATGTTTGGGATTATGATATTACTGATATTAATTATAAAACCTCTGGTGTACCGCGCAACCAACTCTAGAAGTTACTTTTTTTATGCCTTTTTGTGTTTCTGGTTTGCGACCATTAACCATTCCGCTATGCGGATAGCTGCTCCTTCACTGTTTTATGCATTAGCCTTATTAGATATTACAAATGTTAAGAAAAAAAATACTATACATAGGAAACAACTTACACAATAATAAAACTAATCCTTCGTCTATTCAAGTGGTAGGTAAACAGTTAGAGGGTGAAGGGTATGACATGTTGTATAGCTCTAGCCAGAATTATAAAGTTTTAAGATTGTTAAATATGTTATATACATGTTTAAAATATAGAAAAAGCGTTGATAAAGTTATCATTGATACTTATAGCACTAGTAACTTTTACTATGCAGTACTAGTAGCGCAATTATGTCAAATTTTACGTATACCTTATATTTTAAATCTTAATGGTGGAAATTTACCTTCACGATTACAGAAAAATCCTAAGTTATGTAAGAGAACTTTTAAGCAAGCTCAGGCATTAATTTCACCTTCATTATATTTGAAGGAGGCTTTTTGTAATTATGGATATGCAGATGTTATATATATACCAAATGCCTTGAATTTAGGTAATTATAACTTTAAGATCCGACCAATCACAGACATTAATTTGTTTTGGCTACGTTCCTTTAATAAAATTTATAACCCATGCTTGGCTATAGATATACTGTATGAACTGCAACAACAAGGTTATAACACTAGTTTATGCATGGTAGGTCCTGATAGTGACGGTTCACTAGCTAAAGTTATGGAACGTGCTAAATCATTAGATGTTGCAGTTAATATACCCGGGAAATTAAAAAAACCGGAATGGATTCATCTTGCCAAAAGTTATAATGTTTTCATAAATACTACAAATTTTGATAATATGCCAGTTAGTGTCATTGAAGCCATGGCTATAGGCTTGCCTATAGTGTCTACGAATGTTGGAGGAATGCCATTTCTTATTGAAGATGGCGTTGATGGTATTTTGGTACCTCCAAATAATTCAAAAGCGTTTGTAGATGCTATTAAAAAAATATATTCTCACCCGAAAGCCACTGAAAAAATGGTAGTTAATGCACGTAAGAAAGTAGAACAATTTGATTGGATGCTTTTAAAAGAGCGATGGCACAATGTATTAAGTGACGTGGAAGTAAGCTAGAATATTATTTTTAATACATCAAGCCTAGGTCTCTATAACTTATTATGTCTTTTGTATAATTAAATCACAAAAATCGTTTGAACTTCTTATATTTACGGCACTATTTACTCTTAAAATGACGAAAAAAAAAGGCATTCATTTCGAAATTTCAGAACGTAAGATTCTTCTTAGGGTTCTAGATTTACTAATGGTATTCTTAGGCGTCTATATTTTAAGTCTATTTTTTCATTTTGAATATATCGAAATGCGTATTGAAAATAGTGTAGCTATACTGCTGTTAGGCATTTACGTGATGCTATTTGGAACTATTTTTGAACTCTATGATCTTCAAAAAGCGAGTCGTTTTGATAGTACCTTTAAAAATGTCATTTTAACCGCTTCCACAGTGGTGCTATTTTATTTATTGACTCCCATTTTATCACCAGTACTGCCCAATGAGCGCATGCAGATACTGTACCTATATTTAGCAATCATTCTGTCTATTTTATTATGGAGACTGATTTATGTTAATTTAATAGAGTCTCCGAGATTTTATAAACGCGTTCTCTTAGTTGGTGAAATATCTAATATTGAAGGTTTAGTAAAAGCTTTAAATACCTCAGATCCTAATTATAAAATTGTAGGTTTTATTAATAGTGAAGCTTCTTCAGTTGAGGCCATAAAATATAAAGGGCTTCCAGAGTTTGAGGCTAACGACTTTTTAGAGACCATTAAAAAGGAAAAAATTTCTGAAATCTTAGTGGCTAGTTTTAATTCGGAAGCGATAATGTCCGAAGTTTATCACGATTTAATTACATTATTAGAGCGTGGTTTTAAAATAAGGGATTATACTCAGGTTTATGAAGAATTACTACATAAAGTGCCCATTCAATTTGTAGGAAAAGATTTCTATAAGTATTTTCCTTTCAGTCGCAGTAATGAGAATAAGTTGTACATATTTATACAGCGTGCCTTCGATATTATTTTTGCTATTATCGGTTTATTATTCGGAATACTATTATTGCCGTTTATACTCATTGGTAACTCAATTGGAAATAAAGGCCCTTTATTTTATACACAAGAGCGCGTGGGTAAAAATGGAGTGCCTTTTAATATTTTAAAACTAAGAAGCATGGTGGTTAATGCCGAAGCTGAAGGTGTTAAATGGGCGAAAAAAAATGACTCAAGGATTACTGCTTTTGGTATGTTTCTTAGACGTTCTCGCCTCGATGAAATTCCACAATTTTATAATGTTTTAAAAGGTGAAATGAGTGTTATAGGACCGCGTCCTGAACGTCCTTTCTTTGTAAACGAGTTAGCTCGAATTATTCCGTTTTACGAAACTAGACATATGATAAATCCTGGCTTAACTGGTTGGGCTCAAGTTAAAACACGCTACGGTTCTTCTGTAGATGATAGCTTAACTAAACTTCAGTACGACTTGTTTTATATCAAACACCGCAGTGTGTTTTTAGATTTTAACATTTTTATTAAGACCTTGAGTACAATACTTTATTACAGAGGGCAGTAGGGTTAGGTGTTAGGTATGAGGTATTAGGTTGGGTTTAAAAAGTGTTTTTGTAAATGAGATCCATTAGCGAAAACATGTCTACTTTTCTCTTAATGCTAAAGTCAGAGGTTTAATGGCTTGAATCTTTATTAAACCATTTTATTAAGAAAAGGTATCTTATGACCAGTGCTATGAGTAACGGTATCAATGCTATTGTGAACACTTGAATACCACCAATCCAGTGAAATACTAGGAGTGCGAGCATAATAACTAAAAATTTGAGGAAACGTATTATCCTATTTTTAAACATTGGTTTTAATAGCAATATAAATACAATACTATTTAATGGAAAAGCCCACAATAAGTTGTAATTATGAGCGGTTGCCGAATGGTCTGTTCCAAACCATAAAAACAAGATGAGCACACCGATGAATCCTGTAATACCGAATAGAAAAAGGTCTAACCATTTACTTCGTGTGTTGTTTTTATAATCCTTATAAGTTATATACATTATAATAATGCTTAACAGTCCAACGATAATCAACGGACTAAATAAAATAAGTGCATCTGAATTATTTTCCTTTTTCTGATATAAAACAGTCGATTTAGTTACTAATTTTTCCGAAGCATTTTTTTGTGCCGTCTCAAAAAAATCATGAATGTATTTGGGTAAAAACATATATTCAGAAGAAGATGCTTGTTTGTCAATAACAGCACCAAGCGCTATGTCAATACCAAAACTACCCCAAGTATTTAGGCCTACATGCTCATGTATAAGATCCCTAAATGTTTTAGGCTCTATGACATCTGGTTGAATAAAAGTTATCTTTTTCGTTGTATTTAATTGCGTTACATCTCTAATTCTAGTTGCACAATTATCATAGAAAAAATCGTATAAATAGCGTCGGTTTTCTGGTTTATAGTTATTTTCTAAATAGTTAAATAAGTCTTGCTTTTCTTTATTTGAAAGATTTAGAACCTGCTCTTGTATTGTGCGGTTAGCGCTAGTGTAAGCATAATAAAAACGATCGAAATTATGTCTGCTAATAAGGTAGTTTAGCTTTCCTTGTGCGAATTTTAAATAGAAATTAGGAGCATCAAAATCGTATTCCCCGTAACCATACACTACATCTATACCTCGGTTTGCGTCTTTTATCCTAAAAGCATTATGTCCAAACGCATCATTTAAATATGCACCAGGTCCTATGGTAAGCACTGATATTTTTGCATTTTCAGAAAGTTGAAATTGCTGAGCAAATGTCGAAGTAAACGTAATTAGGAAAATAAATGAAAGTAACCTTAATTTCATATGTTGTACTATCTAAAGACGCTAAAGTCTATTTTTAATGAAAATACATTGGAGTAGAGGGCAGCACTTTGGTCTCCAATATCCGTAAATGCATAATCAATATAAATGCCTCTATATTTAAAACCGACACCAAAATTAGGTTGAAACGTCAATTGTTCTGAGTTGTCAATTTGAGTTTCATTTTGAAAATTACCAACTCCAGCTCTCAGAAACACTAAGTCTGTATACCCAAACTCAAAACCTAATGCTGGGTTTATACTCGCAAAAGAGGTAGATATAATATCATTATTTTCGGCAAAACGCATATTGAGATTTGCAGCAGCTAATAATGCATAATCATAATTGAAAATCCACTTTTTAGACATTCCAATTTGTAATTTCGGGATTGTAATTTCTGTGGTTTCTGGTAATTCTTGATTTTCACCATCAACGGCTCCGCTAATGTCTTCAAATTTTTCTTCATCAATTGACCAGGCATTATATGTGGTTGTAATATCTCTGGCCATTATTCCAAACTTCCAATTGTTTTTGCTTTCAAATTGGATTCCTGCATCGAAACCAAAACCCCAAGAAGAAGCAAAATCACCTATAATTCGTCGTATAATTTTGGCATTCACTCCAAAATTTAAACCATCTAAAGGTAACTTTCTAGCGTAAGAGAATGTTAAACCGTAATCTGCTGTAGAGAATGTACTTATTCTATCGTAATTAATATTGCCTTGGTCATCAATTAACTGCGTTGTATCTAAAATATCATCTACACCAAATCTTATAAGCGACAAACCAATAGCACTAGTATTGTCTAAAGGCATAGCGTAGGCAATATAATTGTAGTTTGCAATATTCGCAAAATAACTAGAATGCATTAACGCCAGCTCATTATCTTCTAAGTGCACTAAACCTGCAGGATTCCAATAGCCAGAGTTTACATCAGCAGTTTGTGATACCACAGCATTGCTCATACCTAATGCCGCAGCATCAACGCCAATATTCATAAATTCATTTGAATACTTACGTGTCGTTTGTGCAGAAATGGTAAGTGTAGCAAGTGTTAAAACAATTACAAAGAAACGTTTCAATAGCAAAATTTTTTTACAAAGATGCATAATATTTTTCTATCTATTTAACTCTATAAGTCGGTTCTTATTGTTTTCTTTTCGTGTAATTTGAAAATATTATGAGATTAGACCCAAATACTTTTATATTTTTACAAAAAATACATTCATGAGTTTTAAAAGACACATTCCAAATATTATAACCCTTCTCAATTTATTATCGGGCAGTATTGCTGTGATATTTGCTGTTAATGGTAATTTTATCATAGCGGCTCTTTTTGTGTTTTTAGGAGTGTTTTTTGATTTTTTTGATGGCCTTTTAGCTCGGAAACTAAATGTTCAAAGTCCTTTGGGAATTCAATTAGATTCTCTTGCAGATTTGGTAACGAGTGGAGTTGTGCCAGGTATTGTTATGTTTCAGCTAATTTCTGAAGCGACTAATTCTCCAAAGCTTGGTATGAATTCTGATAGTTGGAATTCTGTTTTTCATTGGGAAGCATTTAAATTGCCAATTTTACCTTTAATTGGGCTGTTTATCACTTTAGCCTCTGCATATCGTTTAGCTAAATTTAATATAGACGAAGATCAGCAAAGTTATTTTAAAGGCTTGCCAGTCCCAGCCAATACTTTAGTAATATTATCATTACCACTGATTATAGAATTTCAGAATAATGACATAATAAATGCTATGATTTATAATAAATGGTTTTTAATTGGGTTAACGCTTTTAAGTTGTTATCTGTTAAATTCTAACATTAAATTATTTGCTTTAAAATTTAAAAATTGGGGATTTAAAGATAATGCCGTGCGTTATATTTTTATCTTACTTAGTATGGTACTTTTAATTGTGCTTCACTTTGCAGCAATTCCATTAGTTATAATTTTATATATTCTACTTTCTTTAGTAACACAGTCTAAAATTTAATACAAACAACAACAATTAATGGCTTCAGGATTTTTTGCATTACTCGATGATATAGCAACCATAATGGACGATGTTGCTGCTATGACTAAAATTACAACTAAGAAAACAGCTGGTATTTTAGGAGATGATTTAGCCGTTAATGCAGAAAAAGCATCTGGATTTGTATCTTCTAGAGAAATCCCTGTGTTGTGGGCTATTACCAAAGGCTCTATGCTAAATAAGCTTATTATACTGCCTTTAGCGTTTTTGTTAAGTGCCTTTGTACCTTGGGCAGTCATTGTAATATTAGTATTAGGAGGTTTATATTTAGCATACGAGGGCGCTGAGAAGATTTACGAATTTTTTGTGCCTCATGAAAAAGAAGCTACTGTTGCCCTTAAAAAAGATTATTCTGATGAAGAATTAGTTGACTTAGAGAAAACAAAGATTAAATCTGCGATTGTTACGGATTTTATTTTATCTGTAGAAATTGTTATTATAGCTTTGGGGTCAGTTGTTGAAGAACCATTGATTACTCAAATTATAGTGGTTTCTATTGTGGCTTTAATTGCTACAGTCGGTGTTTATGGTATAGTGGCTATGATTGTACGTATGGATGATCTTGGTCTAAAACTCATTGGTAAAAGCAAAGGGAATAAAGGTGTTTTATTTTCAATTGGGACGTTTTTAGTTTGGGCATTGCCAAAGCTTATTAAAAGTTTATCGGTAATTGGTACTATCGCTTTGCTGTTGGTAGCAGGCGGAATTTTTGTTCATAATATAGAGTTTATGCATCATTTCTTAGAGCAAATTCCTTCTATTTTAAGAGACTTTATAGTAGGATTGGCTGCTGGTGCTGTTTGTTTACTTTTAGTTAATGGAGTGAAATTTTTATTGCCTCAGAAAAAAAGTAAACACTAAATGAGTTATATGTAAGTTGATTTTTATTTATACAGGAAAGACCACTTAATTCATAAAAGAATTATTTGTTTTAAACGGAACTCTTCTCTTCAATGGGTAAAGAAGCATCCAAAGATATATAATGTCTAATGTTTGAAACTCGATAATAGCATACCTTACTTAAAATTCACTACTCAATTTATTATGCTATAGAAAGAATAAAGAGAAATAAGAAGATAAACGTTTTAAAATTCTAGCTTCTTTTTACGCAACTCAAAATTCTGACCTAAATAAACCTTACGAACCATTTTATCATCAGCCAACTCTTCAGGTTTACCAGCTTTTAGAATACCACCTTCAAACATTAAATAAGTTCTGTCCGTAATAGCAAGGGTTTCTTGTACATTATGGTCGGTAATAAGAATTCCAATATTTTTTTTGGTCAATTTAGCGATGATTCGTTGAATGTCTTCTACGGCCACAGGGTCAACTCCTGCAAAGGGTTCATCTAGTAATATAAAGTTAGGATCGGTTGCTAATGCTCTAGCAATTTCGGTTCTACGTCGTTCACCACCAGAAAGTAAATCACCTCTATTGGTTCTAATATGGCCTAAACCAAATTCTTCAATAAGCGATTCCATTTTATGATGTTGTTCTTTCTTACTTAGTTTTGTAAGTTGTAAAACACTTAAAATATTATCTTCTATACTTAGTTTTCTAAAAACAGAGGCTTCTTGAGCTAAGTAACCAATACCATTTTGAGCGCGTTTATACATTGGGTATTTGGTAATGTTGGTGTCATCTAAATAGATATTACCTCCATTAGGTTTTATAATACCAACAATCATGTAAAAAGAGGTTGTTTTACCGGCTCCATTAGGACCCAATAATCCAACGATTTCTCCTTGGTTGACTTCCAATGAGATATCTTTTACTACTTTTCGTCCGTTGTAGGACTTCATTAAATGTTCTGCTCGTAACTTCATATATATTTTAAGAACGTTAAATTTAATAAAATCATATAGATTCTATTCGCTTTAGCGATCATTTATTAAAAGTTTAACCTTGTGAGTGGTGTGCTTCTATTTCTTCCCAATACTCGTGTGCACGACGCAAATGCGGAATAACAATAGTACCACCAACTAAGGTAGCTATGCCAAGGGCTTCACTAATTTCTTCTTTGGTTAAACCTTCATTATAAGAGGCTTCTAAATGGTATTTTACACAATCGTCGCAACGCAAAACGGTAGATGCAACTAATCCTAAAAGTTCTTTAGTCTTTTTATCTAACGCTCCTTCTTTAAAGGCATTAGTATCAAGATTAAAAATACGTTTTACAACTTTATTATTATCGGCTAAGATTTTAGTATTCATTTTAGCACGATAGTCATTGAATTCCTTTACAATATCAGACATAATTTAGGACTTAACTTATTGATTTTTTATTTGCTTTTGCAGCTCTTCGCTTTTGTCTTCTAATAACTAAAGCCGAAATATAAATGCTTATTTGGTATAACAATAATATAGGTATGGCTACAATCACCTGGCTTGCAATATCTGGTGGTGTGATTACAGCAGATAAAATAAGTACTATGACTAAAGCATATTTTCTATATTTTCTTAAAAATTGTGGAGTTACTAACCCGATTTTAGTTAAAAAGTAAATGAGTATTGGTAACTCAAAAACAAAACCAGCGGCTAGAGATGATGATCTTACAATAGAATTATAAGAACTTAAATCAAAGGCATTGGAGACTTCATCCGCAAAGGTATAGTTGGTTAAGAAGTTTAAGGATAGTGGAGTAATAACATAATATCCGAAAGCTACACCTAAAAAGAACAGAAACGAAGCAATGATAATAAATCCTCTAGAGCTTCGACGTTCGTGCGTTTGTAATCCAGGACTAATAAAACTCCATAATTGATATAAAACATAGGGGAATGCGATGACCATACCTGCATAAATAGACGTCCAGATATGAGCAGAGAACTGACCACCAACCGATCTTACCTCAATTACAAAAGGTAATTCGTTAGCGCAGAATGACATGTCCATGCCAAAAAATTTAGACATTTCACAGAGCACTACATAAGTTGGAAAATCCATATGCTTTGGCGCCATAATAATTCCAACTATAAAATCTTTAAAGATAAAAGCTAAAACAGCAGCGACAAAAATGCTTACTACAGCTCTAACTAAATGCCATCTTAATTCTTCGAGATGGTCTAAAAAAGACATCTCATCTACATTCTTTTTCGCCATTATATAATGCCTTCTTTTATTAAATCGTGAAGATGAACAACACCAGAGTATTTACCATCATGTTCTACGAGTAATTGCGATATGCCATATGCTTCCATGACTTCCTTGGCATCAACAGCCATGGCCTCTTCAGAAATTCGTCTCGGATTTAGACTCATAATATCTTTAGCTTTAAGGCCTGTAATATCATCACTTTTGCTCAACATACGTCTTAAGTCTCCATCTGTAATAATACCTACTATTTGTTCATTTTCTAAAACCGCAGTGACACCCAACATTTTTTCAGAAATTTCTACAATAACTTCCTTTAGAGAAGTCTCTAATCCTACTTGTGGTTTCTGGTTTTGAGAGGACAAGTCGTTAACTCTTAAGTAGAGGCGTTTTCCTAGTGCTCCACCAGGATGGTATTTAGCAAAATCTTTACTCGAAAATCCTTTCAATTCTAATAAACAAACTGCCAAAGCATCTCCCATCACTAATTGTGCCGTCGTGCTCGTTGTAGGAGCTAAATTATTAGGACACGCTTCTTGTGCGACGTAAGCATTTAAAATATAATCGGCTTGTTGCCCTAAAAACGACTCAATATTGCCTGTAATAGCAATCATTTTATTATTTGCATTCTTAATAAGTGGGACTAAAACTTTTATTTCAGGCGTATTTCCACTTTTAGAAATACAAATTACAACGTCGTCTTCAAGTATTAAACCAAGGTCTCCATGGATGGCATCTGCAGCGTGCATAAAAACGGCTGGTGTGCCAGTAGAATTTAAAGTTGCTACGATTTTGTTAGCAATAATGGCACTTTTGCCAATTCCGGTGATGATTACACGACCCTTAGAATTGTATATTAATTCTACCGCATCGGCAAAATCATCGGTCAGTAATTCCGACAGATTTTCTATGGCTTTGCTCTCTAATTTTATAGTGGATATTGCAGTTTTTAAAATGGTTTGCTTAGTGTTCAAAACTTATTTTTTATTGAGTTTTCTAGATTTAAAGATTTTGTTATCTTTAAACTTGTTGCAAATGTATATAAAATACCAATAGGGATTAATGAGTATTGCAGAAATTGACTTACACTCCGCATTAAAAAAGTACTTTGGATTTTCAGAATTCAAAGGCCTTCAAGAAGAAGTAATAAAGAACGTCGTAGCTGGCAATAACACTTTTGTTATTATGCCAACTGGTGGTGGAAAATCTTTATGTTATCAACTACCAGCGCTTATAGCTGAAGGTACTGCTATTGTAGTATCTCCACTTATTGCGTTGATGAAGAACCAAGTAGATGCCATAAGGGCCGTGTCTGAGCATGAAGGTGTGGCACACGTTCTAAATTCGTCTTTAAATAAAACTGAAGTAAAACGTGTTAAAGATGACATCACTAACGGCATTACAAAATTGCTATATGTCGCTCCAGAATCATTAACAAAAGAAGAATATGTAGACTTTTTAAGAACTGTCAAAATTTCTTTTATGGCTGTTGATGAAGCCCATTGTATTAGTGAATGGGGACACGATTTTAGACCAGAATATAGAAATCTTAAGACCATAATTAAGCGAATTGGCGACGATATTCCAATTATTGGACTTACCGCAACGGCCACTCCAAAGGTTCAAGAAGATATTTTGAAGAGTTTAGGGATGCCAAATGCGGTAACATTTAAAGCCTCGTTTAATAGACCTAACTTATATTATGAAGTGCGTCCTAAAACTAAAAATGTAGATGCAGATATTATTCGTTTTGTAAAGCAAAATGAAGGAAAATCGGGTATTATATATTGTTTAAGTAGAAAGCGTGTGGAAGGTTTGGCACAAGTACTTCAGGTTAATGGTATAAAAGCAGTGCCATATCATGCCGGTTTAGATGCTAAAACCAGAGTAAAACATCAGGATATGTTCTTAATGGAAGATACCGATGTGGTGGTCGCTACTATTGCTTTCGGGATGGGAATTGATAAACCCGATGTGCGTTTCGTTATTCACCATGATATTCCTAAAAGTATTGAAAGTTACTACCAAGAAACGGGGCGTGCTGGTCGAGATGGAGGTGAAGGTCATTGTTTAGCATATTATGCCTACAAGGATATAGAAAAACTTGAAAAATTTATGGCAGGAAAACCTGTGGCCGAACAAGAAATAGGGCATGCCTTATTACAAGAAGTCGTGGCTTTTTCTGAAACTTCTATATCGAGACGAAAATTTATTCTCCATTATTTTGGTGAAGAATTTGACAACGAAACCGGTGAAGGTGGCGATATGGATGATAATGTGAGGTTCCCTAAAAAGCAAGTTGAGGCTCAAGATGATGTGAAAATCCTTTTAGAAACGGTTAAAAAAACCAATGAAAAATATAAAGCAAAGGATTTAGTACAAGTACTTGTAGGAAACTCTAATGCCTTGATTTCTTCTCATAAAACAGATTTACAAGACTTTTTTGGTATTGGTAAGCATAAAGATGCCAGATATTGGATGGCATTGGTACGCCAAGTTTTGGTGGCGCGTTATTTAAAGAAAGATATCGAAACTTACGGTGTGTTACGATTAAGTAAAGATGGAGAAGATTTTATAGCCAATCCAACCTCGTTTATGATGGCTGAAGACCATGTGTTTGATGAGGACTCTAACGATGGTATTGTAACTAATGCCAAAGGAGGAGGAGCTGTTGCCGACGAAAAATTAATGGGAATGCTTAAAGATTTACGTAAACGTAATGCCAAGAAATTGGGCGTGCCTCCTTTTGTGATTTTTCAAGACCCATCATTAGAAGATATGTCTTTAAAGTACCCAATTACTATAGAAGAACTCACTAATGTCCATGGAGTAGGTGAAAGTAAAGCTAAAAAATACGGTAAAGATTTTGTAGGGTTAATAGCCGATTATGTAGCCGATAATGATATTCTGCGGCCTGAAGATATGGTTGTAAAATCAACGGGTACTAATTCTGCTATTAAATTATATATTATTCAGAATGTAGACAGGAAATTGCCACTAGATGATATTGCCTCTTCTAAAGGTATGGATATGCCTAAGTTTATAAAGGAAATGGAGGCTATTGTATTTTCTGGTACCAAATTGAATATTGATTATTGGATTGATGAGATTTTAGACGAAGATCAACAGGAAGAAATCCATGAATATTTTATGGAATCTGAAAGTGATAAAATAGATGATGCTATAGAGGAGTTTGATGGAGATTATGATGATGAAGAATTGCGCTTGTATCGTATAAAATTTATGAGCGAAGTGGCAAATTAAGACATCTCTTTAGTATACAGTATCTTAAAACAATGATTTTGTATCGAGAATATCGTTTTAAATATTCTCGATACAAAATTAAAACCTTCGCTACGTTTCAATTTTAATTCCACGCGAACTGATGAACATTTTTATTCTTCCTCATTAGTAGTTTCAATCACAACATATTTACTAAATAGAATGTCTTGCTTTTTCACGTTTATTAGAATACTTCTCAATGTGGTATTTTCTAACCTTTTTACATCACTTTCTTCAATCTGAAAATCAATTTTAGTGATATATCTCCCTTTTATATCCGAATTATCAGATTCAAACTCTAGCATATCGGCTTCTAATTTTAAATTAAAATCATCACCAATAAACGTTAATTGTGCTCCGTTTTTTGATTTTACATTCAGTTGTCCTACAATAACAGTTTGGAAAAAGAAATAGCCACCTAATTCATTTAAGCCTGCAAAAAGAACATTATTTTCAGAAATACCAAAAGGTCTATTTTCTACATCATTAATAATAGCTTCAATAGTATCGCCAGTTTGCGTATCGGTAGATTTAGAACCAAATAATTTAGATAAAGAAAATGCCATGAGCTATATTTTTTTCAAAACTATAAAAAAGAATTAGAACCCGAAATTGAATTTGAAGCTGATTTATTTCGATTTCAATTTCAGATTCGATTTCAAGTTAACTTTCTTATCTTTGCAGCTATAAACAAAATATAACATAATGCAAGACGGTATATACGCAAAATTCAATACTTCAAAAGGTGAAATATTAGTGAATTTAGAGTTTGAAAAAGCTTCAGGAACGGTAGGTAATTTTGTTGCTTTAGCGGAAGGTAATTTAGAAAATTCTGCGAAGCCACAAGGTACTCCTTATTATGATGGTTTAAAATTTCATAGAGTAATTCCTGATTTTATGATACAAGGTGGTTGTCCTCAAGGCACAGGTACAGGAAATCCTGGTTATAAATTTGATGATGAGTTTCATCCAGATTTAAAACATAGTGGTCCTGGTGTTTTAGCTATGGCTAATGCTGGTCCTGGTACAAACGGTAGCCAGTTTTATATTACACATGTGGCCACAGACTGGTTAGATGGTAAGCACACTGTTTTTGGAAATGTAGTAGAAGGACAAGATGTTGTTAATGCTATTGCACAGGGTGATACAATTGAAAGTTTAGAAATTGTTAGACAAGGAGAAGCAGCAGAAAACTTTAATGCAATTGAAGCCTTTAGAACTTTTGAAGGTTCTAGAGAAAAACGTATTGCTGCAGAGCGCGAAGCGGCAAGAGCAGAACTAGACAAATTAGCAGAAGGTTTTGATGAGACCGCATCTGGATTACGTTACCAAATTATTCAGAAAGGTAACGGTAAGAAAGCAGAAAAAGGAAACATGGTTTCTGTACATTATAAAGGGCAATTGGCAGACGGAACGGTTTTCGATTCCTCTTACAAACGAAATTCTCCATTAGATTTTCAAGTAGGCGTTGGACAGGTGATTCCAGGATGGGATGAAGGTATTTGTCTATTAAATGTTGGAGATAAAGCGCGCCTGGTCATTCCTAGTGATTTGGGTTATGGTGCTGCTGGTGCAGGAGGAGTTATTCCACCTAATGCTACTTTAATATTTGATGTTGAGCTTATGGATATAAAATAAGCAGATCCTATATTTTTAGTAACAATATTGATAAAGAATCGTCTCACTTATAGTGAGACTTTTTTTTGCTCTTTATTTTATTAAGATTAAACCAACTAAGATGAAAACTAAACTATTATTAATATGTATTGTAATGCTAGG
Organism: Winogradskyella sediminis; assembly: GCF_003387355.1. Taxonomy (GTDB): domain Bacteria; phylum Bacteroidota; class Bacteroidia; order Flavobacteriales; family Flavobacteriaceae; genus Winogradskyella; species Winogradskyella sediminis. Next base: position 674,046 of record NZ_QUNH01000002.1, read on the forward strand.
ATGGAGTTGTTCTAATTCCGTTAACTATTCAGAAACTTTTAAAGCGAATACCAGTGGAAATTATTTGTACAATTTAGACGATATGATTACCGTGTATTATGAAGATAATACGCTTTTTTTAAATTGGAGAGGTGGTAAAATTAAACCTGTAGCTTTAGAAGAAAATGTCTTTTTTGTCGCCGAAATGTATAAGAAATTTAAATTTGTGCAACACCCAGAAACAAAAGAAAGGTATATGTCTGTGCTACCAGAAGCGGATTCTGCAAAACTGACTTACGATTATATTAAGGTGCCAAAAGGGTATAAAACACCGAGTACATATTTAGAAGATGGTGAATATGATAAAGCACTAGAAGGGTATTTAAAAATAAAGCAACAAGACTCTACTAGTGTATTCATAGAGGAATGGGATTTTAATAGCTTGGGATATAAACATCTTCGAAAAAAGGAGTATGATAAAGCGATTGGTATTTTAGAAATGAATTCTAAATTACATCCTAATAGTGCTAATGTTTACGATAGTTTAGCAGAGGCCTATTTACAACGAGGAGATAGTTTACAAGCCTATTATAATTATAAAAAGACATTAAGCATTAATAAGGAGAACAGAAACGCTCAAACCTATGTTTCTGAAAATGCTTCTAAGTTTGAAAATTTAGAATAATTTGTAAAAAAAAAGTGGACATTAGTACGTCCACTTTTTTTCTGATGCTATAAATCACGACTATGCTGTTTGCATTTCGTGTTTACCTTCATATACTTCTTCAACTAATTTAGAGTTGAAGGCTGGTAAATCGTTTGGATTTCGACTAGTGACTAAGCCTTGGTCAACCACGACTTCACTATCTTCCCAATTAGCACCAGCATTAATTATATCTTTTTTAATAGATGCATAGGAGGTTACCTTTCTATCTTTTAGTACGTCAGCTTCTGCTAATAGCCATGGAGCATGACAAATGGCACCAACGGGTTTGTGATTTTTGAAGAATGATTTAATAAAATCTATGGCATCACTATTTTGTCTTAATGTATCCGGATTCATTACTCCACCAGGCAATACTAAAGCATTGTAATCAGACTCAGAAACTTCACTTAAAGTCTTATCTACATCATAGTCATTGCTCCAACTCCCATCGTTCCAAGCTTTAATTGTTCCTGATTTTTCAGATACAATATGTACATCTGCACCAGCTTCTTTTAAAGCATTCATAGGTTCTTTTAATTCACTTTCTTCAAAACCATTAGTCGCTAAAATTGCAACCGTCTTTCTATTTAAATTTTCCATTTGTGATATTTTATTTTGTGTTGTTAATAATTTATTTCCCTACTAAATTAAAGAAATAAGCACCTTTTGACGATTTTTTTAGAGTGCTTAACTTCAATTTAATACCAGATGTTAAAGGATGCACTTTACCTGTTAAAATCAGAACAAATAGTTAAAAAAATTAACGCACTGCTACGGTTTTTGAGTTAACATTTATAGAGATGCGTACACTATATTATGGATAAAATTGTAAATAAAATTAGCGGTTTAAATCGAATGAGAAATAAAGAGTGGTAAAGGGTTTATGATCAGATGTTTTAAATTAATTGCGGTATTATTTAATCATAAATTACCGTTTTAACAGTAAATTCTCACATTATTATTTAATTTTATAGAAACTCAAAATATATAATTTATGAAACAACTTTTACTCAATTTTTTTGTAACAATAGGTATGATTGGTATTGTAACTGCACAAGGTTATACCACGCCAGATACCAATAGTACATTTACACTAGATGATTTAGTAGCGGCAAGCCCAACAACCATTTCCGTGAGTGGAACGACCTATACCTTAGTGGAAGATCTCACTATTTCTGCGAGCGATACGTTTAATATAAGTGAAGATATCACTATAGAAATTGGAGAAGACATACGTATTACGGTGTTTGGTACGTTTAATGTAGATGCAGATAATGCTGTTTTCACGGCTATAGATACAGCAGCGCCTTATGATGGTTTTAGATTTGAAGAATTTTCAGATATCTCCATTCAAAATGCAACGATACAATATGGAGGTGGTTTGCGTGTCCTTACCGAAACATTCACTATTGATAACTGTTTATTAACAAACAACGTTTCTGGTGTCTCTTCTAGTGGTGTTCTTGGTCTATCTAGAGGGACTCCTCAAATTACAAATAATACGATTACTTTTAATGAAACAACAGCTATAGGTTCTGGAGCTACAAACCAAGTATCACCTTATATATTTAATAATTATATTGAAGGAAATAATCAGGCAAACTCTAACCGTCCTCAAATTAATTTAGGACCTTCTTTAACTGATAGTCCAACTGAAATTATACAGAATATTATTATAGGAGATAGAACTTTAACCTCTGTGGGTGGTGTATCAGTTTCAGATTTATTAGGTACAGCAGGTGTAAATGCTGTTATCGATAATAATACTGTAACTAATAACCGTTATGGAATTACTATACAGAGTAACAATGTTTCTGCGTTTATTAGAAATAATGTAATTGAAGACAACGATACTCAGGGTAATCCAAATCTTGGTGGTAGTGGTATTTCATTGGTTGCATCTGCAGAAGGCAATGAAATTATTGCAAGTGGAAATGAAATTCGTAGAAATTTATGGGGAATCACACTTCAAGGGGAATCTATGATTAACCTAGGTGACAATGATGGTAATATTGGTCAGAATGTATTTTCTGAAAATGGTAATGGAGGTCTTACATTTGCACTTTACAACAATACAGACAATGCATTAACTGCCATGCACAATTGCTGGGATGAAACCAACGCCACACTTACACTTGCTGATGCGGAAGCTGTAATTTCACACCAAAATGATATTCCAAGTTTAGGTTTGGTAACTTTCGATCCTGTGGATTGTGGATTTTTAGGTGTGGATGATATGACCTCTAATGAAGTGCGTTTATATCCTAACCCAACAACTGGTAACCTTAACTTGGATCATAATACATTGTTTACCCAAATGAATGTATATAGTATTCAAGGGAAATTAATTATGCAAGAGTCACTACATGTCGGATCAAATGCTTTAAATCTTAATTTAAGTGCTGGTATGTATTTGGTAGAGTTGCAAGGTGAAAATGCTAGAGCAACAAAAAAGCTTGTAATTAAATAAAACGTTTTACACTTCGATAGTACAAAGGTTATCTGAAATGAAAATTTTAGATAACCTTTATTTATTTTAAGAAGGTTGAGTGTAATTCTAATGTTACAAAACCGTATAGACGTCAAGGATAATCTTAATACTTATTCATTTTTGTTAGGTTAAAAACGATATAGAAATTTTAAAGCACTTTAAAATAAGTCATTAATTAACCTTACAGCGATCTATTTTATTATGACTTTCTTTGTTAATGAGATATTTGGTTTTAAATCTATTTTAAAGATGTAAGTCTCAGGACTTAACTCTGTATTTAACTCATTTATTCCCTGTTTTAAAACGATATGATTGTAAACGACTTGACCTTTTGAGTTGAATATACTCAAAGTGCCTTCCTGTGGACTATCAACAAACACAATTTTGGAAGTAGGGTTTGGGTAGATGTTTATAAAATTAGAAGGGTTGACATAGTCTGTATGAGATAATGGAAATGTATTTTCTTGAATGGATAAATCAGCGGACCATACAATATCCGCTCGTCCATCATTATTAAAGTCCGCAGCTGCAATTGTGCTGATAATTGTTTCGGTATCCTGAACGTGAGTTGGTGCACTAAAATTACCAAAACCATCATTCGCATATAAATACAGGTTAAAATCTTTAATGATTATAAAGTCTAAATCATTATCATTATCAAAGTCTTGTAAAGCACCAGATCGTATATTCAGGGCTGTGGGATCTATAAGTTGCAAATTAGAAAAGTTACCGTCACCATCATTTTTCATCCATCTCACACCATTAGAGTTGTTGTCTTCGCTAAATAGGTCTAAGTCTCCATCATTGTCAATATCTTTTAATCTTACAAATAAATTAAATGTATTTGGTATCTGAGAACTTAGCTCGTCGTCGTAACTAAAGTTACCATTATTATTTTTATACACAGAGATATTGCTCCCTCCTGTAATGACATCAGTAAAGCCATCGGCATTAATATCTCCTATAGTAATATCAAAAAAATCTTCGATTGGGCCAGTTACGGTTTGAGAGGTGAAATCGGCGGAGCCATCGTTAGAATACACTTTAAAAGTAGAACCTCCAATTGCAATAATATCGAGATCATTGTCATTATCAATATCAGAGACTGCAATATCACTTTCAAAAAACGAAAACGTATCAATGATTTCTGAGGTAAATGATAAGGCGTTATTCATATGTAGCGTCACAGCATTACTAGCATCACCGATACTTACAATATCTAGCCAATTATTATGGTCAAAATCACCAACCGCAATATTGGTTACTTGGCTATTTCCTGTAGCAATGGTTGTTTCTGGACCAAAATTAAGGTCTCCTAGGTTTAAGTAATAAGATATAAGGCTATTGGTAGAAAACTTTTTTATAATAATGATATCTTCTAGATTATCGTTATTGAGGTCTGCTGTTATAATATTAGTGATTAGGCCAGTGTTTGACTCTATGAGTATAGGATCGGCAAATTGCGCAAATATATTTGAGGTATATAATAATACAATGGTAACGATGAGGTTAGTAACGGTTTTAAATCGATTCATTCCTTGAGCATTAATATGATAAAAGCTTGGCATAGTTTTTCCTCTAATTTAGTAAATATAAATGGAAGTTAAAATCTATGTATATGTTTGTGAGTAGGTTAGGTTGTCAGAGTGAATGATGTTGATATTGTAATGGGTTTTATTTATATAAATTTATTTTGATGACTATAATGTCATAAACTCCAATTTATACATTAAACTGAATCTCATAAGTTTTTTTCAGTTGGTAAGTGAAACCGCGTAGAAAATCTTCGAGTACTTTCTCAAGTAGGAAAGACTCTAGCAATTAATTTTATTTATATCTGTGTATAGTACTTTTCCTCTACCATATTTTCCAAAATGAGTTTTTACGCTTTTCTTCAGTATTCTCTGTTTCTGGTTTATGGTATTTTTTGATAATCTCAAATACTCGTCCATAATTGTAATCGATATTATCAACTGTTTTTTTCCAATCGATATTTAAGATTTCAATTCGTGAGTCGACTGAACCATTCCAATTAGTTTTAAATCCATTATCAGTTAAAACACTAACAATTTTTTCGGCAACTTCTTTCGCAAGTTCATCATCATGATTATAACTGTCAAAACCTATAAAAAGCATCTTTTCTTCTCCAATTGCTCTTTCTAAATCCTGTGTATGATAATAGCAATATCCTTTAACGCTAATTCCGATTTCTTTCAGGTCGGTGATAATTTCATAACAATCTTCTTCTCCGTCGCTTTTCGTATAACCAGCTCTGTGAAGAGAAACGATTTTATTTTTATTCAGTTCATCAAAGGATTTTACCAATCTATCAAAATCTGTTGGTTTTTCCCATTGTTGACTTTCAGCTTGATGTTTTTTTAATCTGATGTCGATTTCTTGCTTTAACCATTTTTCATCAAAATCACTTTCGTCATAAAACATTGCACATATACTATCAAGTAATTCATCTTCATTTTCAAACCCAAAAAGTATATCCTTTTCAAGTTGTTCAATTGCTTCGTCTTTGATTTCTTGTTTCATATTTTATAGTAGTTCGTTGTTTTTTTGCATTCCGCCCAATGGTCTCGGCAATGAGTAGTTATGTTTTTAAGCACCTGATTTAGCAAATAAAAACCGAATAGAATATGCCGCAGTAGTATTAGTAAGGAGGTAAGAACTAGTAATAAATTATATACTTTGTTAGCTACAGTTATTTTTATTCCATTATAATTATTCCTTCAAATCTTGTCTTCCAACTATTGTCATTATTTCAACAATATTTTCATTGACTTTATAGAAAATACTATCAACTTCACAGACATAACGTCTGTATCCTTTTTTTATATAGTCAACAGATTCAAAGGAAAAAGGACGTTCAGCAATAATATCAAAATATCCAAAAAAAGACTCAAAATATTTGTCCGCTAGGGTCATTCCAAATTTTTTAACTACGTAATGGTGAAACCGAATCATGTCATTTTTCGCTTCATTTGTTAGTTTGTATTTAGCCATTTAGCAAAGACTTCGATTGAGCTAAAATACTTTCTTTACTGTCATTCGTAAATCCACTGTTTTCAGCTTTTTCGATTTTAGCTCGAATCCAGTCAATTTGAACTTGCTGTTTTCTTGCTTGTCTAATTAAATCGTTCACTAATTCGCTTTTGCTAGTATATTCTTTATTGTCCACTTGGGCTTTTAACCACTCATCGTTTGGTTTTGTAAAAGATATACTTTGTCTTGACATAATTTAATTATTTGATGTAAATATACACCAAAAACGAATCATTTAAAAATTGTGGCTAACGTGTTTGTATAAGATTAGTTGCGCGTTTTAAGCACTAAAGTTAGCAAATAAATCACAGATAGAAAGTCCGCGAGGACTTTCGTAAATAGGCTAAAACCAGCAATTAATTTTATACGTTGTTGGCAACTGGCTTTATTCTAAAATGCTCCTAAATACCAAAGTCCATTTCGCTTAATCATTTTCATTTTCTCAAGTCGATTTGCACTTGGTCCAAATGCGAATTCAACTTCCGCTTTATCTCCATTAATTTTGGCTTTTCCTATTACTCGACCATTTTCAAATTCCCTCTTTAAATCCGCTTGTTGCTTTTCCATTAGCATTTCTGCATAACAAATTTGATTAACGTCAGAATCATTTTCTCCATAAGGGTCGCATAAATTTCTAAAATTTGAAAAATCTCCTTTTTTAGCAGACTCAAAAATGTATTTCATAACACTTGCTGGGGCTTTTTGGAAATCAAATGTTTTATGATATTCCAATTGAGCAATTTCATTTTTTATTTTTTCTCCATAGTCACGAATTTCACGAAGTTGAGTTCTCGCTTCTTGAAGTTGTTTCTCTTTAGTTGAAGAAGAACGTCCAATTTTGAATTGATTTATTTCTCTAATGTTCTGTTCAGCCTTTTCGATTGCTTGAGGTAATTTTTGAAGCATTAAATTCAATTCGGTAATTTTTTTTCTTTTACCAACGTTAACTTTTTGTTCGTGAATTTTGTTTAATTCCGCTTTTTGTTTTTTAACCTTATTTTCCTCTTCTTTTTTCGTTTTTTCTGCTAATTCAAGTTTCGTTTTTTCTGCTAATTCAAGTTTGGTTTTTTCTAACTCAATTTTGGCTTTTTCTAATTCTATTTCCTCTTTACTTTTTCCACAAGAGATTAAAATCAGAAGTGTAAATAAAACGAAAATGTAATTTTTAATCATATTTTTAATTTTTAGTTAAGGTTTTTTTTTTTTCAGCTTGTTGCCAACTAGTTATATCCAAATAAATATTAATTGAATCCCATTATATTCTAGGGATAAGTGCACTTTTTTAAGCTTGTATGCGTGCTTTTAGAGCGATACTTAGCTGCTTTCCAAAAACAGCTGCAATTCCTGCTGCTAAACCACCAATAATTCCAGTAACTAACATCAAAACATAAGGATTTCCTCCTATAGGTAAGAGAATAGCTATACGTTTGGCTAAAATAAAGTCGTTCCCGCTGCTTAAGAAATAACTTAACACAAACCAAAGCAATAGAATGGCTAAAAATGGAACTAAAAATACCGCTACCTTTCTTAAAGGTATAAATAATGCCGTAGCTAACGAGGCTGTCATTATAGACCACCATGGTAGAAATAAGGATAACACGTAAGCTAATACAATAGTGATTATGAAATTGATAATATTTTTACTCATCAGTTGTTGGTGTTAAAGTTTGTGTGCTAATAATAGCATCAGTTGCTGTAGAAGATTGTAGAAAATTTAAACTGTGATACTTTCCAGCTGCCCAATCGTCTATAAAATTATCGTAATATTTACTACCAGGATTTCCAGATTGACCTCCAGGATATATGCCCAAGCCTGTTGGAGGTGAGGTCATTTCCACAATCATTCTCCAAGATGGTCCATGGTCTTCTGAGGTGGCATTGACAATGCTTCGGTCTCCTCCAATGGGAATATCAAAAACAGAAAACGCAGGTAAACCTTGTAATAAATGATCGGCATGCGTGGCTTTGTAGCGAAGCCAAGTGTAATCTCCTTTTTCGGTTTTAATCTCTTTAAGTCGTATAGCGGCTTCTTTAAAAGCTATTAAAAACAAATCTTTAGCGGTTTCTTTTTCTGGTGTGTCTACAATATCCATAAAGGCATCATCTCCTTTATTTTTTAATAAATAGATGGTTTGGTAGGTATATGGTTTTTCTAAAACAGTGTCGTCTACATCAAATTCATCCCAAACTAAATCATACAGTTTTCCAAACCATTGTCTAAAAATACTAGGGCCAACTTCGTTAATATCATTGTTAAATGACCAATCTTTAATCTCATTATAGATCGCCTTTTCATCAGGAGTAAGGTTAGAGCGATCCATGTGTTCTAACATATATGGTACTATTTCTGCGGCTTTTAGGTTGTAATTATTATTGTGTAAATCCTTAAAATCTTGAACATCAAATGTTTTTTTAGCATTAAAGAATGCATTAATGACGCGATTTCTATAGGTTTCATAACCATCATTAAATACGTAATACGGATATTTTTCATCAACTGGATGCTGATTTGCAGAACTTACAAAACCGCGTTCTGGATTCTTTGTGTGTGCATTAAATTCTTGCGGAATAAAACTTTGCCAATCGTTTTCAGATTTACTACCATCCATAATAAATTTGCCTTGTCCTTCCCATTTATTAGGAAGCAACCCTTGTATCCATAATGCAATATCCCCTTCCGTAGAAGCAAACACAAAGTTTTGTGCAGGTGCTACCCAATTTTTTAGAGCCTTTGAATAATCATTGTAATTTTTGGCTTTATTGAGTTCCGTAAACGTTTTTTGCCCATTGCCAGGAATATGCCCTGTCCAGCGCATAGCATAGCCAGCTAACGCTTCGTCAGATTTAAAATTCTTATCATAGACAACAGGACCATGGTGTGTGTAGCGTACAGAATCTTTGTATGTTGGTTTTCCTTTTATTTTAATCTCTTCAACTCTTACGGAAACATCTTTCCATTTATCATCTAGTTTATACTGCGTTCGGTCGTCGTTAAATTCAATTTTATACCAATCTATAACGTCTCTGGTGGCATTGGTTTCTCCCCAAGCAATATATTGATTAAAACCCGAAATCACAGCTAGTGCTCCTGGTAACGTGGCACCGAAGGCATTGTGATCTGGTGTGCTTAATTGCATTACAAACCAAATCGAAGGAAGGTTTAACCCTAAATGCGGATCATTAGCTAAAATTGGATATCCTGTAGCCGATTTGTCAGCAGAAATAGCCCAATTATTACTTCCGTTATCAGGATTTGGTTGGTCTATAATTTCGGAAATGGAATCTAAAACAGGGTCGCTGTGAGGTGATGGTGTTTGTGGAACATCAATAAAACTCCAATCCGTTTCTTTTGAAATCACAGGATCTGTTATATCAAAAAAATCAGGAAACAGTAAATCGAAGCGTTCTTTTCCAAACAAACGTAAAGCGTTAGTGTTTGCCATATCTTCGTCTCCACCAGCCAACATTTTGGTCATATACATTAATAATAGTGCTGTTTTTTTAGGAGTCCATGCTTCAGGTTGGTAATCGAGTAATTTATATTCAACCGGTAAATCTTTAGGGTCTAATTGATCAATGTAACTGTTTACACCATCTGCATAAGCTTGTACCAAAGCCATTGTGGTTTTGTCCTCAGCCATTTTTTTTAATGTTTGTTCGGCTCCGTAACCCATACCACGTCTGCGTTCTTGTCGGTCGTAATTTAGCGCTGCATCGCCAATAATTTCAGATAAACGACCAGAAGCAGCAAAGGTTTGAAACTCCATTTGCCATAACCTGTGTTTTGCGGTAATATAACCTTGAGCTCTGTACAAATCGACGTCGTTTTGTGCAAATACATGCGGAATTAATTGGGCATCATAATGTACCGTAACTTCATCTTGTAACTCAGGTATCGAGATAGATCCAGAGATGGATTCGTCGGTTTCATTCTGCCAGACTCCAGTATATGGATTTAAGAATTTGCCAATAGGAGGAATGGATCCGAACTTCGAGTTTAGCGCAAAGAAAATGGCTATCGTCAGCACGAAGGAAAGAATGAGTTTAGAATAGTTCATGAAATTAGTTTATAGAGAATTTAAAAATAGGAAAATTATTGTTAAAGTCAATTACTATAGCATGAATTATAACAGCGAATTTCTAATAAATAGAGTTGAATGTATTTTGGTTTTATGACGCTAAGAGCTCCTCATTACAAAACATATTAAGGTTATGGAACCAAGGACTAAAAGTGAGTGTTGAGAATGGAATATATAAAAGCTAATAATAAGGCGCTAGTTTTAACGCAGTACTAGTTTTTTTACGATTTCCTTCCGCAGAGATTCGTTAAGCATCTTAATGATTTTTTCGGTGCCGTAACTCAATTCTTCACGGAGTACACTAGAGCTAAGCTGTACATAAAGTGTATCGTGTTTTAACTCAATGGCGGTTGTGTAATTATTAACACCATTGCCCATAAGATTTGCCCAAGCTTCACGAACATCGACCTTATCTAAACCCGATTGTAAGTTGTTGGTTTGTACAAATTCTTTTAAAATATCTTGTATCGGTTGGTTGTCGTTATTTCGTTTTGCCATGGCTTATTGTCTTTTAAGAATTGTAGTTATTTTGATATTTAGATTGCCAAAATTACTCTAAATCTAGTTTTATCGGAGTGTAACGTTTATAAAGATACACATTTTCGCTGTCATTAATAAGTTTTAAATGGGTTGGTGTGGCTTCTAACACACGCTCAGACCACTTGGCATATGGAGTCGTATAATAGATCATTAGTTGGTTGGCTTCCATTTTTAATTGAATTGCCTCCACATCATCAGAGGTGTAATAGGTGTCATTAAGGCCTGGTTTTAGCTTTTTTCTGAACCCTTTTAAGCTATCGTTAATACTGATATAGTCTATGGTTTCATTAAACTTATAAGCTTTGGTGCTACCATCAGCCATAGTTACTTCATCAATTTCCCAATAGCCTTCTACATGTGCTATATAGGTTTCTGGATTGGTTGAACAGCTGCAAAGAAACAGGCAGAACAGCCAAAAATAATTTTTCATAATTTAAAAATTTTATACGATTGATGCGTTTGTTTTATGACATCTTCAGTGCGTTCGGCATGCGTATCGCTAATAAAAATTTGTCCAAAATGCTCATCATCTACTAAATTGATAATTTGTGCCACACGGTTTTCATCTAATTTGTCAAAGATATCATCTAATAAGAGTATAGGCGACACTCCACTTTGCTGCTTAATAAAATCGAATTGTGCCAACTTTAAGGCAATTAAAAATGATTTTTGTTGCCCTTGACTTCCAAATTTTTTAATAGGAAAGTCATCAATAAGAAACACCAAATCATCTTTGTGGGTTCCAACACTAGTATATTGTAAGGCTTTATCCTTATTAATGGTTTTGTTTAAGAGGTCTAATAATTTATTTTCAAACAAATCACTTTTATACTTTAAATCTATGGCTTCTTTGCTTTGACTAATGGCTTCATACCGCGCTTTAAAAATAGGTATGAAGGTTTTTAAAAATCGATCTCGTTTTGTAAAGATTTCAGTACCGTAGTTATGTAATTGTTCGTTGTATATAGAAAGCGTATCTGCATTAAAGGTATTATTTAGTGCAAAATATTTTAATAATGCATTTCGCTGCGATAATACCTTATTATAATTTATGAGTTCTGATAAGTAGTTCTTATCACTCTGCGAAATCACACTATCTATAAATTTTCTTCTGGTGTCACTACCTTCAATAATGAGATCGCGATCTGCTGGCGAGATAATGACCAATGGAATAAACCCAATATGCTCGCTAAATTTTTCATATGCTTTGCCATTTTTTTTGATGACTTTTTTCTGACCACGTTTTAAAGAGACTATAATTTTTTCCGATCGATCATTTTTAGTAAAATGACCATCAACTACAAAAAAACCTGCATTATGATTGATGTTTTGAACTGCAATAGGATTAAAGTAACTTTTTCCGAACGCTAAATGATAAATGGCATCTAACGCATTTGTTTTTCCGATACCATTGGCGCCAACAAAACAATTGATTTTGACGTCGAAATCGAAAACCTGACTTTCAAAATTTTTATAATTAACTAAAGATAGTGTGTTTAGATTCATGAAAAGATAACGTTATGCCTAATTTTACTGATGTAACAACGCATTTTGAGCTTGTAATTAATAATTCAAAAATAACAAATAAATAGGCTTTTAAATCCCAATAAAAATTTTATTTTTGCGGACGCACAAAATGACAATTTATGGCAACGTATAAGAAAAGAGGCTACAAACCGAAGGCAGTTAAAGAGAAGGAAGAGGTTTTTGAAGAAGAATCAACAACAGCAGAAGTGTTTAACACTTTAGATGAAGGTGCTTCAAGAACAGAAGAATGGGCTGTTAAAAATCAAAAATATATTCTAGGTATCGTCGGAGCCGTAGCTTTAGTGGTACTCGCAGTTTTAGGTTACAATAATTTAGTAGCCGAGCCACAACAAAAGGAGGCTATGAACGAAATGTATACTGCTAAAAAGTATTTTGATGATGCTGTAATTGGTGTGTCTTCAGACTCTCTTTATAGAATGTCTTTAGAAGGTGGTGAAGGTAAATACGGTATGCTAGATATTATAAATGAATATAGCGGAACACCTGCAGCCAATTTAGCTAACTATTATGCTGGTATGGCTTATTTAAACTTAAAAGATTATCAAAATGCAGTAGAGCATTTAGGGAATTTTTCTAGTGAAGATAAGATGTTAAACCCAATCGCTAAAGGCGGAATTGGTGATGCATTTGTGCAGTTAAATCAAAAATCGGATGCTTTAGGATATTACGAACAAGCATTTAAAGCTAATGTTAATGATTTTACAACTCCATTATACTTAATGAAAGCTGCTCGTGTGGCTATCGATTTGGGTGAAAACACTAAAGCTTTAGAGTATTTAAAGCGTATAAAAAATGAGTTTTCTGCTTCAACTGAAGCAAAAACGGCAGATGTGTTAATAGGAAAAGTAGAAGCAAGCTTATAGTGTATGGCTACTGTAAATCATAATTTATCGGCTTACGATAAAACAACAATCCCAAACGCGAAAGATTTTCGGTTTGGGATTGTTGTTTCAGAATGGAATGACAAAATTACCGAAGGCTTATGGCAAGGAGCATTCGATGCGCTTCTAGATTGTGGAGCTGTAAAAGAAAATATTGTACGCTGGAATGTGCCTGGTGCTTTTGAATTGACCTATGGAGCATCAAGAATGAGCAAAAGTATTTATGCAGGCTCTGGGATGTTAGATGCTATTATTGTGATTGGTTGTGTGATTCAAGGAGAAACAAAACATTTCGATTTTGTTTGCGAAGGTGTTACTCAGGGCATTAAAGATCTTAATGTAAAAGGCGATATTCCTGTTATTTTCTGTGTTCTTACCGATAATACCGAGCAACAGTCTATTGACCGCTCTGGAGGAATCCATGGCAATAAAGGTACAGAAGCCGCAATTGCTGCTATAAAAATGGCCGCTTTACGTAAGGAAACTTTATAAGTTTTTGCCATTTTGTTAACTTTTAAACTATCGCGCTTGTTGTTCATTGGTTTTGTGTAGGCCATGGCAATAACACTTTAAGGTTTTTGTAAAACGACGTTAATTTACAGTTTTAGTAATTATCAGAATTACTTCTGCCAACCGTCTGCAGCTAACTATGGCATTCTTTTTGTTAATAATTTTAAGGAATCCTTAAGCATTAGTTCCTTGTATTTTCAGTACTTTTGAGATTAATCAAGTTTAATTAGAGAGTCACTTGTTTCAGCAAAGAAAAAATAAACGTTTTTCATATAAGCCACGCTTTCAGGATTCCGAAGAAAAAGAGTCGAAGGACGACTTTGAGACGAAATGGAATGAGATTAAAAGCAATGGTAAAAAACGTGGAAGTATTTTAACATCGCTTCCTGCTTTAATAATCATGTTAGTTTCGCTTTTTGTTTTAATTTATATCCTCAACGGATATATAAAATAAGGAAATTATGGGATTAATGAAAATGAAGAAGAATCGAAAGTACAGTTATAAACCTCGCTTTTATAAAGGTGAAGGGAGTCCTTTTGAGCTTAAACATAAATTTGATGAACACCGAACAACAGTGTCTCCTGCCAAAGGAATAAAAGGTAAAATAGATGCCGCAGTTAATGACTATAGGCATAATCCAGATGAAAACGTTAATAAACGGGTAATCATTATAGTTGCGATTTTATTATTGTTGTTTTTATTTATTATTGGTTTCGACCTATCTATTTTTCTTCCAAAAAGCTAATGTCAGATATTATTCAACTTTTACCAGACCATGTTGCCAACCAAATAGCAGCTGGTGAGGTCGTTCAGCGTCCAGCTTCAGTAGTGAAAGAACTATTAGAAAATGCTATTGACGCTAACGCCACAGAAATAAAACTTATTATTAAAGATGCCGGTAAAACCTTAGTCCAGGTTATTGATAACGGTAAGGGTATGAGTGTTACAGATGCACGATTAAGTTTTGAGCGTCACGCTACCTCAAAAATTAGTGCAGCGGAAGATTTGTTTCAACTCAATACTAAAGGTTTTAGAGGTGAAGCTTTAGCGAGTATTGCGGCTATTGCACATGTTGAACTAAAAACAAAACAAGCTGAAGACGATTTAGGTACAGCTATAATTATTGAAGGCAGTGAAGTAAAATCGCAAGAGGTTACTGTTACTCCAACTGGGAGTTCGGTGGCTGTAAAGCACTTATTTTTTAATATTCCTGCAAGACGCAATTTTCTTAAGTCAGATGCTGTAGAATTACGTCATATTACAGACGAGTTTCATCGGGTTGCTTTAGCGCATCCTAATATTGCTTTTTCTTTTTACCATAACGGAAATGATTTATTTAATGTGCCACAAGAAAATTACAGGCAACGTGTAGTACATATTTTTGGGACTAAAACCAATGAAAAGTTAGTACCTGTGGAAGAGGAAACGGAGGTGTTAAAAATCTCTGGCTTTGTAGGAAAGCCTAATTTTTCTAAGAAAACAAAATCAGAACAATTCTTTTTTGTAAATCAACGTTTTATTAAAAGTCCGTATTTAAATCATGCAATTAAATCGGCATTTGAAGGCTTACTAAAAGAAGGTTATCACGCCAGTTATTTTTTAAATCTTACCGTAGATCCAAAATCGATTGATATTAACATTCACCCAACAAAAACTGAAATTAAGTTTGATGATGAGCACACGCTTTATGCTATTTTACGTTCTGCGGTGAAACATAGTTTAGGGCAATTTAACATTGCTCCGGTTTTAGATTTTGAACATCAGAGTAATCTAAATACTCCATACGAGTATAAAGATAAAAAAGCATCTACTCCTGCAATTGAAGTCGATCGTAGTTTTAATCCTTTTCAGGACGAGTCTGCTGTAAAAGTAAGATCTACAAGTCATAATACCGGATTTAAATCAGCACCTACAGCGTCATGGGACAGTTTGTATGTTGGTTTAGAATCAAAGGGCAATAACTCATCTTCCGAGTTTAGTCAGGTCACTTTTGAAAGTGAAACTAAGAACGAATCTATTTTTAGTGATTCGTCCATTGAAACAACCAAAACAACGTTTCAATTACAACAAAAATATATTGTAAGCACTTTAAAATCTGGGATGCTAGTCATTGATCAGAATAGAGCGCATCAACGTATTTTATATGAGAACTTTTTAAAGCACATAACTATAAAGGAAGCTACAAGTCAGCAATTATTATTTCCGTTAGAGTTGCATTATACTCCAAATGAAACTAAAATTATTGACAGTCTTAAATCTGATTTAGAACACACAGGTTTTGTGTTTTCAGAATTAAACGCAAATGGTATTACGATAACAGGAGTTCCTGTTGGTGTGCCAGAGAGTGAGGTTTCTATTATTTTAGAACAATTAATTAGTGATGTAGAAAATGATGTCCCAGATACTAATTTTAGTGCTGCAGATTTATTAGCAAAATCAATGGCAAAGAGCTTGGCTATAAAAAATGGGCAATCGCTAAATAGTACAGAGCAAGAGCATATGGTAAATAGTTTATTTGCCTGTAAGGAACCTAATGTGTCACCAACTAATAGACCAACATTTATTACAATGGCAGTTGATGATATTGAAAAAAAATTCATGTAGACTATGAGATTTAATATAACTGACGGAGTAAAGCACTTAATAATCATTAATGTTGTCGTGTTCATCGGAACATTAACATTGGGAGATGGTAAGTTGTTTGATAGTTTATTTACTATGTTCTTTCCTACAAACGATATGTTTCAGCCATGGCAAGTGGTTACACATATGTTTATGCATGCTGGCCCAGCACACCTCCTATTTAATATGTTTGCGCTTTGGATGTTTGGGACACCTGTAGAGCAGCGTTTAGGGACTAAAAAGTTCCTATTTGTCTATTTTTCTGCTGGTTTTGGAGCCTTGCTTTTTCAGTTAGGCTACTATTATGTCGATTATTTTTCGGCCATGCAAAGTATAGCGGATTTAAATTTTGGATCTGAATTGTTACATCAAATAATGAATATCAATGCGTTATCTGGAGATTATATTCAAGGAGAAATACTGCATCAAAAAATGATACCATTATTGAATGAGGCTAATTTTACAACACCGATTTCTAACGATCAGTTTAAAGCCATATTCGATTTAAATGTTTTAAATAGAAGTGCTATGGTAGGAGCTTCGGGTTGTATAATGGGTGTTTTAGCTGCTTTTGGAATGATGAATCCTAATGCTGAACTCATGATGATATTCTTGCCTATACCTATTAAAGCGAAATATTTTATTCCAGGAATTATACTCTTAGATGTGATTTCTGCAATTACAGGAACCTCTTTCTTTAGTCCAAGCAATACCGCATATATGGCACACGTTGGTGGAGCGGTTATTGGTTTTTTAATAATGTGGTATTGGAAAAAAAATGACATGAATAAATTCCGTTGGAACTAATTATGAGTACAATTCAAGATTTAAAATATAAGTTTAATAACCTAGATGCCTTTGGTAAAATCATAGCTATCAATGTTATCGTGTTTATCATTGGACTCATCTTTAAATCTTTATTACGATTTAACTTATTTACTTATTTCGAAATGCCATCCGATATTATGGATTTCCTGTTTCAACCATGGTCTATAATTACTTACGGATTTTTACATAATGGCTTGTTGCATTTGGCGTTCAATATGTTGTTTTTGTATTATTTATCACAAATGACAACAAATTTATTTCGTCCAAAAATGGTATTGAATATCTACTTCTTAGGTATTATTTTTGGTGGTTTGGCCTATTTGGCGTTCTCTAATTTGGTGCCTTCTAGTTTTTATGGTGTCAATGGAGTACTAGTTGGTGCTTCAGCTGGTGTTAGCGCCTTGCTTTTATTTGTGGCGACTTACATGCCAAATACAGAGATTAGATTGTTTAATGCGTTTAATGTTAAATGGAAGCATGTAGCGATGGTAATTGTAGGCTTAGATTTTATTAGAATGATATCGGGTCTTAATCAAGGTGGTTATGTGACGCATTTTGGCGGTTATCTTTTAGGCTATGTATATGCTACAAAATTGCTAAAAGGTTCAGATATAGGAAAAGGTTTTGAGCGTACTATGGATACCGTTATGAGTTGGTTTAAACCAAAATCTAACTTAAAAACAGTGTATCGTAAGCCTAAAAAAAAGCAGTATGCAGGTAAGACTAAAGATGAATTTAATGCGTTTAATAATCAGAAGAAAATAGATTTAATTCTCGATAAAATTAGCAAAAGTGGTTACGAGAGTTTAACTGCTGAAGAAAAGGAGTTTTTATTTAAAGCAGGTAAATAGTAATTAGAGTGAAACCAATCGATTTAAAATATAATTTCCACAGTAAAATGTTTACTAGCGAGCAGCATGCGACCTTAATGGAACAATAGAAAAGCACATGAAAGGTTTAAAACTAGGTAGTAAAATTATATTTGTCATCAATTCGTTGGTCGCATTTTTATTGCTTACGTCTTATATCTTGCCTTATATTCCGCCAAAAAGTTTTGCGTCATTATCTGTTTTAAGCTTAGGTGTACCTTTGCTTATTATCCTCAACGGTGTATTCTTTATGTATTGGTTGCTTCGTGTTAAAAAACAAATGTTATTATCCTTGGTGGTATTATTGTTGGGGTGGAACTATATTAATTCTATGTACAAATTTTCATATTCGTCTGATGATATAGGAACATCTGATTTTTCTGTTATGTCGTTTAACGTTAGATTATTTAATAAGTTTGGTTGGTTGCCAGAACCTACCGTTAAAGAGGATATTTTAAATTTTATAAATACTGAACAACCCGATATCTTATGTCTTCAAGAATATAGAACAGGTGATCCTATTGATCTCGATGGTTATTACAATTTTAATGCACGACATGTTGAAGGTGTAAAGTCTGGACAAACGATTTTTTCAAAGTTTCCTATTATTAATTCTGGCTCTTTAGAGTTTCCGAATACGAGTAACAATGCCATTTTTGTTGATATCGTCAAACAAAGAGATACCATTAGAGTTTATACCTTTCATTTACAATCTTCAGGTATTGAAACCGATGTAGAAAAACTTAAGAAAGAAACATCGAGTCATCTCTTTAAGCAAGTTGGAGCAACTTTTAAAGCACAGCAAGGACAAGTAGAATTATTTTTAGAGCATAAATCTAAGTCCAATTATAAAACGATTGTTACCGGAGATTTCAATAATACGGCTTACTCTTATATTTACAGAAAAGTAAAAGGTGAGGACTTAAAAGATGCTTTTGAAGCCGCTGGGAATGGGTTTGGTAGAACTTATGATTTTAAGTTTTTTCCTATGCGAATCGATTTTATTTTAGCAGATAAAGCGTTTGCTGTCAATAGCTTTAAAACATTCGATGTTAAGTTATCTGATCATTATCCTATAAAAACTACACTTAGCTTACCATAAATTACATTAGAGCACAATCTGCAAAGTCGGCTATAATATGTATAACCAACCCGATGCCAACTATTCGTGTTTTCTTTGGGATTAATAAAAATAAATAGACTGCTATAGCGTAGTAGGAGTGCAGTGGATGAAAGTTAATACTACAACGGTTAGGATCAAATACAGGATTTGCCAATAAATGATCTAAATCAATTAACATGCCTAGTAGCATTATTGCATACGCTTTTAACCAATACGTTTTATAACATACGATGGCTATAACTAACGGCAAGCCAAAATGTATACCGTAATGAATTAAGGATTGAAGCATAACAGGATGAATTATATAATGAGCTCGTATAACTACTAAACAGCTCTAAAAATTAATCTATGGATAAATTTAGTTTTTTTAAATACAACGCTGTATTTGGTCCTTCGTTAAACACTAAATCCAAAATGCTAAGATTAGCAATAAAGCCATGCTTCTCTGTAAAAACCTGAGTGTAGGGTATTATATGTTTTACGTCTGAATTTCGTTTTACTAAACTTCTGTAATCCGTTTTGTATAGAGGTTCTTTTTCAAAGATTGTAGTTTTAGTTGGTAGAATGTCTAATTGAAGACTGTTTAGCAACACTTCAAAGCATTTTAAGTTGAAGTCTAAAATATACTTAAAATGCGCTTCAAATAGTGGCATTAGGTCATCTATATAATATTCAAAAAAAGGAGACATGCTGTAAGCTGATTGCAGCGATTTTAAATGTAACAATTGCCATTGTTCATCATTTGCTATTTTAACATCTTTATAAAGCTGCCTGTTTTTTTGAGTATAACTTACTGGTACGGTTAAGGCTAATTTACCATTAGCTCCATAAATTTCCGTACGGTTTCTGTAAGATTGTTTTTGATAGTTATCAGAAACTTCTAAAGTTATGGTATCCGCATTTACCACAGTCCAAAAGTGAGCAATATTTGGAAAATAGGTTGGGTAAATTAGAGCATTCATTTGTTGTGAGAATCGAGGATTTAAGATTTAATGATTAATTAATTGGATATACTTGAGTTTGAAAAACGATCATAGCAATACATTTTAAAACTGCTTCGCGGTGAAAGCTTTATTTAAGTTTGCTTTTAAATTTTTGTAATTACAAGCATAAATTCAAACGACATCTAATCATTATCAATTAATTCTGATTTGCTTTTTTCTTTTTTCTCCATTTGTTAAAGAACGTAATTCCTAAAACAAGTATAATAAACGGAATAAGATACGAGGTACGTTCCTTTGAACCTGTAACAGTTGTAAATATACGATCCCAACGGAAACTCCAGTTTTTAAGTCCGTCGTTGATACCATCAATACTCATCCAAATAAACACAGGTTTACCAAAAATATGATCGTTTGGTACAAATCCCCAGTATCTGCTATCTACAGAATTGTGTCTGTTATCTCCCATCATCCAGTAATAATCTTGCTTAAAAGTATAAGAGGTTACTAGCTCATCGTCAATAAAAATTTGATTACCTCTCGTCACCACTTTGTGACCTTCGTACTCTCCAATAGCACGTTTGTATAGTGCAATGTTATCTGGACTTAAATTTATTGTTGCACCGGCTTTAGGAATCCATATTGGGCCAAAAAAATCGCTGTTCCAAGGGTAGTTTGGATCTCTAGGGAAAATATTTCCGTTCACTCCTTTTTCTTGCCTCGTTGGTACAATTGATGCCACTTCAGGATGTAATCTTAGTTTCGCAATAGCTTCATCTGTAGCAGCAGGTATAGCGTATGTACCATCAGTTCTACCATAACCTAATCCGTCTGTAATGTCATATTTCTTTAAAATCTCAACAATACGTAGTGGTTGTAATTGTCTTTTAAAGGTTATCTCATATGAAAACTGAAGGTGAGATCTTGGAGGTAATGTATTCTGTTTACCGTTTATAAAGACGTAACCATTTCTTATTTCCAACGTATCACCAGCAACTCCGACACAACGTTTAACTAAATTGGTTTTTTTATCTATTGGTTTGTAATAATTTCGGTCTGGTTTAAAATCGTTCATATTCAGCAAGGTATCTGCTGGCTGATTAAAAACGACAATATCATTACGTTCAACGCTTTCAAAACCTGGAAACCTAAAAAATGGTAGTTGAAGTTTATTAATCCAAGAGGTATTACGTTCTTCAAAATTATCATTAAACAAATAGGATTTCTTTCCTATTAGAGGTATGGTATCATGAACCATCGGAGCACCAACTGTAGTCATAGGAGCTCGAGCTCCATAATGAAACTTACTTACGATTAGAAAATCGCCAACTAATAAGGATTTTTCTAAAGAGGATGATGGAATTACAAAAGGTTGAAAAAAATAGGTATGCACAATCGTGGCGGCAACAACTGCAAATAGAATAGAGGTAATCCATTCGCCTGTAGCTGTTTTAGGTTTTAGTTCTCTGTTTTCAACATAATTTACATCAGCAACATAATTAAGATAATAGAGGTAGAATCCTAATGTAACAATGCACAAAAGCGCATCAAGCTTAGTATCTTTTCCAAATGATCGGGCCGTTTCTACCCAAACCGCAGGAATCATTATAAGATTTACAATTGGTAAAAACATTAAAATCACCCACCACCAAGAACGTGAAATAATTTTCATTAAGACAATAGCATTGTAAATTGGCACAAATGCTTCCCAAGCTTTTCTACCAGCTTTTATGTATAATTTCCATGTTCCTAAGCCATGAATAACTTGTAAAATGAGTATAAAAATAAACCACTGTGTCCAGCTCATAACCTTATATTTTGTCTGTGTAGGTTGAAAATTATTTTAATTCGTTACATAACATTGGCAAATTAACCAATGTTTAACACATCTTTCATATTAAAGATGCCTTTTTTATCTTTAATCCATTCTGCGGCAATAACAGCACCCATCGCAAACCCTTGTCTGCTATGAGCTTTATGCTTAATACTGATGGCATCGATTTCAGAATTATAAGTGATTTCGTGTGTGCCAGGCACTCCTTCTATACGTTTGGCTTCAATAAGGAGTTCAGAGTCTTTAGGCTCATCTAGCGTCCAATTTTTATAATCGGATTGCTCAATAATCTGTTCTGCAAGCGTAATGGCTGTACCACTTGGAGCATCTAATTTTTGGGTATGATGAATTTCTTCAATTTCTGTGGTGTACTCAGAAAAGCCAGACATTAAGGTACTCAATTTTTTATTCAATTCAAAAAAGAGATTAACCCCTAAGCTAAAATTTGAAGCATATAAAAATGTACCGTCTTTTTTCTTACAATATTCAATAACCTCTGGATACTCGTCTAGCCAACCTGTGGTTCCTGAAACTACAGGTATACCTGCGTCTATGGCCTTTTTTATATTTGTGACTGCTGCTGATGGTATGCTAAAATCTATAGCTACATCTGCATCTGAAAAGTCGTAATTAGAATTCGCATCAGAAATTTTTAATACTATATTATGATGGCGTTGTATTGCAATAGCTTCAATGCTTTTACCCATTCTGCCATAACCTAGTAAAGCTATTTTCATGTTAAAATTTAAAATTAAGTGTTAATCCTAAGTCTGAAGAATTCTCCAGTTCATTGTATTGATAATGTGGGCTTAGGCTTAGATTTTCGTCAACGTTAAATTGAAGTAAATGGGCATCGATATTGGCATCTAATATATTTAGAGCATATAGGCCTATTGTAATTAACATTGACATTTCTTTATTTCTCCTAAACTGTTCTTGGGCTCTAATAAGTCCGTCGTCTGAAATGAGATTGTAAAATTCATCATCTTTAAAACCTGCTAATCTACGCTTGTAAGCATCTCTGTAGCGGTCAAATTGTTTATCGTTTCTGACATAAAAATAAATTCCGGTACCAATAGCACCCCAAACAATAGGGATTTTCCAGTATTTTTTATTGTACGCCTGACCTAAGCCAGGAAGTACTGCGGAATAAAATGCAGCTTTAGACGGTCTTAAAGGATCTATTTCTTTTTTTACTAAAGTTTCATTGGCGATAATTGGACTTTCTTCTATGGCAATACTTGTGCTGTCTTTTTCTATTTGAGCAAATGAAAAAAATACTGAAAGTAAGCCAATTAAAAAACTGTAGAAACTTCTATTTGTCACGTTGAACTAATTTTTTAATACGGTTAAAATCTTCTTCAGAGTGAAAAGGGATTGTTATTTTACCGCTTCCGCTCTTAGTCATTTTAACGTCTATTTTATGTCCAAAGTATTCAGAAAAATCTTTAACTCCTTTTTTAATGTGTTTAGGAATTTCAAAGCTAGGTTCCTTAGGTTTGGCTGGTTCTTCAGCGTTTAAGTTTTTTACTAATTGCTCTGTCGCTCTTACAGATAATTTATTGGTAATAATTTTTTCGTAAACTTCAAGTTGTTCTACTTGGTCTTCAATATTTACCATAGCACGACCGTGCCCCATACTAATAAATCCATCTCTAATACCTGTCTGAATAATAGGATCTAATTTTAGTAAACGCAAATAATTGGCAATTGTAGATCGTTTTTTGCCCACACGCTCACTCATTTGCTCTTGGGTTAATTGAATTTCGTCAATTAAACGTTGGTACGACAATGCAATTTCTATTGGGTCTAAATCTTGACGTTGGATGTTTTCTACCAAAGCCATCTCTAACGACTCTTGGTCATTTGCAATCCTAATGTAAGCAGGTATCGCTTCTAGACCTACTAATTTTGAAGCTCTAAAACGACGCTCACCAGAGACTAATTGGTATTTGTTAAATGCTAATTTTCTGACCGTTATAGGTTGAATTACACCAAGCTCTCGGATGGATGAGGCTAATTCTTTTAAGGTATCTTCATTAAAGTTGGTTCTTGGTTGAAATGGATTGACCTCAATACTTTCTATATCGAGTTCCACAATATTACCAACTACTTTGTCTGCATTTGTGTCTTCTGCTGAATTGATATCATTTTCAGGATCTTTCAATAAAGCTGAAAGTCCACGTCCTAATGCTTGTTTTTTTGTCGCTTTCGCCATTATAATTCATTTTTCTTAATCAGCTCCTTAGCTAAACTCAAATAATTTACCGCGCCTTTACTACTTACATCATAGTTAATAATGCTTTCTCCGTAACTTGGTGCTTCGCCTAAACGTACGTTTCGTTGAATAATAGTATCAAAAACCATATCACTAAAGTGTTTTTGTACTTCTTCTACAACCTGATTAGACAAGCGTAAGCGCGAATCAAACATTGTTAGTAATAAGCCTTCTATATCTAACGTTTCATTGTGTATTTTCTGTACACTTTTAATAGTATTTAACAGTTTGCCTAAACCTTCGAGTGCAAAATACTCGCACTGAATCGGAATAATAACTGAATCCGACGTGGTTAAAGCGTTCAATGTAAGTAAGCCTAAAGATGGTGCACAATCTATTAAAATATAATCATATTCTGATTTTAAATCTATAATAGCGTTTTTTAACATGTACTCGCGCTCTTCTTTATCTACCAGTTCTATTTCAATAGCAACTAAGTCAATGTGTGCAGGCATCACATCAACATTTGGTGCGTTAGACGCAATAATAGCGTCTTTTGCTGTTGCAGAGTGTTCTATAACCTGGTACGAGCCCAAAGAAACGGTGTCTACATCAATTCCTAAACCAGAACTTGCATTGGCTTGTGGATCTGCATCTATTAGCAGTACTTTCTTCTCTAGCGCTCCTAAGGAAGCTGCTAAATTTACTGAGGTGGTCGTTTTTCCAACTCCACCTTTTTGATTTGCTATTGCAATGATTTTACCCATTAAATAATTTGGTTAAATATAAGGGCTTAAAATTACGATTATTTACGACTTTAAGAAATTGAAGTTGTTAACAGTTCTATAAAAAAAAGCAGTCTTCAATAAAAAAATTAAAGACTGCCCAATATTAAGGTTGTATTTCTATTTTTCTGGATTGTGAATACCAGTAATATAGCCTTGTGTTAAATATTTTTTAGCGGCTTCATGAAGGTCGTCACGCGTTAAGCTATTTACGGCTTCTTCAAATTTTAAGATGTGATGAGGATTTTTATTTAGGTAGTCTGCATTTTTAAGTTGCCCTAACCAAAATCGATTTGTTTTTAAATCTTCTTTATAATCTAAAATTTGAGCTTTTTTAACTTTTTCTAAATCTTCTTCAGTAGGTCCTTCTTTTATTAAGAGATCCACTTCTTTCATGGTTGCAGCGATGAGCTTATCAACGTTTTCTGGCCCACAAGGAAAGCTGATATTAAACCTAAACCAATCGTAAGGCATATTGCTTATACTTGCATTAGCACCAGCTCCGTATACACCACCTTCTTCTTCTCTAAGTTTTTCAATTAATTTAATGGTTAAAACTTCGGCTAAGCTTTTTAAGGCATGTGCTTCTTTTTGGTTGTATTCTGTAGGACCATGATATGTAATTCTTACCGAGCTTTTTGGGTCTTCTCCCTTTTCAATAATTCTTTTGTGAGAACCTGTTAATGGTCTAAAATCACTAACTTTATAGGACTCATTGCTTCCTGTTGAAGGTAAACTTGCTAGATAGGTTTCGCATAATTCTACAAGTTTATTTTCATCGATATTTCCAACAAAATAAAAATTGAAATCACCGGCATCCGCAAAACGTTCTTTATATTTTTCGTAGGCTAGGCTATAATCTGCATTGTCCATGTCTTCTGCAGTTGGAAACCCTGTATATCTTGGGTTTTTACCATAAATAAATTGCGAGAGTTGATCTTGAAAATAAAATTGAGGACTAGATAAGAGGTTGCCTAAAAATGCTTTTTGCTTATCAGCGAAGCTTTTAAATGCTTTTTCATCTTTATTTAGTGCCGTAAAATACAAGTGCGTTAATTGAAACAATGCTTCTAAGTCCTTTGGTGTTGTATTTCCTGAGAGTCCTTCGCTATAAGACCCTATTGAAAGTCTTACATTGGCAATTTTACCAGACATCATTTTACCGAGTTCTACTTTATTAAATCCATTAACTCCGGCTTCTGTTAAACCTCCATTGGCATTTGATGTGGCTTTATATTCTTCATCTGTATAAAGAGAAGTTCCTCCATAACTAAATGCATCAAACAATATTTCATCATTTTTAAAATCAGTTTTTTTGTAGGTAACGATGGCACCATTGCTTAATGTTAAGGTCGTTGTACCAAGTGTTTCATCTGTTTCGTATGATTTTATACTGCCTTTAGAGGGCATTTTGGTCATTAAAGACGATGCCACTGCTTTGTCTTCATACGGTTTTAAATCCATTGACTTTACAAGATCTAAAAGTTCTAAGACTTCCGTTTCTTTAACCTGTTCTAGACCTTCTTTTTCTGGACCCGTTAGGATGACTACGCGGTTGTCTTCTTTTATATAAGATTGAATTAAGGCATTAACTTCGTCTAATGTTATGGTTGGTAACTGTGATTTTGTAAAATCGAATCTCCACTCCATACTCGGCATAGGATTTTGCTCCAAGAAATTATTGATATAAAGGCCTACAAGTCTATTTGATTCCATCTTGTCTCTATCTTTATAAGCTTTTTCCATACGAGCCATAATATCTTTTTTGGCGCGTTCAAATTCACCTTTAAAAAAACCGTGTTGACGAACACGTTCATTTTCTACCAATAGCGTTTTTAAAGCGTCTAGTTGACCCTCGGGACTAGTCATAGCAGACGATTGAAAAGCATTTTTGGTTCGCGCATATGTGCCACCATAATACGTAAATCCATATACAAAAGGAGGATTGTCTCCATTTCTAATCTCATCTAAGCGATTGTTAATCATTTGAGAAAACACGTTTTCGACCATAGATTTTCGGTAGTCGGCAAGTGTTTCATCTGGCTTCGAATTTATTTTGTCCTTAAACATTAATCGCACATTTGAAAATGGAGCTTCTTTGTCGGATGCGATTGCAACAAAGGTTTCTGCATGGTTAGGCAAGTCAAACACAGGTCTTGGCTTAGGGTTTTTAGGATTTTTTATATGTCCAAAATGAGATTTTATCTTTTCCTCTAATGTTTCTACATCAATATCTCCCACAGCAATAACAGCCATTAAGTCTGGTCGGTACCAATCTTTATAATAGCGTTTAAGGCTTTCGTATTTAAATGTTTCTAAATTTTCTTTTGTTCCAATAGGAAGACGTTCTGCATACATAGAGCCATGCATCATCTTAGGTAAATAGGTTTGCATCATGCGTTCGTTAGCGCCTTTTCCTAGACGGTATTCTTCGAGTACAACACCACGTTCATTGTCTATTTCTTCATCGGTTAATAGTGCGTTATGTGCCCAGTCTTCTATAATTTGAAAGCCTTTTTCAAGTTTTTCAGGATCATCACTGGGAATAGGTAGAATGTAGACTGTTTCATCAAAGCTAGTGTAAGCATTAAGATGTGCGCCAAATTTTACTCCAATACTCTGCAGGTAATCCACTAATTCATTTTTTTTAAAGTTTTTAGTACCGTTAAAACACATATGTTCCATAAAGTGTGCTAGTCCTAACTGGTCTTCGTCTTCTAAAATTGAACCTGCATTAACTACCAATCTTAATTCTACTTTGTTTTCGGGTTTAGGATTGTTTTGAATGTAGTAAGTAAGACCGTTTTTTAAGATTCCTGTTTTAACATTAGGATCTGAAGGAATAGGATTTGTAGCCGTATAAGACACCTTTGAAGTCGCTACTGTACTCTGAGCATTTAAAGGCAATACAAGGGTGAAGCACAACAAAATTGCTGCACTGAAAATAAATTTTTTCATTGATCGATGGGTTTTAATAGATTAATATTTTATCCGAATAGATTTCTAATTTAGGGATAATATATTGATATATAAAAGAATAACATAATTTTAACTAAATACTTAGTTGTAAGTTATGGCTTGATTATTTAAGAAGCGGAGAATCTTATCCAAAAGAGCTTTGCCACCAACTTCCCAAAGATTTATATGACCAGCCGATTCAACTTCTATAAATTCCTTGTCCTTACTTTTAATGGTAGAAAATATAGTTTCGCTATTAGAAATGTCTATCGCTTCATCTTGACCACCATGAATAATAAGTGTAGGTTGGATGATTTGCTTACTATATTTAATAGGGCTAGCGTCATTGGGATCAAAGTCGCCAATATGCCCAGCTCTGTCTACTAAGAAATTACTGACAAGAGCAAGATTAAAACCTGTATGACGTTTAAAAAATCCTTGTATATTCGATTTTAAATCCGTGTATGTGCTTTCCGAAATGCCATAGGCAATTCGGTGGTCAGACCCCATACTTTGCAGTGCGAGCGCACCTCCGACAGATTGACCCCAAACACCAATATTGTTTAAACCTTCTCTATGGATTAAAACATCGACTAATTTTTTAACGTCTTTAGATTCTTTAACTCCAAACGTAAAAAACTGACCTTCACTTTCACCAAATCCCCTAATGTCTACAGCCACGGAATTAAACCCGTTTGTAGCAAGAAATTTACTTAAATCATAAAAATGCACTTTTGTATGACTACTACCATGTAGTAAAATGATGGTGCCCTTAGGTTTTGCTATATGTGTGTAGGTTAATAGAGCGGATTGTTCAAGGTTGTCATAAGTTAAAAACGTTAGTTTCTTTCTTTTTAACATTGAAGCGTCTTCTTGGTGTATAGTGTCATTATAAATATTTTGGGTTTTAAATGACTCTAATATCGGATTTCGTCTTTCTATAATGAAACGTGGGAAAATAAAATAGAAAATCAATAATCCTACCACAAACAGAATTAAAAACGTCCGTTTAAAAATTTTAGTAATTCTGTTTTTTAACATGTCCAAGATGCTTAAAATAAGGGTTGGCAGTGCTTTTATAGTAGGTCTATGCAGTTGCTTTAAACGTGTTAGATTTGTTGCTAAAATAAGAACTTTTAGTGTCACTTCTGTAAAGCATTTACTAAAGTGGTTTAGGTTTTTTTTGTTTGTTCAGAATTTATTGAATTTAGAATTAGTTAAATAAGCACACGGAACGTTTTAGTTACTAATAAAAATCATTGGGTTTATATTATGGTAAAAAACATAAAGCACTGATTTGTGGTTGTTTAAAATATGTTTATCTTTCAAGTAACTAAAAACATCATCAATTATGAAAACAAATTTTCGCTCAGCAGTAGTACTGCTTTTAGTACTGTGCTTATCTAGTTTTATTGAAGCACAGCCAAAACAAACGGCTTCTGTAGAAGGCATTACGGAATACATGTTAGACAATGGTTTAAAAGTTTTACTGTTTCCGGATAATTCTTCGCAGACCGTAACGGTAAATATTACGTATAAAGTCGGCTCTAGACATGAAGGTTATGGAGAAAAAGGTATGGCACACCTATTAGAGCATTTAGTCTTTAAAGGGACGCCTAATCATCCTGATATTCCCAAAGAATTAACAGCTCGAGGTGCAAGACCAAATGGTACCACATGGTATGATCGTACTAATTATTTTGAAACTTTTAATGCCACCGAAGATAATATTGATTGGGCTCTAGATTTAGAGGCTGATCGAATGGTGAATTCGTACATAGCTAAAGAAGATTTGGATTCTGAATTCTCTGTAGTGCGAAATGAGTTTGAATCTGGTGAAAATAGCCCTATGAGAGTACTGATGCAAAAAGTGATAAGTGCAGCTTACTTATGGCATAATTACGGACAATCAACCATTGGTAATAAGTCGGATATTGAGCGCGTACCGATAGAAAATCTAAAAGCGTTTTACAAAAAATACTACAGGCCAGATAATGCTGTATTAATGGTTACGGGTAAATTTAATATAGAAAAAACATTAGATTTAATTGAAGAGAAATTTGGTGGAATTAAAAATCCGGAAACGTCTCTGGTAGATGTGCCAACTATTGAGCCAGCTCAAGATGGTGAAAAAAGAGTAGAACTTAGTAGAGTAGGAGATTTGCAACTTGTGTCTGCTTTGTTTCATACACCAGCAGGATCGCATGAAGATTATGCACCTATGAACATTATAGAAAATGTTTTAACCGATCAGCCTTCAGGGCGCTTATATAAGGCACTGATAGAATCAAAAGAGGCATCGTCGGTATGGAGTTTTACTCCTTTTACTAAAGAACCTGGCTTTATTTATTTTAATGTTGATGTGCCTTCGGATAAATCGCTTGAAACTGCTGAAACAACCATGCTTAATTTGTTTGATGGTTTAAGAGAAAACCCAATCACTGAAGAAGAGCTTAAACGCGCTAAAGCAAATATCTCAAAGCAAATGGATCAGATTCTTAGAAACTCTTCATATTTAGGGACATATACAAGTGAATTTATTGGAGCCGGAGATTGGAGGTTGATGTTTATTCATAGAGACCGTATTGAGTCGGCCACTTTAGAACAAGTAAATGAAGTTTTAGGACGCTACTTTATAAAAACAAATAGAACTGTCGGGAATTTTATTCCGACTAAAACACCTATGCGAATTGAAATTCCACATACAGAAGGATTGCAAGAGTTGGTAACTAACTATAAAGGCAAAGAGGCTTTGAGTGCGGGCGAGGCTTTTGATGTGTCTTATGAAAATATTCAAAATGCTTTAGATTCAGGTGTACTTTCAAAAAGTAAAATTGAATATGGGTTTATAGAAAAAGATAATCGTGGTGAGACAGTAAACCTCTCTTTTACGTTTAGAAACGGTGGAGTAGATGATTTAATGAATAAAGGGAAGTTAGCAAGTTATACTGCTAGAATGTTAAATAAAGGAACAACCTCAAAATCTAGACAAGATATAGAAGACAAATTAAGTGAATTAAAATCTTCGATTTACTTTAGTGGTTCTAACAGTAAAACAACAGCATATATAAGCTCTACGAAAGATAACCTAAAAGAGGCATTGGTGCTTATGACAGAGATGTTAAAAAATCCTGCTTTTGATGCTGAAGAATTAGAGAAGCTTAAGACTGAGGAATTAGCAAGCATAGAAAGTAATAAAACAGAGCCACAATTTTTAGTTCAAAAGCGTTTAGGCGAGATCAATCAGAAGTATAAAAAAGGGCATCCATTGTATAATATGACCTTAGAAGAAGAAGTGGAGGCTGTAAATAGTATTACGGTTGAAGCTATAAAAGCTTATTACGATGATTTTTATGGTATTTCAAATAGCGCTAATCTTATTGCTATAGGAAATATAGATGAAGAGGAATTAAAAACGTATTTTGATAAAGAGTTTGCTGATTTTACATCTGATTTACCGTATTCTGAAATTAAAGATCCATACGCAACCAATAAGCCAGCAAACGAAAAAATTATAACTCCAGATAAGAAAAATGCTTTCACACTTGGTTTCTTAAATTTTGAAGGAAGCGAATACGATAAAGATTATGCAGCATTACAAGTTGCAGGTTCTGTGTTTGGTGGAGGGTTCTTAAATTCTCGTATTGCCACGCGTCTACGTCAGCAAGACGGTGTAAGCTATGGAGCAGGTGGAGGCGTTAATGTAGATGGAGATAAAGACGATAAAAACTCTACGATGTATATCTATGCAATTTACGCTCCGGAAAATGAAGCCAAAGTACAAAAGGGTTTTGAGGAAGAAATAGCACGTTTTATTAAGGATGGTATTACTCAGCAAGAATTAGATGATGCTGTAAAAGGCTGGGTGCAAGCGCAAAGTGTATCTAGAGCTAAAGATAATGAGCTTTCTAGCACTATCAATAATAACTTGTATTATGATAGAGATATGATGTTTCAAAAAGGAATTGAAGAACAGGTTAAAAGTCTAACTGTTGAGGATGTTAATAAAGCGATAAAAACTTATTTTAAAGAATTTAAAAACTGGACTGTAGTAAATGCAGGAGATTACGAAAACTTTGAAATAAAGAAAACAGATACTAAAAAAATAGACGACTAGGTTGCGGTTTATCTCAAATAAAAAATGCACTGTTATTTACAGTGCATTTTTTTGTTTTAATCAATTAATATCTCTAAAATCTGGATGGCGGCTTCACTAATTTTTGTACCAGGGCCAAACACAGCAACGGCTCCAGCATCAAATAAAAATTGATAATCTTGCTTAGGAATAACACCACCAACGATGACCATGATGTCATCTCGTCCGTAATTTTTTAATTCTTGAATCACCTGAGGTACAAGTGTCTTGTGTCCTGCCGCTAAAGATGATATTCCTAATATATGAACATCGTTTTCTACAGCTTGTTTGGCAGCTTCTTTTGGTGTTTGAAAAAGCGGTCCTATATCAACATCAAAGCCTACATCAGCATAACTTGTGGCAACAACTTTAGCACCTCTATCGTGACCATCTTGTCCCATTTTTGCAATCATAATTCTGGGTCTCCGACCGTCTTGTTCTGCAAATGTATTGGCAAGTGTTCTGGCTTTTTGAAAACTTGAATCGTCTTTAATTTCTTTACTATACACTCCTGAAAATGATTTAATTTGCGCTTTATATCGTCCAAATTCGGCTTCTAGTGCATCACTTATTTCTCCTAAAGTAGCACGTTTTCTTGCGGCATCGACTGCTAAAGCTAATAAATTTCCTTCACTTGTTTTTGCGGCCTCTGTTAATTTTGATAATGCTTCAGTGACAGCAGTGGTGTCTCGGCTAGCTTTAATACGCTCTAGGCGTTCAATTTGTTGCAGTCTTACGGTTTGGTTATCGACTTCTAAGGTAGAAATAGGGTCTTCTTGGTCTAAACGGTATTTGTTAACACCAACAATGACATCTTGCGTAGAGTCTATCCGAGCTTGTTTACGGGCAGCAGCTTCTTCTATACGTAATTTAGGTATGCCTGCTTCAATAGCTTTAGTCATGCCACCTAAATCTTCAACTTCTTCAATAAGCTTCCAAGCTTTTTTAGCAATGTCGTCAGTAAGTTTTTCTACATAGTAACTACCAGCCCAAGGGTCAACTGTTTTTGTAATATGGGTTTCTTCTTGAAGATAAATTTGAGTGTTTCTGGCAATCCTAGCCGAAAAATCTGTAGGTAAAGCAATGGCCTCGTCTAAAGCATTGGTATGAAGACTTTGTGTGCCACCAAAAGCAGCCGCTGCAGCTTCAATACATGTTCTGGCAACATTATTAAAGGGGTCTTGTTCTGTTAAGCTCCAACCCGATGTTTGGCAGTGGGTTCTTAAAGCTAACGATTTTTGATTTTTAGGATTGAACTGTTTTACAAGTTTTGCCCATAACATACGTGCAGCACGCATCTTGGCGATTTCCATAAAATGATTCATGCCAATAGCCCAAAAGAAAGATAATCTTGGAGCAAAGGTGTCAATATCCATGCCTGCCTCAAGCCCTTTTCTTATATATTCTAATCCATCTGCTAAGGTGTATGCTAATTCTATATCGCAAGTGGCTCCGGCTTCTTGCATGTGATATCCCGAAATACTGATGCTGTTGAATTTCGGCATGTTTTTACTGCTGTATTCAAAAATATCAGAGATAATTTTCATGGATGGAGTAGGTGGGTAGATATACGTGTTTCTCACCATAAACTCTTTAAGAATGTCATTCTGAATGGTTCCTGCTAATTGTGCTGGTTGTACTCCTTGTTCTTCAGCGGCAACAATATAAAATGCCATTATAGGTAATACTGCACCATTCATGGTCATGGATACCGACATTTTATCTAAGGGAATTTGGTCAAATAATACTTTCATATCTTCAACAGAGTCTATAGCGACACCTGCTTTTCCAACATCTCCAACGACGCGTTCGTGATCAGAATCATAACCTCGATGTGTCGCTAAATCGAATGCGACGGATAGGCCTTTTTGTCCTGCTTCTAAATTTCTACGGTAAAAAGCATTGCTTTCTTCTGCTGTAGAAAATCCGGCATACTGTCTAATTGTCCATGGTCTTCGAACATACATCGTTGAATAGGGGCCACGTAAATTTGGAGCTATCCCAGCCACAAAATTTAAATGCTCTAAGTCTTGAATATCATCCTTAGAATAAGAGGATTTTATTGGGATATTTTCAGCAGTCAAAAAATCGTGTTTGTCACTATTTGTTAAATGAGGAACTTCCTTTTTTAGAGATATATGTTGAAGATTTTTTCTAGACATTGTAAATGTGTTTATTTAAGTGTAAAACTGTAATAGGTTTTTTCTATAGTGTGTTTTACTCTTCGCTTAGTCTTTTGATTTCCAGTTTTTCGGATAGTCTTTTCTCAATAATAGGTTCAATTAGTGTTTTTCGTTTTTCGATTTTTAAAAAAGGATTAACTTCTAAGTTATCGCTCATTTTATCAGCGACATTTGGATGCTTATTTGTTCCTAATAATACTATTCTTTGTGAGTCGAAATCTAACTGTTCAGTATTGGCGCAATCCTTAATTTTTCGTTGAATAGTGCCTTCTTTTAACTGACTTAAAAAGCCGCCATTGGCTTCAATATTTTTAAAAAGATCTAAGGCTTTTTGAGCTAATTGATCGGTTATATTTTCAATATAATATGCTCCGTCTGCTGGGTTATCTACCTTATTAAAATAGCTCTCATTTTTTAATACGAGAAGTTGATTTCTAGAAATGCGCTCTCCAAATTCGTTTGCGTTATGAAATAAAGCATCATATGTTAAGTTGCATATCACATTAGCGCCACCTAAAATAGCACTCATGCATTCAGTGGTAGTTCTTAGCATGTTAACGTTGTAATCGTAAATTGTTTTATTACGCTTACTCGGAGTAGCAATAATTCTACACGAGGTGTTTACTCCGTATTCCGAAGCTAATGTAGACCATAAGAGACGTAAGGCTCTGATTTTTGCAATTTCAAAAAAGTAATTTGAACCTGTTGCGATGTTAAAGGTTACCTCTAATGCGTCTGAACAGGTGTTACGACTTTTAAAATGGTTTAAATATTCGTTAACATGAGCCATGCTATAGGCTAATTGCTGAACTAGTGTAGCTCCTGCATTTTGATATAAATCTACATTTACACTAATCTGATGCGTTGCTTCCACAATTGCATCCAGTTTGTGATGATCATCACGGAGGTTATTGTACCAATTACCAGTCTTGGCGATGTGGCCTATAATATCCGTTTGAAAATGAATTTGAGGCTGCACCTCTCTATATGAATCTTTAACGGTAGATAAGACTGCTTTTACGAATGGTTCTGAAATAAAATCGCACGAAATGTCTATACAAACTTGAGATACATCGATATTATAAAATAAATCTTCAATTACAATAGTTTCAGACTGAACATGTAATAATAAATGTTCAGCACCTCTGTTAATAGCCTCTAACATGCTTGCATTAGCTGTTTTAGCATCGCTAACTACAATAGATTGACTAATTTTCCATTGAGATGCTTTGCTATTAGAAACTTCCGGTAATACATCAAATTCGTCGGAGTGATAAAATGGTTTTACGTTAATCCCCTCATTAGTTTTCCAAATTAGTGTATCGTTATAATCGGCACCTTTGAGGTCTACTTGTATTTTTTGTTTCCATGCTTTTGAAGACACGGACTCAAAATCTTTAAATAATGATTTACTCATCTTTTTTTGGTTTCTGAATACTATCTTCATATTCTATAATAAAGATATCTTCGTTAGGCTTTTTCATGTAGTATGTTTCGCGTGCTGTACGCTCAATACCCTCGTCTGTGCTAAGTTCTTTTATGGCTTTATTGTCTTTAGCCATTTCGTTACGGTAGTGCTCTTTTTGGTATTCTAATTCTTCAATATCGCCGTTTAGCTCATGGTGAAAGAGCCATGAGTGAGCGTCAAAAAATAACATCCAAACCACAAAAACAATAAGAACAATGACGTAAATGTTCTTAAAGGGTTTGAGATATTTTATGTTGAATTTAGACATTATAAGCGTTCGTTGATTATGGTTTTAACGATATCGACAGCAACGGTATTGTACTTATTGTTTGGTATAATGATATCAGCATACTCTTTCATTGGTTCTATAAATTGCTGATGCATAGGTTTTAATGTGTTTTGGTAGCGTTGCAATACTTCATTGATGTCTCGTCCTCGTTCTGTAATGTCGCGCTTTAATCGTCTTACTAAACGCTCGTCTGAGTCCGCATGTACAAATATTTTAATATCAAAAAGCTCTCTAATTTCTGGATGAGAAAGAATTAAAATACCTTCTACAATCATAACCTTTCTTGGTTTTGTGACAATGATATCTCCTGTTCGATTATGTTTTACAAAAGAATATACAGGTTGGTCAATAGCTTTTCCTTTTTTTAAATCGATAAGGTGCTCTTCTAATAATTCAAAATCAATAGATCTTGGATGGTCAAAATTAATTTTAACACGCTCTTCAAAACTTAGATGTGAGGTGTCTTTGTAATAAGAATCCTGAGAAATCACACCAACTTGTCCTTCAGGTAGTTCTTTTAAAATTGTATTTACAACAGTCGTTTTTCCGCAGCCTGTACCACCTGCGATCCCAATAATTAGCATATAAATTTTGATTTGTTAGATGGTTGCAAATTTAATTATTTAAGTAGAATTGCGAATTTATAATTCGGAAACTTTCTCGGGAGTTACAAAGTGGTCAATTGTATTTCCCCAACTATTATTAATATAATTTACAACATCGGCAACTTCTTCATTTGAAAGTCCTAAAGGAGACATTGTGCTATTATAGGTAATGCCATTTACAGTGATTTCTCCAGACATACCATATTTCACAGCTTTAATACTTTGCTTTTGATTTTCTCTTAGATAGTCGGAATCTGCTAACGGTGGAAATGCTTTTGGTACACCTTTACCGTTGGGTAAATGGCAGGTTATACACATGTCGTTATAGACCGTTTTGCCACGTTGTATACTCGCTTTAAGCTCAGATGAATCCTGCTTTTGAGCAACATGATTGTCTTTTTTTGCATTAGAGTTGCACGAAGCCAAGAGTAATAAGAACCATCCTAAAAAAATAACGTTTTTCATTTTCTAATTAATTTTACAATACCTAAATTTTCTATGCCTACATAAATAAATCCATCAGGTCCTTGTTCTACAGATCTTACACGTCCTAAGCCATCTAGTAAACGTTCTTCTTTAACGACTTTGTTGTTTTGCAAGGTGCACATATCTAAATATTGAAATTTTAAAGAGCCTATTAATAAGTTACCATCCCAATCACCATATTTGTCGCTATTAATAAAAGCCATACCACTTGGTGCAATTGAAGGATCCCAATAGTGTAGAGGCTGTTCCATACCTTCTTTTTTAGTAATATCGGTAAATTTTGTTCCTATGTAATTAATACCATAACTTATTACCGGCCAACCGTAGTTTTTACCCGCTTCGATAATGTTTATTTCATCTCCACCTTTTGGACCATGTTCGTGCGTCCAGATCTCTCTTGTTTCAGGATGAAGTGTCATCCCTTGAGGATTTCTATGACCGTAAGAGTAAATAGCAGTTTTGGCTTCGGAATTATTAATAAAAGGATTATCACTTGGAATAGAACCATCGTCATTTAGACGGTAAATTTTTCCACCATCTCTTGTAATGTCCTGTGGGTTTTCATCTCTGTTACCGCGTTCTCCAATTGAAAAATACAAGTAGCCAGCATCATCAAAAATTAAGCGTGATCCAAAGTGTTGTCCTTTGGTTGTATTTGGTATGGCTTTATACAGAACTTGTAAATTTGTTAAACTATTGTTTTCAAGTTGAGCTCTTGCTATGGTTGTATTTCCGCCAGAACCTTCACCTTCTGAAGAGGAGTAAGACAAATAGATCCAACCGTTTTTGTCGTAATCAGGATGTATAATAATATCTAATAATCCACCTTGACCACGTGGATAGATGTCTGGCAAGCCCCTTATACTCGTTTTTTTACCGTTTTTAAAATGAATAAGTTCCCCAGATTTTTCGGTAATAAGCATAGACTCATCAGGAAGAAATGTAAAACCCCAAGGAATATTAATATCAGAAACTATAACCTCATGCGTATTCTCAATGTTCTTAGGATTTTTATCTTGAGCACAGGCAAGTGTACTCGTAAGAATTAATCCAATTATGATGTTTTTCATAGTCATGATATTAATGGATAAAAAGATTAAAACACTAAAGTTAATAAATGTTATTGGATATTAAAGAAAATATCTATATTTGCATTCCGAAAATGAAAAGCCAATCATTTGGTTTTAATTTTAAACAAATTTTCGGGGTGTAGCGTAGCCCGGTTATCGCGCCACGTTTGGGACGTGGAGGCCGCAGGTTCGAATCCTGCCACCCCGACTTTTTAACTAAAACTCTATAAGTCTTTTGATTTATAGAGTTTTTTGTTTTTTATATCTAGAAAGGTTCTGTATACATTATTGAGATAGTAGGACTTTGTATTAGGTTATGACGACTAAAGGCATCAATTTTTTAAATAAAAAGTGCCGACTTTATGTTGTTGGCGCATTCTAAAGGTTGTAAATTATAGTATAATCACAACAGCGCAATGCATGGCCTCATCTTTATCGTCTTTAGGTGTGAAGGCATAAAGTCCAACCATTTTTAAGGAAAAAAAAGAATTAAAAGAAATATGTGAGGCTGTTTTTAATGTAAAACGAGTGACGTCTGCTATTTTTAAATCTGTTTTGAAGTCTATTAAAAATACTATAAAATGGGTTTTAAGATTGTTGTTGTAGCCTTAAGCGTAATAATTTCCAATTCATATAATGTGCTAAAGCCAGTAATACAGCGCCGATAACAGTATTGATAATTTCCCATAAATGGGTAAAGTGAAGTCGTCCAATAGCTATAAATACAAAGCCTAATCCTGCAATTATTAGAGGTTTAGTCTTATGATGCTTATTTTTGTAACTTGGCCAAAGTGAGGTTAGCAAAAACACAATACCTAAGCCTATAAATATCCATTCAATGATTGGGTTATTAAAAAAATACAGACTACTCATTGAGGTAAATGAAAGCAGTATTGGAAAAACAGCGCAATGTATTGCACAGATTAACGAGCTTGATAGTGCAATGAGATCTAAGGTGTTATTTTTTGATGTATTATTCACTTTGTGAGTCATATTATTTATAAAGGCGACATCGTCGCATTACTTAGTTTTGCAAATATATTATTAATTTATAATATTGCAATGTTGTTGGAATAGGTAATTGCAAATAATTCGCATTAAAAATGAAAAGAAGAAATACACCTACTAAAGAGGCTGTTTTAAATATTTTAACCGAATCCGGTAAAGCTATGAGCCAAGATGCGATAGAACGAAAAATAGCAATTGATATTAATAGGGCTACGATTTATCGGGTTTTAAATCGTTTTTGTGATGATGGCGTACTTCATAAGGTTGTTGCAGAAGATGGAAAACAGTATTTTGCATTATGTAATGGTTGTGATGAAACCCATCAAAAGCATCAACATTTTCATTTTAAATGTAAGGTGTGTGAAACGATAGAATGTTTACCAAGTGAAGTCAATTTCTCTATTCCTGAAGGTTATTTGGTCGAAAATGTAAATTGTGTTTTAACCGGAGTTTGTGACACCTGTTCTTAATTATCTAAACCTGTAAAATCGGTATCGCTTAAGGTTTTCATAAAAGCAATTAAATCTGTTTTTTCTTGAGCTGTAAGTGGAATTCTGTTGTTATTATCTTTTAAAATAGGGTCTAGGTTATCTGCCTCTAATACTCCGTTATCTAAATAATCGAGTAGGTCTTCTAAAGTTTCAAATTGTCCGAAGCTACCATAAGGAGCAGTATATTCTATATTTCTTAAGCTAGGTACTCTAAAACGCATGTAATCTTCCACAAGTCCTGTGATTCTGGCACGTCCTCCTTCTTCAGCATCCGGATTTATAGGAAACCCAATATTTCTAAAACTTTGATCTGTAAATAATGCTGTGCTGTGGCAGCCTATACATTTGTTTTGAAAAACAGTATATCCTTGTGCTTCACTTTCTGTAAATGTTTCTCCTTCGTTTCGTTTAACTCTATCGTATTTACTGTTTGAAGTTATAAGCGTGTATTCATATTGCGCAATACTATTATAAATACCATCTGCCGTAATACCTTCTCCTTTAAAAGCTTTATTAAAGAGCTCTATATAAGAAGGGTCGCTTTCAAGTTTACCAATAACCTCTAAAATAGAGGAGTCCATTTCTTCGTGTGTAATGATAGGAACCAATGGTTGGTTTTCTAATTGAAGTTTATTACCATCCCAATTATAAAATTGCATAAAAGCCATATTTTGTACAGGTGGAGCATTTCTAAGTCCTATTCGTCCCTCAATACCAATAGCTTTTGGATTATGATCTGCAAATGCATTTTCTGGAATATGACAACTAGAGCATGAAATGGTATTATCTGTACTCAATTGCGTATCGAAAAATAATTTTTTACCGAGCTCAACTCCGTATTGGGTAGGCATATTGTTATAAATTGAATTATTTAATTCAGGAAAGTCTAATGGAATTTCTAATTCTATTTCAGGGTTATCATAAACTATTAAATTAGACTGATCACTAGCACATCCTGTCAGTAAAAGCATCAATGCGATATGGCTTAATATATTTTTCATCACTACAATTTTAAATAGGATTAAAGAGTCGGCTTACGTCTTTCTTCTTAAAGCCGACTCTTTACATTAAAGTTTAATTTTCCACAGAAGTCACAGAAAACATACCGCTAAGGTCTGTTGTACCATTACCACCAATATTATCTACAAACTTTTCCATTTCGGTAGCTGTATGAGCACTTGGTGTGGCATTGTTACTAATATCCTCAGTAGACACTAAAGTTATTGTATGACTGTATCCACTAAGTAAATAATCAAAATCTGCTTTGATTGATATAATAGGAGCATTACTGCCAACTGTAGCGGTTGTAGGTAGTTCTAAGGTAATGTCTCTATAAGCATCAACACCTTGGGTATAATTACCTTCTTCACCTTCTAATGTACTTCCTGAATGGAAGGATAGTTCCTTATTATCGGTATCGTAGAAACCTTCAATTTTTGTAAAACGGTATCCCGTTCCCCATTCCCAATGCATTTGTGTGTCGTTGGCACCTGCATTGTTATAAAATGTTGGGAAGCTTACTTCGTCTAGGTTATTTAAATCCGATCTTACGCCTAAACCAAATTTTATTTCGGTATAATCTCCAACAGGAATCTCATTTAAGACATAATTCAAGGTTTCTGGTTTAGACTGATCTACAACTGTGGCACCATTGTCTAAATCATTAATATTATACGGAATCTCATCACCATTAGCTTTGATAAGTCGAATATTACTTATCACATATTTTAATTCTGAAAAGTGATGAACTTGTCCGGCATCAGAGGTGTTTATTGTAGCTGTGCTAGAGCTTGCGTCACCGAGCACTAAAGGTGTTTCATTAAATGTATTGCTAAATTCTAGAGTAACGTTATTGGCTACACGATTTTCGTCATCGCTGCTACAAGAAAGAAAAGCAAAGATTACTGTGGTTAATAAAATATATTTTTTAAGATGTTTCATTTTTATAATTGTTTATTAATAATTGAATCGTTTTGTATTCTACTGATGTTAGAGTCTCATTTAATAGCGGAGGTGGTTTAAGAACTTCTAAATAGGGTTCTGAATGCTGAAACTCTATATAAATTAATTTTACTTTTATTTGAGTGATATTAAAATTAGAAATCTTAAATTCTGAATCTTGATAGTACACCAAATCAAAATTTTTGGTATTCATTATTTTTTCAGAATCCGTGTGCTCGGTCTCTTGTAGCTCTTTAGTTAAATGACATTTTCCATTACATTGAAGCTCTGGCTTGGCTTTATTGATACAAAATTGTTCTGTAATGGCTTTTTGGTTGAGTTTAAAGTTCATAATAACGATTGCTTGTTGCGATACCACAAATAGAAAGATAGACGTTAATATGAGACTAAAAACTTTATACATTTATTTAAAAATTGATTTTTAAAGAGGTAAAAATATTGCGTCCCATTCTCGGAATATTTCCCCAATCGGCATAAGTACTATAGTATTCATTGAGTATATTTTCCGCTCCAACCTGAATTACTGTTCTGTAGTCTTTAATTTTAAATGTGTAATCCGCAGATAGATTCCAAATCGTATAGGATGGTGTTAGGTCTTCTCCATATTCTGGACTGTAATGCACTTGTTCTACATCAC
Source organism: Winogradskyella sediminis (assembly GCF_003387355.1). Lineage (GTDB taxonomy): Bacteria > Bacteroidota > Bacteroidia > Flavobacteriales > Flavobacteriaceae > Winogradskyella > Winogradskyella sediminis. The sequence goes on from NZ_QUNH01000002.1 coordinate 716,344, forward strand.
CATTGATAGATGTTTGAACATTAAATTGGTTCCACTTGTAATGCATCGAGGTCTGGTAGCTCAATGGCCTAATAAAAGGTAAGTTATTAGCGTTATTGTCTTTGCCACGTGCATAGGTGAGATGGCCTTTCCAATGCAAATTATCTAAAATGGTATAGCTTCCATTCAATGAAAAATTTAATAACGTAGAATAATCTAAAGCGGTATAGCCTTTGACACCAACAGATTGGTAATTCATGGGACTACCTAGACTTAAAATTCGACCTATAATATAATTTTGAATATAGAAATAATTGACTTTTGCTTGCAGACTAAACGTATGATTTTTAAAACCTGCACTCGCATTAGCCTCGTACGAGATTTCATTTTTAAGATCAGGATTACCTATATAGTCGTAACGGTCAAAACTGTTGTATATATAATAGCCATAACCTTCAGAAACCGATGGTGCTCTATGTCCATAACCTCCTCCTACAGAAAAATCAAAGTTCTTAATATTTAATTGGTAGCTAGTATGTAAGCTTGGTAATACTCTCGTTTTTTCTTGAGGTGTTCCTGGGTGGAAAATCCAGTTAAATTCTGCATATTTAGAACGGTTGTAATGTATTCCTAAAGATCCTCCAAAATTCAGTTGACTATTATCTGAAATTTCCCATGCGTTATTTACGGATAGACCAGCAAATGTAGTTGTGACTTCAGGCCAACTATAAGCAAACATGCTGCGCTCGCTGCGGTCTTGAGGATACATACGCATTTCTGCCGTTGATAAATTGTTGTAAGCATTGAGTTGTATTTCTGAATTAAAATTATGACGCTTAATATGAGTCTTAGAGAGTAAGCCAAACGTTGTACTCCAGCCAGGCATATCCATGTGTACTAAGTTTTCTGGACGTGTAGTGTCATCCATATAATGCTCAATAGCATTGAAATAAATTTTGGTATCTAGGGCTCTAAACAAACCTTCTTCAAACAATTGTTTATAGGTGGCTGAGGTTATGAGCGCTCTAGACAACCACAGATCCATAGGCAGAGCAGGATAACCAACATCTTTGGCTTCATCATAGATGGCTTCAACTTTTAAAGAGGATAAGGTACTTGTTTTATAGGCAACACCAAGTGAGGCATTAAATTTAGTGAATTGGGAGTGTGGTACTTCATCTGAGTTGCCGTCATTGTAGTTTTCTGCTTTTCTATATGCTAAACTTCCATCTACCACAAGCTTTTCACTAGTGTAGGCGGCACTTGCTAAATTGAAAAATTGCTTATTGTTCGATTCAAATCCGGTTTGGTAGGCGCCATTCCATTGTTTATAAGGATGAAAAGGAGTGTGCTTACGTTTCAAATCTATACTTCCGGCTATTGTTGCTCCATGCATATTTCCATCTTGGCCAGATTTTATATCAATTTTAGACAAGTTATTGCTTTCAACATACGAGGTAATAGGATCCATTTTATCCGTACATGCACCAAAAATATGCATCCCATCGATAGTAATGGTGGAGCGCTCAGAGCTCATATTATTTAATAAAGGTTCCCAAGCGTAAGCTCCGCGCTTTATAAAACTAATTTGGTCTGATGACGCTAAGAATTCATCAACTGAAACGGCCATTTTCATATCTGTTTCAATTTTTTTCTTAATCACCGTAATAAGTTCAACTTCGTCTAAAGCAACGATACTATCTTTCTTTTTCTCAGTTTGTTGAGCAGTAGAATAGCGGAAAGAAATGAGTAATAGGGTAAATAAAAGAAATGTTCTCATTAGAATAATATGTCTATATACAGTTCGCTGCGTTCTCCTTCAATTCCTGGTGTAAAATCAGTAGATACTTCAGTGCCTTTAATTATGGCTCCAAATTGATTTTGTAATCTAAAATTTAATGTCCAATTTCCTGTCATCGTATAGTTGACCACTCCATAATATAGGCCATCTTCTCTTTGAATTAAATCTTGATTGTTTGGTGAAGAATGATTTCCCATTGAAGGTTCTGGCATTCTTGGGTCTAATAATAAGGTGTAGTCTTCGACTTCTGAATATGAAAACTGAGAAGGGTCGGGAAATGTTCCGGCATCACTAGTCGGTGAATTATAAGTGTATATGCCTGCAACCAATTCGTTCTCTGCAATTTTAGGTTTTTGCGGAGCCACCAACGCAATAAAGTATTGTTCACCATCATCGGCTGTAAAGGCTGTCATGTTTAAATTCATATTACCTTGTTCTTCAACTGTAATAGTCTTGTTTACAGTGTAAGTCTGACCGTTGTCAGTGAATGAGATATAAATTGTCCAAGTTTCTAACTCACTCGATTCATTAGTAAATACGGCATAACCACTATAATAATCATCTTCAGTATTTGCATCTAAATTGTAGCGATGAGGACATGAAGAATGATTGCCATTGTAATTTGTAAGTATGGGTAAAAAGGTGACAGCAGCGGAATTGATAGTGTCGTTGGTTTCGGTATTTATAATGGTTAATCGAAGATCATTATAACCCTTATAAAATGTGCCGTTAAGAGCTGTTATAATGATTTTGTAAGAACCTTCATTTATTGAAACGGCTTCTTCGTAATCAAAATGCTCTATGACAATAGTGCTAATTTCAGATTCGTAATCCGTTTTATCTAGGGTACATGATGTGGCCACAATAGCAAATGTAGCCACGAAGCACATGATTTTTTTCATCACTTTTAGGTGTTATATTTAAAAAAAAATAAACTTATAAAATGTAGCAGTTGTGCATAAGATTATGAAGTGTTTTATTGCTCATAAAAGACCTTTTACCTTATAACAAACACTTAACAGAAACTTTGATTCTTGTTAAGACTACGAAAAATGTAGACGACTTAAAATGTATGGCATCTCTAGTGTTATTTCAATTTTATAGGTGTTGAAATACAATACTGAGTATACAGAATGATACATATAACTTCTTTTCCCAAGGATTTTGCTCAGTAAAAAATGCAATACATTAATAAGTATATATTTAGGCTTAAACTAAAGGAGGATGGAAGATGAAATTCATAAAATCGAATTCATAAATGATGTGATATGACGATTCAATTTTTAGGTTTTTTTCGGTTGGGATAATAACGATTCGGTTTTCAAATATATCTTGAAAGAAAACCACTTGTTGTTCTGAAGATGATGAATGGTTTTTATCGTTACTTTTATCAGAATCTGAGGCTTTAGCTAGTTCTTTTTTTAAATGACATTTACCATTACAAGCCATTTGAGGCTTATCCTTATTGACACAGAGCTCATTTTTAATATAATCGTAAAACGCAGCATATTCCACAAAGGGAATTGTCGGTTTCAAAAGCATAAATAATGCTAAAAATAGGGTTGCTGTTTTCACAATACAAAGTTCCTGATTTTTTTTATAATCACCTAACGTTTTAAGTTTTTAACGCATTAAACTAGTGCTTTAGCGTACGTTATTAGTTAAAGGATGTAGCTTTTTTAATAAAATTACAACTGATATTTAATAACCCACTTTTTTAGTATTAAAATTAAGATTGTGCTATTGTCTTATATGTAATATTTTGATGTTATTTTAGTGCACTCAATAATTAACGGACAGAAATAAAGGTGTCGATAATGAAAATAAAGATTGATAAATTCGTCCTTTCTATTATTCTAGTTATAATATTAGCATATTTATTTCCAGAATGGGGAACTGAGCAAAGTAAGATTCCTATCGATACGATTAGTACCATAGGTATTGCCGTGATCTTCTTTTTTTACGGCTTAAAACTGAATCCTACGCAACTCAAAGCAGGACTTAAAAATTGGAAATTGCATTTTCTAGTTCAGGGCTCTACTTTTTTAATGTTTCCATTGTTGATTTTACTATGTCGGCCATGGATTCAAAATGAAGCGCAAGACACCATTTGGTTGGCTTTCTTTTTCTTGGCGGCTTTGCCATCAACCGTTTCGTCGTCTGTAGTTATGGTATCAATGGCTAAGGGAAATGTTCCTGCGACTATATTCAATGCTAGTATTTCGGGAATTATCGGTATTGTAATTACTCCTCTATGGATGGGATTATTTATAGATAGTACGCAAACCAATTTTGATTTTACGGCAATCTATTCCAAACTCATTCTTCAGATTATTGTTCCTGTTGTTTTAGGTCTCATTCTTCAGCGCTATTGGGGAGATTTCGCTCGAAGGCACAGTAATAAATTAACCTTGTTTGATAAATCTATTATCTTATTAATCATTTATAAGAGTTTTTCATCTTCTTTTGAGAATGATGTGTTTAGTGTCGTTTCCATTAGCGACTTATTATTACTCTTTATGGGAGTCATTGTTTTGTTTACTGTAGTTTATGGGTTAACCGGTTTTTTAGCTAAGAAACTACACCTTAATATACAAGATCGAATTACAGCACAATTTTGTGGTACTAAAAAGTCTTTAGTTCATGGCACGGTTTTTTCAAAAATATTATTTGGTAATATGGCTACGTTAGGTATTATATTATTACCGTTAATGTTATTTCATGCGACTCAGCTATTAATTATCAGTGTCTTGGCAACTCAAAAAAGTAGTTCAATGGCTTAAAACCATGCAAAATGGATTCCTGAAGCCACTACAGCTCCTACTAATATAATGAGCACAAGTATTATAAATTTAGCTCCAAACCTTGTTTTTGTGTCTTTTTGAAAAACATAATCTCTTCTTTCTTCGTCTTCATCTTTTACAAATTTCATAATTATTATATTTTATTGGTTTATATAAACTGTTTTAATATTTACAAAGGCTAACATCCCTTCTTTAGATAATTCACGTCCAAATCCTGAAATCTTAGTACCACCAAACGGCAACCTTGGATCAGATTTTACCATCTCATTGATAAAAAATGCACCATCTGCAATTTCTGAAATGCGTGCTGCTGCAGCTTCATAGTCTGAAGAGAAAACCATGGTACCTAAACCAAATTTGCTTTCTGATGCCATGTTATAAGCTTCATCCTCAGTCTTTACTTTAATCACTGCAGCGACAGGTCCAAAAGTTTCGGCTGTGAATACAGGCATTTTGGGTGTAACATCCGTTATTATTGTGGGTGGATAATAAGCTCCATCGCGTTGATGACCTATTAGCACCTTAGCACCCAAATCGATAGATTGTTGCACCTGCTCTTCTAGTGTTTCTGCTAAGTCTACACGAGCAAGACAAGATATTGTGGTATCCTCATCTAATGGGTCACCATATTTTAACGCCTGTACTTTAGATGTGAATTTTTCAATAAATGCATCATAAATAGATTCTACAACTATAAATCGTTTTGCGGCAATACAACTTTGACCAGAGTTTTGCATTCTAGCTTTAACAATGGTACCGATATGCTCATCTAAATCAGCATCGCCTAGAATTATACAAGCATTATTTCCACCTAATTCTAAAAGTGAAGGTTTTAAATTTCTACCTGCACGTTCAGCAATTTTTCGTCCTGCGTTTTCACTTCCTGTTAAGGATACAGCTTTTACAATATCATGGTCTATCAACGTTTCAATATGCTCATGGTGTGCAATTAAGGTTTGAAAACAACCTTTAGGAAATCCTGCATCTTGAAATAATTTTTCAATAGCCAACGCGCAACCTGTAACATTAGACGCATGTTTTAATAAGGCAACGTTACCAGCAGTTAACGTAGGAATAGCAAATCTAAAAACTTGCCAAAACGGATAATTCCATGGCATAATAGCTAAAATGCAACCTAGAGGATCGTAACTAATAAAGCTTTCATGCGCGTCAGTATCTATAAGATCGTCTTGTAGAAATTGCTCAGAATTTTTGATGTAGAAATCAATAAGGTAGATACACTTTTCAATTTCAGCTTCACTTTCTAAAATGGGTTTTCCCATTTCTTCTGTCATTAATTGACTTAGTGAATTCTTCTGTTTATACAATTCGTCAGCTAAGTTTTGAAGCAATGCAACACGTTCGGTGATTTCAACATGTTTCCAAGACGTAAATCTTTGGTCTGCTACGTTTAGTTTGTCTTTTAATGTTGCTTCAGAGTCACGTCTGTACGTTTCAAGAAGATTACCGTTGTAAGGGTTATATGTTTTAAGTTCTGTTTTCATAATATAAGTGCTTTTCAAATTTAAAAGTACTCTATAAAACTGATTAATTCTATTACCAAAATGATTAACGCTAACCATTATTAGTTTTTCAGCTAATATCAATATCTATAGAGTCAAGCTACGGTTGGTATTGCTAGTATATTTGTGTCACAGCAACGTGCTGAATATTAAACATTAACACAAAAACAAAACATCATGAGTAATAACGGAAATACAGTTTTAGGAATATTAGCAGGAACCGCAGTAGGAGCTGCTCTCGGAATTCTTTTTGCTCCAGAAAAAGGTAGTGTCACAAGACAGAGAATTGCTGACGAAGCAGCAACGAAAAGAGATTTAATGGCAGAAAAAGCATCTGAGTTAAGAGATTCTCTTGGTAGTACAATTGCATCTCAAAAAGAGAATTTGGATGAACAAGTAGATTATATTGTATCTAACGCCAGTTATAAAGCAGAAGATGTCATTACCACGCTAGAGGCTAAATTAAAAGACCTGAAAGCAAAAAATAAGAACTTACAGAAAAAAGCCTAAACAATGAGTGTTTTTGACGACATAAGCCACACAACAGAAAAAGCATCTCAGGTTGGTGAGCGCTACGTTAAAGCGTCTCACCAATACTTTAGATTAAAGATATTTCAGCAACTAACGTTATCATTAAGTTTAGTGACAAAAGTGTTTGCTGTAGGGAGTTTGCTATTTGCAGGCATCGTGTTCTTGTCTTTTGCAGCTGCTTTAGAAATCGGCAATTCTTTACAGAGCTATGCCCTTGGTTTTCTAATTGTAGGTGGTATTTATGTGGTTTTGGCACTACTCATTTATAAGTTGAGGACTAAATTCAACGCGTATATCATAAAAAAAGTAGGGCTTAAATTTTTTAATTAATATGAAAACATATTCAACATTCGAAGAAATTGATAACGATTTAAAACGGTTTAAATTAGAACGCGATATTGCTTGGGAAGAATTAAGAATGACGAAGCACGAATTTAAAGAAGATTTACAACCTTTAAATTGGATTAGTACGGCCTTAAAATTAACAGGAAAATACAGTTTTATAGCCATGATTAGAAAATGGTTATTTAAAAAATAACTATTTGATGTATAGTGATCTAGTATCTCTATTTACTTTGAGGAATTAAAACTCGTAAAACCGTTAACTTTTAAATGATATCAGCCATATGGACTGGATTTGTAGCTTTATTTTTGAGGATATCAGTTAAAATTAACCAAAACCAAAAGCCTTATGAATATATATGAAGCTATTAGAAATGATCACGACATTCAACGCGACTTACTTGATAAATTAGTAGACACTTCTGGTGATACAAAGACTAGAAGCGATTTATTTAAAGCATTACGTAAAGAACTAACATTACACGCTAACGCTGAAGAGCGTCATTTTTACAAACCACTAATTCCTACAGATATGATGCAAGATTATGCCAGACATGGAATTGCGGAGCACCATGAAATTGATGAACTTATAGAAGCATTAGAAAATACAGAAATGGATTCTTCTGCATGGTTAAAGGTGGCTAAAAACCTTAAAGAAAAAGTAGAGCATCATTTAGAAGATGAAGAGCACACGTTTTTTCAGTTATCTGGAAAAGTGTTTGATAGCAACCAAAAGAAAGAATTAGCCATAAAATATAATAATTATATGAATTCGCATAGATAAATATGTCTTTCAGTTGGCCTAATGGCAAAACTTAATAACCATCCTTTAAAGTATATGAATTAGAATACTCTTCTTTTCATTTAATTTGAAGGATTTTTTTATGCTATACATAATAATTTACTGTTATGATAACCTTATCTTTCTTAAAAAATGTTAAGATACATCATCACATTTTATAGCGTTAATTTCTACAGCATTTGAACTAAGAAACCCCTCCAAAGATGACTAATTTTGATAATGAAAACGTGCTAGATATAGTACTGTAGATGTTAAAAGGTAAGCATCTTGATTTTCAAATTACCTTATAATTAAAACACACACTAAAAATGGCAACATACACAGAACAAGTAGGAAACAAACTCAACGATTTATTAGAGAAAAATTACGATGCAGAAAAAGGTTATGCTAAAGCTGCTGAGAATACAGAACATTCAGGATTGAGAACTTTCTTTAATCGTAAGTCGCAAGAAAGAAGAACATTTGGTCACGATCTTAAATCTGAAATCAGATCCTTTGGACAAGAAGTCGATAAAGGAGGTAGCTTTACAGGATCTGCTCATAGAACATGGATGGACGTTAAAGCACTATTTTCTGCAGACAACGAAGAATCAATGTTAGAAGAGGCTATAAGAGGAGAGAAAGCTTCTGTAAATGAGTACGAAGAGGTATTGCAGGAATCGACTTTACCAAGTAGCACTAAATCGATATTAGAATCACAAAAAAATCAGATTCAATCCGATTTATCTAATGTAAAATCTTTAGAGAATTTAAGATAAAATTTAACTTTTATCTCTCAACTACATGGAGCATATTCTACATATAGAATATGCTCCTTTTTTTATATTGTGATCTTAGTAAACGTTTGATATGATTAAGATTACTAGCGTATGAGCAAAGCTGTTGTCTCATTAAACGCCATCTTTGTAATGAAGGTTAGAGGTACTAATCAATTAACTTAAAACCATAAAAAATATGTTACGTTGGACAATCACATTCGTTATAATCGCATTAATCGCAGCCGTTCTTGGATTCGGAGGAATTGCAGGAGCTGCAGCAGGAATTGCTAAAGTTATTTTCTTTATTTTCTTAATACTTTTTGTAATCTCATTGTTAAGAGGTTTCGTTAAGAAATAAAGTTAAATTGTAACTTTTTACATATAAATAGCCATAACACATTATCTGTTATGGCTATTTTTTATAGTATTTTTTTTACATAAACATTAAATCGCCTTAGCTTTAGTGCGCAATAAAAGACAATAATATTATTCTACTCTAATATAGTTTTCAGAATAGATTTTGTTGCCATCGTCATCAATTTCAATTTGTTCAAAGCGATCTTCAGACAACTCCAGCTTAAAATTAAACTCTTGCTGTTCTTGTATAATATCGTTCATAAAAGAAGAACCAAACTCTAAAGTTTCGGTTAAACCATCGTCATTATGTTTGTAAGAGCCATAGCCAAAGAATTCAATAGAATCAGATTTTAATAGTTTACACCACATCACTTTACTATCGGTATACATTTTAACTTGTCTCGATATGGTATTATTAGAAAACGAATCTACAACCACATTATCTTTGTAATTATAAAATCCTACAAGTTCCCATGTTCCTTTGAGGTGACTTTTAGTTGCTTCCAAAATTTCAGTCGTTTCTGTATGTTCTGCAACTTCATGGTTTTGCTCTTTACAAGAAGATATAAACATCCAGGATATACTTAAAAGTAGTAATTTATAAGACATGATTTCTAAGATTTTACAATTAAACAGCTTTAAATTACGAAATTATAAGTAAAAAGGGCTACTATTTATAAAATTTATATCGGTATAATTACTGTTAATAACTTCATTGTAAGGATTTGTACAAAAATCCTACTTTTGTTTATATAATAAAATACATAATATGTCTGATACAATCGAAAAAGTAAAGTGTTTAATTATAGGATCTGGACCTGCAGGATACACAGCTGCCATTTACGCGTCTAGAGCAAATATGCACCCTGTTTTATATCAGGGAGAACAACCAGGTGGTCAGCTTACGACAACTAATGATGTAGAAAATTTTCCAGGATATCCTGAAGGCATCACTGGTCCTGAGATGATGATACAATTACAAAAGCAAGCTGAACGATTTGGAACAGATATTCGTCATGGATGGATCACCAAAGTCGATTTTTCTGGTGATATTCATAAAGTATGGGTAAATGAAGAGAAGGAAATCCATGCTGATACCGTCATAATTTCTACAGGAGCTTCAGCAAAATACTTGAACTTACCTTCAGAGCAAAAATACTTAAAATTAGGAGGTGGTGTATCTGCTTGTGCCGTTTGTGATGGATTCTTTTATAGAAATCAGGAAGTCGTGATTGTGGGAGCTGGAGATTCTGCTTGCGAAGAGGCTCATTATTTATCTAAACTTTGTAAAAAAGTAACAATGTTAGTGAGACGCGATGAGTTTAGAGCGTCTAAGATTATGGCTCAACGTGTTATAAATACAGAAAATATTGAAATCTTGTACAACACAGAAACTGATGAGGTTTTAGGCGACGGACAAGTAGTAACAGGTGTTAGAGTTTTTAACAACCTAACTAATGAAAAGCATGTTATAGATGCTACAGGTTTCTTCGTAGCTATTGGACATAAACCGAATACAGATGTTTTTAAAGACTATTTGGACTTAGACGAAACAGGGTATATTATTAATGCTGTACCAGGTACTAGTAAAACTTCGGTTGAAGGTGTATTTGTAAGTGGAGATGCGGCAGACCATGTCTACAGACAAGCTATTACTGCAGCAGGAACAGGTTGTATGGCTGCTTTAGATGCCGAACGTTATTTAGCATCTAAAGATTCCGATTTTGAAGTAGCAACATCAACCTACAACTAAATCGACCTACAATTTATAATTTTAAAGAAAGCCGAAGTTAAACACTTCGGCTTTTTTACTTTCTATTTAAGCTGGCTTTTGATTGCATTTTCTAAAAAATGAGCAATCATGACTTTTATCATAATTTAAAATCGTTTTTATGTAAATCTTTGCGGAAACATTAAAACTCAATTATGAAATATTCAATTAAAAAACCAGTATTCTTTTTAGCCGTTTTAGCGAGCTGTCTATTTTCTTTTCAGGTGGCTTTATCTCAAAACTATATTTTAAATAATTCTTCTTCTGTTTTAGAAGTACATGGCACCTCTTCTTTACACGATTGGACGTTAGAGACAGAAAAGCAATCAGGTAAATTAGTTGTTACCAATGCTCAAGACTTAGAGATTAGTAGTCTTACGTTTTCTGTAGAAGCCGAGAGTCTTAAGAGTGGTAAGTCTACAATGGATAAAAACACTTACAAAGCGTTAAACACAGATGATTATAAAACGATGAATTTTAGTTTAACATCGTTAAAACAAGTAACTAAAGTTTCAGATCAATCATTTAAAGTTTCAGCTTTAGGAAAAATGACCATTTCTGGTGTTACAAAGTCGATTACCATAGATATGACGGTGAAAGTAGAAGGTAACAAGGTGCTACTTAATGGAGAAAAATCATTTAATATGACAGATTTTGGAGTCGATCCGCCAAAAGCCTTATTAGGTACTATTAAAACTGGTGATAAAATTAAAATCGCATTCAAATCAGTATTTGAGCAAAAATAATTAGAACACAAAATCAACTTTAAATTATAAATTATGAAATCAGTATTAAAACTCGCAACCCTAGTCATTGTTTTAACAATGGGATATTCAGTATCTGCGCAAACAACCAGTAAAAGAGACTTTAATAATTACAGGCAACCAGATCAAAGAGGTGTAAACGTTTTTGAAGCACCAAAGGACACTATTACAATGTTTGATGAACTATACGTTAGAATTGGAGGCTCATTTGCACTTCAGTATCAGGCATTAGATAATGAAAATTCTGGTGTAACACCGTTATCAGAAGTAGGTAGTAACTTCAACTTAGCGACTGCTAATTTAGATTTAGACGTGGCGTTATATGATGGTGTAAGCATGCACTTAAGAACGTATTTATCTTCTAGACACCACCACGAGCCTTACGTAAAAGGAGGTTATTTTCAAATTGATAAGTTAGATTTTATCAAAGAAGGATTTATGGAAGACCTTATGAAACATACGACAATTAAAATTGGTCATATGGAGAATAACTATGGTGATGCACACTTTAGAAGAAGTGATAATGCACAAGCACTTTACAACCCATTTGTAGGTAACTTAATAATGGATTCTTTTACAACTGAAGTAGGTGCAGAAGTATATTATACAGCAGATAATGGATTATTTGGTATGGTAGGATTTACAAATGGTAAATTAAACCAGAGTACTACAGTATCTAACGGAACTACAGGTGGTGCAGCATTCTTAGCTAAAGTAGGATATGATAAGCAAATCAATGATGATTTTAGATTTAGATTAACAGGATCTTTATACAACACAGGTTATGCACCAAACGTGTATTTATATTCTGCAGATAGAGCGGGTTCTAGATATTACAGTATAATGCAAGATGCTACAGCAACAAGTGATAACTTTAGATCTGGTCGTTTTGATCCTGGCTTCAAAAACCAAATTACAGCAATAATGATTAATCCATTTGTAAAATATGGTGGCTTAGAAGTATTTGGTACAATTGAAGTAACATCAGGAAAAGCATTATCAGAAGCAGACCGAAGAGATGCTAATCAATATGCAGGAGAGGTTATTTACAGATTTGGTGAAAAAGAAAATGTGTATTTAGGTGGACGTTATAATACGGTAAGTGCTGAATTAGCTAGCGGAGATGATGTAAGTGTAGATAGATTTCAATTAGGTGCTGGATGGTTTATGACAAAGAATGTGCTTATGAAAGCAGAATATGTTAGTCAGAGCTACAACGATTATCCTACGGGAGACCTTCTTGAAGAAGGGAAATTTGATGGAGTTATATTAGAAGCTGTTATTAGCTTCTAAGGGTTAGTTTCTATAAAAAGACCTTCACTCCTTTGGGATGAAGGTCTTATTTTTTTATTTTTAATTATGATTAAGACATTTTCATTTAGCATATTGTTTTTCCTAGGGGCTGTGCTATCTACTTTTTTTAATGTAGAAGAGTTAGCGTCTAAAGAATCCGTTGTGGTTTTATCTTCTGAAAGTTACTTAAAAATTAAAGGTAAAACCAATGTTAGTACTTTTGAGTGTCAGTTTGATATGACTACAATTTCAGACGCTATAAGAATCCATTACAAGGATTACAATCAAAGTATAAAGTTTACAGACACTAAGTTAATTCTTCCAAATGTAGAATTTAATTGTGGAGGTAAGGCAATTAATAAAGATTTTAATAAGCTTCTCAATACGGAAGAGTATCCTGAAATAATACTGAAGTTAAAAGAGATTTCTAAGGTAAAGCCTCAAAACAATACTACGACGGCAACTATCGAAATCACTATTAGTAACATCGTAAAGTCTTATACTGTGCCAATTTCAATTACCAACGATCACAATATTCAGGTGAGCGGAGTTATGCCTTTAGATATTAATGATTTTAATTTAACGGCACCAACCAAAATGTTAGGTATGGTTAAGGTTTCTCCAATAATTGAGATTCAATTTTCTCTCAAAATCTTAGAGCCATAAGTGTTGTATTCATCGCTTTTTCTTTTGCAGTTTAGCGGTATCTTCAAATTTCGTAATTGTAATAGCAGGACTACCAAAAAGGTAAACCTCACTATTACCAGAAGCTGCAATGCTAATGTGGTCTATAGCAGCAATGGTTAAGTCGCTATTATCCTCTAAAGTAACTTCCGCTGTTTTAATATCAAATTTAGATCCGTTAAAATTGGTGGAATTATCCATTCTAATTACAGAAGAATTGGCATTACCTTCAATAACAGCATCAGAACGCAGGTATAAATCAAAATCCGCTACTTTGCTTGTAATTAAAGCATCTAATTTACTATTGTCTGTTAATTCTATCTTGGTCTGATCTGCAGTGAGATTTAATCTGGTTTTTGATTTACCAGAGCTTTTATAAGTGAAATTTTTTGCATTAACATTTAAATACGCTCTAGAGTCGTCAGCAGTAATTAAGGTAACATCACCAAGTTCCATTGAGGTTAACGATCTAATTTCTCCGTCTCCTCTAGTTTCAATATTACTAAGACCATCGCTATAATTAACCGTAATGTTTAATTTCTTTTTTGAAGTAATACGAATGGTTTCCGTGAATTTAAGGACACCATCAACAACATCAAATTGAATAACGTCATGTAAATTGTCGTCTGCTTCAATATTTACAGAAGGTTTACTGTTGTATACGATTTCAATGGAAAAATCACCATCAACTATAATGGAATTAAATTCATCGATAAATGTTTGTTTAATGGTAACATTTCTGTCGCCTTTAATTTTGTCTTCCGCTTGCGCTTGCACTAGTGGTGAAGCAACAACCATTAAAAGCAGAATGAGTACTGTTTTTTTCATGTTCTAATGTTTACTGTCTTTTTAAGAGACACAAAACCCATAAGATAAGTCACTTATTATGTTTTAGACTACGTTATGATGTTCCGATTGTCAATATTAAGGATTTCTGCTTAATATTGGTCAATTAAAAGTTAATAAACTAAGATAAGCAAAAACCATCCCAAACTCTAAAAAGAATTTAAGATGGTTTGCAGTTGGTTGATTGGTAGTTGTTTACTGTAAATATAAATAAAAAAAATAATGTTTTGCGATATTACTTAATGTTGCTTTACGCTACCAGCAGAATTATCAGATTTGTTTACCTTTTTTGGGTTTCCTGAATATTTTACATCTCCACCACTAGTAGCATTGGCAGTGAGTTCTTTAGACGTATGTACAGAAATATCCGCACCACTTGTGGCTTTTACATTTGAAATTTCTGCTTTTAAATTTGAAGCGTCAATATCGCTACCACTAGTAGCTTCAGCCATAAAGTTGGTAGTAGTACCAGTAACCTTAATATCACTTCCGCTTGTAGATTTACATTCTAAGGTCTCCGTAATAACATCTATAGTTATATCTGCTCCACTTGTAGCATGAAGGTCTAGATTAGATAAAGAAATGGTATTAGAAGAGTAGACATCGCTTCCGCTTGTAGCTTTAATAGCTGAAATGGTTTCAATACTCAATATTATTTTTTTAGATTGAGCTCTTCTGATGTTCTCTGTAGTATATATACGTAATATACTATTTTCAACGTCCGTCATAATTAAGTCTTGTAGATTCTCATCGGCTTCTACACTAAGACCTACAGCGTCTGATTGTGAAATGTATAGGTCTAGCCCTTGGCTGACTTTTATTTCATTAAAATCTGGTGATATCGTTCTCTCTTCGGTAACGACATTGCCATTGCCGTCAACGCCTGGACCTAAATTCATAGAGAAATTGCACGATAGCAATAAAAAACTAATAATACTGATGATAATAATTCTTGATAGTGTGGTCATGATTTCTGTTGGTTTTTTGATTGATGAAATGTTATTGATGATGTAAATTTATACGATTGAAATTTGATGATTTAATTTAAAAGGATGAGTTGTAGAATTTTAAGTATCAATTGTCAATAACTTCAATATTAACACCATCATCGTCACTAATATTAATATTTACGCCAGAGGCCGAGGTATCTGAGCTTTCTTCGTCTTCTAGAATGATTTTTTTAGCGGCTGCTTCTATAACGTCATCAAGATCTACGTCCTTTTCAATTTCTTCATCTTCAATTGCTTCTAAACAATCTAAACATTCGGTATCATTTGAAATTATTTTGTAATAATGATTTTCCATATCTCGTTGTAACAAATTATGTGGTGAATTATAAAATTTTCTATAACGCGAAACATAATTATCGGTATGGATCACTGTTCCTACCGGTAAATAAAGGTAAATTTCTATATGCTGATCGCTAAATTTATTAAATCCTTCAGTAGTAAAGTAGGCATCTAATTTCAGTTTATTTGTATTAAAAGCATAATTGTAATGGATATTTTGAGCTCGTTCTCGGGCCAAATCGTAGTTACTTCCGCTTGCATACGAGTGAATTTTAATACTAGCCAAAGAATCTGAACTCTGTTTAATCACAATTCTAATATCTGAACTAGAAATAATGTTCTGTCCATTGTCTATTGGGTTAATTTTATAATGCTCATAATTTCTAGAAAAATTTTCGTTATAAATATCATGGCTCATCATACTTAAGTTCAATGTGTCCATGGCAGAAATATTTAGTTGTTTTTCTTCTTGTACAATAGTAGCATCATATGCATACTCAGTAGCTTGCTTTACTCCCATAATAATGAGGCCAATTATAGCCATTATCCAAAGGCCTAATAAGGTAAACTTAGCCACATTACCTATAGATTTTAAGTTATTGACTAAAATCTTTAAGCCTAAATAAAAGACAAAAAAGAAGGGTATACCGACTACAAAAAATAGTAATAAAGACATTAACCAAATCGGAATGTTTGCAGCATTAGAAGCATCTATAAAATCCATACCAGGAAAATGTAAAGCGTCTGTAATTCCAACTGTGAAAAACGCAATAATTAATCCAATTAAAACGCTAATACCGACGATAATTAAGATAATACCGATAAATTTCGCTACCACTTTTAAGAAAAACATAATGATAGAACCAATGGTTTCAAAAAAAGATTGAGAACTCGATTTGAGTTTACTACCCTGTTTTTGAAAATCGACATTTTTCACAGTTTCGGATATATTATCTGAAACATGGTCAAAGCCTTCTTTTATTTTATCTCCGTGTTTTTTTAAATCTACGTTTTTAAAGTTTTCGGATACGGTATCAATGCTGTCTTTAATTTTTTTTTCGATGTTACTGATATTTACAGCGTCACCTGTCATGGTTAATTTTTCTGCAGTTGTTTTAGCTTCCGGAATTAATGCCCAAAGCAAAATGTATAGTAAAATTCCAGTTCCGAATCCAAAAATTAAAAGCACCCAAAGTAGACGAACCCACAAAGCATCTAAACCAAAATAGTGCCCTAAACCTGCCGACACACCTCCAACATAAGAGTTGTCTGTATCTCTGAACAAACGTCTGGTTGCACCAGTTTTCTGTTTGTGCTGTTGTTGTGGTTCATCTTCAAAAATTTCGTCATCGACTAAATAGTCTTCAGGTTGTCCCATAATGGTGATGACTTCGTCAACGAGTTTAATACCAACAACTTGTTTTTCATTTTGAATGCGTTCTGCAAACAATTCAGCAATTCTAGCTTCAATATCTGCAATGATTTCAGAACGACCTTGAGAATCTGTAAATGAACGTTTTATAGCCTCAAGATAGCGTGATAATTTGAGGTATGCATCTTCGTCTATATGGAAGAATATACCGGCTAAATTTATATTGACTGTTTTATTCATTTCTGTGGTGTTTTTGTATTGGTTACTAGGTTAACGGCGTTTTGTAAATCGCTCCAAGTGGAGTTTAATTCATTGAGAAATAATTTCCCAGTTTCGGTGAGTCCATAATATTTTCTTGGTGGACCCGAAGTTGATTCTTCCCAACGGTAGTTGAGTAATCCTGCGTTTTTTAATCTTGTTAATAGTGGGTATATGGTGCCTTCTACAACAAGCATTTTTGCGTCTTTTAGAGTGCCAAGTATTTCTGCAACATATGCATCTTCATCTTTTAGGATGGATAGTATGCAATATTCCAAGACACCTTTACGCATTTGTGCTTTTGTGTTTTCTATCTTCATAGGATATAATTCTTAAATTCGATTAAACTGTTCATTTTTTGATTGATTTGATTATTGATGATTGTGGTAATTTACTTTAAAAAGCGAATGGTCAATGGATAATTATAGCTGTTACCATCTCTAGCCGATAAACTTGCTTTAACAATAAGCGCTAGTTCTATAATAAAAGCGATAACGGCTAAGACCCCTAAACCTCCACCGATATACAGAAGCGGTGAGGGCTCGCCGATATTAATATGAAAATTATTAAAACCGTGAAAGTCTATTATATCCATACCTCTAAATAGCTTAAAGATAAAAAATGGCACGCTTAAGGTCCCTATAATAATAGCATATAGCAAAATGCTAATCTGAAAATTAATGGCTTGTTTTCCATGCTGATCTATAAATTCCGATTTGTTTTTATTGGCGGCCCATAATACTATAGGGCCTATAAAATTTCCGAAAGGAACTACAAATCTAGAAAAGGTGGACAAATGAATAAATGTCGCTAAATTTTTGTGGTGATTATCTATCATTTTAAATTTTGTATAATAGTTTCTTATACAAATATATGTCTTTAAAAAGGTATTATGTTACGCATAGTACTTAAAATTAACATTTCTTTAACATTAGTGAAGTTGAATATTTTGGATTATTTTAGTGGAAAATATCATCTCTATTTATGAATATTACTCCGTCTAAACTCAATAAATATCTAATGTTTAAGCTTCCTGCAGCCTATTTTACAGGTGTGAGAACCAAAGAATTAAATGACAACTTTTGTTTGGTTACCGTAAAGCATCGTTGGGCAAATCAAAATCCTTTTAAATCCATGTTTTGGGCTGTACAAGGTATGGCAGCAGAATTAACCACGGGAGCCTTAGTGATGTTAAAGATTAGAAATAGTGGAAAAAAAATATCTATGTTAGTGGCTAGTAATAATGCGACATTTACTAAGAAAGCTACCGGAAGAATTACCTTTAAGTGTCACGAAGGCCAGAAGATAGACGAAGCCATTACAAAAGCGATTGATACAGGCGAAGGACAAACGGTATGGTTAAATTCTACAGGAGTAAATAGTGATGGAGTGGAAGTGTCTAATTTTAATTTTGAATGGACCTTAAAGGTAAAATCATAAGGTGTTACGGTAGTGAGTAGTTATTTTCTATTAATTGTTTGTAACAATAAGTACACTTATGCAACCAATAAATGAATCAATCAAATCAATATAAATTTAAAATTATGGAAAAATTACCAGACTACAGCGACAGAAATGCACACGAGATCGATTATCGAATTTACGGAGAGGAAATGCAGTATGTAGAAATTGAATTAGATCCGCAAGAAGCTGTAATTGCAGAATCAGGCAGTTTTATGATGATGGACGATGGTATTAAAATGGATACCATATTTGGTGATGGTTCGCAAAAAGATACCGGTTTTTTAGGTAAAATTCTCGGTGCCGGAAAACGTATTCTTACTGGCGAAAGTTTATTTATGACTGCTTTTTATAATGATCTTACAGGAAAACGTAATGTTTCTTTTGCATCTCCTTATCCGGGAAAAATAATAGCAATTGACTTACTTGAGTACGGTGGAAAGTTTATCTGTCAGAAAGATGCCTTTTTGTGTGCTGCCAAAGGTGTAAGTGTAGGAATTGAATTTTCTAAAAAATTAGGGCGTGGTCTTTTTGGTGGTGAAGGTTTTATAATGCAAAAATTAGAAGGTGATGGTATGGCATTTGTTCACGCAGGTGGTACTACAGCAGTTAAAACTTTGGCTGCCGGAGAAACCTTACGTGTGGATACAGGATGTATTATTGGGTTTACACAAGGTGTAGATTATGATATTGAATTTGTTGGTGGCATTAAGAATTCTATATTTGGCGGAGAGGGTTTATTTTTTGCAAAACTTAGAGGACCAGGAAAAGTATACATACAATCCTTACCTTTTAGTAGATTGGCTGGTAGAGTTTTAGCATCGGTACCGAGTGGAGGAAAATCTAAAGGTGAAGGCAGTATACTAGGAGGTTTGGGTGATTTACTAGATGGAGATAATCGGTTTTAAATCATTGAGTTTGTAACTGTTTGTTTTGTAATGGTTTACGTCGTAAGGCTTATCTGATGAGATATCTAATGTTAATCGTGAAAGTTCAAACTTTTAACATAACAAGCTGTTAAACTTTCATTGAAATTGATTTTCATTATTAAAATTTACTATCTTTAAAACTGAATTGAAACAATAGCGTATAGATAAAAAATTACTTTTTGTTAACCTAAAAACTTAAAAAAAACTATGGCGCGAGCAATGTACGAGTACACTAAAACTGTACTCAGCAAAGTGAGTTTTGATGCGACCTTATTCTGTAAAGAAGTGCAAAAAGCAGTACGACGTTTACTGCCTCACGAACTCGAAGAATTAAGAATATTTATTCAGTCCCTAATCAATCAAAACCCAGACTTAAACCAATGCTTAATTTACCTAAAGGCATAATATAAAATAAGCGTCCTGATGAAAATCAGGACGCTTGCTTTTTTAATAACTTCAAAAAGTTACACGGTTATTTATTAGCCTTAGGACTAATAATTTCTACATTCTGAAAAGCAATAGCGCCTCTAATAATCCCAGATATAACCTGATGCATAGCATCTATAATTTGCATTTTTAATTCACTTTTATGGTAAATAATACTGACTTCTCTCGCTGGTGACGGCTCTTTAAAATGTCTAAGGTTAGGGTCTAATCTTTCTTTAATATCTAAGGTATGTAAATACGGCAGTAGCGTCATACCCATGCCTTCATTAGATAATTTAATTAAGGTTTCGATGCTTCCACTTTCAAGTTGAAAATTGTCATCTATCTGATCTTTAAATGTTTTACAGAGATTAATAACTCCATCTCTAAAACAATGCCCATCTTCTAAGAGTAGCATGTCATCAATGCTTAAATCGGAAACTTCAATGACTTTTTTATCCTTCAATCTGTGATTTTGCGGAATATAAGCTACAAAAGGTTCGTAGTACAACACACGCTCTTTAACATTATCACTTTCTAAAGGTGTGGCTGCAATTGCGGCATCTAAGTGGCCATCACTAAGTCTGGTTAAAATTTCTTCGGTAGTAAGTTCTTCTATTTTTAGTTTTACTTTAGGATATTTTTTAATAAAACTCCTTAAAAACATCGGTAGTAGTGTTGGCATTATGGTAGGTATAATTCCTAATCGGAATTCTCCACCAATAAACCCTTTTTGCTGATCTACAATATCTTGTATTCTGTCGGCTTCGTTAACAATATTTCTTGCCTGATACACTATTTTACGACCAACTTCTGTTAATTCAATTGGTTTTTTGCCTCTATCAAAAATAATAACATCGAGTTCATCCTCTAATTTTTGAATTTGGGTACTCAAGGTCGGTTGGGTTACAAAGCAATTTTCGGCAGCTTTTGTAAAATTTTTATGTTCTGCAATGGCTAATGCGTATTTTAATTGCGTTATGGTCATGACTATTAATTTAGGCTATAAAAGTATTAAAAGTATTCATAAAAACTATGCTGAAGAAGGCTTAAATATTTCGTAAATTTGAGTAAACAAAATAATCATATTATGAAACTAAATAGCATAGGTTTAGATACCGAAAAAACAAAAGTACTAGCAAACGATTTAAACCAATTATTGGCAAATTTTCAATTGTATTATCAAAATTTAAGAGGCATCCACTGGAATATTAAAGGGCGCGGCTTTTTTGCACTACACGAAAAATTTGAAGAACTATACACAGATGCTAATCTAAAAGTCGATGAAATTGCTGAACGTATTTTAACATTAGGTGAAACTCCATTGCATACGTTTGAAGATTATACTAAGGCTGCAAAAGTACCTGTAGGTAAAAATATCTCTAAAGATGAAAAAGCAGTTGAATTAATTGTAGATTCTCTTTCAGAATTATTAAAAATGGAGCGTTCTATTTTAGAGACTGCAGGTGATGTAAATGATGAAGGTACCAACTCAATGATGAGTGACTTTATTACCGAACAAGAAAAAACCGTTTGGATGATGAAAGCATGGTTAGGTGAAACGGTTTAAAATAACTTAATTTTTACAAAAAAAAGACTGCTTTATAGCAGTCTTTTTTTTGTAATATAAAAGCAGATAGCTTATTAAAAACGGATATTAAGTTCTAAATCTGTCTCTTCAACTTTAAATTTGGCATCTTCGTAATTTGGTGGCCCAAAAGACATAACGTTGTTAGAGATTCCATAAGATTCTAAGGGCATACCATTATCTTGGAAGTCCATACGTTTGTTATTGTTTTCGTCGTGTAAGCTCATAATAGCATATTCTCCTGGTAACACGTTTTTAAATGTTATTGTAACTTTTCCGTCTTTAATTTCTGTCGCAGCATCCTTAATACCTTTACCTTTCATAAAAGTTTCAGAGGTATGCAAAGTCGTAAGAACTTTCCCTTTATCATTTGTTACATTATCTATAGTAATAGTGATTGAGACTCCTGATGCTTCTTGAGAAAATCCAAGAATTGAAGTTAAGACGAATACTAAAGTTAAAATTACATGTTTCATGGTGTGTTGTGTTTTGATGGTTAGTATAATACGGTTGTTTATTGTTAATGATTCAAATATCATACAAACCTCTCATTATAAATAAATGTAATTACCGAATTGTAAGTTAAAGAGGATGAATTGGATATTACTCAAAATATCTAAACTTCAGCAACAACTACAACAAGCCTCTCGCCTTTATTTCTAAATACTTATTAATGGTATTAATGGTTAATTGTTCTGGTGCTGTTAAAATCGATTGAATACCATGATTTTGAAGTTCTTTAACCATTAAGCGTTTTTCGTAAGCAAATTTTTCAGCAATAGTTTTATGGTAGATAGATTGTAAATCTTCTGCATGTTCTTTTAAAATGGTGTCTAATTCGGTATTTTTAAACAACACCACTACAAGCATATGTTTTTTAGAAATGGCTTGCAAATAAGGCATCTGTCGTTTTAACGCACTGATATGTTCAAAATTAGTATACAGTAAGAGTAAGCTGCGATGGGTTACTTTTCGTTTCAATTGTGCGTAAAGTAGACCAAAATCGCTGTCGTTAAATTGGGTGTCTATATTATAGAGGTTTTCTAAAATTAGGTTGAGATAAGTAATTTTTTGAACTGCTGGTAAAAAAGATTCTATTTTTTTCGAGAAGCTAATCATGCCCACTTTATCATGTTTTTTTAGGGCAACGTTACTGAACGCTAGTGTAGAATTAATAGCGTAATCTAACAGTTTTAAACCGTTGAAAGGCATTTTCATTATTCTGCCAGTATCAATAATAGAGTAGATGGGTTGCGATTTTTCATCTTGATATTGATTTACCATCAATTGACCACGTTTGGCGGTGGCTTTCCAATTTACAGTTCTAAAATCGTCTCCTTGTATATAATCTTTAATTTGTTCAAATTCTGAAGTATTACCAATTCGTCTTATCTTTTTTAAACCAAATTCGGTTAATGAGTTACTAATGGCTAAAAAGTCATATTTCTGCATTTGAATAATGGAAGGATATACCATAACCATTTGCTGATTTTGAAACTGATACTTACGTTTTATAATTTTTAAAACAGAAGAAACAAATATATTGAGGTGACCAAAGTAATATTCGCCACGATCTACAGGTCTTACTATATAATCAAAGTCATGGTTTTCACTAGGGTTTAAACTGATTTTGTATAAAAAGTCACGTTTTTGAAATTGTACCGGAAGCTCATCAATAACTTCAATATACGTTTTAAAACTGTATTTATTTGTAATTGTGATTGGCACCGGATTATTATCGCTATTAGAGAATTTATCTGGTAAAATTCGCCTAGCATTTATGGCCTGTTTTGGTTGGTAAAGTAGGAGTAAATCCATTAACAAAAGAACCGCAATGCAAATTGTAATTATCCAAGCAATAGCATATAAAGTAGGTATCCAATACGATAAAAGAAAGCATACCGAAGCTATTGCCAAATAAATGTACAATTGCTTATGGATGTATAATGATTTTAAAAAATTCATAATCTTCTCTTTTATCTATTGATGAGGGTTAGATTTTACATTTTTGAAAACACCTCTAAAGTCCCCACAAGGGTACAATCCAATTATTCCATGTTTATTTTAAAACTGTATTTACATTTTTTTTATACACACGAAATCAAGTTCTCATATTTTCCTAATTCCTAATTCTTCGTACGATGAACAACATGCAGAACAATAGTGTTAAGACTGAGACTTGAACTGAAAGTTGAGACTATCTCGGCACTTCAACCGATTGCACAATCATTTCAATGACATTTTCTGTTGTCATACCTTCCATTTCGCGTTCTGGCGTTAAAATGATACGATGATTTAATACTGGGTTTAATGATTTTTTGACATCTTCAGGAATTACAAAATCACGTCCATTGATAGCGGCAAACGCCTTAGCGGTATTTAAAATAGCGATGGATGCTCTAGGTGAACCACCTAAATATAAATGTGGATGATTTCTTGTTTTTGAAACGATTTCTGCAATATATTTAATAATTTTCTCTTCGACTAAAATGGCTTGAGTTTTAGTTTTGTAATCCTCAAGCGCTACAGTATCTAATATCGCATTAATACGTGTTTGCGGTTTTTCTCCTTGACGTTCGTGATGCGAAGCAATAATTTTTATCTCGTCTTCAAGAGAAGGATAATCTACTTTTATTTTAAAAATAAAACGGTCTAATTGCGCTTCTGGTAAGGCGTAAGTTCCTTCTTGTTCAATAGGGTTTTGTGTGGCTAAAACCATAAAGGGATTATTAAACTTGTACGTGAAACCATCAATAGTAGCTTGGCGCTCTTCCATGGTTTCAAAAAGAGCCGCTTGGGTCTTAGCTGGTGCTCTGTTAATCTCATCAATCAACACTATGTTAGAAAATATAGGTCCTTTTTTGAATTCAAATTCAGAAGATTTCATATTTAAAATAGACGTACCTAAGACATCACTAGGCATTAAATCTGGTGTAAATTGAATTCGGCTAAATTCCGTTTTTAGAACTTTTGCAAATAGTTTTGCCGTAACAGTTTTAGCAATCCCTGGAACACCTTCTATTAAAACATGTCCATCGGCTAATAATGCCACAATAAGTAACTCTACAAAATTATCTTGCCCAATAATGACTTTTCGTAACTCGTCCTTAATAGCTTCTACGGCATTTTTTAAATCTTCTAATTGAATTCTATTGTCAAAATTTAAGTCGTCGTTTAGGTTTTCGTTTTCTTCCATTGATTATGGGATTTAAATTGTTCTATTAAGGTATTTAGCCTTTCTAATTCGGTATAACTGATTTCATTTTTTTCATTTAAATTTTTAATGTATTTAAATAAAATGCGTGTGTCTTCTTCTGTATTACTGCTTCTCGCTGCTAAATGCCTTATAAAATTATCGTTTAGCTCTGATGTAGAAAGGTGTAATGTATTTCTAATATACTCTAAAAAATGCTGTATTTTATGTTGTGAAATATCCTTGTGTTTTCCACTTTCATAATACATATTGGCAATGGTTCTGGTAAAATCTACAGTCTGATTTTTTAAAGGATTTATAATCGGAATGGCACGTTGTTTTCGTTTGCCTTCAAAAATAATATAAATTAAAGCTGCTATTAACATTAAGTAATAGGCCCATTTTAAAGATGTGGTATTTAAAAACAGATACATTGGCGACGTATAAAATGTCTTTCCTGTTTTGTAATAGTTGTCTATATAAACCGGATTGGAAACGTCGATATAAGAGAGTAGTCCGGCTGTATAATTCTGATTTGGAGATTGTAATATGAAGTAGTTGGTAAACGCCTGAGGGAATGTACTCAGAATAATTTCACCGTCTCCAAAAGGTTGTTTAATGGTACTGATTAGGCTGTCTTGCATTGGTTGGTTGTTTCCTCTGTAAGTGTCAATTAAGCCTACAATAGATGTTTCTAAGGTATCAATATCATTAAAATGAAAGAATTTTGAAGCGCGATCGAACGTATAAGATTCTGAGGGGTTTAATTCCGGATTTACCAGTTTGAATTGATATTCGTTATTAAAATTATCAAAGGTATTAACAGACAATACACTAAGGTTTAGCGTGTCTAGTAACTTTTTTTCAAAATTTGTAGCTGCAACGATAATAGTGTTCCCTTTAGATACCCAATTTAATAAACTATTGAGTTCTTCTTTTCCGAAATTAATACTTTCATTATTAAAAAGGTACGTACCGTTGATTGTATGGTTTTTTAAGTATTCAAAGGGTGGACGATTAACACTAACTACCGTATCTGCAACCCTTTTTAACTGGTCGTTAAACACATAAGTGCCAAAAGGAATTTTATGATGCGTTGCATACGAAGGAAACCAATTAATAGCTTTTGGTTTATTCATTTCTAGAACAACAATAGCTATAATAGTTAAGACTACAAGTATAATGTATATTTTACCTTTTTTACTCAACGTTTTATTAGGGTGTTATTTAAATGTTCAAAAGGAAGCTTTAAGGCTTCAAATTTAACCGCATCAATAGTAAACTCTCCATACCACACATAATCGTAAATTTTAGTGATATTTTTAAAATCGGCTTTTAAATGCGCTTTGCTAATTTCTTTAATATAATCTTCATTAGTTTTTTGTGGTTGCCAAGAAATGCGGTCGGTTTCTGTTAAATATTTTAGAGATAATAAGTAATAATAGCGAATGGCTAATCTGTAATTTTGCTGTTGAATAGCATTATGGATTAATGCCGGAATATCTTCATTTTTGATAATCTGTTCTTCCTCAGAAAATAAAATGGAACCTTGTTCTTTTGCTTTTGAAATGAGGTTGTTAGAATTTACTTTTAAGAAAAACTTTATTAATAAGAATAGTAAGACGGCTAGAAGAACATAGGGTAGAATTTTAAAAACTACAAACAAAAATCCCGAAGCAGTGCCAACACCAAAAATCGCTTCCCAAAATTTACGCAAAAGATTTTGTAACCATTTGTAAATTTTCTCTAAAATGTTTTCTTCGGGTTCAACTTCTAAGTAATTAAAATTGTCATCGGTTTTATAGGGTTCTAAATCGTCTTCAGTAATTTCTTGTTTACTTATCGGAGCATCATCATAATGTACCGATTGCGCATTGTATTGCGCAAAAGTAAATTGCCCAAAACAGAAACACAGAAGTAGTAACCGATATACTAACATTTAGTCGTCTGATTTTCCAATTTCACTTATACGATCATACGTGCCTGTAAAGTTTACTTTTTCGTGTAAATGAAAGTAAATTACAGCACCAGCAACCATTAAAATTATATTTAATAAGAATTGAAAAAAGGTATTAAATACATTTAGCACAATGACTACAGGATCTGCCGAAAAGCTATTAATGTTAGCCGGATCTATTTCGCCAGAAAAAACACCAGTGCTCAGTAACGCATAAATAATAGACGGAATTGAAAATACTAAACTAAGAATATAATAGATGACTCCTAAAATTAGAAAAACACCAAAGGCGGTCCAGAAATCTGCATTTGCTAATGTAAAACTTTGGCTAAAAGCGTCTGATGTAGATCGTTTAGGTTCAAAAACATAGATGCTAAATACAATTGCCATTGGTATCATAGCATAAAATACAGGTAGAACACAAAGCATCGTTGCTATGACTAGGGTAACCCCTTTTAAAAAGCTTAAGCCAAAAAAGGACCAAAACGATTTATAGACATTACTTTTTATTTCAGTTTCGTTGATATTACCTTTATAATCTACATAAGATTTAATGTAGAAGAGTGTAGTAGAAGCGGTAAGAATATACGCAGCAATAGCAGATACAAAATAAGTAATAACTGCCACAATTGTAAGAATTACGCTTGTAGTATTTACATTAGGATCATTAACATTAGTGAAATTAAAAAGGTCACCAACAACATAATTGTAAGCAGCTAGCGAAAGCATAAAGATGATTATTGCAGGACCCGCGATATTAAAAATAGCTTTAATAAATGGTTTAAACTCATTTCTGATAAAGCCAAAAGTGTCGCTTAGAATACTGCTAAAGTCGCGTTGTTTTCTAAATTCTATATAAGATCTGTTCATAGTTTGTGAGTTGGGTTTTGGGTCAGGTTTATCGTATTTTTAGAAGTGGTTGTTTGTTTTAATTTTCGGTTTAATTGTATTGGGTAAATTACGTAGTAAAATAGAATTAATGCCAAAGAACCAGAAATAATTACAATAGCGAGCCAATCTGGCATTTCGGTATGTCTGGTTACAAAACCTTCTAAAAAACCAGCAATAATGAAAAAAGGTATGGTACTCATTAAGATTTTTAAGCCATTAATGACTCCACGTTTAAAGGCTTCGAGTCGTGGTAATGTACCTGTAAACAGCATTCCATTGCCCATAACCAAACCTGCGCAACCTGCAATTATTATCACTGATATTTCAATTGTTCCATGAATCCAGATGGTACGTGCAGACTCCCAAAGTAAACCTTGATCGTAAAAAAAGTATTGAAAACTACCTAACATAATACCATTTTGCATCATAATATACAAGGTGCCCACGCCAAGTAAAATGCCATACCCAAAGGCTAAAAGTGCTACCTTAATATTATTAAGCGTAATGCCTAGAAACATGTGGAATTCACCTTGTTGTTTATATACAGCCATTGGGTCACCTTTTTCTATGTTTTCCATGGTCATATTTACATAGCCATCTCCAAGAAAAGATCTTACAAAATCATCTTCACTTGCAGCAGAAAAGGCTCCAACCACCACAAATAACGAAAAAGTTAAAAACGCCACAAGAAGTTCACGATGATGCTGATAAAATAGGGTAGGGAACTCCGTTTTAAAAAACGATAGTATTCTATTTTTTGGTTCTTTTTTAGTTTTATAAATGCTTTGATGTGCCTTAGACGCTAGCTGATTTAAATAACGTTCCGTATTACTATGCGCATAAAATGTTTTGGCATAACTTAAGTGGTCGGTAACTTCTATATAGAGGTCAGAAAGTAAATCGGGATCTATTTGCGTTTTATTTGAAAGAATGTTTTCAAATTCTAACCATTTATCTTTATTTTGCTTTACAAAAGCGGCTTCGCGCATTATTTTTCCCCGTTTAGACTTCCAAAGAAAAGAAAATATGGATGAATTTCAAATAGAAACTGCCCAAAATGTAGGGATTAATCAAAATGTTGCTGGTATTGGTGACAGAATGCTTGCCTACTTTATTGATAGCGCTATTATTTTGTTGTATACCATAGGTGTTATACTCCTTTTGACGACTTTAAATCTAGATATGGGAGATAGTTGGGCGATTTATCTGCTTTTATCATTACCTGCATTTTTATATTATGTTTTGCTTGAAACATTTTTGAATGGTAAAACCGTTGGCAAAGTGCTTATGAACACAAGAGTTGTGAAACTCGACGGATCTAAGCCTAGTTTTGCTAATTATTTTGTACGTTGGATTTTACGAATTGTTGATGTGGTTTTAACTTCAGGTGGTGTGGCTGCATTTACAATTTTAATTAAGGGTAATGGTCAGCGACTTGGAGATATTGCTGCAGGCACTACAGTGATTAGCGAAAAACAACGCGTCACAATACATGATACGTTGATAAAAGATATTCCTGCAGATTATGTTCCCACTTATAGTCAAGTAACTATGTTAACTGATAAGGACATGCAAACGGTAAAGAATTTATATGATGAGGCTGTGAAAAATGGTCATCATAATATTATTCTCAATTTGCACCATCGTCTTATAAAAATCATGGCTATAGAGACACAAGAGCAACCAGTTAATTTTGTGGCTACTGTTATAAAAGATTATAATTATTATACACAAAACATGTAAGGAGAGCTTCAAGGCATATACCAAAAAATTAAAGTATTAAGGAACGCTCTTATATGCTATAAATGCCAATGTAAATCATTTATATAATGCAAATTGTAGTCTTATAATAAATTTACATTAAAGTTGAAACGAGATGCCTACCTTCGCACTAATGACATTAATGTAAATAGACGTACCCTATGTTTTTTCAATTTATAGATATTTTGGGAACTGTAGCCTTTGCTATTTCGGGAGCTTTAGTTGCCATGAATAAGCGAATGGATCCTTTTGGAGTATTAATTATTGCCTTTGTAACGGCTGTTGGTGGAGGCACATTAAGGGATGTTATGATTGGTATAGAACCTGTGTCTTGGATGAAAAACATGACTTTTGTTTACGTTATTATGGCTTCTGCCTTGTTTGCAGTTCTTTTTAGGAAACGCATTAATTATTTAAGAAAATCCCTCTTTTTATTCGATACCATCGGGATTGCCCTTTATACAGTTGTGGGTATAGAAACCGGCCTTATAGCAGGTTTACATCCTTTAATTTGCATTGCTATGGGAACAATGACAGCGTGTTTTGGAGGGGTCTTAAGAGATATTTTATGTAATGAAATTCCTGTTATATTTAGGAAGGAAATTTATGCTACTGCGTGTATTTTTGGTGGACTCACATACTTTTTGTTATTGCAGTTTTTTGAAGACAGACACATTTTATTTGTAATCGTTGGTGTAGTCGTCATTAGCATTCGGTTAATCGCTGTACGATATAAAATAAGCTTGCCAAGTCTGTATGGTGAAGAGGATAAAAAGATAAAACAAGACTAGCTATCTCAATTACTACAAGTGTTTTTTAAATTTAGCATATTGATTATGAGTTAAATGTCTTTTTAAATTTTTAAAACGAACTCTAACTTTACATCAAAATATTTGCATACTATTAACCTTATTTTTTATAGCACTTAGTAAATGACCTTACACGCTATCGTATAATTTAATTTTGTCGTCATTTACAATTTTTCGGACGGTAGACCAAAAGCTAAGCAATGAGGTGGTTGAGCTATTAGAAAGCTCAGTCAACAGAAATAAGTTGTTTACAAACTCAACTAAATTACTTTTGTTAGGTTGGTGGTAGGCCATATTCCATTCAGGGAAACATCTATTATCAACTTGATTTTCCCATAATAAAGTTACAGTGTGATGGCGCTGATCTTCCTGTATTTTTTTATACACAAAAAGCACATCTTTTTTTTCTCCTTCTAAAATCTGAACAAAGCGATTGTTATGGAATATAAGACAACCTGTAATGTTTTTCTCTAAGTTTACAGCATTAGCCGTTTCAAGAATATTCTCTAAATCCGAAATGCCTAATGAAGGTTGTGATATGCTATGGTAATTTAGTTGGTACATATGTTTTGTATGGTATGCTTCAATAGAAGCTTAGCGTTACTCAGCGCTATTATTTTTAGATTTGGAACGAATTGTTTTTATATGTAATTCGCTGACGTGAATATATATTAAAAACCAATGCAAAATATAAAATTAGCCGAAACTTAAGTAAAAAATGACAATATCCATTTTTGGTGTCAATTTCTTCATTTCTATTTTGATTTTGATCAATGATTAACGGTTAGGCGTTAGTACGTTAATCGGAAATATTATTTCTACATTCCATGTTTCCGTAACTAATGTAGCAAATAAAATCTGAATAGAACATTAAGATTCATAGTGTTATAATGAATTGAGATCTTAAACGCTAAATATAAATCTGTTTTGCGATGAACTATTTTTAAGATTGATATGCAATAGTTTAATATATAGGAATAGAGTTCATCTACAGTTTTTTAGGCTCTACTTTCAATTCGGAAAGAACTTTAACAGCATTTGCATTTTCAGGATTTAACTCTAATGATTTTTTATAGAACGTAATACCTTTTTCAATATCTCCCATTCGCAATAGGCACTCAGCATAACTGTCATATGTATTCCAAGACTCTGAATACATCTCTATATTCAGTTTAAAAACCTTTAAAGCATCGTCTTTTTGCTTCAAAGTATTTAAATAATAATAGCCCAATACGTTTATATACCTTTCTGAAATATTATACTCAGGATCCTTTCTATCTTGAGCTTTTATAACAGCAATAATTTCATCAACTGTTTTACCTTGAGAGATTAATAAATTAAAAGTTTTATATTCATTAAAAACCCTTTCAATATCCTTGTAAGGGGTGCCCATTTCTTCATTTATAATATTAAATAGACTATTGACGTTTTCTAGAATAGAATTTAGCTGCCTTAGCGTTTCTCGCTCCCCTAGATCTTTTGCAAAATAGGATGATATCACTATTAAAGCAATATCAGAATAATGATTTTCTAAATTTAAATCTTTAAAAAGTTGATTAGGCACTTTTGAAGCACCTCTTAGAGGTAAAAGATTTGGATTATAGCCTAATGCGGTTGCTTTACTTAATTCTTTCAGAAAGTTGTCGTAGTTATCACTACGTGCTTTATAGGCAATGTCTTGAGAGTTTTTTAATTCTATAAGTTTATTCCTTATCTCGGTAGGTATCAGTTTAATATCGCCTGTGGATTGCAAAGTCTCTATCGTATTGGCGTTAAACCTTACATAGGCAGTAGTGTGTTTAATTTAAAAGAATTGATTATGATGGCTTCGGGACTCTCAAAGCTTGGCAAATTTTCAACAAATTCTTTGTGAAGCGCAATATTAGACTGAAATACATATGAATCTTCATTAATTAGGTTGTAGTCCTTAGCTAAATCTTTTAATATCTGGTTATAATAATTTTTTAAGATATTATCACTTTTCCTGTTTTCATTCCAATTATTAATTTGCAATGCAATTAAAATTCCAATAACAACCAATACAATTTCGCCAATGGCATATTTAAAATATTTTCTGGTTTTGCCTTCCGAAAGTAAATTGCGTCTAATTTTTCTGAAAAATTTTATCATTGGTTAGCGGTTTTTAATAAAACAAACTGTGATAAATTGCTATTGTTTTTTTATTCGTTTTCTAGTCTATTTTTGATTGCATTTTTTGTATTACGTTGCTATAAATGTAATAAAACCATCTTTTGTTTTTAAAAAAAATACCGTTTTGTATTTTTTAATTTTTCAATTTTATTTTATAAATCATTAACCTTAAATTTCCATATTATTTTTTGGCATTTATAAAATAGACTTAAACGTAAGTAAGTGCACTGAGTATGGGACTAGATTTGAAGACAAGTATAAACTCTTAATGGTTTATAAAAAGAAAGCCATTCTACACTATTGTAAAATGGCTTTCAGATTTGAGACAGGCTTCAATTAATTCCATCCGCCACCTAAGGCTTGATATATTTTTACATTTGCCAAATATTGGTCTCTCTTGGTTTCAATAATTTCAAGTTTAGAATCTAATGTTTCCCTTTGTGTCATTAAAACTTCAGTATATTCTGCTCTGGCAGATTTAAAAAGTTGGATTGAGAGGTCTATAGCTTCAGTCATTGCAGCAACTTGTTTGGTCTTGAGATTGTAATTTGCTTTTAAATTTTTGATATCAGACAGCGTATTGGCGACTTCAATATAACCGTTTAAAATAGCTTTTTCGTATTCAAATACGGCTTGTAATTGTCTGCTGTTGGCATTGCTATATGCTGCTTTAATGGCATTTCTGTTAATTAACGGACTAACGACATCACCTACTAAAGAATACAAGAGTGATTCAGGTGTACTGGTTAAATATTTCGAATTAAACGCTTGCAAACCAATACTGGCTTTAATACCTATTGAAGGGTAAAAGTTCGCTTTGGCCATTTTGACATTCAATTTTAAAGCTTCTAATTCATATTCTGCTTGTTTAATATCTGGTCTGTTGGCTAAAAGCTGAGCGGGCAATCCGGCTTCAATATCATCTATTGGACGCGCAATAAAATCTGAAGCATCTCTATCAATAGTTTGTGGATACCGACCCAATAAGAAATTAATCTTGTTTTCGATTTCTACAATCTGTTGTTGAATTTCAAATTTATTACTTTGATTTTTAAGGACTTCTGCTTCAAAACGTTTAACGGCTAACTGTGTGGCTCTCGCGGCTTGCTTTTGAAGTTTAACCATGTCTAAAGCATTGTTTTGAAGCTCTAAATTTTGCTCTATAATCTGTAATTGATTGTCTAGAGCTAAGAGTTCGTAGTAGGAATTAGCGATTTCTGAAACTAGTTGGGTCACCATAAAATTCTTACCTTCTATAGTGCTTAAGTATTCTAAAACTGCAGCTTTTTTACCGTTACGTAGCTTTTTCCAGACATCGAGTTCCCAAGACACGTTTAACCCAACTGAAAAATCAGTTAAAGGTTCTGGGAATTCTTCTCCTTCTCGGATGTCTAATTGTTGTTCTACAGCTCCATTTCGGGTGTATTCGCCTACTTTTTCTACTTCTGCTCCTGCGTACACATTGACAAAAGGTAAATATTCTCCTTTTCTTACTTTAACTTCATTATTAGCCATTGCAATACGTTGTAACATAATATGGAGTTCCTGATTATTGGCTAATGCAGTGTCAATTAAAGCCACTAATTTGGAATCTGTAAAAAAGTCTTTCCACCGTAATGTCGCTACATTTGAAGTGTCAGAGGTGGTCTTTTGATAATGTTCTGGTACCTCTATATTAGCGTCTCTAATAGCTTTTTGTGTAGGTACACAAGAAAAGGCTAAGAGTACCACCAGCATGCCAATGAAGTACATTTTGTTATATGTTTTTTTCTTAGTCATCGTTTTTATTTTTACGAAGTTTTTTCAATAGTTTTCTGAGTTTACTGATTTCTTCAGCATTGGCAGTACTTTGATTTTTAGTTTCACTAACACGCATCATTTCTTCAGAAATAGGTTCGTTGGCTTCATCTTTAATTAGACTTTTACCATCTGCCATTTTTGCGAAAATGTAGTACAATCCAGGAATAATTAAAACCCCTCCAAGTGTTCCAATAAGCATTCCTCCTAAAGCAGAACCTCCGATAGTTCTATTACCTATGGCACCTGCACCAGAAGCGATAACCAAAGGAATTAATCCGGCAATAAATGCAAATGATGTCATTAAAATGGGTCTAAATCGTGCCCTAGAACCTTCAATGGCAGCTTCTAAAATAGTGGCACCTTGCCTGCGTTTTTGGACGGCAAATTCTACAATTAGAACGGCATTTTTACCCAATAACCCAACGAGCATTATTACTCCAATTTGAGCGTAAACGTCATTGGCTAACCCCATGGCTTTAAGAAGTATAAACGAGCCAAAGACACCCACAGGCAAGGATAGAATCACCGCAAAAGGTAATAGGAAACTTTCATATTGTGCTGCTAATACAAAATAGACAAATATGAGTACAACGATAAAAATATAAACCGATTCATTTCCTCTTTGGGCCTCATCAAAGCTTAAACCTTCCCAAGCAATATCATAACCTCTTGGTAATTGTGTGGCTGCAACTTCTTGTATGGCTTTAATAGCCTCATCACTAGTAAAACCTGGTGCTGGTAAACCTCTAATAGAAGCAGAATTGTAAAGGTTGTATCGTGTTATTTCGTTCGGACCTAATTTTTTTTCAATACTCATAAAAGCAGAATAAGGCACCATTTCACCTTCTTCATTTTTTACAAACAATTTATCTAAATCTGTAGGTAAACGTCTGTACTCTGGTGCGGCTTGGGTGTACACTTTAAAGAAACGACCAAAACGAATGAACCCTTGCTCATACGTACTACCAATTAAAATGTTGAGGTTTTCCATAGCTGTACCAATGGTAACCCCTTTTTGCATGGCTATTTTATTGTTGATTTTTATCTCGTATTGTGGATAATTGGCAGAGAAAAATGTAAATAAGCCCGTTAGCTCTTCACGTTCGGACAAGGCGCTCATGAAGTCATTATTTACACTTTCAAAATGATGATAGTCCGTTGAATTTGTTTTATCTAATAAGCGCATGGCAAATCCGCCTGACGATCCAAAACCAGGTACGGCTGGCGGTTCAAAATATTCTATTACGGCTCCTAAGTTTTTGGTTTCTTCTTCCAAGGCTTCCATAATTTCATGTACGGAATGCTCGCGTTCAGACCAAGGTTTAAGGTTAATTAAGCAAGTTCCAGCATTAGACCCACGACCTTCAGTCATAATTTCATAACCTGCTAAAGAAGATACCGATTCTACACCATCCATCTCCTCACAAATTTTCTGTAGATTTTTAGCTACTTCGTTGGTACGCTCTAAGGTTGCACCAGGAGGGGTTTGTATAATAGCGTAAATCATACCTTGGTCTTCATTTGGAATAAAGCCTGCAGGTAACACTTCATTGGTAAAGAAAATTCCGGCACAGAAGGCTGCTAAAATTCCGAAAGTAATCACGCGTCTGGCTACGATTTTATTTAAAATCTTTACATAGCCACCTGTGAGTTTTTCAAACCCACCGTTAAACCAAGCAATAAAGCGATCTAATGGAGAGGTTCGCTTTTTACCATGGTTATTCTTTAATAACATGGCACAAAGCACTGGAGTCAAAGTCAAGGCAACAATAGCGGAAATAACAATAGAACCTGCCATGGTAATAGAGAATTGTCGGTAGAATACACCAACAGGACCCGTCATAAACGAAATAGGAATAAACACAGAAACCATTACTAAGGTTATCGCTACAATAGCACCACCAATTTCACCTAAAACTTCATAGGAAGCTTTGTAGGGTGTGAGGTGTTCTTCGTGCATTTTAACGTGGACGGCTTCTACAACGACTATGGCATTATCTACCACAATACCAATGGCTAATACTAAAGCAAAGAGTGTGATGAGGTTAATGGACAACCCAAACATCTGCATTACAAAAAAAGCACCTATTAAAGAAACCGGAACGGCAATTATAGGAATTAAGGTTGAACGCCAATCTCCTAAAAATAGAAATACGACGATAGCCACTAAGATGAAGGCATCTCTTAATGTGTGAATCACCTGATCTATTGAGGCATCTAAAAAGTTAGACACATCATAACTAATTTGAAAATCGACTCCAGGTGGCAAATCCACTTCTAGCTCATCGAGTTTTTCTTTTACAGCATTGATGACATCGCTACCATTACTTCCAAAAGTTTGTTTTAACACAATGGAAGCTGAAGGTTTTCCATCTAAATTGGAATAAATATCAAAAAATTCACTTCCTAATTTTACCTCTGCAATATCTGAAAGCGTTACAATTTGCCCTTCTTTATTAGCTTTAATGATAATATCTTCGTACTGTTCGGGTTCATTGTATCGGTTTTGATAAGTTAAAACATACTCTAAGGATTGCGCGGTTTTTCCAGAGCTTCGCCCCAAACGTCCAGGTCGAGCCAAAATACTTTGGTCTTCCATTGCTTCTAAAACTTCTTCAGCAGAAATATTATAAGCACGCATACGATCGGGCTTTAACCAAACACGCATGGCAAATTTTCTACTACCTAAAATTTTAGCACTTGCAATACCTTTTATACGCTGTATTTCAGGAATAATTTTAGTGTAAGCATAATTGTAGAGAAACTTTTCGTCGTTAGCTTTATTTTCACTAGACAAGTTAACGTACATTAACATACTAGGTTGAACAGGTGTAATGATAACCCCTTCACGTTGTACCAATTCAGGTAGTAAAGGCATCACTTGGTCAACTCTGGTTTTTACTCGTACAACGGCTTCGTTGGGATCGGTTCCGGGTTCAAAAATAACACGTAAAGTGCCTTCACCAGCACTAGTGGCATCTGAGGCAATGTAACGCATATCCTGTACACCATTGATGGCTGTTTCTAGCGGTATTAAAGTTGAATTCACTAATACATCGGCACTAGACCCAGGATAAGCGATAAAAATATTAACGGTCGTTGGAGCAATTTGTGGAAATTGCGATATAGGTAATTGCTTTATAGCTAAACCACCTATAAATATAATGATCACCGAAATGACAATAGCCAAGACGGGTCTTTTGATAAACTTTTTAAACATAATGTTTGTGGATTAGTTAAAATTACTCAGCGTATAGTTCTAGATGAGATAAAACGGTCTCAGGATCTACAGATTTTGTATGAATTTCCTCTTGATCTATAACCATTTTAATCCCTTCTAGTAAGATAGTATCGGTTTCAGAAAGTCCTTTGTCTACAATAAATAAGTGCGGTAGTTCGGCGCCAATAGTGATTTCTCGCTGATGTACAACATGATTTTGATCTACCACAAAAACATAGGTTTTGTCTAAAATCTCGAATGTGGCTTTTTGTGGTACAATTACAACGTCCTTGAAAGGGATGGTCATTAAAATACTTCCGGTTTCTCCATGTCTTAGAATACCATCAGGATTTGGAAATGTAGCTCTAAAGGCAATATTTCCGGTTTCACTATCAAATTCACCTTCTATGGTTTCTACAACACCTTTTTGATTGAACCGTTTGTTGTTTGCCATTAGAAGCTCAACATTTTTATTGTTTCTTTTGGCTTCACTCGTTATATAATCGAGATATTCTGCTTCAGGTACATTAAAATATACCCACATTTTACTGTTGTCTGATAGTGTTGTTAAAAGTTCCCCTTCATCTAATAAACTTCCTTCTCTAGCTTCCAAATGGTTAATGATTCCATTAAAAGGGGCTTTGATACTTGTAAACCCTAAGTGAGTTTGTGCTAAAGAGACTTCGGCATTGGCTTTCTCTAAATTAGCTTTTGCCATGGCCAATTCGTTGGGAGATACCACATTACCATCGGCTAATAATTGGGTGTTGGCAAGTTCTATTTGTGCCACTTTTAATTCGGCTTTGGCCTTATTGAGTTCGGCTTGGTAGATATTTGGCATTATTTGAAATAAGGGTTGGCCTTTTTTAACATGTTGGCCTTCATCTACAGAGATGTTTTTTAGATAACCTTTCTCTAAAGCACGCAGTTCTATGTGTCTTATGGAGTGGATTTGACTCACATAATCTTTAATAATAGTGGTGTCTTTTTTAATAGGATTGGTAACGAGAAATGTTGATTCTTCGTGTTTTTCTTCTTTGTGTTCTTCACAGCTTGCTAGCGTTATACACATGCATAGTCCTGCGAAAATGCTGATTTTCTTAATGGTATTCACTTGTAAAATGATTTTATAAAATGATATTATTAATTGATCAAACCCTCTAGAAATTGGGAATGATATGCAGTAGAGTTCTGTTTGAAACTCTAAAATTTTAATAAAAAAACAGTCTTATAGCATGTTGCTTGACTGTTTTGTGGTTATCAAATTATAAAAACTTGGAATTGTACATGAAGTCTAAGACGCGACTCATTAATATCGCTTTGTGGGCGATAGATGTTTTTTTCGAGATGCTTAGAAGCGTGTTCAAATAACAAGGCATTGATAAAGCTAGTTTCTAAAAAATCTTTGTAAAACTGCTTTTTTGTAGAGGCTTCTTCGTCTTCAACTTTATTACTTTCTATAATTTCTACATTTCTTCGCTCATCTGTGTTTTTATGGTAAGGAAGAATAGTAGCATTAAGAGATTTTTTTGTGTAGTTGTAAGAGGTGTTGAAATGACTTACAGCATAGGCCGTTGAGGTATTACTTGTAGTTGCATTGGCTTGTAAATGAGCCAATGTGCTTAGTAATAAAACAACAACTAATGATAAATATGACTTAAACGTGTTTTTCATTTCAGACCTCAAAGCTATATCATACGATTTAAAATACCAAAATTGGACTGTTTAAATTTTAGAACATAAATGATAAAAATTTCTTAAGAAGGTATAAGGTGTTCTAACTTAAATTAGTGTTTACAGCGATGCATTCCACAACTTATGAGTACTAAATATTGCCATTAGTTTGAAGTCAATATGCTGTAAAATAGGTTTGTGCAAAAACATATTTATGTGAAGTCATAAAATATTTACTCCTTAATCATATCTCTATATTCTTCAAAAAAAGCTTCAAATAAACTCATGTTTTCATTAAAGAATTCCATAACAACACGCCATGTATTTTTATTATGTATAGAGACTTTTTGTTCTAATGGTAAATAGATGCGAGAAATTTCTTTACCGTTTTCTAAATAGTATGCTTCGTTATATATAGCATCTGGTAAATAGTCATTTTTTAGAATGCCTTTTAAGGCCACAAGTTTTTCCCAGCAGTTAATTCGGTTTTCCAAATCATCTTCAAGATCTAAAGCGATTAATGCCGATTTATTATCAAAATGAAATTTAAACGAAAAACCTTTAATTTTGGTGTCGTATAACACCCATTTTCTTGGGAATGACTTTCCAAAACTGGTCCAAAATTCTTGTCTTAATCGTCTACTTTCTTCTTTGCTAAACATAATTAACGGTATAATTATTAGTCTTTTTTTTAAAGTATATAAGCAATGGCAATACCTAAAACGATAGCTACCAATTTAGATAAATTAAATTTATGACCTTCACTAGATTCAAATAAAATGGTTGTAGAAATATGCAGAAAAATACCTATAGCAATAGCATTGATGACTTGTACATACGTGGCCATAAAACTAGAATGGTTAGAGATAAAGGTTCCTAAGGGTGTCATGGCCGTAAAAATGATTAAGAAACTTACAACTTGCATTTTACTATAACTAGATTTTAATAAAAATGCGGTAATTAATATGGCAATCGGAATTTTATGAATAAGTATGCCATACACCATATTATTGTGATGATGAATAGGAAAACCTTCTAAAAAACTATGAATACATAAACTGACAAAAAGCAGCCATGGAAATGCTGTATCGTCTTTATGAATATGGACATGGCCATGTTCGGCTCCTTTAGAAAAAAATTCTAATATGATCTGAAGCAAGATACCACACATAATATATAAACCTGTGTGTTTGGCATCGATATGATGATAGACTTCTGGTAATAAATCAAAAAGTGTGAGTGCCAATAAAAAGGCACCACTAAACGATAATAGAAGTTTAGTATAACTTGTGTTTTGCTTTTTAATGAATATAGCAATAACAATACCTATAAGAACGGCAATTAAGGGTAATAAATAGCTATGCATATCATTTTTACTTAAAAATCATAATCATACGTTCTGACGTGTCGGTATGGTATTTATGTAATTTATAATCACCAAATACATCTAACAAATGGACGCCTGCTTTTTCAAAGAGGATTTCAAAATCTTGTAAAGTAAAGGCTTTTACGCGTTCTTGAAATTCAAAATGCTCTCCATCGGCTTCAAAACTAATATCTTTAATAATATACCCCTCTTTTACCGATCTTTTTTGATGAAAATCAATTCCTTCTACGGTTTTTACATCTTCAGGAATTAAATTTTTAATGATATAATTGGTGTTCATAAAATCGATAACACCAAATCCAAAGGTATTTAATTCTTGTTTAATAGAAGCAATGGTTTTGAGGTTACAAGCTTCATTTTCAAAATAGCCAAAACTTGTAAAAAGGTTAAAAACGGCATCAAAAGTATCTGGAAATGGAGTACTCATATCGTGTACCTTAAACCGAAGAGTTT
This sequence comes from Winogradskyella sediminis, assembly GCF_003387355.1. Lineage (GTDB taxonomy): Bacteria > Bacteroidota > Bacteroidia > Flavobacteriales > Flavobacteriaceae > Winogradskyella > Winogradskyella sediminis. The sequence goes on from NZ_QUNH01000002.1 coordinate 757,218, forward strand.
CATTTTCAAATTGCTGTGCATGGGCTATACTTTGCTCAGATAAATCTGCACCAGTAACATTATAACCTAAAGAATTTAAGTACACAGAATGTCTACCTTTACCACAGGCTAAATCTAAAATTTTTCCATGTTCAGGTAAGTTGAGATAATTGGTGAGATTATCCATAAAATTTTGAGCTTCTGTATAATCTCTGTCTTTATATAAAATGTGGTAGTAAGGGGTGTCAAACCACGATGCGTACCATTGTTTTGTTGGTTTAGTCATAATTATCTCCTATAAAAAAAGGAGTATTGTTAATTAAAAATAATATGTTGTTATTACGAGGAAGAAGAGCGTAGTTATTTCATAATCCATAAAAAGATAGCTATAACTAGGCTTCAAATTTTCGTAATGACGCGTCCTATTTAAATTTTAGGATGTCATGCTGCAAAAATACTGTATTTTTGCAATCTATTTGACGGAACTTATGGAAGATAATTACAAGATGTTAGCCAAAACTTTATTTGGCTTCGAAGATATATTAGCAAAAGAACTTACACAACTTGGTGCCATGAAGGTGGAAAAGGGTGTTCGTAATGTGAGTTTTGAAGGTGATAAAGGGTTTATGTATAAGGCCAATCTTGGGTTGAGAACTGCTATAAAAATCCTAAAACCAATTCATACATTTAGGATTACTAAAGAAGAGGATCTTTACAAAAACGTAAAGCAGATGAAGTGGGAAAACTATTTAAAATCAACTGGTTCGTTGGCGGTCGATGCCACAGTACATAATAGTGTGTTTACCCATTCCCTCTATACTGCTTTAAAAACCAAAGATGCAATAGTAGATCGCTTTAGAGAAATTGATGGTACGCGTCCTGATGTAGATTTACGTTTTCCTGACTTAAAAATTAATGTTCATATAGATCGTCAGCGTTGTACTATATCGCTAGATACGTCTGGCGAATCGTTGCATAGACGTGGTTATAAATCCGCTACAAACATTGCTCCGATAAACGAAGTCTTAGCGGCAGGTTTAATAATGATGAGTGGTTGGGATGGCCAGTCAGATTTTATGGATCCGATGTGTGGTAGTGGAACCATGTTGGCAGAAGCGGCTATGATTGCTTGTAATATTCCACCAAACTTAATGCGAAAAGAGTTTGCTTTTGAACGTTGGACCAATTGGGATGTGGATTTGTTTGAGAAAATTGAAGAATCTTTATTGAAGAAAACACGCGATTTTCATCATAAAATTATTGGTTACGATAAATCACCTTCGGCTGTGGTAAAAGCAAAGGAAAATATAAAGAATGCGCATTTAGATGAATTTGTACATATCCAGCATGAAGACTTCTTTAAAACTCAAAAATCTGGGAACGAGAAATTGCACATGGTATTTAATCCTCCGTACGGTGAGCGTTTAGAGAATTTAAATGTGGAAGAATTTTATGGTAATATTGGGTCTACTTTAAAACATGGTTATCCAGGAACTAACGCATGGCTTATTACTTCAAATCTAGAAGCTTTAAAATCTGTTGGTTTACGTCCTTCCCGAAAGATAAAAGTGTATAATGCTAAGCTTGAAGCCCGTTTGGTAAAGTATGAAATGTATGAAGGTAGCCGAAAAGCTAAGAAACAGTAGGTAGTGTTCAATAAGCAGCAAGCGATTGTATTCATAATGGCAAGTTTAACTCACTGTTTTTATGACTTTATGAGAACGACTTAGCGACCTAGGTTTTCTAGCTGTAAATTATAATCGTACTGTAAATCTTCATGTAAGACTTTAATCTTATTCTTAATAGAACGTATTTGTCTTTCGTATAAGTTACTGAGGGTCGTATTTCTATGAATAGACGGTTTTAAATCATTTAAGCGTTCACAAAAATAGAGTAGGAGTTCTACTTCTGTGGTTTTCTTTAATGAATACCGACTGTAGACTCTAATTTCTCTTAAAATTTTTCGTATTGTTTTCTTCATGTAGAAATAACTATTGGTATTTATACCTTCAAATAAGGCGTCTAAACTGGTTTTTACACTAGCTATATAACCATCTTCATCATGGGATTCAAATAATAAATAGGTGAGAAGAGCTTTATTTTCTTTTTTAAATTTCCCTAAACGCAAGCACAATTCTAGTAGTTCTTCTTGAGAAAGGTGTTTCAATTCTTTTTTTATAGTAACAATAGATTCAATCTTCATGCTCTAAAATTAAGGCTTTTTGTTTGAGTTATAATAAAACCATCTGTAAAACTAAAAGCAGCTAACTATGTAATATAATTAACTGCTTTTTTATGGTGTTTTAAACTTGTGTCTATCTCAATTTGGGATAATCCGAAGGGCTCACCTCATGCATAACTTCATAGATGGCTTCAAAGATATCTTCTGCAGATGGTTTAGAAAAATAGTCTCCATCAGTACCATAAGCTGGTCGGTGTGGTTTTGCAGCTAAGGTGATTGGTGAACTATCTAAATATTGAAATGCACCTTGAGTATTTAGAATTTCATTCAATATATAAGCTGAAGCTCCACCTTTAACATCTTCATCTATAACCACTACACGGTTAGTTTTGGCGATACTTTTTACAATATCATGGTTTAAATCGAATGGCAATAAAGACTGCACATCAATAATTTCCGCGTCAATACCAACGACTTGTAGTTCTTTGGCTGCTTTTTCAACCAAGCGTAAAGTAGAGCCGTATGATACTAAAGTGATATCTTCACCGGCTCTAATGGTTTCTACAACTCCGATGGGTGTTTTAAATTCACCTATGTTGTTTGGCAATTTTTCTTTTAAGCGATAACCATTTAAGCATTCAACAACCAAAGCAGGTTCATCGCTATCCAATAAGGTATTGTAAAAACCAGCAGCTTTGGTCATGTTTCTTGGAACTAACACGTGGATTCCTCTAATTAAATTAAGTACACCACCCATTTGTGAGCCAGAATGCCAAATACCTTCTAGCCTATGACCTCGAGTTCTAACAATTAGCGGAGCTTTTTGGCGTCCTTTGGTGCGGTATTGCACGGTTGCTAAATCATCGCTCATTATTTGAAGTGCATACATAATGTAATCCAAATACTGAATTTCTGCAATAGGTCTTAAACCACGCATAGCCATACCGATTCCTTGACCTATAATTGTGGCTTCTCTAATACCTGTATCAGAAACTCTTAAAGCGCCATGTTTTTCTTGAAGTCCTTCTAAACCTTGATTTACATCTCCGATATAACCAGCATCCTCGCCAAAGATTAAGGCTTCAGGATAATTATTAAAAATAGCATCAAAATTTTCTCGCAATACTACACGTCCGTCAACCTCCTCTGCATTGGCATCATAAGTTGGGGGAACTTCGGATTGGTTTAATGCGCTCTGTGGAGATTCGCTATATAAGTGAGAACTGTATTTAGGTTGAATGGTATTTATATAATTTGTAACCCAGTTCTGTAATGCAGTTTTCTCTGTAGACGACTCTGACACCACATATCGCAAAGCCTTTCGAGTTGTTGTAAGTATGTTACGACGCAAAGGCTCGTCAAAACTTTCTAGTTCATTTTTTAATTTTGTAATAAAGACTCCATTAGAACTAGACGCTGCTAACTGTTCTAGTAAACTAAGCGCTTCTTTACGTTCTGCTAAAATTGGATTTATACAGGCAGCCCAAGCAGCTTTTTTACCTTCTCTAACCTCTTTCTTAATACGGCGTTCTAAGGCTGTTAATTCTTCGTCTGTGGCAATATTGTTAGCAATCATCCAATGACGCATTTGCACATTACAATCGTACTCAGCTTCCCACTTTAATCGGTCCTTATCTTTATAACGCTCATGCGATCCTGAAGTGGAGTGTCCTTGTGGTTGTGTTAATTCTTGAACATGAATCATAACGGGAACATGTTCCGTCCTCGAAATTTTAGCAGCACGTTGATAGGTATCCATTAATTCAGGATAGTTCCAACCGTCCACTCTAAAAATTTCGTAACCTTTTAAGTCACCTTCACGTTGGAAGCCTTTTAATATTTCAGAGATATTTTCTTTAGTTGTTTGGTGTCTTGCATGTACCGAAATACCATATTGGTCATCCCAAATACTAATCACCATGGGTACTTGTAATACACCAGCAGCATTTATGGTTTCGAAAAATAGACCTTCACTTGTACTAGCATTACCAATCGTTCCCCAAGCAATTTCGTTCCCTTTTTTAGAAAACTTGGTGGTATCAATTCCGTCTACATCTCTATATATTTTAGATGCTTGTGCTAAACCTAAAAGTCGAGGCATTTGGCCTGCGGTTGGTGAAATATCAGAACTCGAATTCTTTTGTTCTGTTAAGTTTTTCCACTGACCATTTTCGTCTAAACTATGGGTAGCAAAATGGCCTCCCATTTGGCGACCTGCAGACATGGGCTCGTCTTTAATATCTGTATTGGCATACAAACCGGCAAAAAATTGTTCGATAGTAAGTTCACCAATAGCCATCATAAACGTTTGATCTCTGTAGTAACCAGATCTAAAATCACCGTTTCTAAATGCTTTTGCCCATGCAATTTGTGGGATTTCTTTACCATCTCCAAAAATTCCAAACTTAGCTTTTCCGGTGAGTACTTCCCTACGACCTAGTAAACTACACTCACGGCTGGTGACAGCCACTTTGTAATCGTTTAAAACCTCTGTTTTAAAATCTTCAAATGTAATCTCTGTTTTGGTGTTGGGAGTCGTCTTCATATAAGCACTTTTTAGGTCTTGCGAAAGTACAAAAAATTAACATTTAATGCAAGGCTATAAGGTGTTATAATCTTAAGGTATTCTTAGTTAAGGTGTCTTTTTGTTGATAATTCTTCAAATAAACAGATTATTTTAACTTTTCAGTAAGAATCTGCTAATACCATTTGCGTCTAAATAGACCGAGGAGTACTTGTGGGTCTACTGTAAACATAATACGAATTCGTTGATCGTAATCAGATTCTCCTACCTCCCAACCCAAATTGGAATATATCGGGAAATAGATTTCAAAATAATCTTCTACAAGGTTTAATCGAATCCCAGAGTCGTACACAAATTTAGGGTCAATAAACTTGTTTTTTACCAATCCAATATCGGTATACGCTTGGATATACCTCCAAATCGAAGTGCTAAAATTAGCCGTGGTCATCCATTGGTTAGCAAATGGTGTGGCTAATTTAGATTTAAAGCCTCCTTCGGCTATAATAATTTGTTGACTAAATATTCCGGAGTCTTCAGAACGTCCTAAATAGTTAAGATCAAATAAGTAGTCGGTAGGTCGATCTAAGGCAAAACTAAAATAGTTAGAATTAGGGTTGGAATTGTTATCTAGGAAAACTCCTGCAAAAAATCTAAAATTAATATTTCGATTGCTATGGGTTAGTTTTCTAAACTCGTAATTAAAAGAGACCTTACTAAATTTATTCGCAATTTGAATGTCTGAAGATAACTTAGAATAATTAATGACTCCAGGGTTAAAATGGGTGTACCTTAAGTTAAAAACTCCGTAATCGGGTTCATCTAAAGGAATGGTGGCTTCTTCGCCAATATCTCTAGAAATGCTGACATACCGCGCCATAATTTGATCGACTTGAGGCGACCTAAAATAAGCATCGTTCCTAAAGCTAAAAGTTAACGATGGTCTTATTCTTGTAAAAAAAGCATCATTACCATAGGATTGATAACCCGCTGAAATCCCATAACTAATATCGTATAGATTTTTATTTTCAATATTATGAGAGTAAAATATGGATGTAGAACCCGTGAGTGCGTTAGATTTTGTAGCATACTGAGGTGAAAAACGATAGTTTAAACGCTTTCTTAATATGGTTTTGTTATACACCTTTGTTCCTAGGGTTAAGCCGTCATATATATTATTGAACTCCACCAAGGGCATAAAGAATACTTGGTTGTAGTTAGGATCTTCTAGATCTTTAAATAAGCGCAACTGAAACGGTTTGTTATTGAGAAAAGAGCCTTTGGTGGCTTTGTAATTATCGCGCTGATTGTATTCTGGTATTACATTATTGTAATCTAGGACAAACATATCTGTACTATCTTTTGGTAAGGTTATGGTTTTAGTCCCTTGTATATTTTCTACCCATAACTTACCCACAACCGAATCCTTTTTTAATTTAAAAACAGGAATAGGCATGCTATTATCGCGCTTATTTTTTAAAGTTAATTTTAAGGAATCCTCTAACGTTTTAATAGACGCTATTTTAAAATCAATTTTCTTTCTAGTTCCGATATAATCTGTAAAAAACCAGTCGATATTTTTTGTGGTTTTAGAGGCTATAAAAGTTTCAAAATCTTCTAAAGACACGGGTTGTAATTGATACGCTTCTAGAAATTCCGTAATATCGTCAGAGAGCTGAGTGTCTTCAGTAAAAGCATCTAAGTAGTTGAGCCCTAAACCTGCTTTGTATTTTCCTGCAATATTGGTATTAAATTTAGTTAAGGAATCTTTAGAGGTGGTTAAGGGTTGATCTCTGTTTTTGCGTGCAATTTCCATGTAGTACAGGTAGTACTGAAAATTAAATTTTAAATCGGCAGCATGAAAAGACCTAATACCCCAAACATCTGCTAAAGAACCTAAAAGCTTAGTGTCTGGATAATACTCTTCAACATATTTTATTAAATAATAGACCTGAAGGCCTTCACTTAACCAATGTTCTTTTCTAGGATTAAGTAAAAGTGTATTATCTAGATATTTTTTTAATGCAGTTTTTAACAGTTTTAATTCGTATTGAAAGTCTGCTTGAAATGGTCGTAAAAATGCAGGAAGCTGATTTAATCCATACAGTGGATTTTTCTGATATTCTAAAGATGTTACCAATAATTGTTTGTGTGGATATGTGCCTAAGTGTTTGGTAAGGTACCTTGTAACTTTATCGGTAATTAAAGCTTTTGTTGGGCCTGGAAGTCCTTTTTCCTTAATATCCGAAATGATCACAAAATCATCTGTTTGTACAAAATTGTATGATGGAAATTTATATAGCGACAAGTACGTGTCGGTTCTGTCTTTTCCACTTAAGATAGTGGTCTGTGTTTGCGTTTCATTATCAATAGTGGTAGCGTTAAAATTGAGCTCAGAGGTAACTTTGTAATTTCTTGGGTAGCTAATGCTTAGGGTAATATCTGATTTAGGAACAAATAAATCATTCAAATTTTTATTGCTGTAATACTGCCATTCACCATCATAAACAGCTGGAGTGATATACCAGTATTTTAAGTCAAAATCATTACTCTTTGTTACACCATAATCTGTAAAACTAGCATCTGGAATTTGCAATACATATTGAAGCTGTAACGTATAAGATGCTCCTGCTGCTAAAGGGTGGGCTAATTGTACGTTTATAACATCTGGACTCGCTTCTAACCGACTAAACGCTAGGGTGATGTCGTTTTCGTTTTTAATTGAGGTAATCTCAGTAAAACCGCGTTCTTCATCTTTAGCTAAATGGAATTTAGTGCTAAACTCTTCTTCAAAACGCTTGGCTAAAGGAGTCGATTTTGACGAATAACTATGGTTCCAGTCGTTTAAGTAAATGGAGGAAAGCACAGTATCTGTATCGTTTTTATATACTATAGTCTGTGCTATAGATATCGTTTTGGTGTCGACGTTAACTTTTGCGGCAATAGACATGGTGTTTTGAGCTGCAACATGGAAGCCAAAAAGGATGACAAGGACTGTTATGAAAGTGTATTTATTCAACTAGAGCATTATAAATTTTAACGGATTCATATAACTTTGAGATAGGGTTACATAGTATAAACCTTTGTTTAAATCCGAAACATCAATATACTGTTTATTTTCAGAATTCATTTGAAATGTTTTTACTTGTTGTCCTAAATTATTAGAAATGATTAAGGTAGCGTTATGCAATGTTATATCATTAAGGGTAACGACTAAGTGTTGATTTACAACTGTTGCATTTAACCCGAAACGCGAAGCTATCTGAAATTTATCTACATTTAAAAACGTAGCATCTGTTTCTAAAGACAAGGTTACGGGAAGATGGTCACTAAAATTATGTAAATGATTTCTTAATGTATACGAAAATTTAGAGTCTGTGGTTTCGCATTCCGATGCATTAATTGCTTTATTCCAACAAGAAGTTAAACCATTATTACCATACACTTCATACGAATCTGGCACATAAGTAAGGCTAGCAGTATTAGTCATGTTTTGAGAAGTGAGTATAAAATCAAATCGATCGTCAAAACCTCCTGTGGTGCCACCCATGCCTGTTTGTGTTCGGGTAGATTGCGTAAATACATCGACGTAATTAGAATTGTTATGCCAACTACCAACACGATTTGCGGGATCTACAAACACAATTGAGTTGTTGTTATCTATTAAGGTCTGAAAAGCATCTTCACTTGAGGTATAGATATTTAGATCTCCACCTAATAAAACATTAGAGTCTGCAGGTAAGGTGTCTAAAAAAGTTTCTAAATCTTGGATCATTTCAAAACGTTTCTGAGCATTATATGTTCCGCTCGATGCTTTTAAATGACACACAATGATATAAAGTTCTACCGGGTTTGAGTCTTGATTGATAGTTCTTAATTGCACACGGTACACATTAAAATCTCTGAGATATGTCGGCACAATAATCTCTTCCTCTAATGTAAATTTAGAGCTGTTATAATATAATAAATTCTGTAAATCATTTTGATCACCCCAACTATCGTCAGAAGTATTTGATGTATAAGTTGCCATATCGTAATCTAAACTGATTGCACTCTTTACGGTATTTAAAATTTCGGTAGCTCCGGTTATATTATTAAGCTCACAAACTAAAAATAAATCGGGTTTATAGTCTGATAAAATGTATGCTAAATCGTTGATGCGATTTGGAACGGCATCTTCTAATGGATAATTTAATAAATTATAAAACATCACTTTAACCGTTTCTTGTGAAGAAACTGAGGTTAAAGTGAAGAGTGTGGCTATAAAGAAAACTCGAATTTTCATTTTCATGTATTTAAGCGTATAGAGTTTTAATTGTCAATGGGTGTTTATAATAAACGATACATCACTGATAATTATTTTTTTTGAAGTTTATTTTATAGCATGAATTAAAAATAGGATAGGCTTAGAAATTAGGACTAAGATCATACTCTTTGTAGAATTCATCAAGTATATCGATAACTTCGTCTGGAGTATCGACAAGATGAATTAAGTCTAAATCGTTAGCACTAATATTTCCTGCATCAATTAATGTGGTTTTTACCCATTCAAATAATCCTCCCCAAAATTCTGTTCCAACTAAAATGATAGGGAACGTTTCAATTTTATGCGTTTGGATTAAAGTAATTGCTTCAAAAAGTTCATCTAAGGTTCCGAAACCTCCTGGCATAACTACAAAACCTTGAGAGTATTTTACAAACATCACTTTTCTCACAAAGAAATAATCGAAATCTAAACTTTTATCAGAGTCGATATAGGGATTGTCGTGTTGCTCAAAAGGTAACTCTATATTAAGTCCTACAGAGGTACCACCTGCAATATGAGCCCCTTTGTTACCCGCTTCCATAATACCTGGTCCTCCACCTGTAATGACTCCGTAGCCGTGGTCTACAATTTTAGTAGCAACTTCTTCTGCTAATTTGTAAAATTTATGATCTGGTTTGGTACGTGCAGATCCAAAAATAGATACACAAGGGCCTATTTTACTTAGTTTTTCGTAACCATTAACAAATTCTCCCATAATTTTAAATATGGCCCAAGAATCATTGGTTTTTATTTCATTCCAGCGTTTACTATTACTTTCGTTTCGCATATGTTTATTATTACTATGATTTATTATAACAATATAAAAGCCATATTGATATATGGCTTTGTCTAAATTTTAAGACCTTCAAAGTTAAGTTAAATAGATTGAAATTGGTATTTAATAATAAAAAAAATAAGCGTACCTTATTGAAAGGATACGCTTAAGTATTTTAGTAATTTTATAGTTATAATGGTTTTCTGCCAGAAATGATATTGTATAAGATAACGACGATTGCAATAACTAATAAGATATGGATGAGGCTACTGCTGCTCATGCCAGGAATAATATCTAATAATCCAAGCAACCATACTACGATACAAATAACGGCTACAAGCCAGAGAATACTTTTCATAATGATTAAGGTTTTATGTTAATACAGACAAGTTATGAAATAAAAGAATGGCTTTATAAAACGAAAAGGTATTGAGTTAATATTCGTTCTAAAAGGGGTAGAATTCAGTGTCTCGTGTTGAGTATTCAGTGTTAAGTTGCTGCTCAAAGGTTATAAAAATATAGTATGCGTTCTACCAGATGCAATTCTTAATTTTTATTTTCTAACAACCACTACATCATTTCCTTCTTCAAAAACTTTGCAGTGTAACTTTTCTTATCCTTAATAATGGCTTCTGGTGTACCTTTAGCTACTAGGTTTCCTCCTCCTTTTCCTCCTTCGTAACCAATATCTATGATATAATCTACGGTTTTAATAACATCGAGATTATGTTCTATGATTAGAACAGTATTTCCTTTATCGGCTAATTTATTTAGGACTTTCATAAGGACTCTGATGTCTTCAAAATGAAGCCCTGTGGTAGGTTCATCTAAAATATAGAAGGTGTTTCCTGTATCGCGTTTACTTAATTCTGTGGCTAATTTTATACGCTGTGCTTCACCACCAGAAAGGGTAGTACTTTGTTGCCCAAGTGTAATATAGCCTAAGCCAACATCCTTAATTGTTTTGAGTTTTCTGTGGATTTTTGGTATGTTTTCAAAGAAATCTACAGCTTCTTCAATAGTCATGTCTAAAACATCACTTATAGATTTTCCTTTATATCTAATCTCTAAAGTTTCACGATTAAAACGTTTACCTTGGCAAGTTTCGCATTCCACATATACGTCTGGTAAGAAATTCATCTCAATAACACGTAAGCCACCTCCTTGGCAAGTTTCACAACGTCCGCCTTTAACATTAAAACTAAATCGTCCTGGCTTATAACCGCGAATCATAGCTTCAGGAATCTTGGCAAAGAGACTTCTAATTTCATCAAAAGTTTTAGTGTAGGTTGCCGGGTTACTTCGTGGAGTTCTACCAATTGGAGATTGATTAATATCAATAACTTTATCTAAATGCTCTAAGCCTGTAATGCTTTTATAAGGCATTGGTTTCTTTACGCCATTGAAATAGTGTGCATTAAGTATAGGGTAAAGTGTTTCATTTATTAACGTCGATTTTCCACTCCCTGAAACACCTGTAACTCCAATCATCTTACCTAAAGGGAATTCTACATCAATATTTTTTAGGTTATTACCTGTGCATCCTTTTAAGACTAGTTTTTTACCGTTACCTTTTCGTCTGGTTTTAGGGATTTCAATTTCCTTTTCACCGTTGAGATAAGCTGCTGTTAGTGTGTTTTGCTTTAGTAATGCTTTTGGTGTGCCTTCACTAATTATTTCTCCACCATATTTACCTGCAAAAGGACCAATATCTATAACGTGGTCTGCGCGTTCTATCATATCCTTGTCGTGTTCTACCACGATCACAGAATTACCGACATCTCGTAAAGAGACCAAAGAGTTAATCAACTTTTCGTTATCACGTTGGTGTAATCCAATACTAGGCTCGTCTAATATATAAAGGACTCCAACCAACTGCGAACCAATTTGTGTTGCTAATCTTATACGTTGGGCTTCTCCTCCCGACAAGGATTTAGAACTGCGGTTTAAATTAAGGTAGGTGAGCCCTACGTCTAATAAAAACTGAACTCTACTTTTGATTTCCTTAATAATTTCAGCTCCAATTTGTTGCTGTTTAGCTGTTAAACGCGCTTGTAAACCGTCTAGCCACACACTTAATTCTACGACGTCCATACGCACCAAATCGGCAATACTTTTTCCGTCGACCTTAAAGTAAAGGGATTCTTTTTTTAAGCGAGAGCCTTCGCACACCGGACATTCTACTTTGTTCATGTAATCTTTTGCCCAGCGCCTTAAGGACGTAGAATCTGAGTTGTACTGACTTTCAATAAAGCTTGCAACGCCTTCAAAGTCTATTTTGTAATCACGAGTAACACCAAGCAGTTTACTTTCTACGGTAAATTTATCTTTGCCACCATACAAAATAACCTGTTTAGCAGCCTCTGGTATATCTTTCCAAGCATCATTCAGCGAAAATTCATAACGTTGAGCAATAGTTTCAAATTGTTTAAAAATCCAGCTTTTCTTTTGTGGACCATGTGGTGCTAAAGCCCCATTTTTTATAGACAAGGTTTCATCTGGCACTAACTTACGTTCGTTAACGACGTACAATTCGCCTATACCGTTACAGTTATAGCATGCACCTTTAGGAGAATTAAATGAAAAGTTATTGGGTTCTGGATTTGGATATGAAATCCCTGTTGACGGACACATTAAATTTCGACTAAAAAAGCGTGGTTCGTTGGTATCTTGGTCAATCACCATTAAAACATCTTCACCGTGATACATCGCAGTGTTGATGCTCTCCATTAAGCGCTTATCATTGTTTTCTGAACCGTCAATTTTTAGTCTATCAATAACAATCTCTATATCGTGGGTTTTGTAACGATCTAGTTTCATGCCTTTTTCAATATCGACGATGTCTCCGTCCGTCCGTACCTTAACAAAGCCTTGCTTGGCTATTTGCTCAAACAATTCACGATAATGTCCTTTTCGAGAACGAACAACAGGCGATAAAATATTAATCCGTTTCCCTTGGTAAGAGGCTAAAATGAGATCTTTAATTTGCTCATCATTATAGCTTACCATTTTTTCACCAGTCTCATAACTATAGGCATCTGCTGCTCTTGCATAAAGAAGACGTAAAAAGTCATAGATTTCGGTAATAGTGCCTACAGTTGAACGTGGTGATTTACTGGTAGTCTTTTGCTCAATAGCAATCACAGGACTTAAGCCATCAATTTTGTCAACATCTGGTCGCTCTAAGCTACCCAAAAACTGACGTGCATAAGCTGAAAAAGTTTCAATATAGCGACGTTGTCCTTCGGCATAAATGGTATCAAAAGCCAATGATGATTTTCCACTACCAGATAAACCCGTTATGACCACCAGTTTGTCTCTCGGGATAGTAACGTCAATGTTTTTAAGGTTGTGAACGCGTGCACCTTTAACTTCAATAGAATCGTTGAATGGGCTCATATATAGATTTGTCCTCTTGTATTTTTAGCAAAGTTGCAAAGGTACAAATTATAGTTGTTAAAAAGAATCGTAAAGATTGCTGTATGAACAGTCTAAAATAACCAATAGAGCGCATATTAATGTGGTTATAGTTCAGTTGTAAACGCAATATCACCTAAATTTATAAGATATAAACACAAACAGACATGGAAAAATTACTTAAAATTATAGGAGCGGCTTGGGGAGCCAAGAAAATAGGAGGTGGCAAATGTGGCTGTATTGGTACTATTGTGGTATTTTTTATATTGTATTGGTTACTAGGTTTTGTATTTGAGGTGTTTTAAATTTTATGCACAACTTTAGAATGGTCTTAAAAGTTGTTTAATAATCTTTAGTCCTTTAATAATTGGAAAGATAAAAGGATCTGAAAATCATAGGTATCGGTAAAAATTACGTTAATGAAGTACCAGAAATTAGCGCGTTAAAAACAGGAGTACAAACAATATTTTCCAAACCAGAGTCGAGCTTGGTTTATGGTAATAGTGATATCAATTTTCCTAAAATTACCAGCCAACTAGCCTACGAAGTGGAACTGGTAGCCAAAATAGGAAAACGTGGTAAAGCTATTTTATTGAACGAAGCTATATCTTATATTTCAGAAATTGCAGTAGGTATAGACTTTACAGCTAAGGATGTGCTAGCAGCAAGCAGAGAAAATAAAGGACCATGGGCTTTGGCCAAAGGTTTTGATGGTGCTTCGCCAATGTCTGCATTTTTGCCAGTATCTAAGTTTCCGGATCTAAGTGCTATATATTTCGATTTAAAAATTAATGGAGAACAAAAACAAATCGGTACAACTAGCTTAATGATTTATAATTTTGCTGAAATTATAACTTATGTATCGTCTTTTATGACGTTAGAAGAAGATGATCTAATTTTTACAGGAACTCCAGCACGTGGAGCCGGACTTATAGAGAAAGGCGATCATCTGCAGGCTTCAATTGAGAATAAATTGCTTTTAGATTTTAAGATGATGTAATATAGACGATAGCAACGTGTTATACTATAATTCAGATAGTAAGACACCTCAATCTTTATTGCCTATTCTGTTATATGCTCTAATGACTAAAATAGCCCATACAATAACGCATACCGTTACAAATATGGAAAATGTTAACATGATGTCATTGGCGTCCATTGAAAATTTGTTTTAAAAAGATGGCAAATGCAAGAATGGTAGGTACCCATAATCCAATAAAAAGGGCATGACTTTGATCGCCTCGTAAGAATAAATACATAGCTACTACTATAATCAATGCACAAAGTGAGAGTATAAAGAGGTTTAAGGGCCCTATTTTTTTTGTAAAATTCATTCTGGTTAATTAATTGGTTTATAAATTTAATAAAAAAAAGCTGTGAAATTCTTATCACCTTAATATTAAGGTGTTTTACCTTTGTAAAAAAGCTTGTGGAATATGTCTAATGAAAAGAAACCAGATCAGATTGTTTTTAATGAACAGACACGGCAATACGATGCGTATATAAAGCCTTATGCTACTAATGTCGGTGCGCCAGCTATTCAAATTACGGACAATTCTACATGGAAAGCCAGAAACATCAATAAAGCAAATAAGCAAATAAAAGCAAAGTATTTAGAGCTGAAAGCAGAATACGAAAATATGATGAAAGAGTTAGAGTACAATACTTTAGTGTACAATGCAAGATACACATTTGAACCGCTTATTGGTGAAACGTATCATTTATATCGCGATAAAAATAAGCAACCCTTTCTATCCATTATTGCACCTTCAGATTGTAATTTCGATTATATCGGTAGTTTTTTACTTAATAGCGAGTTGATTTGGAAAAGGGTAGAAAATAACCACTCGGAATAAAAATATAAGATACTCAGTAAGCATCAAACGACATTTAAAACAGTGATAAAGTTCATTCTATGGGGCAACAGTTACCATTAATGTTTTCAATATCTAAAAATGTTATCCATAACCCTAGAAGCTAAAGCATAATGCATCACATAACATAGGCATTCAATAAAAAGCCAAAACAACCAAAACTTTACCACTGAACTTCCAATAGACTAGCTAAACGTAGTCAAATTGTGTTTATAATCATCAATTTATGGAAATAGAGCCTTGTAGTATAAGTGAAGTATCATAACCTAGATTTAAAAAGTATTTAGTAATTAAAGGCCAACGAACATAACTCACAAGCCAAGCAATAATTCTAAAACAATCATTTTTTTAGCACTTTATAGTTATTATAACACACTTCATCTGTTTTAAAACCAAACTGTTATAAAAATAAGTACCTTATTCTAAATTCCTAAGCACCTTACCCTCAAGGAGCGACCCTTACATAATTCGTTGCTGATAAACGATAGGTAAAGACATCCTATTCAATAGGCTGTCCTGCTATTCATAATGTTATTATTTAAAACCAACTGAAAATTATGCCATTAAAAATCGCAACATGGAATATTAAACACGCTAATCGTTTACACGCCACTAACCCTTCTCAGATAATTTTAGACCGTAGGCAACGTGTGCAACACACAATTCAAGCTATTAATGCAGATATCCTTTTAATGGTTGAAGGCCCAAAAGGAGAAGCAGCTATAGTAGAATTCTGTGAGGTTGTACTCCAAAATCAGTGGATTCCTATACTGCTCAAAGGAGAAAACGACCAAATAGGTGACCGTGACCGAGACTATGGCAATCACATGCGAGGAACACAGTGGCTATGGTACATTGTAAAACCAGAGATAGCATTCCGCTGTCGCCTTCAGGAGGCAGAAGTATGGCAAGCCTTTATTAATGCAGATCGTTGGGGAGTTAATTACTGGGGAAAAATAAAACCAGACGACCATAAGCATTATCGCCATCCACAGGTACTGATTTACGAACTCGATAACGGACAAGAGATCGAGTGTATAGGTGTACACCTCAAATCTAAAATCAATCTTACAAGTATACAACGCGACGATGAAGGTAATCTCACAGGTGCATATTTAGAGACAGCCTTAAAGGCAAGAGTTAAATTAGCCACTGAAGCCCGTAATATCAGACATTATATAGATGCTAAATTCAACCAACTAGAAAATCCAGGATTAGTACTTCTCGGAGATTGTAACGATGGCCCTGGACAAGACTTTTTTGAAAACCAATACCTCTTTTTCGATCTCATACAAAACTTACAAGGTGAAGTCCTCTTAGCCGAAAAATTCTTTAACCACGCCTTGTTCGATTATACCGCAAACTTAAGGTGGACCTCGCGTTTTAGAGATCCCATCCTCAACATTCCAGCCAGTCAAAATCCTTTACTTATAGACCATATCCTTATGAGTCAACCCCTTTGCAATGGTAATTTTCCATTAAAAGTAAACGCCAAAGCAGGCAAGGTAGAGCACGAGATTTTTGAGCGCGCCAACGCTGGCTCAAATGCTAGTACCAGAACTAGCGATCACAGACCCGTGTCGCTAATGTTGACAGAAACCATAATCATATAATTATCCTTTATCGTCACTTCGAGCGTTTTTGGCTTTTCCAAAATAGTATCGAGAAAGACATGAGTAATTCCTAACAAATTGTCTTAACTTTTTGGAAGCGTGCCCTTAGCACAGTCAAAGGGTTTGTGTCAAGAACGGAATGACAAAGAGGAACAATTGGCAAGTAACGTTTAGTATCATCTCCGGGAAATTAATCTGTAATTGCTTAATAGCTATTAGATAATATCCAATAGCGAGCAGACTAGCAAGTCTTCAATTCCGACCTAGTCTGAACCCTGTCGTCAATATATGTAATAAATAGCCTTAAAAAATAGCTGAAGCCTTGGAAGCTATTTGGGCTATTTATTATGGTTTTAATAGTCTAGGGAAGACTATTAGAAATACCCACAACAGTGAAAGACTTTTTGGTTCGTTTTTGATCTTTCAAAAATGAATGTATAAAACCACTCAAAAAGCAAAACCCCTAAAAAATTTACAAGGTACTTTCAAAACAAAAAAGCCTTCTGTATCTCAGTAATCCTTGAGTGAGCAACCTTTCCAATAACTTTTCATTGGCATAAAAACAACTCTATACCCCAAACAACTAAAGTATACCACACCAAACCAATCAAATACAAACAGTCGTACAGCTATTATTAAGTATTATTTTGTCATTCCTGCGCGCAGGAATCCACAAATATCTCATCAATCAAACATGAACAAATCTATTAAACCTAGAATATTCCTGCTCATGTGCGCTTAGCCTAACAAAACACCCCTAAAGTCTCTACAAGGGGATAATCCTATTGAACAATTTGCGATAAAAACAGCATTTTGCAGAAAATCTTTTAAATTTTATCCAAAATAATATGAAGTTTTTGAAGAATTATAACCAAGACTCGAAATAGGGCTGAAAATGTCATAAAAATGCAAATAGGGCAAAAACACTGTGTAACTAGTAGTAGGTAAGGGGGGGGTAAAGTGGTTTGAGGCATGATAAAAAGCAACAGTATTTCCACTTCCCAATAACAAGGGATTCCTTCGGATCTCCTTTGGGTCTAATGTGTGTCAGTGCTAAAAGACACCTCAAAAATCATAATACAATACAAATAGAAAGATGATTTTAGTAGAATTTCAACAGCAACTCAAAAAAACCATTTCAACAAAAATGGTTTTCTAGTAGAAAGCCCTTATCTTTAGAATTATTAAACCAATAAACAATCTTATGGATATAAAACTAGCCGTATTAATAGACGGTGATAACATACCATCAGCACACGTCAAAGAAATGATGGAAGAAATTGCCAAATACGGCAACCCTACAATAAAACGAATTTATGGTGATTGGACCAAACCGCATTTATCAAAGTGGAAAAACGTACTCTTAGAAAATGCCATCACACCTATCCAACAATATGGCTATACTACAGGTAAAAATGCCACAGATTCCGCCATGATTATCGATGCCATGGATATTTTATATTCCGAAAAAGTTGATGGATTTTGTTTAGTCTCAAGCGATAGCGATTTTACGCGTCTAGCAACACGTCTCCGAGAAGCTGGAATGAAAGTCTATGGCATCGGAGAAAAAAAGACTCCAAATCCATTCATTGTAGCTTGCGATAAATTTATATACATAGAGATACTTAAAAACGCCACAGAAGAAAGTGTTTCAGAGTCTACCACAAAAACGATCTCTAAAAATAACTATGATAGCATTACAGCTAAAGAAATTAAATTTATTGCTACAACAATAGATGATGTTGCCGATGATGACGGTTGGGCGTTTTTAGGTGATGTAGGAAGCTTATTACAGAAAAAACAACCTAATTTCGATTCAAGAAATTATGGCTTTCAGAAACTAACACCCTTAATTAATTCAATCTCAGCCTTCGAAATAGAACGACGAGATGATTCTAGAGGACGTTCCAAGTTAATTTATGTGAAGCTAAAAGAAGATAAACCCAAGCGTAAGAAACGCTAATATTCCTACAACCAGCTAACATAGATGACAGTAGCACCATTTGCTAAAAGGGTATATTGTCATTGCAGATGTTAAAATAATAACTAGTTAAGCAGTTCTTAAAGTATTGTTTAGACATTACAAATATTAAGAATCGATATCGTAATACTATTATCATAAGGAGGAACTCAAACTTTTAAAGTTATAAAAGCCTTATAATATTAAATTAGGAACAAAAAAACTTAGTCTTTTAAAGGCTAAGTTTTTTTGTATCTATCTGCTAAAGGTATTCCTATTTAACAACAAGGAGCTCGCCTGAAGCGATGGCTTTTGTATAATCAGCTTTAACATTTTTTAAAATACCAAAGAATTTAGACCCATCTTTTTTCTTTAAAGTAACTACTGTAGAACCATTCTTTTTTGTTTCTATATTATCGATGACAACAGTTTCATTATTTACGGATTTATACCCAGTTACAACTCCTCGTTTTATTAAAATATTAGCTCTAGGAAATTCAATATGATTAAAGTTTTGATCTGCAGGTATTTTTACCGTTAAAACATCTCCAACTTTAGGCTCATTATTCGCAGAAGCGGTTAAAAAGAATGTAAAGCATAAAAGAGTAAATAATAGTTTTTTCATAATATATCAATTTTAAATTGTGATTATGATAAAAATAAGAATTCTCAAGATGATGATAATGCACTTTTACTAATTCTTAACATTTGTAAATGCCATCTATTTTTAGGTATATTTTTTTCTTATTTTAGTTTTTTATAACGCATTATAACACAATATATACTATGAAATTATTAGGAATTGGATCCAGAATTAACCACCCAGAATATGGAAAAGGAGTCGTTACTAATGTAACCTCAAAACACTATTGGGTAACCTTTATGGATAACGGATTAGAAACGATAGAAATAGATTCAGAATTTGAGATCATTGAAGCCGCAGAAGATGAGGTAGATACCATAAGTTTTTTCGAAGTAGAACGCAGTTTAAAATCCATCTTAAAAAAATGGTCCGATGTGTCAGAAGTCGTTACCATTGCAGACAAATGGAAAGGTGGAAAATTAATTATGCAACCAGGTGACCCTAATCTAAAGTCTAGTGAATTGCCCATAGATACCTTCTTTCATAAAATTACAATGGTACGCGATCGGTTGCGTGTAATGGAACAAAAGATAAACTCTAGTAGCTTAGGTGAACAAGAAAAAATAGATTTGCAACAATATATAACTAGAAGTTATGGTAGTTTAACAAGTTTTAATGTTTTATTTAAATTAAAAAGCCAACAGTTTGTTGGTCAGCGAAGCAAATAATTATACTATAACAACCATTTCAAAATAGAGTTGCATTGAGAAGTATTATCGGTTGACAAAGCTACATTGTTAAACCGTTAATACTTCTTTTTGATAGAATAATTATACAACAATCTATTTATGTGTAGCTTAGCAGTTGTATCGCTTATACAGGTCGTGTTAATTATTAGAGTATAATACCTTTAACATCTGTTATTTCTATACCAAAGAACAATAATTTATGAAACGTTGGAAGTTGAGATCCACTCGCTGTAGTAATCCAGTTTTCCCATGTGGCTTCTATACCCTCAATAGGAAGAATGTCTACCCACATTTTAAAGCTAATCGGTTTTCCGGAGGCATCCAAATGCCATAAATATGAATCACCAGGTGTTGTACCTCCAGAAGTGTAAGTGACTAAAAGGGCATTTTTACCATCGTCTGTCTTAACTAAACGACGCTCAACTCCGCTATCAAATACTTTATAAGGTGCAACAAGCCAAAATGAATCGTTGTTAAAGTAAGCTTCTGCTTTAGTTATATAGTCTTGTTTCTCAATACCATTATATTCATTATTGGCAACGAAGACTTTTGAGTTTTTAAGCTGATTAAAGTCCAAAAGAACGGTAAAATCTTTCCAATGTACTTCACAAGTGTTTTCAGATTTAAACCATTTATAGTGGTGTCTTCCCTTAAATGTCCACTCCAGATAATCAGTTTTTAAATAGGCTTTTTCGTCAAGTGCATCTAACATTTTTGAGGCTAATAGATCTGCTTTAGCTCCTTGTTGTCCAGTAGGTAATTCTTCATTATATTTTAAATACATAAATCCAAAAAGGAGAAGCGTAGGTAAGGTAAAGAACACAACGAGTCCGCCAATTATTTTGAGTATTTGTTTTAGTTTAGATTGCTTAGCCACGGCTTGTAAATTTGTTTGTGGTGCAAATTTAATATAATAGGTTGGCAATATTGAAAAGCTATCCGGAAATTTACAATCGGAAAAATTTTAAATACGTCGTAGTAGTTTATAGCTAAGAAGGTCTGCCTCAAAGATAGACTATACGTCTTGAAACTGCTTTTCAATTGCTATGCGTTTCATTTTGCTAAAAGTCTTTAATTCTTCAAAAAATAACGTAAAATCCGTTTCAAAAGCAGCATAATGTTCTATTAATTCTTTAGTGGCTTCATTCATTTTAGAAAGGCCTTTAGTTCTTTGATTCATGCCATTTAAGACGGTTTGTATACCTTCAATACGTGCATAACTTAATAGCCAATTACCTTCAATCATAATTGGAGTTATTCGTTTAAAACGCGGAGGTAAAATGTCTATGTTTTTCGAGAGGCTTTTATAAAAATTAGAGATGTATACATCTAGGGGAATATCTGAATAGGTCTTCCAGTTTTTTGCTAAAAAATGATCAAAGAAGATATCAACTATAACTCCACTATAATGTCCATAACCTTTATGAAGACGTTTTGTACATTGCCTGAATAGCGGATGTGCGTCTGTAAACGTATCGATGTGGCGATGCAATTGAATGCCGATTTGGATCTCTCTAGGATACAATTTATACTTATTCCCTCTTACACCATCACCAACAAAGTTACCAATAGTAATGAGTTCATTGTCTCCAGAAAGATAAATATGAGCGAGAAAATTCATAGGTCGAATTTACAAATTCATAATCACTTAATAGTTAAAAACGGTATATCTATTTATATTTGTTGAAAATGAAAAATTTATGACACTTATAAAATCAATTTCAGGAATTAGAGGAACTATTGGAGGATCAGTAGACGACAATTTAACACCTATCGATGCTGTTAAATTTGCAGCGGCTTACGGTACTTGGTTAAGACAACAACGTCAAAAAGATAATTACATCGTTGTTGTTGGTAGAGATGCAAGAATCTCTGGAGAAATGATTCAGAATTTAGTGATGAATACCTTGGTCGGTCTCGGAATTCACGTTATTGATTTAGGATTGTCTACAACACCAACTGTTGAAATTGCTGTGCCTTTAGAGCATGCAGATGGTGGTATTATATTAACTGCAAGTCACAACCCAAAACAATGGAATGCCTTAAAGCTTTTAAATGCAAAAGGTGAATTTTTAAATGGTGAAGAAGGACAGAAGATTCTAGAAATTGCTGAATCTAATGCGATGAATTTTGCTGAGGTTGATGATTTAGGAAAAATAACGGTTAATGATGCTTATATTGATATTCATATTGATGAAGTTTTAGACCTAGAGTTGGTTAATACTAAAGCTATTCAAGATGCAAATTTTAAAGTCGTTGTCGATGGTGTAAATTCTACAGGAGGGATTGCTATTCCATTATTATTAGAACGTTTAGGAGTAGAGCCTGTAAAATTATATTGCGACCCAACAGGTCACTTTCCGCATAACCCTGAACCTTTAAAAGAACATTTGGGTGATTTGGCTAAAGCGGTTGTAAAGGAGCATGCCGATTTCGGAATTGTAGTAGATCCAGATGTAGATCGTTTAGCATTTATGGATGAAACTGGTGAAATGTTTGGTGAAGAATATACCTTGGTAGCTTGTGCCGATTATGTATTGAGTAAAAATCCAGGTAATACGGTGAGTAATATGAGTTCTACACGTGCGTTACGCGATGTTACCGAAAAACATGGAGGTACATATGAAGCCAGCGCTGTTGGTGAAGTCAACGTTGTAACCTTAATGAAAAAAAACAATGTCGTTATTGGAGGCGAAGGTAATGGAGGTATTATTTATCCGGAATCTCATTATGGAAGAGATGCACTCGTCGGAGTCGCTTTATTTTTAAGCTTATTAGCTGAAAAGAAAATGAAAGTAAGTGAGTTAAGAGCGTCGTACCCAAATTACTTCATGAGTAAAAAGAAAATTCAATTAACACCAGAATTAGATGTTGATAGTATTTTAAAATCAATGGAAGCTAACTATAGTCATGAGAATTTAACGACAATCGATGGAGTTAAAATAGATTTTGCAGATAGTTGGGTACACCTTCGTAAGAGTAATACTGAGCCAATTATTAGAATTTATACCGAAGCTCCATCTCAAGAAGCAGCAGATACTTTAGCAGATAGTATTATAGCAGAAATTAAAGCAATTGCTAATATTTAGTAGGTTTAAGATTAGATAGAATTATATAGGTGTTATACCTAAAATGATAGTAGGATGATTTTAGAAACAAATACAACAGAAACCACGGAATTAGAACATTATTTTAGTCAATTTAGACAACATATTATTGGCCAAAATCAAAAGTTTCAATCTCCTTATGGAGAACAAAAAATCATCTATACAGATTGGACTGCTTCTGGTCGTTTATACAGACCAATTGAAGAGAAGTTAATGAACGATTTTGGACCCTTTGTTGCTAATACACATACTGAAACAACAGTTTCTGGTACAGCAATGACCAAGGCCTATCATAAAGCAAGGCATATCATTAAAACGCATGTTAATGCCAATGACGATGATATTTTAATTTGTTCAGGGAATGGTATGACAGGTGTGGTGAATAAGTTTCAACGCATTTTAGGATTGAAAGTTCCTGAGAATTTAAAAGCGTATACACATATTCCTGAAGAGATGAAACCGGTGGTATTTGTGTCGCATATGGAACACCATTCTAACCAAACCACGTGGTTAGAAACCATGGCAAAAGTAGAGGTGGTTCCGCCAGATGAAGATGGTTTATTTTGCCTTAAAAACTTAGAAGACTTATTAATTGCCTATAAAGATTGTACCATAAAAATAGCTTCAGTAGTTGGAGGTTCTAATGTCACCGGAATTCAAATTCCGCACCACGATGTTGCTAAATTAATGCATAAACACGGAGGAGTCTGTTTTGTCGATTTTGCATGTTCTGCACCATATGTAGACATTAATATGCATCCAAAAGATACCGATGCACAGTTAGATGCTATTTTCTTTTCGCCTCATAAATTTTTGGGAGGACCAGGGACTTCAGGTGTATTGGTTTTTAATAAAAAATTATATAAAAATATGGTTCCAGATTGCCCTGGTGGAGGTACAGTAAGTTGGACCAATCCTTGGGGAGAACATAAATATATTGATAACATAGAAGACCGTGAAGATGGTGGTACACCAGGATTTCTTCAAGTTATAAAAACGGCACTTTCCATCAATTTAAAAGAACAAATGGGAGTGTCTAATATTTTAAAGCGCGAGCATGAATTGGTTCAAATTATATTTAAAAAATTAGGAGGTATTTCTAATATTAATATTCTTGCAGGTCAACATAGAGATCGTTTAGGAGTGATTTCGTTTTATATTGATGATTTACACTTTAATTTGGCTGTAAAACTATTGAATGATAAATTTGGTGTTCAAACGCGTGGTGGTTGCAGTTGTGCTGGGACATATGGTCATTTTTTATTACACGTCGATCAACAAATGTCTCACGAGTTAACTAATGAAATTTCTATTGGAGATTTAGTAAGAAAGCCAGGTTGGATTCGTATGTCTATCCATCCGACAACAACAAATGCAGAGATTAATTATGTTTGTGATAGTATTTTAGATCTAGCAAAAAATCATGAATCTTGGGCAAAAGATTATGAATATTCTAAAAGTAATAATGAATTTATCCACAAAACATTAATTGATAAACCAAGTTCAGTAACTAATATAGATGCTTGGTTTAAATTGGATTAATATCTGTTGTTATGGATTTTTCGTATAAATTAGCATGCTGTAGCTATAAATGAAGTCGTTCATTAACGAAATTTTTCGGGTACTCTGTTTCTGTGTTTCCAGCGTCGATGTGTCCATAGGTAAAATTCTGGAGCTTCAAATATTTGTTCTTCTACAAGTTTAAAGAATATATCGGTGATTTCGTAGTCCTCAAAGGCTTTTGGTTGTTCTGCAATGGTCTTAAATGTGGTCTCGTAATAACCACGCTTAATACGTTTTACACTAAAAAATACCACAGCCATATCTAGTTTTTTGGCTAAGGTTTCTGCACCTGTATACATTGGTACTTTGATGCCCATGAACTCATTCCAATGAAACGCTTTATTTACTTTTGGAGTTTGGTCGGATACAAAGCCATTGATGGTTAATTCTCCTTTTTTCTTACTTTTAAGAAGGACATTAAAGGTTTCTTTAGTTGTAATTAAGTGCGAATTATACTTAGCTCTAATACGTTTAACCAGTCTGTCGAAATATTTGTTTGCTAAACGTTTATAAACCGCGTAGCCTTTGTGTTTAACGTGTTTTTGTAGAATAAAAATCCACTCCCAACTGCCGTAGTGTGCACACATTAAAATTATACTGCGCTGTTTTTTTTCTAGGTCGTGTAAGACTTCAATATTTGTAAACTTAAAGCGTTTATTCATTTGTGCTTCAGTAATGGTCAATGATTTTATAGCTTCAACCATCATATCACAAAAATGGTGATAGAATTTACCTGTGATTACAGAAATTTCTTCTTCTGATTTCTCAGGAAAAACTAATCTTAAATTTTCCTTGACAACTACTTTTCTATACCCAATAATTCTATACATAAAAAAGCATAAAACATCAGATAATCCATAAAGCAATCTAAACGGTAATATTGAAATAATCCAAAGAATTGGGTAGATTATAATGTAAGAAATAAGTTGCATTTAGGTATATTAGTGTTGAAGTACAAATATATATTATATTTGATTTATAGGATTAGAGTTTATGGACAATTTAGGTATAAGTTTAGTTACCATTGTGATTATTGCAGCCAATGCTATCATGTCTTTTAAAGGTTTTGATGATCGCGGATTTTTTGAGAAATATAAGTTTAATGTGGGGAGTATAAAACGTGGAGAACAGATTAGAATGTTTAGCTCTGGTTTTTTACACGCAGATGTTACGCATTTGTTGTTTAATATGTTTACGCTGTATTTTTTTGCAGATGCTGTAATTTTGCAGTTAGGCTCTTTCAACTTTATTATCATCTATGTTGCGAGTTTGGTTTTTGGAAATTTACTTTCGCTCTATTTTCATAAAGATGAGTATTGGTACAGTGCTATTGGAGCTAGTGGTGCCGTTACAGGGATTTTATATGCAGCGATTTTATTACAACCCGACATGAAATTGTATATGTACTTTATACCAATTCCAATTCCTGGTTATGTATTTGGTATTGGATATTTACTGTATTCCATTTACGGCATGAAAAAGAGAATAGGCAATATAGGACACGATGCCCATTTTGGTGGAGCTGTCGGTGGTTATGCGGTAACATTAATTATGATGCCAAGTTTATTTACAACTAATATTGGTTATGTTGGCCTACTAGCTGTGCCTATCATTATTCTTTTTGTACTTTATAAAACAGGTAAATTAAAATAAATATCTGTTATAACATTTCTGTGTTTTTGCTTAGTAATTAGGGTTAGGTGGTGTGTAGTGAAATAAATGGTTAAGACTTATTGACTTAAGAGTTCTTTTACTTTGGCTTCTAAAGCATAACCTCTCAGATTTTTAGCTACAATTTTTCCTTCAGCATCTAAAATAAACGTTGCAGGAATCGCATTAATATTATATAGTTCTGCAATTGGGTCTTTAAAGTATTGTAAGCTAGATACCTGTGTCCAAGTTAAATTGTCTTTAGCAATAGCGTCGATCCATGCTTGTTTAGGGTTTTTTTGACCACGCGCTCCATCTAATGAAACACCAATAATTTCTAATCCGTCGTTGTGATAAGTATTATAGATTTTAACCACATTTGGATTTTCTCTACGACAAGGTCCACACCATGCAGCCCAGAAGTCTATAATAGTTACTTTACCTTTAACCTCATTCAGGCTAACCGTAGTGCCGTTGGGAGTTGTACCTTTAAAATTAGGTGCAATTTTGCCAATTTCAACTCTAGATTTTTTTTGATAAACCGTTAGTAAATTGTCTAAAGCTATTTTTAGTGATATTCCTTTAGGTGAAGATTGTAATTCAGGATCTAGACTATTAAAAGCCGCTAAATAATTGTCAATATTAGCATTCTTATTAGCAGATTCTTGCTCAATTAAGGCCAAACTGTAGTAACTGCTTGGATGGCTATTAATAAATTTAAGCGGAAGTTCTTGATACTTCTTCTCAGCGATACTCGCTATTTTCATCAATGAGTCTCTCTGAGTTAAAACATGGCTAGATCTATTGTTTCTTAATTCGGTTCTAATATTAGCGACTTCTTTACGATACGCTTGTAAATCCTCTTGATACTTTTGGTAATCGTCTTGTGATGCAGAACCTTCAATTTTAGATTGAGATAAGTTAGATTTGTCGATTGTAATATCTATGGAGCTATTTTCAAGCATGAATTTCAATTTGCCATTAACTGAATTGATTTCAATTACTGAAAGCGTAGGATATAAGACTTTTCCTGAGAAATTAAATTTTTCATTAATAACTACGGCTGTATCTATAATGCGTTCTCTGCCTTTTTTCTCAACCTTTTTTAAATAAGCTCTTACACCGTTATAGACACCTTCAGCCTTTCCGTTAATTATGAAGTCTGTTCGTTTTTCTTCAGGTTTACACCCAAAAAGTAAAAGTCCAATAATGGTGAAGATTAATACATTTTTCATGATACTATTTTAAATCTAATATTCTCGTTAAACGTTATAATCTTGCAAATATAAAAACAAAGCTTAAATACCGGGAATAATAACACGAACTCTTAAAGTTGATAATTATAAAGTTGAAAGAATCCCATAAATTACAATACTTTTGTAATAAAATTTAAAAGATGCATAACGATACCATTGTCGCATTAGCAACACCATCAGGAAGTGGTGCCATTGCAGTTATACGATTATCAGGAGCTGATGCAATCACTATTGCATCATCGTGTTTTAAGTCTATCTCTAATAAAGATTTAAAGAAACAAGCGACGCATACCATTCATTTAGGTCATATTATGGATGTAGATAAAACCATTGATGAGGTTTTGGTCTCTGTATTTAAAGATCCTAATTCGTATACAGGTGAAAATGTTGTTGAAATATCTTGTCATGGATCGTCTTATATACAACAAGAAATTATTCAGTTATTTTTAAGACAGGGTTGTAGAATGGCTACTGCTGGTGAATTTACCTTACGTGCATTTTTAAATGGGAAATTAGATTTGAGTCAGGCAGAAGCTGTGGCAGATTTAATCTCTAGTGATAACGAAGCGTCACACCAAATTGCCATGCAGCAGATGCGTGGAGGATTTTCTTCTGAAATAGCGAAATTGCGTGAAGAGCTTTTGAATTTTGCATCGCTAATAGAGTTAGAATTAGACTTTGCAGAAGAGGACGTAGAGTTTGCGGACCGTACACAATTTAAGCAGTTGATAGAGCGTATCACTTTTGTATTGAAACGTTTGATAGATTCATTTGCTGTTGGAAACGTGATTAAAAACGGTATTCCTGTAGCTATAGTTGGAGAGCCTAATGTGGGTAAATCGACTTTGTTAAATGCACTTTTAAATGAGGACCGTGCTATTGTGTCTGAAATAGCCGGAACCACAAGAGATACCATTGAAGATGAAATTTCTATAGGAGGTATTGGTTTTAGATTTATTGATACCGCAGGTATCCGAGAAACAGAAGATGTCGTTGAGAGTATTGGAATTAAAAAGACATTTGAAAAGATTGAGCAATCGCAAGTCACTATTTACCTCTTTGATGCCCAAAAAAATATTGATAATCTTGAAAATGTACGTTTAGAAATTGAAAAGATAAGAAACAGATATCCTCAAAAGCCATTGTTAATTATAGCCAATAAAATTGATACGCTATCAGACCTTCAATTGGCAGATATCAATAAAACTATTGCCGATGTCTTGCTATTGTCTGCAAAAACAGGGTTTGGTGTAGAACAGTTAACCAACACACTTCTCAATTTAATAAACACAGGCGCTTTAAGAAATAACGAAACTATAGTAACCAATTCACGTCATTATGATGCTTTATTGAAAGCCTTTGAAGAAGTTCAGAAGGTGAAAGACGGTTTAGAGACTGGATTGTCTGGTGATTTAATGGCTATTGATATACGCCAAGCCTTATACCATTTTGGTGAGATTACAGGTGAGATAACCAATGATGATTTGCTAGGGAATATTTTTGCTAATTTCTGCATCGGGAAGTAATTATACTTCTATTTATTGTTAACTACTTGCTTTTGTTGATATTATATAATATTTACTTCTCTTTTTTGTTGCCTTTTAGTTCTTTTTAGGCTATCTTTGTTGTCTATTTGTTGCCCATTATTCAAGTTTGTTGCCCAAACTTGTTGCCAACAAATATTGGCGAAATTCTGCACCATATTGCCCCACGTTGCACCATATCACTACATAACGCACCATTTATGAGCAGTAATTTAAAAATTCCAAAAACGTGTCTTTATTGTGGTAAAGCTTTCATAGCAAGAACTACAGTAACAAAATATTGTGGCCATAAATGTAACAGCAGACATTACAAACAACTTAAACGAGAAGAAAAAGTTCAAGACAGTCTGCAAGAAGATATTCAACAAAAGCAAGGCAGTACAGAAGTTTCCAATCCCAATAGTATAGCATATAAAGACTTTTTAAGTATTTCTGAAGCATCTGAATTATTAGGTGTTAGTAGATGGACTATTCAAAGAATGGTTAAGCGAGGACAGCTTAAAGCAGTCCCTATGGGAAGGAAACACATTGTTGCCCGATGGCAAATAGAAAGCTTGTTTAATTAACCGTACCATTATGAAAGTTACTTTAAGACAACGAAAAAAAGGAAGCAAGATTAGTTTGTATTTAGATTACTATGAAAATGGACAGCGCAGCTATGAATACCTAAAGCTGTACTTGATTCCAGAACCCGAAAAAGGCAAACTAACCAAGGCACAAAAGGAAGAAAACCGAAAGAATTTAGAATTAGCCGAAAGCATACGTGCTAAAAAGCATTTAGAAATTCAAAACGGTTTATATAACTTTCAAGATAAGGAAAAGCTTAAAGGGCATTTCATAACATATATGGAAGTCCTTGCAGAAAAACGTAGTAATAGTAAAGGTAATTATGGTAATTGGCAAAGTGTAATTAAACATCTCAAGAAGTTTAAACCTCACGATATAGCGTTTTCACACATTAACAAAAAGTTTGTTGAGGATTTTAAAGAGTACCTCGATAAAGAAGCTATAGGGAGGGCAAATAAGAAGCTTTCTCAAAATTCAAAGTATTCATACTTCGGTAAGCTTAATGCAGCTTTAAAACAAGCAGTAAAGGATGGTATATTAAGAATCAATCCTGCTGAACAAGTATCTAATTTTAAACAAGGAGAGCCACAAAGAGAGTTTTTAACATTGGAAGAGGTGCAAGCCTTGGTAAAGGTAGAATGTGAACTTCCAGAGCTTAAAAAAGCTTTTATCTTTAGTTGTCTTACGGGTTTGCGTTGGAGTGACATTGAAAAACTAACGTGGTCAGAAGTGCAACACTCTAAAGAGAATGGTAATTACATTAGATTTAGACAAAAGAAAACCAAAGGAAGTGAAACTTTGCCAATTTCTGAACAAGCACGAGAATTATTAGGTGAAGCAGGTGAACCTACAGAAACAGTTTTTAAAGGGTTGCATTATAGTGCCTGGACAAACTTAAAATTGCAACAATGGGTAATGCAAGCAGGAATAACAAAGTCAATAACTTTTCATTGTGCGAGACATACTTATGCAACATTACAGTTAACTTTAGGAAGCGATATTTACACTGTTTCAAAATTATTAGGGCATAAAGAGTTAAAAACAACGCAGATTTATGCCAAGGTAATTGACCAAAAGAAGCAAGAAGCTGCCAACCGTATTAAATTAGATTTATAGCCTATGGAAAAGCCATTTATTGAAATTGATGCTAAAGAATTTATCATACACCCATTTGAAATTCAGAAGCCTGAAGGCTATGAATTTGCAGAAAACTATCCTAACTGTTGTCATTCACACAAACATAATTATAAACTACTCACAGACTATTTAGAGCGTTTTCCCTTTTGTTGTGATAATCACGCTGATTTTTATAAACGTTTTAAATTCGACAAAGCAAAAGTTTATGGTCAAATACCTATTTGGGTTTTAAAAGCAGTTGATTATACGTGGCATACCATAGAGCAAAATATTAATGAGGACGATTGGTTTGATGCTATTACAGAATATTTTGAATTATGTTTCTGGAGTATGGGTACACCTGCTGTAGGTTCTCACATATATTTAGAGCTTGTTGAGTTAAATCTTCAAAGAAAAGATGGAAAATTTCCTAAAGATAAATGTAAAGCATTATTAAAATTCCTAACTGAAGTAAACAAGTATAAACCTGCACAAGAGAAAACAGACCTTAATTTATTGTATAGCACTTATCAAAAATGGCTAAAAGCATTTCCTTTTGATTTACCCTTTTTTAGTCCTTTAAAACCACAACTTACTAAATCATTGCCTTTTGTAAAAGAAGTCACTCGTAGGAATCGCTATTTGGGTATGGTGACTGCAAAATTGGTAACACCAACAGAATTAGTAGCTTCTCTATATAGACGTACACAACATATCTTATCATTAATTGATACTACCAAACTTCAAAAGCAAGGTTTAATATCACAAGCTGAAAAATTAAGTATTGATGTACTTAACGAAAACCACCGATTTAAACAGCGTACCTTAACGGAAATCTATAATAAAGGTGAAAAACAATATATAAAGACGATTAAAAAATGGCTTGAAAATGAGAAGGACTATTTTAAAGAAATCGTTCCTAAATTAAAACAAGCACCAGCACCAAAACCCAAAAAGGAAAAAACACCTAAAAACTATTTTGGTTTTAGTGGTGACACAAATGCACTTTTAACGGTGTTAAAAGCATTGCAGTTAAGAGTAGATATGCTGAAAGAAGACTTTACAACAGTACATAATTTTCATAAGCTACTTACAGCTAAAGACTTTAGTAATTTAGATGTCAAAGTCCATCTAAATTGTGATAATAAACAATTCTATTACATCATAACAAAACTACAGCCATACTTTACCAATCTTAAATGGGTAACTATTGCTAACTCTATGTTGTTTTTATCCGAAGGAAATAGCCTTTTAGGACAATCAGATTTAAGTTCAGCAAAGAACTTTAGAAGATGATAAAATGAAAGAGTTGATTCACACCATTGTTGATGTTATTAGAAAAAACGCCACAGTCGATTGGAGTAAACGAGATGATGTAAGAGCAAAATTAAGATTAACCGTAAAGAAAATACTAATGCGTTACGGTTACCCACCAGATATAGCAAAAATGGAAGCAGACAAAGTATTAGCCCAAGGTGAAGCTTTAGCTGAAATGTTTTCAAATGGCAAATAAGATTAGAGAATAAATAGTTAAATAAATTAAAAAAAAATAAACCCACAGGTTGATTTAATGAAAATAATTGATACATTTGTACCACATTTATATGCATTCAAATTCGCTGAAGAAGAATTAGATGAATTAGAAAGAGTGTTTGATGAATGGGCTGACCCAATGTATCTTTTTCAGTTTTTTGAAGATAATAAACAAGATTTAGATATAACTATAGAGCAAGCTATTGAAAAAGTTCAAAAAGAGGCAAAGTTTTTGAGAAATAAATTAATTGAATTGGCAAGTGAAGAACCTAATCAATTATACGATTTGTTTAAGAACCTAAACAATAATGAATATACTGCTAAATTACTTCAAGAGCAGAAATCACGAAATAGGTGGTTGAGATTATATGCTATTAAATTAGATACTGGTAATGACGATAACAATTATGTAATTACAGGAGGCACAATCAAATTGGATAGTCAACACTTAATGAAAGACAGAGACCATACCTTAAAAGAATTAAACAAAATAAATAGGTGTAGAGATTATCTTAAAGATGAAGGAGTTATTGACAATGATAGTTTTCAAGAAATATTCTTCTAAAAGACAAAAACACTATGACAAATACTAAATTAGATAAATTTAAAAAATTAGTTTCTAAAGAAAAGTCCGGATGGTTAGAAAAAGCCAAGTGGAGAAAGGAAAATGAAGAGTGGCTTGATATTTCTTTTAAAATTGCGGTTAAGGTATTATCTGCCTTAAAGGCAAATAAGGCTACAGACACATATCCTAAAAGCCAAAAAGAATTGGCAGAGGCTTTAGATTGCTCACCACAATATATAAGCAAGCTGTTAAAAGGGCAAGAACGTTTAGGGATTGATACCATTACTAAAGTAGGTAAAATATTAGGTGTAAAACTTATTGAAGTACCTCAAGAGGAAGTCAAGAAAGAAGAAATGCTTTCAAGCGAAGATAAGTTTACGGTGACTATTAAGGCCAAAGAGCTAATGCATTTCAATTATCATTTTGGAAAATTAATTCAAGACGATAACAAGTTGTCTTTTGATTATAGCGAAATGATAGAAACTTCAAGCTATGTACGTCGTGGAGATAATCATTTAAAGGTAGTGGCATAATGTCTAATAAAATAGGATTTTCATTAAAGAAAATAACAACAGAGCAATTTGCAATAATTGAATCTGCTTTTAAAGAAGGGGAAGATGTACAATTTAGCGTAAACGCTAAATATGGCATTAATGAAAAAGACAAAATGGTAGCGGTGTTTGTATCACCAGCATTTTATCAAGATAAAAAAGCATTTTTAGTATTGGAAATAGCGTGTCATTTCAAAATTGTAGATGATGCTTGGGAAAGTTTTAAAAATAAAGACAAAACCAAATTGACTATTCCTGTTGATTTTATGCGTCATTTAATTATGTTAACCATTGGTACGGCAAGAGGTGTTTTGCACAGTAGAACAGAAAACACACCTTTTAATAACTTCTTAATGCCTACTATCAATGTTACTGAAATTGTTAAGTCTGGTGTAGCATTCAATTTAGAATCTAAAGCTTAATTCCAATATACATCAAATATTCGGCATTATTTTTGCTTAAATACATAATAAACAAAGTATTACAGCACTATATTACTGTTAATAAAAAGTAAACAATTTTGTTTACTAATCTATTTATACATACATTTGTATGACAAAAGAAACTATGTTACCTAAAATAGCTAAAATAAAAGGCATACATCCAGGGCTAATATTACACCGCGAAATAAAGCGTAATAATATTAAAAGCTCTCAATTAGCTACGTCTATAGGTGAGCATAAACAAACCATTAGTGCTATTATAAATCAAAAGAGAGGTATCAATCCAGAGCTATCAATTAAGTTGGCAGATTACTTTCATACAGAAAAAGATTATTTTATGATGCTGCAAGCGGGTTATGAAGTAAAAAGTAAATTAACTGAAAATAGTAAAAGAACACCAAATCTAAACAATATCAGAAAAGTACTATTTTGGGATACATCATTTGATAAAATAGATTGGGACAAAAATAAACGTGCCATTATCAAAAGAGTTTTAGAACGTGGTAATGATAAAGAAATCAACGAAATCATAAAATTCTACGGTAAAAGAACAGTTTCAAGAATAGCAAAGTCTATTAAGCAATCCCGTTTATCTACATTTCAAAAAAATGCAGAAGACTTTCAACTTATTTAAGTTTTAAATGCCTTTATACCTTAATACCGTTTCCGATTTACTTTGGGAATCTTTAAATACCCTAATGACTATTGAAGAATTTAATAGTTTTAGATTAGTTGGTGGTACATCATTAAGTCTACAACAGGGGCATAGAGAATCTATTGATATTGATTTATTTACAGATGCAGAATATGGTAGTATTGATTTTAATCGTTTAGAAGAAATTTTAAATGATGTATTTCCTTATGTAGTAACGTCCTCTGTAGGTGAAGTTGTTTTTGGCAGGTCTTATTTCGTCGGTGAAGATGAAAATAATGCACTTAAATTAGATATTTATTATACAGATCCTTTTGTTTTTCCATTATTAGAAGAAGGCAATATACGTTTAGCCTCTAATGAAGAAATAGCAGCAATGAAGTTTGAAGTGATTGCTAATGGTGGTCGTAAAAAAGATTTTTGGGACATCCACGAGCTTTTAGATGTATTTACATTAGAACAAATGTTAGATTTCTATGAACAACGAAATCCTTATGGTGCAACAACAGAAGAGCTTTTAACCCAATGTATAGACTTTTCATTAGCTGAAGATGATTTAATACCAAATTGTTATAAAGACAAAGTTTGGGAACTTATCAAATTAGATATAGAGGAACAAGTACAGAATTTAACAGAGGATAAAGATTAGTCTAATACTATAAATAGTGGTATAGATATTGCTGTAAATAGTTAAACTAATGTTTTAATAGATAGTGAATTAAATTCTATTTTATATCTTTGTATTAAGTATAGGCGCATATACAAACTATTAAAAGGAAGAATAAAAGAAGTTTTGAGTAGAAGAATAGACATATCTAAAGTATTCCCTAAATATGCATTTTGGGATATGGATAGTAGTAAATTATCTCTTAAAAGAGATAAAGATATTATTATTCCAAGAGCTTTATATGCTACTACCAAAGAAACCTTCCCTAAAGATATTACTGTATTAGAAGCATATTATTCTAAAAATGAAATTGTAGATATTTTAAAGCATACTAAAGAAAATATTAGTAATCAAGTATGCGAATTGGTAAGTAAACGCTACAATACAAAACCATTTTACCGCTACGCAGTATAACGATGCAAGCGGTTTCCTCTGTACTTTTAAAAACCATTAAAGAATTACAGGCTTTACCAAGTTTGTCTAAATTTGCCTTGGCTGGTGGTACTAATTTAGCTTTACGCTTTAATCATCGCATATCTGAAGATATTGACCTATTTTCTACAGAAATTATCGGTATAAAAGGCTTTAAATCTATCGAAAAAGAAGCAAAAGCTTTTTATGGTAAAAACCTAACAAATGTTATTTATCCAGTTAATATAAATGACCAGTTTGTAGACCTTCGTTTTTATATATCAAAAGGTGATGTTACTATAAAAATTGACATTATTCAAAATATGAAGGCTTTATATCCTGTTGAAGTCTTTAAAGAAATAAGATGTTATAATGTAGTGGATATTGGATTGTTCAAATTAATAAGTTGTTCTAACAGACCAGCCAAAAAAGATATTTACGATTTAGACCATATTACAGAGTCAAATAACCTTATCGATTTATATAAACTATTACAAGAGAAGAAAGCAAAATTTAACAAAGATACCGATAGAAACATCTTTGATTTAGATGAAGAACCAGACCCAATAGATAATCCTCACTTATTGTTGCTATTTGATAGAAGAATGGCATCAAAACAAAAAATGCGTCACTCTCACGATAATATATTACACGTAGAAGGTAGTAAATCTTGGCAAATGGCAAGTATTCATTGGCGTATGAAGGTAAGGCGTTTATATGCATCAATAGGAATTGAATATCCCAAGTTATAAGTCCCCACTACAAGCACTTGCGTTTCCGTTTGTTTCGTTGCTCTTCACGCACGCAATCACAAGAGCTTCCGTTCCCCACAGTACAAGTTGCAATATTTTCCGCACCTTGCTACCGCAAGACGCTACAAAATTCCAACCTGTACTTTAGCCTTTGCGCTCAATTCCGTAAGAGCAGGTAAAGCGGTGTTCGTCAGCTGTTCCATTTTGTTCCATAAAGCATAATCACAAATACTCTCGTTGGTCGTATTGGTGCTTACCATATATAGCACTACTGCGGTGACACATCCTCGTTAGCACTATATATTTGCTTTATTTCACACACTACACAACTGCCTCACCCGTAGCTACTCTTGCACCCCAAACCCCAATAAGGTGTTCGCTTGTAGCTCACAAAACATAAATTGGGGTACAACCGCTACTTAATAATTTGGCTCGCCTGCTGTTCGCTTCGGGCTAATCGGGTTGTCACTGTTTTTGAGTAGCACACTTCATAATTAAATTAACAATTGAAATAATAAGTCAAGTTAATAAACAACATCCGAATCAAAAACACCGCCAACCCTGCGTGTAACACGTAGTTATGGCAGCTTTACGCTAAAGCTTCAAGCTATCCACCATAACACCCTTGCTCAACTCGCTGGCGGCTCGCTTTATAGTTACAGCAATCCATTCTCGCTGCGCTTCATTCCTTGCTGTACTATAGCTGCGCTTGTTTACCTGCTCAAGAAAATTTCATAAATTGTAGACTTTATATACATATATGATTTTAGAATACAATATTATTTTTTTAGACACCAATGTTTTTCAAAGTGAGAATTTTACTGAGGGTAAAAAACTTAATCAATTATTGGATCAGTCAATTGAAGAAGGAATACAAGTTAAAATAGTAGATATTACATATCAAGAATGTTTGAAACGTATTCAGGAAAATTTAATTAAAGCTAAAACAGCTTTTAAAAAAGCTTCTGCATTATTAAACAAAGAAGGTAATTTATTAAGGCAAACTGAAAAATATAAACAATTTTATTCTATTCCTAAAGTTGAAATTGAATCAGATTTCATTGAATTGAAGAACCATTTTGATTCTTTTTTAAAAGAAAAAAATATAGAAATTATATCATCTGAAATAGCAAATCATAATGAAGTCTTTAAACTGTATTTTGATAAAAAATCCCCTTTTGGTACAGGTCAAAAAAAGGATGAATTTCCAGATGCTTTTATTTTAAATACTATAGAACATTGGTGCGATATAAATATGTCTGGTGCATTTGTGATTTCTTCGGATAATGATATGTTGAGTTATGTTTCAAAGAGTTTTGAGGTCATCAATGGGATTGGACAGATGTTAAATGTATTTGTTAACGCAAGCAATTACTACAAAGCCGTTTATGGTATTTTATCTTCAAATTTAAACCTAGCTATAGATGAATTAAAAGAATCTATTGATGATTACACAGATAATTTTTCGATACTACTTTATGAAAGATTGTTATCTGACCCATACTATGTAGAATTGGAATATGGCTTGGGTGAAATTTTAAATTTTGAGGTTTCTTCATTAATTATAACATCTTTAGAGGAAAACTTGGTTCAAATGGATATTAGAGCTAAAGTAGATTTACAATTACCATTAACTTATAATGATTTATCAATGGCTCATTATGATAGTGAAGACGATAGATATTGGAACGTAACCCACGTTTCTGAAAATAGTATTTATAGATTAGATTTATTGCTTCCTGCCGAGTTTGAGTTTGAAATAGATGAAAGAGAAGTAATAAATTTCAGTTTAGGTACTCTCTATGATTATAAGCTTGTAGGTTACGAAAAAATTGAAGAAAATATTCAAGAACGCTCAGAGTTTTCCGATTGGTAAAAACAAAAAAAAGACCACAAATTTAGCTGGCTTTCATAAGCCAACGCTATATGCCGAAAAGGTCAAGCCCTTCGGGTTTTGAAAAAAATATTGCACCTATCTCGGTGCATTTTTCAAAAACCTTTTCTTGCAGCAATATTTTTCACTAAAAACCTTGTCGCCATAGCCATCGCCTGCAAGTTATTTGTTTTCTTTTTTTCGTTTTCTTTTTTAAAAATTATAAAGGTTTGGGGTTCGTTTCATTTTGCGACAATAGGGGCTAAACGATGCTGAAAAGTTCTATAAGGCATCAATTTTGCGTATACTTGATGAAAGGGTAATTTACTCGAATCAAGTCCGTACCAAATCCGAATGAACGTTAATTTAAATTTATAAATGTTATGGGTGTTATTTCACAAGGAATCCTTGGCGGTGTATCAGGGAAAGTAGGAAACGTAGTTGGTGCTTCTTGGAAAGGTATTGACTATTTGAGAATTAAGCCTTCTAACGTGGCTAATCCACGTACGGAAGGGCAAGTAAGTCAAAGAACAAAATTTGCGCTTACGTTAAGTTATTTACAGCCTAATTTAGGCTTTATTAAAGTGGGTTACAAAGGCTATGCAGTACAAAAAACAGAGTTTAATGCTGCGATGTCTTATGTGCTAAACAATGCAGTAGGGGGTACTGCACCAAACTTTACTATAGACTATTCTTTAGCTCTTTTAAGTAGAGGAAACTTATCAAGTCCATTAAACCCTACAACAGATTTAACCACAGCAGGGCAAGTAACATTTACTTGGGATGATAACTCGGCAGA
This sequence comes from Winogradskyella sediminis, assembly GCF_003387355.1. Taxonomy (GTDB): domain Bacteria; phylum Bacteroidota; class Bacteroidia; order Flavobacteriales; family Flavobacteriaceae; genus Winogradskyella; species Winogradskyella sediminis. The sequence continues at coordinate 796,226 of NZ_QUNH01000002.1, forward strand.
AGGTAATGCAAATGCTACTGATAAAGCTATGGTGTTGGTTTATAATCCGGGTAAAAAAGAGTCAATGTATATTCTTGATGGTGCAGATAGAACAACAGGTTCTCAAACAATTACAATTCCTTCAACTTATGCAGGAGACACAGTAGAGCTTTTTATGGCATTTGTTTCAGCAGATGGTAGCCAAGTATCAAACAGTATCTATTTAGACTCTGGTACGGCAGCTTAAACGCTTCTGAATAGATATTTAAAACCGTTTCCTTTGGAAGCGGTTTTTTTGTTTAAAATAGTTATTTTAGCACAAGATAAATAGATCATCTAATTGTTAATATTTGTTATATAAATACCCTTATTTATACTGAAATGTTGCCTATTTGTTGCCCAATCTTTTGTAAATACTATAAACAAAGAGTTTTTACTTTTTGTATTGAAAAATGAGATTAAACACAATGTTTTTTTTAGGCTTATTTAAATCATTTAGTCTTCGTTTTATAAATGATTAAGTAGAGGGTTCTATTTTAAATAATCTAGTGTGTTAACCATTTCAAATTTAGGGCTTCTTCTCATAAATTCTCTTAAAAAAGCGGTATGAGCCGTTCCCATAATTATAAATACTCTATCGTTTTTTGTCATTGGGATTCTGTTGAGGTTAGAGTATATTTTCATATTTCTGTGATAGAACACGGCAGCAGCATCGGCACCTTCAAATCCATTATCTATACCTACGTAGAGCAATTTGTCTGCATTGGTATTAATTGAGTAGTCGAGATGTATTGGTTCGTTACATAATTTTAATTTTTCTATTAGAGATAGCTCGTTATATTTCGCTTCGCGTTTTGCTATTTCGGGATAGCCTTTAAACGGCTCGTTTGTAAGTTGCAAATACGTTTCTGCATCAATGGAATTTTCGAGATCAGGACTGTTTTCTATGAAGTCTCCAACACTATAATTATAGCCCATATGATTATCTATTCCGTAGATCTTTTTTACATTGCTTAATCTACCTACGTCAAAACCAATCATACTACTTTCTCCGTAATTGGTATTTAATGTGGTTGGGTTTTCTAAAAATTCTTGATAGGCTTTATTTATCTCGTTATTAAATTTTGGTAAGTTTTCAATGCATATGATGGTAGGTTTAAACTGCGCTAACATTTTAGAAATTTCTCTTACTTCTTTCTGTGCTTCCTCACTATGTTCGTTAAATTCAGTTTTGTTAGCATCTGGAGTATAACCAAAATGGAATGTTCCGAAGTTTAAAACTTTAATTTTATCCTGATTTTGTTCAGTTTGGGTTTCCTCATGTAATTCATTTGTATTATCTTTTGTATGACAACTACAGCATAAAAGACATAGCATAAGTACTATTTGCTTCATAGTGTGAGAATTGATTTTGATGATGATTTTGTTACGTAATTTAGCAAATAATTTACAGTTAGAAAGTCTGCGAATAAATATAGTAAGTGTACTCTAATTACTAATAGGTTAAAAATGCTAGCACACCTTTATGTTATAGCTATTATTTTTCAATCTTATTTTACTAAAAATACACTCTTTTCAGTATTTGATTATTAATTGAATATTGGGAAATGGACTTAATTTTTCACATTTAGTAAAGTCATTTTAAACTTGTCTACTCCGGTTGTTCATTTGAAATTAAAAAACAACTATTCTAATACTTTATTAAACAATAAAACCCCGGAATTTCCGAGGTTTTATGAGAACTAATTTTGAGGTTTCAATTAAAAGAAGCCCATTGGTTTTTTGTCGTAAGAGATTAACATGTTTTTTACAACACGGTAATGATCTAAGGCCATTTTGTGGTTTTCACGACCAAAACCAGATTCTTTAACACCACCAAAAGGAGCGTGCGCAGGATAGGTATTGTATTGGTTAACCCAAACTCTACCAGCTTTTATTGAACGTGGTACTTGATATAATTCGTGAGCATCACGAGACCAAACACCAGCACCTAAACCGTAAGGTGTATCGTTTGCAATAGCGATTGCTTCTTCAGTAGTTTTAAAGGTTGTTAATGCTACTACAGGTCCAAAAATTTCTTCTTGGAATACACGCATTTTGTTATCTCCTTTTAAAACGGTTGGTTGTACATAGTAACCATCAGCTAATTCGCCTTCATAATTCCCAGCTTCACCACCAGCTAATACCGCTGCACCTTCTTCAATACCAATTTTAATATAGTTTAATATTTTTTCGTATTGCTCTTTAGATACCTGAGAGCCAATCATGGTTTCTGGATCTAACGGGTTACCTGGTTTTACTAATTTTAGACGTTCTTGCATTTTTTCTACAAAACGATCAGCAATATCTTCGTGTACTAAAATACGCGATGGAGAGGTACAAATTTCACCTTGATTTAAGGCAAACATTAATGCTCCTTCTATAGCTTTACTAAAGAATTCATCATCTTGATCAGCTACAGATGGGAAGAAAATGTTAGGAGATTTACCACCTAATTCCATAGTTACAGGAATAATATTTTCTGCTGCATTATGTAATACAGTACGTCCTGTTTCTGTAGAACCTGTAAATGACAATTTTGCAATTCTCTTAGATGTAGCTAAAGCTGCACCAGCTTCTTTACCAAAACCAGTAACAATGTTTAATACACCAGCTGGTAAAATATCACCAATTAATTCCATTAAAGCCATAACACTGGTAGGTGTTTGTTCTGCTGGTTTTACAACTGCAGTACAACCTGCGGCTAAAGCTGGAGCAATTTTCCAGGCTAACATTAACATTGGGAAGTTCCAAGGAATAATTTCGCCCACAACACCAACTGGTTCATGTAGAACTATACTAACGGTATCTTTATCGTGTTCTGAAATACTCCCTTCATCTGCACGAATAACTCCTGCAAAATAACGGAAATGATCTATACAGTAAGGAATATCTGCAGCACGAGCTTCACGAATTGGCTTACCATTATCAATGGTTTCTAAGGTTGCTAAATACTCTAAGTTATCTTCCATAACTTGAGCAATTTTTAATAACGCATTACTACGTTCTGTAGCAGAGGAGTTACTCCACTCCGGAAACGCTTCGTGAGCTGCATCTAAAGCAAGATCTATATCTTCTTGTGTTGATCTTGCTGCTTGTGTAAATACTTTACCATCTACAGGAGATCTGTTTTCAAAATATTGCCCTTTAATAGGGTCCATAAATTTACCTCCAATAAAGTTTCCGTATCTTTCTTTAAATTCGGGTTTTGTTACATTTGCCATATTACTATTTTTTTAATTTTTTAAATTCTGCTTGAAAAAACAAGCGTTTGTAATTATGGTACAAATGTAGAATGGAGAAGAAGCTTCTTATTTATTGATATGGTTCAATAACTTATGAAAACGGTTCAACTTACTTTTTTTAATGTTAAACAAATATTAAAATATATATAACTAACTAATAATCAGTATTTTGTGAAATGTCTATGTTTTTTATATTTCTGTTGGACTAATTCCGAACTTGTTTTTAAAGGCTACACTAAAGTTAGACAGATTATTGTAACCCACTTCTAAATAGATGTCTGAGGCTTTTAAATCACCTCCTTGTAAAAGTTCTTTAGCCTTTTGTAGTCGTTTATCTTTTAGCCATTTTCCAGGGGCTTCTTTATACTCGGCAGTAAAATGTCTTTTAAACGTAGACAAACTCATATTGCATAAAAATGCAATTTCTTCGAGCTTTAAGTTAGAATGGATATGATCTTCTACAATGTTTTTGAATGGTGACACCTCTTTAGATATTAAAGCGTGCAGGTAATGCTCAAATTCCTTACCATGTTTGTCTAATAGATACAGTAATATTTCTTCAAATTTTAGTGATAACATGGCATCGCAATAGTCACTATTTTCAAACATTTTAGCCGATAGTGAACTTATAAAGGAAGCAATATAATCATCATTTTCAATAACAAAATAAGGTACTTTTTCTTGGTAAGGCTTTACATCTTTGGTGTACTTGCTTAAAAAATCGGTGAGTTTTTTTTCTGAAAAAAAGAAGAGTTTACAATAGTAAATCGCTTCGGTATCTAGCAACTCTGTCCAAAGCCAGTTTCCTTTTTTTAATAGTAAAGACTGTTCGCTATTAACTGCTTTAGAGGTGTTTGCAAAATGTACTTGCTTTTTTCCTACTTGAAGAAAGCTAAACATATTCATGCTTAAATTCACTTTGCTTTTAACAACATCGTTAGTCATTTTAAAATCGTAAACAAATACGTCGGGATTTTCTTTTTTATTCTCAATATAGATTTCAGGTATGTTTTCTATTGACATATTTATTTTTTTAAGCATGTAGAGAATGGAATAGCATACAGCTAATTATTTTTTTTATTTATGAATTAGCGTTAAAATTACAAAAATTCAATAACCACAAGTTTTAGTGTTTTGTAGCTATTGAATTTTTACACGTTAGCAACCCTTAGTTGATGTTCTATTCTTTTATAAACTTAATTGTATTTCTATTGTTAATTTTTAAGAAATACACTCCTTCTGTGAGGTCTCGAATATCAATTGTCTCATTTTCTGAAACACTGCCACTTTTAATGTTAGCACCTAAAATATTATATACGCTATAAGAGGCTTTTGATTTTAAGTTAGAAATTTTAATAAATTCACTTGAAGGGTTTGGAGATAAGGTGAGGTCTTTTTCTAATTCTAGATCGTTTGTACTTAATGTTTGGTCAGTAGAGCGCGTATAAGAAAAAGCACCACCTCCGCCACCAGAGCCCCAAGTGTTAATTGTTAGAGTTAAATAGACATCATCGTCCACTAACCAAACACCAAATTTTTTCCCAACAATATAGTCTCCGATATCTGGTGAGGCATAATCATCTTCATTAAAGGTTACTGTAAAATCATCTGTTACGCTAATAGTACTAAAATCTCCGGTTGTTTCCTCTAAAATCTCAATTATCTGAATGATATTGTTAAAACTATAAAAATTAGCAGGATCACCTAGCACACCATAATTATAACCTGTCCAATCAGTAGTAGAGCCTGTATCATCTAATAAGGCCCATTTAATTCCTTTAGTACCTCCTGTTGCAGTAAAAGTTTCAGAAGGTATTCCGTCCCAATCGTCATTCCAAAAATCATAAGATAAATCTTCGGGTGAAGCATCTACACTGAAGTTGTCTTGCCACCATTTATAATTATATATCGATTTTCTGTTTTGTCTTGTGATCCATACATTATCTGTTAAGCGATCTTGATTGTCTTCCAATGTCCAATCTACAGAACCAGCTTTCGAGAATGTTAAATCTGGACCTGTCCAAATGGTTTGAGCATCTAATTCCTTACCATAAGGAAAGAGAATTAAAATTGTAAATAAAATGTAAATTTGTTTCATAGTATATAGTTTTTGTTGCTAATACGTTATTTTAATGTTTGCTAACGTCTGTGTAAACGAGGTATTAGCTTGTTTAGATAACCAATTTAGTGAAAAGAATCGAATTGCTGCGAAAGCTTCTGAGTTTTTGGAGTCAATATAAACGAGCAATTGCATAAAATGTAGCTGAACAGTAAGTTTGTTTTATTTCAACTCATATAGAAGTTTTACAGAGGTACAGACTTATTTATAAAAGTTATTAATGAAAATTCCGTAATCTAGTTCAGGGACTTGTAGCCATTGTTAGAGTTTGGGTTTTTACAATTTAATTAATTTTCTGTTTGTTTCAGAGTACTCTGTTTTAATTTTAAGGAAATACACACCAGTAGATACATCCTGTAAATCGTATTTTTCGGAGATGGAAAACTGTTTTAGTTTTTTACCCGAAATTGTATATAATTCTATGGTTTTGATATGGGAAGTATCTAAATTTTCAATTTTGAAGTTATTTGCAGTAGGGTTTGGATAGATCTTAATCGGATCTAAACGGTACTCACTAAGACTTAAGCTTTCTTGAATACTTGTTGTTTCATTATTGGTTATAATCGGTGAATTAAAATCAAAGAAAATTTGGGCTTCGTTACTAAAGCTATCGCCAATATTTAGCGTCGGTAATGTTTTTATCTTAAATAAAATATAACCATCATTATCAGTATCATTGAAAGGTAATTGAATATTTTCAAAAATAAACTCAACCTCATTATTGTTTTTTATTCTGGTATAAAAATCGTGACTAGCATGTAATGGCATTAAGGTCGCTATATCGTATGTTGCGGTATCTATAATATCTTTTACCACGACGTTTAGCGCGTCGGCATTTCCTGTGTTTTCAAACCGAATTACATAATGGACATATTTACCAACCTGGTCTGGTGTTACGGTTTCGCCTTCTAAACAGGTTTTATCATTTGGATCAAACGCATTTACAACCTCTTGATTAAGGTTAAAAGTGTTATCGTCGGGTGTTTCATCTGTACCATCTAGATTAATGGTTGCAACATAATTTAGAATATCACCACTATTTAAAGGAAAATCAGCATCAGTAGGTGAGTTTAAAGTCATGATAAAGCTAATTTCTCTTGTTTCAAATGGTTGTAGGTTGGTGTAATTCCATACCAAGTTACCAGTAGATTGGCTGTTAACTACTGGATTTGAAGATAGAAACCCTTTGTCATCATCATTAAATGTAAAATCGATACTGCCAGAACGTGTGGTGTTGCCTTTATTTTTATAGATTATTTTATAAGCCGTATCAAAGCCAGGTCTTGCAGCTTCAACAGGAATTATAACAATTTCTAAGTCGTTATGCACTCCGTTTGGTGTTACACAGAAATCTTGACTATTAGGACTCGGATTTGTTGGGAAACTTAAATCTATACTTGAAGGGGTAATGGTCCAATAATTAGATTCAACGAGCTGACTACTCAATGTGTGATTTCCTTCTGGTAGTGAGTAATTGTACGCGTTTAAATTGTTAACATAGAAGACATCTGAATTTGTATTATCTGTTACTGTAAATTGTACATCGAAAATTGAATTAGCGTTATACGGCACACATCCTGTACCTAGATCCACTAAAACATTACCTGTTATTTCATAATATTCACCTCCTAATACAAATGAGCAATAAGGATGAATAACTACAGATGCATTTTCGTTTTGGTAACCGTTTTCAACCACACTTAATTCCTTGCTATCAATGCAAATAAATTGCATATCAGTATCGTAACTGCTGTTAAACTGCTGTAATATATTGCCGTTTTTTAAATTAAGTTCCGTTAAGTTACTCGATGAAAACGATATGCGTTCCGTTATAACTGTGGATAAATCTAAGGGCATGTTTGTAGATAAACTTTGAAAAGTTAAATACCTTAAGCCTTCTATATTAGATAAACTGATGTCGTTAGAGTTTGAATTTCCTACAAAGAGTGAAGCATTTAATGAACTATCTAAATACGAAAAATTACAATTATAAATATTTAAAGCTTCATTAACATACCACAATTCTACATTACCTACAGGCACAGTATTATTACTTAATGAAAATGAATTGACACCACGAATTTCAATATCAGTTAATCCTTGTTCGTTGAATGCTAAATTTAGATTAGAAGGGCTGTCGTTATAATAGTCATCTTGAATAAAATCTACTTTTTCTAAATATGAAGAGGCATCACTTCCTTGCACTAAGGTTAGATCTTCTGTATATCTAAAGATAAACTCTTCTAGAATTGTATTGTTTGAAATATCGATGCTAGCGCCAACAAATTCATCTATAGTAAGGTATTTTAGAGCTGGCATTCCGGATAAATTCAATGAAGAAAAGGTGCCAGATAAAATACGAAGTTCTTCGAGGTTATTATGAGTCCCAAAGATTAAATTATCTGTTAAATGAGAACTTTGTACCCTTACATATTCTAAATTTGGTAAATTGGTTAAATCAAATAAGGGATTGTTAAACCCAACGTTTTGTAGTTCAAAATGCGTTAATGCTGAATTATTAAATGTAAAACTATCTATATCTGAAGATAGTTTTAATGTTTGAAGCGATGGCCAAATACTAAAATCTAAATCATTGACGTCTATAGTTGTGACTTCTAAAGCTATGAGATTACTAAAATTTTCAAAACCATCTAAACTTTGAATATTATGAGCAAGTGAACTAAATTTAAAATGGGTAACTTGATTAGCTTCACTTAATTGAATTAGATTATCATTATTAAAATCTGCATTAGCATCAAAAGTGCCATCTCCATCAGTGTCTACACACGGTCTGGTGGTGAGATAGGTGAGCAAATCGGGATCACTAAATGTAATGTTTTGACTGAACCCAAATACTGAACACAATAGTAAAACATAAGTAATTTTATTCATCGGCTTAATTTTAGTTAATGTGGTGGTGAGGTAAACTTATACCCAGCGGGTTTTTATATCGATGGTTGTTTGGTTTAGCACGTAATTTAACGAATAAAAACGTAATAGAAAAGTCGCGAATGTTTTTGTAAGTGGGCTAGTACTAGCAATGGATAATATACTTTTTTAGCAAACGTATTTTTATTCGTATTTATTCATCAATCCAAAATCGAACGGTGTCCATAAACAAGATTTTAAACCACTTTCTTTGAAAGCAGAATTTACCCAACTATTACAAGTTTTAAAACAAGAGTAACTTCCTTTTGCTTTATAAAAATCATCTATTGATGAGTAACCTTGGTTTTCCAAAATGATTTTCATTCCATTGTCATTGGTTTTAAATGTGTTTTGCAAATAGGTATTCAGTCTTTCTAATTCAGCTTCCGATATTTCTATTTCAATCTAGTCAGAGCATTCAGATTTATAACGAGTTATGTGCATTAATGTCGAACTTTCTAAAAACATAGCTTTAAAAGCATTACTGAAAGTCAAATCCCCCCAAGTAGGTGTGTTTATATAAAAGTTTTCATCACCCCAACCAAAAGATAAATAACTTTCACTTTGGTTATGTTCTATACCTGATAATAATAAGCTGTCAATATTTTCTATTGGAATTACAATATCTAAATGAACTCCATGTGTATTTAAATATATTAGTTTTTCAGAACTTTCATTATTCACAATTCTGTCAACGGTTATGGAAGTCAGGATTAATGAAATAATTAGATATGTTACTGGAATTATAAGAAAATATAGAATCCATTTAAATATTTTCTTTCTTATTTTCATACAGTTTGTTCAAATGTTTGCTAACGTGTTTGTATAAGATTAGTTACGTGGTTTAAGCAACTAATTTAGTAAATACAAACAGAATAGAAAATCCGCGAGGACTTTCGTAAGTAGGCTATAACTAGCAATTCGTTTTATACGTTGTTGTGTGTAGTCTTTTTTTTAGTTCAACACTTTATTTGCTTGTACTAAATGTCGTTCATTATGATAAACTACAACTCTAAATGTATCTCCGATTTTTAATTTAATCAATTTTGAAATACTAATAGCTGTTTTGGTTTTGTTCAAATCTATTTCTCTTGACTTATCCAAAAGATTTAATATTTTTTCTTGTTGTGAAATAAAACGTTTAATCGTTGATATATCTAATTTACTACCAATAGGGTTTTTGCCCTTAAACGTTCTCATTTTGTTTAATTTTTCTTTTGGCAACATACTTTCTGCAAAATAATTACCTAAAAGACCTGATTTGAAATTCTCTTTCGGTTGTGTTTTTGAGCTTTCAATTCTTTTTCTAATTTCTGGAATATAAAAATCGCCATATAAATTCAGGTGCTCAAAACATTCTAAAATACTCCAACTTTCCTTTTGGGCTCTGAAATTTAGTTTTTCGGTAGGAAGCAAGCTGAATTTTTCAGCTTGGTTGATATTTATTCGAGTTCTTTCTATTAGGTCTTGTATTAATTTCTCAGATATTATTGTCATAATTTTTTTTACTCAAAAATCACCATTATTCTTTTCAAAAACATTGATTTGGATTAAGACTTTTTAATTCTTGATAATGTTTCTGGTGTCATTCTCAAGTACGAAGCAATATATTTGCTTGGGATTTCTTGAAATAATTGCGGACTTCTTGCTAAAACTCTTTTATACCTTTCTAAAGGAGAAGAAGTCAAAATATCTCGTTCTCTTTCCATTTGTTGAAAGATTAAATCTCCAAGTATTAATTGCCAAATTTTGGTATGCTCTTTTGAACTTTCTACGAAGTTCATAAACGTACTTTTTTTGATAACTTTTAATTCGGTTTTTTTGATTGCTTGAATATATAAATCCGATGGTTTTTCGCTTATGAAAGAGTCTAAAGAAGCAATAAAATTATTTTTGTAAGCGAACCTAATTATGTTTTCTTCAAATTCCTCCAATACGTAGATTCTCAAACTTCCGCTGACTACAAAATAAAGATTTGTATCAATACTGCCTTTCACTTTCAGATATTCCTTTCGGCTTAATTCAAGTCGATTATCCCATAAATTTTTCTGGTCAATTTTCTCTATGAAGTTTGTTATCGGGTTCATTTTTTAGCTTTTGCGCAACGTGTTTGTATATGGTTAGTTGTGTTGGGAGGAACTAAATTAGTAAAAGAAAACGATCCAGAGGAAAATCCGCAGGATTTTCCGAGTACACACAGAACTAACAATTAATCATAGACGTTGTTAGCCGTTTTTATTTGAGTATAATTTTTTCGTTGTATACCTTGTTATCTAAAGTAACTTGTAAAAAGAAAATTCCTTTTTGTAGTTGTTTAGTATTAAGACCAGTAATTTTGTTTTGTGTGGTTTTATTAATAATAAGTTGTCCATATATATTATACAATTGAATAGTTGCAATTGAATTTAAATTATAATTAAAATCTATGTGTAAAATATCTGTTGCAGGATTAGGGTAGAAATTAGCATGTTCAGATAAAGTTTCATCATTAGTAGAAAGTACTAATTCTTCATTTTTTAGAATTAATCCATTGTTGCCAATTGCATATAATGAATTATTAGGTGTTTTTTCGATAGAAGACAATGAAATTCCATTGGTTGAATATGAATTAGTCCAAGTTATTCCTCCATCAATTGTTTTGTCAATATTACCATCTAATGAGACTGTATAACCAATTAGTTGATCAATAAAAACCATATCGGCTATGTACTGATTAATGTTGTCATTAATTAAGTTCCAATTATTACCACCATCAATAGTTTTATATATTGATGAAAGTCCAGAGTTGTAAGTGAAATAATACCCAATAGTAGAGTCAATAAAATTCATTGCAGAAATATAAGAAGTAGATAAATTTATATCTACCCAATTGTTTCCACCATCTGTTGTTTTGAAAATTTCACCATAATTTTGAGAAGATAATCCTCCATAAGCATAGCCTATATTCAGATCTGTAAATTGAAAGTCGTTAACCCATAGTTGACCTAATGGGGCATTTTGACTTGGATAAATATTTGCATATTGCCAAGAAGTTGCTTCATTATTTGTTTTTAAGATTCCATTACTATTGAGAATAATTCCATTACTACTGTCAAAAAAGCATATTTCTTTGACGCCTCCTAATAAATCTAATCCTCCTATTTCAAAAAAAGAGTTGCCATTTGTTGTTGTTCGTAAAGATAGTTTACCTATATAAATATTATTTAAATCTAATCCATAAACGGAGTTTAATGAAACACTTGTGTTAGATTGTAATAATTGCCAAGTTTGTCCACCATTAGCTGTTTTTAAAACCGTTCCCGAAGCACCAGAAGAAAAGCCAATGTTATTATCAATAAATTGAATATCGGTCAAAGAATTATTTGTAGTTGAGTTTTGTACTATCCATTGTGAAAATACAATATTGTTAATACATATGACTAACGCTGTGAGAATTATTCTTTTCATTTTTGTATGTTTAATTACTGCTAACTGTTTTTTATATGATACGTTGCCTGGTTTAGCACCTAATTTAGCAAATAAAATACAGATAGAAAGTCTGCACTTTTGTAAGTAAGCTAGAAACTAGCAATTAATTATATACGGTATTAGCAACTGGCATTATTTGGTGTTTCGTTAGATTTCCAAACTTTAAATAATCTTTATCGCAGAAAAATACACCCATAATATAAATAAAAATTGTAAAGGAATACGAAACCATAAATACATTAATCCATTACCATTAAAAGAAGCTTTTTGGTAATCTATTTGTTCTATCGATGCTTTTATGTTCGCAGGTGACATCATTATGAAGAATATGACTAGCAACCAAGCAGTAATAGTTCTGAATTGCGGGATATGCAAACCAATTGCACCAAGGATTTCAACCATTGCAGTAAAATAAACGATTTCTTTCTTTAGGGGTATAAAATCGGGAATCATCATTGTCATTCCTTCCGTGAACATAAAATGACCCATTGCGGTAAAAAGTAGCATTATGGACATTCCAATTCTTGCGGAAAGGGTAATGTTATAAACTCCATTTATGAGTTTTAGTGTGAATATTGCCATTATTGAAAAAGCAATAAGAACGATTAATGGTTTCATCTTTTTTCTGCAAATTTGGGAAGATTTATAATTTTCTTGATGAACCCAGGTTAAGAAATTCGTTTTCTGATTCGACTCAACGCTTGTGGTGTGATTCCAATATAAGAAGCAATAAATTTTTGAGGTATCTCCTTTATCAAATTCGGTCGATTTTTAAATAGTGATAAATATCTTTCTTCTGCTGTTTCTTTCAAAAGAGATTGTTCTCTTTCAGATTTCATAAGAAAAAGATTTTCTGCAGTTAATCTTCCAATGGTACTACCAATAGCGGTTTTTGCATAAACATTTTGCAAATCATTAAATGAAATCCTCCAAAGAATTGATTCGGTTATAGTCTCAACTTGATATTCGCAAGGCTTTTGACGTAAAAATGAATCATAAGCACTAACAAATTCATTTTTAAAGCAAAAACCAAATGTTAAATCATTTTTTACTTTTGGTATAAAAAGTCTAACAGACCCTTTTTCAATAAAGGATAAATATTTTTCTGTTTTTCCAACAGCTAAAATAGTTGTGTTTTTTGAGTATTCTGATTTTTTAAGTTTGGAAGAGAACATTTTCCAATCGCTATCATTGATTCTAACGATTTGTTCAAAATACTCCTTAATTTGATTCATAGGCGAATGCTTTTTCTGCTTGTTGCTAACGGTATAGTATATGATTTGTAGCGTTGTTTCAGTAAGTAAGTTAGCAAATAATAATCGAAATAGAAAGTCCGCGAGGACTTTCGTAAGTAAGCTATAACTAGCAATGAATTATACGCGTTGTTGGCATTTCGTTATTTATGTTGTTTTGAAATTCCAAAAGCTTATTTTACGTCTTGTTGTAAATCCAAGTTTTTCATAAAGTTTGATTACTCCAATATTTGATTCAGCAACGTGTAAGTAAGGAATTTTATTTTCTTTAAATATTTGATTTGTAGTTTGTTTTATTAATTGTTTTGCATAACCTTTTCCAGTATGTTCTGGATGAGTAATAACAGCACTTATTTCTGTGAATTCATTCATTTTCATTCTTTCTCCGGTTACAGCAATTAGTTTTTCGTCTTTATATATTCCGAAATAATTTCCTAAATCAGATGTCTTACTGTTAAAATAACCAGGTTGAATCATATTAACTAAATGAAACAATTCAGTTTTTTGATGTTGGGTTTTTAATTCAACAACCTGTTCATTTATACTAATATTGATAGGCTTATCGAGAATCATTTGATTGCAAACTAAATTTTTATTTAAAGTTAATGCATTACTAAATAGTGGTTTTTCTCCAACTACATAAAAGTTGTTATTCTTTGCAGAGTAATTATCAATACCATCAGAGGAATTTTCAAGCTTTATAAAACCTCCAAAAGGACAATATTCCGGTGCGTAAAACTTAATTCCGTCATATTCTATTGAAAATGTGTTATGTGTTTCGTTTAATGAACTCCAAACTGGATTATCTAATTTTTCTATTATTTCGGTTTTATTCATAATGAATGCCAACGTTTAGGTATATGAAAAGTAGCGGATTTTAAACACTAGCTTTTCGGAAAACAATATACTTAAATTAAAGGTAATAGCGGTTCAGGTTTGCACCTAAACCGCTATTTTTTATATACATTGTTGGTAGCCGTATTTTTATTTATGCTTATGTTTCGGCTCCCAGATGAGTCTTACGAAAGAACTAAACCTTTCATTTTCTCTACTTACAGGAATTCCCGCTACAATTCCAACCAATAAGTTGTCGGCTATTCCTAAACGCATTTGTGGTCGTATTGTCATATCAAAGTCGCTTTTGTCAATAGTTTTGTTAAATTCAATACCTACGAAATTTCTTGTGCCTGAAATCATATAATGAAAACTTGTGTTGATATCATAAGTCGTATGAAATTTATTGGTAATGAAATTCTGTTCAATCATTGGACCTGTATATATCAATGAATGAAAATTGTTACCCCAACGTTTTGCAACAACAAAAAACGGATTATAGATATTTCCTTTAATGAAAGGACTTCCAAAGTTTCTGAAATCCGACAATTCAAACTCGTTGATATATCCAATTGCCATTGATGTTGCCATTGCCTCACTAACAAAAAAAGACCATTGAGTAGCTATTTTAATGCTATTTAATCTATTTGAAGGTATTGAATCTCGACTTACACCACTTTGTGGGGAATAAAAAGTGAATGGTAGCTCAACTTCAAATCCTAATCTGTTGATAGGTGCCCATTCATATTCAATTAGAGCTTCATAAGCATCAAATTTTAAGTTATCTGTTAAGCCTAATCCAACGTTCCACTCTTTTTCTCCTTTTCTTGCCCCTAAATCTCGGATTAAGTCAATATAGAGTGGTTCAGCGTGTAAAACTTTGTCAGGTTCTTTACGGTCTTCTACTTGTTGGATATAAATACTGTCTTTTTCAGTCTTTGTAATTTGTGCAATTGAATATGTTGAAGATGCCAATAATATTATTAGCACTAATAATTTGTTTAAATTCATTTTGATTTGTTTTTTAAGCATTAAGAAATATTCCCACTACTATTAAATAGGTGAGAATTAGTAAATTTGTAAAACAAATCAAATCTTGGGTGGTGGACTGTCTATTTTATTGAAGCCTTTTGATAATCGAGCTTCAAAATCAGGATAAAGTTTTTTTCTTTCGTCAATTAGGCTTTGTTCGAATTTATCTGCCTGAATGACGTGCACTAACAAGTCTATTTTTATATTTTTCTGCTTGTTGTGGTCTTCGGTGTCGTGGTCATCATATTCTTTAATAGCATCTTCATAACCCAGTACTTTTTCAAGAATTATTTCAATAATACTTTCTTGGTCATTGAATGATAAATCTTCAGGAATATGTTCAGGGTTTGGGTCTGCAGAATCAACACTTATGTTGAGAAGATATAAACCCATTAGTCCCCAAAGGATTTTCGTAAATACGCTATTTCTTATTCGACTTAACACGGTTCAAAAGTAATGTTTTTTAGTCGGTTTTCATATATCGCTACCAACGGTTTAGTATATGATTTGTAGCGTTGTTTCAGCAAGTAAGTTAGCAAATAATAATCGAAATAGAAAAACCGCGAGGTTTTTCATGAGTAGGCTAGAAGCAGCTATAAATTATATACATTGTTAGCTAAGGTTTTTTCTTTTTGCGAACTACTCCTTTGTGTATTTCCGGACGATTTGTTTTTCAAACGTTGTTTCATTTTTTACTTAAATATCAACAAAATCTCCGAATTAATATTTCGATCTTTTGCGCAAAGAGAATCAGTTTTGTTTTTCAACCTAAATTTTCGTGACATCAAAATCGGTTGATTTAAATAACTGACTTCGAGGTTTTAAACTGCGAACAGTTCAGCCGTACGTTTTGCCATTCCGCTTATCAGCCAAAAGTTGAGGATTGCTATAATATTGAATAAAAGAGCCGAAGTTGGGCAAACCGTATTTCGTGCGTAATGTTCCACAAGAGTAAGAAATTCCTGCGTAATATTCTTTAATCTTCCGCTTTAAATTCCAGCATAGTTTTGGTTTGAAAATAAGCACAGAAATTAGTGATTGCGTTGAAATTGTAAGTTAGCACCAAAATCTTTGCTAACGGTTTTGTGTATGGTTAGTTGCGTGGTTAAGCAACTAAATTAGTAAACTTTTACGAACCCGTGAAAATTCCGCAGGAATTTTCGCAAGTAGGGAAGAACCAAGCAATTAATTATACACGTTGTTAGCTTTAGTACTTATTTCGTTCATCTTGTCTTTCCCAAATCCAATATTCAACAGTATGATTCCAATGCGTGTCATTGTCAAAAATTTTGTTGTCAATTTGAGTCAGTTTATTTTGTAATTGTGTCAATTCCTCATCAGAAAATTCCGTTGAGAAATAAGATTCTGGTTTAAATTTTTTCAGATTGTTTTGGAACTCAATAATTTCAATTCCGCAACGAGCGAATTTTTCTATTTCGCCATTAATATATACTTCTTTAAATCCGTCGTCGTGATTCAGATAAACAATTTCTCTGTTTTCAATATTAAGTCCGATTGGGTCTCCAGAACCATTAAATCCAATACAGACATATTTGTCGAAATTCGAATCATTAATTTTATAAGCCTCGTTTACTGTCTGCAAGTCCTCTGTTAGATAATCGAAACTTAATTCAAGAACGTCATTTGGAAGTCCAATATCAAATAAGAATTCAGTTGATTTTTGGTCTAGATTAAATTTATTCTTGGAACTATTTAGAGCTTTAAATAACTCCAACTTATTCCATTTATTCAAAAAGTTTTCGTCGTTCATCGTATTAAAGCTAACGTGTTTGTATATGGTTTGTTGCGTGGTTTAGCACGTAATTTAGCAAATAAAAACCGAATAGAAAATCTGCGAGGATTTTCGCAAGTAGGCTAGAACTAGCAATAAATTATATACGGTGTTGGCAATAGTTTTTATTTTATGTAAAGCTCAAATTTTCTTTTGAAAGTCATATGACTATTTACTAATTCAGTAACGTTTATGTTTTCAGATTTTTTCGAGTTAATTATTGTTCTTCCTATTGGGTTATTGTCTAAAGTTCCTAATTTATAGGCAATTTGTAAAACAGTATCTTTTTTAGAATAGTAATTATAAATTTTATTCTTAACTGCATTTTCGGCTAAAGACCATTTTTCTAAATTATTACTAACTGCTCCTCCTAAAAGATGAACATCGTTGATAATTTTACTTTCATTCATTTTTAAATTATCTAAACAATTAAATATAACTCTACTTCCAAGCGAATGACCAATTAAAATAAACTCCTCAATTTCGCAATTCGATAATACTTTAGATAATAAACTTCCTGTTAGTTTGCTTTTACGTAATGCATTCGTCCAAGTTTTTGTAACTCCACTCAAACCAATTGCTATTTTAGGAACAGAAATAAATAGAAAAAATGGAATAGGAATTGGAATTGAGGCTATTCCTAATCTTTCTAAACTTCTTCTTAATAATCTTTTAGTATTTTCAGATTGCCAATTTAAATGATACCAAGCATTATTCGGATATTTTTTAACAATAGCGACTTCCCATTCTTTAATATCGTCCTTATCTTGATTTAAGAAGCCATCCACAGTTATAATTGCTGGATAAATTCCGCTTTTTTTCTTTACTATTTCAAATACCTTTAAGTTTTCTTCACTATCAAATATATTATATTCAGAAGGCTCTTTTAATCTCATAAATTTGATGGAATTAACTGATTTTGTTCGTTTTCGTAAATTATTGCCAACTCATTTTATCATAGCTTTTACCACTCATATCCCTTAAATTATGTTGGATAATATAGTTTGAATAAGCTAAAGTGAAGCGTGTTACGAAGTTAATTATATTTTTTAATAAAAGAGGCCTTGTAATGTATATCTAAGACATTTTGAAAAGCGGAAGTATTGTGAGTGGAATTGTAGGCTTATCTAAAACCGAAATGTGGGTTTAGTTTAATTTTAAAATTAATATTTTTATGACTAGAGTAATTTGCTATGCCTTCGTTTTTATTCAGTTTTCTTGTCAGATTTAATTCTTTTAATATTTATAAAAGGGCTTTTAATTAAATAAAGGAATGATTGTTTTTGGTCCGTATCAAATTCCGCTAATCCATATTTCATATCTTCTTTTGGCATCATTTTAAAAGTTCCAAATAACCTGTCCCAAATTATAAATATATCGGCATAGTTTGAATCTGTGTATATCTGTTCTTGTTGATGGTGCACTCTATGATGGTCAGGCATTACAAATAATAATCCTAAAGTCGAATTCAACCATTTTGGGTAATTTAGATTTGCGTGTTCGAAAAAGAAAAATACATAAAGGATAAAATAGTAGAGTGCCATAGAAAAGACATCTGTACCAAATAGTGCAGCAGTAATTATATTTCCAATACCAAATACAAGAATTAACTCAATAGGATGAAAACGAAAAACTGTTGAAGAATCCATTGTTGTATCGCTGTGATGTACTCTATGGAATCTCCATAGCAAAGGAATTTTGTGAGTTCCTCTATGAATCCAATACGCTGTTATGTCATATAAGGCAACTGATAAACAAAGTTTAACCCAAACAGGTAACTCAATTAGATATAGAAGTCCAATATTGTTTTCATTTAGCCATTCAATTGAAAACACCTGAAATGTTACAAAAAAGATATTTAAAATTACAAGTATAATCTGGAAAAGTACATTTTGAAATAGATGATTAATTCTTTTCTTGAAACTAAATGGCGATTGCATTATTTGCTCTAATGAAAAGAAGAATACAATTAACCCAATCACAATATAATTTGGGTCTATTCCCAATAATTTGTTTATTAAATCCATAGTTTAAAAATATTAGATTAATTGTCTTGTTATGTCTTTTCAACTTGCGCCTGATGGTTTAGTATTTGGCAACTTCGCAAATATATCTTAATTTTTTTTAAGTAACTAATTAGTTTTGAAGCATATAAGGTGTTGTATGCAGGCTTTTATTCCGGTTTTTTTAATTGTCCAATTTTTTCAGAATTTGAGTCAATATCCATACTTATCTTAATGAATAATTTTCCATTTTCCATATCGTAGGTAGTTCCGCTTTTCGGACTTCCGTTTATTTCTTCTAGTTTTAGCTTATGCATTGCTCCAGTTATTGGGTCGATTATTATTCCAATTAATCCACCGAATGCGATATTTCCGATATACCAAGCATTGAATTTTTTCTCCAGCTTTGTTTCATAGGTTTCATATCCGTCCAATTTGAGTACCAGATTGTATTCTTGATTTCTTTTCAGGTTTTTTTGAACAGGTGTGTTTCCAACTTCGATTTCGTTAATGTAAACTTTTGCAGAATTTGGCTCTGAAGTTATTTCTACATTTTGTCGTGAACCTGAAATAATAGTTGCACAACTTGTTAGAAATAGCACTGATGAAAGTAGGATAGTTTTAAAAATTGTTCTCATTGATTTGTTTTTAATATTTAGTCAAGTTTTAATTTATATTGAGGTAACAATGAAACATCTCCATCATATCTGTAAAGTTCAATTTTCAATCGGTAGCAACTGCTCCATAAATCAGGCTTTTTTTTGTCTACAACTTTTACAATATTCGCTCCATTTTTTCTTGCCTCCATTCTTGCTTGATTCATTAAGCTGTTAAAACTGCAATCCGTTGAAAATCCGGAGTCTTGAAATCGTAAATCGCCAATTTTAGTCAAGTTTTTTGGTAATTTGTGTCCGATATCCAAAAGTGCTACTTTTTGTTCAATAGACAATTTTGGTTGCGGATTAATAAAATTTGAAGAGATTTTTGGACTACAACTTGTAAATCCGATTACTGTTATTAAAAACAGCATTTTAGTCAATTGTTTCATAGGTTAAATTTAATTCTCAATTTTGTTTCTAGTTTGCATATAAGGGATTTGTGTATAGTTAGTTGCGTGGTTTAGCAACTAAGTTATCAAACTTTTACGGACTAGAAAAAAATCCGAAGGAATTTTGGCAAGTAAGCAGAAAAAAGCAATTAATTATGCATCGTATTGTGTGTAGTTATTTTTTTAAAATCCATTAATATTTCCAAATTTGTCTTTCAAAATGTTATTTTCGATAACGAATGTTTTTATGTCAATTGTGTCCTCAACTATTATTCCTTTTTCCTTAATAAAGACTTTTCTATTATTTGTTTCAAAATAATTTTTATCAAATTGATAAACGTATTTCTTGTCGCTTGAAATCCCGTGACTTCCCTCGTAAACACTTATGTTTTTGTAATCATTCGATGGAACTTTATAATTGTTATAAAAATAATGACATCCATCTTTACTCCATCTTCCTAAAACATTATCCTTATTTGGAAATACGAAACTAAAGTTGTAGACAGAACAAACGTTTAACGACTTATTTTTGTAGAATACGTTTTGATGATTTTTTGAAAAATCATAATCTATGACTTCAAATTCTTTTGGGTTTGAGTTTTCTATTGAATCATTATAGTAATAAGCTTGTTTCGCATCAATTGCGAATCCTTTTTTTAATATTTTAAATGTGGTTGGGTCAGCTCCTGGGATAATTTCATTTTCATAATAAACATTAAATTCATCTTTTCCATAAGTGTTATCATCAGACTTAATTTCAGAGAAAGATTCTAAGTCGGCATTTTCTAAGACTTTCTCATTCCAACCTCCTTGACCAAAACTCCAAAATTTATAATAAACTTTGTCTTCTCGTTTTTCATATTCTGATCTACAAGAAAAAAAAATCAATATTATTAATATGGCGAACGGTTTTTTCATAATTGCACACAACGTTGTTGTATATGGTTTGTTGCGTGTTTAAGTAACTAATTTAGCAAATAAAAACCGAATAGAATATTCCGCAGGAATATTCGTAAGTAGGCTAGAGCTAGCAATTAATTTTACACGTTGTTGCCAGTAGTTTTTTATTCATAGTCAATCATTTTAATTTCTTCACACCTTATGTGTGTTGAAATAGTTTCAGAACAGATTGGATTAAATTCCATTACCTTATTCCAAATTCCGTTGTCATTTCTATAAAGTCCTGTAAATCTATTTCCGTTGCAACGTCTTTGTTTAAAAACAGAAAGTATAGCATATTTTTTATTTTCTGAAAATAGAGGTTTGGAAAAATGATAATAAACTGTTTCTTCAAGATTGTTTTTGTCGTCCATTTTCCAACTTTCAACGAAGTCAGCATAAAACATTTTATTATTCCAAATTCTTTTTTTATTCCACAACCATTTCTTTTTTAGAATTAATGTATATGGCTCTTTATTTTCGATTAGACTATCATATTTTTTTTGTTCTATGTTGTATTTAACAAATTTTATTTTTTTCGTTTGTGGTGGCGACAAAATGTGATTGTAATTATATTCGTCAGAAACTAATTTTGCTTTATTTAGATTATAATTTTTCCAGTTAACAGTTTCATTCCTTGGTTGTGTATAAATAAAATTTTCTGGAAAGTCCTTGTCAACTATTTTTAATTCTCGAATTTGATAATTTTGTAATGAATCAACTATTTTTTCTTGTTCAAGACTTTTAGGTACTAAAAAATAGTATTCAAAATTTTCAGGGACTTCGGCTTTAGTAACTTGATTAATCAAATTCTCTATATCTGACTTTTGTCCGAATAAATTCAGAGTCAAAAAGATTGATATGAGCAATAATGTTTGTTTCATCAAATTACAGCTAACGTATTATATCACGTCAAAAATAAGCCTTATCCTTCTTTAGTGTCTTATTAATAAAGGATTAAAAGGTAGCCTAGTACAATGATAAAACTATAATTAATTTTATGAATACAACTAAAACGTTAAATGTATTCATTAAAACAACGTAAGTCTTAATATACGAAAGAGGGTAGAAGCCTATACTAATTTTGTGATCCTAAGAACTTTAAAATGGAATTTGCAATTTTGCGTAACAATTATAGGTTACAATGCTTAAAACACCTATTTAAAGAAGGATGTTTACAGAATAGAACATGCGTTTAAAGATTGTATGAGTGGTAGCGTGCCAACCAAAATTGGGATTTAAAAGGGCACGAGATTTACCATTTGGAATTTTGTGGGGAGAGCAGGATTCGAACCTGCGAAGACGTAGTCAGCAGATTTACAGTCTGCCCTCGTTGGCCGCTTGAGTATCTCCCCAAAAACTTTAATTCAATATTTTTAGACACATCAGAAATGGTTTCTTTGTGGCTTTTAGAACAAGTAAGACGTCACTAAGCAATGAGGTCTTTTTGAGCGAGAGACCGGGTTCGAACCGGCGACATTCAGCTTGGAAGGCTGACGCTCTACCAACTGAGCTACTCTCGCAATTTTGGTAAGCGGATGCAAATGTAATATTATTTCTGAAAACTACACTAAATTTTTTTTAGGTAATTGTAAAAAAAAATGAATTCAGAATTTTTTCATCTTATTTCAAAGGATAAATAAATTTCATTTCACATGGTTTTAAGGTTGGGTTTGGTATCGTTGGTGTTTTCTAAAGTGCTATAAATTAGGGTGTCACTTTTTAGAGTTAAGAAGGAAGCCGAAATGTAGGAGGAATCATCCTCGGCGTAACCATATGCCAGAAAAGGAAATCTGTTTAAATGGTTCGTTAAAATTTATTTACATTTAGCCAAAAAGCAGAAATTATATGCTCAGAAGGCTACGTGTTTATTTAAATGGTATTGTTTTATTGCTATCCCTTTCTATCTACGCACAGGCAGAAACCCCTGAGATTTTAGATGACCAGATAGAAAAAGGAGTGGAGCTCATGTTTCAAGGTAAACATTCGCAGTCCATTGAGTTGTTATTGTCACTTCAGTCCATAGCCAAGAAAAATCAATGGTACGAGCAAGTTTTTAGATCTACACTCAATATTGGTTCTAATTATTATTTACTTTCCGATTATGGTGAGGCAGTTATTTTTTATTTAAGAGCTTATGAAATTGCCATAGAGCATTTAGGTCCTAGTGAAGAAATGACTGTGCTCAACAATATTGGTGTGCTTTATTTTAAAGAGCACGACAATTCGCAAGCAAAAACCTATTTCTTTAAGGCTTACCAAAAAGCTAAGGATACCGAAAATAGCGTAAAAGTTGGCTATTACGCCGTTAATTTAGCCTTAGTTTCTAATAAATTGAAACAACCCGATTCGGCTCAAACATACATTGAGGAAGCTTTACCTCTATTAGAAACGGAACCCAATGTTTTAATTCAGGCTAAAATGGCACAATCTGAAATGTTTCTTTTAAAAAAACAGTATGCTAATTCTGAACAAATCGCTTTAAGCTTATTACCAAAACTTCAAGATATATCACAAGTACAGAATAGAGTATTTACCTATTTGATTTTAGCGCAACTCAATGAGCATCAAAACCATTTAGACAAAGCATTATCTTATGCTTTAAAAGCAAGGGAGAGTAATACCAGTATGGAGAATCGAGTAGAGGTGTATGAGCAACTCTCTAACTTGCATGGTAAAATAGGAAGTTTAGAACAGGCATTAGTGTATAAAGATTCTGTTATTATAGCGTCAGATTCGCTAACAGTAATGCGTAATAGAAAACTGTTTGAAAATGAAAAAGTGAAATTTCAGATTCAAAATTATCAGCACGAGCTCGCCGAAAGCAAACAAACTTTAAGACAAGAACGGCGGTTTTTGTATAGTGTTATTGGTATTACCTTATTGCTTATGACCTTTATACTTTGGGTATTGCGAAGTAACGCCATAAAACACAAACAACGTAAAACTATTGTAGAACTAGAATTAGCCAAAGAGAAAAGTGATTATTTGCTCATAGAAAAGCAATTGCGAGAACAAGAAACTTTAGCTTTATTAGAACAAGAACGTTTAAAAAATGAATTGGAAGTTAGAAACAGAAAACTTACAGCTAAAGCCTTATATCTGTCTAGTAAAAACAGTCTTATTGAAGAAGTGATTGCTTCTTTGTCTAAACACAACGAAGTTTCTGAAAACCCTGAGTTAAAGAAACAGATTAGAGCATTAAAAAAACATCTTAAAACAGATACCCAATGGGATAGTTTTTTTACCCATTTTGAAGAGGTCAATCAAGGATTTTTAGATCGCCTGAAGCATAAGCATGAAAAATTAACTCCGAGTGATATTAGATTTATCACGTATTTATACATGAATTTAACTAATAAAGAAATTGCGTCTCTTTTAAACATCACTCCACAATCTTGTAGAAAGCGTAAAGAGCGAATTTCTAATAAGTTAAATGTCCCAGAAGGTATGACGCTTCATACCTATTTATCTACGATATAATAGCGATGTCACGCTAAAAGACCCTATATGTCACGGAATGTCACGCTTAAAATAAGCCTCTAATGAGGTGTGGTCTCTATATTTATCATCCTAATTTAAAATCGAGTTATTATGAAAAAAACAATTACTTTATTATGCGTTTTCTTTAGCGTCCTGATGTCAATAAAAGCTACGGCTCAAATTGAATTTGAAAGTGCTGAGGCTTATGGGCAAATTTTTGATGTGATCTATAGCGAAACAGAAGCGGATGTTATGTATGGGACTACGTTAACCAATCATATTGTAACTTCTACAGATGCAGGTGAAAGCTGGAGTATTTTATATTCTGATCCTATAGATAATTATGCGACTTTAAAAGATTTAAGGCTTATTAATGATGGAGCAGCATTGAGTTTTAATGTTAGAGCAGAAGGTACATATTACAATAAAATAGTATTATTTGACTTGGCAACAGCATCGGTTACACAAACGTTTTCTCCACCAAATTCTTTTGAATCCGATATCTTAATTGAGTCTTACGATATTTCAAGTGCTAATAATGATGTTGTTTTAATGCATACTACCTATTCTTTACTTGGGGCTTATACGCACGAGGTCTTTTATACGAGTGATGGAGGTGCAAACTGGATTCCTGTATACTACAGTCCACTTCATGATAGTGTGGCTATCAACAACGTTAGCATATCTCCTGTAGATGATAATACTTTATTCTTAATGCGAGGAGGTTCTACAACACGCGAAATTGGCGGTTTGTATATCTCTTATGATGCAGGACAAAACTGGGAAAATAAGATTCCAGGGAATACCTATGATGCTATTGCGTTTAATCCAGATAATGCAGACGACATTTTATTAGGTACCAGTTACGGTTATGACACCCATGTAGAAAATTTGTACCGCTCTCTAGATGGAGGCGATACTTGGGCAATTGTGCCAATTACATGGACAACGATGTCTACCGATCACATCAATCAAATTGTATTTAATCCTAATAATGCTGATGAGATTATTGTATTAGAAGAAAATGAAATAGTATTATCTACCGATAACGGAACAACTTGGGAAAACCATGTGTATACCACTATAGATCCAGAAAGTTATTATTACGGATTAAATGCATCATACAATCCATTTGCAACTGATGAAATTTTAATTACCACCAATTTTTATCCGTTTTTAAGTACCGATGGAGGTGTCACTATGAGTAGAATAGAGAACTCTTTTGTGAATTCAACAGGAACTGTAACGGCTTTTACATCTGCTGAAGAAAATCATGTGTATTACGGTTTACGTGCCGGATTTATTCATAAAGACCTACAAAACGCTAGCGAAGACGCGTATAGTTTACAGTCATTAACTCAAGGTTTTGGTTCTGCAGTAAAAACCATTGCAGATCCTGTAGTTCCTGGACGTCTTTTTACAGGTAACAGGGCTTTAAATACCTCGTATATTAATGTGAGTTCTGAGCATGGTGCCAATCAAAGAAGTATTGCAAGTTCTATGTTTTTCTTAATTCTTGAAGATATTTCTACTGCTGTTACCAATACAAATATCAGTTGGATGTCTACAGGTATAGAATTACATAAATTAAATTTAGCGGATTTAGATAATATTGTTGATGAAGTTATTTCAGTACCATCACCAGGTGAGGTGATAACAGCTGTGCAAGTGGATAGTGACAGTGAAACCACTGTATTTATGTCTCAAGGTATTAATTTTTATAAAACAACTGATGATGGAGTAACTTGGACTTTAAGCAATACTGGATTAGAAGGTTTAACTGTAGGTAGCCATGTAATTTTAGATATAGCACAAAACCCTTTAAATGCCAATCAGTTACTTTTATCTACAACTCAAGGTATATACTTGTCTGAAGATAAAGGAGCGTCTTGGGAATATATTTCTTCAGAATTTACAAATAAAATTGCATTTTCAACACTACATGAAAATACTATTGTAGCTGCTACTTATTATTCTGAAGGTTATAATATACCGTTACCAGCTTCAAAATCTAAACTTGTTATTAGTACAGATTTAGGTGAGACTTGGAGCGAGATTACTGCTGAAGCTTTACATCATGCCTTTACTTTGACTTCAGATTTTGTATTCACAGATGATGCTGTAAAGGTTTATTTTGGAGTTCAAGATTTAGGTTTAATGAGTTACACTATTGATTTAGCTACGTTAGCTGTAGATACTGCAATAGTAACGCCTAATTCACCTGTGTCGTTTTACCCTAATCCAGCAAAGAACAGTTTTTCCGTAAAAACGAATCATACGTTAGAAGCTGTTACAATCTATGCGGTATCAGGACAAATAGTAAAGCAAGTGAGCCAACCTTCAACTGACATTAACGTTAGTGATTTATCTGCAGGTGTTTATTTAGTGAAAGTTAAAACCACTGCAGGTACAGTAACGAGACGATTTGTAAAATCTAATTAATCTGTTTTTTTATCGCTTATTTAGTGTGTAACCACACATATTGTTTAAATTGATTAGGACTCTGTTACCAAATAGAGTCCTTTTTTTGTTATTTCAAAAATCGTATCATTTGGTTTTTATGTGTAATTAGCATCAGTCAAGTGTTTAAAAAATACTGTGATTTCATCTTTAAAAACCGTTAACGGTATACGATGTGCCAAATGATTATGAATGCGTAGGTTATAGTGAGGATGAAAAACTAGGGTTTCAGATAGAAAATTTAAAGTGTGCTTAGGATTTACAATAGCGTCTTTAGTGCCAAGCACTATTTGTTTGTAAACACTTGTTGGGTGAGGTATGTCTACAAGGTTTTGTGGTACAGAGCGTTCCGCTAAAGCCGGATTAAATAATAAAGCAGGACATTGAAACATGTTTGAAACATAGTAGCCTGTAAACCCTCCCATGCTACTTCCTATCACAATATCTATGGCACGCGTTTTATAAGTTGTGATAAGTGTAGCAATAACATTGGGATTAGATTCGTAATCAATAGCAGGTGAAAAAATCTCTCCATAAGGTTCTAGTAATGCTCTTTTTTCAGGACTTAAACTCCCATTGAGACCGTGTATATATAAAATATTCATAAAGGTGTAGCGTTTTTTATAGGTGAAAGGAAGATAGTGACATCAGTCTAAGGTAATAATTATTCGTCGTTTTTATAATTATAAATTATTATATAAATCAATATAAAACCTATACGTTAATTTTTAGTCAGAAAAAAAGGATGCAATAATTTCACTTAGAGTCATTTTGAAGACTATAATAGGGTTAATTCGCTATTATATTTTAAAAAATTCGGATTTCTATTGATGTTAATGTATCTTCACGAATTATAGTTAGTAATGCGGATTTGAAATTTTTTATCAGGCAATCATGAAAGAAGTATCAAATTGTTTTCTACAGAAATTAGTTAAATACAAATCAACCCCTTTTTTAAATTAGTTAATACATGGATTTTACAAACCCTTTAGTATACGGTGTTCCGTGTTTTTTAGGTCTTATTGCCTTAGAGCTTACTTATAGTAAGGTTTTAGACAATAAGAAACTTTACGAATGGAAAGATTTACTATCGAGTGTGTCACTGGGTGTTGGTTCTGCAATACTTGGTGCTTTAATAAAAACAGTGTCTATAGTAGTGGTTTTTAACTATGCTTACGACCTGTTTAATCCTGTTGTAGATGGAGTACGTACCAATATTATGGGCTGGGAGTCTTTTGGTTATGCTTGGTATGTTTGGGTACTATGTATGCTTTTAGATGATTTTACGTATTATTGGTTTCATAGACAAAACCATATGGTTCGCTTTTTTTGGGCAGCACATATAGTACATCATTCTTCAGATAATTTTAATTTAGGGACTGCCGTTAGAAACGGTTGGTTCACTATTTTTTATAAACCTTTTTTCTATGTATGGATTGTTATTATAGGTTTTCCACCAGAGATGCTTGTCGTCTGTTTGGGGATTGAAGCCTTGTGGCAATTTCAGTTGCATACGCAGTATATTAAGAAGATGGGTTTTATAGAAAAGTTTCTAAATACCCATACCATGCACCAAGTACACCATGCCAGAAATATTGAGTATATGGATAAAAATCATGGTGGTTTTTTAAATGTTTTTGATAGAATTTTTGGAACATGGAAAGAACTCGATGAGAATATTCCTATTGAATACGGAGTATCTACTCCTCCAAATTCTTTTAATTTATATGTAATTCTAACTCACGAATACAAAAATATTTGGGAGGATATGAAAAAATCTAAGAATTGGTATCACAAATTTATGTACGTATTTGGGCCTCCTGGTTGGAGCCACGATGGAAGCACTTTAACCATTAAGCAAATTAGACGAGAAATGGCCAAAGGGAAATCTTACGAAGATTTTAAATAATGTGTAAGCGCGGTTTGTAGGTTGGCAATAAATAGGGCTTTATATTTGAAACCATTTTTAAGTGCTATTTAATACTTACAAAGCATTTGCTAATAAGAGCGTGCCCATAATCCATAAAATAAGAGATAGTATACCTCCGATTATAAAAAAGTGTTTAAACTTATAAATGCCTGTACCGTAGATTAAAGTATTGGTTTGATATCCGACTGGTGTAAAAAAGCTAAAGTTAGAACCAAACATTACAGCTAATAGAAAAGGTTTTATATCTAAACTTAAGCCACCTGCAACGGCAATGGCAATAGGTGTCATTATAATAGCAGTGGCATTATTAGAGATTACACCAGATAACAGTATGGTAATTCCAAATAATAAGCCTAAAACAATAGTTGGAGTTTGATTGCTCATAAGACTTAGCAAATGCTTAGACAACCAAATATCGGCTCCACTGTTGGTCATTGCTATGCCTAAAGGAATCATACCTGCCAGTAAAAATATAATTTGCCAATTTACTTTTTGGTAAACACTTTCAAGTTGAATAATATTGGTTAACAACATCGCGGAGACACCAATAAGCGACGCGGTTAAGATACTAACAACACTCGAGGCTGCTAATGAAATTACAGCTAATAGAATGAATAACGCCGTAATTCTCTTTGCTTTTGAAATGTTGGGTTTAAAATCGTGCTCGTTTAAAATGGCAATATTTTCAATATTATATAAGTCTGAAATTTTATGCTCTTGCATTTCTAGTAACACGCGATCACCAGGCTTTAGATTAATGTCATCAATATTTTTTCGTAATAAACGCTCTTTAGTATTTCTTAAATTTCGTCGTTTTTTAATTGCAATAGGAAAAGCGCCTTCAAAAGACATTCGACGTAGGCTTTTTAAAGTTTTTCCGATGAGGTTAGAACCTGGTAAAATGAGCGTTTCAATATACGTTTCACCTTTTTCTTCATCATTTTTATCATTTTTAAGAAGTGCCCTTTGCCTTTTCTCATTTAAAATGAAACCGTTTTTCTTCATAAAGGATTGAAAATTGTCTAAGTCGCTCATCACAACTAATTTGTCATTCGCAGTAAGTTTAATATATTTTCCGGGAGCATTAATTACCTGGTGATTTCTAATTAATTTGAGTACTTTAGAATCTTCCCGATTTATAAAATCAATGTCACCAAACCGTTTGCCTATTAAAAGAGAATCTTCTGTAACTTTTACAGTAAACACGTAAGAATCAATTTTATAATCGCTAGACAAACTGCTTTGTGTTTTTTGAGGTAAATAACGAGAGGCCACAGTCATTACGATTAAGCCAATAATAAAAAAGAGGATACCATAACCAGAAAATTCAAAGAAACTAAAAGCTTCAATATTATATTTTTGAGCCATAGCATTTACGATAAGGTTGGTAGAGGTACCCATTAATGTACAGCTACCTCCAAGAATACCTGCAAAGGAAATTGGCATGAGGAGTCGCGAAGATGAGAATCCGTATTTTTCAGATAATCTAGTTGTTATTTTAATGAATATAATTACTACAGCTGTTGTGCTTATAAAGGCAGAGATACTCGCAGACAGTATCATAAAAGCCGGAGTTAGTAAGATAAGAGGAAGAATTTTTAATTTTTTTATCCCATCAGAGAGGAGTTGAATTACACCATTTTCTTCTAGTCCAACAGCCAATATCATTAATGCTAAAACGGTAATAGTAGCCGGATTCGCAAAACCACTGATGGCTTCTTCGGGTGTGGTAAGTTGTAATAAAACGAGAGCGACTATAATAAAAAAAGCTATTTTATCTACAGGAAAGAGCTCTGTAATAAATAATAGAATACTTATGCCAAGAATAGCAAATACTAAAATAATTGAAAGCTCCATATGTTTATAAGATAACAGTTAAATGTAATTACAAAATGAATACAAATGGTGCTCATTTCGGTTTTTCATTGCTTTGAATACTACCTAAAAGATATCGTTCTATTTTATTGATTTCGATTAGTGTAAATACCAAATAAGTTAATGCAACTGTCTGTAAATGGTCAACTTTGTGGTATTGTAAAAGATTCTATTTTTATATCCTAATTGTCTTATGATTCAACAGTTTCAAAATGTAAAAAGACTTCAAATCTTACTGCTGCTAGTAATGGTGTTATTTGGAGTACATTCGGTATATTCTCAGGCGTATACCAAGGAGAATTTAAGAGATTCCATCGCTAATCTACCGTATTTCTCAATACACAAAGACAATTATTTTATTACAGGTGTTCCTACGAATAAAACGATAAATAAGGTTACAGCTAATGCGAAATATCAAATAAGCTTCAAGCAAATTTTAACACGAAGTCGTTTGCCTTTAGATACATATCTGTTTTTAACATACACGCAAAAGTCATTTTGGAATATCTATGAAGAATCATTTCCATTTAAGGATATTAACTTTAACCCTTCGTTAGCATTGGGGAAATTTTTCTACGGAAAAGACAATCGTTTAAGAGGAGTTGGTGTGTTATCTTTTGAACACGAATCTAATGGAAGAGATAGTATAGCCTCTCGCAGTTGGAACCGAATTAATGTAGAATATACCACAGGCATATTTAAAAACACGGTCGCAAGCTTTAAAGCATGGTTGCCATTTTCTTATAAGGAAGGTAATCCAGATCTTTTAGAATACGTTGGGTTAGGGCAAATTAATCTGTCTCATACCTACAAACCAGATAAGTTAATCTTTGGTTTGAGGCTACGTAAAGGTTTAAATTTAGAAGGTAAAGGCTCGGTAAGAGCTCGGATTTATTTTAATCCTTTTGATAATAATATATCTAATCAATACCTTATGTTAGAATGGTTTGTTGGCCAAGCAGAAGGTTTATTAAACTATCAGCAATCTCAAAGCATGATTAGGGTTGGTTATGTCATAAGGACTAACGAGTTTAGGTGGTTTAATCGTGATAAAAGGTAAGATTAATTCCCTTTAATACGCTCCCATAAATCTAACATCAATTGTTTGCCATCTTGTTGTGTTTTTTCTTGTTCAATAAAGCTGACATTACCAGAAGCGTCAATGTCTATTAAATATCTAAATGCAAAATTTTGAGATTGTGGCTCCATACTGAGTAAACCAAAACGAAGATCATTAAAGTACAATTGATCATTTAATTTATGGATGGTATACCAACCTTCAGAAATGGCAATCATGCGTTTTACTTTTTCATCATTAATTAAGTCTCCCAATAATTCATGATTTTTTGGATAACTCTCAAACGTTATCTCTTTAGAATCAAAAAAAGAATATGTTCCTAAGAGGTAATTAGACTCTGTTTCTATGTTAGCATTCCATAGAATAGTATTAAGAGGAGAAGGTCTTGTATCGATTTGCAGATAGGTTATGTTTTGATGTTTTAGTGCTTCTTCAAATTGAGTAAACGCAATACTTTTTAAAGCAAATGTTAAGGCTAAGTAGGTGGTACTTAAAGTTAACCCGATACCATTATACACACGGCGTTTTTTTGAATCGCGTTTTTGAAACATGGTCAAAATTAGAAACACTAAAAATGGCAATGTATAAAGCGGATCTATCACAAAAATAGTCTTAAACGCTAATCTTAAATCTAAAGGCCAAAATAACTGTGTGCCCCAAGTGGTGTGCGCATCAAGGATGGGATGTGTTATAAGTGCCCAGAAAAATAACCAGGACCAACCTTTACGATCTTTATATTTTTCATATCGCGATACGAGCCATCCTAAAATCGGAGCAAAGAGCACTGAAAAAACTACTGAGTGCGTAAAACCACGATGAATAGCTAATGCAGAAACTGTATCGGTAAAGTGTGATGCAAAAATATCTAAATCAGGAATTGTGCCTGCAATAGCACCATATAACATGGCTTTATTTCCAACTTTTTTGCCTAAAACAGCTTCGCCAACAGCGGCTCCTAAAACGATTTGTGTGAGTGAATCCATAGTGTAAAGCAAAAGTAAGGTTTCATTTGCAAATTATCGATACAGAGAGGTGCGAGAAGTAATGTTTACATTTTTTTAGATGGTATTAATAGCACATTATCAGTATTTTATAATTAAGGTTAAAGAAAATCACTTAATAAACCACTAAACTTAGATTTTCACGTTTTGTAGAATAAAAAGCCGATAATGCTATTTTTTTTTATAGCATTGCAATACACTTTGTTATGAAAATTGAAGATGTAAAATTTATTTACGGAAATACTTCGGTTTTATTGAGGAAGTGTGTTTTCGCATCGACATTTTGGCATAAATTCAGCATTGTATTTAATCGGAATGTAGAGCTTTGGGAAGTGAAATTTTCACATTAATACGTATTATTTTTAATTAAAATTATGGGAGAATTTATAAAAAAACATGAAGTTTGGATATTTCTAATTCTTTGTCCAGTGGTCAATGTACCATTTGTACAGGCTAGGATTGAAGGTTTTATTTCAGAATCTATTTATAACACAGGACGGTTTTGTATTTTACTCTTTATTTTAATCTGTTTACTGTTGTATACCAGAGGTATAAAAGGAGTACTTAATCTATTTAAGCCCATGTTAACGTGGAAGGTGCATCCTAAATGGTATCTTTTAAGTTTCATTTTTCCGTCTTCTATTGCACTAATTACACTTTTGCTGAAGGCTGTTTATTACGATGTTGAGTTTGATACTTTTATCACTATAAAAATTACTACAGTTAGAGCGTATATGGCTTTCTTTGTTTGGGCATTTTTAGGAGAAGTGGTTTGGGTGAGTTACTGTATACGTGAACTATCTAAACGAATAAAACCGTTTTATGCAGGTCAGATTGTAGCTGTTTTTTGGGCATTGTGGTTTATTCCTGTAATTCTTCTAGGAGAGGGAATATTACCGGAAATTCCAATAGTATCTGCGTTTATTTTTATGTTCGGTGTAGCAGGTATGTGTGCTTTTATTTATAGTCATACCAAAAGCGGTATTTGTGTCCTTCTTTTACAATCTATGGTGAATCTCACCTTAGTATCTTTTCCTATAGCGCCAACCAATGGAGGTGCACCTACTTATACAGCTTTTGGTTCCATATATTTTTTAACAATGTTGGTGATTTGGGGAATAGATTATTTAATGAAAAAGAAAAAGCAAAAAGAACTTCAGTTAAAAAGTATATAAATAATCTCTCTTATTAATAAATTTACTATGAAAGGAAAAATCAGATCTGTTTTAGTTGAATTTCTGACAAGTACCGTCGGTATGTCGTTGGTTGCATTGTACCCAAAAAAAGTAAAGCAGTTATCCGATAAAGGACTAACACTTGTATTAGGTGATAACTTAAGCCTATCTGAGCGTTTAATGCGTAGAGCTATTCTTAAGAAAATTGAAAAAAACGAGGATCATGAAAAACTAGCAGAATTACATAAGACGTATTGGGCTAAACAAGGAGATGATTTTGTAAATAATACGGAAGATAATTTAAAGAATATTCATTTGCCAGCTTACAAGGATGTGCTTAGAATACTTATGGATGAAACCACTAATGCAGCTATCCCATTTAACAAACTTGTAGAAATTGGAACCGGAAATGGAAGTGTGTTAAATTATTTGTCCTTAGAGTATCCAAACATCAAAGAATATATTGGTATAGATCTCAGTACTGAACAAACTAAAATTAATCAAATCAATTATAAAACCAACGAAAAATTAAAATTTGTAGGAGGAGATGTGCTAGATTGGTTAGAGGAACAGGATCAAGGTAATTTTGTGTTTTTAACCTTTAGAGGTGTGTTAGAATATTTTACACAACAACAGCTCGTGCAATTTTTTAATAAGTTAAATACTTTAGGAAATATTATATTCTTTGCCATAGAACCCACTGACGCTGACCATGACTACAAGGAAAATCCAAACTCTAAAATCTATGGTGTTGAAGGTTCTTTTTCTCATAATTACGTTCAGCTTTTTAAAGACTCCGAATTCAATATTTGGTATTCAGAGCAAAAAAATGAAGTCGGACATCCTTACCTTATAAAAGTTGTGGGAGCAAAAAACTTTGAATAAGCATTTGCTATGTTTTAATTAACGTTGATTAAATACTAAAATAACATTAAAAAAATGAACACAATCATATACGATGCTTCTCATAAATTAGATAATTCCGAAAAGGAGCGTATTGTAAATTTTATATTCACACATTTAGAAGAATACGGCGATCCTAAAAGTGCTGTAAAAAAAGCTATTGATTACGCTGTTGGTGATCGCCCTAGCTTAGGTGGTCATGTATTTATTATGGAAGAGACTGATGAAATTATTGGTGCGGTAGTGATTAATAAAACAGGAATGGATGAATATATTCCAGAAAATATCTTAGTCTACATCGCGACTCACAAAGATTATAGAAGAAAAGGATTCGGAAAAAAATTAATGGAGTTTGCTATAAACAATTGTGAAGGCAGTATTGCATTACATTGTGAAAAAGATAATCCGGCGAAAATGCTATATGAAAAGCTTGGCTTTACCAATAAGTATTTAGAAATGCGATTAGAAAAGTAAAAGTTTAAGTCCCAAATGCGCTACAGAATGTTGAGATATGTTTTCACTATTTATTAAAAGTCACAAGTTGCAATGGCAGAGTTAATTATTCATTCAGAAAAAATAAAGGAAAACATACAATACTTAAGTCGTTTTTTTAAAACACATCATATTGAATGGAGCCTTGTTACTAAAATATTTTCTGGAGATAAAACGTTTATCGCAAATATCTTACCCGAAGACGTTATGGAATGTGTGACCTCAGTATGCGACTCAAAATTAAGTAGTTTAAAATATCTTAAAAAAGTATTTCCTAAATTAAAAACCATTTATATTAATCCGCCGGCGCCAGTACGTGTAGATGAAGTTATAGATTGTGCCAATATCTCATGTAATACGTCTATTACAACCATTAAAGCACTTAATGCGGCTGCAGAGAAAAAAGATGTCGTTCATAAAATCATTATTATGATTGAGCTTGGTGAATTGCGCGAAGGCATACATTTAGAAGATTTAGCCTCGTTTTATGAGGCTGTCTCTGATTTATCTCATATTGAAGTGGTTGGTGTTGGATCCAATTTAGGGTGTATGTTTGGTGTAGAGCCTACAGAAGAGAATCTTGCTCAACTTGCGTTAAGTAAAAGATTTATTTCTGAAACGTTTCATAAGGAATTAAAGTTTATTTCTGGTGGAACATCCATAACGTTGCCTTTATTAGAAGATGGCTTAGTACCAAAAGACATCAATCATTTTAGAGTAGGTGAAGCCGCTTTTTTGGGTATTTGTCCTTTAGAAGGAAAACAGTTTAAAGACTTACACAAAGATACATTTGAACTCCATGCGAATATTATAGAGTTAATTGAAAAAAATATCTCACCAGGAGGCAATTTGACCACGACTTCTAAATCGCAGAACTCAGGTCGTAAAAATGTAGAAAGATCACAAACATCGTATAAAGCTATCTTAGATTTTGGTTTATTAGATGTCGATAAGGATGATTTGGAAGCTGAAGATGATTTTCTATTTGTTGGGGCCACATCAGATATGGTAGTTATTGATGTTGGTAACAATCAAACGGCATCAGGAGGTGTGAAATATAGTGTAGGAGATAAAATTAAGTTTAGGCTGAACTATATCGGTGTAGCGCGTTTATTGAGTTCTAAATTTATTCATAAAATCTATGTCTAAAGGTTAGGTTTTCAAGTCCTCTCTCTATCTTCTAACAACTAGCCTCACAATCAACTAAACAGTGATATAATACAAATACATTATTTCTTTAGAATGCTGTGAAAAAAACATGGTGTTTATAAAAAAAGTTTATATTAGTGCTTTATTAGTCAGTAGGTTAAAAGATGTTTTAATGATCATATGATGTTTATTAAAAAAAATCCGTTGACACGAATCGAGAAGATGGTTATTTAACTGAGAAAAATGTTATATGGCTAAAATGTTTCGTCTAAATGAAATATTAATCTTAATTTTATTCTATCCCTAATAAATCCCTCTATTTATAGATTAATTAAAATATAAGATTGAGTCAAAAGCTTGATTCTTAAAATGTTGTAATATTATACTATGGATTTAACCAAACCAGAGATAATTGAATTATTAGAGGAATTTAATACTACCAGTTCAGAGTTTCCACATGATAATACAATTGTAGAAGTATTTGTAAAACAAGCAAAGCAAACGCCAAACCATGTTGCAGTTGTTTTTGATACTAAAGAGATTAGTTATAAAGCCTTAGATGCAATTTCTAATCAATTTGCAAAATACTTAATAGCCAATCACCATATCGGTCTAAACGATTTTGTGGGCTTAATGATTGAACGCAGTGAGTGGATTGTAATTAGCATTCTAGGTATACTTAAAGCAGGTGCTACGTATGTGCCTATTGATATAGATTCTCCTCAAGTTAGAAAAGATTTTATCAAAAATGATAGCAATTGTAAATTCACTGTAAACGATTCTATAATTCAAGATTTTATAGCTTCACAATCGCAATACGATACCGAAGCACTTTTAAATATTGGGTCATCACCAAATGATCTAGCTTACATTATGTATACCTCTGGTACTACAGGCAACCCAAAAGGGGTAATGATAAGGCACATATCTGTAGTGAACCTCATAACTTTTCAAACCAGAAATTATGGTTTAGATAGTACAGATAAGATTTTACAATTTTCAAACTACTTTTTTGATGCCTCTATAGAGCAAATCTTTTTAGCATTATTAAATGGCGCAAGAACTATTATCGTAGATAAACAGACTATTAAGGATTATACAATTTTAGATTTTATTGAAAAACATGAGATAACCCATTTAAATAGTACACCTAGTTATTTGGAAACGATTGCGGATTTATCTCAAATTAGATCACTTAAAAGAATAGTAGCAGGAGGTGAGACCTGTTCCTTAAAATTAGCACAAAAGTTGAGTCAAATTTGTGATTTTTATAATGCATATGGACTGACCGAAACTACCGTAACCTCTATGCTTTATAAGTATTCATCAGACGATGATTACGGTAATTTACTGCCAATAGGAAAAAC
Organism: Winogradskyella sediminis; assembly: GCF_003387355.1. GTDB lineage: Bacteria > Bacteroidota > Bacteroidia > Flavobacteriales > Flavobacteriaceae > Winogradskyella > Winogradskyella sediminis. The sequence goes on from NZ_QUNH01000002.1 coordinate 833,818, forward strand.
GATACCTAATACAAAAGCTTATATCTTATCTGAAGATTTAAAATTATTGCCAGTTGGCGCTACGGGAGATTTGTATTTGTCCGGAAATGCATTGGCCAAAGGCTACTTAAATTTACCAGAACTTTCTTCAAAAAGTTTTATAGAAAATCCATTTGAGCCTCAGAGCGTCATGTATAGAACAGGAGATTTGGCAAAATGGTTGCCTGATGGCAATATTGAATTTATTGGTAGAAAGGACGACCAAGTTAAAATTGGAGGCTACCGATTAGAGTTAGGTGAAATTGAAGCTGCGATTCTAACACTTCCAAATATTAAGAGAGCTTGTGTTATTGCCAGTAACTATTTTGAAGAGGCAAAATTAGTTGCGTACATTGAGTCTGAAGATTTGGAAAAAGACTCTAATAGTATACGTCAGCAATTATCAGATATTCTACCTGCATACATGATACCTGCCCTCATAATGTGGGTGGACGATTTTCCGACAACAACTAATGGTAAAATTGATAAAAAAAATCTGCCAAATCCTGAGTTCCAAAGACCAGCTGGCGCTCCACCTTTAAAGAAGCCTAAAACTGATACGGAAAAAGCTATCGCTAAGATATGGAGTGCTACCTTACACATTCCACAAGTAGGTATTGATGATAACTTTTTTGAAATGGGAGGCAATTCACTCTTAACACAAAAAGTAGCCGCTTTAATAGCAGAGCGCCTTAATCTAAAAGTACCTGTGACTAAGATGTATCAGTTCCCTACGATTTCTGGGTTAGCTAAATTTTTAGAGAAAGATCAAAATAAATCAAGGTTTTTAGGGGAACAACGAAAGACCAAACGGCAGGCTAATAGTGATATCGCCATTATCGGAATGGCAGGACGATTTCCTGGTGCATCTACCATAGATGAACTTTGGGATGTCCTTAGAGAAGGTAAAGAGACCATATCATTTTTTACACCTGAAGAATTAGATAAAAGTATTCCAGAATCGATACGTAATAATCCACTTTATGTAGGAGCAAGAGGTATTGTGCCATCCGCAAAAACCTTTGATGCAAAATTCTTTGGACTCAATCCTAAATTGGCGTCAGCCATGGATCCTCAACAACGGTTATTTTTAGAAATATCGTGGGAAGCGTTAGAGCAGTCGGGATATCTACCAAATCTCTATGATGGTAAAATAGGAGTGTTTGCAGGGGTCTATACGAATACCTACTTCCTTCATAACGTATTTCCGAACAAAGAATTGATGAATCAAATTGGCGAAGTACAAGCCAATACAACTAACGATAAAGACTATATTGCAACGCGTACAGCCTATCATTTAAATCTAAAAGGACCTGCTGTAAGTGTACATTCGGCTTGTTCTACATCCTCATTAGCAATTGCACAGGCAGTAGAATCTATAAGGAACGGTCAATGTGATGTGGCTTTAGCTGGTGGTTCTAGTGTTACTTCACCGATGTACAGCGGTCACTTATATCAAGAGGGTTCAATGTTAAGTGCTAACGGACAATGCAGGTCATTTGATGCTAATGGCTCAGGAACCATGTTTTGTGATGGTGCAGGTGTAGTACTGCTTAAAAGTTTAGAAGATGCTGAACGCGATGGAGATATAATTCATGGTGTAATTAAAGGTATTGGTGTTAATAATGATGGTAGTGATAAAGGGAGTTTCACAGCTCCGAGTGTTGAAGGTCAAGCAGGAGCCATAAATAGTGCGCTATTAGATGCAGATGTAAAACCATCACAGATAAGTTATATAGAAGCACATGGAACTGCAACTCCTCTAGGTGATCCGATTGAGATTGAAGGACTAAAGTTAGCTTTCGGAGAGCAAGATGCCATAGGGTATTGTGCTGTAGGTTCTATTAAAAGTAATATAGGGCATCTTACAGCAGCGGCAGGTGTTGCGGGAGTAATAAAGACAACCTTAGCATTGAAGTATCGTCAAATTCCTGCATCATTAGGATTTGAAAAACCTAACCCGTCTATAGATTTTGAAAATAGTCCGTTTTTTGTAAACAATAAATTAAGACCTTGGGAATCTGATACATCCAGGATTGCTGGAGTTAGTTCATTTGGAGTCGGTGGCACTAATGTGCACATTGTTTTAGAAGATTATAAATCCAAAGGTAAAGCCTCAGACTCAGGTAGGCCATTACAATTGTTGGCATGGTCTGCAAAATCTCAAAATAGCCAAGAGGGTTATAAAAATGCCTTATCCGATTTTATAAAAACAAACTCAGATGTAGAACTTGCTGATATCGCTTATTCTTTAAATGCGACACGAGATGTCTTTCAAAACCGAAGTTTTGTTTTAGCAGAAAGCCATATTAAAGCTAGTGCTACTTTAAGTTTAGACGCGTCCAAATTGGTTAAAAGCAACACTTTAAAAATTATTCCTAATGAGTTAGCGTTTTTATTTCCAGGGCAAGGTTCTCAATACCTAGACATGGGAAAAGCTCTATATGAAAGCGAAACTGTTTTTAAAGCTGCCGTAGACCATTGTGCCGAATTATTGCAAGACGAATTAAAATTAGATATCCGACAAATAATATATCCAGAAGTACAAAGTACTGAAGCGGAATTTCAATTAAAAGATACAAAGTTTACGCAACCCGCATTATTTGTGATAGAATATGCATTATCACAACTTTGGATGAGTTGGGGAATTAAACCAACATTACTATGCGGTCACAGTATTGGAGAATTTGTTGCTGCGCATTTAGCAGGCGTCTTTACCTTAGAAGATGCACTACATCTTATCACAGTTCGTGGAAAACTAGTCAGTGAGTTGCCAGGTGGTAGTATGCTTTCAGCACGAACCAATATGGAAAGTTTAGAGAATTTATTGCCAGAGACATTATCTATCGCGGCTATAAATTCTGATAAATTAATAGTGATATCTGGACCTGATGTGGAGATTGAACAGTTCTCTAAAGTCTTAAATGATAGAGGTATTGCAAACAAACTTTTATTAACAAGTCATGCATTCCACTCTTCCATGATGGATCCTGTTTTAGATACATTTGAAGAGGAAGTGAAAAAGATGACACTTAGTGTACCAAGGTTACCTATCGTATCGACAGTTACTGGTGATTGGCTTACAGACGCTGAAGCAACGAGTTCTCAATATTGGACAAATCATTTACGTGATACAGTGAATTTTTCAGGAGCGATGGAAACTGTATTAAGTTTAGACGATCCTATATTATTAGAAATTGGTCCTGGACGCGCATTGAGCACTTTATCCATGCAAAAGAAGGGATTAAAATCATTAGCATCTATTTCAAGTTTATCTATTCCTAAAGATGGAGAAACAGCATATCATACGGTGTTAACAGCTTTAGGTGAATTGTGGTTGAATGGAATAGAGCCTAATTGGAAATCTTTTTATGAAGGCCAAGAACGATCTAAAGTTTGGTTACCATCCTATGTTTTTGATCGTAAGCCTTGCTGGGTAGATCCACCAATAGTTGAAGGTACTATGAATAATGATATCAATAATAGCACTGTGACCAACACAATTAATACGGAACAAAATATAATTAACGAGCCCAAAACCAATATCAATACTAAGATTATGAGAAAACCAATACTTCTTAAAAAAATAGCGGATATTATAGAAGATAACTCTGGAGTTGAAATAGAAGCGAATGAAGCTGATCAAAGCTTTCTAGAACTAGGTTTAGACTCACTAGTATTAACACAAATGGCTATTACGTGTAAAAATGAATTTAATGTTCCTATCACTTTTAGACAACTTAACGATGAGTTTGGCTCGCCTAATTTACTGGCTGAACACTTAGATAGTGTATTGCCAGCAGAGGCTTTTGTGCCAGCAACTAATGATGCGGCACCTGTACAACAACAACAACAACAACAACAACAACAACAACAAGTACCAATGCAGCAACAAATACCGATACAACAGTCGGCACCTGTTGCTCAAAATGTGCAAAATACTTATGCTGTGTCTCAAACCGGACAGAATCCGGCATTAAATCTAATAGCTCAGCAATTACAACTATTAGGACAACAATTACAATTGTTACAAGGAGGAGTGAATAATGTAGCGACACCTCCACCACCTGTTTCAAACACGCAAAGTAGTGCCACTACAAATGAGGTGAAGAGTGCTTCTAAGACTGTATCTCCGTTAATAAATACTAACGACGATATTAGAACTGAGGAAGAAAAGAAAGAACATCAAAAACCTTTTGGAGCTTCTCCAAAAATTGATAAGCAAGCGATAGGATTAAGCCATGATCAAAGTTTGTTTTTAAAGAATTTAACAAAGCGCTATAATACTAAAACGGCTAAAAGTAAAGCATATGCGCAGCACCATCGTTCTAAGATGGCAGATCCTAGAGTGGTTTCTGGGTTTAAACCTTTAACTAAAGAGTTGGTATATCCGTTGGTTATCGAGAAATCTTCGGGCAATAAGCTTTGGGATTTAGATGGTAATGAATACATGGATATATTAAATGGATTTGGTGCTTGTTTATTTGGACATCAATCCGATTTTATAAAAGAAGCTTTGCACCACCAAATAGAACAAGGTTTTGAAGTTGGTCCACAACACCCATTAGCAGGTGAAGTTTGTGAGTTACTTTGCGAATTTACAGGTCATGATCGTGCAGCATTATGTAATACAGGTTCAGAAGCTGTATTAGGAGCTATGCGTATTGCTAGAACGGTAACAGGTCGTTCGTTAATTGTTGCTTTTTCACGTTCGTATCATGGTATTAATGATGAGGTCATTGTGAGAGGTTCAAAAAAATTAAGAACATTTCCTGCTGCTCCAGGTATCCTTCCTGGTGCGGTTCAAAACATGCTTATTTTAGATTATGGTACAGAAGAAAGTTTGACCATTATCAAAGAGCGTGCTCACGAAATTGCAGCAGTATTAGTAGAGCCTGTTCAAAGTCGCAGACCAGAGTTTCAACCAATAGAATTTTTAAAAGAAGTACGAGAAGTCACTAAAGCATCAGACACAGTTCTTATTTTCGATGAAATTATTACTGGTTTTAGAATGCATCCAGGTGGAGCTCAGGCCATATTTGGTATTGAAGCAGATGTTGCTACTTATGGTAAAGTTATCGGTGGAGGTATGTCGATAGGTGCTATTTGTGGTAAAAGAAAATATATGGACGCACTCGATGGTGGTTTTTGGAAATTTGGAGACGATTCTTTTCCAGAAATAGGAGTCACTTATTTTGCAGGAACATTTGTACGCCATCCGTTAGCGTTAGCCGCATCCAAAGCATCTCTGAATCACTTTAAAAATAAAGGAATAGCTCTACAGAATGGTTTGGCAGCTTTAACAGAACGATTAGCTACGGAACTCAATAGTTATTTTAAAAATAATAGTCTTCCAATGGAAATCACCTATTATCGTTCATTATGGAGGCTTAAGTTTTTAGAAGACATTCCATACTCCGAACTGTTTTTTGTATTAATGAGAGAAAAAGGATTCCATATTTGGGATGGCTTCCCTTGTTATATGACAGAGGCGTTTTCTGAAGATGATATAGATAAGTTAATTAGAAACATTGTTATTAGTGTAGAAGAGCTTATTGCTGTAGATATTTTTACTTCAGAATTAAATGGTCATGAACATAATCAGGTGAATCAAGAAAGTTATTCAACCAAAGAATTGAATACTCCACCTGTGCCTAATGCACGTTTAGGGATTGATGCTAATGGTGATCCAGCATGGTTTGTTAAAGATGAAAAAAATGAAGGAGAATTTCTTCGGATAGATCTATAGAATATAAATTTTAAATAATACGTCCAACCCGTTTTATAAAAATGATATTACAACCAAATGACATCAAACGTCAACAAGTATTTAACCCCTTTAAAGGACCGCAAATTGAAAAGGTAATTTACGCCACACAATCGCAAGCCGAAATATGGATTGGATGCCGATTGGGAGGAGAAGATGCTAATAGATCTTACAACGAGTCCGTTTCTGTTTTCTTAGAAGGAGATTTAGATACCACTGCATTAGAATATGCCATAGCCCAATTAGTAAATCGTCATGAATCGTTACGCGCTATATTTAGTTCAGACGGACGTTTTATGAGTATCTTAAAAGAGGTGTCAATCCCTATAGATTACACCGATCTTTCACATTTAAATACTGCCGACCAAAACGCTAAAATTGCCGATTACATTTTAGAAGACGCTAATACAGTTTTCGATTTAATGAATGGTCCATTATTAAGAGCAGGCTTAATAAAAATAGAGGACCACAAACATCAATTAGTACTCACAGCACACCATATTATATGCGATGGTTGGTCTACAGGTATAATGATTGAAGAACTTGGAATGTTATATTCGTCCAAAGTGTCTCATAAAAACATTAAGATTCCAGAGGCCATTCCTTATAGTGATTATGCCGATGAACACCAGATCTTTTTAAAAAGTAAGGAATTTCGTGAAACGGAAAAATTTTGGTTAAAGCAATATCAACCACATGTACCTCAGTTAAATATGCCGACGGATTTTCCAAGGCCAGAGGTACGTAATTATAAAAGTGATCGTCTCGATTTTCCATTGCATAGCGATTTATTGTCTAAATTAAAGAAAACAGGTGTACGTGCTGGTAGTAGTTTTGTAACCACTTTAATGACTGCTTTCGAATTGTTTCTTTGCAAACAAACGGGGCAAAATGATATCGTTTTAGGTTTACCTGCTGCAGGCCAAGCTGTTTCCGGAAAAACGCAATTAATAGGACATTGTGTTAACCTTTTACCATTGCGAAGTAAGGTCGTTTTAGAGCAACCGTTCAATGCTTATTTAAAACATCGTAAATCTTTAATGTTTGATGCTTACGACCATCAACAATTAAGTTTTGGTCAATTACTTCAAAAATTGGCAATTGCTAGAGATCCATCGCGTATTCCTCTAGTTCCCGTTGTTTTTAATATAGATATGGGAATGAGTGATCAGGTGTTTTTTGAAAATTTAGATTTTAAGATTAAAGCGAATCCAAGAACTTATGAGGCTTTCGAATTATTTTTAAATGCCAGTGGATCGGAGGATGATTTTGTTTTAGAATGGCAATATAACGCCTCTTTGTTTTCAGCATCTACGATTGAAAAAATGATGCAGTCATTGGTAGATATCATAGAGAAGATTGTGGACAACCCAGAACGTCCTATCTCCGATATTATTAAAGTTGATGATTCAGATTATAAAGCGCTGAATGCAACTGAAACGTCCTATTCTAATTTGCCATTGCATGATTTATTAATGCAACAAGCGCATAATTTACCAGATAAAAAGGCGGTTAAATTTAAGGACAGTGAAATTTCCTATCAGAACTTAGAACAACAAGTGAATCAACTTGCTAATAGTCTTAAGGAAAAAGGAATACAAAAAGGAGATTTTGTTGGGGTTTCATTACCGCGTTCAATTGAGCTCTTAGTGACCTTATTAGCCATTATGAAATGTGGTGCAGCTTATTTGCCTTTAGATCCTAACTATCCAAGTGATAGATTAGATTTTATGATTAATGATTCTGAAGCCAAAGTTTTAATTACCGTTAAAACATTCGCTAAAACATTAGAAACAAAAGCTACCAAGTTATTTGTTGAAGATTTATTTTCTGATTTATCTAAATACTCCATAGACCTTTTGGATGTTAAAGTACATCAAGATGATATTGCTTATTTGCTCTATACATCTGGATCAACAGGAAAGCCTAAAGGAGTACAAGTATCTCATAAGAACGTCGTTAATTTCTTGAGTAGTATGGCCAAAGAGCCAGGGATGAAGGAAACAGATCGGCTATTATCCATCACAACTATTTCTTTTGATATTGCAGGTTTAGAATTGTTTTTGCCATTATTAGTGGGTGCACAATTGGTTATTTCTGATGACGATACCGCAAGAGATGGCCGATTAATGCTAGACTTGCTTCAAGGGGAAAATATCACAATGATGCAAGCGACTCCAACGACATGGCAAATGTTGTTAGATTCGGGTTGGGATACTGCATTTCCTATTAAAGCATTGTGCGGAGGCGAATCTTTACCATTAGCCTTAGCAAAAAAGTTACTGAGCAAGGTAGATGAACTTTGGAATGTTTATGGGCCAACTGAAACTACAATTTGGTCCGCTGTAAAGCAAATTAAAGAAAAAGATGATCTAATTACCATTGGTAAACCTATAAATAATACACAGCTATATTTGTTAAATGATCAAAACATGTTGGTTGGTACAGGTGTTGTAGGCGAATTGTGTATTGCTGGTGATGGAGTTTCAATGGGCTATTGGAAGCGTCCAGAATTAACAGCGGAAAAGTTTATACCCAATCCGTTTGATACCAGCACAAGCAAAATGCTATACCGTACTGGAGATTTAGGAAAATTATTGCACACAGGTGAGGTTCAATGCTTAGGACGCATAGATGATCAAGTAAAAATAAGAGGGCATCGTATAGAGTTAGGGGAAATAGAAGAAGTTATAAATGGTATTGAAGAGATTGAATCTTCTGTTGTAATGATAGACCAAGAACGTCTTAAAGCATTTGTGATTCCTAATAATACGTACACGGCTTCTCCAAATTCTGATGATATATGGAAAAACCATTTAAGGGAAGTATTACCAGTATATATGGTACCCAATGATATTGTTTTAATAGACGAGTTTCCAACGACATTAAACGGTAAAATTGATAGAAAAGCGTTATTACAAAACACTTCAGAAACGTCTGGTGATGTTAGCCTGCATACCGAGCCTAGAACTATAACAGAACAGCTTGTGGCTGATATTTGGGAAGAATGTCTTAAAATTAAAAATATTAGTGTTTTTAGTGACTTTTTTAAACTTGGAGGCCATTCGTTAATAGCAGTCCGTGTTATGGCGTTATTAGAGAAAGAAACAGGACGGAGATTTCCATTGGCAGCATTAATGACGCATTCTACCATTGAAAAACTTGCTCATTATATGGATATGGATTCTAATGCTGTGACTTGGAATTCGCTTGTACCAATACAGCCCAAAGGGAAGAAATCACCCTTATACATTGTGCATGGTGCAGAACATAATGTTATGATATTTAAACTTCTGTCTAATAATTTGGATAACGACCAACCTGTGTATGGCTTGCAAGCTAAAGGGTTGAATGGTGTAGATGAACCTTTAGCTACCGTTAAAGAAATGGCTGCACACTATAATTCTGAAATTATTAAAGCAAATCCCGATGGGCCATATACTTTAGCTGGTTATTCTTTTGGTGGTGTCATTGCTTTTGAAATGGCTAGACAGTTATTAGCGCAAAACAAAACGGTGAAAAGAGTGATTTTATTAGATAGTTATGTATATCCTTATTATTGTTGCTCTAATCCTACAGCGAAAAAAATAGCCCGAATGAAATATAAGATGGCTATGCTTGTTTTTATGACCAAAACAATGTTTCGAAATAAAGCTAATTTTAACCGAAGAATTCAGTTGTTTAGAGAGGGATTAAAAAACACTTATCTAAGAATGAAATTAGGGAAAGAGGCACAACATAAATTAGTAAAAGGTTGGCCTTATAAATTAGATCAGATGCATAATAATGCCATAAGGAATTATCACATTTTGCCTTTAGATATTAAGGTAGACTTATTGAGAGTCGCTGAAGATGATATTTTTTATGCACACGATAGAGATTTGCTTGGCTGGGAGCCTATTGCTAAAGGTGGTGTAAATAAACATGAAATTCCTGGGAATCATATTAATATGCTTTCACCACCAAATGATAAAAAGCTAGGCCGAATTGTACAAAAAATATTAGATAATTGACATGGAGCCTGTAAATGAATATAACATATTACAAGCTTCAGATCTGTCGTTCTGGGATGGTGAGTTTACGTTTTATTCTTTAATTCCTTTACAACCCAATGGTCATAAAGCACCTTTGTTTATAGTGCATGGTGCAGATTATAATGTATTAAAATTTAGTGCTCTAGCAGATGTTTTAGGAAACGATCAGCCCATATATGCTTTACAGGCTAAAGGTCAAAAAGGCGAAGTGCAACCACATAATAGGGTAGAGGAGATGGCATCGCGTTATATTTTGGAAATTGAATATATAACTCAAGGTCAACCTTTTGTTTTAGGAGGTTTCTCTTTTGGAGGTATTATTGCTTATGAAATGGTAAAACAGCTAAAAGCCCAAGGAAAAAGTGCAAAGAAGTTGTTGTTATTTGATAGTTATGTTTATCCAACATACTATTATTCGCATCCACGCCGTAAAAAAATGGTTTCGTGGTTATATCTCATAGCACAATTAGGATTTATGGGATTTAACATGTTTAGCAGTGTTCCTAATTTTAAACGACGGGTTCATTTATTAAAAATTAAATGTCGAGGTGTATATTTAAAATTTAAACATGGCAGTGAAACACAATACCAATTGCAATTTAATCGTTCAGCAAAAATTGATGAGGAACATACTTTGGCTTATCAAAAATATCACATAGTTCCACAACCTATTAAGGTGCATTTGTTTTGGTCCACTAAGAAATTGTATTTTGCTCATGATTATAATTGTTTGGGTTGGAAAAACATAGCATTAGCTGGCGTTCAAAAGTATATTCTACCAGGTAATCATTCCGAAATGTTTCTATATCCTGTCGTAGAGGAGTTAGGTGCAAAACTGAAAATTCTTTTAAATAATGACGATTAAAAATTCTGAAAGCACCTTGTTTTGTGGTTATTCTGAAGTTGCAGAAGCACGTCAACAAGTGTTGGAACATAACCCTAAAGCCATCAAATTATTTAAAATAAAATTGTCTCAATATAGCGATGTTATTGATGGATTGTCTCGAGCATTAACACCTCTTGAATTAGAAAGAGCTCGTAAATATCATCAAATAAAAGACTCTAATCGCTTTATCATATGTAGAAGCTTTCTCAAAACTATTATCGCTCAAAGAAACCATTTAAAAATCTCGGATGTATGTTTTGAAAAAAGTAATAATCATAAACCCTTTTTTCCTTTAGATCCATCCTTATTTTTTAATGTGTCTCACGCAGGTGATTTTGCACTAATAGCCATTGGTGATTGTGAGTTAGGTGTTGATGTTGAGTATATAAACCCTAAGTTTCAATATAACGACATTCTTCCTACTGTGTTTAGTGCTGATGAAATAAAATTTATTCAGGATTCGGATCTTGAAAGGCAGGCTTTTTATAAATTATGGACAAGAAAAGAGGCCATCGTTAAAGCAACAGGAAATGGTATTGATGAAAATTTTATTAAAATTCCCGTTATTGATGGTTGTCATAAAATATCGAGTTCTTTGGTTAATGAGTTTAAAAACTTAAGAGTTTCAAGTTTTAAATTAAACGATGATTATATAAGTTCTTTAGCTATAACAAGAGATGATACTAGTATCGATAGTATAATGTTTCAAGGCAATCCTAGTTTAAATGACGTAGCCGCTTTAATAGAATCTTAGTACTATTAGATGCTTGTAACATATGTTACTAACGCTTTCAGGTTTCATTGGTATTTTTATTTAAATTTTATTCATTATGAAAAATTTAATAGGTTTACTAATTGTAGCTATAAGTTTTATAAGTTGTAATTCCAATAAGAAAAAAAGTGATCCTTATCAAAATGTTCAACATGCGTCAAAAGCTATCAACCATGTGGGCAAAAAACTTATGGAAACCAATTGCTATACTTGTCATAGTCCTTCAGCAAGTAAAACCAATAGAATAGGTCCGCCAATGGTTGCTATTAAAAAGCATTATATTAATAGTGAAACTAGTAAAGAAGACTTTATTGCTTCTATGCAAGCTTGGATTAAAAACCCAAATGAAAAAGATGCTAAAATGCCGGGCGCCGTTAGACGATACGGAGTAATGCCTAAACAATATTTTCCAGAAAACACCATCGCACAAATTGCAGCGTATATGTATGATTACGAAATAGAACAACCCAATTGGTTTAAAAAGCATTTTAATGAAGAAAGAGGAACTAGTTTGCAAAATGGTCAACAAATAAAACAAGTAGCACCACAATCTCCATCCAATTTTGAAGATTTATCTTATAGTGAGCGTGGCTTAAAATATGCTTTAGCAACAAAAGCAGTTTTAGGAAAAAACTTAATGGGTACCATTCATAAAAAAGGTGTTTTAGAGGCGTTAACGTTTTGTAATGAGCGTGCTTATCCTTTAACCGATAGCATGTCTGTGGTGCATAAAGCAATGATTAAACGTGTGTCTGATAAACCGAGAAATCCAAGTAATAAAGCTACTTCTGAAGAACTAAATTATATAAATACGTTTAAGCAGGTGATTGCGAATAATGAAGAACCGTCACCTATTGTTAAGGAATCAAAAGATCTCGTAAGGGTTTATTACCCAATTACGACTAACACCATGTGTCTTCAGTGTCATGGGAAACCTAATGAGACATTGAATGAAACAACTTTAAATAGAATTAATAAATTGTACCCTAAAGACAAAGCAATAGGGTATAATGTCAACGAAGTAAGGGGTATTTGGAGTATCACTTACCATAAATAACATAAGTCAGGTATGAGCAAATTTTCAGAAATAATAAATCAAGATCAACCCGTATTAGTCGATTTTTTCGCAGATTGGTGTGGCCCTTGTAAAATGTTAAGCCCTATTCTTAAACAAGTTAAAGATTCTATGGGTGACGATGTGAGTATTATAAAAATTGATGTCGATAAAAATCAAGCCTTAGCCTCAAAGTATAAGGTGAGAGGAGTGCCTACAATGTTGCTGTTTAAGAATGGTAGGCAAGTTTGGAGGCAGTCTGGTGTACTCCAAAAGGATGATATCATCAATGTTATAAAATCATCTAATTAATTTGTCTTAACTGATAAAAGTCATATTTCATAATTCTTAAAGTTTCTATTTTTACATCCAGAACGAAATAGATAATATATATGATTAATTCTTTAATAACATTGTATAGTTGGACAAGTGGAGTTGTAATGATTGCCATTTTCGCCGTAGTTTGTATTACCTTAGTGGGCATTCTTATTAATTTTTTGTCGAAAGGAAAAAAAGAAGAATCGGTTGATCATATAAATGAAGATCATAATTTAGAATCGTAACTTTTAACTAAATTAAATATTCAAGAAGAGGGTAGTCCATAATTAACTACCCTTTTTTTGTTTTTATAAGTCAATTTTTATAAAAGAAATACCTAAGCTCTTCTGTTTTATAACTGTAAAACTATTATGGAGTTTAATATTAAATATATTTATTCATATGTCGTTAAATATTTAAAATTTGTAACCATTGTAACGTAGCAAACTTTTTAAAAACCATAACTTTGTAATATCCAAAATATGCGATATGGAAGACATGCTATTCTACGACAGATTGCAATTTGCATTTACAATTACTTTCCACTATATATTTCCGCAATTAACGATGGGTTTATCGTTAATGATAGTTTATTTTAAATGGAAATTCCTCAAAACTAAAATTGAAAAATATAATAATGCTGCAAAGTTTTTTATGAAAATCTTTGCCATTAATTTCACTATGGGAGTGGTTACAGGAATTCCTATGGAATTTCAATTTGGTACCAATTGGGCAAAATTTTCAGAATTAACAGGAGGTATTATTGGCCAGACTTTAGCTATGGAAGGCATGTTTTCATTTTTTCTAGAATCATCGTTTTTAGCCTTATTTATTTTTGGTGAAAAATTAATGGGACAAAAATTACATTTCCTTACCGGATTTTTAGTGTTTCTAGGGTCTTGGGCAAGTGGTTGGTTTATTCTTGCCACAAATGCATGGATGCAGCATCCTGTAGGTTATGAAATTTTAGATAATGGTAAATATGTTTTAGAAAATTTCTCGGCACTTTTTACAAATCCATGGTTATTACCTGCTTTTCTGCATAATCAAATGGCCTCGGTTGTAACATCGGCTTTTGTAATGGCAAGTATTGGAGCTTTTTATATATTAAGAGATAAACATTCTGAATATGGTCATCTGTTTTTAAAAACAGGTGTGATATTCGGATTAATATCTAGTGTTTTAGTTGCGTTTCCTACTGGCGATTGGAATGCCAAAAATGTCGCCAAATACCAGCCAGGAACTTTTGCTGCTATGGAAGGTATTTTTGAAACCGAAGAAGCCGGAGCAGAAATTGTCTTAATTGGTCAGCCTAATATGGTAGAAAAAAAGCTAGATAATAAAATTGCGGTACCTAATATATTAAGCTTTTTAACGTATCAGGAATGGCATAGACAGATTCCTGGGATGGATCAGTTTAAAAAAGAGGATTTGCCAGATAATATACCAGCATTGTATTATTCGTATCATATTATGGTTGGATTAGGTACAATATTTATTGCAGTTATGGCTTTAGCACTGTTTTTTTTATGGCGAAAGAAATTGTATACCATCAAATCATTATTATGGACAATTATGTTCTTAGTGCCTTTTCCTTATATCGCCAATATCACAGGTTGGTATACTGCAGAATTAGGTAGACAACCTTATTTAGTTTATGGGTTATTAAGAACAAGCGATGGAGTTTCACCTACCGTATCTTCAGGTAATACCCTCTTTACATTATTAGGATTTGTTGCATTATATCTACTTTTAGGATTGTTGTTTTTAATCTTAGTCGGAAAAACTATTAACGAAGGTCCAACCCCTAAACCACATTAATTATGGAACTATTTTGGTACATCGCAATCGGTATTGTTTTAACGGTATTTTTTGTTTTAGATGGTTATGATTTTGGAGCTGGAATTATTCATTTATTTTTTGCTAAAACCGAAAAAGATAAGGAGGTAATTACCAAATCGGCAGGTTTGTTCTGGGATTCTAATGAAGTTTGGTTGGTAGCCGCTGGAGGCATGCTTTTTATGGCATTTCCAACATTTTATGCCTCTGTTTTTAGTGGTTTCTATTTACCATTAATAATCGTGCTTTGGTTAATTATTTTTAGAGCTATCGGATTAGAGTTTAGAGGACAATTTAAGTACGATATGTGGAAAGCTATTTGGGATAAATCCTTTGGACTTTCTAGCTTGTTATTGGCTTTGTTTTTCGGTATTGCTTTAGGAAACATTGTAAGAGGTGTCAATTTAGGAAGCGTAGAAAATGGTGTTTCAGTCCACGAAGAACATTATTTTTTCTTACCGCTTTGGAATAGTAGTTTTAGTCCTTTAACGGATCATCCAGGAGTGATAGATTGGTTTACAATTATTATAGGTGTAATAGCTGTAGTCACGCTCGCTATTCATGGAGCAAATTGGATCATTTTAAAAACAAATTCATCTATAAATCTAAAACTGAAGGGTGTTATTTTTAAACTGAATATAGTATTAGCAGTGCTTACTGTGTTCTCTTTATATGTATGGCAGTTGGTTAATCCTACTTCATTAGATAATTTTATCCACAAACCTTATTTGATGGTGTTTCCAATCATTTATTTAATTGGTGTAATAGGCTTGTTTTTTATAAAAAAGATAAAAAAAGATGGTCACGCTTTTATGTTATCGACACTTATAATTGTTGGAGGGATTACGTCTTCATTAGCATCATTATTTCCTGTAATATTACCTTCAATAAATAATGTTAACGGCCATTTAACTATATACAATACATCTGCGTCAACATACGGCTTGTCTGTTGCTATGATTTGGGGCATTATTGGGTTTTCGCTTCTATTGGTGTATTTCATTGTACAAAAAAGACTTACTGCCGGAAAAATTGATCATATGGATTATGGTCACTAGTTAACTTCATGGTAATGACAGGAACTCTTATTTCTTTAATTAGTATCTTAGTAGGAATTGTTTCGGCTAATCTTTGGGGATTCTTATATAAGACTTATTCTTTTGGTGTGATAGGAAACACCTTAGTTGGTGTATTTGGAAGTATCCTTTTCATTAAAACTTTTGGAAGATTAGGGTTCAATCCTTGGTCTATAATGAATGATGGTGATTTTGATGGTTTTCTTCTTATGGTTAACTTAGTGGTGTCTGCATTGGGAAGTATAATACTGATGATTCTTGTTAAGTATATATCGAAACGCATGAATAAATCGTGAAAATCAACTTCTATTTTCTTATGATTTAATTCCCTAAGGTCATAATAATAACACCTAATGTAATAGCGAAATTTAGAAGCAGAAAAAATATAAAAACAAGTTGTGACAGATTTTATACTATAGTTTTAGTACTTACAATTTTAATGCCTTTATGAATCATTTCTTTCTTTAGCTTTTCAAATCCGTCGTTATCCAATGCTTTAGAGGCGTCTTCTATAAAAGTACAATAAAAACCTTCATTAAAAGCATCAATGATTGAAAAGTAAACACAAATATCCGCGGCCAAACCACAGAGAAATAGTTCCGTTACGCCTTTTTCTTTTAAGTAACCTGTTAATCCAGTAGATTTTAAATGGCCATTGTCGTAGAATGCACTGTAACTATCAATAGTTTTATCTGTACCTTTTCTAAAAATAGCTTCAAAGTTTTCAGTATTTAAATCCGGATGAAAATTTGCACCTAATGTCCCATTTACACAGTGATCTGGCCATAAGGTTTGCGATTGGCCATGTAATTCTATGACTTCAAAATTAGATTTTCCGTTATGATTACTTGCAAAACTTATATGATCTTTTGGATGCCAATCTTGCGTGGCTAATACCAAATCAAAATTATTTTGAATTGAATTAATTAATGGGACTATTTGATCTCCATGAGGAACAGGAAGTGAGCCACTTGGCATAAAATCATTTTGAACATCAATGATGAGTAAGGTTTTCATAGAAATAATTTCAAGGTGAATGTCTATAGAGTATTTAATTAAAATTTATGCTGATTAATTAAAGCATCACGTTCTTTCTTTAACTGAGAACTAAGGCCTATTTTGTAGATATGTGGATTCTGAAAACGCTTATATTCATTAGGCAATTGTTTTAAACGCGATTGCGAGTACTCAGCAATTTCAGCAACCGTTCTAATAGGTATTGTTCTTTTGCCATCTTTCATTACTTGATTTAAAAGTGGTTCATGCGTAAACCTATTTAATTCTAGGCTTTTTGTAATATCAAAAGGATGTTCCATTTTTGAAACTTTCGTTTCGGAATGAATCGCTATGGCATCAGCACCGTAAAACATACCATTATCATCAATCATACGATAGACTTGCTTTTTAAATGGTAGCGATGTTTTTATAATATTCTCTGATAATTTAATTCTTGGAGTGTCGTTAAAAGCCGCTAGTTTATATACACCAGCAAGCGCTGCATCTGGTTTACCAGTAACTAAATTAGTACCCACACCAAAAATATCGATAGGTGCTCCTTGTTCTTTTAAACTTTTTATCACGTATTCATCTAGTTGATTAGACACCACAATCTTTACGTAACCTAAATTTGAATCGTCTAAAATCTGACGTGTTTTTTTTGCTAAATAGGCTAAATCTCCACTATCTAAACGAACACCTAACAAACGTTCACCGCGTTCTTCCATTTCTTTGGCCACCGTAATGGCGTGTGGTAAGCCACTTTTTAACGTATTATAGGTGTCTATGAGAAGCACACAATTATCTGGTCGGACTTTAGCAAAATCTCTAAATGCTTGTAATTCATCTTCGTAACTTTGAATAAATGAGTGCGCCATTGTGCCTGTAGAAGGAATAGCATAATCTTCTGCGGCTTTTACATTACTCGTACTATCAAACCCACCAATAGCTGCAGCTCTAGAAGCATAATAGCCGCCTGTAGCATGGGCTCGACGTAAGCCCATATCTAATAGCACACCATCTTTGGCACTGTACTTTATACGGCTGGCTTTAGTGGCAATTAAAGTTTGAAAATTAAGAATATTAAGTAAAAAGGTTTCTATAATCTGCGCTTCAATAATATTAGCTTCAACCTGTAGTATTGGTCGATTAGGGAACACAACATCGCCTTCTTGACAAGAATAAATAGCACCTTTAAAGCTGAAGTTTTCTAAGTAGTCTAAAAAATCACTTTCAAACCCTTTATCCTTTAAATAAGTCATATCTGAAGATGAGAACTTTAGGGTTTCAAGGCTGGTTAAAACATCTTCCAAACCGGCAAATATAGAATAGCCACTTTTAAAAGGGTTATGTCTAAAATAGTAGTCAAAAACGGCGCGTCCATTTGGTTTGGTCTCAAAATAAACTTGAGCCATTGTTATTTGATATAAGTCGGTATAAGCTGCTGTAATATTCATCAAAATGTAAATTATCTATTGCCAAAATTTGTGAAATCATCACGTGTAATTTTATAGCTAATGTTTAAAAAAATAAAGAGAATAAATTTAAACATATTTTACCATTTTGAGCAGTGCTTCTCGAGAAAGTTCTGCTTTTTAATCGTCACATAATAAAGACTTGACTTAAGTAACATGAGTTACCAATGTTTACAGAATCTTAAATTACTTTTGTGTAATTAATTTATTTAAATTAGAAGTTATACATAGTTTAAAACCATTAGATTTAATGTGTTAATACCACTAACAAGCGGTATTGAAGATTTTAGGTTGAAAATTATAAACTGATGTGGTTATCAGTTTTTGGTTGGTTAGGGAAAAGCATTCATTTTTTTAATGAATGCTTTTTTTAGTTAGGTAACAATGGTTACCAAGTAAGTTTTTTGTTCGCTCTACTTTTGTATCAGAAATATAATAACTATGAAAAACCAAACTTTTAAAATCCTGTTTTTTGCATTAATGGTTAATTTGAGTCTACACGGACAAGAGCAAATTGCTATTACAAAAAAGGACGTTTTATCTAAAGTTTCAGAGCGCAATACAAGCCTTAAAATTTCGGAGGAAGATTTTCAGCAAGCCAAAGCAGATTTTAAACAAACTAATGCGGTGTTTTTACCAAATATTAGCGCAAGTCATACCGCCATGGCTACTACCAATCCATTAATGGCGTTTGGATCAAAATTGAATCAAGAAATTTTAACCCAGAATGATTTTAATCCTGCCTTATTAAACGATCCATCTCAGATTGAGAATTATGCAACTAAAATAGAGGTTCAGCAACCTTTAATTAATATCGATGGCATGTATCAGCGAAAAGCAGCTAAATCTAAAATGGATGCCATGGCTCTAAAGACTGAACGCACGCAAGATTACTTAGCATTTGAGGTTGAAAAAGCCTATATGCAATTGCAGTTGGCTTACAAAGCGGTTACTGTTTTAGAAAAAGCACTAGAGGCGGCAAATGCCAATAAAAAGTTAGCAGATAATAGTTTTAAGCAAGGGTATTTGCAACGTGCGGATGTATTAAATGTTGAAGTCCGTGTCACTGAAGTTCAAAATCAATTGCAATCGGCAAAAAGTAATGTAGAAAATGCCTCAAATTATTTGTCTTTTTTAATGAATGATGAGACCTATGTGGTTTATATACCAGCTGACGAATTAGAGGTAACTACGACAACAATAGAGGATAAATCAATTTCTGAAAACCGTTCAGATATTAAAGCGATGGAATTGGCCTCTAATGCTTACGAAGCTATGAATAAAGCAGATAAAATGGCATTCTTACCACGATTAAATGCTTTTGGAAGTTATGAATTGTACGACGACCAAATTTTTCAAGCCAATGCTAGTGGTTATTTATTTGGCGCACAATTAAGCTGGGATATTTTTCAAGGTTCAAAGCGTTTTGCTAAAGCACAAAAAAGTAAATCGGAATTTGAACAGTCAAAATTAGAATACCAACAATATGTGTCGCAAAGTAATTTAGAACTCAACAAAGCGAAACGTGCTTTTTTAGATGCTGCGAATAAATTGAAGTTGATAACATTGGCCTTAGAACAATCTGAAGAATCTTTAAGAATTAGAACGAATCGATTTAAAGAAGGTCTTGAAAAAACATCGGATTTGTTAATGGCTGAAACCCAATTTTCACAAAAACAATTGGAATATTATCAAACCATTTTCGAATACAATTATGCGCAAGCTTATTTAGAATTTTTAACCAAAGAATAATATTTCCTGCAAGGTTTCTAAAACCTTGTAGGTATCAACATAAAAACAATCAAAATGAAAAAAACATATACAATTCTAACATTTTCTTTAGCCTTGTTATTAGCAAGTTGTGGCAGCGAAGACAATAAAAATGTAGCAGATAATTCACCAGCAATCCCAGTAAAAACGAGTCAGGTAGAAGCTGATACGAATAGTCCGTTTTTAGCAGTTAGTGGAAAAATTCAAGCCGTAAATAGTGCCGATTTAAGTACCAGAATGATGGGGTATGTAAATAAAGTTCATGTTAATGTAGGAGACAAGGTAAGCAAAGGTCAGTTATTGGTTTCTATCAACAATACTGATTTACAAGCCAAGCGTGCTCAAGTCAATGCAGGTATTGCAGAAGCCACTGCGGCTTTTAATAATGCTCAAAAAGATTACAATCGATTTAAAAATTTATTCGCAGAAGAAAGCGCCACACAAAAAGAACTGGATGATATTATAGCAAATTTTAATATGGCAAAAGCACGATTAGAATCTGCAAAACAAATGAAAAACGAAATAAATGCTCAGTTTTCTTACAGTAATATCACAGCTCCTTTTAGCGGAATTATTACAAGTAAATCTATAGAAGCAGGTAATATGGCAAACCCTGGAGTGCCATTAATTAGTATGGAAACACCAGGACATTTTGAAGTGATGGCTATGGTACCAGAATCTGAAATTTCTGGAATTAAAAAAGGAACCACTGTAGATGTTTTGGTAAAATCTATCAACCAAACCATTAAAGGAAAAGTGGCTGAAGTCAGTACATCGGCAAAAAACACAGGTGGACAATATTTAGTAAAGATAGATTTAGAAACTACTGAAGCCAATATTTTATCAGGCATGTTTTCAACCGTACAATTTCCGGTAGAAAGAAAGGCAGAGACGTCAATGGTTTTAATTCCAACGGATGCTATTATAACAAACGGACAATTATCTGGTGTATATACCGTAAGCCAAAGTAATACAGCAATGTTACGCTGGTTACGTTTAGGAAGAACGTTTGGAGACCAAGTAGAAGTATTATCGGGATTAAATGCGGATGAAGCCTATATCGTTTCTGCTGAAGGAAAACTTTACAATGGCACTAAGATTAGCATTCAGTAGGCATCAGTAGACAGTCGCAGTTACAGTTTTCAGTATCCTGCAAGGCGAAGTGCTGAATTCATTTCAGTATCTAAAAACCTTGTAGGTATTATAAAGAAGAGTAAATCACATAAGAGTAAGCGCGTTAAGGATAGCAATGGAAATCCTTTTTTTGCTGCCATATATGGCAAAAAAAGATTGCAATGGATAGCCTGTTAAAACGCCCAAAATAAAGAAACAAAATGAAAGAAGGAATCGCAGGTAAAATCGCCAAAGTCTTTATGCAATCGAAGTTAACCGTGTTGTTAATGATTGTATTTATGGTGGTTGGTGTATATAGTTCGTTTTTAATTCCACGTGAGGAAGAGCCGCAAATTGATGTGCCAATGGCAGACATTTTTGTGGGTTATCCAGGAGCAAGTCCAACGGAAGTTGAGTCACGTGTTATTAAGCCATTAGAGCAATTAATTTCGAATATTAAAGGGGTTGAATATGTGTATTCCACGTCCATGAAAGAACAAGGTATGGTCATTGTTCAGTTTTATGTGGGGGAAGATATTGAGCGTTCGTTTGTAAAATTATACAACGAAATTAACAAACACATGGATCAAATGCCAGCTGGTGTTACGTTTCCGTTAGTAAAAACACGTGCTATTGACGATGTGCCCATGTTAGGATTGACCTTATGGAGCGAGAATTACGATGATTACCAATTAAGCCAAATGGCACAAGAGTTAGAGGCTGAAATTAAAAAGGTCAAGGACGTAGCCATTACTCATAAAATAGGAGGAAGAGACCGTCAGCTACGTGTGGTTTTAGATAAGGATAAATTGGCGGCAAGTGGATTAGACTTCTTGTCAGTATCTGAAATGATTAAGGCCAATAACAGTCAGTTAAGTGCTGGAAGTTTTGATAAAAGTGATACTGAGTTTTTGGTGAATACGGGCAAGTTTTTAGCTTCAGTAACAGATGTTGAAAATTTAGTTGTTGGTGTGCAACAAAATCAGCCGATATACTTGAAGCAAGTCGCTAACATTATTGATGGCCCGGAAGTACCACAAAACTATGTGAGTTTAGGTTTTGGAAAAGGAAGTGTAAAAGCTGATGATTATAAATCTGAATATCCTGCGGTGACGATTTCTGTCGCTAAACGAAAAGGAGCAGATGCTATGAAAATCGCCGAAGTGATTATAGATAAAGTAGATCATTTACGAGCAACTTTAATTCCAGATGATGTTCATGTAGAAATTACAAGAAACTACGGAGAAACTGCGTCTCATAAAGTATCGGAATTATTATTACACCTTATCGGTTCAATCTTTGCAGTAACCATTGTAGTAATGTTAGCTATGGGCTGGCGAGGAGGCTTGGTCGTATTTTTATCAGTACCCATTACGTTTGCTTTAACCTTGTTGAGTTACTACATGATGGATTATACGCTTAACCGAATTACGTTATTCGCATTAGTATTCGTAACAGGAATCGTGGTCGATGACTCTATTATCATTGCCGAAAACATGCATAGGCATTTCAAAATGAAACGCTTGCCATTTAAACAAGCCGCTTTATATGCCATTAACGAAGTTGGTAATCCAACCATCTTAGCAACATTTACGGTAATTGCTTCGGTATTGCCAATGGCCTTTGTGTCTGGATTAATGGGACCGTATATGGCACCAATGCCAATTGGAGCATCAATTGCTATGATTTTATCGCTATTTGTGGCTTTAACCATTACGCCTTATTTGGGTTATATTTTCTTAAGAGAGAAAGATAAAAAAGGAGCGGAGGAGAAGCCTGAAAAAGCAGTAGAGGACACACTGATTTATAGAATTTACAACAAATTTGAAAGACCGCTTTTAGAAAGTAAAGGCAAGCGTTGGTTGTTTTTATTAGGAACGTTTGCTGTCTTATTAGGAACGATGGCCTTATTTTTTACTAATTCGGTTGCTGTAAAAATGCTGCCTTTTGATAACAAGAATGAGTTTCAAGTGGTGATTGATATGCCAGAAGGCACCACCTTAGAACGCACAGGTGTTGTAGCTCAAGAGATTTCTCAGTATTTATCGACCCGACCAGAAGTAGTGAATTATCAAAACTATGTTGGGACGTCTGCACCAATTACGTTTAACGGTTTAGTACGTCATTACGATTTACGTGGTGGTTCTAATATGGCAGATATTCAAGTAAATTTATTATCTAAAGAAGACCGTTCAGCGCAAAGTCATGATATCGCTAAATTATTGCGACCAGATATTCAGAAGATTGCTTCAAAATACAATGCGAATGTGAAGTTGGTTGAGGTGCCACCAGGACCACCTGTATTATCGACTATAGTTGCTGAAGTTTATGGACCTGATTATGAGGAACAAATTAAGATAGCAAATCACATTCAAGATATTCTGAGAAATACTGATGATGTGGTTGATGTTGATTGGATGGTTGAAGATGATCAAACCGAATATCAATTCGACATCAATAAAGAGAAAGCCATGTTATATGGTGTAGCACCACAGCAAATAGCGTATACTATGAACATGGCGTTATCTAATAGAGCCATCACCAATTTATATGATGAAAATGCAGTTAGCCAAGTAGGCTTAGTATTAGCTTTAGATGAGAAAGAAAAATCGACGATTACGGATATTTCACTATTAAAAGTGAAATCAAAACAAGGCCATATGGCGCCAATTGCTGATTTGGTAACGATTAGTGAAACAACTGCAGCAAAAAGTATCTATCGAAAAAATCAAAAACGTGTGGTGCATGTCATGGCAGATATGGCTGGAGATTTAGAAAGTCCTGCATATGCCATTTTAGGTATGGAAGAAAAATTAAAAGATATTCCATTACCACAAGGTTTTGAGATCAATGAAATGTACTTAGGGCAGCCAGAATTTGAAGATGATTATACCGTAAAATGGGATGGTGAATGGCAAATTACTTTAGAAGTCTTTAGAGATTTAGGTATTGCCTTTTTAGGTGCTATTATATTGATTTATATCTTAATAGTAGGATGGTTTCAAAATTTTAAAGCGCCTATTGTAATGATGGTTGCAATACCATTATCCTTAATAGGAATAATTTTAGGCCATTGGTTGATGGGAGCATTCTTTACTGCCACCTCATTTATAGGTATGATTGCTTTAGCCGGAATTATGGTAAGAAACTCAGTATTGTTGATAGACTTTATCAATTTAAGAACAGCTGAAGGCGTACCATTAAAACAAGCCGCGATTGAAGCAGGAGCTGTGAGAACCACACCAATTTTATTAACTGCGGGAACCGTTGTTATTGGAGCCTTTGTGATACTATTTGACCCCATTTTTCAAGGCTTAGCCATTTCATTAATGGGAGGAACCATTGTGTCAACGGTGTTAACCTTATTGGTGGTGCCATTAGTGTATTATATGATAGAGAAGAAGAATTATAAGTAATGATTCTTAGTTAGTTATCCTGCAAGGTTTCCAAAACCTTGTAGGTATAAAAGCAATAATGAAACCTACAAGGTTGGTGAAACCTTGCAGGTTGTATAAAATAGAAACAAATGAAATTAGTCATAGTTACAGCAGTTGAGCAGTATCAAAAGGAGGTTTTAAAACTATTCAAAAAAGCAGATATAGAAAACTTTAGTAGTTCAGAAATTGATGGACATAAAAATGGTTCGTCTTTATTAATGACTTCAAATTGGTTTCCTGCTGAAAAAGGAGGTAACGAATCTAGCATGTTCTTTTCATTTACAGATGATGAACATATCGATGCTTTATTCGAAGCTATAAAAGAATTTAATAAAAACTTAGAAACAAATAACCCTATAAAAGCGGTTGTAGTTCCGATAGAAAGATTTATATAAACTTAAAAAATAATTGAAATGTTAAATACATATTTTAGAACCATTGTTGGGATCATGGTATTGTTAAGTGTAGTACTAACCTATTACGTTAATCCAAATTGGATGTGGTTTACCGTATTTATTGGCGTGAATTTAATTCAGTCTGCATTTACAAAATGGTGTTTGTTAGAAACTATCCTTGTTAAGTTGGGTGTAAAGAAAGAGGGTGGAAGTTGTTCGTCTTGTTAATTTTGTATAATGTAGTGTAACAAATTAATTCAGTTTGCGTCCTATTAGTGTAAAATCATCAATTATGGAATCAAATTATCACACCCTTAAACGTTCGGACAACCAATTATTAGTTATTACTCATTTATCACAATTGCTGACCTATGTTACAGGATTTGGTGGACTTATTGCACCACTTATTATCTGGGCGACACAAAAAGAGCAAGTTGATGGTATGGACGCTCATGGAAAGTCTATTTTAAACTTCCAATTAAGCATGTTAATCTATTCTATAATTAGTATTCCGTTAATCTTTGTTGTTGGATTAGGAATCTTAACCTTAATATTAGTTGCAATTTTGGCTTTTGTGATGCCAATTGTAAACGCTATAAAAGCTAGTAATGGAGAATTACCAAGCTACCCATTATCTCTTAATTTTATTAGTTAGTGAATTCCTTTAAAGAAGGGAATTCTTAAGAGATAAATTAAAACGCTTGCAGAAATGTAAGCGTTTTTTGTTTTTAGAAAAAAAATACAGCGTTACAGAAGAATTGACCTTTATGTAAATAATTAAATATTTAAGTTTGTGAATTGTACACTACATTATGTATAATTTTAAAACACATATATTTATTATAGCCTTGTTTTTAATGGCGGCATTCGTTTATGCGCAGAATCCTGTATATGAAAATATGTCTGATGTGTCCACGCTTCCTGATGTAGAATTTTATGACATACTAGAAGATGATGAACATTATATTTGGTTTGCTGCTGATAAAGGCTTATTTCGTTATAATGGGAAGTCGTATCAACGTTATAGCCATCCCAATCAAAAATCAAATTCACTTTTTCAATTAAAGTTTGATACCGAAAACAAACTATGGTGTAATAATATTTACGGTCAATTATTCTATGTAGAAAATGATCAATTGGAATTGTTTTACGACGCTAGTGATTTGGTAAAAGGCCAATTAGCAGCCTATACTATTTTAGAACAGCATATCCGTTTGTTTACGACCTCAGGTATTTATGATATTCATAAAAACACTAAGAAAGTTACAAAAATTTTTGATGGCTGGTGTATTAGTAATGCCAATAGTAAAGACAGTGATTATGTATTTGTGCTGAATAAAGAGGGACAATTTAAAAAACACCGTGTTTATAAAATAACAGGTGCTAAAACTACAAAGTTACTTGAAATTAAGAGCTTAAAATTAATACAATCTCCTAAGTTATTTGCCTTTAAAGATGAGGTGTTTTTAACCCACAAAAGTGATGCGGGAAATATTATGTATGTCATAAATAAAGCGGATGATACTGCAGAGAAAATAAAGACTCATAATGCTTTAAAATCTGAAACTATTTATAATCTCTTAAATTTTGGTAGCGATTATTGGTTTTTAACAACTGCAGGTGTATTTGTTTTTGAATTTAAAGAGGGACATTTTAATTATAAAGATCGTTTTTTTAAATCGGAATCAATAACTGATGTTGCGATAGATTTTAATCAGAATTATTGGTTTGCAACCTTAGATAATGGTGTGTTGGTGTCGCCAAATCTAAACATTAGACAAACAAATTTAGATTATATAGACGCTAAAGTTACCGCAGCTATTGGGCTAAACCAGAATAATTTTGTTTTAGGAACTAATAATGGAAAACTACTTTTTTATAATAAGAATCAACTTATAAAATCAATTCAATTACCTGGAAAAAAAATTATTGGGAAGTTTTTTTATGATGCTATGCATGAGCAATTAGTGGTGAGTATTAATGCGTCAGAATCTGTTATTGTTAATTTAAATACGGATGAAATTACAGATGTTAACAATCGGTTTTCCGTTGCTAAAGCATTTTCTAAAATAGATGACAATACCATGTTTTATGGTAACTATCGTCAAGGTATCGTTTATAAACAGCCTTTTAATAATCCAGAAAAAAAGGTTCTAAAAGAAAGTCGTGTCAAAGCTTCGGAGGTTTTGGACAATCACTTGTTTGTTTCCTATATCGACGGATTTTATAAATACAATACCAACACCTTTGTTTCAGAAGAACTAAAATTCGAAAGCAACAGTCTATTGGTGAATGCCATTACAAAAAGCAATGACATCCTTTGGCTAGCAACACAGCATAACGGCTTACTTAAATATGAAAATAATCGTTTATCAAAAGCTGAAATTGATTTGTCAAATCATCTTCAAATAAATAACATACACTGTGATGGTGATGTCCTGTGGATCTCTACAGACGCAGGCTTATTTCAGTATCAAGTAACGCGTAAAACCCTTAAATTACTCAGTGCTCAAGACGGTTTAAATACAGCGGTCAATGATTTTTTGATACTTCAAGATCAAATTATTGTTCCTTTACCAAAAGTGTTTTATACACTGCCTAAAACGCCAGATTTATTTAAAACCTTTAAAACGTCTAAGGTTAGGGTAGAGGCTGTTTCAATAAACGATCGGGATACATTGGTGGCAAGCAACTATAAATTGCCTCACGATTATAATAAAATTGGATTGACTTTCAATGCTAACGGCTTTCAATCTAATCAGCACGTCAACTATCAATACCGTGTAAAACAGATCGACTCAAGTTGGCAAACTATACCATTAAACACACACTTTGTCAACTTTAATAGTTTATCTAGTGGTACCTATACGTTTGAGCTTAAAGCAAAAAATATCAGTGCTAAAACACCTGTTTTTGCTGCGCCAATAACCTTTGAAATAGCAAAACCATTTTGGGAAACTTATTGGTTTTATGGTTTGGTTTTATTGACTGTTTTCGGGTTGATTTGGTTGTATTTTAGGTGGAGATTACAACAAAAAGAAGCCCAACGTATTGCAGAAATTGATAAAATTTTAATCGATAAAAAAATCACGAATTTAAGATTGGAAAATCTGCGTTCGCAAATGAATCCGCATTTTATTTTTAATGCTTTAAATTCCATTCAAGATTATATTGTATCGAATGAAAAGGAATTAGCAAGCTCATATTTAGTAAAGTTTAGCCGATTAATTCGTATGTATCTCGATTATAGTCAGCAAAACGAAATCACCTTACAAGAAGAATTGAATGCTTTAAAATTGTATTTAGAATTAGAAAAAGTACGTTTTGAAGACGAGTTAGAATATCAAATTCATATAGATCATCAACTAAAAACAAAACAAATAAAAGTGCCGTCGTTGTTCATTCAGCCTTATGTAGAAAATGCTTTAAAACACGGCTTATTACACAAAACAAAGGATAGACAATTAAAAGTTGAAGCTAAAATTACTGAAAACAATAACTTACAAATTACCGTTGAAGATAATGGTATAGGTAGAGCACAATCCGAAAAATTAAAACGACCCAACCAACAGCACAAACCTTTTGCAACCAAAGCCAATGAAGAACGTGTGCACCTTTACAAAAATAAATTAAAACGTAATATAACCATTGCTATTGAAGATTTGTACAATGAAAATCAAACCGCTTCAGGAACCAAGGTGGTTATAACAATGCCTATATAATACAACCATGAAAGCCATAATTATAGACGACGAAAAACGCGCCAGACACTTACTATCTAAGCTCATAACTGAACATTGTACAAGTATCACAAGTATTGCCGAAGCGCAAGATTTAACCTCTGGTGTGGACTTAATAAAGTCTTCAAAACCAGATATTGTATTTTTAGATATTGAAATGCCTAACCAGTCAGGTTTAGATATTTTAGAGTACTTTCCAAATCATATCGATTTTAAAATCATATTTGTCACCGCGTATAACCAATATGCTATTGAAGCCTTTAAGTTATCTGCAGTAGATTATCTGTTAAAACCTGTAGATACTAGCGAACTAAAAGAAGCGGTGGCCAAAGCCGAAGAAGCTATAAAAGCCAACAATTTAAACGATCAATTAAATAAGTTGCGCGACTCTTTAAAGCAGTTATCCATGGATAAAATAGCCTTAGAAATCCCTAAAGGCATCATGTTTGCGTCTCATAACGACATTATTTATTTTGAAGCCGATAGCATGTACACCAATGTACAGCTTATAGATGGCAAACAAAAAACAATTTGTAAACCTTTAAAGCATTTTGTAGAACAATTAGAAAACAATGCCATGTTTTTTAAATGTCACCGTTCCTATTTAATCAACCTAAAATACGTAGACGAATTGGTAAAAGATGATGGCGATTATCTATTGATGACGAATAAAAAAAGAATACCTATTTCAAAATCTAAACGCGATCAGTTTTTAGAAGTCATTAAGGAAACGTTTTTGTGATATTAGCTTAAAATTTCGTTTTCATTCAGAAAAAAAATCCACAGCTTTAGAAAAATCACTATTAAGAATGGTGGTTTAGTTACTTCTTTTGAAGTCTATTAAACACAATTCTTATGAAAAAAATAATTCTATTATTAGTTTTAGCATTATGCTACAATACATCCCATGCACAATTGGGCAAAATGCTAAAGAAGAAAGCCAAAGCTGCTGTAGAGAAGAAGCTGAAAAACAAAGAGGAGGCAAGCTCATCTTCAAAATCCGACAATGCTACAGGAATGGTTGGTAGTACTTCAACTTCCAATCAAAATTCATCTAAAACCGAATATACCGATGAAGAATTTAAAGCAGAGTTAGCCAAAAAATACCCTAACGACCAGGCGAAGCAAGATTTATACTATCAAAAATATCTTGAGAAAAAGCAACAGGAAGCCGACGCTAATAAACCTAAAACAGCCTCCAATATAAGTGATGACTTTTTATACATGTCCTATCCTTTTGCGATGACCAAAGGGATGAGTGCTGTTGGTGTAGACCGTGTAAAATTAAGACGTCAGATGACTGATATGGGCGATAATATCGATGTATTACCAGCCCAAGATCCTGATTATGCCTGGTTACGTTTTTTAACAACTCCAGAGTTAGAAGCCATGTCTCCGGAAGGTTATATAGGTTACGAGCTGGTTTCTGGGATGTTTACCACCAAAGTTGGTACAGACCGATCACAAACGCTCGAGCTTGGTACAGGAATGCCAATATTGGTAAGAGGAATGCTTATTGCAGACGATGTGTTTGTTATTTACGCGGCATCGCATCAAGGCGGACATGCGTTTAATGTACCATCGTATATGCATCAAAAAGACATTACCATTTTGAATGTAATTGGTAAAGGTGAGCAGCAATTTCATTTAGATTGGCTAGAAAAAGCAAAACCTATTGTGCAAGAATTTGAAGCGACCTTAAAAGCTAATTATGATGCCGCAGCAAAATCTACTATGGCGGCTATAAAAATGCCAAAAGCTGGAGCAATGAATAGTAACACATCATTAGTAAGCTTTGCCAAACAAAATGTGTCTAAAACTATTGAAAAAGATGGCGCTCAACTTTTGAAGTTAAATATAGAATCTAACGATTGGAGTGTGGTTAAAAACAAATATACCGGTCACATTTTGTACCGTTGGATTAAAGGGGCATTTACCGAAAAAAATAAAAATAACGACTGCTACTTACAAGGCTTTTTAATTAAGCAGTACTATGATGGTTCTGGCTATGGTAGTTCGGAATTTGGTGGAATTATACACGGCCAAATGCCTTACGGCCAAAAAATGAATTGCGAGTAAAAGGAGTTATCGTTTTTATGGGTCATTAAAGTCTGCTTATCAAAGCAGGCTTTTTTTATGAGCTTTAATATAGGTATAAACTTTAGATTTCATTTAGAAAGAAATTTCAGTTATTCAGAAAAAAGCAAATTGAAAACCTTTTAGTTGATTGTTGCTTTGTATTCTATTAATTGAAAAAATCTCAACTAAAATGAAAAAAACTTTACTCTTATTTACAACCTACTTGTGTTTGGGTTTGTTTTCGGCTTTTGCCCAAAATGTGAACATTCCAGATGTTAACTTTAAAGCATATCTTGTTGGAGATACAGCTCTTAACACTAATAATGATTCAGAAATTTCTGTAGCCGAAGCACAAGCTTTTACAGGAGCATTAGATGTAAGCAATTTATCAATTGCAGATTTAACTGGTATAGAAGCCTTTATTAATATTACTGGACTAGATTGTTATAGTAATAATTTAACAGCTATTGATGTAAGTAGTAATTTGGCTTTAACACGTTTACATTGTGCTGATAATAGCATCACATATTTGGACATAAGTTTAAATACGCAGATTGATGAAATTCTGTGTTATAATAATCAACTTACAAATTTAAATATAGCCAATGGTAAAGGTGCTGCGTTTACATACATGAAGTCTTATAACAACCCTAATCTTAGTTGTATTCAAGTAGATGCTGGAACTGCACCACCGGCTAACGTAGGTGTGTATGATGTGGGATGGACGCGAGATTTAGAAACTAGAGTCGTAGAAGACTGTAGTACTAGTATTACTTATGTGACCATTCCAGATGCTAATTTTAAGTCTTATTTAGTTGGCAACAGTACAATTAACATAGATTATGATCAAGAAATATCTGTTGAAGAAGCTCAGGCGGTTACAGGAGCATTAGATGTAAGTAGTTTGTCAATTTCAGATTTAACTGGTATAGAAGCTTTTATTAATCTTACCGCATTAGATTGTAGTGATAATACAATATCTGCTTTAGATGTGTCAACTATTACAGGTCTTACCAATTTAAATTGTAAAGAAAATAATATTGGTAGTTTAAATGTGCAGGGGACTTCTTTAATTACCTTGGATGCTGAAGATAACAGTTTAACGAGTTTAGATGTTTCAAATCTAGCGACCTTAACAACTTTAAATACGAGATCAAATAGTATTTCAAATTTAAATCTTCAAGGTGCAACTGCTCTCGAAGTTTTAGATTGTAGCGATAATAGCTTAACTACGTTAAATGTAAGTTTAAATACAAATCTTATTGATTTAAATTGTAGTGATAATAACTTAACGACTGTAGATGTGACTAATTTAACAACTTTAACAGATTTAAATATTAGTGACAATGCCATCTCATCAATTGTACTTACCGCGAATTCTAATTTAAATAGTTTAATTGCAAGCGATAATAACTTTGCTAGTATTGATGTTTCTAATAACACTTTGTTAACTGAATTAATTGTGGCAAGTAATAGCTTAACAAGTATAGATATTACTAATAACACAATGCTTACTGCTGTAGATTTCCAAGATAATTCAATCAGTAACCTAGATATTAGCAATAACCCTAGTTTAACTAGAATTCACGCTGCTTTTAACCAATTTACAACTTTTGATATTAGCGCCTACCCTCAAATAAATCAATTGTTAATCTATGACAATCAACTTACTAGCTTAAACGTGGCTAATGGTAATAACTCTAATTTTGTATATATGAAGGTATATAATAATCCTGATTTAACATGTGTACAAATAGATTCAGGATATACACCAAACCAAGTAGGTGTGTATGATAATGGATGGACAAAAGATACAACCACAAACTATAGTGAAAATTGTATACCTACAGTGTATTATGTGAATGCAAATGCTACAGGGAATAATGACGGAAGCTCTTGGGCAGATGCTTTTACTACCATCAACGATGCATTAAATAATGTATTATTAAATGATGAAATTTGGGTGTCTCAAGGTGTGTATAGTCCGGCAACAGCTACTTCAGTTCTCACATTAGATTTAGAAAGTTTAAAAATCTATGGAGGTTTTGATGGTACTGAGTCAACCATTGCAGACCGAGATTTAACTAAAGTATTTACCGATAACGCTACTATTATTTCTGGAGATATTAATGGTGATGATATTGAAGGTGATTTCACAACTCATAAAACCGATAACGCTACAACATTAGTTAGCCTTGAGGCGGATAACGTAATTTTTGATGGTTTTGTACTTCAGAATGCGTATACCTCTGGTTCTAGTCCAGTAATAGCAGCTAATACCGATGTTACCAATTTTACATTAAGAAACACATGGATTGCAGAGAATTATAGTAATGGATTGCTTTTAGATTGGAGAGATTTTTCTGGAGACTTGGTGGTTGAAAATGTAGCAATAACCAACAATGCGACCAATAATGGTGTTGTTTTGGTAGAGCATAGCGCTTCAAATTCAGATGAGTTAACGTCTCATTGGTCAAATATTCTATTTACAGATAATACGTATAATTCAGACTTTGGTGCAATTTGGTTTAGAAGAGGTTCATCTTCTAATGGTAACAGAAGTATAGTTCACTATTTAAATAATGCTACAATTGTAAATAACGTTAACAACCATGCTTCCGTTGAACACGTTATTAATGTAAGTGGAAGTGGTTGGATTCGTCTTGAAACACGAAACAGTATTTTTTGGCAAAATAAATATAATGGAAACCAATTCAGTACGGTAGATATTGAAAACAGTAAAACAAGTGAAGGTGATAGCCAAACCATAAATGTTTACAACGCTGTAGCGCAGGTTACATCAGCTGCAACTTCTGGGACTTACAATGAAAGTAATTTGACGATATTAGACCCATCAACGGATAATGTAAATTTAGATGCTGCTTATAAACCAACGACGGCTTCAAATTATATCATAGATCAAGGAGATAATACGTATTATGACACAGCTATTTTTGCAAGCTTGGATTTATCTGGGAACGATAGATTTTTCAATAGCACTATAGATTTAGGTGCTTATGAGTACAATTCTACATTAGGTATTGATGATGTTTCTTTAAACACAAATGCAGTAAAACTATACCCAAATCCTGTAACTGATACATTACATATTCAATCTACTGCACAGATTGAGAGTGTAACTATTTATACCATAAATGGGCAGTTAGTTAAACAATCTCAGGGTATAGATAATGGAATCAATGTGTCTAATTTACCTGCAGGATTATATCTTATTCAAATGCAAACTGCTACAAAAACCGTAAACCAGAAGTTTCTTAAAAACTAGGTTATTAGCTTGTTAATAGTATTAAGCGCTCACTACTGTGGGCGCTTTTTTTACCAAATCACATAAAATTTATAACATGAAATCACTTAAATATTTTGCAATAGCATTATTTGCCTTAGTTATGACGGCTTGTGCTTCAGATGATAGTTCTAATTCAAATTCTTATGAAAATAATATTACAATAGAAGCTTCTACATACCCAATGAATTCCGCTCTTGTAGAGACTTCATTTAATAGTGTGTTTTTAAATTTAACTAACATTACAGAGGCACAAATAGAAGATTCTTTTTCTGGAGTTACAATTAATAATGTCGATTTGTTTTCCATACAAATTAATGATTTTGATTTGACTCCTAATAGAACTTATGACTTATCTGAAATTTCGAGTTTAGAATTCATTGTAAATGGAAGTATTGTCGGTGGAGAGTATGAAGATGGTTTTTTTCAGTTTTATAAAAGCGGAAGCAATTCAAACTTAGAAATAACCGAGGGAAGTTTAACCATTATTGATTATGATGTAGAGGGTATTCAGTTAACATTTACATTTACAAGGGCAGATGGTGAGGAAATTTCTGGAGCTTATGAAGGTGCGTTTATTTATATAAATAACACAGATTTAGATTAATAATAGCAAAGACATGCTACAAAAAAAGCTCACTAATAGTAGTGAGCTTTTTTTATATATAAATATTATGAGTAATAAATAGTTTAGCTATTAAGCATCACAGGCATTACAAGCATAGTTACGTGTTCACCTTCATCTAAACCGTCTGTAGGTGTTAAGATACCAGCTCGGTTTGGTAAACTCATTTCTAGTTGTACGTTATCTGAGTTGAGGTTGTTAATCATTTCAGTTAAGAAACGCGAGTTAAACCCAATTTGCATATCGTCACCTTGGTAATCACAAGTTAAACGCTCTTCGGCTTTGTTAGAGTAATCGATATCTTCAGCAGAAATGTTTAATTCTGCACCAGCAATTTTAAGTCTAATTTGATGTGTCGTTTTATTAGAGAAAATACTAACACGCTTTACTGAGTTTAAAAATTGATTTCTATCAATAACCAATTTATTCGGGTTCTCTTTAGGAATTACCGCTTCGTAATTTGGATATTTACCATCAATTAAACGACAAATTAAAACTGAGTTTTCAAAAGTGAACTTAGCATTAGATTCGTTGTATTCTACTAGAACATCGTCATCGCTACCTGCTAATATCCCTTTTAAAAGATTTAAAGGTTTTTTAGGCATTATGAATTCAGCGGATTCAGTAGCACTGACATCATTTCTTGTATATTTCACTAATTTGTGCGCATCAGTTGCGACAAAGGTTAAGTTGTCTTGAGAAAATTGAAAGAATACACCACTCATCACTGGTCTGAGATCATCATTTCCTGCTGCAAAAATGGTTTTACTAATTGCAGTAGCTAAAATGTCTCCCATTATAGTAGTGGTACTGGCATCTTCAATAGAAACCGCATTCGGGAATTCTGCGCCATCAGCGTAAGCTAAAGCATATTTACCATGATTAGAGCTAATTTCTACCGTATTATTTTCTTCAACAACAAAAGTTAAAGGTTGTTCAGGAAACGTTTTTAACGTATCTAAAAGCAGTCTTGCAGGTAATGCAATACTTCCTTCAGAATCACTTTCAACATCTATTGTAGCAGACATCGTAGTTTCTAAATCACTAGCCGAAATGGTTAATTTTGATTGACTAAGTTCAAATAAGAAATTGTCTAATATTGGTAATGTATTACTGTTATTAATTACACCTCCTAAAACTTGAAGCTGCTTTAATAAATAGGTACTTGAAACAATAAATTTCATGTGTTATATCTTAATTGTTTTTTTAATTTGTTACATGGAACATCTCAATTTGAAATTTTAAGATAAAACCCAACCGCAATGGTTAGATGTTTCATGCTGAATAGATGTATTTTATACTTTTAATTCGTACTACAAATATATCTTAATAGAAGGGTTTTTTAAAACAAACTTATTAACAAATTCTGCTATTTATTGCGGTGTTTTATTGCATTAAAAACAACTTTTTAAGATGTGTATTTACGTTTTCTTAAATAATTAAAGGCAAAACCAAAGAGCCCTAAAAGTATGAGTGGCAAAGCAATATTGATAAATTGCCATGTAGATTTGCTATTTTTTATTTTTTCAGCATCTAAAAAAGCGATATTTATTTCTTTAGATCGTATGTTTATAAGTCCAGAATCGTCTAAAAGATAATTTACAGTATTTAGTAAAAATTCTTTGTTTCCAAACGATTTTCCTGTGAGTTGATCAAAGCCTAATTCTTGTGGTCTATTTCTAATAATCTCATTTTTTATGACATCACCATCTGAAATAACGACCATTTTTGTTGTGGTACTTTTAGATTTATAATCTTGGACTTTAAAAGGTAAGATACGATGGTCATAAACCGAAGAAAATTCACCTTCTAATAATACCGCTAAATTTTGTGGACCTTGATTATAACTGGCTTCATCAGGAGGACTTGTAACGTTAGATAATGAAATTGTAGTAGGTGCTCCTTCTAACTTTGAGTTGGGTGAACTTTGTAACAGAATAGACTTTTTAATACTGTTTTTTAAGGTGTCTATCGGACTAGCAAAATCAAATTTTACCAAATTTAAATTCTTCGTAATAGGATGCTTCGGATTAGATGCCGCTAAAGGTGAATATTGCCATTGTATAGGTTGCATTTGTGTTTGGCTACCTTCTCCAATCGCTAACATAATAGGCGCAGAGAAGAGGTCTTTTACTAATGTGGGATTTACACGAACACCGTATTGAAAGAAAAAATCATTGAGTTGTAAATCGCGCATAATCGATACTCCTGTTCCCGTCTGGTTGTATAAGCTGTCCTTATCCATAGCAACAGATTCTGTTAACCATAAACTTTTTCCGCCATTCATGGTGAATTGATCTAAGACTAGCTTTTCCTTTTCAGTAAATGGAATACTTGGTTTAGCTGAGATAATTAAATCGTATTGATTTAGTTTATCTAAAGTGCCTTGCGGATTAGTAGCTACACTATCTAACGTAAATTTGCCTAAATTATAATAAGGTTTTAATGTTTCGAGAAAATTAGCGATAGAAAGATCACCCAATTGTCCATTTCCTTTTAATATGGCAATCTTTTTATTTTTTGCTTTTACAAGTTTACTAAATCCGTCCGCAAATGCATATTCTAATGCTTGTACAGAATTATTAATTTGTTCTGGTAAACCTTCGGTAATACTTCGTTTTAGAAGTGGAATTTTTAAGGTTTGATCTTTATAACTGGCAAAAGCCCAAGGAAAAATTATGTCTTGTGTTACTTTTCCGGTACTATTATCAGTATTAATATAAGGTTCTAATCCGGCATTAGTGAGTTGTTCAATATATTGTTGACGCGTGGTTTCATCTTCAATAGGATCAATATAATTAACAAATATCTGATTTGATTCTAATTGAAATTCATCAATAATTTGTTTGACTTCGGTTTGAAGTAATCTAAATTCTGAAGGAAAATCTCCTTCTAAAAATACATCGATTATTAAAGGCGAATCTAAATCGCTTATTAAGTTTTTTGAAACTTCAGAAAGTGTGTAGCGTTGATCTTTTGTTAAATCGAAACGTTGATATACCGCACTCGAAACAGCATTAACAATGATGAGACCAGCAATGATAATAACAATAGATAATATAGATTTATTCGTTTTCATTCTCAAAAGTTATGTCTTCTTGATAAGTTTTTAATGCCACAACGGTATCGTTTTTAAATGTAATTTCAACACATTCTCTCTCGCCTGTAAACGCGCCAGGTTTTATACCTAATCCGTAATTCCATTTATTAGTATCGTGTGTGTTTTTTGCTTCATCCCAAGTTAACCATTCGGCTTCACCTAAAAGCGCAGTTATTTGTTTTTTTGAAGCCGTCATTAGTGTATCGGAAGCTACTGTATGATCTATCATTTCATATCGCAATGCAGGCTGCTCTAACCATGTTTCGCTATCAAAATATTTTTGGTAATGGTAGCTACTTATAATATTTAAAAACGGATAAAAAATAAAGAAAAAGGCAAAAGGGGTTAATATCAAACTGATGATGCCAGATAGCCATTTGCGCTTATCTACAGTGTTTAAAAATAAAAACAACAGTATAAAAACAACGATGAGGAATATGACTAATAAAGGTGTGATGATCATAAGGTTACTTTTGAATTCTAAGTTTTGTAAATAACAAAAAGGCTAAAGCGATACTAATAAAATAAACTAAATCTCTAGTGTCTATGACTCCGCGACTCATGCTATTGTAATGAGCAGACATTCCTAAATTTTCGATATTAACGAGGTTGCTAAATACATTATAGTTAGATAAGCCCTCAAATCCAAAATAGAAAAAGAAACAGATAAAGACGGCAATGATGAAAGCCACAATTTGATTGTCTGAAAGTGTTGAGGCAAATACACCAATAGCTGTATAAGCAGCAACTAAAAAGAGCAGTCCAAAATAAGAGCCTATAGTACTACCCATATCGAGATTACCTTCAGGATTTCCTAATTGTGAAACGGTATAAACATAAAGAAACGTCGGTATCAAAGCCATTACAATCAGTGCAAATGCTCCAAAATATTTCCCTAATACAATTTGAAAATGTGAAATAGGTTTGGTTACTAATAACTCTAAAGTACCTTGTTTTTTCTCATCACTAAAACTACGCATAGTTACTGCTGGTACTAAAAAAATAAGAATCCATGGAGCGAGTAAAAAGAACGATGCTAAACTTGCTTGTCCTGTATCTAAAATATTAAAATCTCCTTTAAAAACCCATAGAAATAAACCGTTGAGTAATAGAAATACACCAATAACTAAATAGCCAATTGGTGAAGCGAAGAAGGTGTTTATTTCTTTTTTTAGTATTGCTAACATAGATTAGTGTTCAATATTTAGTGTTCATAATTCAGTATTTTTATGTTAGCTGTTGCTAACAGCTAACAGCTATTTAAGCGAAGCGACTTTGTCTACACTCCAAGCTTCAGGCTTAGCACTAAATAATGGCTTTGTGTTAGCCCATACACCTTTAAACAAATCGGAGTGTCTGTAAAGATTTAGCTCCGTTTCAGAATCCCAATAACTGTATGTAAAGAAAATATTTGTCGCATTCTGATCGCGATATAATTCTAAAAAATTACAGCCATCGAAATTGCGAATTTTTTCTTTAACCACCTCAAAATCAGCT
This sequence comes from Winogradskyella sediminis, assembly GCF_003387355.1. Lineage (GTDB taxonomy): Bacteria > Bacteroidota > Bacteroidia > Flavobacteriales > Flavobacteriaceae > Winogradskyella > Winogradskyella sediminis. The sequence goes on from NZ_QUNH01000002.1 coordinate 873,113, forward strand.
AAGAATTCTTCAATTTTAGTAGGTTCAAAAGTCATTTTTACAATTCTTACTAACACCTTTTATTCGTTTAAAAAATTTACAGTTACCGTATCCATAGTTTTTAAGCCCATTAAAGTAGATGCGCCTCCAACAGTTGTGCAATTGCTTTTGTAAACCGCAATCTCTAAATAACCAGAAGAGTTAAACACAACCAAACCTTTACCTTCTACAGTGCGGTTAGATTCTTCTAAACTAAAATCTATAATATCACTGTATTTGTTATGTATTTTTTCGAATTTATGATTCCGAGCCGAAATTTCATATGTTCTCGTTTTCTGAATAGATTCAAAAAATTTACGCTTAATATTTGTAACGACATTACCATAATTATCAATATAAATCACAGTGCCAATAATTTGGTTGTGCTCGTCGTTAATAAATGGAATTAAATTCTTTATAGGTTTAATAGTGTTAATAACTTTTCCGATGACGTCTAAGGTACCTCCACGTGCAATATGGCAAGCTACCTTTACAAAAATATCGAGTACAGGGAAATTGGTTTCAACCCTATCATGAATGTTAATTTCTACAATCTTTTCTGGAGCTATGTCATTACAAATCATACTCATAATGCCGTTATTAGCACATATAAAGTAATGGTCGTCTAGTTTTAGTGCAATGTGCTTATTTTCAGGGCTTAACTCCGAATCGATTCCTATTAAATGAATCGTTCCTTTGGGGAAACTACTGTAAGCATTTTGAATAATATATGCCGCTTCAGAAATATTAAAAGGGGACACTGAGTGCGAAATATCTACAATTTTTATCTCATCAAGTTCACTATAAATAGCTCCTTTTATGGCTCCCGCAAAGTGATCTTTTTCTCCAAAATCAGTCGTTAAAGTGATTATCGCCATGGATTGATTGTTGATATTTTTTTAAGAATTATGGTTGTAAAATTATTAGATTTGTGTGTCACCACAAGAATTACAAAATTAAGAAAAGAAAACAGATTAACACACTAAATACATCTCGCTTTTGAATGAACTTATCTTAGAACTCGAAGAAATATCTCCAAAGGAATTCTTCGGAGCGCAAAATGCAAATATTAAACTTTTAAAAAACTATTTTCCAAAACTTAAAATAGTAGCTAGAGGCAATAAATTAAAGGCTTATGGCGACGAAGATTTACTCGAAGAGTTTGATCGAAGAATGACCATGTTAATGAAACATTTTGCAAAGTATAATAAGCTTGATGAAAATGTGATTGAACGTGTGTTAACAAGTCAAAGCAGTGCAGATTATACCACAACAGGTAAAGGAGATGAAGTTATAGTCCATGGAGTTGGAGGCAAACTAATTAAAGCACAAACCGCAAATCAACGTAAGTTGGTAGAAACTATGCGAAAAAATGATATGGTTTTTGCTATCGGTCCAGCCGGAACAGGTAAAACCTATACTGGTGTGGCATTAGCTGTAAGAGCTTTAAAAAATAAAGAAGTTAAGCGTATCATTTTAACACGACCAGCCGTTGAAGCTGGTGAAAATTTAGGGTTTCTTCCAGGTGATTTAAAAGAAAAATTAGATCCTTATATGCAGCCGTTGTACGATGCGTTACGCGATATGATTCCTGCAGAAAAATTAGAAAGCTATGTAGAAAAAGGTGTGATTCAAATTGCTCCTTTGGCTTTTATGCGAGGTCGAACTTTAGATAATGCATTTGTAATTTTAGATGAAGGACAAAATACGACCCATGCCCAAATGAAAATGTTTCTCACCCGAATGGGAAAGAATGCAAAATTTCTATTAACAGGAGATCCTGGTCAAGTAGATTTACCGCGTCGTACTATTTCGGGATTAAAAGAAGCCCTTCTTGTTTTAAAGAACGTAGAAGGTATTGGCATGATTTATCTTGATGATAAAGATGTTATTCGTCACAAACTCGTTAAAAAGGTCATAGCAGCTTATAAGAGCATTGAAAATAGAGAATAAGGTGTTAAGCTCTGTTTTACAGTAAATTAGCTGTTTTTGCCTTCTGATTATATAAGATTATCACGAAATTGTATAAATCTTTTACATGTAAACCTGTTTAAATTTGTCCACATAACCAAAATTTAAATAACATGAAAAAGACATTTTTAATAATCGGAATCGTATTAGGATTAAACCCATTATTTGGACAAGAAGAAGACATTGATCTCAATGCAGATAATTCGTGGCTTAAGGCGGGTATAACTGCAGGAGTACCTGTTGGAGATGCAGATGATGTGTCCTCCTTTGCTTTAGGTTTAGATTTGAGAGGTCAATATTTATTTAATCCAAATTTAGGAGTGGGTATCGCTTCGGGTTACAGTAATTACTTTGGAGAAGATGATTATGATGATTTCGGTATTGTGCCAGTTGCAGGGTTTATTCGTTATTATTTTACACCAGATGGGCTTTTCTTTGGTACAGATTTAGGATATGGATTTGTAACAGGTGTTGATGACACAGATGGTGGACTGTACGTAAATCCACAAATCGGTTACCATAATCGTGATTGGAATTTTTACGCATACTACCAAAATACCTTTGCAGAAAATGATGTAGATATTCAGGCTGTAGGAGTAGGTGTTACTTATAATATCAGATTTCAATAAAGAAAATCATATAAAAAGTTAGATTAAAGAGGAGAAATTTTATTTCTCCTTTTTTATTGAGTTTATTGTCTGACCCAAGTAAAGAAATTACATTTGTAGTTCAAAATAAATGATGATATCATGAACACCATAATAGAAACCAATTTCAATTTTCCAAATCAAAAGAGTTTTTATAAAGGAAAAGTAAGAGCCGTTTATAATATTAATGACGAGCAATTGGTAATGGTTGCAACCGATCGTTTAAGTGCTTTTGATGTGGTAATGCCAAAAGGGATTCCTTACAAAGGGCAAATTTTAAATCAGATTGCTACAAAAATGATGGAGGAGACGGAAGATATAGTCCCTAATTGGTTGCAAGCGACTCCAGATCCTAATGTGGCTGTCGGAGAGCTTTGTGAGCCATTTAAAGTGGAAATGGTAATTCGTGGTTATATGTCTGGCCATGCAGCAAGAGAATATAAATTAGGGAAGCGTGTGCTCTGTGGAGTTGCTATGCCAGAAGGTATAAAAGAAAATGACAGATTCCCAGAACCTATTATTACACCAGCTACAAAAGCTGAAATGGGTGATCACGATGAAGATATCTCTAGAGAAGATATTTTGAAAAAAGGCATTGTTTCTGAAGCGGATTATATGATTCTTGAAGATTATACCAGAAAATTATTTCAACGTGGAACAGAAATTGCTGCAAATCGAGGCTTAATTTTGGTGGATACCAAATACGAATTTGGAAAAACTAAAGACGGTAGAATTGTTTTAATTGATGAAATTCATACACCAGATTCTTCGCGTTATTTCTATGCAGAAGGTTATCAAGAACGTCAAGATAGAGGTGAGGCTCAGAAGCAATTGTCTAAAGAGTTTGTGAGGCAGTGGCTTATTTCTAACGGATTTCAAGGTTTAGAAGGACAAACACTTCCAGAAATGAGTAATGCTTATGTGCAGTCTGTAAGTGAGCGTTATATTGAGTTATTTGAACAGATCACAGGTGAAACTTTTGTGAAAGCAGATGTGTCAGATATACATAATAGAATTGAAACTAATGTTTTAAACTATTTACAATAAACAAAACCAAAAAGCTGTTTTAAAATGAAAAAGGTGTATAAATTATTTATACACCTTTTTTATTTATTTATATAAGTCTTTGTTTATAGGGCATACCATGAACCGCTTAGATAAATAAGTTGCACTGTGCTGCCGGTTAATGTCAAGGGATCTGGGATTATAGCGCCAGCAGCTTTTAAGCTTTTTCCGTTTGCATTTAAGACCGTATTACCTTCATGATAAATATATACAATTTGACCTTCTTGAGGAGTTGCTGGTAAAGTTAATGTCATTGTACCAGAGCTTATAACAATTTGACTTTCTGTAGTGATAGTTGTATTAGAACTTACTACAGTGACTGTGTAATTTCCGCCATCAGCGCCATCTGCTCCTGCAGGTCCAGTTGGTCCTTGAGGTCCCGTAGCACCAGTTTCACCAGCAGGTCCTGCAGGTCCAGTTGGTCCTTGAGGTCCCGTAGCACCAGTTTCACCAGCAGGTCCTTCAGGTCCAGTTGGTCCTTGAGGTCCCGTAGCACCAGTTTCACCAGCAGGTCCTTCAGGTCCAGTTGGTCCTTGAGGTCCTGTAGCACCAGTTTCACCAGCAGGTCCTTCAGGTCCAGTTGGTCCTTGAGGTCCTATAGCACCAGTTTCACCAGCAGGTCCTTCAGGTCCAGTTGGTCCTTGAGGTCCTATAGCACCAGTTTCACCAGCAGGTCCTTCAGGTCCAGTTGGTCCTTGAGGTCCTATAGCACCAGTTTCACCAGCAGGTCCTTCAGGTCCAGTTGGTCCTTGAGGTCCTGTAGCACCAGTTTCACCAGCAGGTCCTTCAGGTCCAGTTGGTCCTTGAGGTCCCGTAGCGCCAGTTTCACCAGCAGGTCCTTCAGGTCCAGTTGGTCCTTGAGGTCCTGTAGCGCCTGTTTCACCTATAGGACCAGGAATAGAACTACCAGATGTTTTTGCATATAAGGCATAGGGTACACTCATTAATTGACTAATTCCTGTTATGGTATAGTTCGTTCCTCCTGTAGGGTCGATTTCAGTTTTAATAAAATATAAATTGCTTCCCCAATCAATATCACTAAAAATACCAGTGGTATTAGTTCCGGTACCTATCTCAATAGACAATAAACCGTTATTATTTGTAGTAGGGTTTTGTGTTTCAACATAGATCGCATTACCATTAGTAGATCCTTCTAAAAGGCTAATTTTAATGCCTATATTCTGATTGGCTAATATTTGGTCACTACTGTTTCTTACTATCGCTTGATAACTAATTTTATCTGGGGCTTGTGCCATAGCGGTTAATGATGTGGCTATCAAAATAAGAATTAAAGTAATTTTTTTCATTTCGGTTAGTTTTTAATTATTTTAAAGATTTGGGATGTTTGGTTTGTAGTGTTTTCAATTTGAAGTAAATAGGTTGCTATTTCTAATTGATCTACATTAATTGTGGTAGTTTTAGCAGCAACTTTTCCTTGGGTTACCAATTGACCTAGTACGTTATACATTTTGTACGTAAGCGTATTGGGTTTAAAATCATCAATAGTAATGTTTAGTTGAGATGCTGTTGGATTAGGATAAGTAGTGATTTCTAAATTGGTTTTAACATCGACTACGGTGAGTGTTTGGTCTTCAAAATAGAATTGAATACCTTGAAAAGCAGAGATGTCGCCATCTGTTGTGGTATTCTGCACAACTTGTCCAACAGAATAGTTAACACTACCACCTGTACCTGTGATATCGCCACCTGCGGCAACTACGGTGTCTTGAGCCTCCATATAATTGAAGCTTGAAATAAGCGCTCCTAAGAGTAAAAGAGATCTTGGGCTTAACCGCAACGTGTACGCGCTAGCCAATTTGGTTGGTTTCATAAAGTAGGTTTTTAAATTTGGTTAATATGCTTGTTTTATCGACAAAAGGTTGATTTAAGCGGTTCAAATGTAGTTTAAATTTTAATAGAAAAAAATATAATAGTTATTATTTTTAATTTAATAACCTTAAGGTCAATACAAAGAATGAGGTTTTCTAGATTAAAATCACTTTAATGGAGCTGAGCTATAAATTTAGAACTGAATTTGAAAATGTTATTATAGAATTTACTCCAAGCTAGAAAGGTTATATTTTATATAAAAGCTAATTTGAATTGCTTGAGATATTACTATACTTTGCTTTTAATATGTTTGTATGTTGATCTGTTGTCCATTTGCCATCTGGTCCTTCAGGCCATAGGTGGTCCTATTGATGTTCTAGCCAAGTAATTAATGTGGAGTGTTTTACATCAATAAAATTGGTAACAGCGTCTTTATCTTTTAGAATTTAATTGATAATAAAAGATAAAAATTTTTGTTGAATAGTTCATTTCATTGAATTAATTTCCTAACAATTAACAACTATTCCTCAGCTTCTTTTTCCTGAATTATAATTTTATCTTTTTTAAAGATAGGAACTAGATAAGATAAATTAAAGCCATAGCCTCCTCCAAACCTACTACTGTCGTAAGTTCTATTATAACCTGGAACATATAAGTTTTCGTAATCTCCAGGTGCTTTGTCAGAAATTAATACTTTAAGTTGAACGTTAAAACCTGCGAAGAAGTTATTAAATATTTCTGCTTTTAATCCAATTTGTAATTCTGTCCATAACGCCGTTAAACCACTAAACTCTTCACTGTTTTCAACAGTATAGCGTCCATCCCAATATTGATTATTAATATCATAGATGGTATAACTGTTTAGAGTTTGTGTAAATGTACTAGCACCAATACGAATGCCTCCGTAAATCATATTTTCCATATCAAGCCAGTTTTGATAAAAATTCATATCAATTCCTGCTTTAAAATAGCTTCCTTTGGTGGTATTATGTAATACCTCGTTTTCTAGAATTCGTTCTTCATTTCCGAGTTCTCCAGCGATGTAAATACGCTTTGTAAGTCGATAATCTCCAATAAGTTCAAAACCGGTATAGTCATCAGATAAAAAAGTACGGGCGAGTTTGCTTATATCAGTTCCAATTCTAAGACCATACTTTTGTTTAAAAACTAAAGTATCGTTCACCGTTTTTGTCTCCTCTTGTGCCAAAGCTATTGTAGAAAACAACAGCAATAGGATGACGCTTCTAATGATAGATGCGTACATGTGTTGTGTTTTCATCTTTTATACTTGCTTGAGTGGTTTCTTCGATTTCTATATTGGTAATCCATTGGTCTGAGTCTGTAATTCTTTGAACACCTAAGCTGTTAAAATTACTAGAATAACCACATGCTCTTGAAACATATACAAACTCAGTATTGTAAGTGATTTCTATAATATCTATATTAGAATTTGTAAGTGGATCGTCATCTTCAATTCTTAAATTGGTATCTTTCTCTAACACATAACGTACAGTAATTGGTGGTTGTCCTTCAGCGCCAACTAACAATGGTAATGCTATTTTATTGCTGGTAACATTAAAGACATAAGAATCCTCATCATTATAAGTAGTGATTATTTTATCGGACGCTTCGGTTGGCTCTGTAGTTACACCATTTTCATCTGTAAAAATTCCGTCGCGATATACTGTAATACGTGATACATTTAATAATTCGTCGGTATCAGTAGCATCATAAAATTCTACAATGAGTCTTGGTGTCGTTTGGGTTGTTGCAGCACAAATATCATCGCGCTCACAGTTTTGTAAAGTAGTTATGGCTACAAGGCTAATTAGCAATGTGATACCATATTTTTTTTGAAATAATGTTTTCATGGAATCAATGAGATTCGTTTATTTAATCTTTTTCTATCGTTTATTATTTTTTAAGTGTTTTCTGAAGCGTTAATCGTGTTCAAAAATACACTTCAACTATTCACAAAATAGCACACTTATTAAAACAGCTAGTTGTTAATAAATTGGCCTTTCAGCAAAAATCTTTAGCCTTTTTCAAATAATACAACTGTTTCGATATGTGCTGTATGTGGAAACTGATCGACCAAACTCATTTTTTTTATTTGGTATCCTGCCTCCATTAATTGCTCTGTATCTCTGGCTTGTGTTGCCGGATTACAAGATACATAAACCAAACGTTCTGCATTAAGGTTTATTATTTTTTTAAGAGTTTTGGGTGCTATGCCAGCTCTGGCTGGATCTAAAATAATAGTTCGGATTTTATTGGTGTATTCAGGATGTTCGGTAAGAAACTTTCCAACATCAGCTGCGTAAAACTTTAAACCTTCAATGTGATTTCTTTTGGCATTTTCTTTAGCATCTTTAATGGCAGCTGCAACAATGTCTACACCAACAATTTTAGTGTTTTCAGCTCTATTTGCTATAATTTGACCTATGGTTCCGGTACCACAAAACAAATCTAATACAACCGTATTGTCAATGGCTTCTTTATTTTCTAAGGCATATTCTACAACTTTAGAATATAATCGTTCTGCACATTTAGGATTGGTTTGAAAAAAGCTTTTCATGCTAATTTCAAAATTTAAACCTAATAGTTCTTCAACTATTTTATCATCTCCATATACCAAAGAAATTTGTCCAGTTGTGGCAATGGTTCTATCGCCAGTTTCATCATTGATAGTGTGTAATAATCCCGCAACACGATCTCCAAATAATTCAACTAAAAAGTTGGCAAATTTATCTAAATCAAATTGAGGCAAATCATAAGAAGTGGTTACTAAGTTAAATAATAACTGATTGGTCTTATACGATTTTCTAACTACAAAATATCTAAAGAAGCCTTCGCGTTTAGGTGGGTGCCAAGGTGCTAATTCGGTATTAATACAATAAGCTTTAATATCTTTAAGATGATTTTCAAATTCGGCATCAAATAAACCGGAGTCTTTTTTTAGATCGTCTCCGCACCACCATGTGCCACGCTTTTTAAAACCTAGTGTAAACTCATCTACATCTGTTTTTAATTCGTGATCGTAACCAATAGCAGAAAATGCATATTCCATTTTGTTTCTGTAATGAAAGGTGTTAGGAGAGGTTACAAACTCGTCGAATTTATCTTCAATATCGGCTACTTTACCAATGCGCTTAAATAATTCTAAGGTACTTTGCTTTTTGTAATTGTGCTGCTTTTCTATTGGTAAATTGATATATGGTGCGCCAGGAATACTTTGGTACGGCATATCAATTTCGTCTTCAGAGGGTTTTAGGACTTCAAAAAGTTTACACTCGGCGTATTTTTTACTGGTTTTTTTTACCTGCCCTCTTACCAATTGACCTGGTAAGGTATTCGGAACAAAAACAACAAATTCACCATGTTCGTTTCTAATGCGGCCAATACCTTTTCCACCAAAGGCGTAGTCTTCTATTAAAATCTCTATGATTTGTCCGCGTTTTACAAATTTATTCCGTTCTCTTTTTGGCATTTTTTTATTAGAATTTGAGTGCAAATATAGGTGCAATTTTGCAAATAGTTCAGCTCATTATACTTTGAATACTGAAGTTTAATACTTAATCGTAATAGAAAACATTTTGAAGCTTATGTTACGAGCTTATTTATAAGAGCTGCGCGCTATAAATATAGACGTTAGTTACTCATTTTTTTGCCAATGCATTATAGGCTTACAAAATTTGGGTGTATGTATTAAAGTCAGAAAGATTCTTTGTAAATTGCGTGTTCTTAGGGATGATTTCTTTCCCACGCTGAATTTTCGGACACTTCGAAAGGATAAAGGTAGATAAGGAATGGATATTTTATTCATTTATTAAATTATTTTTAAAATGGCTGTTTTAGACCAATTAACATCGCAACAAGCGATAGATTTAGAAAACAAATATGGAGCTCATAACTATCATCCGCTTCCTGTAGTATTAAGTAAAGGAGAAGGTGTATATGTTTGGGATGTAGAGGGTAAAAAATATTACGATTTTTTATCGGCTTACTCTGCGGTTAATCAAGGGCATTGTCATCCTAAAATTGTAGCAGCGATGACAGAGCAAGCACAAACACTAACTTTAACATCGCGTGCATTTTATAACGATATGTTAGGGAAGTATGAAAAATATGCTTCCGAAACATTTAATTTCGATAAGCTTTTACCAATGAATACAGGTGCCGAAGCTGTAGAAACAGCTCTAAAACTGTGTAGAAAATGGGCTTATGAAGTGAAAGGAATTGATGAAAATGAAGCTGAGATTGTGGTTTGTGAAAACAACTTCCACGGAAGAACAACAACAATCATTTCGTTTAGTAACGATCCTATAGCACGTAAAAACTTTGGACCTTATACCAATGGTTTTATTAAAATTGAATACGATAATTTAGAAGCGTTAGAACAAACACTAAGTAATAATAAGAATGTTGCTGGCTTTTTGGTAGAACCAATTCAGGGTGAAGCTGGTGTGTATGTTCCAAGTGAAGGCTATTTGTCTAAAGCAAAAGCTATATGTGAAAAATACAACGTGTTGTTTATTGCAGACGAAGTGCAAACAGGTATTGCAAGAACAGGTAAAATGTTAGCTGTTGATCATGAAAACGTAAAACCAGATATCTTAATTTTAGGTAAAGCCTTATCTGGTGGTGCTTATCCTGTCTCTGCGGTTTTGGCTAATAATCATGTGATGAATGTGATTAAACCTGGAAATCACGGAAGTACATTTGGCGGAAATCCTATTGCTGCTGCTGTAGCAATTGCGGCCTTAGAGGTTATAAAAAATGAAGATTTAGCAAACAATGCTGAAGATTTAGGACAATTATTTAGATCAGAGTTATCCCAGTTTATTGAAACAAGTTCTATTGTGAATGCGGTAAGAGGTAAAGGATTGTTAAATGCTATTTTAATTAATGATAGTGAAGACAGTGATACAGCTTGGAATATCTGTCTAAGATTAAGAGACAATGGCTTGTTAGCAAAACCAACACATGGTAATATTATTCGCTTTGCACCACCTTTAGTTATGACAAAAGAGCAATTATTAGATTGCGTATCTATTATAACAAAGACCTTAAAGGAATTTGAATAATAGCGACTAAAAGTAGAATTCATAAAAAAAAGCGATTTTCAGTAAAGAAAATCGCTTTTTTTATTTGTATAGAGATCGGACTATTGCGCCATCATTTCTTGCATTTTTTCTTGCATTAACTCTTGGTTTTGTAAAGTTTCCCATCCAAAATAAGAGATAATCCATAAAATGTAAGCGACCATTAATACACTTAGTACGACACCAATAATTCCCATTATTCTACCAGCTTTTACATTTCCGAAACCTGAATAATTTTCAGGAGCTTCCATATATACTTTTGTAGCTTTGCCGCCAAGTATTATTGCTACGATTCCAAAAATTAATCCAGGAACACCGTAACAACAGCATCCAATAATTGATAAAATTCCCATGATTAGTACTAGTGTACCATTTGGTATTTGTTGTTTCTCCATTGTTAGTTGTTTTTAGTTGGTTAAAAAGGTTTTTATGATAAAACTTATTACAATAATACTAATATTTAATAAAAAAAGCCCAAAAATTATGCGATGACCATTTTTAAATTGAAATTTTAGATGTAATAAAAGATAAGAAAAAAGTGCAATTAGCGAGTAAATAGCAGGATACATGAAGAAGGCTGCAACAAATTCACCTTTTAAAATTAAAGATATAGAACGTTGCATGCCGCAACCCATACAATCAATATTGAAGGTTTGCTTCCATAAGCATGGTAACATATAATCATCGAGGCCTTTGGCAAGTAGTAACATTTTGCTAAATTAACAATTTGCTAAAAACTTTTGTTATTGCGGTTACTATTTTTCTATACCTTATTTTTGTGTTTTGTATAAATATTATAATATGAACATATCTAGACTCCTTAATTTGATTTGTATAGTGGTAGGTGGTAGTATTGCCATTTATGCCCAAGCACAAGAGCAACAAAATACCTATATTTTAATAGGAGGGATTGTATTGTTGGTTTTCGGGATTTATAGAACATCTAGAAACATACCGAGTAAATTTGATAAAGAAGAAGAGTCGTTTATAAAAACAGAAAAAGAAGATGAAATTTAGAGTTGGTGATACCGTAGAAACTATTGATGATGCCATTTCGGGAGTGATTACAAACATTACTGGAGATGTGATTTCGGTTGAAGATTCTAATGGTTTTGATTTTCAATTTGAAAAACATGAACTTATGTTAACAGCTTCAGGAAACTCATTGGAAACAGCTGTTTATAATACCGATTTTGAAGCTGTAAAAAAGGAAAAAGAATCTAAGAAAAGAAAGTCAGCTCCGACTATAAAACCTAAGGAACGTCATGCTCCAAAGTTTGAAGTAGATTTACACATTCATCATTTAACAAAATCATCTAAAGGCATGTCTAATTATGACATGCTGAACTTACAATTAGATACAGCCCGAGGACAATTAGAATTTGCTATTAGAAAACGAATTCCTAAAATTGTATTTATACATGGAGTAGGAGAAGGTGTACTGCGCCAAGAGTTAGAAACCCTTTTTAGTCGTTATAACAATGTTACGTTTTATGATGCCGACTATAAAACTTACGGTTTAGGTGCTACAGAGGTTCGTGTTTTTCAGAACGTAGATCCTTAATCTAGAAAGTCATCACTAGATAACACTGTCGTGCGTGTTCCCATATCAATGATAGTACTTCTTAAGATTTCTAAATCTATATCAGTGATAATAAAATGAGTTTCTACAGTTCTTGTAAATTCATTTGTAAACGCAATATAATCTTCGTTAGGGTCTGGGATATAGGCAATACTTTCCTCATCATTTAGATAATGAGCGACCAAAACTCCATTAACCGATACGCGGTCATCTCCAGGTCCATTTTCACCGTTGGTATCTTCATACCGTGTTAAAATTAGATCTCCATCATCATCTTTGTCTATATAATCTGGAGTGCCATCACCATCGGTATCTAAAGGATTAGTAGTTGGGTCGTCGTCATCGTCACTGTCGTCAATTTCATTTTTAGTTAATACGTTATCACCATCATCATCTATATCTATATAATCTGGTATACCATCATCGTCTGTGTCTAATGAATCATAATATATTCCATCATCACTAGGTAATCCAGATACACCTTCAAAAGCAGTTGGCACTCCATCATTATCATCATCTTCATATGTAGAAGTCACTTGTATGGTTCCAGATTCTGCCTCATAGTCTTCTAAAATAGCTAAATCATAAGGCGGTAAAATAGCACAAATATCTGAGGCTGTTATTGTTCTATTGTAAGTTCTATATATAAACCTAACAGTTGATGCGTTAATAGTTAACTCTACAGGTGAGCCCACTGTTGTTGGCGATGTAAATAAAGCATCATTGGTGGTAGACTTCGGAAAAATTAAAATAAGCGCTTCATTAGGGTCGCTATTGGTATCGTAAATAAGATGATAGTCTTCAAAATTATCGCATTGTGCTAGTACTCCTTCAAATTCTAAATCAACAGTTAGAATATCGCCATCATCACAGGTTGTAAATAAAGCAAAACATAAGAGTATAAAAAAACGACGTATCATAGGTTCAATTTTCAACAAAAATAAAGGATTTGTAAAATTATAACGCTCCATTATCTAAATAATTTTATTTAGGATACTTTTGCAATAAGAAACAGGCGAATTTTTACTTTTTATCATATTAAAAATGATGAATCGTTAATTTTTATGGTCTTTAAATTAATTTATTTGTAAACACGTGAAATCAGTATATTTAGATAATGCAGCCACCACAGCTTTGCGACCAGAAGTCGTAAATCGTATGACACAAGTACTTAGTGAAAGTTATGGAAATGCATCGTCGACTCATAGTTTTGGGCGTTTGTCTAAGGCGCTTTTAGAACAATGTCGAAAAAATATTGCTTCTTATTTTAATGTGTCGGCTTCCGAAATTGTATTTACTTCGGGTGGTACTGAAGCAGATAATTTAGCGTTACGAAGTGCGGTTAGAGATTTAGGAGTCACCGAAATAATTACTTCCAAAATAGAGCATCATGCCGTTTTACATACAGCTGAGCAGTTACAGAGAGAGTATAATACCGTTATACATTACGTTGACTTAAAAGATGGAGGACACGTTGATTTGTCGCATTTAGAAGAACTTTTACAAGCTTCTAATAAACCTTTGGTTAGTTTAATGCATGTAAATAATGAAGTTGGCAATATTTTAGACATCAAAACGGTAGCTAATCTTTGTAAATCTTACAACGCTTTATTTCATTCAGATATGGTTCAATCTGTAGGGCATTACAAAATGGACTTACAGGAAATTCAGGTTGATTTTATGGCTGCAAGCGCACATAAATTTCATGGTCCCAAAGGGGTTGGGTTTTGTTTTATTCGTAAGGAATCTGGATTAAAACCTTTAATTTTTGGTGGAGAACAAGAGCGCGGTTATAGAGCAGGGACGGAGTCTATTCACAATATTGTAGGTATGGACGAAGCCTTAAAGATAGCCTATACTCAACTGGAGGAGGATAAAGCTTATGTATCGGAGTTAAAAGATTATTTTATTCAACAATTAAAGATATACTTACCTCACGTAAGTTTTAATGGAACTTGCGAAACCCATGCAAATAGCACCTACACCTTAGTTAATGTGTGTTTACCGATTGCTCCATCTAAAGCACCAATGTTGCAGTTTCAACTCGATTTAAAAGGCATTGCTTGCTCAAGAGGAAGTGCTTGTCAAAGTGGTAGCAGTCAGCAATCGCATGTGTTAACCGAAATTTTAAATGAAGATAGATTAAAGCAACCGTCGGTGCGCTTTTCGTTTAGTATTTTTAATACAAAGGAAGAATTAGATTACGTAGTCACTGTTTTAAAGGCATTTGCAGAAAGTAATTAAGCACAATTTTAGCGACTCATTTTTTTACAATGATTTTTTGAGACGTTGTAGTTTTGCCTGAATCGGAAATCACATTAACCACATAGACTCCGTCTATTAAATGGACTGTAGATACATGGTATTGCTCTTGAGTTTCCTTAAAATGTAATTGGTTTATACGTTTTCCTGTAACATCATATATAGTAATGGTTTCAATATCTAAGTTTTGAGGATTTAGTACTGAAAGTTGGTGAAGCGCATTGTCTTGGAATATGGTCAATTCCGTATCTTTATACGTCTCTATTCCTAGCGTTTCTGTGGTGAATACGATACTAAAACGATCACTGTAATGGCCTGGATTTATATGTAGTTCGTAGTCTGTCTGTCTTAGATTTGTATAGGTGTCTGTAATGCTATCATGAATAAAAATACCTTGAGATTCATTAAAATTCTGAATGTCAAATATTCTAAAGCGTAGTGGTTGCTGATGCTCAATGTCTATAACCAATGGAATGGTAAGTGTTTCTTCAAATGGAAAAGCCTGACCAGAAAATACGTTTTCATCCAACGAAAAATAAGCATCTGAAGCTAAACTTTCTGAACGAATAAGTTCTAAGCCATAATCAAATCCTGTAGTTGCAGATTCGTGAAAATTTAAAACCAATTGTCTCGTGTAGTGTGCATTGTTAACAGTAAAATCTACGTTGATTCTAAAGCGTTTATAATCTTCTGGAACAATAGAAAGGCCGTTGTCTTGATACTGAATACCAACTGAAGTATTGGATTCTGTTAAGTTCGTGTTGCTACTTCTAAAAAAATAACTATTGCCATCCGATTCTTTAGCAAATACACGATGTTCATTTTTGGTATATACTGTTGCCGGAGCAGAAGGAGTGCCAGCTCTGCCTTCTATCATAAAACCTTGTCCGATTGGAATATATCTTTTAGCAACTTTACTACCATAAGAAGGCACAGGTAAAGGAAACGAGTTATCTTCTTCATCGTACGTCATAAATTGAGCTGGTGCAGTAGTAACTGTGGAACCGTCTTCACTTATTGTAAATGAAGAATAACCTCCTCTGTATTCTACTAACACATGAGAAGGAATAGTGCCATCTTGTTCCCAGAATAACAATGTACCAGTAATTGAGGCTTGATTGTCATCATCATGAATAAATGCTGCAGCATCTATGGCACTAGGATACGGGTTACCTATTAATGTATTAACGCCATTAGCAACATCATTAGTAATGGTGCCATTGTTGGGTTTACCTCTAAAATCATATAATTGGCTGCCCGTTTGCCCTGTACCGTTACCTTTCATAGTAAAACCCAGGCCAGGTTTAATAGCTCCTGTAGCACCAACATACACCCAATCAATATATTGCGTAGACATTTGGTAGGTCCATAGCCAACGCTTTGCTATAGATAAAGGACTTGCAGATCCATTATAGCCCGAAACAAATAAGGCATCTGTACTAGAGGTTAATCCTGTAGCGTCGTCAATTAAATTAACGCGTGCGTCTTCATTACCAAAGGCAGGTGAGTTATTTCCAACAGGAGAACACCAATAATTATAACTCCATTGATTCACAGTTCCTGTTTGATAAACACTTAATTCGCCCTGACCAGAATTACCAGTAGTGCCGTTACCTTGAAGTAATTGTGCTTCGTCTCTTAGATATATTTTAGAATCAACATCATCAATGTTAACGTCGTCCGTAACATAAACATATTGTTTTTTTACAAAGACATAAGCATCATTTTGAACACTAAGTTGGGCAAAAGAAATACTACACAACAGTAGTAGAAATGAAAAGAGGGATAATTTCATATGTCTTATTTTTTGTACGCAAGCTTAAAAGTATGACTTAAAGAACCTTAGTGACTCAAAAATAGGAAAATAAACTGATTTTCTTTAGAAGACCATAAGCAAAAGTTTTTACAGAATACTATACCTAGAATCGAGCAGACAAGCGCACATTAAAAATACGAGGAGTTAAGTAATTTGGAATAGCATACTGTTGCTTACTGTAAACATCTCTAACCCACGTATTCGTTATGGAGTTTTGGTTGTTAAACATGTTATAAATTTCAAATCCAAGTGAGAGTTCTTTAAATGGCATTTTCCATCTAGAACTGTATGTTTTTTCTGGGTTCACAAGTTGGTATGAAATTCCTAAGTCAGCACGTCTATAATCGCGTAACCTCAATTGATAATTATAAGGATCTGCATAGCTTGGTGAACCACCTGGAACTCCCGTATTGTAAACTAAGTTTAAATACATTTTTAGGTCTGGCATATTGGGAACATAATCTTGAAACAGCGCACCAAACTTGAGGCGTTGATCTGTTGGTCTAGCAATATAACCGCGATCATCTATATTTTCTTCAGTTTTTAAATAGCCAAAACTAAACCAAGACTCTGTACCTGGCACAAATTCGCCATTCAGTCTTAAATCTAAACCATACGCATAGGCTTTGGCATTATTGTCTGCACTATAACGGATTCTAACATTCTCAATGGTATATGGGTTAACGTCAGTCATTCCTTTATAATAGGCTTCACTAACCAATTTAAAAGGTCTATTCCATATTTCAAAACTGTATTCATTTCCTAATACCACATGAAACGATTGTTGTGCTTTTACATTAGGTTGCACAGCACCTTCAGAATCTCTTAATTCTCTATAAAACGGAGGTTGATAATACAAACCGGAGGCAATTCTAAAAAGCATATCCTTTTCCCAATTTGGTTTAATTGCAAACTGCGCTCTTGGACTAATTACGGTTTGTGTGTCATTATCTGTAATACCGTCTCCACTGACATTCCAAGTATGCGATCGTACACCAGCATTGTAGAAGACTTCGTTGCCATCCCAATCTGTGCGTTTACTATATTGTACAAAAGCTTGAACCCTATTAATCTGCACACGGTTGGTGGCTCTGGTATTCTCAAAGGCTACCAGTGGTCCCGAAAACGGTTCGTAAGGCTGAGGGTTGGTCTGACTAAAAAGCGGTGGCCTAATGGAGAATCCGGCAGAATCAATAACTTCATATTCTACTAAACGGTCTCTAATATCTTCATGAGTGTATTTTGCAGACCATTCTACAGTACTTTCATCATCAATATTATAATCTCCACGATGCTCAACGTTAATTATAAAAGCGTCTAAATCGTTTCGTGCATGCGTTAATTGCGATCCAATACCTTCACTGAATTCAACTTCGCCTAAATTTTCATCTCCAATATTGGTGTTTACTTCACCTAAACGGTATTGAGCTAAGATGTCAAAGTACTCTTGTTCTGTAGTGTGATAAGCAGATGCGATAAGCTTTAAGGTTAAATCGTCATTTGCAAAATAATTGGCTTTAAAGGCACCAAAATAGGTTTGGTATTGGTCTTTTTCTTGACCGTCATAAAACACTATTAATGCTACAGGATCTTGTAAGGTTCCGAAATTGGTTTGTCTGTTTTCTGGTTGAAAGTTGTATTTGTTAGAAGAAATATTGCCAAGAAAGTTTAAATGAAATTTACTTGAAAAACGATATGTTAAATACGTTTGAGCATCTGCAAATACCGGTTCTACATTACCATCCGTTTCTAAACTGTTTAACAATAAACTATTGTCTCTATAACGTACACCTGCGATACCTGAAAACTTTCCATCCTTTGAAATTGTTTCTGCGGTAAGGCTTCCACCTAGTAAACTCAAATCTGTACGAATGCCAAAATCAACGGGATTTCGATAGGTGATATCTAATACTGAAGATAATTTGTCTCCGTATTTTGCTTGAAATCCACCTGCAGAGAAATCGACATTATGAACCATATCAGTATTTACAAAGCTTAAACCTTCTTGATTCCCTGAGCGAATTAAAAATGGTCTGTATACTTCAATTTCATTAACGTATACTAGGTTTTCGTCAAAATTACCACCACGCACAGAATATTGTGTACTCAACTCGTTAGAGATATTAACGCCAGGTAAGGTTTTTAATATATTTTCAACACCAGGTTGTGCTCCTTTTATAGTTCTAATCATTTGCGGAGAAATGGATGTTACTCCATCTACAGACTGTCTTGTGTTGGTGTTAATAATTACCGTTGCTATTTGTTCTACTTCAATAAGCATCACAGGATTGTACTCAATTTCTTGTCCGTTTTTAAGGTTGAATTTTTGTTCTACGCGCTTGTGAGAGACATGTGTAAAAGTAACTGTTACATCCTCACCAAATGGAATTTTAAGTTCGTAAAAACCATTGCTGTTTGTCGCAGTGCCTTCACCTGTGTTTGCTGTAATATTGACTCCTTCAATAGGTAAATTAGCTTCGTCTAATATGACACCTCTAATAATTGCAGATTGCGAAAAAGAAAGCCAACTAAATAGTAAGCTTATAAGGACTATAAAATGTAAGCGCTTCAAATGTTTCTAATTTTCTTAGTTAGGAAAAACTCAAAGATTTAAAAAAAAACAAACCCTTGACTCATGATAAATCTATTTTCTAAAAAATGTTGCTTCAAATGTAGAACTATTTCCAACATTATCGGTTACAATTATTTTTAATTCGTTCTTAGTATCTTTAACGATATTGTCGTTAAAATCGTGTATTAATGTATTTTTTTTATAATCGTATTCCATTAATATCCACTTTCCGTTAACCGTAGCTCTATATTTGCTTATACCTGTCAACTTATCATCAATCTTAACTTTAAGGTAGCGGTAATTGCTAATCCATTTTTTGTCGTGAAAGTTAATCGGTGTAATTGAGGGAGGTTCGGTATCTGTCGCTAAAGCATACGTGCCTAAAGCTTTAGTTCTGGCAGTTAAGGTGTTGCCTTTTCTAGAGGTTGGTACATAATATGGTTTTTTATAACTGCCATAAAACCTAGCGACATACAGTTTGTCTTGATGCTCGGTTTTGTAATTACTTAAGTCATAATTAATATAGAAATTCTTCTGCATAGCAATAGCGTCTTCTCCTAAAAAGAGTGTATCTGAACTTACTTTAAAATCAATATAAGAATCATCATACACGGTGTTTTTATAGAAATCAACAGTAAAATTTCCTGCGCTTAATTTGGTGTTTTCATCATTGCGAACTAGTGATTTGTTAGAACGATCTTGGATGCTATCTTTTTCTATCACTTCATGTTTTCCTACGATGGGTATCATAACCCAAGATTCATTTTGGCTGAAGTCCCTAATTCTTACTTTATAAACCGAAGATGTACTATCTTCAACTTTTACATAGCCGTCATCATACACATCTTTGTAAATACTTAGAGGATTATTTTGTTCAATAAATAGTTTTTGAATTTTTGCTTTCCTACTTATAAAATACTGATAGTCTAAAAGGCGTTTAATGTGTTTAGTCTCATCAAAACTTATACGTTTAAAATCAATTTCTAAACTTTTATTACCATTAAAGAAGGTTTGTATGTTGCTTACTCCATTATTATTTGGAGCCAAATCTTGTTTGTCAAATGAAATAACACCAAAACCAATATGTCCAAAAGCCTTAATCTCTTCAACAGCATAATCTCCATTTTTTTGCGGAATTAGTCGTAAAGGCACTCTTTCATTTTTACCATTAATAGTGGCGTTTTCATCTTTAGGATAGGCAAAAACACCCGACACATAAGGTCGTTTAGAGTCTTTTACGTCCATACCAAAAAGTAAAGGATTGATAGGACGTTCTTGGTTGTCTCTAATTTCAAAATGTAAATGCGGTCCACCAGAACTTCCTGTATTACCAGAGTATGCGATAACTTCATTAGGATGTATTTTTAGTTCTTCGCTATGCGGAAAAACTTCAACCTCAAAACTTTCTTTATCATATTGGCATTGTTTAATATAGTTTTCTAAGCGCTCAGAAAATTTTTGAAGATGACCATACACTGTAGTATATCCGTTAGGATGTGTAATGTATATAGCCTTTCCGTAGCCAAAGTGCGAAATCTTAATTCTACTAATATACCCTTCGGCAGCAGCATATACTTTTAAACCTTCTCTCTGCTGTGTTTTTATGTCTAATCCACCATGAAAATGTGTAGAGCGTAATTCACCGAAAGTGCCAGAAAGCACTAAGGTAATATCTAGTGGATGTCTAAAATAATCTTTTGGGTATTCAGACTGTCCATAAATTGAACAGGATATTAAAAAAAAAAGAAAAACTGGCTTCATAAAATCTACTATTATAGCGAAAATATCAATTTGATAACGATTTGCAAATTATAAAATCGTATTATTTTTATTAACGATTTAATTCCCTTCAACTTATAATAATAAAAAATAAATGTAAAAGAATTGTATTTCTTATTTAGGTATGTTAACTTTGTTTTATTAGTATTGAATTGCTTTAATGAGTAAAATAGAAGACATTGTTGATGCGTTAGAGAATAAAATCAGTAAGATTTTACACAAGCAGGAGGTTTTAAAACAGACTAATGCTAAACTCTCAGAACAATTAGAACAGCAACAACAAAGGCTTTTAGAGCAGCAAGAAGAAATTTCTGCTTGGGTAGAAAAATATGATACCCTCAAGATGGCGAATTCAATGCTTGGTAGTGACGAAAATAAACGAGAAACGAAACTCAAAATAAATGCACTTATTAGAGATATTGACCATTGTATAGGGCAATTATCAGAATAATAATGTAAATTTAAATTATAATGCCAGAACAATTAAAAATTAAACTTTCAATTGCTAACAGAGTTTATCCGTTAACGATAAACCCAAGTCAAGAAGAAGGTTTACGTAAGGCCACGAAAAAAATCGAGGTTATGATTGGGCAATTTGAGCAGAATTACTCTGTAAGAGATAAGCAAGATGTGTTGGCAATGTGTGCTTTACAATTTGCGGCTCAAGTAGAGCAAAAGTCAATAGATAAAGAGTATGTTAATGAAGAAGTACAAGAAAAGCTTGAAGCTTTAAATGAACTTTTAAACCAACATATCTAACTCGTACGTTCTTTTAAATAAAATTAAGGTTACTGCCTACATTAGTTACATTTTTTGATAAACTCAACGATCAATTCTTTAAAAAGGGTGAGTTTAAGTTGTAAAATCGTGCTGTTAGTGCTGAACTCGATTCAGTATCTTAGACAGATTTTTGATCAGCTTGTTAGCCCTAAACTTGTTTTTAAGGAGTTTATACAAAACCGTTAACTGATGTGGGCTTTTTTATACACTAAAACTAAATAATAAACATGGACACTAACACAATTTTATATATTGTTGGAGGAGTAATAATAGGAGTAATACTAGGATATATTATAGCCAAAGCTTTAGAAAAAGGCAAGGCTTCAAAATTAATTGCAAATGCAGAACTAGAAGCACAATCGATTTTAAAACAAGCAAAATCGGATGGAGAATCTATAAAAAAAGATAAAATACTACAGGCTAAAGAAAAATTTATTGAGCTAAAATCAGAGCACGAAAAAGTGATTTTATCTCGCGATAAAAAAATGGCTGAAGCCGAAAAACGCATCAGAGATAAAGAGTCTCATGTGTCTAATGAATTGAGTAAGGCTAAAAAGTCTAATCAGTCTCTCGAAGATAAAATTAAGGATTACGACTTTAGATTAGAATTCCTTGATAAGAAACAAGAGGAAATTGAAAAAGCGCATAAAAATCAAATAAAACAGCTAGAGGTTATTTCATCGCTATCTGCAGAAGAGGCTAAAAGCCAATTGGTAGAGTCGCTTAAAGAAGAGGCCAAAACCGATGCCATGGCGTTTATACAAGACCATGTAGAAGAGGCTAAATTAACTGCGCAACAAGAAGCTAAAAAGATAATTATTAATACCATTCAGCGTATCGGAACCGAAGAGGCTGTAGATAACTGTGTGTCTGTATTTAATATAGAATCTGATGATGTTAAAGGTAGAATCATCGGTAGAGAAGGTCGTAATATTAGAGCAATTGAAGCTGCTACTGGTGTAGAAATTATAGTCGATGATACTCCAGAAGCCATTATCTTATCGTGTTTTGATTCTGTAAGACGTGAAATAGCACGTTTATCATTACACAAATTGGTAACGGATGGAAGAATACATCCTGCAAGAATTGAAGAGATTGTTAAAAAGACCGAAAAACAAATAGAGCAAGAAATTATTGAAGTTGGTAAACGTACGGTTATCGATTTAGGAATTCATGGTTTACACCCAGAGTTGATTAAAATGGTAGGACGTATGAAGTACCGTTCGTCTTATGGGCAAAACTTATTACAGCACTCGCGTGAAGTGGCAAAACTTTGTGGCGTAATGGCTGCAGAACTTGGTTTAAATCCTAAATTAGCCAAACGAGCAGGTCTATTACACGATATTGGAAAAGTACCATCCTCTGAAACAGATGTAGAAACTCCACACGCTATATTAGGGATGCAATGGGCAGAGAAACATGGTGAAAAAGCAGAAGTTTGTAATGCCATTGGAGCACACCACGACGAAATTGAAATGACAACATTGTTATCGCCAATTATTCAAGTTTGTGATGCGATTTCTGGAGCACGACCAGGTGCAAGACGTCAGGTGTTAGATTCTTACATACAACGTCTTAAAGATTTGGAAGATGTTGCCTTCGGATTTACAGGTGTAAAGAAAGCTTACGCTATCCAAGCAGGTAGAGAATTGCGCGTTATTGTAGAAAGTGAAAAGGTAACCGATGACAAAGCTGCAAGTTTATCGTTCGAGATTTCTCAAAAAATCCAAACAGATATGACTTATCCTGGGCAAGTTAAAGTCACTGTAATTAGAGAGACAAGAGCAGTAAATATTGCTAAATAAATCTCTAAACATAGATTAATAAAAAAAATCCGGTACACTACCGGATTTTTTTTATGTCTTGTTTTCAAACGTCATACTACATAATTCCATAATAGAATTGGCAATAGAAGTTGAGTTTGGGATTATTCTACAGCACGTGGCTGTTGCTTGTTAAAAGTAAGAATAAAGGTTGTACCCTCATTAAGCTTACTTTCTAATTCTATTTTTCCGTTTAAAGCTTCAACTTGCGTTTTAGTAATATAAAGTCCAATACCTCTAGAGTCCTTTCGGTCTGTACCATGAAACGTTTGGTACATATCAAACAACTGATCTTTGTATTTAGAAGTATCTATACCAATACCGTTATCAGAAATAAGTATTTTTATAGTGTCTTTATTATGAGTAGATTGAATTGTAATTTGCGATTTTTTATTCGGATCGGCATATTTAATACCGTTAGATATAATATTGTAAAACACACTTTCTAAATAAGAACGATTTGAATATAGGGTTTCGTCTGCTCTGAGTGTATTGTTAATGGTCACTTCGTTTTTAGTACTATCTAATTTTAGACTATCCGTTATTTTATCAATACTTTGTTGCAAGTTAATGTGCTCATTACACTGGTTTAAATCTGCTTTAGATTTTATACTAATAATGTCATCAAGATCAACAATTGTAGTGGTTAAGGATTCTGAAATGGATCTCAAATGGCCAATTAACTCTTCCTTCTCAGATGCGTCTTGGGCTTCATCATAAAACTCAAGGATGTTTTTAAAATTACCAATATGTGTTTTTAAATTATGAGATACAATATGGGTAAAGTTCTGAAGCCTCTTATTTTCACTACTAATTATCTGCAAATTTTTTGCAACAAGGTCTTTTCGCTTTTTAATATTTGTAATGTCAATTACTGTTCCAATTGCCCTTACAGGTTCGTTATTAGCGTCTCTTTCTATAACTTTTCCTTTGGCTAATACCCATTTGTAATTACCATGTTTACATCGCACACGGTATTCGTGCTCATAAAGTTCATCTTCACCACTTAGGTGTCCATAGACTTTAGAAACATAATTATCAAAGTCGTCCGGATGAACTCTTTCGCGCCAAGCCTGTGGTTCGTCTCGTAGTTCGTTACCAGAGAGATTAATTATATTCTTTAATTCTTCAGAGAAAAATGATTTCTTCTTTTGAATACTCCAATCCCATACACCTACATTAGAAATTTCTAATGCTATTTCGTGCTTTCTGGCCTCGTCTAATACACTTAAGGCTTTGTTATCCTTCTTTTTTGTTGACTTAGAATTGATGAGATTTAGAATGGGCAATTTCATAGGTTGTGTTTTACAATAAGACACTAAACAATGGGGTTTGTCACAAAAAATATAAAAAAATACCTACAAGTTTTGCTTAGAATTTTACCTAATAAACATCCTCAATAAGGTCTAAATAATTTTTAGTGGACTGTAAATTTAATGGATTTAATTTAATTAAATACACTTAATTTATTAAAATTGATGTAGTTAGGTTTAAAACTTGCGTTTTCACGGCTACTTTCTGGGATGAAACTTATGTAATACCTCACTTAAATGCGAACGATCAACATGCATATAGATTTCAGTAGTTGTTATGCTCTCGTGACCAAGCATCATTTGAATCGCTCTTAAATCCGCACCGTTTTCTAATAAATGTGTGGCAAAGGAATGTCTAAAGGTGTGTGGAGAGACCGTTTTTTTTAACCCTGCTTTTTCAACCAATTGCTTAATAATTGTAAAAATCATAGCTCTAGTGAGTTGCTTTCCACGTCTATTTAAAAATAAGATATCTCGGTATTCTTCAATTACTGGAATATGTGGTCTAATGGCTTTTATGTATAGGGAAATGTATTTTTTAGTTAATGGACTAATGGGAACAAAACGTTGTTTATCACCTTTACCTGTAACTTTAATAAAATCTTCCTCAAAAAATAAGTCCGATAGTTTTAGGTTGGTCAGTTCACTAACACGCAAACCACAACTGTACAAAGTTTCTATAATAGCTCTGTTACGCTCTCCTTGTGGATGCGTTAAATCAATAGCCGAAATTAAAGTGTCAATTTCTTTTATAGAGAGCGTATCTGGTAATTTCCGTCCAATTTTTGGAGATTCTATTAAATCTAATGGGTTAGTTGTTCGGTAATTTTCAAAAATGAGATAATCAAAAAAGTTACGAAGTCCAGATATTAAACGTGCTTGAGATCTTGGATTAATGGTTTTAGAAATGGAATAAATAAAGGTTTTTACCGTGTCGGTATCTATTGTCGTCGGATTGGCGCTAATAGAATGATTTTCAACATATAATATAAGCTTTTTTATGTCATAACTATAATTTTCAATAGAGTTATGAGACAACCCACGTTCTATACGAAGGTAATGTGTGTAATCTGTTAAAGCGTGTTCCCATTTCATAGTTAAAATTAACAATTTACAATGAAATTTTCCTGTGATTATTATACGTAATTTATCGTATTTTTTATCTTAATTGTTAATAATTGTATATGTAAATGCTTGGAATTTAAAGCGTTAAGTGTTTAGATGTGAAAAAATGTTAATAACTATGTGGTGAAACTTTTATATTAAGTAAAAAAGGCTTTAGTTTGTAGTAATCAATTTAAACTTATATTATTATGAAAAAATTATTTTTATGTGCTGCTATGGCAGTATTTGGTTTCGCTAATGTGAATGCACAAGATGGAAACTCTGATGGGCAAACGTCAGAAGGAAAGTGGTTAATCGAGGCTAACACTGGTAATGCCATGTTAGGAACTACAGGTATTTATTTTAGTTCAAGTGATGGATCATCAGAATACAATATTGGTCTTGATGGTGGTTATTTTATCATGGATGATTTAGCTATTAAGGCTGGTTTAGGTTACGGTGGATTTAGTCCCGATGAAGGTGATGCTGCTAGCAGTTTTTCTTACAGAATAGGAGCTAAGTACTATGTTAATAGTATGATACCTGTAACATTAGATTTGACAGGTGCTTCTGGAGAAGATGTTTATGGTGATGAAACACCATTATGGTTAGGTATTGGTGCTGGATATGCATGGTTCGTTAGTAATAGTGTTTCAATTGAGCCAGGCTTAAGATATAACTTATCATTAAATGAGGATTATACTGATGAAGGTGTTTTGCAATTTAATGTTGGATTTGCATTACATTTCTAATGAACATAAATTTTATATTTAAAAAGAGAGGCAATGTGCCTCTCTTTTTTTTGTTCAAAACTCAAAATTTATGACTTCAAAAATCATAAAGTTTGAAAAATAAGCAAGTATCAAATCGACGTATTTATATAGAGCATCTGTTAGAATTATACTATTGATTTAAATTTTAAAATAGAAGACTAATTATTTACATGGCGAAAGCGATTTTAGACATTTAGACCCAAATATTGTGTTTGTTGATTAATAGGTGGTTAGCATTATTTTGTGGTTTAAAAACAAATAATATCGATGAAATACGTTAAATTTTAACAAAATTACGATTTCTAGTATAAAAGTAAAGTCTACATTTGCCGACCAATTTAATTATCAAATTTAAACTTAAATTATGAAAAAATTATTTTTTACAGCTGCAGTTGCAGTATTAGGATTTGCAAATGTTACTGCACAAGAAGAAGCTAAAACTTTTGGTTTTTCTGAAGGAGATCTATTCATTGAAGGAATGGTTGGATTCAACAGTTCTGAAGACAAAAACACAGAAGAAAAAGCATCTGGATTTGAAATTAGCCCAAAATTAGGTTATTTCATCAGTGAAGATTTAGCTATTGGTGGTATGTTATCTTTTGAGTCAGCTAAAGAAGAAGTTGCTGGTACAGATACAGCTGACCAATCTACTTTCGGTGTTGGTGCTTTTGCTCGTTATTACTTTTTAGATTTAGGTGAGCGTTTTAAAACTTACGGTGAGTTTGGTGTTGGTTACGCTAGTACTAATTATGATCTTGCAGATGTAAAAGAAAATACTATCGGTGCTGGTTTAGATTTAGGTATTAACTATTTCGTAACTGAAAAAATCGCTTTAACTTTTGGTCTAAAGAACGTATTATCTTTCTCTTCTAGCAAGTTAGATGCTGATGATGCAGAAGCTGTATCAGAATTTAACTTAGGTTTTGGTGATGTTGCTAACCCATTTGGTGGAAATGCTGCTTTTGGTATCTTATTCAAGTTATAAGAATCTGAACACAACATAATAATATATTTAAAACCGAAGCGAACGCTTCGGTTTTTTTATGCCCAGTTTTTAATATATTTACTACATATAACCACATTTTTAAAGTACGGTGTAAAATGAAGTGGCTAGTAAGCCACAGCGAGTGATGTTAATTGAAAAGATAAAACCACACATGAAAAAAATAATCATTATCAACGGTCCTAACCTTAATTTATTAGGTAAACGTGAAACCAATATATACGGTAGTTTAACGTTTACAGAGTTTTTCGATACCGTTGTCAGTAAATATGCTAATGTCACTTTAGAGCATTTTCAGTCTAATATAGAAGGAGAGCTAATAGATAAAATACAAGAAGTCGGTTTTACTTACGACGGCATTGTTTTAAATGCTGCTGCGTATACACATACCTCAGTTGGTATTGGTGATGCGGTTAAGGCAATCACAACTCCAGTAGTGGAAGTTCATATTTCTAATACCTTTTCTAGAGAAGAGTTTAGACATCAATCGTATATTTCTCCTAATGCTAAAGGTGTTATTTTAGGTTTTGGTCTACAGAGTTACGAGCTAGCTATTGAAAGCTTTATATCGGGCTCGTAAGTTTGCTTATGGATTCCGTTACTATTAAAATAGTAAGATGTATGAGTTTTACTACTAAGATGTTAGTGATTTCACTTATAGTATTTTGTACGGGTAACGATCAAGCACAAATGGACTATGGCATTAAAGAAGGATTCAATGCCACTTTTTTTAAGGTGGAAGAAACTAGTTTCGGCGATACTACTGATACAACACCATACAAAGCACCAAAAGCCATGGCTGGTATAGCTGTACTATAAAGTTCTGCTGTATCAAACAAGAGGTTCACCCGTGTTTACTCCGTATCTAAGCCGTATCTAAGCCGTAGGTCATTCGGGTAAACGCTAGTGTTAAGTTGTGTTAGTGGTCAGGCCAAAACCATATACAAAAATCATTTCCAGAATTCACTTGCTTATAATTCCGTATTTAAAAATAATGGCCTTACAATTTGGGTATTATGCAGGTTGTCTTGCCAGTTTCTCCATAGAAAATGATTGGCATGCACAACCCAAATTACTTTTATGAGACTGATGCTCCTACATACTTCAAGTATCACATCTATCCAGACTTTAATATGTTCGTTGGTCCCAGTATCAATTATGTCTTTGATGTTTATAATGCCAAACTAAAGGTGAGAACGGATTTAGGTTTGGCTTATATCATTACTTCAAAATTAGATCTACACATAAAATATGCCATCGGTTTTGAAGAAATTACACCAAATGGTTTGACTCTTGATCTTGGTTATAAATTGTAATTTTTATTGTTTTCTAACAATAGAGTTAAGGTTTTTAGTGATAGAGCGGAGATAGGTGTTTTACTTTTACGATTGATTTTTACCGAAACTTAAAAACTTGTTAAACTGCTGTTAAGCCTTATGGTTACTGCGTTTTTGACTATTAGCTTTGGTGTTTTAACCCAAATAAAACAATGATAATTATGAAAAAATTAATAGTGTTTACAGGAGTATTTTTATTTGCATTAACATCGGTTTATGCTCAATCAGATTCTAACGCGATTCAGTTAGGAGTGAAAGGAGGAGTTAACTTCTCTAAGATTACTGGAGATGATTTTGACGATGTCGATGCAAGAACAAGTTTTAATGTTGGTTTGGTTGCCGAACTTCCAATTTCGGAACGTATTTCTTTTCAACCAGAGGTGTTTTACTCAGGACAAGGGTTTGATGTTTCAGAAATAGATCAGGATAATGTTTTTGATACGGATCAAAATATTGAATACCAATTAGACTATATTCAAGTACCATTGCTAATTAAAGCTTATTTAGTAGAAGGCTTAAGTGTTGAAGCAGGTCCGCAATTTGGATTTAAGATTCATGAAGAATTTGATTTTGAGCCAACTTCAGATGGAGGAGATATAGAAATTGATGAAGAGGACTCTTATGTTAAGGATTTTGATACCAGTATAGCATTAGGTACATCATATAAGTTTGATGGTGGATTCTTTGTAAGTGCAAGGTACACTATGGGCTTAACGAGTATTTTTGAAGACGATACACCTTTTGAAGATGTTGATGGTAAAAATGAGGTTTGGCAATTTGGTGTCGGCTTTATGTTTTAAATCCACATAAAATAGAGCGTATAAAAAAAGTTCCAGATAATTCTGGAACTTTTTATGTATGTAAAATTAATAGCGTTTCAATTATAAGTGAATAACTTCATCATAAGCGTCAGCAACAGCTTCCATAACCGCTTCACTCATTGTTGGGTGTGGGTGTACAGCTTTTAAGACTTCGTGTCCTGTGGTTTCTAACTTACGACCTAAAACAGCTTCAGCAATCATATCGGTAACACCAGCTCCAATCATATGGCAACCTAACCATTCGCCATATTTAGCATCAAAAATTACTTTTACAAAACCTTCTTTATTTCCACCAGCACTTGCTTTACCAGAGGCAGAGAAAGGAAACTTACCGACTTTAATATCAAGGCCTTTATCTTTTGCTTGTTGTTCTGTTAAACCTACACTTGCAATTTCTGGTGAACAATATGTACAACCAGGAATATTTCCGTAGTCTAAAGCTTCAACATGCTGACCAGCAATTTTTTCAACACAAAGAATACCTTCCGCAGAAGCGACGTGTGCTAAAGCTTGGCCTGGTGTAATATCTCCAATAGCGTAATATCCAGGGATGTTAGTTTGATAGAAATCATTAACTAAGATTTTATCTCTATCTACAGCAATACCAACATCTTCTAAGCCTATGTTTTCAATATTAGATTTAATACCAACTGCAGATAATACAATATCAGCTTCTAATATTTCTTCACCTTTTTTAGTTTTTACAGTAGCTTTAACGCCAGTGCCAGAGGTGTCTACAGAAGTAACTTCTGCAGAAGTCTTAATTTTTATACCAGATTTTTTAAAGCTGCGTTCTAGTTGTTTTGATACTTCGTCATCTTCAACAGGTACAATTTTGTCTAAATACTCTACTATAGTAACTTCAGTTCCTATAGAATTGTAGAAATAAGCAAACTCTACACCAATAGCACCAGAGCCTACAACAATCATCTTTTTAGGCTGCTTTTCTAAAGTCATGGCTTGTCTGTATCCAATTACTTTTTTACCATCTTGTGGTAAACTAGGCAATTCGCGAGAGCGTGCTCCAGTAGCAATAATAATATGGTCTGCAGAATATTCCGTGCCTTCAACCTCTATTTTCTTTCCAGCTTTTAATGTTCCGTAACCTTCAATAACGTCTATCTTATTCTTTTTCATTAAGAATTTTACGCCATTACTCATACCTTCTGCAACACCACGACTACGCTTTACAATGGCATCAAAATCGTGCTCAGCTCCAGAAACTTTAAGACCATAATTTTCAGCATGCTTTAAGTATTCAAATACTTGAGCAGATTTTAAAAGGGCTTTTGTAGGAATACAACCCCAATTTAAGCACACACCACCAAGGCTTTCTTTTTCTACAACGGCAGTTTTAAATCCTAATTGTGATGCTCTAATTGCAGTTACGTAGCCACCTGGACCACTTCCTAATACTATTATATCGTATTTACTCATGAGAAAGTTTTTTTATTGAATTTTGAAAGTACGAATTTACGAAATCGAAATTGAATATTAAATTTTTATTCCCTGATACTAGACGCTTATTTTTAATGCCTTTTAGAATGGATATAAAACGGTAGAAAATATGAAGTGAAACAGTGACGGGTTAATGTTTGCTTATTACTTCTAGTCAAGAGATTGGCAATAGTAAGCGTAGAAAGGTGAAGTACTTTTAATTATAAATCATCAGTAAAATGTTTTCGACTTTTCTGGTGTTGAAATTTACTTTTATTGTAGAGTTTTGATTGTCCCTTTGCGATAGATAAGGACTCCCAGTGTTCTCCTTTTATTAATTTGCCAATAAACACAATCTGACCTACATGATAAGCGTAATGCATCATTTGCCTGTTAATAGCTTCAGTAACCGAATGGCCTTGATGTCTTATATAAATGGTTTTTTCTAAATCGGATGGTTTTAAAGGAGTTATAGCTTCAAATAAGCAAATCCAACCTTTATTCCACGCTTTTAATAATTCGGCTTTAGAGCTAAAGCTATCGACAAATTCATCATCACGTTGTCTCCACTCTTTTTCACCGTCTTCAGTTAAAAAGTTAGTCCAGCGGCTTAACATATTTCCAACAAGATGTTTTACAATAATGGCAATAGAATTTGAATCTGCAGCAAATTCGTTTTGCAAATCTTCAAAAGAGAGTTGCTCTATGGTTTTATCTCCAAGAGATTTATAATATTTAAACTGTTTTACGGTACTTGATAAATAGCTATTCAAAATAAAAAAATATTAATGATGTTAGCGAAGTTTTGTAACGGGTTTGTAATCAGTGTTTACCCAAAATGAGAATGTAAATTTAAACATTGACTTTATAATTTAAAACCTTTAATAGTTTTAAGGCTGTAAGTTTTACCAACATTTTAAGACTTTCTTGTAAACTAAGCTCTAGTTTTACTAATTTACTATATATAAATGAATCCCTAATGAAAAATTATATTATTGTCTTTATAGCCGTTTTACTTTTTAATTGTAAAAACGAAAACTCTAACCACATGGATACCAATGTGGCACCAGAAGTAAAAGCGCTTACTGCAAATCAAATTATAGATAAATCTATTGACGTTTCGGGTGGTGATCGTTTTAAGCAATCGAGTTTAAAATTTGAATTTAGAGATGTGTACTATCAAGCTTTACGTAAGAATCACGAATTTTTATTAGGACGCGTATTAGTAAAGGATAACGATTCTATTTTCGATATGCTAAGCAATGTTGGGTTTGAACGTTATAAAAACGATGCCTTTGTAAAACTTGAAGATTCTATTGCGAATCTGTATGCGGCTTCAGTAAATTCTGTCCATTATTTTTCTGTTTTACCTTATGGATTAAACGATAAAGCTGTACATAAAACCTTATTAGGAAGTGAGCAGATAAAATCTAAAGATTACTATAAAATTAAAGTCACTTTTGATGAGTTAGGTGGAGGTGAAGACCACGAAGATATCTTTGTATATTGGGTAAATAAAGATACGTTTAAAGTCGATTATTTGGCATATTCTTATGCCGAAACGAGTGGAGTAGGTATGCGATTTAGAGAGGCTTACAATGAGCGTTATGTTACCGGATTGCGTTTTGTGGATTACAATAATTACAAAACAGAAAACAGCTCTATTCCTCTAGAAGGCTTAGGGAAAGCTTTTGAAGCCAATAGGTTAAAATTGCTATCAAAAATAGAACTCAAAAATGTAACCGTAGAGTTAGTTGACAACTAATTTCTTAGCTGTTTTTCCATCTTTTGTTATTGTAACGATATATAGACCTCCGTTGAAGTTGTCTGCCATATCTTCATATTTTTTTTCTCCTAATAGTTCATTGGTGAACTTTGGTGTAGTATTGCTATGACCAACAATTAAGACTGTTTGTCCTTTTGTATTGTTTATAAAAGTTTCAACTTGTAAATTGGATGGATTATAAATTTGAATTTCTAAGTTATTGGCGTTGGCTGTTGGTAGTGCTGTTTGTTTTGTTCGGTTATAATCCGAAGAATAAACGGCGTCAAATTTTATGTCTTTAAAATATTTGGCCCAATTTTCGGCACGTTTGAGTCCTACGTCAGTTAGATTAGGGTTGTGGTTGGAAGGATCTGTCCGATCTTTTTCAGCATGTCTTATTAAGTAATATGTAGAGCTTTCGCCATGCTTTTGATTATTCTGAACACAAGACGTGTTTACAAATAAAGATACTAAAGCAATTAGGAATAAATTTTTCATTATACATCGTATTAGATTGCAGGCTAAGATAAGATTAAAAGCAATAGACTAGAATATGGCAAAAAATAACCCAATAATAAAAAAATAGATGGTGTCTATGCCAGTTCTAGGGCGATCTCAATCATACTTTTAAAGGTTGTTTCACGTTCTTTGCTGGTTGTGCTTTCACCTGTAACTAAAGAGTCAGAAATGGTTAATATCGCTAAAGCATTTACATTGTGTTTCGCCGCAACAGTATAGAGTCCGGCAGCCTCCATTTCAACACAGAGTACTCCGAATTCTGACCATTTTTTATAAGCTTCTTTGGTGTCTTCGTAAAAGATATCTGAAGATAAAATGTTACCGGCTTTAATATCGATGTTTTTAGCACGAGCGGCTTCAACCGCTTTCATAAATAAACCAAAATCTGCTGTTGGAGCATAATTAGCTCCATTAAAGCGCGACTCATTAACTCCAGAATTAGATGAAGCAGCCATAGCCAAAACCACATCTCTGATTTTAACCTCTTTTTGATACGATCCGGCACTACCCACTCTGATTAGGTTTTTTACGTCATATTCCGTAATGAGTTCGCTGGCATAAATAGAAATACTAGGTACTCCCATACCAGTTCCCATAGTAGAGATACGTTTGCCTTGGTAAGTACCAGTATAGCCAAACATACCTCTAACTTCATTAAAACATTTGGGATCTTCAAAAAATGTTTCAGCAATCCATTTTGCTCTCAACGGATCTCCTGGTAATAAAATAGTTTCTGCGATGTCGCCTTGCTTTGCTCCGATATGTACACTCATACGACAAAGTTAAGCAAAGTGATTTAATTAATACGCAGCATTCGATGTAAGATTATTCATCATGGCCACTCCAGAAGAGGCACCGATTCTATCGACTCCGATATCTATATATTTTTGAGCTGTTTCAGCATCTCTAATGCCGCCAGAAGCTTTTATTTTAAGTTGTTTTCTAACTGTTTTTCTCATGATTTTAACAGCTGTTAATGTCGCTCCGCTTTTTGAAAAACCGGTGGAGGTTTTAACAAAATCGGCCTTGGCATCGATACAGATTTCACAAGCTTTTACAATTTCATTTTTAGAAAGTTCACTAATTTCTAAAATGACCTTTAGTGTGGTCTTGCCAATCGCATTTTTAACATCGCTGATATCTTTGAGGACAGCAAGATAGTTCTTGCTTTTAAGTCTACCGATATTCATTACCATATCGATTTCCGTAGCACCTTGCTCTATGGCTGTTTTCGCTTCAAATATCTTAGCAGCAGTAGACATGGCTCCTAAAGGGAAGCCGACTACGGTACAAATTTTTACGTTAGAACGTTCTAACGCTTGTTTCGCTAAAACAACATTACAGCTGTTAACACATACGGAGTAAAAATCGTATTTTAAGGCTTCATCGCAAAGTCTTAAAACGTCTGCTTCGGTAGCAGAGGCACTTAATAAAGTGTGGTCTATGTATCTATTCAAATTCATCTATTATAAGTAGGGTTTATAACATAAGTTAGCCATTGTAATTCTCTGATTATAGAGGGATTACTGAACAATAATTAAAAAGTCTTAAAGTCTTGTTGGAATTAAATAGCTCGACAAAAGTAATCATTTATCCGTTAAAAGGAATGATAAAAATGATATTTTATCATGTATTTCGTCGAATTATTGTTAATAACTTTTAAACTATTTCATAATAAGGCCAGTAGAATTAGACTTTAACACGATTTTAATATTTCTTTAAAATTATTAGAAAAAGGAAGAGCAACACTCCTTCCAAGCGCTTGAAATTTGTGTTGCTCTTTACCAACCAATCAATGTAATGACTATTTAAAATCTAAATTGTTACAATGAGATTACATTTTTTCTGCTACTAAATCCCCTTGATTTCTGAATACTAAATGGTTATCAAACTCATCTAACAAAATAATGCTATCTGTTGTAACACGGCCAGCTAAGATTTCTTTACTCAATTGATTTAAAACATCCTTTTGTATCACACGTTTTACAGGTCTAGCTCCGTATTCTGGATTATAACCTTTATCTGCTAGATAACTTACAGCTTCTGGTGTTGCATCGAATGTAATACCTTGCTTGGCTATCATTTTTGTAATACCTTTAAGTTGTAAACCGACGATATCTATAATATTCTCTTTGGATAAAGGAGTAAACATAATGGTATCATCAATACGGTTTAAAAATTCTGGTCTCACCGATTGCTTTAATATGGCTAGAACATCTACTTTGGCCGCTTCAATTGCTGAAGGAATATCTTTTGTAGCTTCAAAACGCTCTTGTATAATTTGACTTCCCATATTGGATGTCATAATTATAATGGTGTTTTTAAAATCTGCTACTCGTCCTTTGTTATCCGTTAAACGCCCTTCATCTAATACTTGTAAAAGAATATTGAAGGTGTCTGGATGTGCTTTTTCAATTTCGTCTAACAATACTACAGAATAAGGCTTTCTGCGTACAGCCTCCGTTAATTGTCCGCCTTCATCATAACCCACGTATCCTGGAGGTGCACCAACGAGTCTACTAACGGCGTGACGTTCTTGATATTCACTCATATCTATACGCGTCATAGCGTTTTCATCATCAAACAAATACTCGGCCAACGCTTTTGCTAACTCTGTTTTTCCAACACCAGTTGTTCCTAAGAACAAAAAGGTACCGACAGGTTTTTGTGGGTTTTGAAGTCCAGCTCTAGAGCGACGAACAGCGTCACTAACGGCTTCTATAGCTTCTTCTTGTCCTACAACGCGTTTGTGTAATTCGTCTTCAAGTTTTAGTAATTTTTCACGATCACTTTGTAACATTTTGGTCACCGGAATTCCGGTCCACTTGGCAACAACCTCAGCTATGTCTTCATAGGTGACTTCTTCTTTAATTAAAGATGTTTCATTCTGTTCTGATAATTCTTTTTGGAATTTTTCGAGTTGCGCATTCGCTTCTTTAATTTTTCCGTATCTAATTTCAGCTACTTTACCGTAATCACCATCACGCTCAGCACGTTCTGCTTCAAGTTTAAAGTTTTCAATCTGTTCTTTTATATTTTGAACATTATCTACTACTTCTTTCTCAGATTTCCATTTGGCATTAAGTTCGTTGCGCTCCTCTTTTAGATTAGCTAATTCGGCTTTTAAACTTTTTAATTTGGTTTCATCTTTCTCACGCTTAATAGCTTCATGTTCAATTTCTAACTGCATTATTTTTCGATCTAAAACATCTAATTCTTCAGGTTTAGAGTTGATCTCCATGCGTAATTTGGACGCAGCTTCGTCCATTAAATCAATAGCTTTATCAGGTAGAAATCGGTTGGTGATATAGCGTTGTGATAATTCCACCGCACCAATAATAGCTTCATCCTTAATTTGTACTTTATGGTGTGCTTCATATTTTTCTTTAATTCCACGTAAAATAGAGATAGCACTTTCGGTATCTGGTTCATCTACATTTACCATTTGAAAACGACGCTCTAAAGCTTTATCTTTTTCAAAATACTTTTGATATTCATCTAGCGTTGTGGCTCCAATGGCTCTTAATTCACCACGTGCCAAAGCAGGTTTTAAAATGTTTGCGGCATCCATAGCTCCTTGTCCACCACCAGCACCAACCAAGGTGTGAATCTCATCAATAAAAAGTACAATATCTCCATTGCTTTCTGTGACTTCTTTAATCACAGCTTTAAGGCGTTCTTCAAATTCGCCTTTATATTTTGCTCCTGCAATTAAAGCACCCATATCTAAGGCAAAGATTTGTTTATCTTTAAGATTTTCAGGAATATCTCCATCAATAATTCTGTGTGCTAAACCTTCAGCAATGGCAGTTTTTCCGGTTCCAGGTTCGCCTACAAGAATGGGGTTGTTTTTTGTTCTACGTGATAAAATTTGAAGTATTCTTCGTATTTCTTCATCACGTCCAATCACAGGGTCGAGTTTGCCATCTTGGGCTAATTGGTTTAAATTCTTAGCATATTTGCTTAATGAATTATATGTCTCTTCCTGACTTTGAGATGTTACACGGTCGCCTTTTCTTAGTTCATCGATGGCTGTATTTAAACCTTTTTCGGTAACACCTTGATCTTTTAAAATTTGAGCAATTTTACTTTTAGATTTAAAAATTGCTAAGATTAAATG
The DNA here is from genome assembly GCF_003387355.1 of Winogradskyella sediminis. Classification (GTDB taxonomy): domain Bacteria; phylum Bacteroidota; class Bacteroidia; order Flavobacteriales; family Flavobacteriaceae; genus Winogradskyella; species Winogradskyella sediminis. Next base: position 910,555 of record NZ_QUNH01000002.1, read on the forward strand.
TTCAATAGATACGAAATCGTCATTCATTTTTTTAGCAATGATAGACGCTTCGTTAAGCGTTTTACTAGCTTCTCTTGAAAGCATAATATCTCCGCCCGACACTTTAGGGAAACTCTCGAGTTCTTTATCAACTATTTGTTGAAGTATAGTGACGTTTACATTCAGCTTTTTAAGTAAAAATGGTAATACATTTTCGTCTACTGTAAACAGTGATTTAAAAATGTGCTCATTTTCAATTTGCTGATGACCAAAACCTTGCGCGAGCTGCTGTGCTTGCTGTATGGCTTCTTGTGATTTAATGGTATAATTATTAAAATTCATCGTTTATGTTTTTATTGTTGATGTTGAAAATAGATTCGTCGTCTTTAATGTTTAACTATATTCAATCCAACTTTGTTTTTAATTAAATGTTGTGTTCTAATAGATTTAGGCAATTATCTTACCAAGACTAAAATGTAAGAATTAAACGACAAAATGTCTTGTTTAAGAAGTTTTGATGTGACGTTTTGACGGTGTTGGGGTTTTTATTTTATAGTGTTGGTTTGTAAGTTTATGTATTATTAACGACTTTTAACATATGGGAATTTTTAATAAACTATTTAGTGGTTCTTCTGAACCTAAAGACGAAAAAATATTGCCTTGGCAAGAATTAAATGCTATTTCGCAATTGAACACCATTGTTGAAAAATCGAAATCTAAAACACAGCTTATCTTTAAGCACTCTACGCGCTGTGGTATCAGTCGTATGGTTATGAATCAATTTGTGGCTTCGTACGATTTAGAATTAGATGCAGATTTATATTACTTAGACTTGCTAAGTTTTAGAGATGTTTCTAATGAAGTGGGGTATAAGTTTCAAGTGATGCATCAGTCGCCACAACTTTTAGTCATTAAGAATGGAGTAGTGGTTGCCAATGCTAGTCATGGAGGAGTTAATGATATGGATTTAGCTCAGATTGTGTAATTAAGCGCTTCGATTTATATTGTTTCAACCAAAGTGTTTGGGTTAAATACCTTTGCGTTATGTGAATACAAAATGCCTTTAGAGCTGATAGTTCTAAAGGCATTTTTTTATGATTATAAATTGAAGGTGTGGTATACTAGTACTTCACTATAATTTTCTTATTAAATGTACTTGTGTCTGTTTCTGCTTTTAAGATATAAGTACCTTGCGAAATGTGTTTCACAGGAATCTTAATCTCATTAGACATCGGTAAATTCGTAGCATTCCATGAAGCTACAGTCTGACCAGCGACATTAATAAGATATAATTGCTTAACCTGTACAGATGATGGTGTTTTAACATAAATCTCATCAGAGTCATGTAAATACCTTACCATAACATCTTCAAATTCATCTTCAATAGTAGAAAGTGTACTATCTTCTTCAAATGCTAAGTAGAATCTGTTATTGTACTCTCCAACTTCCAGGTGTTTTTGGAAATTAACATCATTGAATTTTGTATAAGTGCCTTCTACGGCATCGTAAATATAAACATCTATAGCGTCATTGAAGTTTTCAAGTTCAGTGAGTCCGATTTCAATATGCCCCGTTTCTCCTATTAGAATACTTAATGGATAGGTTTTAGTTTTGTCGAATTCACCAACTCCTTGTATCACGTAATTTTCGTCTTCGATGAGGAATGTCATATCACTTGGAAAGTAATCTGCATTCAAAGCATCATAACCATAGTCTACATCATCTGTAGCCACGTCGTTTGAAGTGAATCCTAATAATAAATGTCTCGTTGCACCTTCTGGCGTTTTAAAGGTTAAACGTAAGCGTCTTATAACAGGTTCCTCTCCATCTGGAATAGTAACATCATCTTGACCCTGATCCTGATGACTTGATCTTAAGAAAACAGATTGACTAGAAGCTTCAGTTTTAAATATACGTTGGTCGTTATTAAAGATTAAGGTGCCGCCATCACTATCGGCTTCAACAAAGAAACCTTGACCAACAGGTACATATCTTCCTGGTTCTTTTGAGGCATTTCCACTACCATCTATTTCTTCTGATGTGGTTGTGCCAGCTAAATTTCCTAAGTAGTTTACATACGAATACCTGCCTCTGTAGTCTGCCAAAATATGACTTGGATTATTTGGAGCTTGTTCCCAAAATATAATTTTTCCATCTCGTAAAGCATCACTATTATCTTCTATAAAGGTATGTGCATCAATAGCAGAAGGATAGGGATTACCTATTAGTGTTTCGTTGCCGCCATTTATAGTATGTGTAATTGTACCATTATTAGGCTGTCCGCTAAAGGTGTAATTTTGTTCTGAATTCCCGATTCCACTACCTTTCATAGTAAAACCTAACCCAACACTAATGCCTGTGTTCTGGTTAATACGATGCCATTCAGCATAAGTACCAGTAAGGTTAGCATACGTATATAACCAACGACTACTAATAGTTGCAGGATTTGTTCCTAAGGCATTATGTGCAGTAGTCCAAGATACAGGATTTGTACCATCATATAATATAGAAGCCAATGCGTAAGTTCTGTCACCAGCCGTACCAGCATTACTCACAGGACTTCCCCAATAATTATAATTAAATTTATTACCTGTTCCTTGTTGGTCGCGTTCTAATTTACCAGTTCCGGTATAATCAACCATACTTCCTTCTGGTTGTAAGAGTTGTGACTCGCCTTCTAAATCTAAAGTTCCATCAATTTTAAGGTATTTATTTACGGTTAATGGGTTCCCATCTGCAATTGTTAATTTGTTGCTGTCTACTAAAAGCCCATATACTTCAATAGGTCTATTTATTGTTACGTTATGTTTGGTACTAACAATATTCCAAGTCACACTATTGGTATTAGGAATCATTAAATCATTTCCATTTTGCCATGCATTTGCAGAGTCCCAATTAGTAGATGTACCAGTTGTTAAATAAGGTAAAGGAGCAGATTCTACCTGATGTGATGTCATATTTCTAAGTATACCATGAACTCCTCCCACATTAGCCATAAGGTGACCACTAGTAATATCAGAATTCAGTTGGTTCATTTGGTAATAAGCGCTTAAATTGTTCCAAGTTAAACCAGAAATATCTAATGGTACGATAGATCCTTTAACCATACCTGAATCATTTTCTATTTCCTGATTCATCATTTGGCGAATTTGCTCTATACTTATAGCTGTATCCCAAATACGAACTTCATCCAACCAACCGTTAAAATAGTTAACAGGTGTTTCATTAGGGCGAGACATCGCTCCAAGTAACATGTTATATGTGTTTGGAGTTGGGCTAGCTGCTGTTGTAAAATTCCTTTGAAATCCATCGACATATAATGTATAGTTGGTGCCGTTATAGGTTACAACAACATGATGCCATCGATCAGCAGTTATACCACCTGCGGATAGACCAGAACCGTTGGCTCTAAATGAAATATTACTATTAACCAGACGTAAGTCGTAACCCGTAGCTAAATTATCTGCATTTCGTTTTGATAGAATGGTTTGAATATTGCTATTGATTACATTTGGTTTAATCCAAACTTCAATACTAAAGTTTCCGGTTAAATTATAGTTGTCAGAGAAATTAACACTATCATCAGATCCATCAAAAGTCATAAATGTATCACAATCAGGAAAATTTACTGTAAATGAAGCGGTGTCATTTGCACAAGGAGCTGGGTTATCTAATGTCCAAGTGATTTCATACTCTGCTCCACTTTCACCAGAAAAGTACCCAAATGGATTATTGATGTTTGAAAATGAATACGGACGTCCAGGCGGAATTGATACTGCAGACCACTCTCCAGTTCCATTGCCGTATAATCCAATGGTTGTATCGCTACAATCGTTTATTGTAGTGAGATAAGTAGCTTCAGCATCGTCAAATGGAGTGATATTAATCGTAACAGAATCTGAAGCGACGTTACAAGGACCCGAACCATCAGGATCTTGTGTAGTGAACGTTAATGTTACGGTTCCAGAAGTTTCACCTGCACCTAAGGTGTATTCTGCATTTGTTGAGTTTACATTATTGAATGTGCCTGTACCTCCAGACCATGTTCCGGAAGTGTTAGAGGTAGCATTTAAATTAACTACAGGATTACTAGAGCACGTTGTGATATTAGCACCTGCATTAACTGTAGCAGCTTCATTTATAGTTATAACCACGGTATCAACTCCAGGGTTACAAACTCCTGAAGGGTTATTAGATGTTAACGTAAGCGTTACACTTCCATTTGAAATATCTGTTGTACTTGGGGTATACGTCGTGTTTAATACTGAAGCATTTTCAAACGTACCTCCTGTGCTAGAACTCCACGTACCGCTCGTTGCACTCCCACTTATAGCTCCATTAAGTGTAATAGTGTCAGAACTACAAACGATGAAGTCTGAACCAGCATCTACTATTGCTGCTGGGTTTACGGTGATTATAACCGTATCAGTGTTAGCGCTACAAGGTCCTGAAGGATTATTAGTGGTTAATGTTAGGGTTACAGTTCCACTTGTAATACTTGGTGTATAGGTCGCATTTAAATCTGTTACATTAGAGAAACTTCCACTTGGTGCACTCCAAATTCCAGTACTTGCACTACCACCTATAGCTCCACTTAGTGTCACAGAGCCATCTGAACAAATAGTTTGATTAACACCTGCATATGCTGTTGGTGCTTGATTAATCGTTACAACCATGTCATCGCTAACAGCATTACATACTCCATCGCTAGGATTATTGGTTAAAGTCAGTGTCACTGTGCCATTAAAGATATCTGTAGCGCTAGGAATATAAGTTGATTCGCTAAAGGTTCCAGTTCCAGATGTTGACCATGTGCCAATAGCATTGGTGCCGCCCAGTGTAATTGGAGACAAATGTACAGTATCTCCTTCACAGATGGTAATATCGGATGGTGCTGTGACAGTTGGAGGGGAGTTAACTGTGACAATTTCCCCAGACAGCGAATTGACACAGCCAACTCCATCACTATTTGGTGGATTAGTATATTGAACACTTGTTAATTCATAAATTCCAGCTGGTTGATTTGAAAATGTAATTGAACCCGAATTTCCAATATCAAAAGAGCCAGCAGGCGAACCATTAAAGATGTAACTCACAGTTGTATTTGGCGTACCATCCACAACTATATCTTCTCCATGACAGATGGTGCTTGCCACTGCCATTTCTGCTGTAGGGTTAGCAATGATATGAATACGCATTGTATCTTCTACAGGAGGGCATGAGCCATTAAAACTACCGCTATCAGCAAGGAAACTAATAGTTATAACATCGCCAGCTACTAATCCATTGGGAAGAGTGTATGTGGAGGTTTCAGAATATAGTGGTCTTGGAGGTGGATTAATCATAGAGCCTGTACACCATCCCCAAATAACAACTCCATCGCAATAAGGCGGTGGGTCATAGGTTCCTACAGTTGAGAAATTTCCACCTGCACCATTATCAATCCATTCCCATTCTGTGTTGCTTAAGCCATCAGAATCAGCGTCCATTGAGACAGAGTTTGTTGTACCTTCACAAATATATATATCATTTCCAGCGTCAATATTTAGAGATGAAGAATAATTCAATAATATTAATTTGTTTCTAGCGCTTGAGGTACCACAGGCATTACTAGCTGTAACGGATATATTTTGCCAGAATGTAACAGCTCCCGAAATAGACACCTCAATTTGGTTAGTTCCTTGCCCGTTATTAATCGTCATTGAAGTGGGAACCGTCCAATTATAAGTTTCTACATTAGGGTCTTCTGCAACATAGTAAATTGCTGTACTTACAGGGCATAAAAATGATGAAGTTCCATTAATTGTTCCTGGTTTTGAAGGTGTGCCATTATAAACTGTAATAACACCAGTTTCTGTTACTGTGCTACAAGAATTAGAGGCTGTTAGAGTATATGGGAAAACACCACTTACTGAATTATGAGGGTTTCCATTAATCCTTACGCGTCCTGAACCTGTGTTATAATTGTAATTTACGTTTGTTGGAAGTCCCGTAACAGTTACCGAAGTCGCATTGTAAACATAAAAATCAATTGCTTCTACTCTTCCTACTGGGTTTCCTCCAGTTCTACAAACGCTTTGGTCGACTCCTCCAGGTGGTAAGGTAATTATCGGATTAGGTTTCACGGTTACTGTAATGGTGTCAGTACTTCCACAGTTATTATCAATACCTGTTACTGTATAAGTGTGTGTACCAACAGCAGGCACAAAAGATATGTTATTCGTTGCTCCGTTACTCCAAGTGTAGGTAGTAGCACCAGAACCTGTTAACGTTAAATTATCACCTTCACATATATTTATATTGGTACTACTACCATTAGCAAGAGCTGTCACTATTGGGAGTGGTTTAATTTCCATGGTTATACTTTCAGATACAGGCACCGGATTAGCACAAGTAAGATCTGAACTCACTTCAACAGAAACAATATCTCCATCTACAAGGGTTGAGGTTGTATAAGATGTAGAATTACTACCAACAGGATTTCCATTAACAAACCATTGGTAAGTTGGTGATGTACCTCCGTTAATTAATCCAGTTATAAAGAAGTCAACAGCTTCTCCTGAGCAGGCAGGATTTGCAGAAGTATTTAAAGTAAATTCTACAGGACGTAATGGGTTTATAGTCATTATAATGGTATTACTTGTAGTTAATGTTGCACATGGACCCGAAGTGATCTCCACGTAAACATCATCTCCATTAGCTAAAGAGGTGGTTGTATAGGTGCTACTATTAGTGCCTACAGGTGTTCCTGCAGCATACCATTGGTAATTAGGGTTAGCACCTAAATTAGTTCCAGAAGCTGTAAATGTTACAGATTCTCCTTGACAAATTGGTGAAACTGGATTAGAACTAATTGTAGCTGTAGCGCCTTGAACATGGTCTAAAACAGTAATTGTAGTGATGCATGTATTTGTGTTACCACTAGAGTCGGTTACAGTAAGTTCAACAGTATTAGAGCCAATATCAGAACAATCGAAATTTGTAATGTCAGTATCAAAAGTTAACCCACCACAAGCATCTGTTGATCCATTGTTAATCGCATCTTCTGCAATTGTAGCATTACCAGAGGCATCCAAGGTTATGGTTAATGGTTGACAAACTGCTGTTGGGACTTGATGGTCTTCAACTACAACATCAAAATTACAGGTTGAGGTGTTACCGTTGCCATCATCTGCTATAGCATCAACTGTAGTTGTTCCTAAAGGAAATGTATAAGGGAAGTTAATTGGGTTTCCGTCAATTTCATAACTCATTAGTGGTGATCCGTTACATGCGTCTGTAGCTGTAGCTGTAAAAGATAATGTTGCGTTACATTGGTTGGGATCTGTGGTGTAAAAAGGATCTACTGATGGACAAGAAATAACTGGCGGTGTAGCATCGACTACTGTAATCAATTGATCACAAGTCGCGGTAAGTCCGGCACTATCTGTAATTGTCCAAGTTATATAGTGATTTCCGATAGGTAAAGGATATAAATCAGGTAGGTTATTAACGATGTTATATGTGTTTGCACAATTATCATCGGTTGCAGGTTGTATTAAACCAGGAATTGATGAAACTTCGCAATATATATCTGCATTAATTGTAATTGGTGCAGGGCATGTAATTGTTGGTGGTTCATTGTCGATCACCGTAATATCAAATGTACAAACGGAACTATTACCGTTGGCATCAGTTGCTGTAAACTCTAAAGTTGTGACACCCACAGGAAAAGCATCTCCTGAAGATAAACCTGTTGCATCTGTTTGTACAACAGTTGCAGGCCCACAATTGTCTGTTGCTGTAGGTAAAGTAAATGTGGCTACTGCTGAACAAAGTGAAGTGTCATTATTTAGTGTTATGTTTGACTGGCAAAAGGTAAAGGTCGGCGCGACGTTATCAATAATAGTAATGATTTGTGTTCTGGTGACAGCATTATTGCCACAGGCATCTGCTATATTCCAAGTTCTTGTAATTGTGCCATTGTAGCTACTTCCAGATAAAGCTGAATCTACACCATTTACATTTCCTCCAGAATCACAGTTGTCTGTCCAACTTAATTGAGTCATAGGAGGAATGTTAGAGTAACAATCGACCGTAACATCAGCTGGAGCAGTAGCAAGTATAGGAGCAACGGTGTCATTAATAGTTATGATCTGCGTTCTTGTAATTGCCGCATTTCCACTTGAATCGGTAATATTCCATGTTCTGGTAATTGTACCTCCGCATGAGTCCCCAGATAAAGGTGCATCAACACCTGCAATGCTTCCGCCTGCATCACAGTTATCGGTCCAAGATAGATTCACTATAGGTGGTATGTCAGCGAGGCATTCCACCGTAATATCTCCCGGTGCTGATTCAATTATAGGAGCTGTAGCATCTGTAATAATAACATTTTGAGTTTGTATAGAAGAATTTCCAGCCATATCAGTATAAGTCCAAGTCACAACCGTTGTGCCTTGAGTTGAAATAGGAAGTATTACATCATGAGTTACGGTTACGCTTGCAGCACAATTATCCGTAGCGGTTGGTGGTGTCAAAGTTGTGACTTCACATTCCGCAGTAATATCGGCTAACGTAGCGGCATCAGCGACAGGCGCTGTAACATCATCTATTATCACATTTTGAGTTTGCGTAAACGTATTTCCATGGCCATCGTCGTAAGTCCAAGTCACAACCGTTGTACCTTGAGTTGAAATAGGAAGTGTTGCATCGTGAGTTACGGTTACGCTTGCAGCACAATTATCCGTAGCGGTTGGTGGTGTCAAAGTTGTGACTTCACATTCTGCGGTGATATCGGCTAGCGTAGCGGCATCAGTGACAGGATCTGTAACATCATCAATTATCACATTTTGAGTTTGTGTAGACGTATTTCCATGACCATCATCGTAAGTCCAAGTTACAACTGTTGTACCTTGAGTTGAAATAGGAAGTGTTGCATCGTGAGTTACGGTTACGCTTACAGCACAATTATCCGTAGCGGTTGGTGATGTCAAAGTTGTGACTTCACATTCTGCGGTGATATCGGCTAGCGCAGCGGCATCAGCGACAGGCGCTGTAACATCATCTATTATCACATTTTGAGTTTGCGTAAACGTATTTCCATGGCCATCGTCGTAAGTCCAAGTCACAACCGTTGTACCTTGAA
>NZ_QUNH01000002.1:919756-920949 GCF_003387355.1 Winogradskyella sediminis
CAGGCGCTGTAACATCATCTATTATCACATTTTGAGTTTGCGTAAACGTATTTCCATGGCCATCGTCGTAAGTCCAAGTCACAACCGTTGTACCTTGAATTGAAATAGGAAGTGTTGCATCGTGAGTTACGGTTACGCCTGCAGCACAATTATCCGTAGCGGTTGGTGGCGTCAAAGTCGTGACTTCACATTCTGCGGTGATATCGACTAACGTAGCGGCATCAGCGACAGGCGCTGTAACATCATTAATGATAATATTTTGAGTTTGGGTAGACGTATTTCCATTGCCATCGTCGTAAGTCCAAGTAACAACTGTTGTACCTTGAGTTGAAATAGGAAGTGTTGCATCGTGAGTTACGGTTATGCTTCCAGAACAATTATCAGTAGCAGTTGGAGGTGTTAAAGTTGTGACTTCACATTCAGCGGTGATATCGGCTAGCGTAGCGGCATCAGCGACAGGAGCTGTAACATCATCAATTATCACATTTTGAGTTTGCGTAGCCATATTACCATGACCATCATCGTAAATCCAAGTTACAATTGTTGTACCTTGAGTTGAAATAGGAAGTGCTGCATCGTGAGTTACGGTTACGCTTGAAGCACAATTATCCGTAGCTGTTGGTGGCGTCAAAGTTGTGACTTCACATTCTGCGGTGATATCGACTAACGTAGCGGCATCAGCGACAGGAGCTGTAACATCATCAATTATCACATTTTGAGTTTGCGTAGACGTATTTCCATGGCCATCATCGTAAGTCCAAGTTACAACCGTTGTGCCTTGAGTTGCAATAGGAAGTGTTGCATCGTGAGTTACGGTTACGCCTGCAGCACAATTATCCGTAGCGGTTGGTGGCGTCAAAGTTGTGACTTCACATTCTGCAGTGATATCGGCTAGCGTAGCGGCATCAGCGACAGGAGCTGTAACATCATTAATTATCACATTTTGAGTTTGCGTAGCCGTATTACCATGACCATCGTCGTAAGTCCAAGTTACAACCGTTGTGCCTTGAATTGAAATAGGAAGTGTTGCATCGTGAGTTACGGTTACGCTTGCAGCACAATTATCCGTAGCGGTTGGTGGTGTAAGAGTTGTGACTTCACATTCTGCGGTGATATCGACTAACGTAGCGGCATCAGCGACAGGAGCTGTAACATCATCAATTATCACATTTTGAGTTTGCGTAGACGTATTA
>NZ_QUNH01000002.1:921048-935890 GCF_003387355.1 Winogradskyella sediminis
TCACATTCTGCGGTGATATCGACTAACGTAGCGGCATCAGCGACAGGAGCTGTAACATCATCAATTATCACATTTTGAGTTTGCGTAGACGTATTACCATGACCATCATCGTAAGTCCAAGTTACAACTGTTGTACCTTGAGTTGAAATAGGAAGTGTTGCATCGTGAGTTACGGTTACGCTTGCAGCACAATTATCCGTAGCTGTTGGTGACGTCAAAGTTGTGACTTCACATTCTGCAGTGATATCGGCTAGCGTAGCGGCATCAGCGATAGGAGCAGTCTGGTCTACAACAATTACAGTTGTGGTACATGTATCAGTTTGTCCGTTACCATCATTAACAGTTAAAGTTATAGAATGGCTTCCTATATCATCACAAGTAAAGTCTGTTTGAGATAAAGATAATTCTAAAGTTCCTGTGTCTGAAGTAGAACCATCATCAATATCACTAGGATTTAAAGTAGCGTTCCCATTTGCATCTAAGGATAGCGTAAAAGGGCTTCCAATACACGAAGCTGTAGATGCAAATAATTCTTCTTCATTAGAATTTGAAATTATAGGATTATCAGTCTGCCCAGTAGAGATAAAATTGTTTTGTGCAGTTATGCCTGAAGAGAGTATTAATGCAATTGAAAATTGTATTAACAAGGTGTAACTTTGTTTCATAATAGCAAGATATTATTGTTCATAAACGGGATAAAAAAAGACCGAAAGACTTTTTTATTCCAGTAAGTTGAAATAATTAAATAAACTTTTAAAATTGACGAGGTAGGGCGGGTCAAATGTAAGACGTAAAAAATTAAAATCAAACAAAAAGTCCGACAAAATGCATGAAAAATTCGATTAAGTGCATTTTATGTTAGTGATATACCTACAAATAAATAGGCTTTAACTCCTGTTTTACTTGGCTTTAGCATGGCATAATTAGTCTCATTAAGTCAGGGATAAAATACTTAAATGAAGACCTGATCTAACATAATTTTAAACTCTTTTATAGGACTAAACTACAATATTTTTATAGTTACAAAGGTTATAAATAGCTAAAATGCAGGTAATAACGATGAACATCAGAAATGATTAAAACATGCTTGTAAATGTTTAATTTTTTAATTCACTGATGTATTGTATCCTATAATGTTGCATGGTTTTTCTAATACAAAATGTGTGTTATTTAATGAAGCATAATATCATATCGGAGACTACGTTGTACTTTTTATAAATTTGCGAACAAAAAACGCCTACATATGTAGGCGTTTTTTTTATTAAAGAGCGGAAACCTTAGAGTCATCTCACATCATAAGTACTAATTATATTTTTAAGTTGTAGCTTTAAATCTTCACCAGAATCAAAAACCATTTGTTCATCGGATGGGAATTGAACCTGTCTTTCATTTAGTAAAGTTCTATCATCTCTAGTAAGTGCTCTTTTGTCTCCTTTGTATGTCCCAAATACGTTTTCAAAAATATAACCGCTATCAATCGTAAAAGTATCAATAGTTATATTTTGTTTTAAATCTGAGTAAACCACATCTGCTATAACTTGGGCTGATTTGGTTTGAACAATTTCTTTAAACCGAGCCTTTACATTCACAAATTTATCAACCTTAATGTCGTTACCTAAACTGTCCTTTTTTACATTTCCAGCTCTATCTAATTGGTATTCCCAACCATCTACAATAGTTTGTTCTCTTACCAACTGACGTTCATTAATACGTTCTGGCGATATGTTTATTTGCTTTAATTGTAATTGCATCGCAAAATCATAAGTTATAGATTGATCAGTGTGTGCATGATAAGTCGTCCAGAATTGATTTAGCCCATATGTATTAAAGTCTAATAATTCTGCTTCTAATTGTTGCGGAATAATTTGTTGTGTATGGTTTTGTATTGAGACATGTATATAATCCATCCCTTTTATATGGGCTTCTTTCATTAAGCTTCTTACATCTTCAAAATTAGGGTTTATACTTTCAATATAGCTAAAAACATCATAAGCTTCTCTGGCGTTAAATTTATCATCACTATCTAAAAGAGCAATGCCTTCGTCTATTAAGTAATCGGAAGTCTTATATCTATAATCTACTAATTCTGAACTATAATCTTTAAATTTTAGATTTAAGGTTTTACCATTAATTTGTAATGGCATAACACGTTTAATAGCAACCTGTCTAGCTTCTAAATCGGTATATATATTGTATATGGTTTTATACTGTTCCGGATTGCCATCTTTTTTTAGGTGCTTAATAGTTTGTAGATCTTCATCTAAAACTTTATTGTAAGCATCTTCTAGCATAATAATATAATCTTGCTTTCGATTTTTATCCTTATTATTTTCTAACTTTTCTAAAGCATTAGAGATAGCTTGGTCATAGTTACCTTGACTAATAGCGCTTTCAATTTGTTTTTTCGTACTACAAGATACGAGTACCGTAATTAGGACTGATAAGAGTATAAGTTTTTTCATAATCCTGTGTTTTTATTGGTTATAAATCTGTGGTTCCAATTATAATGCCAAAGTAAAAAAACTTTTACTATTTGCTATAGCTTTTAGTTCGAAAGACCTCTGGTTAGAAAAAGGGCATCAACAGATTATGGATGGGGAATAAATTACAAAAAAATCTTTCTGAATCTTTTAAATCCACATTAAAGATTTTGTTTCTTTGCAACCCAATTAAGGGCTTATGTTTAATACGGAAAATGGCTGTTTTCATCCTATAAATCTTCATGTTTCGGAAGAACTTCCTAAGCAATTTACATTTCCATTTTATTATACACCACATCCATTGTGTATAAGGGCAGCTGATGAGGTTAAATCTTATCTAAGCACGCAGACGGATTTTGAACATAATTTTGGTATAGACTACAATAAAGATGGTATAAAAATAGGGAAGATGTTTGGCGTAATGGTGGTTAAAACAGTTGAAGGTCAATTGGGTTATCTTACCGCATTTTCAGGAAAATTGGCAGAATGTAATCATCTAAAAGGGTTTGTGCCACCTGTCTATGACACTTTAAATTTAGACGGTTTCTACAAACAAAATGAAGGGTATTTAAATAGTCTAACATCCAAAATTGAAAAACTTGAACAAAATCTCGAATTAGAAATTGCACGAGAGAATTTAAAAAAAACAAAGCTAAAATCGATTCAAATATTACAGGTATTTAAGTCCACTGCGAAAGCCGAAAAAAAGCTTAGAAAGGAGCGAAGGATTTCGGCAGAAAATAAAATGTTAGATAATGAAAAAGAGCTTTTATTTGAAAGTTTGAAACAACAAAGCATACGGAGTAATCTAGACTTAAAATATTTAAAACTAAAACTTGAAGCAGATCTTAAAGCTGCGGAAGACCATTTATTAGGGTTAACCGAACCCATTGAAGTTTTAAAGCGAGAAAGGAAAACGCTTTCTGCCAGTTTACAGAGTCAAATTCACGAGCAGTATCGTTTTCTTAATGCTAGAGGAGAAACAAAAGATTTATTGACTATTTTTAAAGCTACCGATTTAGGTCGACCACCTGTAGCTGCAGGAGAGTGTGCTGCACCTAAACTATTTCAATATGCGTTTGAAAAAGACTTAAAGCCTATTGCTATGGCTGAATTTTGGTGGGGAATTTCACCAAATACCGAGGTTCGGAAACATGGACAATTTTATCCATCTTGTCGTGGACGATGCGAACCTATTTTAGGTCATATGATGCAAGGTTTAGATGTTGAGCCCAATCCTATAGAAAGGGCAGGTGTGTATAATGGAGAGTTAGATATTGTATATGAAGATGATGTTCTTTTAGTCGTTAACAAGCCCCATGAATTTCTATCAGTACCCGGAAAAACAATTAAAGACTCTGTCTTAACACGAATACAATCTTATTTGCCAGAAGCCACAGGACCATTATTAGTGCACCGCATAGATATGTCTACTTCTGGTTTGCTATTGGTTGCTAAAAATGAGAGAACTCATAAAAACCTTCAAAAGCAATTTATTACTCGTACGGTAAAAAAACGTTATGTCGCGTTGCTCGATGGAGTCTTAGAAGGACAAAAAGGCACTATAGATTTACCGCTTCGTGTAGATTTAAATAACAGACCGCGTCAATTGGTGTGTTACGAACATGGAAAGAAAGCGACAACAAATTATGAAGTTATAGAGATAAAAGACAATCAAACTAGAGTTTACTTTTATCCTATTTCTGGTAGAACACATCAATTACGAGTACATGCCGCACATTACAAAGGTTTAAACGTTCCTATAGTTGGTGATGATTTGTATGGAATGCCGTCCAACCGTTTACATCTTCATGCCGAAACTTTAAGCTTTCAGCATCCTATAAAACGAGAATGGGTAACTTTTAATAGTAAAGTACCATTTTAATTGGTCTGCTTTATAAGGTTACAAGACTTAAATATTGCAATTCTTGTACTAGATATTAATGTTAATGAGAAACATTATTTCTAATATTTAATCTTATAAAGTTTTCGTTTTAGCAGATGTTCTTTACTAGAAAAGCTATTGCAAACCACAAATTTTATCCTAACTTTGTAAACCAACAACGTTTGGAAACTATATGAGTCACAAAGTATTACTTAACTCAAAGGAAGTCAATATTATCCTTCACCGATTGGCTTGTCAACTCATTGAAAATCATGATGATTTTTCTGAAACTGCATTAATTGGAATTCAGCCAAGAGGTAAATTTTTAGCCGACAGATTAGCAAAAATTTTAACTGATGATTATAATATTAATAACATTCAACTTGGTCATTTAGATATCACTTTTTTTAGAGATGATTTTAGAAGGGGAGATAAACCATTAGAAGCAAATACAACAATTATAGACTTTATTGTTGAAGGCCGTAATGTCGTTTTTATAGACGATGTATTGTACACGGGTAGAAGCATAAGATCGGCATTAACAGCAATTCAATCCTTTGGACGACCAAAAGACATAGAATTACTAACGTTAATTGATAGGCGCTTTAGTAGACATTTACCTATTCAGCCTAATTATAGAGGGAGGCAAGTAGATGCTATCGATAATCAAAAGGTAAAAGTAATGTGGGCTGAAAATGAAGGTGAGGATGCTGTTTATTTAGTTGATAAATAAGAAAATTGAAGTTGAACTTATAATCGAAATTCAACTTAAAAAAAGCAGAAAACATAAAGAGAATTGCTAAAAGTTAAAAGCTAATAGCTAAAAGCGAATAAAAAATGAGCGAATTAAGTGTCAATCACTTATTAGGAATTAAATATCTAAATAAACAGGATATAGACCTTATTTTTGAAACTGCAGATCAGTTTAAGGAGGTAATAAACAGACCGATTAAAAAAGTGCCGTCGCTTAGAGATATCACTATAGCAAATCTATTTTTTGAAAACTCTACGCGAACTAAATTATCTTTTGAGTTAGCAGAAAAACGATTATCCGCAGATGTTATTAATTTTTCGGCATCTCAATCATCGGTTAAGAAAGGAGAAACTCTTATAGATACGGTTAATAATATTTTATCTATGAAAGTAGATATGGTAGTGATGCGTCATCCTAATCCAGGTGCAGGTGTTTTTCTTTCTAAGCACGTAAACGCAAGTATCATTAATGCAGGTGATGGCGCACATGAACATCCTACACAAGCTTTACTAGATTCGTATTCAATTAGAGAGAAATTAGGAAGTGTAAAAGGAAAAAACGTTGTGATTGTTGGAGATATTTTACACAGTCGTGTGGCACTATCCAATATTTATGCATTGCAATTGCAAGGTGCTAATGTTATGGTATGTGGCCCAAAAACCTTATTGCCTAAATATATTAAAGACCTAGGTGTAAAAGTAGAAACCAATCTTAAAAAAGCTTTAGCTTGGTGTGATGTAGCTAATATGCTTAGAGTGCAGAATGAGCGTATGGATATCAGTTATTTTCCTTCTACCAGAGAATATACGCAGCAATACGGAGTAACTAGAGAACTATTAGATAGCTTAGATAAAGAGATTGTAATTATGCATCCTGGCCCTATAAATAGAGGAGTAGAAATTACAAGTGATGTTGCCGATTCTAAACAAGCCATTATTTTAAATCAGGTAGAAAATGGAGTCGCAGTTAGGATGGCAGTGATTTATTTGTTAGCTTCTAAAATAAAACAATAAGATATGATAGTAGATAGAGATGGTAATGTGACCATAATTACTCAAGAAAAGGTTTCAATTGTTGATTTAGTTAAAAAAATTGAAGCAGATTACGAGGCCTATAAGCAAACACATCTTGTAATTAATCTTACGAGCTTAAATCAAATTTCGTTGGAAGATGTAATAGAGTTTTTACGCCTTAGTAATACCCATCGTAGCGATAAAAAATCATTTGTATTGGTATCAGATAAAGTTGATTTAAATGAAATGCCAGATGAAATCATTGTGGTACCAACATTACAAGAAGCTTTCGATATAATAGAAATGGAAGATATTGAGCGCGATTTAGACTTCTAAAAAAAGCGTTAGTCGGTAGCGTGCAAGTTTTAAGAATTGTACAAGTTATCATTGACCACTTTATAAATAATGAAATTAACCATTTTAGGCTGTCATAGTGCCACTCCAAGCATTCATAGTAATCCTACTGCTCAAATTTTAGAGATTAAGAACCATATGTTTTTAATAGATTGTGGAGAAGGTACACAAGTAGAATTACGACGCAATAAGGTTAAGTTTTCAAGGATTCGCCATATATTTATCTCTCACCTTCATGGAGACCATTATTTTGGTTTGGTAGGATTGGTGAATACCTTTAATCTTTTAACTCGAGAAGCCGAACTTCATATATATGCACCAAAAGGTTTAAAGGAAGTTATTCTCCTACAAATGAAATTATCTGGAAGTTGGACGAATTACCCTTTGGTTTTTCATGAATTAAGTTCAAACACCTCTGAGTTAATATATGAAGACGATAAAGTGGAAGTATTTACTATTCCTTTAAAACATCGTGTTTATACTAATGGTTTTCTATTTAAAGAGAAGGAAAACGAAAGAAAACTAGATATAAATTTAGTTACAGAAGCTAATATTAATAAAGCGTATTTTAGAAAACTAAAGCAAGGCTTTGATGTAGAGAATGACGATGGTGTTTTAATTAGTAATGAAAAAGTGACTAAAGATCCGCTGCCTTCAAAAAGTTATGCATTTTGTAGTGATACCGTTTATAATGAAGCTATTATTCCCATTATAAAAAATTGTACCGTTCTTTATCACGAATCTACATTTTTAGATAAAAATGAGTCACTATGTATACCTACTAAACACAGTACAGCCAAACAAGCGGCTACAATTGCAAAGAAAGCCAACGTTAATACCTTAATATTAGGGCACTACTCAACGCGCTATAATGGTTATGATGAGTTTAAGTCCGAAGCACAAACGGTTTTCGATAATGTATTGTTATCTCAAGATGGTAAGACGTTTAATTTTGAATAGATTCAGTTTTAAACTCTTTTAAATCCAAAATCCAATCGATTGCTTCTTCAATACTTTTACAACGTTTTAGACTTTTGCTAAAAAACTTCTTTTCTAATGAAGCATTCAGGTAACTAAAATTAGAGTAAGTTACAATTGCTGAAGCCACAAAGACGTCATAATCTTTGTTGAAATCGACCCAAAGTTGCGGATCAAAAGAATACGAATTATAGCGGTTGGCGATATAGCCTATTTTAATGCCTTTAGAAATGATGTCGTTAAATCTAGAAATTAATTCTGCCGTTATATTATGATCTACATGTATGCCCTCATTTAATTCAGATAATAAAAAATACTTTGTGACGTATACGGTTCCAAACGAAAATTCTTCTTTTTTATATTCTATTTCCTTAGAATATTTACTGTCTTCAAACTTCATTTATATGTTTTAATGCTTAAATTTATAGTGAAAATTGCGATCAAAAAAATAATAATTGAACAAAAACTTAAATAAAAACGTAATGGATGCAGACTTAGGTGATTACAGGAAATCGTATGAAAAAGGAGCGTTATTATTAGATAACGTTCCAGAAAATCCAATTGAGTTATTTAGAAATTGGTTTGTTGAAGTTGACAGACATTTTAATATAGAAGAAACTAATGCTATGACTATCTCTACCATTGGTTTAGATGGTTATCCAAAAAGTAGAGTAGTGTTGTTGAAAAAATATACACACGAAGGTTTTATCTTTTATACCAATTACGAAAGTGAAAAAGGTAAAGCCATATTGGAAAACCCTAATGTATGTTTATCTTTTTTTTGGCATTCAGCAGAACGGCAAATTATAATTAAGGGTAAGGCTGAAAAAATTCCCGAAAATCTTAGTGATGGTTATTTTGAATCACGGCCAAGAGGGAGTCAGTTAGGAGCTTTGGTGTCAAATCAAAGTGAAGTGGTGACCAATCGCGAAGTATTAGAAACCAAATTAAAAGCTTTAGAATTGAAATTTGAAGGGCAACCTATAGAGCGACCAGAATATTGGGGAGGATTTATGGTAAGACCTGTAGAATTGGAATTTTGGCAAGGGAGGCCTAACCGTCTTCACGATAGAATAAGGTATCAACTACAAGAGGATTACAATTGGAAAATTGATCGATTAGCACCTTAATTTAAGTATATAAATAAGCATGAAGATTAAAGATTTAAAATATCGGTGAAATACAATTAACACATGCTTAAAAGCATAAAATTGAATTCAAAATGTGTATTTCATCGATGATTTACATTAAATTTCGATTAAATGCATGTTGTTTGTCGATTTTAACATTTCTTTAACAGTTTAACTTAGCTGTAAGGTTAATTTAGCAGTCCCAAACCTAAATAACCTACATTATGAAATCAGCTAAACTCTTGCCTTTTTTGGCTATTGTTGTCCTTTTTACTTTTACGTCTTGTGCTAAAGATAATACAGAAGAAGAAGCCCTAAATTCAATTGAAGTTCCTGTTGCACCTGAAGCAAAATCTATAGAGATTGAAATTATGGAACTTATTAATGCCTACCGAATCACAGAGGGTTTAAACGCACTTAATAACCATAGTACAGTGAAAGCTGTAGCTTCAACGCATACCGATTATATGATAGAGGTTAACAACGTATCTCATGATAATTTTTTCTTAAGAAAGCAAAGTTTACAAGCCAATGCAAACGCCAATGTGGTAACTGAAAATGTTGGATATGGATTTAGTTCTGCAGAGGCCGTTGTAAATGCCTGGTTAGCGAGTCCTAGTCATAGAGAAAATATTGAAGGTGATTATACCGATTTTGATGTTTCTGCGGATCAGAACAGTGCAGGGAAGTGGTATTTTACTAATATTTTTATTAAACGATAGTGGTACTAAAAACTTGCAGTGCTTACTGTTTTTCAAATACTACTTGCGTTTTTATTAGAGGTACAGCGTAATATTATTTCTTTTTAAACACGGAAGCTTTGGATTGCTTAGTCCAACGATGAGAAGGAAACTTTGTCAACTTCAGTCATTTTTTGCTATGAGTATGAAGAACACTAGGTGTTGTTACATGCAAAGTATTGGTGATTTTAACCTTTTCGAGTCTAACCGTTTCGATACCTACAAAAATTCCGTTTCTACAAAAAGGTATCATTTTATCTTTTAAATCTATTTTTAGCTTCTTAGTTTGCCGTTCTGGTTTGATTAAAATGTTTTCATGATATATTAGTTTAGCAGGAAAGCCTAAGCTATCTACAGCATAAAAGGTAATTCTATAATAAGTTTGATAGGTTTCGTATAGATCGTTACTTATATCCTTTAATTTCAATTCTAACCCTAATAATTTACCTGGTTGTTGCCTCGTGTTTTCTATGAAAGTTGCAGTTTCATATCCAAAAGGGATGGATGTAGAAAAAACACGCTTCCTTTGATTGGTAGATATGGTAGTTTTCTTTTTGTCAAAAGCTTTTTACAAGTGTAACTGATTGAGATGTCTTTAAAATATCAATATTAAAAGTTCCATCTTCATTGGGGTAAGTCCCTATTTTTGTATGTTGTATCATAGATTGGAATAAGCTATTTTTTCCTTATTAATACTGTCTATCACTTGTCCCACGATCGTTTGAGAGTAGATTACAATAAAACTTTAGAAAGCGAATATTACTGTTATAATTCTAATTGCTAACATTTAATGATTTGCTAAAATGACTTTAAAAAAAAAGAGTAAACTTATAAAAGCTTACTCTTTTTTTATTTTTTTAAAATTATGAAACTATTGTTGATCTCTATCAATAATATAAAAGTATGAGCGTCTATTCAATTGATGATCCTCTTCAGAACAATTAGAGTTATTTCCACAATCGTTTAAGAGTTGAGTTTCTCCATACCCAATAGCACTTTCTATACGGTCTGGACTAATATCTCTAGACAGTAGATAGTCTCTAGTAGATTTTGCACGACGGTCAGATAACTTTAAATTATATTTATCGCGTCCTCTACTATCGGTATGTGATTCGATTTTAATAATCATCTCAGGATGCTTACGTAGCACATCTACAATATTTTCTAATTCATATTGCGCATCTGTTCTAATATCAGATTTATCGAAATCAAAGAATATAGGATTGATTACAATCTGATCTTCTGTAATTAATGGTCGTAATGTTAAATCTAAAGTATTAACTTTTTCATTTTCGTTAGATGTTGTTACCGAGCCTTTATCATCTACGTAATCTGTCTTAGATCCTAAAACGGTATACGTTTTGCCACATTCTACATCAAATAAGTATGATCCATCTTCAGCTGTAGTAACTTCTTCAAGTATTTTGCCTGTGTCGTCAATAAGCTTCACGGTAACTCCACTTAATATAATATCGGTTCTTTTTTCTTTTGCGATACCTGTAATTTGTTGATGACATTCAGTTATAGTATAACTATAGATATCATCACTGCCTTTACCGCCTGGTCGGTTTGAAGAGAAATACCCTTTTTGAGTATCACTATCAATAAAATAGGCAAAATCATCGTAACCACTATTAAAAGGTGCTCCAATATTTACAGGGGCTTTTGTAGCTTCTTCTTTTAATATATTTGATTCAAAAATATCTAAAAGCCCTAAATTTAAATGGCCATCAGAAGAGAAGTAAAAGGTGTTATCATTACTTATAAAAGGAAACATTTCTCTACCTTCTGTATTAATTTCGTCGCCTAAATTTTCAGGTTCTCCGTAGGAGCCATCATCATTTATAGACACAGAATAAATATCGGTTTGTCCTAATCCGCCATCTCTATCTGAAACAAAATATAAGGTTTTGTTATCCGGACTCAATGCTGGGTGACCTGTAGAGAATAAATCATCATTAAATGGTAACTCTTCTACATTAGACCATTGATCACCTTCTAAAGTCGCTTTATAAATTTTAAGATGTGTCGTTCCTTCTTTATCGTATTTTAACCTATTACGTTTTGTAGTATTATCTCTTGTAAAATAAATCGTCTTACCATCATTAGTAATGGCAACGGAAGCTTCATGATAATCGGTGTTTAAACCATCGGCATTAATTTCGGAAGGAGAGCCATAAGATTGAGAATTGTCATCTTCAGTGGTTACTTCTAACTGAAATATATCTAGAAAAGGTTCTTTGTTCCAATTGTATACTTTAGAATCACTAGCACTTGAGGAAGCAAAATACAATATATTATTGAACATATAAGATCCGAAATCTGAGTTTTCAGTATTGAAAGGTAAATTTTCAATTTGAACGATAAGATCGTCATTTTTAGAAGTTAATTTGTCAAAAATATCTACTTCATCAGGATTGTAACCTTTTAGTCTACTATCTCCATTTTGCGCTTCACTTAGTTTTTTAAACCAGACATCGGCTTCTTGATAATTTCCAATACTTCTAAGTGATTGAATATATTTATAGATATATTCAGCTTCAATATTTTTATGAGCCTCTAAGGCCTTGCCATACCAAAGGGCTGCTTTTTCAGAATCGGAATTATTGTAATATGCATCACCTAAACGTGTTAATACGTGAGCACTATTTGTTCCTTTTTCAACGGCTTTTTCGTATAGTTCAATGGCTTTTACATAGCCATAATTTTCAAAAAACTTATCTGCCAATTTCGTTTGGGCAAAAGAGAATGCGCTACTTAAAACTATAACGAGCGCTAATATTTTGGTCTTCATAATTGGGTCTTTTTAGAAATATCTAGGCGATTTAATACGTTTACTCTTAAAGACTTCAAACATTAGTAATACCTCGTGAGTACCACTTGTGTATGGTCTTATATCTGAAATTGGATACTCGTAAGCATAACCAATTCTCAATTGTTTTGATATTTGGAAGTCAGCAATTCCTCCAATAGCTGCAGCATTTTCATTAATTCTATAGGCACCACCTAACCATAATTTATCATGGAATAAGAAGTTTGCAGAAAGATCAAAAGATAAAGGCGCACCGTTTGTGGCTTTTAATAGTGCTGATGGCTTTAATTTTGTGTTTTCACTTAAATCAAAAACGTAGCCACCTGTAAAGTAATAGCTAATACGTTCTAAAGCGACATAATCTACAGAACCGCTACCGCCATTATTGTAATCTGTATTTAATATTCTAGGAGCAGAAAGTCCAAGGTACCATCGCGTTGAATGTAAATATAACCCAGCACCAAAGTTTGGACTCCAACGATTAGATACATCATTAAAAAACTGGTCATTTACTACAGAAGGATCGTTTAATAACTCTTCATCTAAGCTATAGTGTGTAAGTCCACCTTTAACCCCAAATGCTAATTTTACGGTTTCCGTTGCTTTAATGGTATACGAGTAATCAGCATAAAGGTATGAGAAATTTTCATAACCTAATTTATCATTGATAAAAGATATACCTAATCCCATATTCTCATTACGTAATGGAGAATGTACCGATAGAGTTTGAGTTTCTGGACCACCATCTAAACCAACCCATTGACTTCTATGTAAACCTACAACACTTAGTGTCTCTCTACTACCAGCGTAAGCCGGATTTATAGAAATAGTGTTAAACATATACTGCGTAAATTGAGGTAACTGTTGAGCAAAAGCTGTAGAAACACTCAAAAATAGTATCGCAATACTTATAATTTTTGATAACTTCATTGGTTAAGTTTTTTGTTAATTTGTTGCTACGTAGATAGGACCTGCAATTGGCTCTAATCCACTATTTTTTAGGTTAATAATGTAATAATATGTACCAGTAGGAACTTTTCCAGAACTTCCTATAGAAGAACTGTGAGATTCACCTCTCCAGTCGTTTAAATAATTGTTAGATTTATAGATTTCAGCACCCCAACGATTAAATATTTGAAGCTCAATTACAAATCCACAATCTTCAATACCTGTTACATTAAAAGTTTCGTTGTACGCATCTCCATTTGCGGTAACCGTTTTAGATATAACAACATCATCTTCACCACAAGCTAATACCACACAGTCGTCATCTAAAGTAATGTTAACTTCTATATCGGCAGGGCAAGATGCATCGTCAATTGAATACATGAATGTATAATCACCTACGTCTGCAGAAGCTGGGTCAAATAGACTACCGTTCACCGTAGCGTCACCCGAAACGACACTCCATGTTCCATTGGTGTCAAAGTCTCCGGATAATAAATCGAATAGATCAATTTCAGAATCTTCTATACATAGGTTGGCATCTGTAGCCTGCATTGTATTCGTCAATTCTACAGCAATAGTTTGAGTAAATATAGCTTCGTTACCACAATCATCAGTAACCGTCCATGTTCTCGTTATATTATAGTCTTCAGAGTTGTTTGTTTGTGTTGATTCTTCAGTGAAACTAACATCAATATCATTAGAGCAAGAATCTTCAAAAACTAAACTAGGGACTTCAGGTATGTTATCACATAAGACGTTTACCGTTTCTTCAAAGGCCGTAACTGATGTTGGTGCTGTATTATCTTGTACACTGATAAGTTGTGTGTGTACTGCTTCGTTTCCACAGTCGTCTGATGCTGTCCATGTTCGCTCAATGATGTATTCACCCATACAAGAGCCATTAGTAATGTTCTCTGAGAAAGTAACGTTTGCAGTGCCACAGTTATCCGTAGCAGTTAAGGTTACAGCTTCTGGTACAGCATCACATTCTACTTCTAAATCCTCAGGGAGTGTTTCATTAAAAGAAGGTGCTGTGCTATCTTGAATTGTTATGGTTTGAACAAATGTTGTGGTATTATCACAGTCATCTGTTAAAGACCATGTTCTTGAAACAACAGATGATCCAGAACAAGTTCCTTCCGCGATACTATCAGAATAAGTCGCTTCTAAGTCCGTTGTACAATTGTCAGCCTCGTCTGTAACATCTCCTGTTATGGTGATGTCTGAAATATCTTCATCACATTCTAAAGTGATATCTGCAGGGACTGAGAATGTTGGTGCTGTAGTATCTTGTATTGTAATTGTTTGAATATATGTTGACGTGTTATCACAATCATCAGTTAATGTCCATGTTCTTGTAATCACAGAAGCACTAGGACAACTACCGTCTTCAATACTATCGGTGTACGTAGCATTAAGGTCAACAGCGCAATTATCGGCTTCATCAGTAACATCTCCCGTAATTGATACGTCTGCAATATCAATATCACATTCAATGGTGATATCTGCAGGTCCTGTGAATGTTGGAGCAGTTGTGTCTTGTACGGTGATTGTTTGTACAAATGTTGTAGTGTTATCACAGTCATCTGTTAAAGACCATGTTCTTGAAACAACAGATGATCCAGAACAAGTTCCTTCCGCGATACTATCAGAATAAGTCGCTTCTAAGTCCGTTGTACAATTGTCAGCCTCGTCTGTAACATCTCCTGTTATGGTGATGTCTGAAATATCTTCATCACATTCTATAG
>NZ_QUNH01000002.1:935985-1212727 GCF_003387355.1 Winogradskyella sediminis
TCAGAATAAGTCGCTTCTAAGTCCGTTGTACAATTGTCAGCCTCGTCTGTAACATCTCCTGTTATGGTGATGTCTGAAATATCTTCATCACATTCTATAGTGATATCTGCAGGGACTGAGAATGTCGGCGCTGTAGTGTCTTGCACGGTGATTGTTTGAATATATGTCGTAATGTTATCGCAATCATCTGTTAAAGACCATGTTCTTGTAATCACAGAAGCACCAGAACAACTACCGTCTTCAATACTATCAGTGTACGTAGCATTAAGATCAACAGCGCAATTATCTGCTTCGTCTGTAACATCTCCCGTAATGTTGATGTCTGAAATATCTTCATCACATTCTAAAGTGATATCAGCAGGTCCTGTGAAGGTTGGTGCAGTTGTATCTTGAATTGTAATGGTTTGTACGTGAGTTGTAGTATTATCGCAATCATCGGCTAATGTCCAAGTTCTTGTGATTACAGAGGCTCCAGGGCAAGTTCCGTCTTCAATACTATCTGTATACGTTGCCTCAAGACCTACAGCGCAATTATCCGCTTCATCAGTAACATCTCCTGTAATTGATACGTCTGTAATATCAACATCACATTCAAGGGTGATATCTGCAGGACCAGTGAAGGTTGGAGCAGTTGTATCTTGAATTGTAATGGTTTGTATGTGTGTTGTAGTATTATCACAGCCATCATTTAACGTCCACGTTCTCGTAATCACAGAAGCACCAGGACAACTACCATCTTCAACACTATCCGTGTATGTTGCTTCAAGATCCACAGCACAATTATCTACTTCATCAGTAACATCTCCTGTGATTGATAAATCAGTAACATCTATACCACATTCGACAGTAATATCTGCAGGACTAGTAAAAGTCGGTGCAGTCGTATCTTGTACTGTTATCGTTTGTACTTTTGTTATTGTGTTGTCACAATCATCAGATAAAGACCATGCTCTAGAAATAACATAAGAACCAGAACATGCACCTTCTGTAATTGTATCTGCAAAGGTAGCTTTAAGATCAATAGAGCAATTATCAGCTTCATCATCTACGTAACCTGTAATAAATAAGTTGGAAGAATCATAATCACATTCTACTGTAATATCATCTGGGACAGTGAATGTTGGAGCAATATCATCATTTATAAAAATTGACTGGTAACACTCTACACTATTTAAAATTGTGGTTTCATTTGTGTCACGGACGCCGTTCCCATTGGTATCTTCATAAGATATAATTGTATATGTTCTGGTAACATTTTGATTACATGTATTCTGATCTGGACTGTTCTGCGCTGTAATTTCAACAATGCCACATGCATTATCTCCTATCATGCCATCACCATTACCTAATGTTTCAAATTCATCTATAGAATAGGTTATTTGAGATGGTAGTTCACTATAACATGTCAGAGTAGTATTTGAAAACGTTGGACAGCTTACTATAAATTCACAGCATATTGCGGCTTCGCCTGAAAGTGTAATAGTGTTACAAGAATTAGCATCTTGAATATCAACACTGTAAGGTTCGTTGGCTGAAATAGCATCAGAGGTCCAAGTATAAGTGCCATCATTATTAGCTACCCACGTACCAGGCTGACCAATTCCAATAGCTGTAAATGGTGCAGTTCCCGAAAAGGTTGCAACAATAGTATATGTTGTGTTATCCTCAGAACAAATTGTTTCCTCTTCTATTTCTAAAGATATATCTGCATTTAATGTAACAGTTACTGCTAAACGATCTAAGCTTTCACAACCTTCAGCTGAGGTTTGAGTCGCGTAATAGGTGTTTCCGTCAATTAAATTTTCCGTTGGGTCTAAAGCTTCTGTTTCGGTTGCACTAGCATACCAAAGAATAGTATCTCCAGTTGCGGTTAAGTCGGCAACGGTAGGCATACTAGAAGCACAAAATTCTTGATTAGTATTTCCGGTAGGAGCTGCTGTGGTATTTAGGCTCACTGTAATGGTAGCAGGCATTGATGGTGTGCCGATTATATCTGTAATAATATATTCTACTGATGTTCCTGTGAATTCTGGTACCGCTTCAAATGTAACAACACCTGAAGTACTTACAGTAAATGTACCTTGACCAGGAATGGTAACAGTAGTGGTTGCTGCAGATGATACTGGGTCAATAAATTGAACTCCTGTAATATCAATATCGTAGGTTCCTGCAGAATCATTATCTAAAACATTAATTTCAATAGCTGTATCGATGTCATCAGAAGTTGCACAAATAGAATCATCATCTGCCATTGGAATGATTAATTGTGAAGGACAACGTGCTCCATCACCTGGGTTTATGTCAATTAATTCTCCATGAATTGTGGCATTTAAATTTCCAGTATGTGGCAATGCAATTCTGTAAATAGTTCCAGAACTGTTGTTTGCTATGTACATGTTACCTAATGCATCCATGTAAGCTGTTCCGAATGCGTTAGTCGTTTCTGAACCTAAACCAGTGACAACTCCAAGATCATCAATCGTATTATTTCCAGTATTAAAACGTAATAATTTTCTGTTTGTAGTACTTGTTACCATGTAAATGTTACCATCTATAGGACTCACTACAATATCATTAATGGTAACATTGAAACTTAATAAGGTTGTTGATGTTAAATAGGCTGGACTCGATGGGTTTAAATCAATAGCAACAAATTTATCTTCACCATATAAGAATAGAATTCCATCATCGTTGATATCACCAGAACTATAATCACCAATAGTAAAAGGACCAACGATAGGAAGATACTCTACATTACCAGAAGCATCTATTTTTACAATATTATTTGTGTTTTGTTGAATTCCGTAGATATTATTGTCTAAGGTATTGTACCCAATACCATTAACAAACTGAGATTGAGAAGGATCTTCAATTAAAGGTGCTTTAATTAAAGTTTGAGCATGTGTAGCTAAATTATAAGAGTATAATCCAGAAATAAAATTGTTGTCTTTATCTCTTTCGTTAATAATGATATAAGCAAAGCCATCATCACAGTTAAAAGGTGTGTTTAAGCATTCTGCAGGAGAAGCACCTGTTAAATCAATTGAGCCACATTTATCTTGAATTGTAATATTATAAGTTTCTACAACACTTTCAATCGGACCCGAAACCCAAGTGGTAGTACCATCATTGTTATCTGTAAATGTTCCTGATTGTCCATCGCCTGTAGCTGAAAAAGGAGCTGTACCAGTAAAAGTAGCTTCAATGGTATAAACTGTACCGTGCTCTACTGTACAACTTGTTTCTTCTGGCGCAACTAATTCTATTTCATTACTAAATTCCACTGTAACCGCGAATCTATCGATACTTTCACAGCCTTCAGCATTTGTTTGTGAGGCGTAGTACGTTTCACCATTATCCAAAATAGTATCTAAGTCAATTGGGTTATCACTGTTTTCACTTGCATACCAGATAATATTTTCACCAGATACTTGTAGGTCGGCCACTGTCGCATTTTCATTTTCACAAAACTCTTGAGTAGCAGAACCAATTGGTGCTTCAGTATTATTAAGATTAATAGAAATAACACCAGGATTAGAGGTGTATCCAAAATTATCTGCAATTGTATATTCTATTGAAGTTCCTGAGAATCCAGGCAAGGCTTCAAACGTAACTTCACCATTTGTTCCAAGCGTAAAAGTACCTTGACCAGCAATGGTTACTGAATTTGAAGGTAAATATGTATTAGGATCAATAAGTTCAACAGATGTTATATCAATAGGATATGTACCTTCAGAATCATTACCTGCAACATTTAAAGTCGTTTCAGTAATATCCGACGTAATACATACACTATCTGCAATAGCCATTGGCTTAGTTGCTTGCGAAGGACAACGTGCACCGTCTCCAGGGCTAACACCTGGTAAATTACTGTAAAACGTTGCTGTTAATCCTCCTAAATGAGGTGTATTTATTTTATAGGTGTTTCCAGATACATTATTGGCAACATACATATTTCCTAAAGAGTCCATATATGCGGTTCCGAAAGAATTGGTAGCCTCAGATTCTAATCCGGCAACCTGTCCTAGGTTACTAACGGTATTCGTTGATGTATCAAATTTATATAATGCTCTTGCACCTGTACTGGTTAACATGTATATGTTGTTATCAACCGGACTAAAAGCCATATCATTAATACCAACGGATTGTTGTAGCACAACGTTTGCTACTAAATAATCAGGACTTGTTGGGTTTAAATCTATTGCGACGAATCTTCCTTGGCCATATAAGTATAAGATACCATTTTGGTCAATATCACCAGAAGGATAATTATTACCAATTAAACCTGTAACGGGTAACAATTCGATATCACCATTGCTGTCAATTTTTACAATGTTATTGCTTCCTTGTAATAACCCATATAAGTAATTGTCTACAATGTTATACCCAAGTCCATTTATAAACTGA
Source organism: Winogradskyella sediminis (assembly GCF_003387355.1). Lineage (GTDB taxonomy): Bacteria > Bacteroidota > Bacteroidia > Flavobacteriales > Flavobacteriaceae > Winogradskyella > Winogradskyella sediminis. The sequence continues at coordinate 940,393 of NZ_QUNH01000002.1, forward strand.
GACGTTGTGGTCTCATCTATAATTGGATCTTTAATAACTGAAAGAGAATTCGTTGATAAATCAAAAGCATATAAACCTGTAACATTACCGTTAGAGCTACTGGCATTAGTTAATATATAACCAAAACCATTACTACAACCAAAAGGTGTATCTGCTTCTCCAATATTCGCTTTTTGCAAACTAGTATAATTAGAAGCTTTATGAAGTAAAAATGGTGCGTTTGTAGAACTGAAATCTTCAGATGGGACTTGCTTTGTCTTCAGCGCTTTATTATTTGGAATTAAAACTTGACCAAAAGAATAAAAATTAATCAGAACTAACGTCATGATAAACACCAATCTCATAAGAGACGTTCTAGGTGTTTTCGATTTGGGATTGTATAAATGTTTCATCTTAAGCTTTTTTAAGTAAATCAGGTTATGATTGCTTTAAAATATGATTTTGAGTTATATAGTTTGAAAAGGTCTGAAAAATATAAGGCTGTAAATGTTTGTAATTATAGTTATCATAATGATACAGATAACTTTTAGCTTCCGTTGTATTGGTTAGTGATAGAGTTAAACACGCTGTTGCTAAGTTGTAGTCAGCAATAGCACAACGGTCAGCGGACAGCTTATTGCTTAACTTACTTGATGATGAAAATCCTGACGTAAAACACATACTAGGTAAAATTATTTTCATATTTAAAATTGATTAACAAATTTTATGTTCGCTTAGCGATGTTTTTTTTTTATTGATGAAATACATCAATCACTTATTAAACAAAAATTATGTTTGTTTAATTGAATAATTCAAATATTTAGAGGGAGGGATTTTGATACTTTACTACCAAAAATGGATTTATTAATATATTTTTTATTTGGGGCGTTTTACATTAATTTTACATAGCAAAATAACTTATAACTTAACTGATAATCAAATATTCAAGTTGAAGCGGCAATATAATCGTCAAAACGGACATATGCAACCTTTTGTCGAAAAAAAACGTATTTTATCGATAATTTATGAAAGAAATTTTACTTATTAGACATGGTAAATCCTCGTGGAAGTACGATGTACCGGACTATGACAGGCCTTTAAAGGATCGAGGTAGGGAAGACTCTAATTTGGTGGCTAAAGCGCTTGCAATGAAAGAGGATATTTCTCATGTGGTTTTTTCCAGTCCAGCAAAAAGAGCGCTAAGTACCTGTAAAATTTTTACTAACTCCTTAGGCATTTCGGAGGACAACATTACCATAGTTGAGGATTTATACGATTTCGATGGTAGAAACGTCATTAACTTTATGAAATCATTACCAAATGAATTAAATAAGGTTATGATTTTTGGTCACAATCATGCATTCACGTCAATTTCTAATATATTTGGGGATACATTTATAGATAATCTTCCTACAAGCGGTTTAGTAAAGCTAATCTTTAATATTGAAGATTGGAAAGACCTTGAAAAAGGAAGAACAGAATTTATAATTATCCCAAAGGATTTAAAAGAATGACAAAAGACAAAAACATTTATATTAACAGGGAATTAAGCTGGTTAAAATTTAATGAGCGTGTATTGCAAGAAGCTGCAGATAAAGATGTACCACTGATTGAAAGACTTCGTTTTTTAGGTATATTTTCTAACAATTTAGATGAATTTTTTAAGGTTAGATATGCAACAGTAAAGCGTATTTACGAAGCTGGAAAAGGTGGAAAATCGGAATTAGGAGGCATCAAAGCAGGTGATTTATTAGAAGAAATTACACAAATTGTTATCGCCCAACAAAGTTATAGTTTAGAGATTTTAGAAGAGATAGATTTAGAGCTTGGACGAGAAAATATTCATGTTATTAACGAGACCGAAATTAAAGGGATTCATCACGATTTTATTAAAAACTATTTCTATCAAGAACTGAGTCCAGCGTTAGTGGTTATAATGCTAAATGAAGATGTGGCTTTGCCAGAACTTATGGATATTTCCGCCTATTTAACGGTAAAGATGACCAATTTAGAAGGAAAAGATCAGGTGGCTTTAATAGAAATTTCTTCTACCATGGATCGCTTTGTGGTATTGCCTAGCATCGATGAGGCTAACTATATCATTATGGTTGATGATATTTTAAGATATTGCTTAGATGACATATTTAATATCTTTAAATACGATAGTATCAGTGCGCACATGATTAAGATTACTAGAGATGGAGAGTTAGATTTCGATAGTGATTTAAGTAAAAGTTTTATCGATAAACTGTCAGAAAGTGTTAAGGATAGACAAAGTGGACAGCCAGTGCGATTTGTTTATGATATGAACATCAATGAAGACACATTAAGTTTTCTTTTAAAACATATGTCTATCGATAAAAAAGAGAGTATTATTCCTGGTGGAAGATATCACAATCGAAGAGATTACATGAATTTTCCAAGTTTGGGTAGAACCGATTTACTCTACGATAAGATTAAACCACTTCCGGTAAAAGGATTGAGCTTAGAAGAGAGTATTTTTAAAACTATTGCCCAAAAGGATTATATGGTTTATACTCCTTATCATACTTTCTCGTACATCGTTAAGTTTTTAAGAGAAGCGGCATTAGATCCTCAGGTTAAAACTATAAAAATCACAATTTATAGGTTGGCTCAAATATCTCATGTGGCCAGTTCTTTAATAAATGCTGCTAAAAATGGTAAAAAAGTAACGGTTTCTATTGAGCTTAGAGCACGTTTTGATGAAGCTGCTAATATCAATTATGCCGAGCAAATGCAAGATGAAGGTATTAAAATGTTCTTTGGTGTAACAGGTTTAAAAGTGCATTGTAAAATGTGTGTTATTGAACGCGAAGAACAAGATAAATTGGTGAGATACGGTTTTATTAGTACAGGAAACTTTAATGAATCTACAGCCAAAGTTTATACGGATTTTACTTTAATGACCGCAAATTCTAAAATCTTAAAAGAAATTAATAAGGTCTTCGATTTTTTTGAAGTCAATTATAAAATTAACAGATACAAACATATTATTACCTCACCACACTATACCAGAACCAAGTTGTTTAATTTAATAGACAAGGAAATAGAATGTGCTCAAAATGGTAAACCCGCTTATATTAAACTAAAAATGAATAGCATTAGTAGCTATAAAATGATAGATAAATTATATGAAGCGAGTAGAGCTGGTGTGAAAATTCAGATGATTGTTAGAGGACTTTGTTGTCTGGTTCCAGGCATTAAAGGTATGAGTGAAAACATTGAAGTTATTAGTATTATAGATAAGTTTTTAGAACATACTAGGCTTTATATTTTCTCTAATAACGACAATCCTAAAATTTATATTTCCTCTGCAGATTGGATGACACGGAACATCGATAATAGGGTAGAAGTCAGTTGTCCTATTTATGATGAAGATATTAAAAATGAATTACAACATTTATATGATATTTGTTGGAACGATAATGTAAAAGCGCGTATTATAAATGAACATCAAGACAATTCTTACAAAAGAAATGATAAGCCTAAAGTAAGAGCGCAATTTGATACATATAAATATTACTTAAATAAATTAGAAAGATAATTATGCTGAAGATACAGAAATTTGCGGCTATCGATATTGGATCTAATGCTGTAAGGTTGTTAATTTCTAATATTATAGAACAAGATGATGAACCTACAATATTTAAAAAAAACTCATTAGTACGTGTGCCCATTAGACTTGGAGCTGATGTGTTTTTAAAAGGGGAAATATCGGAATATAACCAAGAACGTATGTTAGATACCATGAAAGCGTTTAGTCTCATCATAAAATCGCATGGAGTATCTAGATATAAAGCTTGTGCTACATCTGCAATGAGGGAAGCTAGTAACAGCGTACCTTTATCTGAGAAAATATTTGAAACTTGCGGTATAAATATTGAAACTATTGATGGCGAAGAAGAAGCGGCTATAATCGCGGCAACCGATTTACAATCATTTATAAACCCAAACAGAACATACCTTTATGTAGATGTTGGTGGTGGGAGTACTGAGTTTTCTATTATACACAATGGTGATAAGAAAATATCGAGATCATTTAAAATAGGAACGGTAAGATTATTAAATGATATTGTAAAAAGCGAAACATGGCAACAAGTAGAACATTGGATTAAAGAAAACACCAAACAATACGATAAAATAGAGTTAATCGGATCTGGTGGTAATATCAATAAGATTTTTAAAATCTCTGGTAAAAATGTGGGTAAACCATTAACCTATTTTTATCTCACTAGCTATTATAAAATGCTTCAAAATTATTCTTACGAAGAGCGCATTACAAAATTAAACCTAAATCAGGATAGGGCTGATGTGATTATTCCAGCCACCAGAATATACTTATCTGCAATGAAGTGGAGTGGTGCAAAAGATATTTATGTACCTAAAATAGGACTTTCAGATGGTATAATAAAAAGTATGTATTACGAAACAGTTTCTAGTATTGAAGTTTAGTTTTTAGAAATTTTAATCCATTTATCCGATTTTTTTCTATCTAGACCTATTAATTTATAGGGATTTATTATTTAATATATATTCGTAGTCTCAAATCTAATTAATTATGAAAAAATACGTAGTTGCCTTATTATTAGTTGCTTTTACATCTGTAGCAATGTCCCAAGATATTTTATATGGTGTTAGAGGTGCGTTAAATGTCTCTAATGTAGACTTTGATCCAGACGCTGATTTTGAAAATAAACACAGAAATGGCTTTGCTTTTGCTGGTTTTGTTGATTTTAGTTTATCAGATAATTTATCTTTACTTACGGAATTACAATGGTCTGCAGAAGGAGCAGAAGAAAGAAACCTGAGAGCTGACTATTTAAAACTACCAATTCTGCTTAGATTCGCTATATCAGATGATTTATTATTAGGTGTTGGTCCTCAAATTGCTTTAAAAACATGGGAGTATGAAGATGCCTTTTCAACATTTGCTTTTTCGGGTGTTGCAGGCCTAGAATATATGATTACAGATGAATTGTTTTTAGATGCTCGGTATTATTACGGTATTACAAATATTCTTGAAGAGGATGTTACTGACGTAGAAGCTAAAAACCATGTCATTCAATTTGGTTTTGGAATTAAGCTATAGAACACAACGTTAATTTATATAAATAAAAAAGCCTTAACTTTTGTTGAGGCTTTTTTTTATTGGGTTTTATAGCTGTTATAATCTAATTGAAATTAAATATCATTTGATTATATTATTACCCATGAATCGTTTCTTTGTTTCCTAAGTTTTTCATGATATCAGCTTCAAAATCAAGCAGTGCTTCCCATTTCTGATCCACTTCTTGTCGGTCTCCATATTTCCTTGCGAAGTTTAAAAACATAGTGTAATGACCAGCTTCGCTAATCATAAGTTTACGGTAAAATTTTGCTAATTTTTTATCCTCTAGTTCTTCAGATAGTAATCTAAAACGTTCGCAGCTTCGAGCCTCAATCAGTGCTGCATATAAGAGTCTATGAACTAACTGTGTTGTTCTACTGCCACCTTTTGGAAAGAATTTTAAGAGTGCAAGTACATACTCATCCTTTCGATCTCTACCAAGTGTCCAGCCGTTTTCTAAAATTCTATCGTGCACCATTTTAAAATGGCTCATTTCTTCATTGACGAGTTCAATCATTTCTTGTACAAGTTCTGTGTATTCAGGGAATCCTACAATTAATGATATGGCGGTACTTGCGGCTTTTTGCTCACAATAGGCATGATCGGTTAATATATCTTCAATATTCTTTTCTACAATATTTACCCATCTTGGATCGGTTGGTAATTTTAGTCCTAACATAATTAATTTACTTCAACTTGAATAATATTCGACTTTCCATTTTTATCTATAAACAACGTATGTGATACTAATTTATCAGTTTCAGGAATGCTATATAAAATATCTATAGCGACTCTGTCTGTATAAGCCAGATCATCGTTAACCTGAATGGATTTTAAAACCGCTAACGTACTAAATTGATATAAATCTGAATCAGCGATTATATTAGTATTAAAATTAAAGACTTTGTTAGCTTTCTGCTTATCAAAACTTTCGTTGTAAATTTCTTGTTTGTCTTTAGTCACGCTAATGTCAAATTTGAAATTTCTATAATACGTCTGGTAGTTAATAGTGTCTTTAATTTTTGAAAAATGCACAGCATTAGTCATGTCTGCATATGTTTTAATTTTTACTCTAAATCCATTGCTCATAAGGGTGTCAACTTCTTGTTCCATATAGGATTCAGGTATATAGACACGCTTTTCAAAAGACACTGTTTTTTTGAATTCTTCAATACTTTCAGATAATGCTTGCTGTTGTGTTTTTCGACCTTCACAGCTCATTAACGCTATAATACAAAGTGTTACTATGGCAAGTAAATGTTTCATGTTGTTTAATATTTTAAAACAAGCTGCTTATTTGTGTTTTTGATGTTCTCTTAGGGTTAAAACCATTGCAATGATGATTAAGACACTAGATAATATTGAAAACCAAAATCCTTGATCGTAATGCTCCTCAAAAATAAAGTTGGCTAACATCAGTAAAACGCTTGTTATTATTACAATTAAAGGTATGAATTTTTTCATAATATCGACTTTATAAAAAAGTAGCCTTTCACTTTTAAATATCTAACCCAAACATTTTTCGTAATACTTCAATATTAGGATTTTTCTCTTTTAGTTTTTCGTATTTTTCTTGAGGTGTGAAGGCGTATTTTTTTGCCACTTCCTCATTTACAGTAATGTCTAGTTTAAGATCGTAATTTAGTAGTGTTTTCTTTAGAAAGGTCATTAAAGGAAACTCTGCACGTTCTAATTCTATTTTATTGGTGTTGTTTGAATAAGTTAAACAAATGGTAGTGCCATCTTTTAGTGTGGGTTGGTCCATTTGTAAGATAGAAGCCATAATTTTTTCTCCTTTTGCATCCATTTTTTGTGTGTATGCTTTCCAGGCTTCAGTTAAAGCTTCTTGTGTAACGGGTTCTGTAGGGAGGTTGTCTTCATCAATAACCACTTCCATTTGACGTAATTGATGTTCCTTCTTTTCTCTAATACTTCTTAAAGATAATCCCGATGTTGATTTCTTAGGTTGATTAATGGATATTTTAGGAATGCTTATAGGCTCATTAACCACATTAGCAGTAGCTTTAAAAATGTTTTGTTTATCGTTTGCTATAGACTTTTCTTCCTTTTTAACGGTTTCAACTTTTGGTTTTGTAACAGAAACAGGTGCAATACCTCGTGCTTTAAAATACGACGGAGGAATTATGAAGTGCTTAGAGTTTTTTTTTTCTCCATCAAAAGTGATAGAGGCAAGTTGCATAAGTGTTAGTTCAACGAGTAATCGTTGATTCTTACTGGTCTTATATTTTAAGTCGCATTCATTAGCTAATCGAATCCCTTCCATTAGAAAACTATGTGTTGTTTTCTTAGACTGATCCATGTATTTTAAACTGGTCTCTTCACCAACTTCTAGCAATGGAATAGTCGCTGGATTTTTACAAACCATTAAGTCTCTAAAATGGGAAGCTAAACCTGCAATATAATGATGACCATCAAAACCTTTAGATATAATGCTATTAAATTGTACCAGTAAATCAGGAATCTTATTCTCTAAGATTAAATCTGTACTTGCAAAATAGGTTTCGTAATCAAGGACATTTAAATTTTCGGTAACCGCTTGTCGCGTTAAATTTTTACCAGAAAAACTCACCACACGGTCAAAAATGGATAAAGCATCTCGCATAGCACCGTCTGCTTTTTGAGCAATGATATGAAGGGCATCGTCTTCGGCATTAATACCTTGTTCTTCGGCTATATATTTTAAGTATTCTTTAGCGTCAGAAACCGTAATACGCTTAAAGTCAAAAATCTGACAACGCGATAATATAGTTGGTATAATTTTGTGCTTTTCGGTTGTAGCTAAAATGAAAATACAGTGTTTTGGTGGTTCTTCTAAAGTCTTTAAAAAAGCATTAAAAGCGGATTGAGATAACATGTGTACCTCATCAATAATATACACTTTGTATTTTCCAACTTGTGGCGGAATTCTAACTTGGTCGGTTAAACTTCTAATATCATCTACCGAGTTGTTAGAGGCCGCATCGAGTTCAAAAATATTGAAAGCAAAATCTTCATCTTCACTAGTATTGCCATCACTATTAATCATTTTGGCCAAAATACGTGCGCAAGTTGTTTTACCAACTCCTCGTGGTCCTGTAAATAATAAGGCTTGTGCTAAATGATTGTTTTCAATGGCATTAAGTAAAGTATTGGTAATAGCTTGCTGACCCACAACATCCTTAAAGGTTTGTGGTCTGTATTTACGAGCCGATACGACAAAGTGTTCCATTGAAAAATTACTGAATTACAAATTTAAGAATAACCTATAAATACGCGATTGTTAGTCTTAAAATTTAATATGAGTTATTAACAATTTGTGTACTTTTGCGCTTAGTAGATCGCCTTATCGATTCTAAAGTAATTTAGGGTAGGAAAGTCCGAACACCATAGTGCAATCATAGTGGTTAACAGCCATCCATCGTAAGGTGAGGAAAAGTGCAACAGAAAGAATGTACAGGTCATGCTGTAGTGAAACCAGGTAAACTCTATGTGGTGCAATGTCATGTATACTAACGTTTGAGCGTGCACGCGCGATTGTTAGAGGGTAGACAGCTAAAGTTTGCTGGTAACAGTAAACATAGATAAATGATAAGGGCATTTTCTTTTTTAAGGAAAGTGTACAGAATTCGGCTTATAGATTTACTAAAACAAACAAGCTTCATGTACACCATGAAGCTTTGTTTTTATAATGTGTTTTATGTTGTATTAGTTTTAATCTGAATAATCAAAAAAGCTAAACATATTACCGCCATAGCTTTTAGAATGTGAGTATTGTTTTAATGTGCTTAAATCAGTGTGCTTAGAATGCTCAACTATTAAAAGGCCTTCGTCCTCCAATAATTGGTTTTCAAATACTAATTCTGGAATTTTTGAAAATGCTTCAGTATCAAAATCGTATGGTGGATCGGCAAATATAATAGTATGCTTTTGCTTAGATTTTTCTAGAAATTTAAACACATCACTTTTTACAGTGCTAATTGTCATCTCAAAAGCTTCTGCCGTTTCGTTTATAAACTTAATACAACCATAGTTGTCGTCTACTGCTGTAATATGTTCTGTGCCTCTAGATGCAAATTCGTAACTTATATTTCCTGTGCCAGAGAACAAGTCTAGTACTGAGATATCATCAAAATAATATTGGTTATTTAAGATGTTAAATAGCGCTTCCTTAGCCATATCTGTTGTTGGTCTTACAGGTAATTTTTTAGGAGCGGTAATACGTCTACCTTTAAATAATCCGGATATTATTCGCATTAAAATGAATTTAAGATTAAAAAATGTTTATGCAACTGATACTTGTTTATAGTATTAGCTATCGAAAACTTATAACGTTTATCAATTAATGAAACGTGTCTGATATAGGTGTAAAGGGTGTTATATAACTCGTCATCCCTTTCAATAGCACCCGTGACTTCAATAGCTGTCGTTTCTACATCGAGTTGTAATTGTTCGTAGACAAACAAAATGTAGTAAATAAAATCTTCTTTACTAAAGTATTCAAATACATTAAAGAGCTGTAATTTATTTTTATCAACGACTAAGACTTCAACTGTATTTTTATTAATATTAATATAAACTATAGGTGTCTCTTTGGTTTCTACATGCTGTAGATGAGAATTTATTAGAACGCTTGAGGCGTGTTTATATACAAACTCTCCAAAGGTTTCAAATATGTAATTATTAATATTTACATAAGGTACGTAAATATTAACACTTTTATTAATCTCAATATCATCTTCAGAGATAAAGTCGTTTCGGAGTATTTTAGAATTAAACTTTAAATAATCAGCTTTATATTCAGAGTTATATAATTCCTTTGGTATTAGCGTAGATAATTCGTTTTGATGAATTACAATTACAGCATCAAAATCTTCAGAAAAAACAATAGTACTACTTAGCTCTAATTTTAAATTATTGAGAAGTTCAATCGGTGTTGTTTTATGTTCAAAAGGAAGTGTTTTAAGGAACTCAATGGTATTTTGAGTTTTATTTAGAATGCAAAAAGAAAGCCCATTCAAACTAATTTGAATGGACAGTTCTTTAATATCATTTATTTTCAAACTATTCTTTATTTGTGTAGCTTTTTGGCCAGTTTCCTTTTGTGTAAACTTCAGTCATAGATCCTACTTTTAAAGTTGGTCCATTTACACCATCTACAGATACTACTTGGTTTTCTTTTTCTACTAAATAAGGCTCTTGGTCATCTAATATTACCGATTTTTCAACACTTGCTTCAAAGACTTCAAATTCGTCTAATTTACCAGCTTTAAGTGTAAACTTAGCACCTTCTTTACCAACACCTACATTCATCATGGTTTTGTAGCGATCACTATTGTTAAATAATGAATCTTTAACAGAGTAATAACTTAAGGTGTCAATTAACGTAATGGTTTTCATTGTTTCTACACCACCAAATAATTTTGTACGCTCTTCATCTAATACAAGTGTGTCACGTCTTTGTGTAATTGGCACTTTACCGTTTTCTACAAAATCAATTAATTTATCAAAACTATCAGTGTAGGTACCGTTTACATCTTTGTATGCTAATTGTGCATCTCTAATGTCTATTAAACGGTCAATAACAATGGCAAAACGTTTTTCTTTTAATTGGTTAAATTCAATCTCTCTATATACAGACATATAGGTCATATATCCTAATAAAATAATTAAGCCCCAAAGTAAAATGTTTATTACAGGTTTTATTTTTTTTGGTACAAATTTGTCAATTAACCAAACAATTCCGATGGTTAAGAGTATAATAACTACAATTGCTATAATTACTTTCATATTTAGTTTTTATTTATTAGGTCTATCGCAAATCTACAATTTTTTTTTGTTCGTTAAAACTATCTAAAATAAAATTAATAAAAATATAGAACTAATTAAGATATGCGCTTTAAAAATACAGAATAATACTATCTTGCTTTATATTTATTTACTATATGATTTCTAATGCTTCTGCATTCTATTCGCTAATAAAATCCAAATTTCCATTTGCACCAACTTCTAAGCAAGATATGGTGCTTATGCAATTATCTCAATTTATTTTTGATGGTAATAAAAATTCAATATACCTATTAAAAGGATATGCTGGAACCGGAAAAACAAGTATAATCGGAACGATAGTTTCTAACTTATGGCAAGCTAAAAAAAGTGCTGTTTTATTAGCTCCAACAGGAAGAGCTGCTAAGGTTATTTCCAATTACTCCAAAAAAGAAGCGTTTACTATTCATAAAAAGATCTATTTCCCTAAAAAGGATAGAGGAGGTGGAGTAAATTTTGTTATGCAACCTAATAAACATCGCAATACTATATTTATAGTAGATGAAGCTTCTATGATTTCAGATACTCCACCAGATTCTAAATCTATTGATAGTAGCTCGTTGTTAGATGATTTGATGAGATATGTATATTCTGGCCACGAATGTAAATTGTTGTTAATTGGAGATAAAGCACAGTTACCACCTGTTAAATCAGATCTGAGTCCGGCTTTAGATGAAAATAGATTAAGCTTAAATTATAATAAAGATGTCGTAGGAATTGAATTAGATGAAGTGGTACGACAAGAACAAGATTCAGGGATTTTAAGTAACGCTACAGAGCTTAGGGCTGTTTTAAAATCTAAGTTTTATGAAAGTTTTAAGTTTAATGTACATGGGTTTTCAGACAGCGTCCGTTTAATTGATGGTTACGAAATTATGGATGCCATTAACGATGCCTACAGTGCTAATGGTTATGAGGAAACAGCAATCATTGTAAGAAGTAATAAACGTGCAAATGCTTATAATCAGCAAATTAGACAACGGATTCTATTTAATGAGTCAGAATTGTCTTCGGGAGATTATCTGATGGTCGTAAAGAATAATTATTTTTGGTTAAAGCCAACTAGTGAAGCTGGGTTTATTGCTAATGGTGATATTGTTGAAGTCTTAGAGATTTTTAGCATAAAGGAATTGTACGGTTTTAGGTTTGCTGAAGTGAAATTAAGAATGGTCGATTACCCTAATATGAAACCTTTTGAAACCGTATTACTCTTAGATACTATTGAGGTAGAAAGTGCTTCACTAAGTTATGAAGAGTCTAATAGACTGTATCAAGAAGTCTTAAAAGACTACGCGGACGAGACTTCTAAATATAAACGTTTTTTAGGCGTTAAGAATAATAAATTCTTTAATGCATTACAGGTAAAGTTTTCTTACGCCATTACGTGTCATAAATCACAAGGTGGACAATGGAATACTATTTTTGTAGAACAACCGTATTTACCAAATGGTATGGACAAAGATTATATTCGTTGGTTGTATACGGCTATTACAAGAGCAAAAGAAAAATTATATCTCATCGGTTTTAAAGATGAAATGTTTGTAGAGAAAGATTAAAATAGAGCAATGATGTCAGACACAATTCTAAGTATTTTTTTAGGTATCGGACTTTCCGCTTCTGTTGGGTTTAGAGTTTTTTTACCGCTGTTTGCATTAAGTTTAGCTGCGTATTTTGGCGTCTGGGAACTCAATGCATCTTGGCAATGGATTGGTAGCAATGTCGCTCTCGTAACCTTAGGAATAGCAACTTTAGTAGAAATTACAGCCTATTACATTCCTGTAGTAGATAATGCCTTAGATACCATAGCCATACCTTTGGCTACTATTGCAGGCACTGCAGTTATGGTGTCTACCGTTGCAGATTTAAGCCCTGTAATTACTTGGGCATTAGCCATTATCGCTGGTGGTGGCACTGCGGCAGCAGTAAAGAGTTCTGCTAGTGCTACACGTTTAGGCACAACGGTCTCTACAGCCGGCTTTGGTAATCCTGTGGTTTCAACCATTGAAACAGGAACCTCTGTGGTAATGTCTATTGTATCTATATTTTTACCAATTCTTGCTTTTGTTTGCGTTTTAGGTATATTTTATCTCGTTTATAAACTCTATAAAAAGTTGCGGTCAAATTGACCAAAATCATCTTATAAACCTTATTTTTGAAATTGAATGAATTCATTATACAAATCATATAGATGAAAATTATATCCATGATTCCTGCACGTTACAGTGCTTCTCGATTTCCCGGTAAATTGATGGAAAATTTAGCAGGTAAATCTGTTATTCTAAGAACTTATGAAGCCACAGTGGCTGCACAGTTATTTAGTGATGTTTATGTGGTAACTGATAGTGAAATTATTTTTAATGAGATTGTAAATAATGGAGGGAAAGCCATTATGAGCATTAAAGAACACGAGTCTGGAAGCGACCGTATAGCAGAAGCTGTAGCCCATATAGATTGTGATATTGTAATCAATGTACAAGGAGATGAGCCGTTTACAGAACGTGAAAGTTTAGCGAAAGTCATAGAAGTTTTTAAAGATGATGACGCTAAAGAGATTGATTTAGCATCTCTTATGGTTGAGATAGATGATTTGGAAGAAATCAACAATCCAAACACCGTAAAAGTTATTGTCGATCAACAAAATTTTGCTTTGTATTTTTCACGAAGCCCAATTCCTTTTCCGAGAGATAAAAATGCAGGTGCACGTTACTTTAAACATAAAGGCATTTACGCTTTTAGAAAAGAAGCGTTATTAGATTTTGCGGTGTTACCAATGCAATTTTTAGAAGCCTCTGAAAAAATTGAATGTATTCGATATTTAGAATATGGAAAACGTATTAAAATGGTAGAAACCAAAATACAAGGCGTTGAGATAGATACACCAGAAGATTTAGAAAAAGCAAAACGGTTGTGGAAGTAGATTATAGTAACATAAAAGTTATAGGCTTCGATGCCGATGATACATTGTGGGTTAATGAAACCTATTTTAGAGAGGCTGAAGAAAGCGTAGGGCAATTGTTATCGCATTACGAAACTCCAAATAAAATAGACCAAGAGCTGTTTAAAATGGAGATTGTAAATCTTCCTACCTACGGTTATGGTGTAAAAGGGTTTATTTTATCCATGATTGAATTGGCTATAACATTGTCTAACGGCACTGTTTCCAATACAATTATTTCTAAAATATTAGATATTGGTAAGGATATGATTAATAAGCCAATAGAACTATTAGATGGAGTAGAAGATGTGTTAAAGGTATTGTCTAAAGATTACAAATTAATTGTGGCGACAAAAGGCGATTTATTAGATCAAGAACGTAAATTAGAAAAATCGGGATTACTAAAATATTTTCATCATATCGAAGTGTTGAGTGAAAAACACGAAAGTAATTATACACAATTGTTAAAACGATTAGAAATTAAACCAGATTCATTTTTAATGATCGGAAACTCATTAAAATCAGATATTCTACCATTGGTAAAGATAGGTGCACAAGCCATACATGTGCCCTTTCATACAACTTGGCAACACGAAACCGTGACTAAAAAAGAAGCCAATGGTTCTGACTATAAAACCATAGAATGTCTAACTGAAATTTTAGATTTTTTTAATTCGTAATTTGAAAATACTCGATAAACATACCTGGAATAGACAAGCTCATTTTGAGTTTTTTAACACCTTTGTAGACCCTTATTTCGGTGTCACTTTTAAGGTCGATGTTACAAAAGCTTATGAATTTTCGCGTTCTAATGAAGTGTCATTTTTTGTAAAGTATCTGCATGCAACCATGTGCGCAATCAATGATATCGAAAATTTTAGGTATAGAATAAATGCATCAAATGAAGTGGTGGAATTCAATACCATTCATGCCTCTGCAACGATATTAAGGCCGAATAAAACTTTTGGTTTTTCGTTTATTAATTATGATGAAGATATTTTAAAATTTCAAGCTCATTTTTTAAGAGAAAAAGAAAGAATTTTTAATTCTAATGATTTATTTCCACCAGTAGCCGGACTCGATTGTGTGCATTGTTCATCCTTGCCTTGGGTTGGTTTTACAGGTCATAAAGAACCTTTTAAAGGCGGTAAAGATTCTGTGCCTAAATTAGCTTTTAGTAAAATGGAAGATTTAGGAACTAAAAAAGAAATGCAGGTTGCTGTAAGTGTCAATCATGCGTTGGTAGATGGCTACCATGTTGGACTGTTTAATGAAAAATTACAATTTCATCTAAATAGTCACTAATTATAAACTAAGTTGTTATTTTTGTTAAAGATATAAAGTAAATGATATTCAAAAATTATCCAATGGTGTCCAGAGTTGTTTTTGGACGAGGAAGTTTTAATCAACTCGATGAAATCCTCGATACAAAACGCAAAGGCCGTAATGCACCGTTTATATTTTATGTTGATGATGTCTTTAAAGGCAATCATTGGTTAACGTCCCGAATTACCTTATCGTACAAGGATAAAATTATATATGTACCAACTAAAGAAGAGCCAAGAACTGATCAAATTGACCAGTTAGTGGAAGATATTATTTTAGAATATAGTGAGCTTCCTTCGGGTATTATAGGTATAGGTGGTGGTACCGTTTTAGATATCGCTAAAGCCGTATCTCTTATGCTAACAAATAAAGGTGAATCTAAAGATTATCAGGGTTGGGACTTAATAAAACATCCAGCCATATATCACGTTGGTATTCCTACCATTTCTGGTACTGGTGCAGAGGTTTCTAGGACTACTATTTTAACAGGACCTGTTCGTAAATTAGGTATCAATAGTGATTACACACCTTTTGATCAGGTTATATTAGATCCGGAATTAACTAAAGACGTACCAAAAGATCAATGGTTTTATACTGGTATGGATTGTTTTGTGCACTGTGTAGAGTCTCTAACAGGTACCTATTTAAATGCGTTTAGTGAAAGCTATGGCGAAAAAGCATATGAACTTTGTAAGGAAATATTTTTAGAAGATACCTTATCTAAAGAGGAATCTCAAGATAAATTAATGATGGCATCGTGGCACGGCGGCATGAGTATTGCGTACTCTCAGGTTGGTGTTGCACATGCAATGAGTTATGGTTTGGGATATCTTTTAGGAATAAAACATGGTGTTGGTAATTGTATTGTTTTCGATCATTTAGAAGAATATTATCCAGAAGGTGTTGCTATTTTTAAACAGATGAAAGCGAAGCATAATATTCAATTGCCTCAAGGTATTTGTGCAAATTTAGAACAAGATCAGTTTGATACCATGATAGATGTAGCTTTAAGTTTAGAGCCATTATGGGAAAATGCAATTGGTAAAAACTGGAAAACCATTATAACCAGACAAAAGCTTCAAGAGTTATATAAAAAAATGTAACATGCGCTGGTTAGCAAAATTTATATATTTTAAGTTGTTAGGCTGGAAAATTGCAGGCAATACTAATTTTTCAAAAGACACGGTAAAGAAATCCGTTATCATTGCAGTACCACATACCAGTTGGCACGACTTTTATATCGGTGTTTTACTTCGAAAAGTCACCAACGTTAAAACCAATTTTGTAGGAAAAAAAGAATTGTTTGTCTGGCCATTTGGTTATTATTTTAGAGCCATAGGCGGACGAGCATTAGACAGAACCTCTGGTCAAAATAAAGTTGAATCTATCGCTAAACTCTTTGATGAAGCCGATGAATTTCGTTTAACTTTAGCACCTGAAGGCACAAGAAAAAAAGTAGAGAATTGGAAAACAGGGTTCTATTACATTGCTAAAAAAGCCAAAGTACCTATCATCATGTTTACCCTAGATTTTAAGAATAGACAGAACAAAATCTCAGAGCCTTTTTATCCTACTGATAATATTGAAGCAGATTTAAAACATATGAAAGCATTTTTTCAAGGTGTTGAAGGTAAGGTAAAAGCATACAGCTAAACTCAAACAATTTAAATTTTGGCATAAGAATTGAAGTATTTATAATGCAATGAAACATAAAGTAAACTCCAAGTCCCTAAAAAGAAACATTGCCTCAGAAGCTATCCATTTTATTGGATAGCTTTTTTTATCATTTTTCATGAAATTCCTATAGTTTAAAGTGTAAAAATTAATTTATTTTATAGTGTAAGTGTTTTGTTTATCAGTGTCTTAAATGGTATTTTGGTTTTGTATCACTATTTTTTTTAAACCAAAGACTAATTTTTTTGTATGTATCTATGCAAACAATTAACCACAAAAAATGAGTATTATGATTAACAAAAAAATCAATTCAATTTTCGCTTAATTATTAGTACTAAAGATCAGTGTAACATCTTGTAGACATGATGACGATAATAACGATGGAGGCGACAATTACAAAACTAACTGTATATGCTTCTAACAATTCAAATGGTATTACTTATGATGATGATACAGATACTTTAGTTACGACGGCTATTGGTGAAGCTTCTAATGGGTAAGATGACGGTGAATTCCATATAATAAAAGTCTTTACCAATAAATTTAACGCTGTGGCAAACGGAGAAACAATGGCTGTGGCAGGAAATCAAGTTCGAGTTTCTGAGTCTGGAACGTTATTAGGAAGATCGGTTGATGTAGCTTACGACGCCGAAAATAAAATGGTATATATTGCCGAAGCAGGAAACGATAGTGGTCGTATATTAGATTTTTCTAACGTTTCAGCAGGTGGAAATATAGCTCCAACTTTTAATAGTACATTAGCTTCTACATCATTAGGGCATTTGGAAGATTAAGCAGAATGTTTATTTTATTTAGAGTAGAAGCCGTATAGATGTTATACGGCTTATTGTTCTGCAATAAATTTATCTAAAACGGCATTGGTTTGGGTCTGTAATTTATTTTTAAAGAACTGCATCCCTCCAAAGAAAATACCCTTTACTCCAATAGCTTGTTTAGCCCATTTATGAAGATTGAATTCGTCAGTATGCTTAATAATTAACCCATCTTTGAACTCAAAAGTGGCATCAATAATATTATGAACTGGCCTTCCTGTTTTACTAAATGTATAGTACGCTTCCCAATGAGCAGAACCTTTCTGTTCATTAGCTGTGATATTAGAATACTCCACCTTAAATTCACGGTTATTTTGAGAAGCGCAAAGCATTAACCACATGGCTTTAGCACGTTCACCTTTTAAAATACCGAATGCAGGATCTTCAAAAACAATATCATCATGATAACAAGAAATCATTGTTGAACCATCAGATTGATCAAGTGCTGTGTAAAATGTTTCTATCAGTTTTTTCATATTTGTTCTTAATTTTAAAACCAGTTGGTATAAAGATACGTAAGTATAATACTATTAATTCTTAATCTGCATATCGAAAGGGAACTATTGCTATGAAAATATAAAAGCTTTCTTATTTTAAGAGGGCTTTTTTACTAAAAAAACTATCGGTATTAATTAAAACTCACTTGAAACAAAAACGTTAAATATATAGAAATAATAAGTGCGCGTTTAAATACAGAGGTTATAACGTATAGGTGCTAAATGGAGACTACGTTTTATCTTTAAATTTGGCAATAATTTTTTGTACGTTAGAATACACAAATTCGTTTGTTTTAGCATAATAAAATGAAATAAAACATACCACAGAAAGAAATGCTATAGCTCCAAAAATAGCTTGCCAAGGTTCTAGCGTTCTGCCAATAATTTGATGTAGTCCAAAGCCGGTAAAACTCCCATAGATTATAATAAAATGAATGACATAAATAGAGAGCGTTTTTTGACCAATTTTAAGAATTAAAGGTTGTTTAATGTAGCGTTCTGCCAAGTAAAATAAGCCGAATAAAATGAATACATTGCCTAACCTTGCAAATAAATAATTATAATAAGCCACTTCCTTAAAAATGGAAATATCAAAAGCGAAATAGAGATGCATTAATAATTCCGAAGATCCAAAAATAAGTGCCATTCCAACAATAAAAAAACCTGAGACAATGGCTATTTTAAATTTTGGTCGTTCTACATAACGATAAAATAATGTGGCAATAAAAGCTCCTAACGCAACATAACCAAACCAAGGTATAATAGTGAAAACAGAGCCATTAGATTTAGAAACATAATTTGAAAACACCTTAGGAATTTCGGGTAATTCTAAGTGTCGATATATTGGTTCAGTTAAGAAAATTGTTATTCCTAAAAGAAGCATTAGAATGGAGAAAAACAAGGTTTTATGAAAAGTAATTTTGTAAATGCAAACTACGAGTATAAGTGATAATCCTATACATTGTAAAACATCGATAATTAAAAAATAACTCGAAAATTCACCTGTGAGCCATTGAAAAATAGGAGCACGCAATATATACCCAACACTAATAAGCATAACTCCTCGAGTAAGGCCTTTATACATTCGTTTTTTTATAGTGCCACTTTGTTTAGCTCTTATTAATAAATAAGAAAAAATAAGTCCTGAAATAGTAAAAAAAGTGGGTGCAGTAATACCTCTAAAATATTCCCAGATTTTAAAAGCCATGTAACTATCGCTACGGTAAGAAGTCTCTAAAAGCGTATCTATAAAATGCCCTTGTAGCATCATTAAAATAGCAAATGCTCTTACAGCATCGATAAAGTATAAACGATTTGTGCTCAAATTAGAATGGTTGGTATGCAAATGTACTATTTTCGAGTTACATTAAAACTTATAGTTTAGTTTGCAATTGTTAAGACATTATTTTTAACTATAAATTAATATGAAACCGGACTCAATAAATTCAAACAGTTTACTACATTTATAATCTATGGAAATTTTAAATCAAGTACTAAGTAAGTTTTCAGCATTAGCTTGGGGTTTACCCTTGCTTATATTATTAATTGGAGGCGGTTTATATTTATTAATTCGTTCTCATTTCTTGCCATTTAGGTATTTAGGGCACGCTTTAAATGTGCTTCGTGGCAAATTCGATGACCCTGACGATCCTGGTGATATTTCGCATTTTCAAGCTTTAACAACGGCACTTTCTGCAACTGTTGGTATGGGAAATATAGCCGGAGTTGCCGTGGCTATTTCTGTAGGTGGTCCTGGCGCTGTTTTCTGGATGTGGATCAGCGCTGTAGTAGGTATGTCTACCAAGTTTTTTACTTCAAGTTTAGCTATTATGTATAGAGGTAAGGATACTGCTGGTGAAATTCAAGGTGGTCCTATGTATTTTATTACAGAAGGTTTAGGGAAATCTTGGAAACCTTTAGCTATATTTTTTAGTCTTTGCGGACTTATTGGAGCTTTGCCTGTGTTTAA
Source organism: Winogradskyella sediminis (assembly GCF_003387355.1). Classification (GTDB taxonomy): domain Bacteria; phylum Bacteroidota; class Bacteroidia; order Flavobacteriales; family Flavobacteriaceae; genus Winogradskyella; species Winogradskyella sediminis. Next base: position 960,557 of record NZ_QUNH01000002.1, read on the forward strand.
TGTTAACCAACTTACTCAGGCTTTAAACGATATTCTATTAGTACCAAACGGAGTACAAATAGGTTTGTACACTAACCTTACTATCGGAGTTGTTTTAGTTTTTATTACTGGCTTGGTTATTTTAGGTGGTATTAAACGTATTGGTACTGTGGCATCGCGCTTAGTGCCAAGTATGGTGGCGCTATACTTTATATTAGTAATTTTTATTCTTATTGCACATAGTGATGTGTTAGTGTACTATTTAAAACTGATTTTTACGGATGCTTTTGCTGCAAGTTACTACCCAAAAGATGATACGTTTTTAGGTGGTGTTTTAGGAGCACTAATTCTTCATGGAGTTAAACGTGGAGCATTTTCTAATGAAGCGGGAATTGGTACTGCGCCAATGGCACATGGTGCTGCAAGAACAGATGAACCCATTCGCGAAGGGTTAGTTGCCATGTTAGGACCAGCGATAGATACCTTAGTTGTATGTACTTTAACGGCGTTGGCTATACTAGTAACAGGTGTTTGGGAAACCACATCTAATAATGGTGTAAGTCTTACAGCTTCTGCCTTTGCCGATGTAATGCCTGGTTATGGTAAATACTTATTACTTATTTGTATTGCGGTGTTTAGTTTGAGCTCGCTTTTTTCGTACTCCTATTATGGAACCAAATGTATGTCTTTTCTTTTTGGGGCGGATAAGAAACATTATTACAACTATATCTATATTCTTAGTATTTTTATTGGAGCAACAACAAGCCTATCGATGATGATTAACCTAATTGATGGCGTATTCGCACTCATGGCCATCCCAACGATGATAGCTACGCTAATTTTAGCTCCCAAAGTATTAGTAGAACTCAAAGCCTATGCGAAACGTATAAAAGAGAAATAGTTACCTACTTATAGACATTTTAAACTGTTGTGGCGTCATCATTTCAGTTTTCTTAAATTGTCTGTTGAAGTAACTAGTATTATTGAATCCGGATTTATAAGCAATATCAGACATTCTTAAGTGAGGTGAAGATTTAATAAGCTTTTTAGAAAATTTAATTTTTTCCGAATTAATATAATCGATAGGGGAAATGCCTAAGGTATTTTTAAACTGCTTATGAAAATGGGAGGTACTCATGTATGCTTTTGCTGCTAACTGATCGACGGTAATATCCTTATTGGTTAAATTATCTTTTATAAATTTAATTACAGTGCCAATTCGGGTATCATTAAAAATATGTGTGTCATTTGTAATTAGGGATTTTGCTTTGGTTTGCAGTAATCTAACAATTAATTCTTGAATCATTAAATCTAATAAAACATCCTTAGATGTATTTGAGTGTGTAAATGTATACGTTAAGCGTTCTATTAAATGATTAACATCGGTATTATTTATAAGGTGTGATGCAGATTGATCTATATCCCAATTGTTGTTTTCGTTTTCAATAGCCACACTGTGATTAAATTTTCCTACCACTTCTTCAATTTTAAATGCATCGATACCCAAAGCTAAACATTGTGTTGGTTCCGTTTTTGTAGCAATCGGAAAATCTATGATCATCTCTTTATTTGTAGGCATCACAACAGATTCACCAGGAAAAAAATCAAAGGCATCAAAACCGTCGATGTGCATGACTTTTTTACCAGTAAGCATGCTTGCAATTATTGGAAAGTCAAATTTTAACGCTACTTGTTCTGCTGCGATATGCGTTTCGTAGATATTTAACTCAGCATATTCGGCATTATACGTCGTTCTATTTTCTACTAAAGTCGTAAGTTTTCTATGGCTTTTATGTTGAGATAATAAATGGCTCATATTCAATATTACAAAAAAATACGCTTAAAAATTGTTAATAAGAGATATGTTCAAAAATATAATAAATATGTTCAATAAAATTGAAATTTGATAAAATAACTTTATCAAAACTAAATTATAAATAATTTTTGTGCTAAATAAATGTATAATTAACAATAAAACAAATTAAGGTATGAGCTATTCTAAACCAGAATTTAAAGACAAGTATTCCAATTTTATAAACGGAAAATTTGTACCACCTGTAGGTGGAGAATATTTTGAAAACACCTCTCCTGTAGATGGAAGTGTTATCGCAAAATATCCGAGATCTCAAAAAGAAGATATCGAAAATGCTGTTGAAGCAGCTAATGCAGCGAAAGAGGCTTGGGGAAATACTTCTGCTACTGAGCGTGCTACACTTTTAAATAAAGTAGCTGATATAATTGAGGCAAATTTAGAAGAATTTGCTGTAGTTGAAACCTGTGATAATGGAAAGCCTATCCGTGAAACTCTAAATGCAGATGTGCCTTTATCTATAGATCACTGGCGCTATTTTGCAGCGTGTATTCGATCGGAAGAAGGTAGCGCTACAGAATTAGATCAGCATACTTTATCGATGAACATAAAAGAACCGTTAGGTGTTGTCGGACAAATTATTCCGTGGAATTTTCCACTTTTAATGTTGTCTTGGAAATTACCTCCAGCTTTAGCTACTGGTAACTGTGTGGTTCTAAAACCAGCAGAACAAACTCCGGCATCGGCCACCTTATTAATGGAGAAAATAGCAGATGTTTTTCCTCCAGGTGTAGTAAATGTAGTACACGGCTTTGGTCCCGAAGCAGGTAAACCGTTAGCGTCTAGTTCTAAAGTAGATAAGGTGGCTTTTACTGGTGAAACTACTACAGGTCAATTAATTATGCAGTATGCTTCAAAAAATCTTAATCCTGTGACCATGGAGCTCGGAGGTAAGTCGCCAAACGTCTTTTTTAATAGCGTTATGGATGAGGATGATGCCTTTTTAGATAAAGCCATAGAAGGAGCTGTTTTATTTGCATTCAATCAAGGTGAGGTATGTACGTGCCCTTCAAGAATCTTGGTGCAAGAAGATATTTATGATGCGTTTATGAAACGTGTTATTGAGCGCACAGAAGCCATTGTTCAAACAAGTCCTTATGATGTGAATTCTATGGTTGGTGCCCAAGCTTCTAATGATCAGTATGAAAAAATACAATCCTATTTCAAAATCGGAAAAGAGGAAGGAGCAAAGGTTTTAACCGGAGGAGAAGCTAATATCTTAGAGGGAGATTTGGCAAACGGTTATTATATTAAACCTACAATTTTAGAGGGGCATAATAAAATGAGAGTTTTTCAAGAAGAGATTTTTGGCCCAGTCGTTTGTGTTACAAAGTTTAAGGATGTAGAAGAGGCTATCGAAATTGCAAACGATACGATGTATGGCCTTGGAGCGGGTGTGTGGACTAGAGATGCACATCAGCTTTACCAAGTACCAAGAGCTATTAAAGCTGGTCGTGTTTGGGTAAATTGTTACCATGCTTATCCTGCACACGCACCATTTGGTGGGTATAAAAAATCTGGATTTGGTAGAGAGAACCACTTAATGATGATGAGCCATTATAGACAAACCAAAAACATGCTGATTTCTTATGATAAAAATAAATTAGGCTTCTTTTAAGCTTTTATTAATAGCTAATTAGGGCTGAATTAGTAATTTTAATTCGGCCTTTTTTTATTATATTTTAAGATATGAAACGTGTAGAAATAACAGATAAAGCAGCAGAGGTTGTTAAACAACTTAAAGCCAAACATGGTGAATTAATTTTTCATCAAAGTGGAGGATGCTGCGATGGTTCTGCTCCTATGATTTTTGAAAAAGGAGATATGTATTTAGATGAAAGTGATATTCTTTTGGGAACCGTTGAAGGTGTGAATTTTTATATGAATCAAGATCAATTTGAATATTGGAAACACACGCACCTTACAATAGATATTACAGAAGGGAGAGGAGCAAGTTTTTCGTTAGAAATTCCTTTGGGACTTCGATTCTTAATTCATTCGCGATTATTAACAGATGAAGAAACTTCCTTTTTTAATTCAAAATAACTACCTTTTTAACCCAAATAAACTAAACACTATATATGAGTAATTATCACATTAAACAATTTGAAGAATATTTTCAGGTTTATAGAAAATCAGTACGCAATCCAGAACAATTTTGGGAGGAAATTGCTGAAGAACATTTTGTGTGGAAAAAACGGTGGTCTAACGTTTTAAGTTACGATTTTAAAAATGCTGAATTCAAATGGTTTGAAAATGCAAAACTTAATATAACCGAAAACTGCATCGATAGACATTTACATACCAGAGGTGATAAAACCGCTATTTTATTCGAACCTAATAATCCTGAGGAAACGGCAGAACATATAACTTACAATCAGTTACATGAGCGTGTTTGTAAGTTTGCCAATGTATTAAAAGATCAAGGAATTAAGAAAGGTGATGTGGTTTGTATTTATTTACCAATGATTCCAGAATTGGCTATTGCAGTGTTGGCATGTGCGAGAATAGGTGCCATTCACTCTGTTATTTTTGCAGGCTTTTCGTCTTCAGCTATTGTTTCACGCATTAACGATTGTAATGCCAAAATGGTAATTACATCAGATGGTTCTTATCGAGGTTCTAAAACTATTGATTTAAAAGGTATTGTAGATGAAGCGCTCAATGATGCTCCATGTATAAAATCTGTATTAGTGGTAAATCGTATAAATTCAGATGTGCAAATGAAAGAAGGACGAGATGTGTGGTTGCAGCCGCTTTTAGATGATGCGTATGGAGAATGCACCGCCGAAGTTATGGATGCTGAAGACCCATTATTTATTTTATATACTTCGGGCTCTACTGGTAAACCCAAAGGTATGGTACATTCTATTGCCGGTTATATGGTATATTCCGCTTATACGTTCAAAAATGTATTTCAATATCGCGATAATGATGTGTATTGGTGCACAGCAGATATAGGTTGGATTACTGGTCATAGTTATATTGTGTATGGCCCTTTAGCAAATGGAGCAACTTCCGTAATGTTTGAAGGTGTACCGAGTTATCCTGATTACGGACGTTTTTGGGATATTGTAGAGAAACATAAAATTACACAATTTTATACTGCACCAACGGCTATTAGAGCATTGGCAAAACAAGGCGCTGAATTTGTAGATAAATATGACTTATCTTCACTAAAAGTTTTAGGGTCTGTTGGAGAACCTATTAATGAGGAAGCATGGCACTGGTATGATGAAAACGTCGGAAAGAAGAAAAGCCCAATTGTAGATACGTGGTGGCAGACCGAAACGGGTGGAATTATGATTACACCAATCCCTTTTTCTACACCGACAAAACCTACTTATGCAACGCTACCGTTTATAGGTGTTCAGCCTGCGTTGATGGATGAAAATGGTCAGGTTATTAAAGGGAATCAGGTCGAAGGGCGCTTGTGTATTAAATTTCCTTGGCCATCTATGGCAAGAACCATTTGGGGAAATCACCAACGCTATAAAGACACGTATTTTTCTGCTTATGAAAATATGTATTTTACTGGTGATGGTGCGCTTAGAGACGAGGTTGGGTATTACAGAATTACAGGACGCGTAGATGATGTTATTATAGTTTCTGGCCATAATTTAGGCACAGCTCCAATTGAAGATGCTATTAATGAACATCCTGCAGTTTCAGAATCTGCTATTGTAGGATTTCCGCACGATGTTAAAGGAAATGCATTGTATGGTTATGTAACATTAAAAGATGTTGGTGAAAGTAGACATCATGGAAATTTAAGAAATGAAATTAATCAGCTTATTACAGATCGCATTGGACCTATTGCCAAGCTAGATAAAATTCAATTTACAGAAGGGTTGCCTAAAACGAGATCAGGAAAAATTATGCGTCGAATCTTAAGAAAGATTGCTACAAACGAATTCGATCAATTAGGAGACACAAGTACTTTGTTGAATCCTGAAGTTGTACAGCGTATTATTGATAACGTAAAATAAAACTATAACCATCAAAATTTTAAAATCCAAAGCTTCATATTTAGTTTTGGATTTTTTTTTACTCAAAACGAAGTGTTTAAGATTTAGAAGCTTTGGCTTTATCCATAATAGCTTTTAAGCGCGCTTGGCGTTGTTCGGATTTAGATTTTAGCTTATTCTTTTTCTGAGCAATAAGTTTGCTGTGTTTTGCTTTATTATTAGTGTTCTTCTCGCGTCCTTTTTTTGCCATCTTTAAGAGATAAATATCAAGTGGTAAAATTACATATAATTTAATAGAACAATAATGAGAATGTTGCTGGTATAAATTCCGCTATAACATTTACTTTTTTATCTTCGCCTCAAATTAAAGTAGTAGGTATGTTAAAAGCGGTTTTATTTGATATGGATGGTGTAATTGTAGATACAGAACCATTACATCGAAAAGCTTATTATCTGATGTTTAATGATGTGAATATTAATGTTGATGATGTGCTTTACGAATCCTTTACCGGACAATCTACTATTAATATTTGTAAACGGTTAGTGGATCATTTTAATTTAACCGTAAATCCAGAGCACTTAGTAGCTATTAAACGAAAGCATTTTAAATACTTGTTTGAGCATGATTCTGATTTAACCTTAATAGAAGGGGTTTTAGAGCGTATAAAAGATTACCATGCCAATGGCTTAAAGTTAGTTGTAGCCTCGTCTGCTTCTATGCCTAATATTAACCGCATATTTACTCGTTTTGAATTGAATCCTTTTTTTATAGGAAAATTTAGTGGTGCAGATTTAAAAAAGTCGAAACCGCATCCCGAAATCTTTTTAAAAGCTGCGGCACATACTGGTTTTAAAAAGTCGGAATGTATGGTTATTGAAGATTCTACTAATGGTATTAAAGCTGCGCATTCTGCAGGTATTTTTTGTGTAGGTTTTAAAAGTGAACATTCTTCCGGTCAGGATTATACTAGAGCAAATGTGGTGATTTCTCACTTTGATGAGATCACATATTCTAAAGCTCAGAACTTTTTTAATGCGGTATAATTCACTTCTTTGTATTCCAATTTTAATAGATGTTAAGAGGGTTATCATCTTAAACTTATGCTTCTTGCAACGAGTCGTTTAGAATTTGTCTGTTTTAAATAGCTGATTTATAGTGTTTTATGTAATTATAAGTGTTTGCTAGATAATGCTTATCTTGTATCTCTTCAAACATAAACGAACTAATAAGTTATCATTATGAACATCAAAAAACGATCTGTCGTAAGGTTTTTCTCAGTAGCATTATTATTGAGTGCCTTTCTTGCTCCTCAAAATGTAGAAGCTCAGCGGAAAAAGAAAAACAAAAAAAGTAAAACGGAGACAGCTGCTCCGTCTTCCAAAAAAGAAAAATCAATAAAAGACCTTACAAAATCGAGTAAGAAAATTGAAGGTCTCTTTACAATGTATAGAGATACCATTACAGGATCCTTGCAAATGCTTATTAGCGAAAATCATTTAGGAAAGGATTTTATTCATTTTAATCAAATTTCTAACGGAGTTGTAGATGCTGGTCGTTTTAGAGGTGCTTATGGTGGTTCTAAAATATTTAAGGTTAAAAAGTATTATAATAAGATAGAGTTTGTTTCTCAAAATACCTCTTTTTATTTCGATCCTAATAGTGCCATTTCTAAATCTCAAGAAGCTAATACCAGTGAAGGTATCATGGCCACAGTAAAAATTGAAGCGCAGGACGAGAAAGCAGGTTTATATCTAATTAAGGCAGATGGATTATTTTTAAAAGAAACATTTTCTCAGGTTAAACCTCCACGTTTTCCTGGAGCTAGTCCTATGGCTTTTAGCCTTGGTAACTTAGATAAGACTAAAACAAAAATTAACACCATAAAAAATTATGAAGATAATACCAATCTTGAAGTTGAATATGTCTATTCAAAACCTTCGGTTTTAAATGGAGGGTCACAAGCTTTGGCAGATGGTAGAAATGTAAGTATAAAGGTCTTTCACAGTTTAATTGCCATGCCTGATAATGACTACAAACCACGCTTTGATGATCCTAGAGTGGGCTATTTTACCACGCAGGTTAACGACCAAACCGCAACAAATTCAGTACCGTTTAAAGATTTAGTTCATCGTTGGAATCTTGTTAAAAAAGATCCTGAAGCAGCAATTTCTGAACCAGTGAAGCCCATAACATGGTGGATGGAAAATTCAACACCTGTTGAGTGGAGAGAAACTATTAAACAAGGGGTTTTAGAATGGAATAAAGCATTTGAAAAAGCTGGATTTAAAAATGCCATGGTGGTAAAAATGCAACCAGACGATGCGGACTGGGATGCTGGAGATATAAATTATAATGTATTACGATGGACGTCTTCTCCCAATCCACCTTTTGGAGGTTATGGGCCAAGTTTTGTAAATCCAAAAACTGGAGAAATTATTGGTGCAGACATCATGTTAGAATATATACATTTTACCAATAGAGTATTTTACGATCAGTTATTTGATTTGGCCAAAGCAGACGTAGAATTTAATGCTTCAGAATATCTACAAAAAAATACAGTGCTATGTTCTTTTGGCCATGTAATGCATGAAAATACCTTGTTCGGTCAAGCCGTAGTAGAAGCTGCTGGTGGATCTGATTTGGAAATGGCTCGCATGAAAAAGGAAGCAATGCTAGCTTTAATAATGCACGAAGTAGGACATACATTGGGCTTAAATCATAATATGAAAGCGAGTCAATTATTTTCACCAGAACAGCTCGCAGATAAAGCATTTATCGAAGGTAAATGTCTAACGGGTTCAGTAATGGATTATGCTGGTATTAACTTAACTAACGATAGAACGAAACAAGGTCAGTATTACGATACATCAGTTGGGCCTTATGATGTTTGGGCTATTCAGTTTGGATATACGCCGTTTACAACTGAAGGTGAAAAAGTAGCCTTATTAAATAGATCTACTGAACCAGAATTGATATTTGGTAATGACGCTGATGATATGAGAGTTCCCGGAAAAGCCATTGACCCAAGAGTTATGGTAGGCGATTTATCTAATGATCAAATCGGGTACTCAATTGATAGAATTAAGTTAGTGGATAGCATGATGAACGATGTTAAAACTAAATTTTCTAAAACCGGACAATCGTACCAAGAACTAAGGCGTGCTTATTATTTGTTAAGTAGGCAACGTGCTACTGCAGTAAACATTATTTCTAGATTTATAGGTGGTGTTTATGTGGATAGAGCTATGATTGGTCAAAAAGGTGGAACGCAGCCTTTTACTCCAGTAAGCTTACAAGAACAAAAGCGTGCAATGAAAGCTTTAACGTCTTATGCATTTGCTCCAACGGCTTTTAGTGCACCAAGTGATTTATATAATGATTTGGCGATGCAACGGCGTGGGTTTGGTTTTATGAGAGGTCCAGAAGACCCTAAAATTCACCAACAGGTTTTAACTTATCAGAAAAATGTACTAAATCATATTTTGCATTATAATACGTTACAGAGAATTACAGATAGTGAACTTTATGGTAACGCCTACAACTTGTCCCGATTTATGACTGATTTAAATACAGCCATTTTTAAAGCTGATATTTATGGGAATGTGAATTCATTCAGACAAAATTTACAAATAGCATATACAAATAGGCTTATTGCTATGTTAACTGGAAAGCAAAATAGCCGTTACTCTAATAATGCAAAATCAATGGCACTTTATAATTTAAAGCAAATAAGAACTATGGCTGCACCTAGTGGAAATGTTTCGAGTAAAGCACATAAAGAGCACTTAAGAATATTAATTGATAATGCTCTTAAAGAAATAAAGTAATAACATCAGATTTTATTCTATTGCATAAAAAAAAGCACAATTTACATTTAGTAGATTGTGCTTTTTTTTATTTAAACGAAGCTCTTAACCTTCAAATTCCATATCATCTCCGCCACCACCATTAGCATTTCGCTGCTGATTATCTCGTTTATTTAAACTTTGGTTAAAGCGATAAATAAGCGATATGTTGACTTGGCGTTGTCTCCATTGGTTTTCGCTATAGCGTTCAAAAAACTCTGTAGTCGTTGTAGATTGACGCTTTCTAGAGTTTAACAAATCACGTACACTTAATGAAACCGTAAGATTGTTTTCTAGCAACTCTTTACTAAAGGCTAAGTCAATAGACAAAATACCATCGGTATCTGATTGAGCATCTTGTTGTGCTCCGCGGTATCTTGCGTTTGTTTGCCAATCTATTTGTCCAGGTAAAGTAACCTTAGAACTAAAGCGAGCAAACCAACTAGTGTTTTTAGTGCTATAATCTACACCATTAAATTCACCATCCGTTTCAAATTGAAATACATTCACGCTAGAATTTAAACGTAACCATTTTGCAGGGTTATATAATACTCCTAATTCTGCACCAGTACGTTTGTTAGAAGATAGGTTAATTGGTATTGTTCTAATGATATCAATCCCGTCAGTAGTTTGTTGACCTGTATTTTCCTCAACACGCTCAAACGAATCTGTTTCGTGTTGGTAATACACTGAAGTTGTTAAAGTGAAATCGTCCCAACGTTTTAAATAACCTAAATCAAACGCACTTGAAAAAGCAGGTTCTATATTAGGGTTTCCTTGAAATACATTTGTTCTACTAGATCGGCTAGGGAAAGGGTTAATAAACCAGCCTCTTGGTCTATTGATACGTCTATTATAGCCTAAAGTAATACTTTCTTCACTATCAGATTCATCGCCACTTAGATTATAAATTAAATTAACGGTTGGAAATAAGCCTAAATAATTATTGTCAAAATCGGTTTCAATTGGAAATCCAAATGCTTCAACTAGCTCTTCATCTGTTAAACGCGAATCGATCTTTCCTTTTAATTGTGTGTGCTCTAAGCGTAGTCCTAATAAGAATGAAAATTTACCAAGTTTAGTACCATATTGCGTATAGATGGCATTTACATTTTCATCATAATCAAATTTGTTAGTAAGCGTATCATTAACTTCTAAAAATCCGGTTAACGTATCCTCTTGTATCAATCTGTAATCTGTTACTTCGTTTTCAAGATTACTTCTGAATCCGGCTTCAAATCTAGAATTTTCTCCTAATGGTAACACGTAATCGGCCTGAAATAAGTATTCTTTATTATCCTCGTCGGTGAATTCTTGTTCAATTTGAAAATCCGTTGGGTTATTAGTATTTATAAATATATAATCTTCATTTAAATTGGTAAATCCTTCTTGTGTATCATCTTCAAACTGAAAATCTACAGTTAATTTATGGTCGCTATCGTCACCAAAACGTTTTTCGTAATTTAAGGCAATTTGGTAGCTATTGTCATCTTGTGTTTCTTTTTCGCGTCTCAAAGTTTCTTCTACAATAACACCGTCAATAAATCGCTCACTGTTATTTAAAGATAAATCCGCATCGCTACCCAATCTATAAAATATACTTCCGGTAATAGAAGACGATTCACTTAAAAAGTACTCCATTCCGAGATTTGCATTATAATTTCGGTTAAGTCGCTCTACTTCTTGAGTTTCGCGAATACGTCTATAATCTGGCTCTACAATTGTTCCGTCTTCTTCACGATCAAAATAGGTGACATCATTAAAACTGTTTCTTGGCGCATCAAAATATCTCCAACCAAAGTTAGAAAATAGGTTGAATTTTTCAGTACGGTAATTAAGGTTGGCAGAGAGGCCTATGTTATCTGGGTGTCCTGCTGTAAGACTAACAGAACCATTAAAACCTAAGGTTTCTTTTTGACGAAGTATAATATTTAAAATTCCGGCAGTTCCTTCAGCATCATATCTTGCAGAAGGAGAGGTGATCACTTCAACACGCTCAATGGCTTCTGCAGGTAATTGACTTAAGATATTGCTATCTCCAAAACCAGCCATTGCGGATGGTTTTCCATTTATTAATATACGAACATTCTCATTACCTCTAAGACTTATGGCGCCTTCAACATCTACAGCGACAGAAGGAACATTATTTAGTGCATCACTAACAGTACCACCAGCTGTGGTTAAATCTTTGCCAATATTGTATACTTTTTTATCTAATTTAATTTCTACAGTAGTTTGCTCGGCAACAACCATTACCTCGTCTAAAGTATCGACGTCTAAGGCTAAACTAATAGTACCTAAATTGGTGTCTTTTGTGATGTTCTGAGCAGGAAAAGTTTTGGTTTTGTATGAAATATACTCTACGCTTATAACGTAAGTTCCTTCCGGAACTTCCACTTTAAACTTACCTTTGGCATCTGTAATACCACCTGTAACAATATTGTTGTCAGTATTTGATTTAACAACCACAGTTGCATATTCTAAAGGAATATTAGTGTCTTGTTCAATAACAGTTCCTTCAATTTTTACATCTTTTTGAGCAAAAGAAAAGGTGAGAGAAAATATTAAAAATAATGTGGTAAAAGTGTGTAGTTTCATTGCAATGAGTTAGTATTTGGTACATTGATTAAATGCAAAAATACACTTCATTGTTTTAGATTTGGTTAATCTTCTGTTAAAGATAAATCAGATGACAGCTTAACAATGGTTGTAAGAGATTTCTTTAATCGTCATTGTTTTTACGCTTCTTCTTTTTACGCTTTTTTTTCTTATCCTTAACCACCTCTTTTTCATTAAAATCACCTTTAATAAGTTCTTTAATTTTTTCCATGTCAGATTTAGAAATCAGTTCTTGCAATTCTAAAAAATGGGTGTCTTCTAAATTTTTTACAGCTTCTTCACGATCTAAACGATGTTCGAACTTGGTATTTAAAAGCGCTATTTTTTCCTCGAGAAAACTGTTTAAATTAATTTTAATGATTTGCTTTTGAAACTCATCAGCTTCTAATGTGGTTAAGAAATTGGCAATGTATTGTTCTTTGCGTTCTTCTGCTTCGCGCTCGTACTTTGCAATTTCTTGTTTAGTAGGTTCTCTGTTGCTTTGTGGTATATTGTTGAGGCTACTTCCTCGACGTTGCGCGTGCACGTTTAAACCTAACAGAATAGCAAAAATAAATAAAACTACTTTTTTCATAATAGTAAAGTTAAATAATGTCTTTAATAGCTTCTGGTGGTCTGCCTATAACTGCTTTATCTTCATTAATAACGATAGGACGTTCTATGAGCTTTGGATGGTTAACCATAGCTGCAATAATCTCGTTATCGGTAAGCGATTTTCCTTTATATTCAGATTTCCAAATGGCTTCGTTTTTTCGGATTAAATCTATAGGCTTTATTCCTAATTTTATAATAATATCCTGTAACTCTACAGAGGTTAAATTGTTTTCAAGATATTTTATGGTTTCAAAAGATTTACCAGATGCTTCTAATATGGCAAGACCTTGTCTCGATTTTGAACAACGTGGATTGTGGTATATTTTAATCATAATATTTCTCGAGAAAGCGAGAGGCTTTTATTTGTTGTTAAACGTTATGATGTTTGAAATCTAATATAGTGAAAAATCATGGTTTTAATTGTATTTTAAATTGATTATCACCATTATAATGCCGAATCTTCTTTTTGGCCCATCATCATTAAATAGGCTTTTAAAAAGGGTTCAATATCACCATCCATTACAGCATCTACATTTCCGGTTTCGTGTGATGAACGGACATCTTTAACTAATTTATAGGGATGCATAACGTAATTTCTAATCTGACTTCCCCATTCAATTTTCATTTTTCCAGCTTCAATATCATCACGTTGAGCCATTTGTTTTTGCAATTCAATTTCATACAATTGAGACTTCAACATTTGCATCGCTCTTGTTCTATTATCGTGTTGCGAACGCGTTTCTGAACATTGAATTTGAATACCAGATGGTTTATGCAAAAGTTGCACTTTGGTTTCCACTTTATTTACATTTTGTCCGCCAGCTCCACTAGATCTCGCTGTTGTAATTTCAATATCAGCTGGATTAATATCTATTTCAATAGTGTCATCAACAAGCGGATAAACATATACCGAGGCAAAACTGGTATGACGTTTAGCGTTACTGTCAAATGGTGAAATTCGAACCAAACGATGCACTCCATTTTCTCCTTTAAGCCATCCAAAAGCATAAGCTCCTTCAATTTCTAAAGTCACGGTTTTTATACCAGCAACATCACCTTCTTGCATGTTGAGTTCTCTAACTTTAAAGCCGCTTTTTTCTGCGTACATTAAATACATACGCATTAGCATATTAGCCCAATCGCAAGATTCTGTTCCACCTGCTCCAGCAGTGATCTGAAGTACAGCACTGAGACTGTCTCCTTCTTCTGACAGCATATTTTTAAACTCTAATTTTTCAATGGCATCGGTTGCAGTTTTAAAACGCGCTTCCACATTTTCCATAGGCGCTTCGTCTTCTTTGTAGAATTCATAGATGACTTCTAAATCTTCAAATAGCGATTTGGCATTGTTAAAGTCATTAACCCAACTCTTTTTCTCTCTAATGGATTTCATAACCGTTTCGGCCGCTTTAGAGTCGTTCCAGAAATTTGGATCAAATGTTTGTTCTTCTTCGTTAGCGATTTCTATAAGTTTAGCATCTAAGTCAAAGATATTGTCTAAGTACGTCTAGACGGGAATTAAGATCTTTTATTTGATCTGATGTAATCATAGTTTAAGATAGTTTTATACAAATATAAGGCGCGTGAATAAAGTGCCATAATTTTGAATCGGTTTTTTGGAATTTCCGTAGTTTTATGGATTGTAAAAAGCATTAATTTAATTATTTTCAACCTTACAGAAAAAATTAATATGATTATAGATTTAAGAAGTGATACAGTTACTAAAGCCTCTAAAGGTATGCTAGATGCTATGTTTTCGGCTGAAGTTGGAGATGATGTTTTTAGAGAAGATCCTACGGTTAATAAGCTTGAAGAACGATTAGCAACTTTATTCGGAAAGGAAAAGGCGCTATTCTTTCCTTCAGGCAGTATGGCGAATCAAATAGCTATCAAATTGCATACGCAACCTGGAGAGCAGGTAATTTGTGATAAATACGCTCATATTTATAATTATGAAGTCGGTGGCGTGGCATTTCATAGCGGAGCTTCTTGTAAATTAATCGATGGTCAACGTGGTATGTTTACAGCAGAGCAAGTGGAAGAAGCCATTAATCCTTCCGAATATTATTATAGTCAAACCCGTTTGGTTGAGGTTGAAAACACGACTAATAAAGGTGGAGGTGCTTGCTGGGATTTTCAAGAATTTGAAAAAATTAAAACCGTTTGTAAAAGGCATAATTTAGGCTTTCATATCGATGGTGCAAGAGTGTGGAATGCTATGGTTGCTAAAAATGAAATGCCAGTGCAATATGGACATACTTTCGATACCATTTCGGTCTGTTTAAGTAAAGGTTTAGGTTGTCCTGTAGGGTCTGTTTTAATCGGTGATGCAGACATTATGAAGCGGTCCTTAAGCTTAAGAAAACTCTTTGGAGGTAATATGAGGCAAATAGGATATTTAGCTGCAGCAGGTTTGTATGCCTTAGATCATAATATTGAAAGATTGGCTGATGACCATAAAAAAGCTAAAGAAATAGGAGTAGAGTTGTCTACATTGTCTATGATTAAAAAAGTGGAACCTATTGAAACCAATATTGTTATTTTTGAGTTAAATGAAGATGTCGATGAAGCAAAATTTTTAAATAAATTAAAAGAAAATAATATTTTTATAATTGGTATGGGAAGTCGTAAGCTTAGAATGGTTACTCATCTAGATTATACAGATGCTATGCACAATACCTTATTAGAAGTTTTACGTAAGCTTAAATAAAAGTGATGGTTTATAAAAACAGAACCTATTTTGCTGCCATACAGCTATTGTCATACTCTTGTTATATGGTAGTTCTCGTTTAGTTGAATATTTTTATTGAAGTATTTTTTGGTTTTACACCACTGTTCTTTTGACTTTAGTCTGTATAATATTGAATATCAAAGCCTTGCCTAAAAGGATAGACCTTTTAGACAAAGCATCAAATTTTAAAGTTTTAAACTATAGGATAGCTATTTATAATTTTAGCAATATCATTATTATACTGCTATCTATTTTTAAAATTTACGACTATTTTTTTACCAGTAATAGTTCAATGTCTCACCTATCTTTTATGTATTGGGTACTATTTTTAATGATGTGTATAAGTACTTTAATCGTAAAAGTGACAAGAGTGAGAAATGCTTCGATTTAAAATAATCGAGCATTATAATTGGTAAGAACTATTTAAACATATCCATGCCAGGAATGTTTGGCATCCCTTCCTTAGCTACAGCAGCAACTTCAGTTTCGTGCACATTTGTTGCTTTTTCAATCGCTTTATTTAAAGTTAAGATTAAATAATCTTCTAACATATCCTTATCTTCTAGTAGCTCGTCATCAATGGCAATAGATTTAATAGTTCTATTGGCTGTGATTGTTACTTTTAGCTTATCGTCATTACTCGCTTCGTCAATTAAAACGGTGTGTAGGCGTTGTTTTGTCTCTTCAACTTTTTTTTGAGCATCCTTTAATTTGCTCATCATTCCCATCATATCTCCAAACATAATCTAGTGTTTTAAAATTTTACGATGCAAAATTACTAAATTGCGCCTCTTTTTAGAATAAATATTCATAACAAATGATAAAAAAATCTGATATAAATCCTCCTGTAGCTAAGAAAATTCCTCATCAACTCGAAAAGCACGGAGATGTTCGCATTGATAATTATTTTTGGATGAAGGATAGAGAGCATCCCGAAGTTATCGATTACCTGAATGCCGAAAACGATTATTGTGATTCTCAGATGGCACATACTAAGGGGTTTCAGGCAGATTTGTTTGAAGAAATGAAAGCCAGAATTAAAGAGGATGATTCTTCTGTACCTTATAAATACAATGGGTATTGGTATATTACTAAATATGAAAAGGGAAAAGATTATCCTATTTATACTAGAAAAAAGGAGAGCTTAGATAATCCTGAAGAGTTATTATTTGACTGCAATAAAATGGCGGAAGGGGAAAGCTATTTTAAATTGGCAGGCATTAGTATTAGTCCAGATAATAAACTGGTATCTTATGGAATTGATACCACAGGAAGACGAAATTACACTATATATATAAAAGATTTAAAAACGCATCAGGTTGCTGAAGATAGAATAGAGAGTACAACAGGCTCATCAAGTTGGGCTAATGACAATGCCACTTTATTTTACACTAAAAAAGATGAGGTTACTTTAAGGGCATTTCAAATTTATAAACACCGTTTAGGAGATCAATCTGAAGATGAACTTGTGTTTCAAGAAGGCGATGATACCTTTGGTGCTGCCGTTTACAAGTCAAAATCTAGAAAATATATTATTATCGCATGCTACAGCACATTAACCAATGAGTACCATGTTTTGGATGCCGATAATCCTGAAGGAAAATTCAAGGTTTTTCAGCCACGAATTAGAGGTCTAGAATATAGTATTTCGCATTACGATAATCATTTTTATATTCTAACGAATAAAGATAAGGCGACGAATTTTAAATTGATGAAAACGCCAGAATCTGATACAGCAATTGAACATTGGACAGAAGTCATAGAACATAGAGATGATGTTTTAATTGAAGGTATTGATATTTTTAAAGATTACTTAGTTATCAGTGAACGTAGAAATGGTTTAAATGAAATAAGAATAAAACGCTGGGACGGAACCGATGATTATTATTTGCCTTTTGATAACGAAACCTATACATGCTATACTAGTATTAATGTAGACTTTGAAACCGAAATTTTAAGATATGGCTACAATTCCTTAACAACACCAACTTCGGTTATAGATTTTAATATGCGAACTAAAACTAAAGTTGTTTTAAAAGAACAAGAAGTATTAGATCCAACATTTAATAAAGACAATTATATATCCGAACGTATTTGGGCCACTGCAGACGATGGAACAAAGATTCCGATGTCGTTGGTATATAAAAAAGGCCTTAAAAAGGATGGTAATAATCCGCTATTGCAGTACGCTTATGGCAGTTATGGTTCTACAATAGATCCTTATTTTTCAACAGTAAGGCTAAGTCTTTTAAATCGTGGATTTATCTATGTCATTACACATGTTAGAGGTGGTGAGTATTTAGGGCGTCATTGGTACGAAGGAGGTAAATTATTAAATAAAAAGAATACATTTTCAGATTTTATAGCGTGTTCTGTTCATTTAATCAAGGAGCGCTATACGTCATCTTCACATTTATATGCTATGGGAGGTAGTGCCGGAGGTTTGTTAATGGGAGCTATTGTTAATTCTGCACCAGAATTATATAATGGTGTTATTGCCGCTGTGCCTTTTGTAGACGTTATTACTACGATGCTAGATGATTCTATACCTTTAACTACAGGTGAATATGACGAATGGGGAAATCCTAACGATAAACTCTATTATGATTATATAAAATCGTATTCACCTTACGATAATGTAGAAGCAAAGGAGTATCCTAATATGTTGATTACAACTGGGCTTCATGATTCTCAGGTACAATATTGGGAGCCAGCAAAATGGGTTTCCAAACTTAGAGAACTAAAAACAGACTCAAATAAATTATATTTAAAAACTAATATGGATGCAGGACATGGTGGTGCATCTGGCCGTTTTGAAAGCCTAAAAGAAGACGCAGAAGAGTTTGCGTTCTTACTCGATTTAGAAGGAATTACAGAATAGTTTGAAAAAAAATGTTACCTTTGCGAGGTTTTAGGTGTCTAATAAATAACGACTGCTGAAAAATTTCATTTATGAAAAACAACAAAAATGTATTTGATAATGTGTTACAACTTATAGGTAACACTCCTCTAATCAAATTAAATAGAATGACTGCCAACTTTGATGGCGATTTTTATGCTAAAGTAGAAGCTTTTAATCCAGGTCATTCGTCAAAAGACAGAATTGCATTACATATTATTGAAGAAGCAGAGCGTCAAGGTATTTTATCACCTGGAGATACAATTATAGAAACGACATCTGGTAATACAGGTTTTAGTATTGCTATGGTAAGTATTATAAAAGGCTATGAATGTATTTTGGCTGTGAGTTCTAAATCTTCTGCAGATAAAATAGATATGTTAAAATCTATGGGTGCAAAGGTTTATGTTTGTCCTGCGCATGTTAAAGCAGATGATCCACGTTCTTATTACGAAGTAGCAAAACGTTTACACGAAGAGAATAAAGGATCTATCTACATCAATCAGTATTTTAATCAATTAAATATTGATGCGCATTACAACTCTACTGGTCCAGAAATTTGGGAACAGACAGAAGGTGAGATCACACACTTAATTGCTTGTAGTGGAACCGGAGGAACTATCTCTGGAATCTCTAAGTACTTAAAAGAGCAAAACCCAAATGTAAAAGTTATTGGTGTAGATGCTTATGGTTCTGTATTACAAAAATATCATGAAACGCGTGAGTTTGATGACAAAGAGATTTACCCTTATAGAATTGAAGGTTTAGGAAAGAATTTAATTCCTACGGCCACAGATTTTGATGCTATAGATAAGTTTGTAAAAGTTACAGATGAAGAAAGCGCTCATACGGCAAGAGAAATTTCAAATACTGAAGGTCTATTTGTTGGGTACACAAGTGGAGCAGCAATGCAAGCTATAAAACAATTACAAGAAGAAGGAGAATTTAAAGCTTCGGATAAAATTGTAGTGATATTCCCTGATCATGGATCACGTTATATGAGTAAAGTTTATAATGATAAATGGATGGAAGATCAAGGGTTTTTTGACAGTTCGCGTCTTGTGCAATCGAGTATAGAATACGTTAAATAAAGTATTTATAGATTATAAAAACACCTATCACAGGCAACTGTGATAGGTGTTTTTTTGTTTTAATTTATCTAAGCGAGAATTTTTTAAATCTTTGAAGGAGCACTTTTAGTATGGAAATATGCCGAGAATTTAACTAAATATTCTATATGATTTAATAGTATTTTTTATAGTAAATATTTGACTTCAATGACTTGTTATCTAGTTAATTAGTTTGGTTTTGTTGTAGCGAAATAAACATTTAGAATGCTGTAGTTTTACTTGTTCTCTATACCGTTTGCATAAATATTAAATTATTAAAATAAGGTATACATATCATCCCACAATTTGAAATACGAATGTGTAATCATTTAGCCACATTTTATTGTTCAAAACTTAGTTAATACTTAATTAAATAAATTATGCAATCATAATATTATTAATTAATTTTGCGAGCACTAACAAGATTAAATTAACTTAATGATTATTGATTGATTATGCATGTTTTTTTGTGTAAACAATTTGATAACTGTAAAATTAGAGCATGAAGGATTTATTTGCAAAGATTTATAAAGATAAAGGACCACTAGGAAAATGGGCATCTCAAGCCGAAGGATATTTTGTTTTTCCTAAGCTTGAAGGTGAAATCTCTAATAGAATGACGTTTCAAGGTAAAGATGTTATTACGTGGAGTATCAATGACTATTTGGGTTTAGCAAATCATCCAGAAGTGAGGAAGGTAGATGGTGAAGCTGGTGTTAAATATGGTTCGGCTTACCCAATGGGAGCCAGAATGATGTCTGGTCACACCGATTTACATGAACAATTACAAAACGAATTAGCTGCTTTTGTTAATAAAGAGGCAGCATATTTATTAAACTTTGGTTATCAAGGTATGGTTTCTACTATCGATGCCTTGGTTGCAAAAGATGATATTATAGTATACGATGTAGATGCTCACGCTTGTATTATTGATGGTGTTCGTTTGCATATGGGAAAACGTTTTACTTACAAACACAACGATATTGAAAGCCTAGAGAAAAACCTTGAACGCGCTACTAAAATGGCAGAGCAAACAGGTGGTGGAATCTTAGTGATTTCGGAAGGTGTTTTTGGAATGCGTGGTGAACAAGGTCGATTAAAAGAGATTGTTGAACTAAAGAAAAAATTCAACTTTAGATTTTTTGTAGATGATGCTCATGGCTTCGGTACACTTGGTGCTACTGGCGCAGGAACAGGTGAGGAGCAAGGTGTACAAGATGAAATAGACGTTTATTTTGCTACTTTTGCAAAATCAATGGCAAGTACTGGTGCATTTATTGCAGCTGATCAAGAAATTATTGACTACTTAAAATACAACTTACGTTCTCAAATGTTCGCAAAGTCCTTACAAATGCAACTCGTTGTCGGAGCTTTAAAACGTTTGGATATGTTACGCACAATGCCAGAACTTAAAAAGAATCTTTGGACGATTGTTAATGCGTTACAATCAGGTTTAAAAGATCGTGGTTTTGATATAGGAACGACACAAAGCTGTGTGACTCCAGTTTATTTAAAAGGAAGTATTCCTGAAGCTATGGCTTTGGTTAGAGATTTACGTGAGAATCATGGAATATTTTGTTCTATAGTGGTATACCCAGTTATACCTAAAGGATTAATCTTATTAAGAATGATTCCTACAGCAACACATACCCTAGAAGATGTTAAAGAAACTTTAGACGCTTTTGATGCGATTAGAGAGCGCTTAGTAAACGGTACATATAAAAGAATGTCAGCAGCATTAATAGCTGCAATGGGTGAATAATTCACTTAGAGTTATCCCTAAAAAAAAACGGTCATCACTTTTAAGTGATGACCGTTTTTTACTCCCGTAATTTTTTACTGTTACAGATCTTTTCGTAATGTTTTGCGACGTGCGTAAACTTTAGGGTCAAAGTGTTTCCATATTTGCTTTATAGCCACATTGTCTTCAAGCTCTGGTGTTCGGTAACAAGTTTCGATTCCTTTTTGTCTAAAGGTTTCATAGTATTCATTGAAAATTACAGCATGTACACCTTTATTTTGATAATCTGGATGAATTCCTATTAAATAAAATATAACGTCTTTACTGTATTTTTTAGCTTTTAAAATATGCGAAAACCCAAACGGAAATAACTTACCGTTCGCTTTTTGTAATGCACCTGCAAACCTTGGCATTACAACAGCAAATCCGACTAATTTATCGTGTTCATCTACCACAAATTTAATGTATTCAGGGTTGACAAAGCTGATAAACTTCTTTTTAAAATATGCCTTTTGAATATCGGTTATTTCTACAAAGGAAGATAAAGACGAGTAGCTCTCATTAAATAAATCGAACATACGATCGGCATAAGGCATTACCTCTTGTGTTTTTGTAAGGTTGAGTGCTCTAATTTTATAACGTCGTTTAATAAGGTCTTGCGCTTTTTTAAAGAATTCAGGTTTTACATTGCTAAACGGAAATTTATTTTCTGAATACGATTTTTCAATGGTATAGCCGTGCGCCATATAATGGTCAATATAATATGGATGGTTATACCATGTAATCATTGTGCCTAATTGATCAAAACCTTCGGTCATGACTCCAACCTTATCTAAATTAGAAAATCCTACGGGTCCTTCTGCATAACTTAATTGTTGTGCTCTTCCAATATTTTCAACGACTTCTAATAAAGCCTTACTTACCTCTAAATCATCAATAAAATCAAACCATCCAAACCGCATTTTTTTTATGCCTTGTTTGTCTACTTCTAACCAATTTATAATAGCTGCAATTCTACCCACAATGTCTTCACCTTTATAAGCGAGAAAAAACCGTGCTTCAGCATCTTTAAAGATGGGGTTTTTATCTTTATTAAAGGTTTCTAACTCTTGTCTTATAATAGGTGGTACCCAATATTTAGAATCTTTATATATTGAAAAAGGGAATCGAACAAATGCTTTTAAGTCCTTTTTTGATGTGGCTTCTTTAATTGTTATCATGTAGTTAGGAAAGCTATTTATTAAGAATCGAAATCGTCGGTTTTCTTTTCTTTCTTCTTCTTTTTCTTCTTCTTAAAATTACCATCATTACCGTTACCATTGTCGATTTCTTTATCCTTATGAAAGTCTAAACGATATGAAGCTCCGAAAGCAATATTAAAGACTGTTGGTGTGTCTTTAGTATTAAATGCAATATTGGCATCTAACTGAAAATCTTTAGTCCAGAGATAAGCTCCTCCAAATCTAAAAATATTATCGGCATAAAAATCACTTTTTATACCTTGTGCTTCTCCAAAAACGACCCACTGTGGAGTAAACGAGTGGGTTAATGTAAATATATACTGAAAATCGGACTGGTCTGTACCAATTCTGTCTTTTATTAAGTTCATTACAAAAACCCAACCGTTGTTAAAATTGTTTTGGGTTGCTATCATAATTTTAGGACTAAACCCTTCAATGTCCGCTGCAGTATAAGGATTGTTTTCAGTATCAAAATTTGCACCTGCATAAACGGCTACTGCAGGTATTAAAGATTTCCAGCTAAATTTAGTGTTGGCGTGATAGCTGTATAAATTAGGTTGGGCATCTTCTGCATTTTTATATGGATCGTAAACTAAATATTTAGCACCTAACGTAAAGTTTTTAAAATTAGAACGCTTATCTTCTATAGGAATCGTTGCGTTGTTATACGTAATATTGTCGTTTTGATAGACTCCATCTAACGAGAATTCTAACTGCTCAAAAAGGACACCGTATCTTAATCCAAAATCGAGACCAAACCCTGAGACGTCATAATTGGCAAGGGCATGTTCTTCTTTAACAGTAAAGGCACCAGCTTCAAACTGTACAATCCCTGTTCCTACTGAAAAAGCACTTTTAGAGACACCAGGTCTGTTAGAATTAATCACTTCGGTGTATTGTGCAAATGCAGAATTAAAAGAAATTGTGAGTAATATTATAAAGCTTGATTTGAGTTTTCTCATTTTATTTATGATTTAAAACCGTTTTGTCTATCGTAGATTCGAGTCAAATATATAGATTTTATAGTTTTTTTAAGGAATAATAACGTATTATAAATGGTGATAATTGTATTTTTGAATAATATTAAATTTTATCATTTAAGAAGTTTAGTCCATGGGATTATTAAAAACGATATTAATTATACTTTTAGTGTACTACGGCTTTAAGGTATTGTCTCGCCTTTTTGCTCCGCTATTGGTACGTTTTGTGGCAAAGAAAGCAGAAGAAAAATTTGGTGGTCAATTTGGTGGATTCCAAAATTCTAGCCAACAAAGACAGCAACAGAAGCAGAAAGAAGGAGAAACAGTAATTGATAAAATGCCGAGCCAAAATAAAGGTTCTAACCCTAAAGTGGGTGAATACATTGATTACGAAGAAATAGATTAAATTCTACTTGTATTCTTACTGATTTTAAATCAGTATAAGGGGAACTTTTATAAAGTTTCAAAAAAAATAACTACTTTTCAGAATCACTCAACTTAAAGCATTCTCATGTCATTTTCTATAAAACGTTTACTACCGCATGTCTTAATTTTAATCGGATTTGTAGTAGTTTCTTTAGTTTATTTTAGTCCTGTTTTAGAGGGTAAAAAAATCAACCAAAGTGATATTATGCATTACATTGGTATGGCCCAACAGCAAAAAGAGTTTGCTGAAGCTACTGGAGAAGAAACGTACTGGACAAATAGTGCTTTTGGTGGCATGCCAACGTATCAATTAGGGGCAAAATATCCGCACAATTATATAAAAAAACTCGATTTAACCTTACGCTTTCTGCCAAGACCGGCAGATTACCTCTTTCTTTATTTTATAGGGTTTTATATACTACTCTTATCTTTAAAAGTTGATTTTAAACTTGCCGCTTTAGGAGCAATAGCTTTTGGTTTTTCAACATACCTTATCATTATATTAGGTGTAGGACATAATTCTAAAGCACACGCTATTGCGTATATGCCTTTAGTATTAGCAGGTATTATACTTACATTTAGAAAGAAATATATACTTGGATTTATAGTAACAGCAATAGCTTTAGGTTTAGAGCTGGTTGCTAATCATTTCCAAATGACCTATTACCTTTTATTACTGGTGTTAGTTCTTGGATTGGCTTATTTGATAGATGCCTATAGAAAAAAAATATTACCTCACTTTTTTAAATCGGTTGGATTATTATCTATTGCTGCTTTGTTAGCTGTAGGCCTTAATGCTACAGGTATCATGGCAACACAAGAGTATGTTAAGGAAAGTGCACGTGGCCAAAGCGATTTAACCATTATTGCAGATGGATCACCAAAAGAGGTCACAACAGGTTTAGATAAAGATTACATAACAGAATACAGTTACGGCATTTTAGAAACCTTTAATCTTTATATCCCAAAGTTTATGGGTGGTGGCAACTACGAAGATGTTGGCAAAGATTCTGAGACTTATGAAGCTTATATTAAATTAGGAGCTTCTCCAATAGAAGCTTTAGATGCGGCGAGAAATGCACCAATGTATTGGGGAGATCAACCAATCGTTGAAGCTCCAGCTTATATTGGAGCTGTTGTAATTTTCCTATTCGTATTAGGGTTGTTTTTAGTAAAAGGCCGTTTAAAATGGTGGCTTGTAGGAGGTACTGTTTTATCACTGTTATTATCTTATGGGAAAAATCTAGGATTTCTTACCGATTTCTTTATCGATTATATACCGTTTTATAATAAGTTTAGAGCTGTCAGTTCAATACAGGTGATTTTAGAATTATGTATCCCGGTTTTAGGCATGTTTGCATTATCGCGTTTGTTTAATGATTTTGAAAAAGAGGAGGATAAATTAAAAGCATTATTATTTTCGGCAGGAATCACAGCTGGTTTGGCAGTTATATTTTTACTGTTTAAATCAGCGTTATTTGATTTTGAAGGCATAAGAGATGATCAATATATTAGTGCTTATGGACAAGCTTTTATGGATGCTGTTATTGAAGACCGAAAATCATTAATGACATCAGATACAATTAGAACCTTAATTTTAGTTTTACTTTCTGCAGGTACAATTTATTTATTCTTAAAGAAGAAATTATCAGAGAATTTAGTTGTGGTTGTTTTTGCGGTGTTAATTCTTTTTGATTTGGTGACGGTTGACAAACAATATGTAAATAACGATAATTTTATATCCGCTGTTAAAGTCGATAAACCTTATCAACCAAATCAAGCTGATAAAGAAATTTTAAAAGATAAAGGGCATTTTAGGGTTATGGATATGTCTTCTGAAGGGCAGCGTAAACCTGCAAAAGCAGCCTATTATCATAACTCTTTATTGGGTTATAGTGCTGCAAAACTAGGACGTACAGAAGAGTTACTAGAGTTTCATGTATATAAAAACAACATGAATGTACTCAATATGTTAAACACCAAGTATATCATTGCAGAAGACCAAGGCCAAATATTTCCATATACCAATACTGATGCTAATGGCAATGCATGGTTTGTTTCAAAATTAAAAGTCGTCGCAGATGCCAATCAAGAAATTTTAGCATTAGACAGTTTAGATACAAAAACAACGGCTGTTTTAAACCAAACTGTTCAAACGGAATATAAGTTAAAAACGACTTATCAAGTAGATTCAACAGCTTCTATACAGCTAAAAGAATTTAAACCGAATTATCTGAAATACGAATCAAATAACGGTAATACAGGATTGGCTGTATTTTCAGAAATCTATTATGCGCATGGTTGGAAGGCTTACATCGATGGTAAATTAGTGCCACATTTTAGAGTGAATTATGTCTTAAGAGCCTTAGAATTGCCAAAGGGTACGCATACGGTTGAATTTAAGTTTGAACCGCAGGTCGTAGAAACGGGAAGTAAAGTAGCCTTGGCAAGTTCTGTTATCTTAGGACTCTTGTTATTAGCTGGTTTATTTCTTGAGGTGAAAAAACAAAAAGCTTGAATTGTCATTCCTGCAAAATCAGGAACCCATAATTAGTAATTAATAAATAGATTCCTGCTTTTGCAGGAATGACAGACATGAGCAAACAAAAAGCACTCATAATTACCTATTATTGGCCACCAGCAGGAGGTCCAGGTGTGCAACGTTGGTTAAAATTCGTTAAGTACTTACCTGAATTTAATATAGAGCCTGTAGTGTATTGTCCTGAAAACCCAAATTATCCTATTAGGGATGAGAGTCTAATAGCTGAAATTCCTAAAGATATAACCATCTTAAAACAACCAATTATTGAGCCTTATGGCTTAGCCAGTTTGTTTTCAAAGGGAAAATCAAAAAAAATAAGTTCAGGAGTCATTCCTAAAGTCAAAAAGCAGTCGTTTGTAGAAAAAGCGATGCTTTTTATAAGAGGCAATTTCTTTATTCCCGATGCTCGTAAAAATTGGATTAGTCCTTCAGTAGCGTTTCTCACGCAATATATAAATGAGCATCACATCGAAACCATTATTACTACTGGTCCTCCTCACAGTTTACACTTAATAGGATTACAATTAAAAGCCAGTTTAAACCTGAGTTGGTTTGCCGATTTTAGAGATCCTTGGACTACTATTGGTTACCATAAAGATTTAAAATTAACAGCAGCATCAAAAGCCAAACATTTAAAATTAGAACGCGATGTGTTGAATACAGCAGATCATATTATTGTAACTAGTCATCATACTAAAAATGAGTTTCAAACTAAAACGAAACAGCCCATTACTGTGATTACAAACGGATACGACACACACCAAATTAGAGTAGAAGCGAAAGACGAAAAGTTCACTTTATCTCATATTGGGTCGCTACTATCAGAACGAAACCCTTTGGTGTTATGGGAAACTTTGTCTGAATTAGTAGAAGAAAATAAAGCCTTTTCTGAAGCCTTTAGATTACAATTAATAGGCGTAGTAAGTGATGATGTTATAGAATCGATTCATCAAAAAGGATTAAGACATCATGTTGATGTTGTGGGATATGTAAGTCATGAAGAGGCGATAAAATATCAAATGAAATCGCAACTATTACTATTAATTGAAATTGATTCTGAAGTGACCAAAGCTATCATCGCAGGTAAAGTTTTTGAATATTTAACTTCTGAAACACCTATATTAGCCATAGGTCCTAAAGATGCTGATGTGGCTAAAATAATTACATCAACAAATACCGGAACTTACTTTAATTACCACGAAAAATCGAAACTAAAAGCGCAATTACTTAGTTATTTTGAAGCTTATCAAAATAAGACATTAAAAGTGAATGCGGTTGGTTTACAATCTTATAGCCGTAAGGCCTTAACTGAAAAGTTAGCAGGTTTAATAAAATCGCGTAAGAATTAAAATTTTATAGTTGTATTTTGCTTCACTATGGGAATTGTATTAAACCAGTCATTTAAAAATACCGTTACCACATACGTGGGTTTTGGTATTGGAGCCATTAATACACTTTTTCTTTACACCAATTTTTTATCGGATAACTATTATGGTTTGGTCGCATTTTTGCTTTCAGCGGCTAATATTATGATGCCTTTTATGGCCTTTGGAGTTCATAACGCTATTGTTAAATTTTATTCAACATTTAAGTCTAAGCACAGCATTAATAGTTTTTTAACGCTTATGCTGTTTTTACCATTGTTGTTTATAATTCCTGTTGGGTTGGTTGGTTATATAGCTTACGAAGGCCTGGTAGAATGGCTGTCAAATGAAAATCAAATTGTAGAGAATTACGTGTGGCATATATTTATACTCGCTATAGCCATGGCTTATTTTGAAATCTTTTTTTCATGGACTAAAGTGCAAATGCAAACCGTTTTTGGAAATGTAATGAAAGAGATTTTTCATAGAGTTGGTATTATGATACTGCTATTTGCTGTGTACTTAAAATGGTTGTCCGTAGATAGTTTTATTATCGCTTTAGTTGGAGTTTATGTTTTAAGAATGCTCATCATGAAATTGTATGCGTTTTCGATAAGGTTTCCGTCTTTAACATTTCAGAATTTAAAAAATCAATCTTCAATTTTAAAATATGCAGCTTTAATGATTATTGCGGGTTCTGTGGCCATGCTTATTTTAGATATAGATAAGTTTATGATTGGCTTAATGTTGCCCGATATTGAGCAAGTTGCTTATTATAGTGTCGCTATTTTTATAGCTACGGTGATTGCTGTGCCTCAACGCGCCATGCATCAAATTATGTTACCGTTGACCGCTAAATATCTCAACGAAAAAGATTATGCATCTTTGGAGGATTTATATAAACGTAGCTCTTTGACTTTATTAGTAGTGAGTGGATTCATATTTTTATTGATTATTTTAAACATCAATCAACTATATAATTTACTTCCAGAGGAATTTACAGGTGGTCTTTTTACTGTTTTAATAGTAAGTATGGCAAAACTTTATGATAATAGTTTAGGGAACAATAATGCGATATTGTTCAATAGCGATTATTACAGAATGGTACTTCTATTTGGTGTGCTGTTAGCCGTAATGGCAATTGTTTTAAATGCAATTTTTATTCCTGTATTTGGTATTGAAGGTTCTGCATTTGCTACATTTTTAGCAGTTTGTATTTATAATACTATCAAAATAATATTTGTAAAACGTAAGTTTAATATGCTGCCATTTTCTAAGGCGTCACTAAAAATTATCTTGACATTAATAGTGTTATCTATAACATTTTACTTCTGGGATTTTCCGTTTTTACCTATGGTTAATATTGCTATAAAATCTGTAGTTATTGGCTTAATTTATGCGGTGGTAATTTATAAGCTGAATGTTTCAGAAGATATTTCAAATCAAATAAAAAAATACCTTAAACTTTAGGTACTTTTTTTATAAAGAAATTCCCGTAAAGCGCTTTGAGGCATACTATATACGGGAACTTCTAACCAACCAAAAAAACTTTTTATCCTCTTACGCGTCTTGAGATAGATCTTGTTGAACTTTGGTTGCTTGTTCTACTTGAGCTCGATCTTGCTTTAACAGACGACGATTTACTTTTTGTTTGTACAGCACTTCGTTGACTCCTCGTATTGGATGTACTTTTGTTATGTATACGAGAATTTGCTGTGTTCGGTTTTCTTACCGAAGTGCTTCTTGTATTGTTAGACACAGTAGTTTTACTTCTGGTCACATTATTTTTAATTCTATTAGTATTTGCACTACTATTTCTTGCTGTTCGTGTTGAAGTTGTAGTAGGTCCGTTAGAACGCGTGGTAACAGTTCTTGTTGTTACCGTTCTATGAGGCGTAGAAACTCTAGAATTAGAACGTGTAGTGGCAGATCGATTAGAAGGGCGTTGAGTACTTGTTCTAGCCGTTCTATTTATACGAGCTGCTCTCGTGTTCGCAATAGTGGCATTATTTCGTGTTACGCGTGTTCTGATGCTACGTTCAGTTCTATTTCTTGGAGTTTGAGCATAACTTACACTTCTTCGTATCGTAGTTGCTCGTCTTACCGCATGACCATTATTGGCTCTTCTAATATTATAATGTCTTACATTGTTAGTATAAGGTCTGTAATATATATGTCTTACAGGTGCATAAAACTGTCTGTATGGGTTGACATGAACAACACGAAAATCCATATGTGGTACAGCATAAAATCTATGCCATGGTCTGTAAACATAAGATCTGTTGTAAATATTGATGAAACCATCATATCTATAAAACACATTGTTTCTATAATATACATTTAATCCACCAACACGACTTATTCTACCAAAACTGTTGTAATTGATTAAAATGTTTCCAATTTGATTTACACGTCCATAATAATCGTAATAGATTGGAGTATTCTCAATTTGAATTATTGCTCCAAATTCATCATACTGTACATATGGATTGTAATCATAACCAGTATTAAAGCTCAAACTAAAACCAGGAGTATTAATTCCAACGCTTACGTCTGGTCCATAATTAGGTAAGTAAAAATCAAACTGACCATCTGCAAAAACCGAAAATTCTATGCCTGCTTCAGTAAATATGAAAGAATTACCATAACCTCTCACATAGTTATTAATTGAAGCATCTGCTTCCGATGTTGCTGTGTTGGTTGCGAATGCCGTAGTGCTTATAGCGACTAAAGCTGCAAATAAATATAGTATTCGTTTCATAATAATTGGGTTTTAAATTAAACTCAGTTAGTATAAAACAAACAGTGTGCCAAAAATATAAAACATTGATTGTTAGTGTGTTTTAAACAAGTGTAACTGAATTAGCCACAATTAGTAGTATGTGCTTTAATATTTATACTTGAGATGTTGTAAATTTTATTACTTTTAAAGCAAGACGAACAATCGACCATGAAACCGAATCAAATACATTGCCAGAATTGTGAACAATCTTTTGATGAGAGTTTTCAATTTTGTCCTCATTGTGGTCAAAAAGCAAATGATGAGCTGACCATTAGTGTGCTATTTTATAATACTATTAGTAATTACTTTTCATTTGATGCGCGTTTTTTTGTAAGCTTTATTCCTTTAATGTTTAAACCTGGTTATTTAGCTAAAGAATTTATAAAAGGAAAACGTTTAATGTATCTACATCCTGCACAGATGTATTTGTTTATTTCTGTAGTGTTCTTTTTTATTTTTTCGTTTACGGCAAGAGATCAGGTTAATACGCTAAACAATGATTTTCAAGAAATTTTTGACAAAGACAGTACAGTAGTTTTAGATTCAATTCAAACCAGAAAAAGAGACTCTATAAAACAAGTTAAAGATTCTGTGGCTCGAAAAGAAATTGAAATGGCACTTAAGAAGAATAAGTTCATTACAGGAATGAGCGATAAAGAAATTGATTCTATAATTAAATTAGATACCTTACCTAAGAAGAATGACATATCATTTGGTTTTGATGAGTCAGAAATAGATTCTTTACTTAGTGTTAACGCATCTGATGAGGTTATATACAAATCCATGGGATTAGAGGAAGATGATGGCTGGTTTTTGCGAAAATTATATGCTCAGGTCCTTAAGTTTTACAAATCAAAGGATGCAGGTAATATTGTGGGTACATTTTATGATACGGTGCCTATTGCCTTGTTTTTTGTTCTACCAATTTTTGCTTTAATTCTTAAACTGTTCTATTTTAAAAGAGGAACTTATGCACATCACTTGGTATTTAGTTTTTACTATTTTTCGTTTATTTTTACCGTGTTGAGTATCATCTTTGGTATCAACTTAATTTATGAAATACCAGATTCGATAGATTTTTTAATTGCGTTATCTTGTTTTATATATCTTTTCATAGCTATAAAACGCTTTTATAATCAAGGATGGTTTTTAAGTTTTGTTAAGACGTCTCTATCTACTATGGTGTTCTTTCCTTTTGTATTAATAGCAGTAATAGTAATAGGGCTTTTTGCTTTTATGTATTATTAGTTGTTATTAGAGCCAGCATGCCAAATAGGTATGTTTAAAAATGCACTCAACATTTCAGCATCTTTAATAATAGATTTTAAATTACCATGATCAACAACGTTTCTTCTAGAAGCATCATCTAAAACTAAGTTGAGTTCAAAACTTTTATAAGAACCATCGTCACTGCTTACATGTTCTCCTATAATTTGTAGCGCTATTATAGAGGGTAACGGCACATAATCTTTAGATAATGATTTTCGCGATTCATTACGTTTAAAAGCATATGTGGTATAATACAGGCCGATTTGTTTATCGAAAACTCGAGGTTTATAAAATATATAAAACATAAAACCACCAGCTCCAGCAAATATTAACCCAAAAAGGATGAGAAACCAATTGATTGAAACGGATTCTGTATTACCTTTAAAAAAAGGAACGAGATTAAAAAATAAAACTCCCAAACCAACAGCAAAGAATATGAAGCTGAAGATGGCAGCACCAATGGAAGGCTTGTAAATTAATTTTGAAGGAGATGCCTGAATTAAAACATGCGTTTTAAAACTGGATCCACCAGGTTTTAAAGGCGAGATTGAAACTCTAGACTTTATACTATTAGTATCACTAAGCGTATTTTCTCTAGTTTCAATAACATCGTTATGAAAATCTTCGGGTAAAGCCATCTTATAATTTTTCTTTAAGATACTTTCCTGTAACCGAATTCTTATTTTTCACAATGGCTTCAGGAGTGCCTGCCGCAACGAGTTGTCCACCATGTTTTCCTCCCTCTGGACCTAAATCAATGATGTAATCGGCACATTTTATCAAATCAATATTGTGTTCAATCACAATAATTGAATGACCTTTGGCAATTAACGCTTGAAAGGATTTCAATAACTTCTTAATATCGTGGAAATGAAGTCCTGTGGTTGGTTCATCAAATATGAAAAGCGCATTATCACTTTTACTACCTTTTCCTAAAAATGTAGCGAGCTTAATACGTTGCGCTTCACCACCAGAAAGGGTAGAAGAGGACTGTCCTAAAGTAACATAGCCTAAACCAACATCTTGAAGTGGTTGTAGTTTTCCTTTAATTTTAGTTTGATTATGCTTCTCAAAAAATGCAATAGCATCATCAATGGTAAGATTTAGAACATCGTCTATAGATTTACCTTCAAACTTAACTTCTAATACTTCTTTTTTAAAGCGTTTGCCATTACAAGTATCACAAGTTAAATGCACGTCTGCCATAAACTGCATTTCTATGGTTACTTCTCCTTCTCCTTTACAGGTTTCACAACGCCCACCATCAACATTAAAACTAAAGTGCTTGGCTGCATAATTTCTAATTTTACTTAGCTTTTGTGCAGCAAATAAAGCCCGAATGTCGTCATAAGCCTTGATATAGGTTACAGGATTAGAACGCGAAGACCTTCCAATGGGATTCTGATCTACAAATTCTACATGCTGAATATTGCTATGATTGCCTTTTATTTCTGAAACCTGACCAATTTTATCACTAAAGCCCGTAAGTTTTTTTTGTATGGCTGGAAATAATATCTTTTTTACTAAAGTACTTTTTCCACTTCCAGAAACTCCCGTTATAACGGTGAGCATTTCTAATGGAAACGTAACATCTACATTTTTTAAGTTGTTTTCACGAGCACCAACAATTTCAATACTATACTTGGAGGTTCTTCGTTTTTTAGGAACTTCAATTTCTAGGTCTCCATTTAAATATTTTGCTGTTAAGGTCTCTGCCGCTAAAATGTCTTTAAAATCACCAACTGCTACAACGTCTCCACCCAAGGTTCCGGCTTCTGGTCCGATATCAATGATGCTATCTGCTGCTTTCATAATATCTTCATCGTGTTCAACAACAATGACCGTGTTGCCTAAATCTCGTAATGATTTTAACACTTCAATTAATCGTTCGGTATCTTTGGGGTGTAAGCCAATACTTGGTTCATCTAAAATATACATAGAACCGACAAGACTACTCCCTAAGGAGGTGGCTAAATTAATACGTTGACTTTCACCACCAGACAGTGTATTCGACTTTCTATTTAAAGTTAAATAATTTAAACCTACGTTAGACAGAAAACCGAGACGTGTATTAATTTCGGTTAAAAGACGTTTCGCTATTTTAGCGTCACTTTCACTAAGTTTTAAATTTTTGAAAAATACCGCAAGTTCATCTATTGGCAGATCGACTAAATCAGTGATGGTGGCATCATTTATTTTAACGTAACTCGCTTCTACACGTAAGCGTTTTCCATTACAAACATTACATTTTGTTTTACCACGATAACGTGATAACATTACTCGATTTTGAATTTTGTAGGCTTTCGATTCAAGGTCTGCGAAGAAACTATCGAGACCTTCAAAGTATTTGTTACCCTTCCAAATGAGTGCTTTATGTTGGTCACTTAATTGAAAATAGGGTTTATGAATAGGAAAATCGAATTTATGAGAATTGTTAACCAATTGATCTCGATACCAGCTCATGCTTTCTCCACGCCAAGGAAAAATGGCATTTTCAAAAACTGATAACGCGGTATTAGGGATTACCAAATCATTATCAATACCAATTACATCACCGTAGCCTTCACATTTAGGACAAGCTCCATAAGGATTATTAAAACTGAATAAATGCGAATTTGGTTCTAAAAACGACATGCCGTCTAATTCAAACTTATTATTAAATACGGTTTGTTTTTTATCGGCTAGCGATTCTATAATACAGGTGCCCACTCCTTCGTAAAATGCAGTACCAACCGCATCTGCTAATCGGTTAAGGAAGTCTTCGTCATTTTTAAATACAATTCTATCTACAACTAAAAATAGGTCTTTATCAGATGATATGGTTTGTTTTAAAGCGTCATCTATTCGTACCACTTCATCTTGTACTTTTATACGTGCATAACCTTGTTGCTGTAAAGTTTGAAGTTTGTTTTCAATAGTTCGTCCTTCCTCTAAAATAATAGGAGCTAAGAGTAATAATTTAGAGCGTTCTTCAAACTGAGAAATAAAATTAATCACATCAGAAACGGTGTGTTTTTTTACTTGCTCACCAGAAATAGGTGAGTAGGTTTTTCCGATTCTTGCAAACAATAATTTTAGATAATCGTAAATTTCCGTGGTAGTACCCACTGTAGATCGTGGGTTTGTAGAATTCACTTTTTGTTCAATAGCAATAGCAGGAGCAATGCCTTTAATGTAATCTACTTTAGGTTTATTGAGTCGACCTAAAAACTGCCGAGCGTAACTACTTAAACTTTCAACATAACGTCTTTGACCTTCAGCGTACAACGTATCGAATGCTAAACTCGATTTCCCAGAACCTGATAATCCGGTAATAACCACTAATTTATTTCTTGGGATAACGACATCAATATTCTTAAGGTTATGCAACTTGGCTCCCTTGATAATGATGTTTTCCTTTGGGCTAACGTCTAAAATAGTAGTATTCATAGGTAAGTTTATTATCTAAGTTTGCAAAGATACTATAATACCAAATAAAGATTAATATAACAGCTATATTTCCTTAAGGTCAATAAATATGAGCGATAAACGTCTTATTTTGATTAAGATTTATCTATTAAAGGCGCGCTTTATCCGATAAAATGTTAAATTTTAGTGGATTTTTTTGTTTAATTGGAATGATTGTTGTTATATTTGGAACTTATTCATAATTTAAAAACCATCTGCGTATAGCATAATATTACTCTTAGAAAACAGCTAGTAACCCCAAACTTAGTAAGCAATTACTAGGGACTAAAGTAATTATTATGAGAAAAGAACTTATCCAAGACGCCGAGTTGGTTAGCAACTACATTAGAGGTAATGAAAATGCACTTTCAATTTTAATAGAAAGGCATAAGCAGAAAATTTACAGTTTTATTTATTCAAAAGTGTATGATAGAGATGTTACAGAAGATGTTTTTCAAGACACCTTTATTAAAGTCATAAAAACGCTAAAGCGCGGAAAATACAATGAAGAAGGTAAATTTTTACCTTGGGTTATGCGTATAGCACACAACCTTGTGATTGATCACTTTAGAAAGAATAGCCGTATGCCAAAATTTGATAATACGGGCGAGTTTAGCATTTTTTCTGTATTAAGTGATTCTACGTTAAATGCCGAAAAGGTGCTGATAAAAGACCAAGTAGAATCTGATGTAAGACGTATCATTGAAGAATTACCTGAAGATCAAAAACAAGTGCTTTTAATGAGAATGTACCAAGATATGAGCTTTAAGGAAATTTCGGAACGCACAGGTGTAAGTATTAATACGGCTTTAGGTCGAATGCGTTACGCACTAATTAATATGCGTAAGGTGATTGAACAGAATAATATTGTTTTAACTAATTAATACAATAAAACATATAGAGTTGCGTTTTTGCTATATATAAACTCATAAATTGTTAAAATGGCAAAAATTTACTCTAATGCTTCCCCAAAACAATGTAACCTAAATCCAAAAGATGAAACGATTAGTTTCCTTTTGAATTATTCCAAGGCTTTAAGTGTTATTAATTATAATAAGTTGAAGTTTGAAGCACTTCTAAATTAATTGTATTTAAGAAAAAGTCCTGATATGTATGTATCAGGATTTTTTTGTAAATAACAGCTCTTCATAATTTTGAGTGGTAAGGTATTCTTGTTTTAAACCTTTTAAATATTGAATGGTCTTTTCTTTTAATGGATGCTTATCTCTTAAGCAGTTGGTTATGTTTTCATCATAGATAGTTATGATAATATACCAATGACCTGTTTTATTGGAATAATGATCTTCAAATAATCGTGAGTTGCCGTTACTTTCTCTTTTTGCATCGATTAATGCGAGAGGAAGGTTTACATTCTCATCTGTGCGTTCTGCCTCATAATATGATAAATAAAGGGTTTGATTATTGAGATGGAAAGGGACATTGATACCAACATCAATATTATTTAAGGTATACTTTTTATTAATATAGTTATAGAATTCGCCAGCGTCTTTAGAGTCTTTAAAAATAAATGCTGTTTCTCTTGGCATTTGTTTTTGAAACTTCTTTGCATTCATTATTTTGTAATCTTCATTTTTAAATCTAGGTGCTATTTTTACCGGAATACAAGATAATGTAGTAAGAATTAAAACTAAGATGGTAAGTTTTTTCATGGATTGAAGATTTCTAAAATGGCATCAACAATTGTTCCAATAGTTTTTATTTTTTCTTTTTATAATAAGCATCCAATACCGACTTCCTTCCAATTGTTTTCGTTATGATATCTCTGTCTAAATCCCAACCACGAGCAGGTGAATATTCTCTACCATACCAAATAATTTGTAGGTGTAAGTCATTCCAAAGTTCTTCCGGAAAGAGACGTTTAGCATCTTTTTCGGTTTGTACTACATTTTTACCATTACTTAAATTCCAACGATACATTAAACGATGAATATGAGTATCTACTGGAAATGCCGGAATTCCAAATGCTTGCGATAGTACAACAGCGGCCGTTTTATGACCCACAGCTGGTAGTGCTTCTAAGGCTTCGTATGTTTTAGGAACTTCACCATTATACTTATTAATTAATATTTGAGATAAGCCATGTATCCCTTTACTCTTCATGGGCGATAAACCAACAGGTTTTATAATGTCTCTAATTTCTTCAACGCTTAATTTTACCATGTCGTAAGGATTGTCGGCATGTTCAAATAACAAGGGAGTTATTTTATTAACACGGACATCAGTGCTTTGTGCAGACATTAAAACGGCTATTAAAAGGGTATAGGGATCTTTATGATCTAATGGAATCGGAATTTCAGGATATAATTTATATAAGGTATTTATAACGAAATTAACTTTTTCTTGCTTTGTCATTTTGTATTTTTACGATTAGACATAAAATACAAATTTACACAATATGACACACTTAAATATAGGAGATAAAGCACCAGATTTTTCAGCAAAGGATGAACAAGGTCAAACAATATCATTATCAGACTATAAGGGAAAGAAACTTGTGGTTTTCTTTTATCCAAAGGCGAGTACTCCAGGTTGTACCGCAGAAGCATGTAATCTAAATGATAATTATGAGCGATTTAAAGCTGAAGGTTACGAGATTTTAGGAGTTAGTGCCGATAGCGCAAAACGTCAAACCAATTTTAAAACGAAATATAGTTTTCAGTATCCATTGTTAGCCGACGAAAATAAAGCCGTCATTGAAGCATTTGGTGTTTGGGGACCAAAGAAATTTATGGGTAGAGAATATGATGGTATTCATAGAACCACATTTGTTATTGACGAAAACGGCATTATTACAGATATCATTTCAAAGGTAAAAACTAAAGCACATGCTGCGCAAATTTTAGGAGAATAACCAATATGAATAAAAAAGCGACCATTATTACATTAAGATAATGGTCGCTTTTTTATTCGATTTATTGTGTTTAGTTTTTGTGCATCACCTCTTCAGATTCACAGCCAAACAAGCTTTTTTCTTTAATGAGTTTAGAGACTCCTTCTGGTAACATTTTTTCCCATCCTTCTTTATTCTCTGAAATCATTTTAAGTACAATTCTAGAAAATACCCTGAGGTTAGAGGCGTTGTAATCCGTAATGTCTACCACTTTTCCATTGTATTTAAAGAATTTATATAATTCTTTCATTCGTGGATGTACTTTAAGATTTTCGCTCGTAGTTACAGTTCCATCTTTATTTTCCATAGGATATAAATAGACTCTTAAATCTTTGTAAAAGAGCTTACCAAAGGCTTCTAAAATTCCTCCACTTAAATGGCGGTAATATTTTTCATCAAAAATATCAACGAGATTGTTAACACCCATAGCTAAGCCCATTCTAGCTCTAGAATATTGAGAGAAGTATTCTACCAATTTATAATATTCTTGAAAGTTAGAAATCAATACCGTTTGGCCTAATGAACATAAGAGTTTTGCTCTGTCCATAAAATCTTGCTCATCAATTTCACCTTCAGCACGAAGGTTAGATAAAGTGATTTCAAATATCACTTGAGTTTTCTCTTTGGCAACCTTATTCTCTTTAACGAACATTTCGTAAGATTTCTCAAACATGTCCATATTTACCTTGGTTACTGGTCTAAAGCTACCTCTTAGTGCTAAAATGTTTTTCTTGTATAATACACGTGCAGGTAAAACATTATTACCATCTGGTGCAAACATTACAGCATCCGTCATACCGTTTTTAACAAGTTGTAAACTCATTAAGCGGTTATCGACATTTTCAAACACAGGACCTGAGAAATTTATAGTGTCAATTTCCAATTGATCTTTATCTAAATGATCGTATAAGTAGCGTAATAATTTACGTGGTTGGTTGTATTTATAAAACGCTCCGTAAATTAAATTAGTCCCCAATTTCCCTAAGGTTTCTTGTTGTAATCTAGCGTCTGTTTCTTTAAACCTAACGTGAATTATAATATCGTTATAGGGCTGGTCTGGAGCAACCTGATACTTAATTCCTACCCAGCCATGACCTTTAAATTTTTTCGCAAAATCGATAGTTGCAACGGTATTGGCATAAGAGAAAAATATTTTATTAGGATGCTTATCTCTCGTAATACGTTTTTCCATTAAATTTACTTCGTGATTTAGCATCTTTCGAAGTCTAGCCTCAGTGACATAGCGTTTATCATCTTCAATTCCATAGATAGCGTCACTAAAGTCTTTATCATAAGCAGACATGGCTTTGGCAATGGTCCCAGAAGCGCCTCCTGCTCTAAAAAATTGACGTACTGTTTCTTGTCCGGCACCAATTTCTGAAAAAGTACCATAGATATCAGAGTTGAGATTTATTCGTAATGCTTTATCTGCTAGAGATGGAATATTTTCAAAATCAGAATCACCTGTATACGTTATGTCCTTCATGGATATTGGGTTTGCGTCGTTTTTGCAAAGGTACAGTTTTACTATTGCAAACAAAAAAATAAGTTTATTTTTGTCATCTCAGTTTCGAATTGAAAATATAATAAAAGCCAATGCGTTTTTTTTCTAATTAAAGAAATACGACTAAAATTAAGTCGCATTTTTGAGAGTTTTACAATTTAGACGCATTTTAGAAATTAATTGTTTTGAAAATTACATTTTTAGGTACTGGCACATCACAAGGTATTCCGATTATAGGAAGCGATCACCCTGTGTGTTTAAGTAACAACCCTAAAGACAAACGCTTGCGTGTATCGGTGCTTGTAGAATGGGATAATTTTACGTTTGTGATAGACTGTGGACCAGATTTTAGACAGCAAATGCTCACGGCTAAAGTTTCTAAAATTGATGGTATTATTTTTACACACGAGCATGCTGACCATACTATGGGATTAGATGATATTAGGCCGTTTTTTTTCAGGCAAGGTGATATAGATTTGTACGCACATCAACGCGTGTTTAAATCCTTAGAAAAACGTTTTGATTATATTTTTACTACGGAAAATAAATATCCTGGTGTTCCTAACGTCACTAAAATTGAAGTGAAAAATGAACCCTTTTTGGCAGGCAACCTCAATGTGATTCCTATTGAAGGTCTACATTATAAACTTCCTGTTTTTGGTTACAGGTTTCATAATTTTGCCTACCTCACGGATATGAAAACAGTCGCAGATTCTGAAATAGAAAAGCTTCAAAACTTAGAGGTTTTAGTTGTAAATGCACTGCGAATAGAACCACATATTTCTCATTTTAATCTAGAAGAAGCTTTAGATTTTATTGCGCGTGTCAACCCTAAACGTACCTATTTAACACATATTAGCCATTTATTGGGTTTTCATGATGAAGTACAACAATTATTACCAGAAAACGTTTTTTTAGCTTACGATAATTTACAAATTACCATTTAAACATGAAGAATAAAATTTTAACCTACTTATTCATTTTTGCCGTTCTATTACTAATTTTTCAATATGTTAATTCTAAAAATATCATTGATAAATACGATGCAGATATTGTAAAAGTTAAAGCGAAGGTTTCTGAACATGAAGCAACAATAAAACAACTAGAAGAACAGAATTTTGAGTTAAGTTATTTTAGTATTGATAGAAACGAAGATGCTTACAGTTATTTTGAAGCATTAGGTTATAATACAGAAGAGCTTATTCCTGCTATTATAGAAGGCCTTTATGATATGAATGATTACGAAGGTGATGAACACCCAATTGTACCTTACGTATCTACTACCGATTCTAAAATGTTAATCAATAATGTGCGAGTGATGAATCATAAGTGGATTGTCGCTAACTTTACTGATGGAGCGTTATGGGGAGAAGTTTTTCTAACCTATTCTATTGATGAAAACAGTAACCTTAGTTACAAACTGGTAGAGTATTTTCTATACCCAAAACTCAACTAAATATATTTTTGAAGCCAAGCCTTTAAATCATAAAAATTTTGAGGAGCAACACCATGCCCAACGGGATATTCTGAATAGACGTGATTAATATCTAAAGCCTTCAAAAACACAGGTGCTTTTTGTGCCCAATCCACCGGAATGACTTGGTCCACAGATCCGTGAGAACAGAAGAAATTAAGATGCGATACATCTTCTTTATTAATAGCTTTTGGTATAATATCTTCATTAACGTAACCACTTAACGCTATAACATTTTTTACTTTTTCAGGGTACGTTAATGCTACAGCATAGCTTAAAATAGTACCTTGGCTAAAGCCTAAAAGTGTAACATTATTTGAATCTACAGCATAAGTACCACAAGCATAATCAATAAAATCAGCTATTAGTTTAACTGATGCTTTAGCTTGTTCATTATCACTCCATTTACCTTTATCTGCATCAAAATTTATAGCATACCATGCGTTTCCATAAGGTTGCATGGCATAAGGTGCACGTAATGAAATAATCATTAATTCCTCAGGTAGTTCTGTAGCAAATGAGAACAAGTCATTTTCATCGCTACCGTAACCGTGACACATAATTAATAGTGGTGCATTATCTTTTAAAGAAGAAGGTCTTGTGATATATTGTAGTTTCGACATAATTTTTATCCTATAGTATTAAATACTTTTTGAAAGAAATCACCAAGTAATGGTATTTTACTGCGTTTGCCAGTAACAGCTCCATAAATTCCATAGAGGTACAGTACAGAAAAGAACAGCCAAAAGGACATGCTAATCATCATACTATCAAAACTGCTAATTACAAACGCGATAAGGATGTAAGTTATGCCCAATCCTAAACCTTGTCTAATATGAAAAGCTGTAAACGGATTGCGTTTATCTTGATTCATAAAATAGGCTATAAGCGTGCCAAGTAGAGTTAAGTAAGCGACTAAACCTAATGTTTTACCTTCATTTATTATATTCTCATCCATTATTTTAAAGCAATTAAATCGTTAGCGATAATTCCATACGTTTTCCCTTTAAGTGTGGTTCCTAAAAAGGCACTATTCTTAGAGCGCGATGTGATGTGTTCTGTACTAAATTCGTAAGATGTATTTGGATTAAACAATGTTAAATCTGCAATTTCACCTTCATTAATGGTCGTAGATTTAATTTTAAACCTAGATTTTCCTTGTGTAAGAAGGCTTATTGTTTTTTTTGTGGTAAATAATGTTTGTAAAGCACCAAAAGCAGACTCTAAACCAACTGTACCGTATTTAGCATAATCGAATTCAATCTTTTTATGTTCTATGTCTATAGGATTATGATCTGTAGTCACCATATCTATAGTACCGTCTTTAAGCCCTTCTATTAAGGCATCACAATCTTTTGATGTTCTCAACGGAGGAAGCACTTTATAGTTGGTATCAAAATCTTCTAAAACCACATCTGAAAGCATCAGATTATGAATGGCAACACTACAAGTGACATCTAAGTTTTTAGCTTTTGCTGCTCTAATTAATTCTACAGATTTAGCCGTTGAAATCGTTGGGATATGAAGTTTTGCTTCGGTATATTCTAATAAAAATAAATCTCTAGCCACTTGCAATTCTTCTGCTAAAGCCGGATTTCCTTTTAACCCTAACTTGGTACTGTTAATATGCTCATTAACCACACCAAGACCAGAAATTCTAGATTCTTGAGGAAAAGAACAAATCAAGCCATTAAAATTGCTGGCATATTGCAATGCAATTTTCATAAGGTTAGGATCGGAAATTGGATGCTGATAATCATAAAAAGCTACAGCTCCTGCATTCGTCATATCATATAACTCTGCTAAATCTTCTCCTTTACTTCTTTGTGTAAGAGCTCCTATGGGATAGAGACTTACAGCATTATTTTGAGCTTTAGATTTTACAAAAGTAATGTCTGCGTAGCTGTCAATTACAGGGTTTGAATTTGCATTAAGAGCTACTGCTGTAAAACCAGCGTATGCTGCAGTTTTTAAACCATTAGAAATGGTTTCGCGTTCTTCATAACCCGGTTCTCCAAAAGATACACTACTATCAAACCAACCTTGCGATACATGCAAGTGGTCTCGTTTTATTTCTTGGTAATTTTTGGGATTGGTTATGTGTTTAGCGATCTTGGAAATACGACCTTTTTCAATTAAAATATCAACCGTTTCATTGTGAAAATCACTTTTAGAATCAACGATGGTTGCAGATTTTATGAGTGCGTTCATT
The DNA here is from genome assembly GCF_003387355.1 of Winogradskyella sediminis. Lineage (GTDB taxonomy): Bacteria > Bacteroidota > Bacteroidia > Flavobacteriales > Flavobacteriaceae > Winogradskyella > Winogradskyella sediminis. Next base: position 1,004,065 of record NZ_QUNH01000002.1, read on the forward strand.
TAAGATATTTTAGAAGTAACATTTCTATTATTAAAAATGCTATTGCAAAAATAACAAACCATTTCCATAGCGCATTAACATTTGTGCTACTTTTTATGCTATCAATGGTTGTTTCTAAGCTGTAATCTATAGCCACATTATTTAAAGTGCTTAAATCGTAGTAGCTTAGGTTGCTTTCCGCTCTATTGTAATTAAAACTTAAATTCTGAAGCGTTGTATCCTTGTTTTTTACATTGAGAATTCCTGCTGTATTAGGAAAGTCTTCCGTTTCTAATACAACCGACTTACTATATGTTTTTTGAAGCGGAATCACGGTAGTCTCACCAGAATCTAAGGTTAAAATATCATCTTGTCCAAGAGACGTCTTAATTGCTATGGTGTTTGGTTGTCCAATGGTATAATATAACTTAGACAGTTTTAAACTCTGTAATCCCATATTATATAATACAGGCACGATTAATTGAGAGTTTTTAAAATTAGAGTTTTCTGAATGTAGTGCGGCAGAAAACGCATAAGCACTGTTTTGTCCTATTAAAAAAGGAGAGCCATCTTCATAAGATAAAACTGTATTAGAGCTTGAAGTAAAACGATAAGACTGTTCTACTTTAGGGTATTGAAAATTTGTAACTTTAGAATAAAACGCATTTGCTAAAAGAGGATGATCATAATTGATGTTTGTGATTTGTTTAGAAATGGAATTTTGATTTTTGAATGGACTAATATCTAAAACTCTAAAAGTCTCATTGTAAGTTTTTAAGTCTATGTCGTTTGAAGGGATGATAACTATTTTGCCGCCATCATTTTTAAAGGCCTGCAATGCTGTTTGTAAAGCAGAGGTAATGGAGTTTAGTTCGTTTAAAATGATGAGATTTTGCTCAGGAATTAGATTAAAGTTGAGCGCATTTATGCGGTAACTTTTATAGTTGAATTCATCTTCTGTATAAATTCGCTTTAAGAACGTGTCGTCTGCAGTTTCATTTATTCCTAATACTTTAATTTTAGGTTTCGAGTTAATATTAAAGTAAAATGTATTGTCGTAAGATAAACCCACATCATCGATTACTAATTTTCCATTGATAATAGTGTTATTGGGAATGGTAAATGTTGTTTCAGCTTTCTTTTCAATATCTACAGCACTTTTAGTTAGTAAGACATCATTATTAAATAAGGATACCGATATATTATCTATAGCGTTTGTTGCGCTAGATAATTTTACACGTAGATCTATAGTTTCAGCAGTCGTGTTAGAAATATAAAGACTGTCGATACTTATATTAGTGACTAATGTGGATTTTGGTTGCACCAATTTGAGTTGAATGGTACTATCAGGTTCAAAACTTAAAGGAGTTGTGTTTTGCTGAAAATCTGATACTAAAACTAAATGACGTGTAGCAGAATTTTTATTAGAAAACAATTGTTTCCCTTTTAAATAAATAGCCTCATAATTCAGTTGTGAAGGTGAATGCGATAATTCAATTAAATCTTTTTTTAAAGCCTTAAGCGTTGTATGTCTATAAGTAGCATCATTAGTGAATAAACTGATAGTTTCATTTTCTGGTAAGGTGTTTATAAGGTCTTGTATGGCTTCATTTAGCAAGGTACCATTTTGACCATTGGCTTGCATGCTAAAGGAATTATCTAAATAAATAACCGTTTCATGGGTGTCATTAAAATCTTCCGTATTGGGAATAAAAGGTTGAGCAAATGCAATAATAACACAAGCTAAAAGCAGCATACGTGTTATCAGAGTTATCCATTTTTTTAGTTGAGAACTTTTTCGTGTTTGAAGTTTTACCGATTTTAAAAACTTAACGTTAGTGAATTCTACTTTTTGAAAACGTCGCAGTTGAAATAAGTGTATAAGAATAGGAATAACCAATAAAAATAAGGCATAAAGTATTTCTGGGTTTTTAAACTGCATGCGTTGGTCGTTGTGTTTGCTAATTTATAATGATATGTTATTATTAATTTGAAGGTAGTAGAAAATAATGAAATTTTAGTTTGATGTATTTCCTCTACGCTGAATATACCATTTAGTTGTTTTGTCAGTTTTTTTTGTACACTTCAAATATATAGAATGCTTACTGATTACCTCGTTTCGCTTTTGAGAAATTTAACAGAAAAAGAAATAATCTATCATCGCTTGCATATTTTGAGTCTCAAAATATTGGGTAATTTCTAGTTGAGCTTTTGTATTGGCAACCGTAACGATACTTTGAGGTTGCTTTAGTTGAGATAAATAATCAAAATTATATAATTCTTGGTCGTATATATGTTTTCCTATTTTCTTTGGGTTATCACAAATCCAGTAAAATGGAATGTTATTTTGTATCAGTATTTTGGCTAACGTTTTGCCTTTATGTCCTGCTCCCCATATGGCAAGAGGTCTACTCGCATCGTAATTCAACTCTATAAAATAATGCACTTTAAGATCTAAAAATGAATTTTCTGCATAATGTTTATGCGTTCGCGATGTTCGTGTACTGTAATCTCTCCAGTAGAGTAAGATGTCATTGCAAGGGATACAAGTATAGTTGGCTTTATAAAACCTAAAGGCTAATTCGTAATCTTCAGGATACACTTCAGAATTAAAACCTCCACAGGCCTCAAAATCATCGCGATGTAACATCCAACACGGAGATGGAATAACACATTCTTTATAAATTTCAGAATAGTTTTTACCGTCAACCGTTAAAGAGTTTAACCATTGCTCATAACGAGCAAAACCATCGCTAACTCCATCGGCTCTAAAGTATTTTACTTGTCCGACTGCTAAGTGTTTTTTTCCATACATTTCTAGATTTTCAACCATTTTTTCTAGTCGGATTGGTGCCATAATATCATCACTATCCATTCTTGTAATATACCGTCCGCTACTATATTTATAAGCTGTTTTTAAAGCTTCTATAATTCCATTGCCATTATTTTTATAGAGTTTAATTCTAGTGTCTGTACTTGCGAATTTTTCAACAGTTTTGTGAGCCTTATCTTCCGAATGATCATTAATAAAAATGGCTTCCCAATTTGTGTAGGTTTGATTTGTAATAGACGTTAGGCATTCAGCAATAAATAGTTCTGTGTTTTTAAAAGGGATTACGATACTGACTAAGGCTTGTGACATGTTGCGAATTTAACAAAACCTTTAGGTTTTTAATAGTAACAGATTGTAGATTTGTGCGTCTATTAAAAAAAATAATATTTATACATGAAGAATTATGTTGCCATTCTTGGCCTAAGCATCCTTTTGGTGGGTTGTGGATCTGCAAAACCAACAGCAGATGATTTAGCAGTTAGTAATCCTATTGAAACCGCATTAGATTTAACCGCAGTAAATAAGGATAGAGTACCAGTAACTATTAATCCAGGACGTTTCACCGAGGAAACCGTAACATACAGATTACCTAGAGTTGTTCAGGGCAATTATTCGGTTAGTGATTTTGGTAAATATGTAGACGATTTTAAGGCTATTGATTACGACGGTAACGAATTAGTGACTACTAAGATTGATGATAATTCATGGACAATTGCTAACGCTTCAAAATTAGATAAACTGCAATATTATGTAAATGATACTTTCGATGTGGAGTCCGTTGGAGGTATAGGTGGTGAAGAGCCATTTTCGCCAGCTGGAACTAATATAGAAACAGATAATTTTGTATTGAATCTACATGGTTTTATTGGTTATTTCGATTCTTTAAAGAATGCGCAATACGCTGTTGATGTTACAGCACCTGCAGATTTTGTTAGAACTTCTGCATTAGAAGAGAAAGGCACAAAAGTTAGTGCGGATGGTAAAACGATGACCTCTAGTTATTTTGGTCAGCGTTATTTTGATATCACAGACAACCCAATGATGTATGGAAAATTAGATGTTCAAGAATTTATGGTTGGTGATATAAAAATAGTATTAAGCGTTTATTCACCTAATCAAAAACACACAGCGGAAAATCTTAAGGAAACTATTTTTAAAATGATGGAGGCGCAAAAAAGATATTTGGGTGATATTAATAGTACTCCTCGTTATGATATCTATTTGTATTTATCTAGAGGAGGCGAAAATGATCCTAAAGGGTTTGGAGCGCTAGAACACCACACTTCAACAGTAGCTGTGTTTAATGAAAATGAAAGTCCTGAGAGTTTAAAGGATGCTTTGGTTGAAGTAATTTCTCACGAGTTTTTTCATATTATAACTCCCTTATCCGTGCATTCTGAAGATGTACATTATTTTGACTACAATAAACCTACATTTTCTAAACATTTATGGATGTATGAAGGCGTAACTGAATATTTTGCTCAGCATTTTCAAGTATATGAAGGTCTAGTAGATAATAATGAGTTTTATAATAGTATATATTCTAAAATTAATCTATCAAAGCGATGGGATGATGCTATGAGTTTTACTATTATGAGTGAAAACGTATTAGATGATCCTTATGCTGATAATTATCTTAATGTTTACTATAAAGGTGCTTTAATAGGCATGTGTATAGATATTTTAATGAGAAAGGAAAGTGAAGGCAACAGAAGTATGTTATCCTTAATGAAAGAATTATCTACTAAATATGGAAAAGATAAACCTTTTGAAGACGATAAGCTGATTACAGAAATAACAGCCATGACGTACCCTAGTGTTGGAGAATTTTTAAGAACCCATGTTCAAGGAGATTTACCAATCAATTATAATGAGTTTTTAACAATGGTTGGTTTAACTTTTGGAGAGCGAGAGAGCGAAACCAATTACATTTTTGCAGGTGGACAAAATATTATTTTTGATGCCGACCAAGAAAAAGGAGAAATTTTCTTTTCGCCAATGGCCTTGAAAAATTCTTTTTGGAAAGCACAAGGTATTGTTGCTGGCGATGTTATAAAAAAGGTGAATGGTGAAGAATTATCATTATTTAATGCAAATAATGTTATAAGTGGCATGTTTACTTGGAGAGAAGGACAAGAAATCACTATGGAGTTAGAGCGTGATGGAAAGCCTGTAATGATAAAAACAACCTTAACTCAACCTCATGCTCTTGCCGAAACTATAATTGAAGATGAAAATGCCACAGCAGAACAAAAGGCTGTAAGGGAAGCTTGGCTAAAAGGCTAAATAAGAACTGTGATGATTGTGCTAAGATAGCCACGATTAATATTTATAAATGTAACCAGAGAGCGTAAGTTCTCTGGTTTTTTTATTGGTGGTAAGCACTAATGTGTTATTGTTATTGTGAAGCTTATTTATATAAAATAAAACGGAAGACTAAAGGCACAGTGCCTTTAGTCTTCCGTTTTTATTATTTATTTAAGTTAAGAAACTATTTCTTTTTCTTAGAATCAAATACAGGTAATAATTCTGTTTTTACAGAACCAAAACCAATTCTAATATCATCGTTTTCACAATAACCTCTCATAATTACAGTATCGTGGTCGTTTATAAACTTACGTTCAGAACCGTCTTTCATTTTTAATGGTTTTTCACCTCTCCAAGTCAGTTCTAACATAGAACCGTAAGAATCTGGTGTTGGTCCCGAAATGGTACCACTACCCATCATATCTCCAGAATTTACAGGACAACCATTAACTGTATGATGTGCTAATTGCTGTGCCATGTTCCAGTACATATATTTAAAGTTAGATTTACAAACCGTAGTTTCTTTAGAGCCTTTAGGTTGAATAGCCATTTCCAAATTAATATCGTAGCTCTTTTTTCCTTTGTATTGTAAATAAGGTAACTGTGGCTTAACTGGTTTTGGACTCTCTACTCTAAATGGTTCTAAAGCATCTAGGGTAACAATCCAAGGAGAAATAGAGGATGCAAAGTTTTTAGCTAAAAATGGACCTAATGGTACATATTCCCATTTCTGTATATCGCGAGCAGACCAATCATTTAACAGTACCAATCCAAAAATGTACTCTTCTGCTTCTTCAATAGGAATAGGTTCACCTAAATCATTAGCATCCGTAGTAATAAAAGCCATTTCTAATTCAAAATCCACCAATTTACTAGGTCCAAAAACAGGAGTATCAGAACCAGCAGGCAATGTTTGTCCTTGTGGACGATGAATCGGAATTCCAGATGGAATAATAGAAGAACTTCTACCATGGTAGCCAACAGGTAAGTGTAACCAGTTTGGCATTAAGGCATTTTCTTCGCCTCTAAACATCGTACCTACATTAGTAGCGTGTTCTTTACTGGCATAAAAATCCGTATAATCACCAACTTGAATAGGTAACTGCATTTCAATTTCATCTAAACGAAATAAGATGGTTTCTTTATGTGGAATATTATTCTTTAGCGTATCATTTTCAGCATCAAATATCTCAGCGATTCTATTTCTAACCAAACGCCAAGTTTTTCTACCGTCTGCAATAAAATCATTTAAGGTATCTTGAAGAAATATATCGTCCGTTAAAGGAATTCCTTTAAAATATCCTAATTGGTGTAAAGCACCAAGATCAATGGCCGTATCTCCAATTCTGGTTCCAATGGTAATGATATCGTCTCTCGTTAAGAAAACACCAAATGGAATATTTTGTATTGGGAAATCTGAGTTTTTACCGACATGTAACCATGAGGTACGATCTGGATTGTTAGCGGATAATGGCATATAGTTATTGTTGATTAAATGTTCATTAAATTCATTCAAACCTACATAATTTTTGATATTTAAACTAATGTATTCACTATTTTTGTATCGATTTAACAAACACATTATTTATGCAACGCGACGAACAAATATTTGAACTTATTAAAGCCGAAAAAGAACGCCAAATTGATGGTATAGAATTAATAGCATCAGAAAATTTTGTTAGCGACCAGGTAATGGAAGCTGCAGGTTCTGTACTGACTAATAAATATGCTGAAGGCTATCCAGGAAAACGCTATTATGGTGGTTGTGAAGTGGTCGATGAAGTAGAACAAATTGCAATTGATCGTGCTAAAACCTTATTCGGAGCGGCATATGTTAATGTTCAACCGCATTCTGGAAGTCAAGCCAACACAGCAGCATACCATGCGTGTTTAAAACCAGGTGATACAATTTTAGGATTTGATTTGTCTCATGGTGGACATTTAACTCATGGTTCTTCTGTGAATTTTTCTGGTAAATTATACCGTCCTACTTTTTATGGAGTAAAGAAAGATACAGGCTATATTGATTACGATATGTTGGCAGACCAAGCACAAAAGGAAAAACCAAAATTGATTATAGCAGGTGCTTCAGCATACTCTAGAGATATCGATTTTGCTAAATTTAGAGAAGTGGCTGATAGTGTAGGTGCAGTATTATTAGCGGATATTTCACATCCGGCAGGATTAATTGCTAAAGGGATTTTAAATGATCCAATGCCGCATTGCCATGTGGTAACGACAACAACTCATAAAACTTTAAGAGGACCGAGAGGTGGTATGATTATGATGGGTGAAAATATTGATAATCCATTTGGTATTACTCTAAAAAATGGTAAACTGCGCAAAATGTCTGGTTTATTAGATTCTGCTGTATTCCCAGGAAATCAAGGTGGACCATTAGAGCATATTATTGCTGCTAAAGCGATTGCTTTTGGTGAAGCTTTGACAGATGATTTTATGCATTATATGTTACAAGTAAAACATAATGCAGCTGCTATGGCAAAAGCTTTTGTTGCTAAAGATTATAACTTAATTTCTGGTGGTACTGATAACCACATGATGTTAATTGATCTTAGAAATAAAAATATTACAGGTAAAGACGCTGAAAATGCTTTAGTAAAAGCAGATATTACGGTGAACAAAAATATGGTACCATTTGATACCGAATCTCCTTTTGTAACTTCTGGAATTAGAATTGGAACTGCTGCAGTGACTACTAGAGGTTTAAAAGAGAATGATATGCCATACATTGTAGATTTAGTGGATGAAGTTCTTAAAAATCATGACAATGAAACGGTTTTAGCAGGTGTTGCTGAAAAAGTAAATACACTAATGGGAGGAAAACCGTTATTTAATGCTTAAAAATTAAAAACCGTTTAGGTTAAATTAATATTTAAAAAGCCTTTCAATTTAGTTTGAAAGGCTTTTTTATTATTCACTATGTTAATAAAGCGATTTAATCTTCGAAAGTAGAAAAATTATAAGCACCAGCATCAAAGGAACCTGAATCTATTCTTGAGGCACCAAGAATATCGTTAAGTACTAAATTTGAATACGTTGCACTTCCAATTCCTTTAGCACTAGAATCTTCACCAATCTTCATGAGACTTTCATAAGGATCTTCAAAATCTGGATTTTCATTAAACACATTATCAATATAAAAAGCGGTGTCGTCAAAATTATAATTTCCATTGCCTTGTAAGTTGTTATCGTTGAAACGTAATAAGCAATTTGAAAATTTATAATTAAATACGTCTCCTTCATTTTCTAATATAAACTCAGGATTATCATTACCGTAAATAATACAATTATTAAAATTAGCTTCAGTTAAATCGTTTGTAAAAATGGTGTTGTTTTCATCAAGAATATAATCATTTATGAGTAGGGCAGGGTATTCTCTAAAACTACTATTCCAGTAATTAGCAATGGTTGAATGGGTCACGTTGTATTTTCCTCCATACGTTCCAGCAAATGAGGATTGACCAGCATTATTTATAACTAAATTTTCTGCTCGTATAGACGTTGCTCGTCCTAATATTCCAAAACTACTTACATTGTAGATTTGAGTATTAGTAATAGTCAATTTATCAGTTGGTGCATTTTGGTTTCCTTCAGATAATACACCAATCGTTGCATTTTTAATGGTTGCGTAATTAATCGTATTATTTTCGCTTCCGTTGTACAACCAAATGGTTCCCCATTGTCCGGGAATATCTTCATAAAGCGGCTCTAAACGATCACCTTCTAAAATTACCTCATTTTCTAAGGTTTCTTGGTCTGTACTTAGGGCTCCATTGATTTGTAATGAGGCGTTATCGGTAACAATTATTCCAGAATCTGCATGAAAATGTACACGTGCACCAGCTTCCATAGTTAAGGTTTTACCAGATCCTACACCTGCATAACCATAAATAACATAGGGTTTTTCGTTGGTAAATGTCAATTCGTCATCAGTGAGAAAACGACCTTCTAGTGTGGTTTCGTCTGGTGTTCCATCACCATCAACATCAAAACTTAGGGTTTCAACAATACCTGTGGTGTCATCTTTACTAGGGTAGATAAAAACAGCGTCTTTAACTAAGGTAACTACATCAATGTCTTGTTGATTATTTCCAGAGTCGAATAGGATTTTGTCCGTATATAAAAACTGATTCTCTAAAGCTCCTAAAGTTGAAATATCAATAGTGGTTTCAATAAAAATAAACAAACTGTCGTTGGCCAATAATTCTACATCTTCAAAGAATTTACCTTCTTGAGCGTCTTCTAATCCTGTGTTGCCATCAATATTCATTCGATAAAGTGAATTCACACCATTTTCAAATTGTATGGTCGGAATCACAATATCGTCATCACTCCGGTTATATACTTTAAGATTGTACGTGCTAGAGCCAATGTTGGTAAAAACAGTATCTAAGTAAATGGTATCTTGGGTAAACTCAAGATTTCCTTTGCTTGGTGTAAATTCAAAATCATTACGACAAGAACTCCAAAATAATAAGATTCCAAAACAAAGTAAGAATGATAGCAATCGCTTCATAAATGATAAATATAATTAAGGCTTAAAAATATAACTTTTGAAGTTAGTATTTATTATAGTTACCTAGAAATATATGAAGATTGTAATGGCTAAGAAAACTAAAAATAATTTCGACTCATTGTAAAGGTCTACTTTTTAATATTGAAACGCTTATTAATCTTTTTTTTGTTGAACACTTTTTTCGCCGTATTCTTCCAATAGAATTAAGAAAAGTTGACTACTGACAACGAGCTCTTCTAAGAATTCCATTTTATTTTCTTCCTTTAGCAGTTCTGAACTCATCATTTTGGCATCGCAAAAATCAAAAAAGAGGTATTTTTTATCTTCAGGGATATTAAGATTATCCGTTATTAAGCGCGTATTAAAAAAGGAACTATTATTAAATAAGGAGTCCATTTGTGTATACGTTATAGGTTGATAGCTTGGTGGAATATATTTGTCTTTATTTCTGAAAAGCTTAGCCACTAGTCCTATAATAGCAAAGATATCCGGACCATAGGTGGTAGCTTCAGGTTGGTATTTTTCTGGATGATTTTTGATGTCTTCCTGAATCATATTTCTGAGGTCGGTATTGTATCTTTCCTCAACAAAAATAGGTTGCTCTGGTGTGGCATTGATTTCCACTTCATCAAGTTCGTTAAGAATTTCTTTAAGTTCAAAGACTGCTGTGCCTTCAAAATGAAAAGCTTTTAAAGCAACGGCTTTAGGATGATAAAATAAGGATTGAAAAGAAATGGTGTCATTTACTTTAGCATCAATACTAAAATTTCCATCACTATCACTTAAGGTAATGCGTTGTTGTGTTTCATTAAAAATTTTTATGTCTTTAACAGTGCCTTTGGCATCGTAGACTTTTCCATTTAGGGTTTGGGCACTATTTATAGACGGAAGACAAAAAAAAAAGATGAGAATGGTAATGTTACGCATGTTCGATTTGATTGATGCGTTAAAGTAAGGTGATTAAGTTGATATAAAATGGTGCTTTAAAAAAACTTTAACCTAAAGTAATGTTAATTAAAAATCTCAGAGACTTCGGTAGTTATCCGTGTAGGGCGCTGTGTTTTAGCGTCCATAAAACACCACTTGGCTTTAGAATTTACAATACGCTTTTTAGTATTTAGATTTGTGATTTCAACATGTCTAATACTACTTACGCCTGTCACTTTAGAAACGTAAGTTTTAAGTAAAAGTTGGTCGCCTAATAATGCTGGACTTTTATATTCAATATAATGATTGACTAAAAACCAAGCATAGCTGTCTAAAATGGCTTTTGTAGCGTAGGTTTGCCAATGCTCTTTCGCAATATCTTGTACCCATTGCACATAGCGCACATTGTTTACATGATTGAGATCATCAATATCACCTTCAACAACCGTTATAGTTTTTTCAAATACCTTCATACAGCGGTTATTGCTTCATTATTTTAACTTCAAATATCTTGTCCCAATTTTTTCCGGTTACAAAAATAGTTTTTCGTTCTGGGTGGTAAGCAATACCATTTAATACATCTAATTCAGGGTGTTGGGTGACTAGTTGTTTTAATGGTTTAAAATTAATAACACCTTCAACACCTCCTGTTTTAGGGTCAATGATAACTACACCGTTACGTTGGTATATATTGGCAAAGATTTTACCATCAATCCATTCCATTTCATTTAGATTTGGAATCTTTCCTTTTTCTGTATACACTTCAATATGGCCTTTTTCGTTTAGGTTATCAGGATTTAAAAAATAAATTTTTTCTGTGCCATCCGATTTGTAAAGGGTGGTTCCGTCATTACAAATTCCCCAACCTTCTTTACTTGTACCGTATTTAAAAGTATCTAGTTCTTCAAAAGTATTAACGTCATAAATAAATCCAAGTTGGGCTTGCCATGTGAGCTGGTAAATTTTATTGTTTAATATGGTGAGACCTTCACCAAAATACTGATTTTTTAAATTGATGTTTTTTAAAACCTCGCCAGTTTCAAAATTAACTTTTCTAAGTTTCGATTCACCACGTTGCCCAGTACTTTCGTATAATTCGCCATTGAAAAATTCAAGTCCTTGCGTGTACGATGTAATATCGTGTGGATAGGTGTTTAAAACCTCATATTTGTAAATAGAAGGAATGATGTTATTATAAATTTGAACCGATTTAGATAAATTTATCATTTCATCTCCCAATTTAACCGTGGCTGTAATTTCTTTTTTACCTAAAGTAATGGCATCTAAAATACTAATATCTTCTATAGGTTGCTGGTCTAATTGGTACTTAACATCAGTGATTTCAAGCTGTTTGGGGTTGTTGATGAAAAGTTTTAAGGTATCACCGAGCATTAATGATTTTTCTGAGGTATTTATTGATAAGCTAGAATTTTTTGAAGTATTTGTATCACCACAATTTGATAAAATTAAGCTTAACGCTAAGAGAATGAAATATTTAGAAATCTGCATAATGGCTTTTTAATTTTTGAGCAAGTTATTAAATAAAATTCAGTTTAAAAATCTGTGTATAATTATTGCGAAAGTATTAAAAGATTGTATCTTTGCAGCCGGCAAGTCCTACACAACCAGCTCCTGCTGAATCCTCCAGGGCGGGAACGCAGCAAAGGTAAGCGGTCGTAGCGGTGTGATGTAGGTAGCTTGCCTTTTTTTGTACCCAAAACTCAAATCTTGAAAGCTATGGCTAATCGAGATTTTTTTAGTTTATAGCCTATCTTATTTAGGGTGCTAGGATATGTAAAGTGCTACTAACTTCAGAATTTGTATTTTCGATATTATAATTTATAAAATAGTATGTCTAAAGTTGTATTAATAACAGGAGGTTCTTCAGGAATAGGAAAATCTGTTGGTGAATTTCTTCAAGCTAAAGGGTTTAAAGTATATGGTACAAGCAGAAACCCAGAACGGTATCCGGAATCTAAATTTCCAATTGTAGCGCTCGATGTTACTAAAACTGAAACAATTTCGCAATGTATTGCTGACGTTTTAAGCAAAGCTTCTAAAATTGATGTGTTAATAAACAACGCAGGTGCAGGTATTACTGGGCCTATTGAAGAAATACCAGATGAAGAAATAAAACGCAATTTTGAAACTAATTTATTTGGACCCATTAATGTCATTAAGGCTGTTTTACCAGTAATGCGACAACAGCATTCGGGTTTAATTATTAATGTAACTTCCATCGCAGGTTATATGGGCTTACCTTATAGAGGTGTTTATAGCGCTAGTAAAGGAGCTTTAGAATTAATTACAGAGGCTTTTAGAATGGAATTAAAGGGATTTAATATTAATATGACTAATGTTGCGCCTGGAGATTTTGCGACTAATATTGCTGCTGGTCGTTATCATGCGCCCGCTTTAGAATATTCGCCATATAAGGATACGTATGGTAAAACCTTACAAATGATGGATGAACATGTCGATGCAGGTGGTGATCCAAAACAAATGGCAGAAGCTATTTATAGTATTATTCAAACTAAAAACCCTAAAATTCATTATAAGGTTGGGGCTTTTATGCAGAAATTCTCTATTGTTTTAAAACGTATTCTTCCAGATGCGGTTTATGAGAAATTATTAATGAATCACTATAAGCTGTAAGTGTGGAGGTTTATTTTTTAATTTAAACCTAATGACATGTGCAATGTTGAGACAGGAAGCATAATTGTTAATTAGCTGGTATTGTTAATATATTATGAAAAATCATTACTCGACATGCCTTCTAAAGTCGTAAATTCGCGACAATCAAAAACACAACAATTCAAAACAAGTTTTTATGAAATTTTTTATCGATACAGCAAACCTAGAGCAGATTAAAGATGCTCAAGATATGGGTATTTTAGATGGTGTAACTACAAATCCATCATTAATGGCTAAAGAAGGCATTACGGGAGTAGATAATATAATGAAACATTATGTTTCAATTTGTAATATTGTAGATGGAGATGTGTCTGCAGAAGTTATTTCTACAGATTTTGAAGGTATGGTTAGAGAAGGTGAGGCGTTAGCAGAATTACACGATCAGATTGTGGTGAAATTACCAATGATTAAAGACGGTATTAAAGCGTGTAAGTATTTTTCTGATAGAGGTATTAAAACGAATGTTACTTTAGTATTTTCACCTGGTCAGGCTCTATTAGCAGCTAAAGCAGGTGCTACGTATGTTTCTCCATTTATTGGTCGTTTAGATGATATTTCTACAGATGGTTTAAATCTTATCGCAGAAATCCGTCATATATTTGATAACTATGCCTTTGATACAGAAATTTTAGCCGCATCCGTACGTCATACAATGCATGTTATTGACTGTGCTAAATTAGGAGCAGATGTTATGACAGGTCCTTTAAGTTCTATAACAGGATTATTAAAACACCCTTTAACAGATATAGGTTTAGAAAAATTCTTAGCCGACTATAATAAAGGAAATTAAGACATACATAGTGCTGAAGTAAGCACTGAATTTATAATTTAAAGAGCATCTTGTTTTACAATAAGATGCTTTTGTTGTAATAAGTCCTCAAGGGTTTCTTTAAAATTAGAATTAAAGATATTAGCGTTAGGATGTAAAATGATGCCATTTTCATCTACTACAATACACTTGTTTAAATAGTTTACAGCTAATGTTTTTCGGGCTTCTTTAGAGTTCTTAAACTTAAATTCATTAATAGTAGGAAAGTTATAGTTGTCTATAATTTTTTTCCAGTATTTATCATTATTGTCATTTACATTAATGGAAATAAAATCGGTTTGAGGAAAATTTAATTTCAATTTATCTACCATATAATGACTATTTCGATATTGCGATTTAGAATTTGAAGACCAGAAATAAATAATGGTAGGCTTGGTTATGATAGAATTTATAAAGTGTTCTGTATCGTTATAATTTACAATAGAAATATTAGGCAACGGATTCCCTTGACGCAATAATTTTAGGGAATTCACTAAATCCGTCATATACATTTTATCCTCTTCATTAGTGCTTTTTTGTAAGTAATAGTCCAATAATTCATTGGCTTCATCTTCCGTATGATTGTAGCTAATATATTCGCGAGCCTTATATTTTAATAAATTATTTTTAATAATAGGGTCCGAGACAATACTGTCTATTAAATCTAATTTAGACTTGTTGTAAGCCATAGCATGCCTATTAAATTTACTGTGATAGGCATTATTCTTATAATAATCATTAATGGCCAAATTATCAATATGAGAAAATAAGAATCGATTGTAAGCAAAAAATCGACTTAAATGGGTAGCATTATAATCAATATGTTTTCTATGTGCAAAAAAGCCTTCTGGTAAATCCTTAATATGAATTAATTTATTATTCCCAAAATACGCAAATGGATAAATCTCTTTATCAGCATAAGCATTGTAATTGATATTGGCTTCTATAATAGATTTAAAGAGCTCAGACTCTTCATTATGACTTAAAAATTTATGAAATGCATTTAACTGTTTCTGACGTCGCTTTTCAACAAAAGTATTAAATGCTTCAGGTTCCATTTTAGAGTATTTAACTAACTGTTTGGCTTCTTTTTCGTTAGATAAATACGTTTTAAGGAGGTAATTGTTTTTTCTGGCGCCAGGACCAGTAAATACTAACGATTCATCAAAATCATAAGTATTTAGTCTAAACATAATACTGTCATTAGGTTCTAAGAACACCATTTGATATTCACCTCCATGGGTTAAAGAATACAAGCCAGCATTTAGATTATCTATTTTGTAAACAAACCGATTGTTAAGATCTAAGGTAATAGAATCTAAAATTTGTCCTTGAGTATTATAAAGTACAACACTGTTATTTTTAGGATTTATGATTTCACCTCCAATATAAGCGTAATCAGACGTATTTGCTCCTTTGAATTGACATCCGAAAATTGTAGACAACAAAGTAAGAGTGAGAACAATACGACGTGTTAGCATAGGATTTTATTTCAAAAGTTAGTAAACAAAAATAAAAGATGCTTATGGTAACTGTTGTTAATACCTCGTTAAATGTTGTAGATGTGCAAAATATATTTAATCACAGGGATAGATTTTAGTGTTGTGGTATGTTTGAGTTTGCTGAATTTACGCTGCTAAATCCTGATTTTGGTAAACAAACAGTGATATACGATTTTAAAAGCGCGTAGAAATTCAATTTTTAAGGCTTTTTTAAGATTCCTAAGGCTGTATCATAGCATAATTTGTGTTTAATTTTCTACTTTTGCACTCTCAAAAATTCACCTTGATTTGTATTGAGGTTAATAGATTAAAATTATAAAACATGTTATCAGTTTCTAATCTTTCAGTTCAATTTGGAAAACGCGTACTTTTCGATGAAGTAAGCACAACGTTTAACAATGGTAATTGTTATGGAATTATTGGTGCCAATGGTGCTGGTAAATCTACATTTTTAAAAATTATTGCCGGTAAAATGGACCCAACTTCTGGAAGTGTCCATTTAGAACCAGGCAAACGCATGTCTGTTTTAGAACAGAATCATAACTTGTACGATGAAGACACTGTTTTAGAAACCATTTTAAAAGGGAATAAGCCGCTTTATAAATTAAAGACTGAAATAGATGCCCTTTATGCGGATTACACTGATGAAAATGCTGAAAAAATTGGTGAACTTCAAGTTCAGTTTGAAGAAATGAATGGATGGAATGCTGATAGTGATGCCGCTGCCATGCTCTCTAATTTAGGGATTAAGGAAGAGTTTCACTACACCTTAATGAAAGATTTGGATGGTAAGCAAAAGGTACGTGTATTGTTGGCACAGGCTTTATTTGGTAATCCAGATTTGTTAATTATGGATGAGCCTACCAATGATTTGGATTACGAAACTATTTCTTGGTTAGAAAACTTCTTAGCCAATTATGAAAACTGCGTTATTGTGGTCTCTCACGATAGACACTTTTTAGATTCTGTATGTACACATATATCTGATATCGATTTCGGAAAAATTAACCATTTCTCAGGGAACTATACATTTTGGTACGAGTCGTCTCAATTAGCGGCAAGACAGCATGCACAACAGAATAAAAAAGCTGAAGAAAAGAAAAAAGAATTAGAAGATTTTATCCGTCGTTTTTCTGCTAACGTTGCTAAATCTAAGCAAGCCACAAGTAGAAAGAAAATGATTGATAAATTAAATATATCAGAAATTAAGCGATCTAGCCGTCGTTATCCTGCTATTATTTTTGAACGCGATCGCGAAGCTGGAGATCAGATATTAAACGTACAAGGGTTATCTGCAAGTATTGAAGGTGAAACTTTATTTAAGAATATCGATATTAATTTAAATAAAGGAGATAAGGTCGTTGTGTACTCTAAAGACTCTAGAGCAACCACTGCTTTCTATCAAATATTAAATGGAAAAGAAGAGGCCGATTCAGGAAAATATGCTTGGGGTGTTACAACTACACAATCGTATTTACCATTAGATAATAGCGAGTTTTTTAATAACAAGTTAACCCTAGTAGATTGGTTACGTCAATGGGCAACCACTGAAGAAGAGCGCGAAGAAGTTCACATTAGAGGATTTCTTGGAAAAATGATTTTTAGTGGAGAAGAAGCTCTAAAAACTGCAGATGTATTGTCTGGAGGTGAAAAAGTACGTTGTATGTTAAGTCGTATGATGATGACCAGAGCTAACGTATTAATGTTAGATGAACCTACAAACCACTTAGATTTAGAGAGTATTACAGCATTCAATAATTCGTTAAAAAACTTTAAAGGCACCATCTTATTAACGACGCACGATCATGAGTTTGCGCAAACGGTGGGTAACAGAATAATAGAGTTAACTCCAAACGGTGTTATTGATCGTTACATGACATTTGATGAATACATGAATGATAAGAAGATTAAAGAACAACGCGAAAAAATGTATAATGTAACGGCTTAAAGTATGTTGCATAAGATTAAATTAAAAATGCTGATATAATAAAACATATCAGCATTTTTTTGTTTTTATCTCAAGTCAATCAGTCCTATTATAAACTATATAAAGGCTAACTGTAATGAATTAATGCAAAACCACTAGTGCCCTTTATTAATTAAGACGCTTCCATTTCGGCTTTTGTTTTATTAATAATCACCATAGCCTTCTCTAATTCATCGTTATGGACATACACTTCTTGAAATCCTTGATTCATTGAAGCATAACCCGCTAAACGTTGCGATTCACCTTCATCTTTTATGATTGGAACAATGCCAGCGGCTTCCAATTCATCTTTCACTCTTGTAACTAAAATAAAATTTCCGTAGTAAACTTTTGTATATTCTGTAGTGCTCATAATAATTAGGTTGAAATATTTTAGAAAAGTTACGAAATTAATTTGAAATAAAAATCCTAAATAATTCACAAAATTATTACCTATAACTATAGTTGTTTATGTAATGATAGTTTTTGGTTATTGAAATATTTGATAATAAAATATAAAAATATCTCATGTAAAATGATTATTTTATAATTTTATCGAAGAAACTCAGTAAATATTGTTATATATGGAAAAATCAACCCACGATTCTGCGGATCCAATACATGCAGAAAATGAAGAATTAAATCCACACGGTGGATCAGTTACAGGCAAATGTCCTTTTATGCAAGGTGCTATCACAACCACTGAAAAATCAGTAACCGATTGGTGGCCAAATACGCTTAATCTCGATATTTTGCATCAACATGATACTAAAACCAATCCATTAGGAGCCGATTTTAATTATCAGGAAGAGCTTAAAAAATTAGATGTGGATGCTCTTAAAAAGGACCTTCACGATTTTATGACCGATTCCCAAGATTGGTGGCCTGCAGATTGGGGACACTATGGAGGTTTAATGATACGAATGGCGTGGCATGCGGCAGGATCGTACAGGTTGGCAGATGGACGTGGAGGTGGAGGCACCGGAAATCAACGATTTGCACCATTAAATTCTTGGCCAGATAATGTAAGTTTAGATAAAGCGAGACGTTTATTATGGCCTATCAAGAAAAAATATGGCAATAAAGTGAGTTGGGCAGATTTAATTATTCTTGCCGGAACCATTGCTTATGAAAGTATGGGATTAAAAACCTATGGTTTTGCTTTTGGACGTGAAGATATTTGGCACCCAGAAAAAGATGTGTATTGGGGAGCTGAAAAAGAATGGTTAGCGCCAAGTGATGAGCGTTATACCAATGTTGACAGTCCTGAAACCATGGAAAACCCATTAGCTGCGGTACAAATGGGATTAATTTATGTAAACCCAGAAGGGGTTAATGGTAAGCAAGATCCGTTAAAAACAGCGCAGCAGGTACGTGAAACCTTTAAGCGTATGGCCATGAATGATGAAGAAACGGTAGCGCTGACTGCTGGTGGACATACCGTGGGAAAAACCCATGGTAATGGTGATGCAAGTATTTTAGGACCAGATCCAGAAAGTGCAGATGTTGATGCGCAAGGTTTAGGTTGGGCAAATCCTACCAAATCTGGAAAAGGAAGATACACGGTAACTAGTGGATTGGAAGGAGCATGGACAACGCATCCAACCAAATGGGATAATGGTTTTTTCGAAATGTTATTTAACCACGAGTGGGAATCTGTAAAAAGTCCTGCTGGAGCCGATCAATGGGAACCTGTAAGTATTAAGGAAGAAGATAAGCCTGTAGATGTTGAGGATTTAACAACAAGGCACAATCCTATGATGACGGACGCAGATATGGCCATGAAAATGGATCCTATTTATAGAGAGATTTCATTAAAATTTATGAATGATTTTGAGTATTTCTCAGACACTTTTGCACGTGCTTGGTTTAAATTAACACATAGAGACATGGGACCAAAAGACCGTTGGTTTGGACCAGATGTACCTCAAGAAGATTTAATTTGGCAAGATCCAATTCCTAAAGGAAATTACAATTATAATGTTGCAGCGGTTAAAGCTAAAATAGCTAGTACGGATTTAACAATTTCAGAATTAGTCTCTACAGCTTGGGATAGTGCAAGAACCTTTAGAGGATCTGATATGAGAGGAGGAGCCAACGGAGCACGTATTCGATTAGAACCTCAAAATACATGGGAAGCCAATGAACCAGAACAATTACAAAATGTATTAGCGGTATTAGAACCTATTGCATCAGAATTTAATATTAGTGTTGCAGATACTATAGTTTTAGCTGGTAATGTTGGTGTGGAAAAAGCTATAAAAAATGCAGGCATGGAGGTCAATGTCCCTTTTGCACCAGGAAGAGGTGATGCATCGCAAGAGATGACCGATGTGGAATCTTTTGAATCTTTAGAACCACTTGCAGATGGTTATAGAAACTATCAGAAAAAAGACTATGTAGTGAGTCCTGAAGAGCTATTATTAGACAAAACCCAATTGTTAGGTTTAACAGCTGCAGAAATGACTGTTCTTATAGGCGGTATGCGTGTTTTAGGGACTAATTATGGCGGTACAAAGCACGGAGTATTTACTGAAAATGAAGGAGCTCTTACCAATGATTTCTTTGTTAACCTTACGGATATGATTTACGAATGGAAATCACAAGACGATGGAACGTACCAAATCACCAACCGTCATACAGGAGAAGTGAAATATACTGCAACACGTGTAGATTTAGTTTTTGGATCTAATTCTATTTTACGTGCGTATTCAGAATTGTATGCACAAGACGATAGCAAAGCCAAATTTGTTAACGATTTCGTTGCTGCATGGACAAAAGTGATGAACTTAGGTCGTTTTGATATCAAATAAGATGTTTAACGATGTAAAACTTAAAAAGGAATGAGCTTTATAAGACATTCCTTTTAAGTTTAAAAAAATAAATAAAATGAAAGATATAGATGTGTTTTTTGAGGCCATTAGATCTGGCGATAAAGATAGACTTGAAGCCTTAATAAATATAAACCCTAATTTAGTGAGTGCTAAAGATGCACGTGGATTTACACCACTCATTTTAGCAACCTATTTTGATAATGAGGTAGCTACCCAATTACTCATTGAAAATAATGCAGACCTTAATGGTAAAGATGCCTCTGGAAATACGGCTTTAATAGGTGTGAGTTTTAAAGGTAATCTTGCGCTTGCAACCACTTTAGTAGAACGAGGTGCAGATCTCAATGCCGTAAATAATCTCGGAGTCTCAGCATTAATTTTTGCCACACAATACAATAACGTTGCTATTGTAAAATTGCTGTTAGAGCACCAAGCTGATAAAAGCATTACGGATAATGAAGGTAAAACCGCATTAGATTATGCTAAAGAGAAGAAATTTACCGAACTTATTGGGCTTTTAAATTAATAGATAGATTTTCATAAATTATAAACTGAGTTTAAGAATTAGCTTGTTATGGCTTTTTTTGAACTCAGTTTTTTTTGTGATTGAAGTCGGGCGTGGGCTTTATTAGTGTTTTCGAGATGTTTATTCGAATTGTTAGTTAAATATAATACGCTATAAGGTTATTATAACCTTATTATAAGCATACTATAACCACGCTATAACCTGTATTGTAAAATTTTGTATATTGCTGTAGATTAGGTGTTTAACTAAAAAATGAATCTTATGGCACAACAGAGCGGTATAATTCCTTTAGTAGGGACGTTAAATGGTATTAATTTTTATTATTTGAATGGCAAGCCGATTGCACGCAAAGCGGGTGGTGGGTTTAATAGAAAAGCAATAAAAAGTAAGGCAAGTATGCAACGTGTGCGCGAGAATGCCAATGAGTTTGGCCATTGCTCGGAGGTGAATAAAGCGTTTAGATCTGCGCTATTTCCGTTTTATAAGGGGCATAAGTTTACACATTTTCATAGTCGATTGATGGGCTTGTTTACGCGTATAAAGGCCTTAGATACGACGCATAAACGTGGTAAACGCTGCGTTTTTGAAGGGATAGGGCAGGAACAAGGTCTTCAACTGTTGCAACAGTTTAGTTATACGCCAGCTTGTAATGTGAGGCGAATTTTGCCTTTTGAGTTTCATATTTCTGATACTGATTTTACGTTAACCATAAGTGATTTTGATATTCAGCAGGTGGGCTTTGCGGAAGGTGCTACCCATATGGAGCTGACTTATGGTGTTTTGGATTTTGATTTTGAGCATTTGAATTATGCCTTGCATTTGGCTCCTTCTATGGTTTTGGATCGTGCTTATGCCAGTTCTACTTTAGTTTTAGAACCTGTTACTTTACCCAATGGTATTGGCACTGCGCTATGTGTGCTTGGTGTGCGGTTTTACCAAGCGGTGGATGGAGCTTTGTATGTTTTAAATGCAAACGATAGTGTTGGAATTACGGTATTGAAATGTGTATAGGCTGTTAGAGATTATGATTAGGTAAGCTCTAAAGCATCTGTTTGTGCACGTTTTTCAGCAAGCATATAAATAATTAATGGTATCACGAATTTCTTGTACCACTTTCTCTCCATAAAGCGGAATTAACAATTATGCAAACTCCCATTCGGAAACTCTTGAAAAGAAGGAGTTCTACCTGTTTCAGATTCTCAAAAGGCATTGTTGTTATCTAAAATATGATCTTGAATAGGACGTGTATTTTTTATCTCATTTACAGTACTGTCAATAAATTGTGAGGTTATCAGCAGGTTTAAATTCGACTAATTCTGTGGTTTGTTTTTATTGGTTTTAAAAAGAAAAGTTCCTAATAATTTAAAGAAAAGATATATTCCAAAAAACTTTAATTCCTATAAATATTATTTTCTTTCTCAATGTGTGTTTTTAATTATGCCAAACGGTTTTGTAGTTATGTGTTTAAGCACTAAGGTTAGCAAATAAATCACAGATAGAAAGTCCGCGAGGACTTTCGTAAGTAGGCTTGAACTAGAAATGAATTATACACGTTATTGTACACAGTTATTTTTTTAATAATTTTTCTAATTCAGTAGAATCAGTTTTTTTTAATTCGATTTCAAGGTTGCCGATTGTGTTTTTATTCAACAGTATTCTGTTTGCATAAATTTCTGTTCTTTTTTTAGCTATTACGACTAAAGATGTTTTATTCTTTATAGGTATTTCTGTAAATTTTAAATTATTCGGTTGTCGATAATCCGAAATAAAAGAGTTTAAATCTTGATAAATCAAAAATGTGGATACATTATCTAATTCTGATTGGTTCAAGTTTAGTTCGTAAGAGATAATTGCATCAGGTTCTATAATTTTGTCAACATTTATCCAACCTAAATTACTAATCAAAATAGAAGGGTAATCCCACCAGTTTATAACATAAAGTTCACTTGTTGCATCAGATAGCATATCAATATTTAGCTGAGAATAATAATCTAAAGAATCGATTGATATAATTTTATTCATATAAGTCTCAACTCCACCAAATTGTCTTGTTGATTCAAAATCAAATACAGGGAATGATATATATGTCTCTTTATCATCAATCCAAGTAATTTGATTTAATGAATCCAAAACACCGTTATAAATTCTGTCTCCTTTTCTGAATTTTTGCGCAAATTCGATTCTCAATTTTTTATCTTTTTTTAAATTGATTTTTTTATCTCCAACTTTTAGGTTGAGATATATCACACCGTTGGATTCTAACAGTTCATTTTTGTTGGTAATTGTATTTAAATTATCAGAAATCAGCTCTAATCGATTGTAATATTCTTTTAATTCTAAAGTTACTTTATCATTTTTGTTAATGTCAAAATCTTCTCGATTGAAGTATATTTTTGTCCCTTTTTCTCCTGTGATTATTTGGTTGGTTAGGGTATCTAAATCAAAAAATTGTTTTTCTATAACTAGAGTATTTTCAAAAGGATTGGTAGGTTTAAATTCAGCTATATCTTTTTTACAACTAAATATAGAAATTGAAACTAAAAAGTATAATAGGATTCTGTTTTTCATAATTGTTGCCAACGTCTACGGCTATGAGTAGTTGCGTGGTTTAGCACTTAACTTTGCAAGTACGCACCAAACTGAAAATCCGATAGGATTTTCAGAAGTAGGCGAGAACAAGCAATTACTTATAGCCATTGTTAGCAAAAGTATTTTATTCCTTAATTCTGTTATATAAAGTTTTACTAATCGCAACAGCTTTTTGGGTTTTGTTATTAATAACTGCGTCATATAACTGCTGATTGTCTTTTGGTAATCCAGTAAAGTCATTGAAAGAATAACTATTTAAAAAATCGCTAAACTTTGATACTTTATTACTTGACATTAATTTTCCAAGAACTACAGAGTCAGTAGTAATAACTTTCTCAAAATAATAGAACCATCTTTCCCTACTTATTTCAGAAAGTTTTTCTACTGCTATTGGATACGCAGCACGTGATACGCCATAGCTGTTACCTAGAAAAACTACCATATATGCTTGTATACAATCAATTAAAGCAGGTGCTGGTATTGTACTTCCAAGATTTGCCAATTTCTTTATAGCAAGGGGTTCATTATAAAAATTATTCATTTCAAAATGAGTTTCTAGAAGTTCTTTTGCAGCTTTCTTGAAAGTAACTGAACGTAGATTTTCTGGGACGAAGTCAAATCCACCAACCTTTAGTAAAGCATTTTTAAGCCCTGCGGAAGCAATTGTGTTGCCAGCAGCAGTAACATCTCGATAAGCTGTACCAATATTCCATTTATCATTTTCACCTAGATTATCCCAAATACTCTTAATTAATAAGTTTAAATTAGCAAGAGAATGCTCTAATCGGGCACCCTTATCATTTTTAATTGATGATAAAAGTATTGATGTTACAGTCCTTATATAAAATAAAGGTGAATTAATTACTTGGTCAACTTGAGGGTCTTTTAGTTGTAAAGTTTCACTTAAGAGTCTATCTCTAAAGTTTGAAAATTCTATTGCAATTGAAATATCAGATTCGCCAAGAATATATTGGATACTTGATTTAATCACTTGTACAGCGGATATATTGTCAATTTCCTCTGTAGCATCTTTTGAAAAAAAGTGTGTTATTAGTTCATTAGATTGTCTCAATTTAAGAGCTGCTGTTGTACTTACTACTCCCAATTGTTCTGCTAGTTCTATAGTAGTATAATCAGTCAAGGCAGTGTCAATACTTGAGTACTCATCAATATCTGTTCGACCAAGCATTTCTCCAATAAATTTCATACCCAACGTTGCTAAAGTCTCTTTAAGCTTTACCATTGCTTTTTTCCAAGCATATTCTGCAGCCATATCATAGGCTTTTATTTGAAAAGCTGCTACAATTTGGTTTTTCTGTTTTTCTGTTAATGAATTGGCATAAGAAACTATTTGATTAGTATCATTAACATCTGAAGGAATCATAACTCCATCAGGACCTTGCCATAATTGTACATTATTATTACTCATTGTTTTTCCAAATTTTTGAATTTCCGTCTTGCGACTTGTAGAAACAAGCTTTAAAAAGACCTGAATTAATCATTGATTCAAATGCTCTTGTTCTAGCTCCTCCAATAGGTTGCTCACCATCTTCGTTAGGAATAGACTCAATAAACATATGGTATCCAATAATTTTGCCATTATCACTTATTAACGTAATGCCATCGTGATTTAGCATAGAAATCATAACTCCAGAATAAGCTTTTAGGGTAACAGAAGATTCATTAGTTTTTTCTTTTTCAGTGTAAGTCACATAATCAGCAATATCAATTGGATTATCTAAATACACTCCATCCTTTAGTTTATCCTTTAATTTGGAAATTGAATCATCAGAGTTGTCTATTACTCCAATTAGGTTTCCGTGTCCTTGTTTTATAGCTTGGTTAATCGTCTTATCAATAAACGTTGTTATTTGAATTTTAAACTCATCTGAACATTTTGATGTTATTTCATTTGCAATTTCAAATATTTCATTGTTCGCAGATTGTTTTTTATCATTAAGTTCCAATGAAACATTTAAACATTTTTTCAAGCCTGTAATTTCTACTGTTTTTGAACCAATATTTCTTATATAAGCAATAGTCATCGTGTCTGATTCAACTCTTAAGGAACCTACTGTTTGTTCGTATATTGATGGACTAGTTTCTATTAACTCTGCATCGACTAGACCATATTTCATTCTTCCATTTTTGACCTCAATAAAAATAACCCAACTACCAAGAGCTAAAGGCGCGCAGAGCTTTATTACGTTCTTAAATTCATTTACAGATAATTCAGTTTCTCTTATAACTATTTCCTTATTAGATATAGTTTTAAAGATTTCTAAATCGTTAGTGACAATTACCTCGGGAAATAGAACTTGACCTTCTTCTTTGTAATCAGAAATTAGATTTACAATATGAAGAATACCTTCCTCTAATCTAGAGTCAGTTTTAAAATTTTCATCGAATAAAAATTCTTTAATAGAGTTTAAAATATTCTCTCTTAAAGACGAGAATTTAGTATATCTTTTCATTTACTTTTCTTCATATTTTTGCTAACGTGTTTGTGTATGGTTAGTTGCGTGGTTGGGTAGCTAATTTAGCAAACTTTTACGGACCAGAGAAAATTCCGCAGGAATTTTCGCAAGTAAGCCTAAAAAAGCAATTAATTATACACGGTGTTGTGTGTAGTACTTTATTTTAGAAATCTAATTCTTTCTCCAGAATCAGGGTCTGACAAAAAATACCATAATTGATAATCCTTTTTTAATTTATAAACGTCTAAATTCTTTGTAATTTTTGTGTCATCGAAATTCAGTTTAATTTTTTTCGTGTCGTACTGTTCAATAATTTCCCACGTTCCAGCTGAGATTCCGTTATTAATTTCTCGGTCAAATAGATTTTGAGAATTATTCATTTCAAAAATATAATCAGACTTAAATGTCAAAATAATACTGTCTGTTTTAATTTCAGAAAGATATTCGTAAGAAAATTTGTCCATTTTCCAAGTTCCTATTATATCTTTTAAATTTACTTGAACATTTTTTGTCTCAATATTTCCATCAATTGGTCCCAAAAAATGGCAAGATGTAAATCCAAGAATTAAAATCAATAAAATCCAATAAGGTCTTTTCATTTCAGTTTTTGAGTTTGGTTGGGTATTACACACAACTCGTTATATCATAACTTTTATCACTCATATCCCTCAAATTAGTCAGGTAATAGCAAATGTTTTCAATATTTAAAGTCATGGGTCCCAAAGTTAATTCAATTTCTTATAAAAACTATACGTAAAGTTACGTATAGATTTTCTCAGTCAACAGCCAAGATAAAACCTTCTATTCTAATTCGCTTACGGTAAACCGTAAGTGGTCTAAAATGCATAAGAAACATGTCAATGCACGGAAATTTATTTTTGTGTTTTGTGTATGGTGCTGGCTTTATGGATTGTTGGGATGTGTTTATAGTATAAATTCAGTGTTATTTTGAAGTATGGTGAGTGTCTAGCCATTTTATACTGCAACCCATGCTAGGTTTTTGGTTGGGGTTTATAGGTGCTTTATTAATTAAAGCATCCATGGCTGCTCTAAGGTCTTTTCCTGTTACAGGCTTACCATTTCCTGGTCTAGAATCGTCTAATTGCCCAGTGTAAACCAATTCTAAGTCGCTATTAAATAAGAAAAAATCTGGTGTACATGCAGCGTCATAGGCTTTAGCAACGTCTTGAGTTTGGTCGTATAAATACGGAAAAATGTAATCGTTTTCAATGGCGTTTTTTCGCATTAATTCTGGTCGATCTTGCGGATAGTTTTTAGCATCATTACTCGAAATCGCAATACAATTGATACCCTTAGCCACATAATCTTTTGCCAATTGCGATAATTCTGAACGCACATGGATAACAAAAGGGCAGTGGTTAGATATAAACATAACCAAAGTTGCTGTTGTCCCTTTTAATTGATGGAGTGATTTTGGGGTTTCATCTACGGTGTCTATAAGCGTGAAATCGGGTGCTTTTGTGCCTAAAGGCAACATATTAGATTCTGTTCTAGCCATTATTTTAGTATCTATTTTATTTTATTAATTTTACAGCATGGAAAAGATAATAACATTTGAAGACTTTACAAAGATCGATTTGCGAATTGGGACCATAATAGAAGTTAACGATTTTCCCAATGCACGGCGACCAGCTTATAAATTAACTATTGATTTTGGGGATTTAGGACTTAAAAAATCTTCAGCCCAAATTACAACACTTTATCAAAAAGATGAATTATTAAACCGACAAATTGTAGCGGTTGTTAATTTTCCTAAAAAGCAAATTGCTAATTTTATGAGCGCATGCTTAGTGGTTGGTGCCGTAAAGGCTAATGATGTTTTTTTATTGCATCCTGAAACTAAAGTGAGGAATGGCATGCAAGTCTCTTAGACCTGCCGATCTCAAAATAATTATTTAGCCAACTACATTTCCTCTCTAAAGAAAATAGCATTCATTAGCAACTTGTTTGTACCATACCAAAAGGCTCTAAAGTTAGTGTTGTCTGTAAAGCCTATTATTTTTCCTCTACCAATTTTTCCTATTTTAAATGGTACGGTTTTGCTAATACTATCTAAATTCTCTTCAGAAATATAACCACTTAATAGTGGGTTTTTAGTATACTGAATAGGATTGTTGTAACTATTTTTATCTTCATTAATAAATAAAGTGGAGTTTCTAAACAGTGCTAATGTGTTATTTTTATAACCAAAATTAATAGGATGGGAGCGATCTAATTCCGCTTCAAAAATGGCGCCACCAATCACTTGTGCTCCTCTAAAATTTCTACGTGCTTCAAAACTAATGTTTTTAGCTATTAATTTATTTTTCTTAAAATCAATAGTCATTATTTTTTTTGAGTTCAACCATTTTAAGGCATTTTTATAAGCGACTAATGTTCCACCATTTCTAATCCATGAGTGTAGTTTTTTAGTGTTATTTTCACTTAAACCACCATTAGAATTTACCATTATAATAGTATTGTAACGACTGAGATCAGCACGACTAAAGTTCTTGGTGTCTAATTTGGTTGCGACAATATTATAACGTGTATCGAATAAATGCCATATCTCACCAGCATCGTAAGACGTGATACCATCACCTACTAAAAGGGCAATTTTTGGTAACTCTAAAGTTCTAAAATTTCGGCTACCCAAATCAATACCTTCATTAAGACCTGTGGCAACAGCATTAATTTGAATATGACTTTCTTCAGCTTTATCTTTTAAAAAACTGTAAATCTCAGAAGGGGTAAAATCTTGGTTTTTTGCAGGGACCATAATCGTGCCATAATCGTAAGATTTGCCGTTAGCTTTAAAACGTTTTAAAGCCACTTTAGCTCTTAGACCTTTGTTTAAAATTGAATTTAAAAGTTGAGGAGCGTAGTACTCGTGCCACTCAAACAGGTAGGCATACTCACTTTGTTGAGATACACCTCCTTGTTGGTGCTTTAAATCGGTAACAACTGTTCCGGCATGTGCTGTTGTGGTTTCGGTATAATCTACATTGAAGGCTAACGGAAATGTCCAAGCAGACACGTCGTAAAACAAACTATCCTTAAATGTGGTTCGGGTTTCAAACATCGCATTGATAAGTCGGGGGTTCTTTTGATTTTTAGGAACCACGTAACTGTATCCTTTTTTATAATTTTTGCCATCTTTTGAAAAATCTGATTTTACCTCGTGAAAAGTGATACGATGACGTTTTAAAATTTCGGCTAAATGAAAGGTTTTTGCTGCATCTTTTTCATCACCAAAAACAATAGCCTTTTTGCCTTCTTTAGCCGCTTCTTCTTTTACGTTTTTATAAAATTGGTGTTGGTATTCTAAAATCTCTTGGCGCATACTATGTGCAGCCTCTAGTGTAGATAAAGCTGCCGTATATTGATTTTTTATGGTGAAAGGAAATGTTAATAATCCATTGTCGCTTTCTTGTATGTGACCTCGTGAACTCGCTTGTTCGAACAGTATACCAATGCCACCATTAATGTCTGGGAATGTAGAACCTTTACCATAGTAGAAATCATCAAAACTTTCTTCTGAATAGTATAATGAACCGATTTTATCAAAAGCTTTAGCGTGATATGTTGCGATGTTTTTAGTTAATTCTTGATTTAATTGCGGTGTTAATGGATGGGTACGAGAAGGGACACCCGGTTGAAAAAAGAAACTGGCATTTGTACCCATTTCATGATGGTCGGTTAAAATATTGGGCATCCAATTATGAAAGGTTTCTATACGTGCTCTTGATTCTGGTAACTGTACGGGTAACCAATCTCTGTTCATATCAAACCAATAGTGATTGGTACGTCCACCTGGCCAAATTTCGCTGTATTCTCTATCG
The DNA here is from genome assembly GCF_003387355.1 of Winogradskyella sediminis. Lineage (GTDB taxonomy): Bacteria > Bacteroidota > Bacteroidia > Flavobacteriales > Flavobacteriaceae > Winogradskyella > Winogradskyella sediminis. The sequence goes on from NZ_QUNH01000002.1 coordinate 1,033,886, forward strand.
TTGGGATCTGGATTAAGATTGATGTTTTTATTGGTATTTGCCCAATAGGCGAAGCGTTGTAAACCATCGGGATTTAAAGCAGGATCAAATAATATAACCGTATGTTCTAATAGATCGTTAATGGCTTTGCCTTCAGCCGCAGCCAAATAGTAAGCCACTAACAATGCTGCATTGGTTCCACTTGGTTCGTTACCATGAATAGAAAACCCTTGGTAAACAACAATGGGTCTGTGTGCTGCATTGGCAGATTTAGCGTCTGTGGCTTCGATATGAGCGGTTTGTATCGCTTCTATATTTTTATGATTCTCAGGTGATGTTATGGTGAGTAGAAGTAAAGGTCTATTTTCAAACGTTTGGCCTCTGTCTTTTAAAGTAATTCTGTCGGAAGACTTTGCCAAAGCCTTCATATATTCTACCAACTTATCGTGGGTAATATGCCATTCGCCGACCTGATGGCCAATAACACTTTCTGGAGTAGGTATATTGGGATTGAGGTTGACATTTTGAGAGATATAGTAAGATAAATCTGTTTGTGACTGTGATTGAAATGGCGTAACAAAAACTATTAAGAATAGTAAGAAGCGAAACATAGATTATAGCGTTGGTTAGGTTTAAAAATAAAAAAACCTTGACGATTATGGTCAAGGTTCTTTATAATTTAACAAATGTTGTTTTTAAATATCATCGAAACTAATGTCTGTAAAGCTATCGATGTTTTTAGTGTCTTGTGGTGTTTTAGCTTCTTGAGTCACAAAATCATCTTCGCGCTTGTAGTCTTTTTGGTGACGTTCGCTAATGACTTCTTGACCTTTTTCGTTGATAATATAATCGGTCATTTCGGCTAAAATCTCTTTAAACTCTTTAAAGTCTTCTTTATAAAGATAAATTTTATGTTTTTTATAATGGAAAGAACCATCATCATTAGTGAATTTTTTACTTTCTGTAATCGTTAAGTAATAATCACCAGCTTTAGTCGCTCTAACATCAAAGAAATAGGTTCTTCTTCCTGCACGCAATACTTTAGAATATATTTCTTCTTTATCCATCATTTCATAATCGCTCATATCTCAATCTATTTTTTAAAATTTCAATCCAAAAATCTAAAAAAAAAATTATCTAAACAACAAATACTTACATTTCTTTTTCGGAGAGTTGTTTCTTATATAATTCCTTGTAGTAGCTGTCTGTATTTATAAGGCTTTCATGATTTCCGGACTCAATTACTTTTCCATCATCTAAAACAATAATATGATCTGCATTTTTTGCAGAAGACACACGATGACTTACAATAATTGTGGTTTTATCTTTAGTTAGCTTTACTAGATTTTTGAGTATTTTTTCTTCTGTTTCTGTATCTACGGCAGATAAACAATCATCGAATAATAAAATATCGGGCTTTTTAATAATAGCTCTGGCAATAGATACACGTTGTTTTTGACCACCAGATAGGGTAATACCACGCTCTCCTAAAATAGTGTCGTAACCTTTACTAAACCCAATAATATTTTTATGAACTTTAGCATTTTTAGCCGCTTCTATAACGTCATCATCTGTTGCTTCTTCTTTGCCAAATTTTATATTATTCTTAATGCTATCGGAAAACAAAAACGCATCTTGCGGTACATAGCCAATACTTTTTCTGAGGCTAAATAAATTTAATTCGGAAATAACGGTGTCATCAATTAAGATAGAACCTTTATCAATATCATATAAACGGCCAATAAGATCTAAAATAGTAGATTTACCAGAACCTGTTTTTCCGAGAATCACCAGCGTTTCTCCAGATTTTAGTTTAAAACTAACGTCTTTTAGTGCTTCAATATTAGTGTCGGGATATACAAAAGACACATTTTTAAATTCAATATCACCTTTAATTGGAGTAAGCTCTGTTGCTGTATTTTTTATGTCTGGTTCGGTATTTAAAAATTCGTTGATACGTTCTTGCGAAGCTTCCGCTTGCTGAATTAACGATGTTACCCATCCTACGGTTGCCACAGGCCAAGTTAACATATTGACATAGATAATAAACTCAGCGATGGTTCCGATGTTTTCAATTTCACCATTCATATATTGCATACCTCCAACGTAGATTACAATAAGATTACTGACGCCAATTAATAAAATCATCATCGGAAAAAACAAGGCCTGTACTTTAGTAAGATCTATTTGTTTTTGACGATTTTCTGCTGAAAGATTTTCAAATTCAACATTGGTTCTTGGTTCTATACCATATGATTTAATGACTGAAATTCCACTAAACGTTTCTTGAGAATAGGTAGATAGTGTGGAAAGCGATTGTTGTACTATGGTGCTTCGTTTATTAATTAAACGACTTAGTTTATAAATCGCTACCGAAAGAAAAGGTAATGGCAGTAAAGTATATAAGGTTAAGGAAGGCGATCTGTCTACCATATATATAATAGCTACTGCAAATAACGTAATTGTATTTATGGTATACATAATGGCAGGACCAACATACATTCTAACTTTACCCACATCTTCACTTATACGGTTCATTAAATCACCTGTGCGATTCGATTTATAAAATTTTAGTGACAATACTTGGTAATGGTGATAGATTTCATTTTTAAGGTCGAATTCTATATAACGCGATACGTTAATAATAGTCTGACGCATTAAAAACGTAAAAATACCAGCGACAACGGCCGCTCCTATAAGGTAAAGAATGTTTAAGGTTAAATCGCTCCTAAAGATGTCTTCAGAAATGTTACCCTCTAATCGGTCGGAAACCACATTAATAGATGCACCCACCAAACGAGGAGTAAAGAGTGCGAAAATTTTAGAAATTATGGTGATAAAGATACCTATAACAATACGATACCTGTATTTGTAGAAATATTTGTTGAGATGTTTTAGTGCCTTCATGCTGCGTTTAGTAGGTCAAAAGTATTATGATAATCGTATTTAATAGTTAATATTTTGCTAATCCTTTAATTATAATTTACTTTTGCATGCTGTTTTTAGAATGTCTTTAAACGCCCTAAAATAAAATAACATGACTTCAGAAATTATATCTTCAAAAGAATTGAAAAAAATAGATCCGGTTTTCGGACAACATTCTTTTGATGATCATGAGCAAATTGTTTTTTGCAACGACAAAGATACTGGTTTAAAAGCTATAATTGGTATTCATAACACAGTTTTAGGACCAGCTTTGGGTGGTACCAGAATGTGGAATTACGCTAACGAGTGGGAAGCGTTAAATGATGTATTGCGTTTATCTCGTGGTATGACATTTAAATCTGCGATTACCGGATTAAATCTTGGTGGAGGTAAAGCGGTTATAATTGGTGATGCTAAAACTCAAAAGACTCCAGAATTAATGCGACGTTTTGGTGAGTTTGTACACTCTCTAAGTGGTCGTTATATCACTGCAGAAGATGTTGGTATGGCAACAGCTGACATGGATACAGTAAGAGAAGTGACACCTTATGTTACAGGAATATCAGAAAGCAAAGGTGGTGCCGGAAATCCTTCTCCTATTACCGCTTATGGTGTTTTTATGGGAATGAAGGCCGCAGCTAAATTTAAGTACGGATCAGATATTTTAGAAGATAAAAACGTCTTTGTACAAGGTATTGGTAATGTTGGTGAAGCACTTGTAGAACATTTAGTAAACGAAGGAGCTAATGTAACAATCGCAGATATTAGTCAAGATCGCTTAGAAGAAATTAGAGCTAAGTATGGTGCTACAATTTATGGAGGTAATGATATTTATAGTGAAGATATGGATATCTATGCACCATGTGCTTTAGGTGCTACCATTAACGATGACACCATTTATAAATTAAAGGCGTCTATAATTGCAGGTGCTGCTAATAATCAATTAGCAGAAGAAGCTAAACACGGTAATATTTTGCAAGAGCGTGGTATCGTTTATGCACCAGATTTTTTAATTAATGCAGGCGGAATTATTAATGTTTATGCAGAGTTAGAAAATTACGACAGACAAGAAATAATGCGTAAAACAGAGAACATTTACAATACTACATTAGAAATTTTAGACAATGCTAAAGTAAATAATCTTACCACTCATAATGCGGCTCTCAATATTGCTAGAGAACGTATTGAAACACGTAAACGAGAAAACTTAAAATAGTCTCAATTATTTTCTGTTATAAAAATTAAATAATAGTATTTTTGCAGGGTGAATCTTTAAGGATTCACCCTTTTTAATAATCAAATACTAAAAGTCAGTTCTTACACATGCTAAACCGAAGACACATCAGAATTAAAGTTATGCAATCTATGTATGCTTTTAAAGGTACAGAAAGTGATGATTTAATAAAAGAACAAAAGTTTTTGTTACACAGTTTAGATAGCATGTATGATTTATACTTATCGCTTTTAGCTTTACTAACAGAACTGCATAAAAAGAGTAAGGATTACAACCATAAGATTCAAAATAAGCTGATCAAATCTGAAGCAGACAAGAATCTAAATTTAAAGTTTCAAGAGAATCAACTTTTACATCTTATTAGTAGTAATACGATGTTGCAAGAAGCAATTGCCAATAGAAAGTTGAATTTTTGGGATTTAGATTTCGAATATGTTGATATTCTTTTTAAAGCTATTTTAAAAAGTGACATTCATAAAAACTATATAGAAGCATCTGAAACCAGCTTTAAAAAAGATAAAAGCTTTATAATTGATGTTTTTACTGAAATTATAGCACCAAATGAAAAGTTATATGACTTTTTTGAAGATAAGAAATTAACATGGGTAGACGATCTCCCTGTGGTTAATACTGCTATGTTAAAAGTATTACGAAAGTTAAAACTTACATCACCAGAAACCGCTTTATTACCAAATTTATATAAAGATGAAGAGGATAAAGCGTTTGCTATAGAGTTGTTTAAGAAGACCTTTTTAAATAGCTCAAGATTTGCCGAAGAAATAAGCAAAAAAACAACCAATTGGGATGCAGAGCGTTTAGCTAGCTTAGATGGAGTATTATTAAAAATGGCACTATGCGAATTTCAGAAGTTTCCATCAATACCTCATAAGGTTACCATTAACGAATACCTTGAAATAGCAAAGGAATATTCTACACCAAAAAGTAGCATCTTTATCAATGGTATATTAGATAAGATTGTGAAGGAATACCAATCGGAAAATATTCATTTAAAAACCGGTAGAGGTCTCATGTAATATGTGACTTTTTGTTTTGAAAGTGACTTCTGACAAAAAATTGTTAAGAAACAGGTAAAAATTTTAATTCGTAGAAATAATTATTAACTTCGCGAATCGATAATTAACAAAAAATTAAAATAATGAAAAAAGTAATTCTAGGACTTAGTGCATTATGCTTAGTAGCTTTTACATCATGTAAAGACGATGCTGCGAGTAAAATTAAATCAGAAAATATTGCGGAAGCAGCAGATAGAGATGCTAATGCTGGTGATTTTGCAGTGATATCTTTAGATAAAACAGAACACGATTTTGGTACTATCTCTAACGGAACACCTGTAGAAACTGTATTTAAATATTCGAACACAGGAAATTCTATGTTGGTAGTAAGTGATATTAAAAGTACTTGTGGATGTACAGTGCCTACCAACTATACAAAAGAAGTAAAGCCAGGTGAAACAGGTCAGTTTACTGTTAAGTTTAACGGTAAAGGAAATGGTAAGACCACAAAGTCTTTAACTATGGTAACAAACACTGAAAAAGGACAAATTCCAATAAAAATTACAGCTTTTATCGAAAAAGATCCAAACGCACCAGCTAAGAAAGCAGGTACTGCAACAGTTAACCCTTTAGCTACAGACAATAGTGCTGCTGCGCCAAGAAAGTATTCTACGCAACCAGGTCACGAAGGACATAACCACGATTAATAATTAATTATTACTGATATTTACTGAATGGACGCATTAGGATCATTTTTACCGTTTATAGCGATTTTTGCAGTGATGTATTTCTTTATGATTGCACCACAAATGAAGCGCTCTAAACAAGAAAAAAAGTTTGCCAGCGAATTAAAACGAGGCACTCGTGTAGTTACTAAAAGTGGCATGCACGGAAAGATTGTAGAATTAAATGACAAGGATAACAGTTGTGTGATTGAAACATTAGCTGGTAAAATTAAATTTGACCGTTCTGCAATTTCAATGGAAATGAGTAATAAATTAAATGCACCAGCTGTTGTAAAATAAGCGGTTAGCATCATAAGATTAAAAAAAAAGACTGTTCAATAAGAACAGTCTTTTTTTATATATTAAATTTTAACAACAATAAATAACTAACACGACCTGTACTTATCATGCAAGCCTACGCCTTTTAATATTAGAGGTATTATTTTTTCTAAACGGGTTTGTTTAGTCGTTTCACGTTTAGCACTTGCAATGTGTTCGCTATATTCACGCTGTTTTGATAGGGAAAGCGTTTCGAAAGCTGTCTTTAGATCTACATTTTGATTTAATACTTCTTTTAATTCAACAGGTAATATAACGGGTTTTATATTGCGTTTTGGTTTTATTTCTTTACCTAAACGTTGATTTTCTATGGCTTCTTTTACATAGGCTAACACATCCGTTTTAATAATGTCGTCTTTGGTTTTAAAACGCATCTGGCGCATCGCTTTGGTTTTTTCTTCTTGGGCATTGTGTAGTAATTGTTTTGTATCTTTTAGAAAGACACCTTGATGGAACCAAATACAAAAATGATTTTTGAAGGCTCCAATTCCCAATACATTTTTACCATTTAAACAGTAGGTAGGCATGCTCCATTTTAGGGTTTCCTCTAACGCTGTTGTGTTAATGATATTGCGCAACACTGTAAGTGCGTCTGAGAAATGCGAATGGGCTTCTATATAGGCTTCGACTGAGGTTACTTTTTTCATAAATATTAGATTAATAGCATTTTGTATATTTGGTCGTTATGATGTACTTCGTAAGATCTTTTCCATCTTTCGGCCTTTAGCTAGTTCGTCTACTAATTTATCTAGATATCTTACTTCTTTAGTTAATGGTGTCTCAATGTCTTCAATGCGATAGCCACAAATAACACCTTTTATAAGATGAGCATTTGGGTTTAATGTTGCTTGTTCAAAAAAAGTTTTAAAGGTAACGTTTTCAATTATTAACTCTTGAAGTCGTACATCATCAAAACCGGTTAGCCATCTTATTACCTGATGTAATTCAGCTTTTGTTCGGCCTTTCTTTTCCACTTTAGTAACATAATGCGGATAAACAGAAGCAAATGTCATCGTTGCAATGCGTTCATCGTGTTTTGGCGTTGTGGTCATGGTTGGTCTACTTTTAATATTACTAAAACTTTGAGTTTTAAATTTAGTCAAAAAAAAATAAGCAGTAAACTATAGTGTGTTGTTTACTGCCTATTAAGAATTGTGTACTAGTCTAATGCTATTTTTCTTTAGCGGTTAATTCTGCTATTTTACAAATAACTTCTACAGCCTTTTGCATACTTTCTACAGGTACATACTCATAACGACCATGGAAATTATGTCCACCAGCAAAAATATTAGGACAAGGTAAACCCATATAAGAAAGTTGAGATCCATCGGTTCCACCACGTATGGCTTTAATAAGTGGAGTAACACCAACAGCTTTCATCGCTTCTTCTGCAATATCAACAATGTGCATTACAGGCTCTACTTTTTCCTTCATGTTAAAGTATTGATCTTTTATTTCAATCTTAAATACTTCGCTTTCATACTTGGTATTTAAATCGAAAACAATCTTCTCTAATAAAGCTTTTCGCGCTTCAAACTTATCTCTGTCGTGGTCTCTAATAATATACTCTAATGTGGTTTCTTCAACATCTCCTGTTATATTATGCAAATGGAAGAATCCTTCATAACCTTCAGTACACTCAGGTGTTTCTAATCGTGGTAAAAGATTAATAAACTCAGAAGCATAATACATAGAGTTGATCATTTTTCCTTTGGCGTAACCAGGATGCACTATTTTACCTTGTACTTTAACTTTAGCTCCTGCTGCATTAAAGTTTTCGTATTCTAGTTCTCCAACTTGGCTACCATCCATGGTGTAAGCCCAATCTGCACCAAACTTTTCAACATCAAATTTATGCGCACCTCTACCAATTTCTTCATCTGGAGTAAACCCAATTCTGATGTCACCATGTTTAATTTCAGGATGATTAATAAGGTATTCCATTGCTGTTACAATTTCTGTAATACCAGCTTTGTCATCGGCTCCCAAAAGGGTAGTGCCATCTGTAGTTATTAGGGTTTGACCCTTGTACATTAGTAAATCTTCGAAATAATCTGGTGATAAAACAATATTTTGTTCGGCATTAAGAACAATATCTTTACCATCGTAATCTTCGATGATTTGTGGTTTTACATTTGCACCTGTAAAATCTGGAGAGGTATCAAAATGAGATACAAATCCTATAACAGGCACATCGTGCGATACATTACTAGGTAAGGTGGCCATGATATAAGCGTTCTCATCTATTGTAACATCACTTAGCCCAATGGCTTTGAGTTCTTCAACTAATTTACGAGCCAAATCCCATTGTTTTTCTGTACTCGGTGTGGATTCAGAATTAGGATCCGATTCTGTATCTATAGTAATGTAACTAATAAAACGCTCAATAATATGTTGCATAAAGTTGTTAGGTTTAAAAAATTATAGTTTAAAAGTAATCACAGGAAGTTTAGTGTGGTTAACCACATCCTCAGAAATACTACCTCCAAAGAAGTGACTAAGCCCTTTTCTTCCGTGAGTAATCATGGCAATTGCATCTGCTTGTTCTCTATTTGAAAAACTAGCTACTCCATCTTCAATATTATGATCACAGATACGCGCAATTGAAAGATCAGATTCGTTGAGTTTTGAATGCTCTAAAAAGTTTGAAATCTTTTCGTCAATTTCATCAGTACTTAAGAAGCTTAAATTAGGCGAATTGATGTGTAATAACGTTGTTTTTTTACCTAATTTACTTAATAAGCTTACGGCATTTTCTACTGCAGGTACGCTTTTTTCTGAAAAATCTGTAGCTAATACGATGTGATTAAAATCAATAGTGTCTAGTTTAGATTTTACAACTAACACAGGAGTACTACTGTAACGTACCACTTTTTCGGTGTTAGAACCGGTAAAAATGCCATCGTGGTCACTATGTCCTCTAGAACCCATAACAATAAGGTCGGCATTAACATCAATAGCAACTTCAGCAACTTCTTTAAGAACTTTATGGTATTTTACCATTGGAGTGACTGTAAGACCATCGAGATACGGTTGGTCTAAAAAAGTTTCAAATTTTTTGTTGGCAACCATTAACATAAATGCATTTTCTTCACCTCTTTCACTACTTGAAGCAGAAAAAATAGATTCAGACATTTCTAACATATGCATTACAATTAACTCTGAGTTATGCTGTTTTGCTAGTTTAGCCGCCGTTTCTAAGGCATATTCTGAATGTTTAGAAAAATCGACAGGGACTATAATTTTTTTCATGATATTTTAATTTTGGTTCGTGTTTCAAAGTTAACAAAATTAGAGAGTATTATTTATGATATCGGACAGTTTATGATAAAAATAAAACTTCTATTTTACGCCAGAGATGCTTATTTTTGCAGTGCTAAGTTATTCCTATGTATAAATCCATAATTAGACCCGTTTTATTCTCTTTTGATCCAGAGAAAATACATTACTTCACGTTTTCTTTAATACGAAACTTATCGAAATTTCCAGGAATGAAACCGGTGTTTAAAGCGTTGTATGTTGTTGAAGATAAAAGGTTAGAGCGCGAGTTGTTTGGACTTAAATTTAAAAACCCAGTAGGATTAGCAGCAGGTTTTGATAAAAATGCAGTGTTGTATAATGAATTAGCAAATTTTGGCTTTGGGTTTATTGAAATCGGCACTGTAACACCAAAAGCCCAAGCCGGAAATCCTAAAAAACGCTTGTTTAGGTTAAAGGATGATAAAGGCATTATTAATCGTATGGGATTTAATAATGAAGGACTTGAAGCTGCCATTACGCAATTAAAAAAGAATAAAGGTCAACTTATTATCGGAGGAAATATCGGAAAAAACACCCAAACGCTGCCTGAAGATTATACCAAAGATTACCTAGCTTGCTTTAATGCGCTTCACCCTTATGTAGATTATTTTGTGTTGAATGTAAGTTGTCCTAATGTAGGGAGTCATGCCAAATTAAATGATAAGGACTATTTGTTAGAATTAATTTCAGCAGTTCAAAAAGCTAATAAAACATTTCGTAAACAGAAACCTATTCTGCTTAAAATTGCGCCAGATTTAAACCATGTGCAATTGGATGAAATTATAGAATTAATTGCAGAAACCAGTCTCGATGGAGTTATTGCAAGTAATACCTCTGTTGATAGATCAGGTTTAAAAACGAGTGATGCGCGTTTAAAAGCCATTGGAAATGGAGGCTTAAGCGGACAACCGATTAAAGAAAAATCAACTAAGGTTATTAAATATCTAGCTGATAATAGCCATAAGGCGTTTCCTATTATTGGAGTTGGTGGGATTCATTCTGCAGCAGATGCTTTAGAAAAAATTGAAGCCGGAGCAGATTTGGTACAGGTATACACTGGATTTATATATGAAGGCCCAAGTTTAATAAAGCAGATTAATAAGGCTTTATTAAAGTAAGATAACAGTTACAGTTTTACCGCAAACTCACAATTTTGAACGTAGATATTCTTATATCATTTGCCGTTGCTACTTCGGCTTTGGCATTTGCGCCAGGACCAGATAATATATATGTTTTGGTGCAAAGTATCAGTCATGGAAAATCCTATGGCATGGCAACCGTATGTGGTTTAATTACAGGTTGTATTGTACATACTACATTGTTAGCTTTTGGTGTGTCGGCTTTAATTGCGGCCAACGAAAATGTCTTTTTTGGTATAAAATTTTTAGGAGCACTTTACCTCATATATCTTGCTTATAAAGTTTATAAAGCTGATGATAAACTCAGTTTTGATTCTGAAAACGTACCTAAGAAAAGCTTAAAACAACTTTTTGTACAAGGCTTTTTTATGAATGTCCTTAATCCTAAAGTCACTATTTTTTTTCTAGCTTTTTTTCCTGGATTTTTATTTAGTGATACCATGAGTACAGTTTGGCAGTTTTATATTTTAGGCGGTTTATTTATGTTGGTTTCTTTTGTTATTTTTTCAAGTATTGCTTTGCTCGCTGGTTTTATTAAAAACTACACCTTAAAACATCGCCATTCAGGATTGTTTTTAAAATGGTTACAAATCATTGTTTTTATCGGAATTGCAATATTTATTTTAACTTAGCATCATGCGCTTAAGATTCAGGGTTTTACCAAAGTTTTCAATTGTTGTATGTTCTGCTTTTATCCTTTTTACAGTTATTGGAACACTCTCTCATGAATTAGGTCATATTACTGTGGCCAAATATTTAGGCTATGATACCACTCTAGATTTTGGAAGTATGAGTTGGTATCCTAAAGGGTATTTAGAAGATCCTATAGTGCATGAACTTAATACTATAGTAGAGACGTACGATTACAATAATTATGAGGATTGGCCAGAAGAAATTACATTAAAAGTTGAATCCCTGAGTATGGTGTTAAATGAAAACTATCCAATAATAAGTGAAACGGATAATTTTTATATAACCCTTGGTGGCCCCATACAAACTTTGTTAACTAGTGGTATAGGTTTACTCATATTATATCTAAGGCGTAAAGTTTGGTGTATTCCTTTTCAGTTTGTGGATGGGTTGGCTGTAATGATGGCCTTATTTGGGTTACGCGAAGTCTTTAATTATGTACATGCTTTGTACGACTTTGTATGTTTTTCTGAATCTGAATTTATGGCAGATGAGTTTAAAATTTCTAGATACTTAGGTTATAATGAATGGTTAATACCAAGCGTAGCGATGATAATAGGTGTACTGATTTCTGCTTTTGTGATATTTAAAATACTACCAGTTCAATATCGGTTTACTTTTATTTTATCTGGCTTAATAGGTGGAATTGTAGGTTATGGCCTATGGTTTGGTGGGTTTGGAGCCATGCTGTTCAATTCAAATATTTGCCTTTAATTAGTGAAATCTAAGCCGTATATTTGAGGCAATGAACAACGCTGTAAAAATCATAGAATGCCCTAGAGATGCCATGCAAGGCATTAAGGATTTTATTCCAACGGAGAAGAAAGTACAATACATTCAATCTTTACTTAGAGTCGGATTTGATACGATTGATTTCGGTAGTTTTGTGTCTCCAAAAGCCATACCGCAAATGGTGGATACCGCTGAAGTTTTAGCACAATTAGATTTGAGTAAAACCCCAAGTAAATTGCTCGCCATAATTGCGAATACAAGAGGAGCGCGGGACGCATCAGTTCATAAAGAGATTAATTATTTAGGGTTTCCGTTTTCAATATCTGAAAATTTTCAAATGCGAAATACGCATAAAACCATAGCGCAATCCGTAAATACCCTTTCTGAAATATTAGAAATAGCAGACCAGAATCAAAAACAAGTTGTGGTTTATATTTCTATGGGTTTTGGTAATCCTTACGGAGACCCTTGGAGTGTTGACATTGTAGGAGAGTGGACAGAACGTTTGGCTAATATGGGTGTAAAGATTTTGTCGCTGAGTGATACTATTGGAAGCTCTGACCCAGAAAATATCAACTATTTATTTTCAAATTTAATTCCTAATTATTCTAATATTGAATTTGGAGCACATCTGCATACCACACCAACTACTTGGTTTGAAAAAGTAGAAGCAGCATACAACGCTGGTTGTCGTCGTTTTGATGGAGCTATTCAAGGTTTTGGAGGTTGCCCAATGGCTAAAGATGATCTTACAGGTAATATGCCAACTGAAAAAATGTTTTCTTATTTTACACAAAAAAAAGCTCACGACTTAAGTGCCATGAGCTTTGAAAGTGCCTATAATGAAGCGACTAAAATATTTTCAGTCTATCATTAATACGTTATTATTCTAATATTTCATATTGAAATTGAGGATAACCTCTTTCTCCTGTTTCACTTTCAACGGCAGTAAATCGTAACTTGTAATAGTTGTTGTCACCATCTTTTACGATGTAATAACGATCTTCTCTTACAGAAGTTTCACCAGTCATATAATCTACACTTCTCCAACCACTTCCAATCACGGCACGGTCGTTATATACAAAACTCGTCTCGTTAACATCAGAAATAGTAAAATTGGTATAGCTTGGCGTAGCATCATCTTCAACAGTAATTTCATATAAGCCTACACCACTTAAAGTGTTGTGTAACGTGTAATCAGAGTAGGTTAATCCTGCTGCAATTGTTCCTTGTAAACCGTAATACGAAAATACACCTCCGAAATCGATATCCCAATTTTCTGCTTCTGGTTCTGCACTCACCACTTGTCCATCGGTTAAGCTTACAGCAGTTAGGTTATAACTACTGTCTTTAATGACTGTAATTTCATTGTAATCGGTAGTATTATCTAAAGTAGCGTATTGAATGGTATAACTGCTACCGTTTGTTAATACTCTAACTTTCATATAACCTCTTGAATCTCCTGTGGTGTTTAAGGTACCATTATTGGTTGTAGGTATTTCGTTTCCTAAGTTGACGATGTAAACATTATTATCGGTTGCTGTTGTAGAAATAGCATTGAAGGCTGTGCCTGTTAGTTCTCCTTCTTTACTATCTGTAAAAGAAATACCAGCATCTAAGTCTCCGTATTGATAATAACCAACTGGTAGTCCTTGTATTAATTCAGCAACCGTAGAAACCGTTACGGTTGTTGGAGAAAACGTTTGGTCTAATGCATCTAATGTCATAGGAGATGTTAATGTTGTAGACTCCGTAACTGCAGTGATATCTGTGATACCCTCTAATTCTACAGCTGAAACTAATAAAGCGCTGTTAAGATAAACTCTATTTTGAGCCCCATTGTAAACCGCAATTTCCCATGAGTCGCGACGCGAAGCAATTTGTGTCCCTGTACTTAAATCTACATACACACGGTTTGCTTGATTAAAGCCTCCAACTTCAGGGTCTATAATACCACCAGAAGACGGAGGAGTAACAGGTGTTGAGGAACCATCATCGTCACTGCTACAGCTTGTGAAAAAAGCAACTCCTATAAATAATACTAATGTTAAAAGTTTGTTAGTCATAATATTTAATGTTAAAAATTTAAGTTATATAATAGTTTTAAAAAATAAGATCGGCCGTTACCGATAAGTCGTGATGTCGATGTTGCTCCGGTATGACTTCCAGAAGAAGTTGAGGAATTTATATTTACAACATCAAAAATATTTCTTGCTCCAAGGGTGGCTTCGAGTTGAGATGTCAGTTTCGTTCGGATTGAAGCATTTAGCCAAGTAAAAGATTCTGTGACCCCTACAAATGTTTCACCATCTTCATTATTAAATAAGCCTTCGGTTTCTCCGGTGTGTTTTAATTGAGCAGAAATTGTTGTGTTCCATTTAGGCAAACCGTATGCTAAGGACGATTGTAGATTTAAACTCCATAAATAATCGTCATTATGAGATTCAGAGGTTTGTAATTCATTTTTAATACCTAGATAAGTACCACCTAAACCAATAGTCCAGTTTTTATAGGTAAAACTATTATCTAAGGTAAATCCTAATCGCGAGCTATAATCTATATTATCTTGTGTGAATAAGGTTCTTCCGTCTTCATCTTCCGTTGTAATACTGCTAATGGCATCTTTTAAATAAATGTGGAAAAAATTAAAATTGGTGTTTAAATACCCTTCGTTGGCTATTTTAAAATGGTCTTTTAAATTTACAAAAACAGAAACACCATCTTCAGGTTGAAGATCAGGATTACCTTGTACATTGTGATTTGCATCTACAAAATAGAAGAATAACTCTTCAAAATTAGGTGCTCTATAAGCCGAACCTACGACAGTTTTTAATCTTAGTTTTTCAGAAAAATTATAATTTGCCGATAAGGACCAAATAAGATGATTATTGAATTGCGAGCTGTGTGTAAATCGTGCTCCTGGGTTTAGCGATAAGTTCTCAGTGGGTTTAAATTCTGTGATTCCAAATACTTCATAGTTGGTAATGGTATTTTCTACCACCTCATTAGAATATGCACCAGAAGCGTTAGCATCAAATCCTGTTTGATTGGTAAATTCATATCCTAATTGTACATCGAAAACATCAGATTGAGGGACTATGTGACTTACAAAAGCTTTAGAATACCAAACTTCACTAGATTGACTTAAAGCATCGGTTTCTACAGATTGTGCACGTTGTTCAAATATGTTGTAAATGAGTTCCTTGTAATATCGTTTTTGATTTTGATAAGAAAGTGAAAAATTATACTTGGTATTTCCTTTCAGTGGGCCTGAAACATTGATATTATTCACCCATCGATCAGTTTTGTAATTCTCATCTAAAGCGGTTGGATTGAGTTGCCCATTTTGATATCTTCCATTTACAGTGTGATTATAGATGTCTAAATCTTCATTAAAGTATTGTAGTTTATAAAACACATTGTGTTTCCCTAAATCTAAATCGACATTAGCCGAAGCAGTTATTTGTTCTTTAGGATTCCATTCTGTGCCACGAAGGCTATCATTTACAACAATATTATCTTCAATTTTTACATAATCCTGACCTTTATAACCATTATAATAGCCTGCAAAATCGTTATGAGTGACACCAAAAGTATAGGATAGTTTTTCATTTACTTGGTTTGTAGCTCTAAAATTTTGAATATGCCTTCCCTTATCAAAAAATTCAAATTCATTACCAACAGTTTCTTCTTGTAATGCCATTTGTAATTGCCAGCCATTGTCTTTTAATCCACGTTTGGTAATTACATTTATAACACCAGCGACGGCATTATCTCCGTACAAAACTCCCATAGAACCTTCAACAATTTCAACACGTTCTATATCGTCAACGTTGATTTGAGAAATATCTATATTATTGCCAAGGCCATTATCACTAACCATAGGAATACCATCTACTAAGATTTTTACATACTGACCATCGAGTCCAAATAAACTCACTGTAGATCTTCCTGAAGAGGCATCTGGGTTAACCGTAATATTTAAATTATTAAATAGAATGTCTGCTAGATTAGAGCCAGCTACATTATCAATGTCTGATCTTTTAATAGTACTAACTGTAAATAACTTCTTACTGACTGAAGTTACATTGCTTTCTCCAACGACTATAACTTCTTTTAAATGTTCAGTTTTAGTACTATCACTTTCTTTTTCTTGAGCGTATATAAAGCAGCTTAAAAAAAGATAAAAATAAATTGAGATTTTATTTTTATTTAGACTCATTCTTGATTAAATTTGCTGCAAATATAAAATCTTATTTTAAATCAATCTAAATAAGAATAAAGAATTTTAAAATAATTTTAAACCAAACACATGAAACAATTCGTAGTCTTATCATTGGCAATATTAGCCTTTGTATTTTCAGGTCATTCACAAAACAAAAAAGAATTAGACCAAAAAGCCATAAAAGCTATGTGTGGCTGTTATGAAGTTACATTTAACTTCACTGAGACCTTTTCATTTAGTGAAGATTCATTATACAGACCATCTAAAACTAAAGTTGATAAAGGCTTAGAGTGGGCACAATTGATAGAGGATGAGGATGATAAAATTTCAATTCAGCACTTATTACAAGTCGGAAGACCAGATAGTCCACATATTGTAAAACACTGGAGACAAGATTGGTTGTTTGAAAATACGGACTTATATACCTACAATGGGGACAACGAATGGCTTTTTGAGAAAAAATCTAAAGACGAAGTGAAAGGGCAGTGGACACAAAAAGTATTTCAAGTAGATGACAGTCCACGTTACGAAGGCTCTGCATCTTGGGTACATGTTGATGGAAAACACTATTGGGAAAACACCACTACCGCTCCATTACCAAGAAGAGAGTATACAAAGCGAAGTGACTATAACATTACGTTAAGAGGCAACCGTCACGAAATTACTAAATACGGTTGGCTACACGACCAGGATAATGCCAAAGTAATTAGAGAAAAAGGAAAGGAAGATGTAATTTTGGCCAATGAAAAAGGGTATAATACTTATGTAAAAGTAGATGACAGTAGATGTCAAGCAGCAAGAGACTGGTGGAAAGAAAATGAAGATAAATGGGCTACAGTTAGAGCAAAATGGGATGACGTATATGGCAGAAATAAAGATCTTGTATTAGAAACTAAAGTAGAGAATAAACCATTATATAAGCATTTATTTGCTGACGACATGGTTAAAACAAAAGAAATAAATAAGACTATAGAATCATTTGTAAAGAAGTAATATGAAAAATTTAAAGCATTATTTGGTTGCAATTACCTTACTGATTTTTGTTCAAGGGTTTGCTCAAAAAAACATCTTTTTAGACCGTAAATTTTGGGATACAAAGCCAACTGTTGAAACTGTAAAGCAAAAGATTAAAGCGGATAATAATCCTTCAGAAGCCAATGGAAATAATTTTGATGGAGTTGTATATGCAACGTTGCAAGATGCACCTTTAAAAAGTATTATTTACCTCATGTCTCAAAAAGGGAATGACGTTAATAAATTAACCCACGATGGTAGAACTTACATTTTTTGGGCGGCTTATAAAGGTAATGTAGATTTAGTAACCTATCTCATAAAAAATGGTGCTAAAACCGATATTACAGATGATAAAGGTAATACCATTATCAATTTTGCAGCTGGTGCCGGACAACAAAATACAGAAGTATATGATGTACTTATAAAATCTAATCCAGATGTCTTGCAGCAAACAAATCCAAATGGAGCGAATGCGCTATTATTAGCCGCACCGAATGATACCGATTTTAAGTTAATTTCTTACTTTGAATCTCAAGGTTTATCTATAAAAAGTACGGATAACGAGGGTAATGGTATCTTTAATTATGTCGCTACAAAAGGACAAATTAAGATGTTAAATTCCTTGTTAGAAAAAGGCTTAAAAGGTACGGATCAAGCCTTTATAATGGCAGCAAATGGTGCTCGGGGTACAAGTAATGGCATCGAAGTTTATGAATACTTAGAGAGTGTAGGTTTAAACCCAAATGTTACAGATACCGAAGGAGTGTCACCATTACATATTGTGGCTGCTAAAAATAAAGATATAAACATCGTTAAATTCTTTATAAATAAAGGCTTAGATATTAATGCAACAGATACTAAAGGAAATACTGCTTTTATGAATGCAGCAGCTAACAATACTTTAGAAGTGGTAGATTTTTTACAAGGCTTTGTTAAGACTAAGAATATAACAAATAAAAAAGGACAGTCGGCATTAACATTGGCTATTTCAAATAATTCTGCAGATGTGGTTGCGTTTTTAATTAAAGAAGGTTACAAAACCACGATTATTGATCAAAAAGGAAATAATATCGCTTATTATTTAGTTGATTCTTATTCTGCTCGAAATAAAGATGAGTTCATAAAAAAACTTGAAGTTTTAGAAATGAATAATGTCGATGTATCTCAAGTGCAAAAGAATGGAAATACCTGGTACCATTTAGCGGTTGAGAAAAATAGTCTAGACGTCTTAAAAATAGCAGAAAAAATGAATCTAGATATTAATGCTAAAAACAGTGAAGGCAACACCGCCTTACATATTGCGGCATTAAAAGCTAAGGATGATACAATTTTAAAGTTTTTATTAGAACAAGGTGCTAAAAAAGACCTCGTTACAGATTTTGAAGAAACAGCTTATGATTTAGCTGCTGAAAACGAATTACTCAAAAAGCATAATATTTCAATCAAATTTTTAAAGTAATATAATTTAAATATGAAAAATTTACGTTCAATAGCCCTGTTGTGTGTTATCGTATTTAGTCTGGTATCTTTTACAAAACCAGTAGAATCTACAAAATATAAATGTATGATTCAAATGACAAACTATACAGGTGAAGGTGCATATATCGTGATTTCTTTGTTAAATCCGGAAGGCGAGTATATAGAGACTTTAAACGTCATAGGTGATGATGATGAATGGTACAACACTATAGAGTCATGGTGGAGTTTTTACGGAAAACGTCGTACTGATATTGATGCTATTACTGGTGCTACTGTAAGTGGAGGAGAACGTACCATTAATGTTATTGAAATCGATAACGATAAATTAGATAAAGGTTATAAACTTCGTTTTGAATCAGCAGTTGAAGACCAAGAATATTACGAAAGTGATGTAGAGCTAGAGCTAACGTCACAGAGTGTAAAGTCTAAAGTAGAAGGATCTGGGTTTATCCGATACATTCGTATGATGCCTCAATAAAACTAATAATATGACCATTTCCATTTGGAGGTATAGCCATTTAGTATTGGCTATTATGTCGTCTTTATTCATCTTAATAGCATCGGTAACAGGTGCTATTTTGGCATTTGAGCCTATCTCAAATCAAATACAGCCGTATGCTATAGATGGGGCAGAAGATGTTTCTCTGGCCCAAACGTTGAGCGTTTTGCAACAAGAGTATGACGAAGTCTTTACTTTAGAAAAAGATAAAAACGATTTCTTAATAGCCTCTGTAATTACTAAAGAAGGAGAAAGTGAAACGTTTTATGTGCACCCTATTACAGGCGAAAAATTAGGTGATCTAATAAAGAAAGCACCGATTTTTGAATTCGCTACAAACTTACATCGGTCCTTATTTTTAAAAACAACAGGTCGTGTTTTAATTGGTGTGGTATCGTTTTTATTGTTTGTTATTGCAGTCACAGGAATCAAATTAATATTAAAACGACAAGGAGGTATTAAACGTTTCTTTTCTAAAGTCGTAAAAGAGAATTTTGAACAATATTACCATGTGGTCATCGGAAAATATGCTTTAATTCCGATAGTGATAATTACGCTCACAGGTGTATTTCTCTCGCTCGAAAAGTTCGATGTATTACCAGATAGTAAAATTTCACATCAGTATCCTGAACAAGAGGAGGTAGAACAGCGGTTATTACTAAGAGATATTCCTTTATTTCAAAATACAAGATTAAAAAATGTAACGCATATAGAGTTTCCATTTTCGGATGATATTGAAGATTATTTCACCGTTAAGCTCAACGATAAAGAATTGCTCGTCAATCAATATACTGGCGCCATTGTTAGCCATCAAGATATCTCATTTGTGGCATTGGCTTCGTATTGGAGTTTAATTTTACATACAGGTCAAGGCACCATCATCTGGGCAATAGTGTTATTATTGGCATGTGTAGCGATAATGTTCTTTATGTATTCTGGCTTTGCCATGACACTAAGACGACGAAAATCGACGTCAAAAATTAAGAATATATTTAAAAAAGACGAAGCAGAATATATCATTTTAATAGGTTCGGAAACGGGAAACACATTCCGTTCGGCAACGCTATTTTATGATGCTTTAATAGATGTAGGGCATTCAGTTTTTATGGCGACTTTAAACGACTATTCAACTTATGATAAAGCAAAATATCTCGTCGTTTTTGCCGCAACCTATGGTGAAGGTGAAGCGCCTATTAGTGCTTCAAATTTTGTAAAATTATTTCAAAATGTTAAGCAGAAGCAACCCCTTCACTATGCCGTTGTAGGTTTTGGGTCGTTAATGTATCCGGAATATTGTAAATACGCCATAGATGTCGATGCGATGTTTCAAAATAAAACGTATTTCACGGAACACTTGCCACTATTTAAAATTAACAACCAATCTTTTGAGGCTTTTAAATCTTGGATAACGCAATGGAATGCTCAAACCCATCACGATTTAAAGATTAAGTTTCAAAAACCTCAAATCAATTTAAAAAAATTAAAGGCGTTTAAGGTGATTCATAAATCTGAGCCCAACATTGATGATTCCTTTTTAGTGCAATTACGACCAACTAAAAAGGTGAAGTTTACCTCAGGTGATTTGTTGTCACTTTATCCTGAGGTCGATTTTATAGAACGTCAATATTCCATCGGAAAAATTGAAAAAGACATTCTTCTAAGCATTAAAAAACACGAATTTGGCGTCTGTTCTAATTACTTTAATAATTTAAAAATTAATGAGATTGTCAATGCTCAGGTAAAGCACAATTTAGATTTTTATTTTCCAAAAGATGCCAAAGAGGTAGTAATGATTGCGAATGGAACAGGAATTGCCCCATTTTTAGGAATGATAAACGAGCAACGAACAGCTATAAAAACACATTTATTCTGGGGCGGACGTACCAAAGATTCTTTACGAATGTATGAGACTTTCATTGATGCAGCCTTATATAAAAAAACGTTGACTAGCTTTAAAGTGGCTTATTCACAAGAACAGAAAGATAAATTTTACGTACAAGATCTTATTTTGAACCACCAAGAGTTAATCAGTAAGGTTTTAAAAGCTAATGGTGTGGTTATGATTTGTGGATCTGTAGCGATGCAAAATAGAGTATTAGAAACCATTCATACCATCACCCTAAAACAACTCAACACACCTTTAAGTACGTTTGAAGCTAATAACCAATTAAAAATGGACTGTTATTAAAAGTTGAAACCATGTGCCAAAACATAAAAGTATTATCTAAAGTAAATGGAGGAGAGTTATTATATTGTAACGATTGTGATCTTTTTCACTTAGCATATAATAATTTGTTTTTTGTTTTAAAACAAGACGAATTAGAGCGTTTAAAATTGTATTTAGATCAAATTGATGCCGAATATTGGGAAGAAAAATATGATGATTATACCGTTAAAAGAAAAATTCCATTACCTTCTACACAGGAAAATCTGGTGATAATGTTTAACAGGCAAGAGTTAAAAGAATTGCAAACGCTATTGAGTTATGATGACTATGAAGAAAACCATTTCATAAAATTCATATCGGTAGATGATATAGATTACCGCCTTATTCTAAACTAATTTTGGTTTGTTCATTGACGATTTTAAGTTCTTAGGTCTTAAATTGAAAATTAATCTTAAAATAATGTTCAAATGTTAAGATTAGCCCACTTGGTTGATATATAATCCTTACCTTTGTGCGCAATTAAATCTTAATTGCAATGACAGCACACGAAAATAAAATTGTTGGAGAAGGTCTTACTTATGATGACGTACTCTTAGTTCCAGCATTCTCTGAAATTCTTCCTCGCGAAGTTAGTATTACTACTAAATTTACTAGAAATATAACCATTAACATTCCTGTAATTTCTGCAGCTATGGATACGGTTACAGAAAGTAAAATGGCGATTGCCATGGCGCAAGAAGGTGGAATAGGTGTATTGCATAAAAACATGACTATTGAACAACAAGCCGATAAAGTGCGTCGTGTAAAACGTGCCGAAAGTGGTATGATTATAGATCCTGTTACCCTACCATTAACTGCCACGGTTTTTGATGCCAAATCAAATATGGCTGAACATAGCATTGGTGGTATTCCAATTGTAGATGATTACGGTACTTTAAAAGGGATTGTAACTAATAGAGATTTACGTTTTGAACATGAAAACGATAAACCTATTATAGATGTTATGACCAAAGAACATTTGGTGACGGCTGCTGTAGGAACTTCTTTAAAAGATGCCGAACAAATTCTACAACAGAATAAAATTGAAAAATTATTAATTGTAGATGATAATTACATTTTAAAGGGACTGATTACCTTTAGAGATATTACAAAAGTAACGCAGAAACCAAATGCTAATAAAGATTCCTACGGTCGTTTGCGTGTTGCAGCTGCTATAGGTGTTACTGGTGATGCTGTAGATAGAGCTTCTGCTTTGGTAAGTGCAGGAGTAGATGCAGTGATAATTGATACAGCCCATGGGCATACAAAAGGTGTAGTTTCTGTTTTAAAAGAAATTAAACAGAAGTACCCTAAGCTTGAAGTCATCGTAGGAAACATTGCTACAGGTGCAGCGGCTAAATATTTAGTTGAAGCGGGAGCCGATGCTGTAAAAGTTGGTATTGGTCCAGGATCGATTTGTACAACCAGAGTTGTGGCTGGAGTTGGTTTTCCTCAGTTTTCTGCAGTATTAGAAGTAGCTGCGGCTATTAAAGGATCTGGTGTGCCTGTAATTGCAGATGGTGGTATACGTTATACCGGAGATATTCCTAAAGCTATTGCTGCAGGTGCCGATACGGTAATGTTAGGATCGCTGTTAGCAGGAACTAAAGAAAGTCCAGGTGAAACGATTATCTATGAAGGACGAAAATTCAAGTCTTACAGAGGTATGGGATCTGTTGAAGCCATGAAGCAAGGTAGTAAAGATAGATACTTTCAAGATGTTGAAGACGATATTAAAAAATTAGTGCCAGAGGGTATCGTTGGTCGTGTGCCATACAAGGGAGAATTAGTTGAAAGTATTCATCAATTTATCGGTGGACTTAGAGCAGGTATGGGCTATTGCGGTGCAAAGGATATAGAAACTTTAAAGGAAACCGGACAGTTTGTTAAAATTACAAGTTCTGGTATCAATGAAAGTCATCCACATGATGTTACCATCACAAAAGAAGCTCCAAATTATTCGAGATAAATGATTTCTGTTAAGACAGAATATTAATGATATAAAATAAAAACAGCACCATAATCGGTGCTGTTTTTCGTTAGTAGGAAGCGTTAGGGAAATTATTAAGTTTATATTTTCTAAGTATTACTCTAGTCCTTTTTTTTCAGGGTTCCAAAAAGGTTTTGTTTTTATGCGTTTTGTATCCCAACCTAATTCTTTTCTAAAAAAGTGATGTAATGCCAAGCATGTTCTGCTGTCTCCAGCAATATAAGCCATTGTTTTACCTTTTAGAGTTGGTGTTATGGTTTTTAATTTAGCGATAATTTCTTGGTATGGGTTTTCTGGTAATTCAAAAAAATTAAGCGGATAACTCCCATCGGTATCTGAAAATAATTCAGCTTTATCAGCATTATATATGAGGCTTTCTATTTGTTTGTTATTGCCTATATTTCGGTTAATCATATATAAATGCGATAGGGCAGAAAGATCACCTACCATAATATAGCTATCAGCCGAATCATCGGCAATAGAATTGCCTTTTTTCCATTTGTAATATACCGTATCGCCTTCTTTACAGTTTTTTACCCATTCTGCACCAACTCCGTTACTATGTGTAGCAATGGCTACATCAATTATGCCTTCAGTTTTATCAATATCCCATACGCTGTAACTTCGTATTTTGTCTTTCATAGACAGTTTTTCATTACCTATACCGATAGCCATTCTTAAAAAGCTACCAGGTGTAAAATGGGTTTTAATTATACTATCATTTTGCAGACGGAGACCATACGTGCCTTTAGAAAGTACCATTTTTTCTATAATAGTCGCTTGTTCTAAGACCACGGTTTTTAATATATTTTCTAAAAGGCTCAATTGGCTTATTTTTTATTTTTTACATGAGTTTGGTGATAACGCTCAACTAACTGTAAAGCCGATTTATGCGGTCTTCCAGCAGCTTCGGCATAATCAGAGTGGACATTATTGTCTCCATTTCTTATGCCTTCATAAATACCTGTGATGATAGTACCAAGGAACTCACCTAATTCCGATATTCTATCTGTTTTATAGGCTTCTATAGAAACCGCATTGTAATCTAAAGTGGTGTCGTACACCTTATTAATAGCCTCTGCTAATTGCTTTTGAGTAATAGCGTCGCCAACTAAATTATAAGTTTTACCATTGTGTTTTTCTTCTAACAATAGTTTTGCATACGCATCACCTAACTCTTCACGACTGGTATACGTACATTTTCCGTCATCGGCACAATTTCTTATTTCCCCTTCTTTTACATACGTGTCTATATATTCTAAATCAGGTTCAATATAAATACCATTTCTACCAATAACCCATTGTAATCCTGAATTACGAATATCTTCTTCTGTCTGACGATTACTTTGAACTACAGGACTAAAAGCATTGTTTTCTTCAGCCCCAACAATACTGGTATATACTATTTTTTGTACTCCGTTTTGTTTGGCTGCTTCAATAACATTTCGGTGTTGTTGAATTCTTTTCTGCGGTTCGTCCATGCCAGACACCAATAATACAACATCAATATCTTTTAATGCTGCATCAAAATCTTCACGACTATTATAATCGCCTTTTCTAACTTCTACACCTAAATGTTTTGCTTTTTCGGGTGTACGCGCAATGGCTACGATGTTTTCGGCTTTAGTATCTTTTAAAAGTGCCTTTACAATGGCTGTACCTAAATGACCACTGGCTGATGTTACTGCAATGTTCATAATTATGAATGTTTAGATTTTAGTTCGTCTAACTCCGTTTGAAGAGCTTCGGCTTTGGATTTAAATTTTTCCATTGCTTTTTTCATCTGTTGAATCTTTTTGAAAGCTTCTTCATCTTGGACGGCTTTATAAACCGTAAGGCCATCTTTTACTTTTATTCTAGAATGGCTACCACATGTAGGGCATTTTGCAACTTCGCTCATAATAATTTGTTTTTAACAAAGGTCTTATTATATCTAAGATTGTAAAAGGTAAATGCGATGTTAAAAATGGTAAATATGAAACCTATTCTATAGAGAAGACTTAAAGTGTTTAGGTGAAAC
Source organism: Winogradskyella sediminis (assembly GCF_003387355.1). GTDB lineage: Bacteria > Bacteroidota > Bacteroidia > Flavobacteriales > Flavobacteriaceae > Winogradskyella > Winogradskyella sediminis. Next base: position 1,059,395 of record NZ_QUNH01000002.1, read on the forward strand.
ACCTGTATGTTTTTTGAAAAATTTGGTAAAATTAGTAACTTCATCAAACCCATTTTTAAAGGCTACTTCTTTAAGACTTAGTGTGCTACTAAAAATAACCCGTTTAATTTCTAAAACAACATAATGGTCAATAAAGTGTTTCGCCGTATTTAAAGTGCTTGCTCGCACTATGGTATTTAAATGCTTTGTGGAAATGTTGAGTAGTTTAGCGTAGTCTTTGACGTTTCGGGTTTTAGTATAGTTGTTTTCTACCAAATTTTTAAAATTAATAAAAAGGCTTTGGTGCTTTTTATTAAAGGTATCTAAAGGTACTTTATGAGCTTCACGCTCTAATTTTAATAGAAAAAGCTCTAATATTTTAGCAATAATTTCTTTTTGAGCATAACTGTATTTACTCTCTATTTCTGAGGTAAGTTGCGCTAAGAAAAAGTCGGTTAAAGAACTGTTTTCAACTAACGGATCTGAAATATGATAGTTGTATAAATGCGAAATAAAATCAATTGAAGATTTTGAGAAATATTTTAGAACAAAGTCTTCTGTAAATAATACCAAATAACCGTCGTATTTAGGATAGTCTTGAAAAGCGTGAACCTGACCTTTTGCAATTTTAAGGACAGCACCTTTTTTGATTTTATAGGTTTTTAAATCTATTTGGTGTACACCAGTGCCTTCCGTTACAATTAATAAAGCAAAAAAAGAAATGCGATGTGGCTGATGTGGATTATGATTGGGATCTTTTTTTATCCTTGAAAATAATTCAGTTAATGGAATACACTCAATATCTGTAGATCCTTCGCTACTCTTAAAAGCTATATTTGGATAATCATTCATTTGTAAATGACGACTTAATTTGAAATAAAAATAACAATTAAAAAGGAATAAGTTATAGGATAACGATGTATTTGGAGTATTCTCAAAACAAAAAACAGCATCGATTGGATGCTGTTTTTTTATCATTATAAGGAGTTACATTATGCTTTGCTAGCTTTTACAGGGCAGCCTATCGCTTTTGTGAAATTTGGATTAGGTTGTTCTCCTTTTTCTAAAGCCTCAATGGCATCTTTAACATAGTTGACTTTTACATCTTCTGGTGATTTAGCGTTGTCATCTATTGTACCAATGTACTGCACTTTTCGTTCAGCATCTAATAAAAAGACATGAGGTGTTCTTACGGCTCCATACTGAGGATAGATTTTTTGACCTTCGTCTACTAAGTAGGGAAATGTAAATCCTTTGTCTTTAGCACGTGCTTGCATAGCTTCATAGCCTTCTTTTTCGTTTTCAGGACTATTTGGATTAATAGCAATAACCGGATAACCTTTCGGCTCATATTCATTATGTAATGCAATTAAACGGTCTTCGTATAGTTTAGAAAACGGACATTCATTACAAGTAAAGGTTACAATGTATCCTTTTGCATTTTCAAAATGATCTAAAGAGATCATAGAGCCGTCTACATTCTTTAGATTAAAGTTAGTAGCAACATCACCAATGTTATAACCGCCTATTTCTTCGAGTGTTTTGGTTTGTTCTGGGCTACCTCCTCTAGGTGGACCTTTTCTATCACCAGCATGTGGTGGTTCTTTGTGGTCTCCATTGTGAGGCGGACGCTCTCCTTTATGTTCTCTTTTTTGATTTTCAGCAGAAGATTCTCCTTGTTGATTTGCTTCATTTTTACATGATATAAGTACACTTGCGGATAAACCGATTATGGCGAATAATACACTAATTCTTCTCATTTTTTATTTTAATTAAGTTTTTTGAATTGGTTTTCTATGTCTTCTAAATTTTCAAATGAACGCTCAAAAAACAAACGTTCATCTTTATTAAATATAATAGTAAATGGAATGGCACCAGACCAATTAGGATCTATTTTGTCTATCCAAGTATTAGAATCCGGATCATCCAATAGTACTACTTTTTGAGTTATATTTTTTTTCTTTAAAAAAGGTTTAAGTTTTGTCTCTATATCTTTTGGAAAATCTAAGCTTACTAAAATAATTTCTACATCTGGGTGTTTAGCAGCTAAGGCTTCAATGTATGGTAATTCTTTAACACAAGGCGCACACCACATTGCCCAAAAATTGATGAGATACGTTGTATTAGAATCCGTGTAGAGTAGTGGTTCAAATTCACTAAAATCATACACTGGAATTTCTTGAGTAATATTGAGTTTTGTGGATTTTTTTTCTGCTACCTCAGGGGTGCTGTCTTTACAACTTATAAAAAAAATAAATGTCAAGACGACATATACTAGAGGGTTGAGAGTTTTGGTTTTTAAAATATTCAAAATGTATGGTTCAGTTAATTAAAGTTAGACTTTGTCGGTGACAAATGGTTTAATGTAAAAGTAAAAATTTCATCAATTATACCAAACGGCATAACCTTCACGTCGCAACTCTAGCGCAATTTGTTCTTCGGCTTTTAAAGCTTCAGCTCTTGTAACAAAAGGATCAATATGATTATAAAGACTTGGACGTAAATAGGTGCCATATTTTTCAACAATGTTGGCCGATAATTTATAGCCATTTTTATTTCGATAGCCAGTTTTATGCTGTAAGAATCGCTCTTTAGGTGTTTTGCTAGTCATGCCAACATACAAACACTCTAAAACTCCATTAAACTGTGGATTAGCATTTCTAAATTTTGCGTTCTTGGTATATACACGCTTTGATAACTCTATAACATAAATGGTGTAAAGCGTTTTCGCCATGAATCTTTAATTTATTCCTTATAGGACTTCCGTTAACGTGCAAAAGTAATGCAGTAATTCTTCTTCATTATTTGGTAATCGGCTTAGGCCATTTACACTAAACCCTAAGCCCTCTAATAGTTTTTTGGATCCTAAATTGGTGTTAAGAGTATAAGCACTTAAATCTGATAATCCATAACTTTCTTTAGCCGCAACCATTAAACGCTGAGCAGCTTCAAAGGCATATCCTTTTCCTATAAAATTGGGTAGAAAAGCGAAACCTATATCAGGATCTTCACGGTCTTCTCTATGATATAAACCACAAGTACCCAATTTAGTCTGATCTTAAATTTTTACAATAACATTGTTTCCATAGCCATATTTTTCCAACTGAGGAAGTGCCTTTTCATTAATTCTAAAACAAATGCTGCATCATCTTTATCAATTGGTCTGATAAGTAATCTTTCCGTTTTAAAATGTGGGTGAGTGAACAATGAATGGTGGTTTATATTTTGAAATCTTTGGGTGTTAAACCTGTATTAAACTTAATATCGGTCCAATTTACATTAACCCATGGTGCGTCGCTGACATCGGCATTCCATGTTGAAAGTTTATATTTTCGTTTTGTAGGTATCTGTAGCCCTTCAATAGTTTCATAGTCTAAAACCATTAAGTTTGGAGTTTCCATCTTACCAAAATCTGCCACAGTAAAAAGAAACTGATCTACTAAAGCAGTCTTTTTATTAATATATAATTGATAGATGTCTGTTGGCTTATTGTCTTTTGAATTAAACGTAATTTTTACAATATCATAAGTTTTATTTTCAATGGTTTTCTCTTCAATATACTCATAATTTAGACCAGGATCTAATAATTTTTGAAACATGGTAAACCAATAAAAATTTGTAGGTCTGTTAAATGCTACTCTTTTTAAATAGGTATCATCTGTTAATACGTCTCCATTATGTTTTAACCAGTAGTTATATCCATCAAAGCCTTGTTCTATTAAGCCTTCTAAATTAGGTAATGTGCGCTCGTGTGTTTGATAAGCTCCATATGATAATTCACCGTCAAAAATATATTTTTCATTAGAACGATCCGTTTTTCCGTCTGGAGTTTGGTAGGTATATGTATAAGTTACATCTTTAAGTGCCCTGAGCGTATTATAATTTCCTGCATTTTGCACCATCTTATAGACTAACTCATGTCCTTTGTTTTCAAATTCTGGAGATAAGTTTTGCGTAACCTTACTCTTTTTCGTTTCAGGTTTTGTTTGGATGTCATTTTTACAAGAGACTAGAAGGAGTATTAAACTTAGGCTTGTGATAAAGGGATGTTTCATTAATAGTATAATTATATGGGTTAAAATAACAGTCGTTAGCTTAGTAGAAAACCTTTCAGGTCGTCATAAGAATTAACAGCAATAGCTACTTTTTCTTTATGCATAACCGCTTCTATCTGTTCAGGTAAATCTACATTTTCTTTTATAACATCTTCAACGACATCTAAAAATTTTGTAGGATGTGCGGTTTCTAAAAATACCACATGAGCTTCATTCTTTTTTAGGTAATCTTTAGCACCCAAATAACCTACAGCACCATGTGGATCTGCTATATAATTATAATCGCTATAAAGCTCTAAAAGTGCAGCTTTTGTGTCTTCATCTGTATAGCTATATGACGAGAGATTTGCTTTAAGCGTATCAAAATCATTTTGATGAAGTTCTTGTATTCTAATAAAATTACTCGGATTACCAACATCCATGGCATTACTAATAGTTTGTACAGATGGTTTGGGTGTATACGTTTGAGAAAGCATATAATTTACAACCGTATCATTCGCGTTATTAGCGGCAATAAAATGTTTAATAGGTAAGCCTAATTTTTGAGCTACCATACCAGCACAAATATTTCCAAAATTTCCGCTAGGAACAGAAAAGACAAGGGCTTTGTTTCTAGATTTTAACTGTTTATATGCAAACATAAAATAGAAAAGTTGAGGTAACCAACGTGCAATATTGATTGAATTCGCCGACGTAAGTTGCATTTTGCTAGTTAGATCTGAATCCATAAATGCTTTTTTTACCATGTCTTGGCAATCATCAAAAACACCATCAACTTCTAACGCCGTAATATTTTGACCAAGGGTAGTGAGTTGTTTTTCTTGTATATCACTAACTTTTCCGCTAGGATATAGAATAACCACATTTACCCCTTTCACTCCTAAAAAACCATTAGCAACCGCACCTCCAGTATCTCCAGAAGTGGCGACTAAAACGGTAACATTCTTGGTGTTGGTTTTATTGAAATATCCCAAACAACGCGCCATGAAACGTGCACCAACATCTTTAAATGCCATTGTTGGGCCATGAAATAGTTCTAAAGTTGATATGTTTTCACTCACGTCGACTATTGGAAAATCGAAACTTAACGTATCTTCTATAATTGTTTTAAGAACGTCTTCCGGAATCTCGGGAACTATAAATTGTTTTATGGCTTCGAAAGCTATTTCGGTGTTTGATTTGTCTTCAATGGTTTCAAAGAAGGAAGGCTCTAATGGTGTAATTGATTCAGGAAAATATAAACCTTTATCTGGCGCTAGTCCTCTTACAACGGCATCTTCGAAGGTTGTGTTAGGAGCTTTTTTGTTTAGTGAATAATAGTTCATAATATTGTTTTTATACCTTCAGTGTTAATTTTAGAAACATAAGTTTCAAATGCAATATTTGTTTTCGCATAGACTTTTTTTATTGCCTTTTGGACTGATTTGGCAATATCTTCTCCCTTACTCAACATAAAAATTGAAGGTCCAGAACCAGATATTGCACAACCTAATGCGCCTGCTTTCATGGCTGCGTTTTTAACGTCATCAAAATGTGGAATTAATTGTTTGCGATAAGGCTCAATGACCACATCGCATAATGCATCTTTAATTAGATCGTAGTTTGAAGTATGCAATGCATGGACCAAACTACCTACATTTGCCCATTGTATAATGGCATTTTGCAAGAGAATTTCTTTGGGTAAAATTGCTCTAGATTCTGAAGTTTTAATTTCTATCTGTGGATGAATTAAAGTGACAAATAAATCTGATGGAGTAGGCAATTGCAAAATTTGCAATGGTGAGGCACTTTTTACCAGTGTAAATCCTCCAAATATAGCAGGCGCTAAATTATCTGCATGCTCGCACTTGCTCGCTAAAGCTTCCCCTTTCATGGCAAAGTGGGTGAGTTGTGTTTTATTTAATGGTTTTCCTAATAATTTGTTCATTCCAAAAACACTACCTGCTGCACTCGCAGAACTGCTTCCAATACCACTACCAGGTTTTATATTTTTATAAATTTCAATTTCAAAACCACAATCTGGTTGTAGCGAATTGTACATAGCTAAAGCAGAAACTCCAGCAACATTTTGCTCGACTTCAAAAGGTAAATCATAACCTTCAATTGCAGTAATTTTAATTCCTTTTTGTTCGGTTTGTCTAATTACCATCTCATCTCCAATGGTATCCAGACAAAAACCTAAAACATCAAAACCACAAGCTACATTAGCCACAGTTGCCGGAGAAAATATTCTAATTTCTTTATTCATTAAATTAGTTATTAGCGATTCTAATAATATCAGCAAACAATCCAGAGGCTGTAACATCTGCACCTGCACCTGCACCTTTAACAATTAAAGGTTGTTCTGGGTAACGTTGGGTATAGAACATAACTATATTATCTTTTCCTTTTAAGTTATAAAACGGATGACCTTCAGGAATTTCTTTTAAACCCACTTTTGCTTTGCCATCATTAAGTTCAGCAACAAATTTTAGTTGGCAATTATTTTCTTGCGCAGATTTGAATAGGCTTTGGTAATAGCCTTCATCTTCTATTAGTGTTTTAAAGAAATCATCAACCGTATTAGAGGTTATGGCATTTTCTGTTAAGAAACTATCACTCTCAAGTTCTGATAATTCTATATCAAGACCACTTTCTCGTGCTAAGATTAAAATTTTTCGAGCTACGTCAATACCGCTTAGATCTATTCTAGGATCTGGTTCTGTATAGCCTTCTTCTTGTGCTTGTTTTACAACATCGTAGAAAGTAGTATCTGCATTAAAGTTATTAAATATAAAATTAAGACTTCCAGATAACACGGCTTGAATGGTGTTTACTTTATCGCCAGAGGTTATGAGGTTACTCAAGGTATCTAAAACAGGTAAACCAGCACCAACATTAGTTTCAAATAAAAATGAGGCATTGTATTGTCTGGATAATGTTTTGAGCTCATTATAATATTCCATCTTACCAGAACAAGCAATTTTATTACATGCAACAACAGAAATACTTTGTTTTAAATAGTTACTGTAAATATTAGCTACGGCTTCATTTGCCGTGATATCGACAAAAACGGAATTTCTTAAGTTTAGATTTTTAGCATGTTCAAAGAAGCCCTCTAAACTAGATTTTTCACCATTTTTAAGTTCGTGTTTCCAGTGGTTTAAGTTAATGCCTTCATCATCAACAATCATGGTTCTCGAATTTGATAAACCAGCAATTCTTAAATTGATTTTTAGATTGGCTTTTAAGTAAGCTTTTTGTTGTTTTATCTGTTCAATAAGTCGCTCTCCTACGTTACCTACACCTGTAATAAATAGGTTGATTTGCTTGGTCTTAATTTCAAAAAATTGCTCGTGCAAACTATTTAATGCTTTTTTTACATCATTTTTATGAATTACAGCCGAAATATTACGTTCGGATGCGCCTTGAGCGATTGCTCTAATATTAACATTATTTTTACCAAGTGTACTAAACATTTTTCCACTAATACCTTGGTGGTTTTTCATTTTGTCACCTATAACTGCGATAATGGATAAGTTGGTCTCTACAACAATCGGATCTATTTTTTGTAGTGCTATTTCATATTCAAAAACGGTATCGATAGCGATTTTTGCACGCTCAGCGTCGCGATCAGATATACCAAAGCAAATGGTATGTTCTGAAGACGACTGTGTAATCAAAATAATATTAATTTTCTCTTGCGCTAACGTTTCAAATAAACGTTTACTAAAACCCGGAACACCTACCATGCCATTACCTTGTAAGGTGAGTAAAGCGACATTATCGATATTACTAATGCCTTTTACCGGAGAATTTCCATTAGGAGCAATATTTTGGGTGATAGTTGTTCCGATAGCATTAGGATCTAATGTGTTTTTTATGACAATCGGAATTTTCTTTTTTAATACAGGCATTACGGTTGGAGGATATAATACTTTGGCACCAAAATGAGACAATTCAACAGCTTCTTGGTAAGATAACTCAACAATAGGAGAGGCTTGTTTTACTAATTTTGGATTGGTTGTAAACATACCACTTACATCGGTCCATATTTGTAATTCGTCAGCCTCCATTGCAGCTGCTATAATTGCAGCGGTGTAATCTGAACCTCCGCGACCTAATGTAGTAATGTCATTATTTACAGACTTAGACACAAATCCAGGCAAAAGAACAATAGCGTTAGAATTTGAGTTAAAATACGATTGTATATTTGTATTTGTAATATCAAAATTGACTGTAGCATTGTTAAAGTTAGAATCTGTAATAATGAGCTCTTGAGAATTTTTTAAATCTGCATCTAAACCTCTTGATTTTAAGGTGTGATAAATGATCGTTGATGATAAAGTTTCACCAAAACTTAATAATTTGTCTTTGGTTTTTGGAGACAATTCATTGATGAGATAAATACCATCGAGAAGGCTTTTTAGATCATTTAATTTTTCAGTAATTAAATCAGACAAAACATCTTGCTGTTGCTGTGTAGCTGGGTTATCTGTGTTTAAAAATAAACCTTCAATGACACTATTATGAATTGACCAAATCGTATCATATTTTTGTTTGTAATCTATGTTTTTATCGCAAGCTAAAGTGCCAGCTTCTAATAATTTATCTGTAATTCCGCCAACAGCAGAAACTACAACAGCTATAGGTGTTGTTTTAGATTGTTGGTCTAAAATTGAAATGACTTTATTTATGTTTTCGGCTGAACCAACTGATGTTCCTCCAAATTTGAGAACTTTCATATTATAAAAAATTTAAGAGAATAAAAATGTCTGTATAGACAATAAGGGACGGAGAGCATATTATAAATTACCCCAAGGGGTAATACCTGTTGAAATAATAAACATAGACATGCACATAGACTGTGAAATAGAAATGGCTGATATGTTAAATATTTTCTTCATTACATTTCAAATGTATTATTTTTATAACAATAAAAAAACAATTCGTTTCTTTTTAGGGATTTGTTAAAAATACCGCTTCTTATTATTAAAAATGAAACAAAACTTGTTATTTTCAAAATCTTTTAAAACATTATATGTCAAATTCATAATTATAAGTTTTAAGTTGAGTAAAATTAAATTATGGAGGTCATATTTGCAGTTATAATAAAACACATAGTAATACATGAAATTATTTTCTAAAGAACAAATTTACGAAGGGGATAAGTTAACTACAGAGCGCCAAAATATCTCCTCTACAGATTTAATGGAACGTGCTGGTACACAAATTTTTAATTGGATGCATGCACGTATGCAAGGCGCACAAGTGCCGATTCATGTATTTTGTGGTATTGGCAATAATGGTGGAGATGGACTTGTTTTGGCTAGACACTTAGTAACACATGGATATAATGTGGTGTGCTATATTGTAAATTGCAGCGATAAGCGTTCTAAAGATTTTTTAATTAATTACGACCGTATTAAATCTGTAAGTAAAACATGGCCAAACATGTTGAGTTGTAAGGAAGATTTATCTGAAATTACAATTGGAGGTGATGATATTATAGTAGATGCTGTATTTGGAATAGGACTAAACAGACCTCCTAATGATTGGGTAAAGCATTTGTTTCAAAAATTTAAAGTATCTAAAGCGTTTACCTTATCTATCGATATCCCATCTGGTTTATTTACAGATAGAGCTGTAGATGATGAAGATGCTGTAGTTTATGCAGGTTATACCTTAAGTTTTCAATCACCAAAGTTAGCATTCTTTTTGCCTGGAACCCAAAAATTTACGGTACAATGGGAAGTTTTGGATATAGGTATAGATCGCGATTATCTTAGAGAAACGGAAACGGAAGTTGAATTGATTGCTAAGCATGAAGTATTACCACTTTACAAACCGAGACAAAAGTTTGCACATAAGGGAGATTTTGGACACGTTATGATTCTAGGTGGAAGCTATGGTAAAATAGGAGCGGTTAATTTAGCTAGTAGATCTGCTTTGAATTCTGGAGCAGGATTGGTAACAGTTTATATTCCTACATGTGGTTATCATAGTATGCAAACCGCTGTACCAGAAGTTATGGTCATTACTGATGAACATGAAACTCATATTTCTAATATTAATTTCGATATACAACCAACTGTTATTGGTGTTGGAGTAGGACTCGGTACTTCTGAAGATACAGTTAAGACATTTGCAGCATTTTTGAAAAAGAATACCATACCTTTAGTTATTGATGCGGATGGTATAAACATTTTGTCTAGAAATAAAACATTGTTGAATCTGTTACCAGAGCAAACGGTATTAACACCACATTTAAAAGAATTAGAGCGCATTATTGGAACGTGGTCTGATGATTTTGAAATGCTAGAAAAAGTTAAAGCATTCTCTGAGAAATATAATGTTATTGTCTTAATCAAAGGAGCACATTCTATTACTGTTAACAAGAATAAAATGTATATTAATACCACTGGAAATCCTGGTATGGCAACTGCAGGAAGTGGTGATGTGCTAACCGGAATGATTTCAGGATTAATAGCTCAAGGCTATACACCTTTAGCTGCTACTATTTTTGCTGTGTATTTACATGGGAAATCTGCTGATATCTCCCTTGAAGATTACGGTTATCAAAGTTTAATAGCGAGTCATATTATTGAAAAGATTGGTGAAGCATATATTGATTTGTTTAAACAACCAGAGCAGCCTAAAGAAGAGACACAACAAAAACAATAAAAAAAAGCCTGTTTAAGATAATTAAACAGGCTTTTTTAATATTAAAACAAATTCTATTAGATATTTAACTCATTAAATAAACTGATAAGAGCAGAGTTAGAAGGTCTTGGAGCATCTGCGCTCACAATGTTTCCATCAGGATCTATTAATAAAAACCTAGGAATACCAGTAACTTTATAATCTTGTATAAATTGAGATCTAAAACCATTATCAGCAATTAATTGTATACCACCTAATTCTTTATCATTTACCATTTTTTTCCAGCCTTTATAAGCTTCAGCAGGATCATTGTTATAACCTCTACCTTCGTCCACAGAAATACTAACAAATTCTATGTTTTTTCCTTCGTACTCCTTTTCTAATGCTTTTAAAGACGGTATTTCCTTAATACAAGGTGCACACCAAGTTGCCCATAAATCGATATATACATATTTACCTTTTAAATCTGAAAGCGATGTTGTACCACCAGCAAAATTTTCGTAGTCCTCAAAAGCAGGTGATGCCGATCCTTTAGGAAACGCTTTAATTCTGGCCATTTTAGATTCCATATACTTAGTAATCTGCTGCACTGTTTTATCAATATTCATATCCATCATTGAAACATGCATAGAATCTACATCTGTATATTTTATTTTTAAGTCTTCGTAGGCAGATTTATAAGCCGCGATTGCGTCATCAACTTGGCTCATATCATTAGAGGCGACCAACTCTTCTGTAAAATACGTTTTAGAAATGATAAACGACTGTACCGAAAAGTTGTTTAAATCAGAGGCATCTCCTTTAAAAACCATAGAATCCATAAACGAATTGTAGTCTGTTTCAAAAGCACTTTCATTGTCGTTTTCTAAATAAATTTGACCGTATTCTTTTCCGTGTTGTAAATTGTAATCTCCAGCTACAACTTTTAGGGTATCATTAAAAGAACCATCATCGTTAAGAGGTATGATTTTTTCGTAGTCTCTTCCTTTAAAAATTTTTAGTGTTTTGCTTTCATCAGGATTATTGATTTTTCCAGAAAGTGTAACATAATCTTTAGGTTCTCCTTTACATGCAAATAAAGAGATTGCAATGGAAAGTGATAGTAATCGTTTCATAACTCGTTTTTTTATTAGGTCGCAAAAATAGACATAATATAATAAGGCCTATTTTAAAATTATTATAAAATTTTTGAAATCCAAAAGCCCTCTTTCGAAGGCTTTTGCAAAATGTGTAAGATGTAAATAATTTAGATGTTCAATTCATTAAATAATTCAATAAGTTTTGGGTCAGAAGGTCTTGGCGCATCTGCATTTATAATTTTTCCATCAGGATCTATAAGTAGAAATCGAGGAATGGTATTAATGACATAATCGACAATAAATTGCGATTTAAAATTGTTATCAGCGATGAGCTGTATGCCACTCAATTCCTTTTCTTTTACCATATCTACCCATTTGTTATAGGCACTTTCAACATCTGCAGATATGCTAACAAAAGCAATGTTTTTATCGTGGTATTGTGTTTCAAGTTTTTTAAGAGATGGGATTTCAGCAATACATGGTCCGCACCAAGTTGCCCAAACATCAATATAAACATACTGTCCTTTGAGATCGTCTAGGGATGTGCTTCCTCCGTTGTGGTTTTCGTAATTTTCAAATTTAGGAGAAGGCTGACCTTTGCTGAGTTTTTGTATATTATTATAATTTTTGGTCAGTTTGTCTTTAAACGCTTTATCTGAAGATATAGACATAATCCCTTCGTAATAAGCCTTATTGTCTTCATTATTAGGAACGATACGGTATTGGAGAGTGTTAGCTAAATCTTCTTTTAATTCAGGAAAAGCAGTTTTATTAATCCATTCAAAGATGTCACTAATACTATCAATTTTATTTATTTTTCTTGTGTAATAATTTTGTACTAAACTTTTATAATTACTAATAGTTGTGTAGTCATGTTGATTACTGTAGTCCAAATTTTCAAGAGGTTTCAAAAATTCTGGAGTAGGTTTAAATTCTGGGTTTTTGGTATAATATTTATGACCCGAAGCATAATTTTGAATAAAACTTAAATAATCGTATTCTATATTTTGCGCTTCAATACGTGCAAATTCTGTATTTAAATCTTTTTGATTATTTAAGAGCTCTAGTTTTGTAGTTTTTATGTCATTTATTGCAGAAAGAAATTCAGATTCCTCCATAGTATATAACTCAGCCACATTAATATTGGCATTTTCGTTGGCCATATATTTTGCCGCTAAATAGTTGTTGTTTTGAGACCCTAAGCCAGTATAAGTGATTGTTTCATCAAACATTTCTGTGTTTAATGTTACATTTACATTGTCTTGTGCTGTAAGATACATTTCAGAAGTTTCTCCTCCGTGGCTTAAATTATAAAATCCGGATTCAATTCTTAATGTATCTGCAAAAGAACCGTCTTTTTGTAAAGGGATTTCTTTCACTTTTTTACGACCTTTTAAGATGGAGACTTTCACATCTTTAGGGTTTTCAATTTTTCCAGAAAATAAGGTGTAGTTCTCTTTTGTGTTTTCTTTACACGAAAAACAAAAGACTATAATAAGAATAGCTAGTATTTTTTTCATAAAAATAATTTATTTAATCTCAAAAATACAGAATCTAAAATAATGATAAGAATGGAATGAAATATTAATTATTTCATGGTAGAATCCAAAATAATTCTCAATTTTGAGGACCTTAAAATAGACTTCATGGATAATTATCATATCATTTCTTCTGATGCCTTAGATATTGTAACGATTTACAATATTTTTTATGAAAATAAAAAACTAAAACTATCAGAAGCATCTGCACAAAAGATACAGCAATGTAAGACGTATTTAGATGAAAAATTGGCCAATGAAAAAAAACCAATGTATGGTATTAATACAGGTTTTGGGTCACTTTATAATGTTAAAATTTCAGATGCAGATTTAAGTCAATTACAAGAGAACTTAGTAATGTCTCATGCTTGTGGAACAGGTGAACGTGTACCAGAATCTGTTGTAAAGGTGATGTTACTATTAAAAATTCAGTCGTTGAGTTATGGTCACAGTGGAGTACAGTTAGCCACTGTAGAGCGACTAATAGAATTTTTTAACAACGATATTTTTCCATTTGTTTTTACGCAAGGGTCTTTAGGTGCTTCAGGCGACTTGGCTCCTCTAGCTCATTTGGCATTACCGTTATTAGGGAAAGGAAAAGTAGTGCATAAAAATAAAGAATACGACGCAGCAACACTATTAGAAGAATACAACTGGGAACCTATTACTTTAGAGGCGAAAGAAGGTTTAGCCTTATTAAATGGAACTCAATTTATGAGTGCATATGGTGTGTATCTATTATTAATGTCGCATAAAACATCCTATTTGGCAGATATCATTGCGAGTATTTCATTAGATGCATTTGACGGTCGTATAGACCCTTTTCACGATTTGGTACATGCGGTAAGACCACATCCTGGGCAACGAAAAGTAGCAAGGCGTTTTAATGAGTTTCTAAAAGGAAGTGAGTTAATTTCTCGCGAAAAAGAACATGTGCAAGACCCATATTCTTTCCGTTGTATTCCTCAGGTTCATGGAGCTACAAAAGATACTTTAGATTTTGTAGAAAAAGTGGTTTTAACAGAAATCAACTCGGTTACCGATAACCCTAATATATTTCATGAAGAAGATTTGATTATTTCTGGTGGAAATTTTCACGGTCAGCCATTGGCCTTGGCCTTAGATTATTTAAAAATTGCAATGGCAGAGATTGGAAATATTTCAGAACGTCGTGTTTTTCAATTGGTGTCTGGTTTAAGAGGCTTACCTGCATTTTTAGTGGATAATCCAGGATTAAATTCTGGCTTTATGATTCCGCAATACACGGCAGCGAGTATTGTGAGTGCCAATAAACAAATGGCATCACCTGCGAGTATAGATAGCATTGTGTCTAGTAACGGACAAGAAGATCATGTAAGCATGGGTGCAAATGCGGCAACACAAGCCTATACTTTAGTTAAAAATGTAGAGCGTGTAATTGCTATAGAATTGATGAATGCATCGCAAGCCATTGAGTTTAGAAGACCTTTAAAAACCTCACCTTTATTAGAATCCTTTTTAGAACAATACCGAAAAGTTGTACCATTTATAAAAGCAGATGAAGTATTACATGATTCTATTGAAGCCTCTATTCAGTTTTTAAAGGATGTGGATATAGAAATAGAAGAGTTGTTTTTAAATTCTTATAATCTTAAGTAATTACTAGTGTAGCATGAAAAGCATAAACTATATTTTACCCTTTTTGTGTAGTTTCTGGATTTTAAATGCATGCTCTAGTGATGATGATGTGGCATCTTGTCCTCAAATTGAGAGTGCGACCATGACGATTAATGGTGAAATCATGGATTTTGAAATATTTGGCCGTGGAATAGATTTGGATAATGATGGATCTGGACATACGTTAAGTTTATACTTATCTAGCGGTTATTATTCTCCTCAGCAAAATACGTATGCCGTGACGTTAAAACTTCCATACAAAGAAACGGGTACTAATTCGTAGAGGAATTTAATTATTTACGTGTTGAAAATGCAACTTCAGCTGAAGGTGATTTTGTACAGTCGCAATTAGAGAGTCACGTTACGGTTAACAAAAACACATGCTTTAGTGCTACATTTTCAGGAAGTGCTACAATAGAAGGAAACGATGTGGTTATAACAGGTGGAGAAATAAACCATGTGTATACGGATCCGTTTGATTAATATAAACGTGAAGACTAATAAATTAAAGAGTTTCTAATTATTCAATTTTAGTCTCTTTTAATTAAGGTTTTAGCCCATGTCACAGCATCTTCAATTTCAGAAAAAATTTCAAAAGGTTTTTTAAAGAACATTTTTTCTATCTGCGCATTTATTTTTGCTTTATATTCTTGTGAAACCACAGCAAAGCCTTTTAACGAATTAATTTGAACTGTTTTATAATAAATCTCTGGATTAACGGAATATGAATTTATTCTATTTGAAATATAAACAAATGGTGATTCTTCGAAATAGGACTCTGTGATTTTAATAAGCGTATTGTTGTGTTCTGGTGTAAGAATAGTCCCTTCTTTAATGGTTACAATGATGTAGTGGTCGTATATCACAACATCACAAAAATCCAAGCTTAGGGTGTTTTTCATTTTAGTGATTTGATTTTTAGTAGTATAAGATAAAAAAAACTCCTTCATAAAGAAAGAGTTTTTTTTATTTATGTAATTTATTAATTACGATTCTGTTGTCTTGCTAGAAGATTTAATTTTAATGCTTAAAACATTATTTTCCTCATCTAAGTCCATGGTGATAGAGTCACCTTCGTGAATTTTAGAATTGATTATTTCTTCTGCAAGTGCATCTTCAACATATTTCTGAATCGCTCTATTAAGTGGTCTTGCTCCATATTGTTTATCAAAACCTTTTTCAGCAATATAATTTTTAGCCTTATCGGTAAGTTTTAGGTCGTAACCTAAATCTTTAATACGCTCAATAAGCTTAGCCATTTCGATATCAATAATTTTACTAATATCCTCTTGTTCTAATGCGTTGAAAACAATAACATCATCAATTCTATTTAAGAATTCAGGTGCAAAGGCTTTTTTAAGTGCATTTTCAATAACTCCTTTGGCATGATCGGATTCTTGAGCTAAAGCAGCAGCAGTCCCGAAACCTACACCAGAGCCAAAATCTTTTAATTTTCTGGCACCAATGTTAGAAGTCATAATTATAATAGTGTTTCTAAAGTCTATTTTGCGACCTAGACTGTCAGTTAAATATCCATCGTCTAATACTTGTAGTAGCATGTTAAAGACATCTGGATGCGCTTTTTCAATTTCATCTAAAAGAACAACAGCATAAGGTTTACGTCTTATTTTTTCGGTCAACTGCCCACCTTCTTCATAACCAACGTATCCTGGAGGTGCACCAACTAAACGAGAAATCGCGAATTTCTCCATGTATTCACTCATGTCAATTCGTACTAAAGAATCATCGCTATCAAATAGTTCGCGTGCTAAAACTTTTGCTAACTGTGTTTTACCCACACCTGTTTGTCCTAAAAATATAAATGAACCAATTGGTTTATTCGGATCTTTTAGTCCAGCTCTATTACGCTGAATAGCTTTCACTACTTTTGCAACAGCTTGATCTTGACCTATGACTTTACCTTTAATTAAATCGGGTAATTGAGAGAGTTTGGTGATCTCTTTTTGCGCAATTTTATTTACAGGTATTCCTGTCATCATTGAAACAACGTCGGCTACATTGTCTTCGGTAACGGTTTCACGATGTTGTTTGGTCTCTTCTTCCCATTTTTCTTGAGCAGTAGTCAGCTCTTTTTCTAAGCGTTTTTCATCATCTCTAAGCTTAGCGGCTTCTTCATATTTCTGCTTTTTAACAACGCTATTTTTAGTTTCTTTAACTTCTTCAAGTTTCTTTTCTAGTTCAAGAATCTGTTTTGGAACATCAATGTTAGTAATGTGTACACGAGAACCAGCTTCATCTAAAGCATCAATAGCCTTGTCTGGTAAAAAACGCTCGGTCATATAACGACTCGTTAACGTTACACAAGCTTCAATAGCTTCTGCGGTATAATCTACATTGTGGTGTTCTTCGTATTTGCCTTTAATATTATTAAGGATTTCAATCGTTTCTTCAACAGAAGTTGGTTCAACAATAACTTTTTGAAAACGTCGTTCTAATGCGCCATCTTTTTCAATGTATTGTCTGTATTCATCTAAAGTTGTGGCACCAATACATTGTATTTCACCTCGCGCTAATGCAGGTTTAAACATGTTGGAAGCATCTAAACTTCCAGTGGCTCCGCCAGCACCAACAATGGTATGAATTTCGTCTATGAATAGAATGATATCGTCATTCTTTTCTAGCTCATTCATAACAGCTTTCATACGTTCTTCAAATTGTCCTCTGTATTTTGTACCAGCCACTAAACTTGCTAAGTCTAGGGTAACCACGCGCTTATTAAATAAGGTACGCGAAACTTTACGTTTTACAATACGCAAGGCAAGACCTTCGGCAATGGCAGATTTACCAACGCCAGGCTCTCCTATTAATAGAGGGTTGTTTTTCTTTCTTCGACTTAAAATTTGAGATACACGTTGTATTTCTTTTTCTCTACCAACTACAGGATCTAATTTATCCTCTTCCGCCAGTACAGTTAAGTCCCTTCCAAAATTATCTAAAACCGGTGTTTTCGACTTTTTATTCGTTTTGCTAGTTGGTCCACCAAATGGATTCTGCTTAGCTTCTTCTTCCTCATTTATATCATCATCAGAAAACGATTCTGCTTTTGGAGTGTCTAAATAATCATCTTCACTTGTAATCATAGATTTAAATTCTTCTTTAACGTTATCATAATCTACCTTAAGCTTGTTTAAAAGCTTGGTTGTAGGGTCATTTTCATTTCTTAAAATACACAACAATAAATGTGCAGTATTAATAGAGGTACTTTGAAACAGTTTAGCTTCTAAAAAAGTTGTTTTCAATGCACGCTCTGCCTGCCTAGTGAGGTGTAAGTTCTTTTTTTCGTTAGATGTCGTTGTTATATTAGGGTTAGCAGGACTTAAAATCTCTACTTTACGCCTTAAGTGATTTAGATCTACATCTAAGGCACTTAATATATCTATAGCTTTACCATTACCATCTCTTAAAAGGCCAAGCATTAAATGCTCAGTACCAATAAAATCATGGCCTAATCGCAAGGCTTCTTCTTTGCTATAAGCAATAACATCTTTAACTCTTGGGGAAAAATTATCATCCATACTATATTCCTTTCTGCTTTAAAAATAATAAAAACATATTGAGTATAAGGCAAAAACCATACCTTAATTATATGTCATAAACGAAGAGACTAAAAAAGTGATTTAAATCAAAGGATTTATAGAGATACTTATTAACTAAAAAGATATCAAATATTGTTAATAAAAAATCCCAAAAATTGAATAGTTTTTATCTATAAACAGTAGTATTTTGGTTATCTTAGCGCGTTACGAAAACTTACGATAAAACTAATTAAAATTATATATGGCAGAAGGAGAAAAACTCATTCCAATTAACATTGAAGATGAAATGAAATCGGCCTACATTGATTATTCAATGTCGGTCATTGTGTCACGTGCGTTACCAGATGTAAGAGACGGTTTAAAACCAGTTCATAGACGTGTACTTTACGGTATGCACGAACTTGGAATTAGAGCAAATAGTGCGCATAAGAAATCAGCAAGAATTGTCGGTGAAGTTTTAGGTAAGTATCACCCTCATGGTGATACCTCTGTTTATGATACAATGGTACGTATGGCTCAAGAATGGAGTTTACGTTATATGTTAGTAGATGGTCAAGGTAACTTTGGATCTGTTGATGGCGATAGTCCTGCAGCAATGCGTTATACAGAAGCGCGTATGCGCAAGATTTCAGAGGATATGTTAGCTGATATTGATAAAGAGACTGTAGATCATAAATTAAATTTTGATGATACTTTAGAAGAACCTACAGTACTTCCAACACGTATACCTGGCTTATTAGTTAATGGAGCATCTGGTATTGCTGTTGGTATGGCAACAAATATGCCACCACACAACTTAACGGAAGTGGTGAATGGTACCATTGCTTATATTGACAATAATGATATTGAGATTGATGAACTCATTCAGCATATAAAAGCGCCAGATTTTCCAACTGGTGGAACCATTTATGGTTATGATGGAGTAAAAGAAGCTTTTCATACTGGTCGTGGACGAATCGTAATGCGAGGAAAAGCGGTAATAGAAGAGGTGCAAGGTAGAGAATGTATTATTGTTACAGAAATCCCTTATCAAGTTAATAAAGCCGACATGATTAAGAAGACTGCGGATTTAATTAACGATAAAAAAATGGATGGTATTGCATCTATTCGTGATGAATCGGATAGAAATGGAATGCGAATTGTATACGTGTTAAAACGTGACGCTATCCCTAACATTGTGCTTAATAAGTTATTTAAGTACACTGCGTTACAAACTTCATTTAGTGTAAATAATATTGCGCTTGTTAATGGCCGACCAGAGTTATTAAATTTAAAAGATTTAATACACTATTTTGTTGAACATAGACATGATGTTGTTGTAAGACGAACAACTTACGAATTGCGTAAGGCTGAAGAGCGTGCTCACATATTAGAAGGTTTAATTATAGCTTCTGATAATATAGATGAAGTGATAAAAATTATTCGTGCGTCGTCTAATGCTGAAGAAGCTCGAAATAATTTGATTGAACGTTTTAAACTCTCTGAAATCCAAGCGAAAGCTATTGTAGAGATGCGTTTACGTCAGTTAACTGGCTTAGAGCAAGACAAATTACGTGCAGAGTACGATGAAATTATGAAAACAATAATTGACCTTAAAGATATTCTCGATAAAAAAGAACGTCGAATGGATATTATAAAAGGTGAATTAGAAGTTGTAAGAGATAAATATGGTGATGATCGTCGTTCTACAATAGAGTATGCAGGTGGAGATTTAAGTATTGAAGATATGATTCCTGATGCTCAGGTAGTAATTACCATTTCACATGCAGGATACATAAAACGTACCTCGCTTACGGAATATAAAACTCAGAATAGAGGAGGAGTTGGTCAGAAAGCATCAACAACTCGTAATGAAGATTTCTTAGAGCATCTATTTGTAGGAACAAATCACCAATACATGTTGTTCTTTACACAAAAAGGAAAATGTTTCTGGATGCGTGTTTATGAAATTCCAGAAGGGTCTAAAACATCTAAAGGTAGAGCTATTCAGAATCTAATTAATATTGAGCAAGATGATAAAGTAATGGCCTTTATCTGTACTCAAGATTTAAAAGATGAAGCGTATATTAATAATCATTATGTGATTATGGCCACCAAACAAGGTCAGGTAAAAAAGACTTCTTTAGAACAATATTCTAGACCTAGATCTAACGGTATTAATGCCATTACAATTAAGGAAGATGATGTTTTACTAGAAGCTAAGTTAACCACTGGAGAAAGCCAAGTGATGCTGGCTTTAAAATCTGGTAAAGCCATTCGATTTGAAGAAGCTAAAACACGTCCAATGGGAAGAAATGCTTCAGGTGTTCGTGGTATTAGACTTCAAGATGAAAAAACGGATGAAGTTATTGGAATGATTGCTGTAGATGATATGGATAGTAACATTTTGGTAGTATCTGAAAATGGTTACGGAAAACGTTCAAGTCTAGAAGATTATAGAATTACCAATAGAGGAGGAAAAGGTGTAAAAACTATTTCTATTACAGAGAAAACGGGTAACTTGGTGTCTATTAAGAATGTAACAGATGATGATGATTTAATGATTATTAATAAATCTGGTATTGCAATCCGTATGGCAGTAGCCGATTTACGTGTTATGGGTAGAGCAACGCAAGGAGTTAAGCTTATTAACTTAAAAGGAAATGATTCTATTGCGGCTGTAGCTAAAGTAATGAAAGAAGACGAAGCTGAAGAAAATATAATAGATATAAATGCCGAAGTTCTTGATAATGAAGATGCTATTGAAGGTGGCACGGCTATTGATAATAATGACACAGAAAGCGAATAATTAACAACAAAACGATTAAATACAAGATGAAAAAATTAATGACAATTGTGCTAGTAATGGCAGTTACCTCGTTCTCTTTTGCACAAAAGAATGAGATAAAAGCAATTGAGAAAGCACTAAAAAACTCAAACTATGCTGATGCTAAATCGGCAGCCTCTGCAGCGCAAGGTTTAATTGGCAATATGGACGATAAGTCTAAAGCTAAATTTTATTACCTAAAAGCGCAAGCATTATATGCAAATGGTAATGGTAGTGATGCTGATATTGATGAGGCTATAACAAGTTTAGAGAACTTAAAAGATTTAGAATCTAAAATGGGTAAATTAAAATATACCCAGAAAGCTAATGAAATGACTACAGGTATGGTTAATACGTTTTTAACCAAAGCTAATGAGGCTTTTACAAAGAAAGATTATAAAGTTGCAGCAAAGCGTTTTGAGAAAGTTTATAGAATGTCTCCAAAAGATACATTGTATTTATATTATGCGGCTTCATCTGCAGTTTCTGAACCAGACTATGAAACGGCTTTAGACTATTATATCGAACTAAAAAACTTAGGGTACAATGGTGCTGAAATGAATTATTATGCGACAAATGTTGAAACTGGTGAAGAAGAAAACTTTTCAGATAAAGCTTCCAGAGATTTTTCGGTTAAAGCCAAATTGCACAAATTACCTAGAGAGAAAAAAAGTGCTTCTAAGACCGCTGAAATAGTTAAAAATATAGCTTTAATATACGTTTCTCAAGGCGAAAATGAAAAGGCTTTAGGAGCTATGGCAGATGCTAGAAAAGAAAACCCAGATGATATAGGGTTATTATTATCTGAAGCTAATGTTTACCTTAAAATGGGAAATAGAGAGCGCTTTAAAGAATTAATGGAAGAAGCAACTGAAAAAGATCCTAATAATGCAGAGTTACAATATAATTTAGGAGTTTTAGCTGCAGAGGGAGGAAACTCAGAAGAAGCTATTAAATATTATGAAAAAGCTGTAGCCATTAATCCAAATTATGTTGATGCCTACACTAATATAGCAGTGGTTATTTTAGATGGTGAAGCTAAGATTGTTGAAGAAATGAATGCTTTAGGAACCAGTAAAGCTGATAATATTAAGTACGATGAATTAAAAGAAAAGCGTACTAAAGTTTATGAAAAAGCAATTCCTTATTTAGAAAAAGCATTAGAGTTGAAAAATACTAACATTGATGCCGCTAGAACGTTAATGAATATATACAGCGCTTTAGGTGAAACAGCTAAATTTAAAGAAATGAGAACTAAAGTAGAAGCAATGGAAGCTTCTGCAAATGGTAATTAGTAAAACTTTTAAGACATAAAAAAAAGCGACTTTTTTTAAAGTCGCTTTTTTTTATACTATTTTTTTTATGACCCTCAGTTTGTGAGTGTGTATGTTTTTATCTGTATTATATATGCCACTATGATCTAGTCGGTCAATTCTAACTTTTCCATGTGCATGTATAATATAGTTGTTTTCCATAATAATACCTACATGTGTGATATGGCCTTCGGCATTATCAAAAAAGGCTAAATCACCAGGCTCACTTTCTTCAATAAAGCTTAAAGCTTCTCCTTGTGTGGCTTGTTCCGAAGCATCTCTTAATAATTTATAGCCATTTATTTTATAAACCATCTGTGTAAATCCCGAACAGTCAATTCCAAATGGCGTTTTGCCTCCCCATAAATAAGGAGCATTCAAAAATAAAAATGCAGATTTTATAATATTATCCTTCGTACTTTTTGCCGTTACTGATGTGCCATCAAAATGGTGATTTAATAATTTGAGACCATTTAAATCAGAGCCTACAGGAATTGGGTACAGATTATTTGATGTATCTGCTACAAATTCAATTAAATCATTAGATAAATTAATATCTGATTGACTCAACTGATTGTATTGCAATTCTTCAATTTCGAGATATTGTTTATTATCTATCCAGCCTTCATATTTATCAAAAGCAAAACGAATACGACTCCATTTTTTGCGTTGCTCAAGAACTTTAAAATAGTCACCATACAACGCTTGCGTTACCATTTCACTGGTATCGCTAGGTTCTAATCGTATAGGTACAATTCCAAGATTGCAAATGCCGTATTGCATAAGTTGTTATTAAGCGCGTTCTAATACCATTGCTGACGCACCACCACCACCATTACAAATAGCAGCAGCACCTAGTTTAGCGTTGTTTTGATGTAACACATTAATTAATGTCACTAAAATACGTGCACCAGAACAACCTAAAGGATGTCCTAATGAAACAGCACCACCATTTACATTAACGTTGCTATCATTTAATCCTAGAATTTTCATGTTAGCTAAACCTACAACGGAAAAAGCTTCATTAAATTCAAAGAAATCGATAGCATCTAATTCTAAATTAGCTTTAGCAAGAGCCTTTGGTAATGCTTTTGCAGGAGCCGTAGTAAACCAATGTGGTTCGTGTGCGGCATCGGCATAACTCTTCACAGTAGCTAAAGGTTTTAAGCCTAATTCTTCTGCTTTTTCTCTACTCATTAACACCAACGCAGCAGCGCCATCGTTAATTGTAGAAGCGTTCGCAGCTGTTACTGTGCCGTCTTTAGTAAACGCAGGGCGTAACGCCGGAATTTTATCCATTCTAACATTAGAATATTCTTCATCTTGATCAACTGTTTTTGGTTCACCACGACGTTGAGGCACTTCCACAGCAATCACTTCATCTTTAAATTTGCCAGCTTCCCAAGCTGCTTTAGAGCGTTCGTAAGATTGAATCGCAAAAGCATCTTGATCTTCTCTTGAAAATTCATATTCAGTAGCACAAGCATCTGCACAAACTCCCATTGCATTTTTATCGTAAGCATCTACAAGACCATCTTTTTGCATTCCATCTTCTAGTGTTGCTGGTCCAAATTTTGTAGCGCTTCTTGCATGGTAATAATGTGGAATTAAACTCATGTTTTCCATTCCTCCTGCAACCACAATAGAGGCATCACCTAATTGAATAGCCTGGGCTGCTTGCATTACAGCTTTCATTCCAGAAGCACAAACTTTATTAATAGTAGTACTAGGAATTGTATTTGGTAGACCAGCATAAATAGCGGCTTGTCTTGCAGGTGCTTGTCCTGTGCCAGCTTGCACAACATTTCCCATAATAACTTCATCAACCAATTCTGGTTTTAGGTTAATTTTATCTAGAGCTCCTTTAATTGCAGCAGCTCCTAAGCGAGGTGCTGGTACTGTAGATAAACTACCTAAAAAACTTCCAATTGGTGTTCTAACCGCAGAAACGATAACGACGTCTTTATTCATTGTAATTATGTTTGATGTTATTTGATGCGAAATTAAACATTTTTTAAGAGATTTGAGAATGTATTAATGATATTAGCCGTCTAAAATTTTATTATTTATTACATTTGATTGTATATGAATGTTTTCTACAATAAGTGGTATAAGAATCACGCTTTAGTCTATAAGATTTTGTTGTTTATAGTAACAACATTATTTATTGTATATCTATTTCCTAAAACAGGAAAATTTAGATACTCCTTTGAAAAAGGCAAGCCTTGGCAATCAGAAAATTTATACGCACCATTTAATTTCGCTATTAAAAAATCTAAAGCAGAAATTGACTCTGAGAAAAATGAAATTAAAAGTCGAAGTCTCGTTTATTTTGAATTAAATAGAGAGATAAAAGCCGAGGTGTTTTCTGATTATTTAACGAGATTTAATCAGGTGTTTAAGGATTCAAGTAATTTTAGTATCGAAAATTCAGATCTGTATCTAAAAGGAAAATCAATTGTAAATAATCTATATGATGTCGGTGTTTTAGATTCAGATTACAATTATGATGAGGATAGAGCGGTAAAGCTTGTAACGTCAAATAAAGTTGAGAAAGAAATTCAATATGGTCGTTTATTTGAATTGAGTAATCTACGACAACGTGTGGAATCGGATTTAGGTAGTTCCATTCCTACAGCTGATAAAAAACGTATAATTTCTATATTTTTTGATGTTATAAAACCTAATGTTAAGCTGAATTCAAGTTTAACTAAAAAAGCATTAGAGGAAGAGTTATCGAGAATATCGCTAACACGAGGTAGAGTAGAGAAGGATCAGTTAATTATTTCAAAAGGTCAAGTTATTGAAGAAAACCAATATGACATTCTCAGTTCATTAAAATCGGAATACGAATCGCAAGTATGGAATTCTGCCAATTATAACTGGGTGCTCATAGCTTATACCTTATTGGTGGCGTTAGCGCTTTTAATGCTTCTGCTATTTCTTAGTCGTTATAGAAAAGAGGTTTTTTTAAATAATACTAAAGTAACGTTTATATTTTTCAATATTGCTCTAATGATATTATTGAGCACTTTAGTAATTAACTTTAATTCTCAGTATATCTATGTGGTGCCTTTATGTGTTTTACCACTTGTTTTAAAAGCATTTTTCGATGCTAGATTAGGTTTGTTTACACATGTACTTACAGTTTTACTTCTAGGTTTTGTGGTGCCTAATAGTTATGAGTATATGTTTCTTCAAATTATTGCAGGAATGGTGACGATTTTAACCGTTTCTGAATTATATAAACGCGCCAATCTTTTCATTTCAGTTGGTCAGATTACGTTTATATATATCATTGCTTATTTTGCTTTTTTCGTTATTCATGAAGGGCAACTGACAGGTATAAAATTTCAAATTTTCGGCATGTTCATTCTTTGTGGATTGGCCACATTATTTGTGCAACCTTTAATTTATATCTACGAAAAAATATTCGGCTTAGTGTCTGATGTGTCATTATTAGAACTTTCCGATACTAATACAAAACTCTTAAAAGAATTATCTAACAGAGCGCCTGGAACCTTTCATCATTCTTTAAACGTGGCGAATTTGGCAGAAGCTGCAGCTAATGAAATTGGCGCCAATGCTATGTTGGTAAGAGTAGGAGCTTTGTATCATGATATCGGAAAAATGAATAATCCAACATATTTCACTGAAAACCAAAGTACGGGAATTAACCCGCATGATGAGCTATCTAATAGAGAAAGCGCCAAAGTTATTATAGACCATGTTTTAAATGGGATTGAAATTGCAAAAAAATATAATTTGCCAGATCGCGTTATCGATTTTATAAGAACGCATCATGGTACAAGTTTGGTATATTACTTCTATATGAAGGAAAAAGCTGCCAATGACAATGTAGATATTAATGACTTTGCTTATCCTGGCCCAACACCGTATAGTAAAGAAACCGCTATTCTTATGATGTGTGATAGTGTAGAAGCAGCTTCTAAGAGTCTAAAAGAACCGACCAGTACTAAAATTAATGATTTTGTAGAAAATATCATTAATAAACAAATGGAAAGTGGTCAATTTTTAAATGCAGATATTACGTTTAAAGAAATTCAGTCTTTAAAGAAAGTACTAAAATTTAAGTTGGCCAATATTTACCATTTAAGGATTGAGTATCCTGAATAATTAAAACGAATTCTAATTATCTTACATATATTGAGATAAGATTAATTATAGATACCATAGCGGTAAGACACCCTAAAATTAAGTTCATTTTATCGGCAATGGCATTCAGCTTATGTTCAATTTTATTAGCAACAATAGCATATAAGGCATATAACGTAAAGGATCCTAAGGTAGAGCCGATTGAAAAATATAGGCTATTTTGTAGGGAATATTCAAAATAATTTAAGCTTATAAGTAAAGAAATTGATGTAAAGTAAAATGGAATTGCTATGGTATTTAATAGCGATAAGCCAATACCACTTAAGTAGGCTTTAGATTTTTTAATTTCAATTTTCTTTTTGCCACCTTTAGAGTTAAAATGTAATCTGAAAAAATTAATGGATAATAGCATTAGAATCACAGAGCCTATTTTTTGAATAAACGTTATGTATTCTGAATTTTTCATTAAAACATCAGAGAAATAGGCGCCAATATTAGCTTGAAAAAATAAGACGGTTGCAAACCCACCAATTAGAAAAAAGGCCGCTATTTTACCGCTTTTTAAACTGTACTTAACAACGGTGAGATTTAAATAACTAGGCACAATACTACCGGAAGTAGCGACAATAAAACCTAAGCCCAAGCACACAAAAAAGTTCATTCGTTTTTTTATTACAAATAACGACTTATTATATGGTGTTGTTGTTCCGTTACAGTACAATATTAGCTCAAATCGATTGTGTCTAAATAATTTTATTTTTTAGAATTTTTATAATAGTGAAGCATTAATCTATTTAACCTCTAAACACAAAAAAGCCTCACTATTTCTAGTAAGGCTTCTTGTGATCGCACTAGGATTCGAACCTAGGACCGCCTGCTTAGAAGGCAGGTGCTCTATCCAGCTGAGCTATGCGACCATTTAGAGTAAACACTCTAAAAAATTCAATAAAAGTCGGGGTGGCAGGATTCGAACCTGCGGCCTCCACGTCCCAAACGTGGCGCGATAACCGGGCTACGCTACACCCCGAAAATGATTATCTTAATCTTACTTACAGAATCGCATAAGCTGCAGTAAAAATTGCGGAGAGACAGGGATTCGAACCCTGGGTAAGTGTTTCCACCTACGACGATTTAGCAAACCGCTCCTTTCGGCCACTCAGGCACCTCTCCAATATATAAAAGAACATTCTCTTAAATGCGGATGCAAATGTAACGCAACATTTTAAAGAACGCAACAATTTTTTTGAGTTTTTTTATATTTTTTTTGAGGTTAACATTTATCATTTATTTAAGTGTATATTTATCAGAGATGTATATGTGTCGAAGGTGGTTTTTAGTGATCATGTTTTTTATTTGAATACTATCGTTCGCTACACGTTTTTATATTTTATTATGTCTAGTTATAAAAAAGATAGAGCATTTACAGATTATGTGCATAAACATATCGCATTACCTCACATCTATAATTCAATAAGCTGGAAAGAGGTGAAATTGAAGAAGAACTATGCCAAATTTATTGATATGACTGTAGGTATCGACTACGTTTTTATTACTGATGATACCGTAAAAACAGTGCAAGAGCGATTTAGAGAAGCTAAATATAAAGAGTTTACCGACTTTACTATTCGTTATAGGCGAGATGATAATAAACACTTAGATCGACAAGAATCAGAATATTTTAAAATGAAAGCACACTATTTTACTTATGGAATTTTAGATTGCTCAAAAAGTGATATTTGTAAATCGTCTCAGTTTTTAAAATATGCGATTATCGATTTAAAAAAAGTTTATGAAAAGTTAGATTCGGGTGATATTTTCATTTCTGATAACGGTGAACATAAATGCCGAATAGTGAATGGTGAAAAAATAGAATGCCCTGTAAAATATAATACTGACGGTTCGTCATCTTTCTTTCCTATAGATATTTCATATTTAGTAAAGCTTTGGGGAAAGGATATGGTGGTTTTGCAAAAAGGATTTTTAAATCCCAATGAATAAATGCTTGTAAGGATTTACACTTTAGAGCAAATAATGATAATTTTAGAGTCATGGCAATCTGTAGTAAAAAATACATAGCTGTGACCACCGTCTTTAACTTTTAGTTTTTTGCGGATATCACTTACAGTCAATGGAAAGTTTCTAGTCGTAATATTTGCTTTGGTTATTTTTTCTTTAGAAAAACTCTTTTTACTATAAGGCAATACTTTATTAATTTTAAAGCGTCTACCAGGAAAATCAATAAGCTTATTAGACGTGTATAGATGCGAATGTTTATGTAATTTATCAATACGTAAAAGGTCGCTAACAGAATTAAAACTACCCGATTTTAAAATTGCAACATTCGGTTCATATAAATAGGTAAGAGGATCGCTATAAGTGACCTTGGCATCCGATTCATCGTTAAAATTAAAACTGAAATGTTGTGTATTCGATTTTTGTAAATTAACTGTTTTTATTACCACGTTGGTATTATAATCACGCTCTAAAATCCATAATAATTCTTTAACTTCATTTTGAACTGCAACAACATGTATTTCTTTAACGTTAGTAAGATCGGACAACGTTGCCTTTATATCTAATAAAGGAGACGTTTTAATCATCACGTTCTGGGCATATTTTAGAAGTGTTTTTTGATGTATTTTAATGTTTGGTTCACAATCCGAGAGTAAAAATACCTTTTGTTTTGTATGGTCTCTTCGAGAAGGATCTATATATATCCAATCGAACGGCTTATCGATAGCTTTTAAAGTTTCTATACCATTTTCATTTTTGCATTCTATATTAGAAATATGAAGCGCTTCTGTGTTATGTTGAACAATATGAGATAATTCTGAATTAATCTCGCAATGCGTAACGTAATCTACTTGTTTTGAAAAATAATAGGCATCAACTCCAAAGCCTCCTGTAAGATCAATTAATGAATTTCCTGAAACCAAATGTGCTTTAAATTTAGCAGTAATTTCCGAAGACGTTTGCTCAATGTTTAGCCGGTTTGGATAGTATATGTTTTCAGTTTCAAACCACGTTGGTAATTTCTTTTGGCATCGTTTTTTTGCCTCAATTTGCTCAATAACTAATTTTGAATCTACAAATGTAAACGGAATGCCTTTTAACAATAGTTTAGAAGTGTCTGAATTGATGTGTTCATTTATATAACCTTGAACGTCTATATGTAGTAATGTGGTATTCAATTTAAAATTATAAGTTTTTTGTAAGCTTTTTAACGATGTTGTAATCTGATAAAAACTCTTTTAAAACGACTTTTAGGGCTGTGTATGTCGGAATGGCTACAATCATACCCACAACTCCAAAAAGAATACCTGCGATGATGATGACTAAGAAAATTTCCAACGGATGCGATTTTACACTTTTTGAAAAAATATAAGGTTGACTAAAGAAGTTATCTACCAATTGAGCGAAAATAAAACCAATCATCACATACGTTGTTTTTGGTAAAATAACAGCGCTAAAACTTTCGCCTAAGTTACTAGACATACTTAATAACAGCATTAAAAAACCACTGACTAATGGTCCTATGTAAGGCACCAAATTAAGGAGTGCACATAAAAATGCAATAACAATGGCATTGTCTATGCCAAAGACCAGTAAAACTATAGTGTAGATTACGAATAAGATTAATATTTGAAATATTAGCCCTACAAAATAGCGCGATAACAAGTCTTTAATAGTTGCAATAGAGCGTTTAGAGCGTTCTTCATTACCAGAAGGAATAAACGTCATTAAACCATCTTCAAATAACTTACTGTCTTTTAAAAAGAAAAACGAAATAAAAAGTACTGAAAACAAGCCAATACTAAAACTTCCTAAACCACTGACAATACTATTTAGAAAATTGGGTATAATAGCAAAATCTAATTTTGAAAGCATATGAGAATCTTCAATAGATTTCTCGATATCTATATGATTAAATTGAAAATAGGTAATAATCTGGTCATAAAGATTTTCAATGTTTACTTGCAGTTGTTCAATATTAAGTAAGGCCAAATTCTGACCTTGCTCTATAATTAAAGGGATAAAAAGCCCTATAAGTCCAACGAGTAAACCTAAGAGCACGATCATTGTGGTTACAACAGCAATGGTATTGTTAAATTTTAATCGTTGTCTTAAAAAAAGAATAATAGGACGACCGATTAATGAAATTACCACCGCAACGGCAATGTAAATAATGACAGACTGAATTTTAAATAAAAAATATAACACGAGGACTATAGCCAAAATAATGCCTATTGCTCTTAAAATACCGTTAGCTATGGTTTTAGAATTCATGTATTAGTTGGGTTAATTTTAATAGGTAGCTAGACATTTGTGAAGCCTTATTTACTGAGTTTACATTGCGTATAACACAAATGTTTAATGTGATAAATATAAGTAAAGATGTTGAGATAAATTTACCATTTATTATGCATTCAACTGCTTTGTTAATTCATATAGAGCAATACTTGTGGCTTGTACAACATTCATACTGCTATTATTTCCAAACATATTTATATGTACCACGGCATCCGATTGCCTAAGTATGGTATCAGAAACCCCAAAATTCTCATCACCTAAAATTAATACAATAGGTTGATTGGTTTCTAATTTAAAATGAGTTAAAGGTTGGCTATTTTCAGAAATCTCTAAAGCTATGATGTAATAACCATTTCTTTTATAGTCTTTTATCTGGGTTTCTATATCTTCTGCTATACGATGATTCACATATTTTTCGGTAGAACGAGAGGTTTTGGTCATCCGCTTTCCTAGAGAAATATTGGTACCACAAAAAATGAGTTCTGCAATACCAAAAGCATCTGCAATTCTAAATAAACTTCCAATATTTGGAGCGTTATTTACATTATCACAAATAACGGTTATGTTATGTTGTTGTTTCTGGAAGTTTGTATTATAATGATGTAATTGGCTCAATGTAATGTGTTTTAAGAATTAAGATATTTCAACTTAGATGATTTATCTGTCCGCAGGTATAAATGAGGTGGTTAATATTTCTGAAACAACAAATATTGCCTTTTGGACACTCCTTATTAAAATTTGATAGTCCAATAGTATAGCTGTGACTATTAATAGAGGTCATAGATTGAAACGTAAACAATAAAATGAATATAGCAGCTACTATTTTATATGGTAATGTAAAACTCTTCAATTTTATTTGACCATAGTACGATTAAAGGCACTCGATTTCTTTTTCATTTCAATCCAGAAGTAAAGTGGAATGGCTCCTGTTAGTGTTGAAACCCAACCCAAATCCCAAAGTAAATACGTGATTACAGCAGAAAGTACAAACCCAATGATGACATAGGTGTAATTGTCATCTACATATAATCTATTAATATGTTTTTTAGTAAAATGGCCGCAGTGAAGACAGCGTTTATTAAACTCATTTTTGCCTAGTTCCATTAACAAACCATGTCTATTCGCAGCTTTGGTTTTTACAGTATTATCTTTTTTACAAGACTCGCAACGGTAACTTAATTTCATGATCAATATCTAATGCTCAAAAGCATATTTTATAATATTGGCTCCCATTTTTAGAGCCTTTTCTCTAACCTCTTCAGGGTCGTTATGGACCTCTGAGTCCTCCCAGCCATCTCCTAAGTCACTTTCAAAAGTAAACAGTAGTATTAATCTTTCATCTTGAAAAATACCGTAGGCCTTTGGTGCTTTTCCATCGTGCTCATGAATTTTAGGTAAGCCATTTGGAAAATTAAAAGCCGAACTAAATATTTTATGGTTTTTAGGAATTTCAATTAACGACTTATTTGGAAATACTTTTTTAAGCTCTTTCGTTACATAAGGTTCCATTCCATAATTATCATCGATATGAAGAAACCCTCCGGACATGAGGTAATTTCTTAAATTTTCGGCATCATCTTCACTGAAAAACACATTTCCATGACCTGTCATATGTAAAAACGGAAACTGAAAAATATCAATGCTTCCTGCTTCCACAGTTTGAATATTTTCATTGATATTAGTATCAATATTATCATTACAGTACTTTACTAAATTAGGTAAAGCTGTTGGGTTACTGTACCAGTCTCCACCACCTTTATATTTTAAAATAGCAACTTCTTGTGAAAATAGTACAATAGAAAATAGTGAAAAAAATAGCGTTAAAATAAGTCTCATATAGTTATTCATTTAAAAACGCTACAGAATGGCTAGCCGCAATAGCAGCAGTTTCTGTTCGTAGGCGTGTCTCACCCAAAGTTACAGGAATATAATGGTGCTGCAAGGCCATTTCAATTTCTTTAACGCTAAAATCTCCTTCTGGACCAATTAAAATAGTAACATCTGAACCTGGTTTTAATTGAGATTTTAAAGATGTTTTATCAGTTTCTTCGCAATGTGCTATAAACATGTGACTATTGAAATCTTTATTTATAAAATCCTTAAAAGCTACAGGAGTATTAAGTTTTGGTAGATAGCACTGTAACGACTGTTTCATAGCAGACTGAATAATTTTCTCAAAACGTTCAATTTTTACAACTTTGCGCTCACTATGATCGCAAATAATAGGGGTGATGGTTGTAACTCCAATTTCAGTTGCTTTTTCTAAAAACCATTCGTAACGGTCATTCATTTTGGTTGGTGCTACAGCCAAATGTAAACGGTATTCGCGTTTAGGTTGTAGGCTTTTAGATAAGATAGAAACGTTACAATGCTTTTGATCTGCTAAAGTGATTTCAGCTTCAAATAACCAACCATTTCCGTTAGTGATATGCAATGTATCTCCAATAGTTTTACGCAAAACTTTTGCAATATGTCTACTTTCGTCTTTATCAAAACTAAAATTAACGTCGTTTTCCGAAATATTTGGATTATAAAATAGTTGCATTACTCAATATCTTCAGTGAATTTTAATACTGTAATCTCTTCAATAGGTGTTCGGTCTTCGGTTTTAACAACCAAGTAGTATTTTTTGTTTTCTACGTCATCTATAGAAAAAATATCACCTATAGCATGGTGTTCATTTAAGGCAATGTCATCAAAAGCTACAGACATATCACCGGCTTTTATCCAACCTGTGTCACCTTTTGTTTTTGCTGAACTTCCGGTAGAGTGGTGCTTTGCTAAATCTGTAAATCGATATCCTTGTTTATATAAGGAAAGAACTTTTTCTCGTTTTAATATGGCATCTTCATCTGATGTCTTTGAAGCATCAATCACAATGATGTTGAATTTATAATAATCCACCTCCCCTTTATCTACAATTTTATAAAAGGTTTTTTTAAAATCGGTTCTAGTAACTTTTTTGCCTCCTTTTGAGAGCTTAAAAAGGTCGTTGGCTAGTCTGGTTTTATGTTTTGCTTTGTTAAAGGTAAATAACTTGCCATGCGTGGGTTTATTTTCTTTTAAAAAGGTTTGAGCTTGCTCAGAAGTTGTAATTGAATCGAGTTGTTTTTCAAAAGACTCCTGACTTAAGCCAAAAAAAGGAATGAAAAGTAAAAGGACAAATAAGTGTTTCATAATTAAGAATTGAATTTAGTTAGATTTAGGGTTACTACAAAACAACTAAATTTTAAGATAGCATAGAAATAAAGAAGGTAAGAATGTTAACAGATGTTTTAACAATTGATGTTATTTACTGTTTTTTATAGAAAATGCTTGTTTATGTCCTACTTAGAAGTTTATATCGTGACTACTTTTAAGTTGAAATATTATATTTTTAATCGTGCAGTAGCCATGACATCAAAATCAGAAAAATCGTTATCTAAATACTTCAAATAACCCACAATTGCGATCATGGCAGCATTATCAGTAGTGTACTCAAATTTTGGAATATAACTTGTCCAACCAAATTTTTGCTCAGCATCTTTTAAGGCCTTTCTTATGCCAGAATTTGCAGAAACTCCTCCACCAATTGCAATATGCTTTATACCTGTTTGTTTAACGGCTAGTTTTAATTTAGACATTAAAATGCCAATAATAGTATATTGAATAGAGGCACAAATATCATTGAGGTTCTCAGTAATAAAATTAGGATTCGCTTTTACTTCTCGCTGTACAAAATAGAGGATGTTTGTTTTTAATCCCGAAAAACTAAAATTCAAACCATCCACTTTAGGTTTTGTAAATTGAAATGCTTTAGGGTTTCCTAATTGTGCTCGTCTATCAATTTCTGGTCCTGCAGGATAACCTAACCCTAACACTTTGCCACTTTTATCATAGGCCTCACCAACAGCATCATCTATAGTTTCGCCTAAGACTTCCATTTCAAAATAATTGCTCACTTTTACAATTTGAGTGTGTCCGCCAGAGATCGTCATTGCTAAGAAAGGAAATGGAGGTTTGTTGTGGTTTTCTTCGTCAATAAAATGAGCTAAAATATGAGCTTGCATATGGTTAACATCTATTAAGGGAATATCTAAGCCGTAGGCTAAAGATTTGGCAAAAGATGTTCCTACCAATAAAGAGCCCATTAAACCAGGACCTCTAGTAAAAGCAACAGCATGCAACTGTTCTTTTTTTACACCTGCTTTTTCTAATGCTTGGTGGACCACAGGAACTATGTTTTGTTGGTGCGCACGCGAGGCTAATTCTGGCACAACTCCACCATATTCAGTATGTATCTTTTGATCTGCTACAACATTGCTTAAAATTGTATCGTTACAAAGTACAGCAGCTGAAGTATCATCGCAAGATGATTCAATTCCTAGGATATAAATATTTTCTTTTTCCATAGTCGATATTAGGCACAATAATTGTTAATTTTACGAGTTAAAGTCCATTACTGCATTTAACAACGTATTGTATAGGCAAAGGTAATAAGAAATCGTACCAAATGAATTTTAAAATATTTCAAATTTAACTGATCATTTTAAAGTTTATTAGTGTAAAAAGTAAATCTCATAAAATCTATCAAACGAATTCTCAAAATACTAAGTAAAATAGTAGCAATTATATTGTTGCTGTTTTTTATTTTGTTTCTGGTGCTCTCTATTCCGGCCGTGCAAACAAAATTGGGAAGATATGCAACGGATAGAATTAATAACGACTTTAAAACGGATATAAATATTGGTCGTGTGGGTCTTCAGCTCAATGGAGATATTGAATTAAAGGAAATACTGATTAGAGATTATAAGCAAGATACACTAATCAGTGTTGGAGAACTCAATAGTTCTATTATCAGTTTTCAGAATTTATTGAATAGTAAACTCAATTTTGGTGATATTGACCTTCAAAATGTCATGTTTAATTTAAAAACTTACAAAGGAGAAACCGATACCAATCTCGATGTATTTGTTGCCAAGTTTGATAATGATAACCCAAGAGTTGGTCCTAGTGAGTTTTTGTTTTCTTCTAGTGATGTTTCAATTGAAGGAGGTATATTTAGATTAACTGATGAAAATTTAGACACTCCAAAAATTTTCGAATTCTCAGATTTAAATGCAAACACCACTAATTTTTTAATTAATGGACCAGAAGTGAGTGCTCGGATTAATAAATTTAGTTTTATTGATAGTAGAGGTATTGCCGTAAAGAATTTAATGTCAAATTTTGAATACACGCTAGATCATATGACGTTTGGAGATTTAAACATTTCTACTGAGTTGTCAGAATTAAAAGGTGATTTAAGATTTAATTATAAGCGTGAAGATTTTAAATATTTTACAGATAAAGTCGATGTGGTTGCGAGTTTTAGAGACTCAGACATTTCATTAACGGAATTAAATGTGTTTTTTGATGAATTTGGAACGGGTCAACACGCAGATTTTAATGCCGATTTATCGGGTACGTTAAATAATTTAGAGGCTAAAAATCTAAATATTAGTACCACTTCTAATACTAGAATTATTGGAGATATTACATTCAAAAATTTATTCAGTAAAGAAGAAGATAGTTTTGCGTTGCAAGGAGATTTTCAAAATTTAGCCTCTAATTATAGAGACCTTACCGCTTTAATGCCTCGATTGTTAGGGAATTCTATTCCTAGTGTAATTTCTAAGGTTGGTAATTTTAAAATTAAAGGATCCTCCTTTATTACGGCTAAGCGCGTAGATGCAGATATTGAAATTAATACAGATTTAGGGTTTATTAAGTCTAATCTAGAGCTTACCGATATTGATAATATAGACAATGCGAGTTATGTTGGAAATATTGTATTAGACGAATTTAATATCGGCGAACTTATTAATGACCCTTTAGTGAAAACAACGTCGTTAAATTTAGATGTTGATGGAAAAGGTTTTACTCTAGAAAATTTAAATACAGACGTTAAAGGCGATGTGTTTGTTCTCGATTATAATGATTATACCTATAGAGATATTGTGCTTTCTGGAGACCTTGGAAATAGTATTTTTAATGGAGTTGTAAAAGTTGAAGATCTTAATCTTCAACTCGATTTTAATGGACTTGCCGATTTTTCCGAAGATCTTAAAAAATTCGATTTTAAAGCTAATGTAGGTTATGCTAATCTTAGCAACTTAAATTTTGTTAAGCGAGATAGCATTTCAGAATTTAGAGGTTTGGTTACAATGACCGCTACAGGCACTACATTAGATAATGCTGTCGGAGCGATTAATATAAAAAACACTACTTATAAAAATCAAGATAATGATTATGTTTTTGAGGATTTTGATATTGTGTCGTCGTTTAAAGATAATGAACGTACAATAGCTATTGACTCGCCAGATATTATTGATGGTAAAATTACAGGGCAATTTAAAACAAAAGATATACTAGGATTGGTAGAGAATTCCGTAGGAAGTATTTACACCAATTTTGTGCCTAATACTGTAAGTGAAGGACAGTATATTGACTTCAGATTTAATATTTATTCAAAAATCGCAACAGTTTTTTTTAAGGATTTAATATTAGGAAAAAACACCTTTATTGAAGGGAGAATTGAAACAGATGAAAAAGGTTTTGAACTCACATTTAATTCACCAGAAATTAAATTCAAAGATTATTTTGCAAATAACATCAATGTTAATATTGATAATAGTAACCCTTTATTTAACACCTATGTTGAAATAGATAGCCTAAGTGCAGGTGTGTATAATGCTTCTCAGTTTAGTCTAATTAATGTTACCAAACGCGATACTTTATTAATTAAATCTGAATTTAAAGGAGGAACAAATAATGCCGATGATTTTAATCTAAGCATGTTTTACACCATAGATGAATTCAATAAATCTGTCGTAGGATTAAGAAAATCTGAAGTGAAATTTAAAGGTTTCGATTGGCTTCTAAATTCTGAAAAGGATACTTTAAATAAGGTCACTTTTGATAGGGATTTTAAAACATTTGATATTTTTCCTATCAGTATTACACACGAAGATGAAGAAATCTTAGTTTCTGGAAAAGTCATAGATTCTACCAATAAAACTTTTAATGTCGATTTTAAAGATGTAGAACTGGTGAAGATTACTCCACGTATAGATAGTTTGGCACTGAGAGGTATAGTAAACGGTAAATTAGATGTTGTACAAAATGAAGGAGTTTATTTACCTAAATCTAATGTAGAAATTAGTGGTTTTTTCGTTAATGATTACGACTTAGGAAACCTTAAAGCAGCTATTGAAGGGAATAATTCCATCACAAATTATAATGTAGATGTCACGTTGGTTAATGATAATTTAAAGTCCTTAGATGCCAAAGGCACTATAGACGTGGCTCAAAATAATCCAGAAATAGACTTAAACGTTAATTTTGAAGAGTTTCTTTTAGATCCTTTAAATCCCTTAGGCGAAGGTGTTATAAGCAATATTAGAGGTTTGGTTTCTGGGTATGCCAATGTAACAGGAAGCTTAAATAAACCGGCTATTTACGGTGAGTTGTTATTAGATAGAGCTGGTTTATCTATTCCGTATCTCAATGTGGATTACGGTTTTGATTTTGATTCTAAAGTATCGCTTAGAGGTCAGCAGTTTATCTTTAATGATGTCTCCATGACTGATTCTGAATACTTCTCCAAAGGCAGTTTAAATGGTTTTATAGCGCATAATAATTTTTCGGATTGGAAACTAGGTTTAGAGTTAAATACAGACAGACTTTTAGTTTTAAACACGGAAGAATCTGAGGACGAGTTATATTATGGTACAGGCTTTATTTCTGGAAAAGCAGAAATAAAAGGACCAACAGACCAACTAACTATTAAAGTTATTAATGGAAGAACTGAAGCCGGAACGGAATTTTTTATTCCACTTAATGATTCTGAAAGTTTTGGTGATAACTCATTTATTCATTTTTTAAGTCCTGAAGAAAAAGCAACAAGATTAAAAGGAGAAATATCCGAAACCATTGAAGTGAAAGGTTTGGTATTAGATTTTGATTTAAATATAAATCAAAATGCAACCATAGAAATAGTAATAGATAAAGAAGCCGGAAGCACCATTAAAGGTCGTGGAGTAGGTGGACTAAACTTTCTAATAAACACCAACGGAACCTTTGATATGTGGGGAGATTTTGTGGTTTACGATGGTACATATAATTTTAAATACGGTGGCTTTGTAGAAAAGAAATTTATTGTAGAACAAGGAGGAAGTATTGTTTGGGAAGGAGACCCTATGGGTGCCGAAATTAATCTGAAAGCATTATATGCAGGTAATGCCAATCCTTCGGTATTATTAGATAATCCTATAAATCAAAGTATTGATGTTGAAGTTGAAATTCATCTTACAGGCAAATTAGAACAACCAGATCCACAATTCGATTTTAGATTTCCAAATGTTAGCTCAACGGTAAAGTCAGAGCTAGATTATCGATTGTCTTCTAAAGATGAGCGCGATAACCAAGCTTTAATATTTTTAGCGACAGGAGGATTTTCAAGTAGCCTAGGAGGTGCGAATTTTACAGGAACGATTTCAGAACGTCTTACAGGTATCGTAAATAATCTCTTTGGTGCTAATAATGGCAATTTAGATATTGGTATTGATTTTGAATTGGGACAAGACACACCAGAACTGCAAACAAACAATAAATTTGGTTTAACACTGCAAACTAAAATAAGTGATAAAATTTTGGTAAATGGTAAGGTGGGTGTACCATTCGGAAGCGCTAGTCAAACCGTAATAAGTGGAGATGTACAAATCGATTTACTACTAAACGAAGACGGTACCTTAAGAGCCAAAGTGTTTAACAGGGAAAACAGCATTAGAAACTTTGGTGAAGAAATAGGGTATACACAAGGTGTCGGTCTGTCTTACAATGTTGAATTTGATTCGTTTAAAGAATTCCTTCAAATTATCTTTTCGGGTAAAAACAAAAACGTTAAGAGTGAGAAAAAAGAGCCTTCTAAAAAGAAGGATAGTGAAGATGATTTATTACCAGATTATATGTCTATGAAAGAGAAAAAATCTAAATCAAAGTCTTAAATTCTTGATTTTTTCTCATAATTATTAAATACTTATTAACGAAAACGTTTGAATTGTTTTTTACCTGTTATTTTTATGATAATAGTCACTTTTATATATATATAGTTTCTTAATTTTACTGTAAATAATTATAATAATGCTACAAACAATAAAAAAAATAGGTGTTTTAACCTCTGGAGGTGATGCACCGGGAATGAACGCTGCAATTAGATCTGTAGTAAGAACTTGTGCTTTCCATGACATAAAATGCTACGGTATTTATAGAGGTTACCAAGGAATGATTGAAGGAGATTTTGTAGAGATGGACGCACGTAGTGTAAAAGGGATCATAAACAAAGGCGGTACAATATTAAAGTCGGCACGTTCGCAAGGATTTAGAACTAAAGAAGGTCGGCAAATGGCTTACGATCAATTAAAGAAAGCGGGTATTGATGCTTTGGTAGTAATTGGTGGTGATGGTAGTTTTACAGGAGCAATGATCTTTAATAAAGAATTTGAATTTCCGGTAATGGGTATTCCTGGTACTATTGATAATGATATTTTTGGTACAACTCATACATTAGGATACGATACAGCCTTAAATACGGTTGTAGATGTTATCGATAAAATTAGAGATACAGCCAGTTCGCATAACAGATTGTTCTTCGTTGAAGTGATGGGACGCGACGTTGGGCATATTGCTTTAAATGTAGGTATTGCTGGTGGTGCTGAAGAAATTTTAATTCCTGAAGAAGATTTAGGTTTAGACCGATTAGTAGAATCATTAAGACGAAGTAAAAAATCTGGAAAATCTTCGAGTATCGTAGTCGTTGCAGAAGGTGATAAAATAGGTAAAAGTGTTTTCGAACTTAAGGATTACGTCGATCAAAACATGGAAGATTACGACGTAAGAGTTTCTGTACTTGGTCATATGCAACGTGGTGGTCCGCCATCATGTTTCGATAGAGTTTTTGCGAGTAGAATGGGAGTTAAAGCTGTAGAAAGTTTAATTACTGGAAAAAGTAATTATATGGTTGGTATGAAAAATGACCTTATAGAATTAACACCGTTTGATCAGGCCGTAAAAGGAAAATCAAAAATTAATAAGGAACTTTTAAGAGTTTCGGATATTATGTCAATATAAATAAGAATAAAAATTAAACTAAAAATAGAGAAATGGCAAATTTAAAATTAGGAATAAACGGATTCGGTAGAATAGGAAGAATAGTGTTTAGAGCAACAGTAAAGCGTAATGACGTTGATGTTGTAGCAATTAATGATTTATTAGATGTAGAACATTTAGCATATTTATTAAAATACGACTCAGTACACGGTAGATTTGATGGAACCGTAGAGGTAAAAGACGGACACTTAGTAGTAGATGGAAAAACAATCCGTGTAACAGCAGAAAAAGATCCTAAAAATTTAAAGTGGGATGAAGCAGGAGCCTCAGTAGTTGCAGAATGTACAGGTATTTTTACAACTTTAGAGACTGCGCAATATCATATAGATGGTGGTGCTAAAAAAGTAGTTATTTCAGCACCAAGTAAAGATGCACCGATGTTTGTAATGGGCGTTAATGATGATACATTAAAGGCTAGCGATACAATTGTGTCTAATGCATCTTGTACAACAAACTGTTTAGCTCCGATTGCTAAAGTAATTGAAGATAACTTCGGAATT
Source organism: Winogradskyella sediminis (assembly GCF_003387355.1). Lineage (GTDB taxonomy): Bacteria > Bacteroidota > Bacteroidia > Flavobacteriales > Flavobacteriaceae > Winogradskyella > Winogradskyella sediminis. The sequence continues at coordinate 1,101,135 of NZ_QUNH01000002.1, forward strand.
GATGAAGCTTTAATGACAACAATTCATGCAGCAACGTCTACACAATTTACGGTAGATGCGCCTTCTCGTAAAAACTACAGATTAGGACGTTCTGCTTTAAATAACATTATTCCTAGTTCTACAGGTGCTGCAAAAGCTGTAGGTAAAGTTATTCCGGAATTAGACGGAAAACTTACAGGAATGGCATTTAGAGTTCCTACTGTAGATGTTTCTGTTGTAGATTTAACAGTTAAAACTAAAAAAGAAACGTCTTTAGAAGAAATCAAAGCTGCAATGAAAAAAGCTGCTGAAGGATCTATGGAAGGTGTTTTAGGATATACTGAAGATGCTGTAGTATCTCAAGATTTTGTAAGCGAAACAAGAACGAGTGTTTTTGATGCTGATGCTTCAATAGAATTGAATGCTTCATTCTTCAAATTAATATCTTGGTATGATAATGAATTTGGATATTCAAACAAATTAATTGATTTAGCTCAAAAGGCAAATAGCTTATAAGACTTATTATTAATTCTGAAAATTCCGTAGAATTATGAATTGTCATAGGCTACGGAATTTTTTATTATATAGATTATTATGATTTTAATTACAGATGGTGGTTCTACAAAATGCGATTGGATAGCTATAGATTCAAACGGAAATCAAACTGTCGATAAAATAAGAACCAAAGGTTTAAATCCTGCGATTGTAGCAGAAAAAAAACTGAATAAAACAATTCGTAAGAGTAGTGAATTGATGACTCTTGCAGATGAGGTTACTCATATATATTTTTATGGAGCAGGTTGCGGAACAGAAAAGCCAAGGCTGTTATTAAAATCAATCCTTGAGTCTTATTTTGTAAATGCTAAAGTTGAAGTTAGAGAAGACACCTATGCAGCGGTAAGAGCATGTATTGATACCAACGATGAAGCTGCTGTTGTATGCATATTAGGAACCGGTTCTAACTGTAGTTATTATGACGGTAAGGATTTACATCAGCGTGTAGATAGTCTTGGGTTTATTTTAATGGATGATGCCAGCGGAAATTATTTTGGCAAACAATTAATTAGAGATTATTACTTTAATAAAATGCCAGATACAATTAGTGTCGCATTTGCTCACAAGCATAATTTAGATGCAGATTTTATTAAATACAATTTGTATAAGCAAACCAATCCAAGTGCATATTTAGCAGACCATGCAGAATTTATGTTTATCAATAAAGATTCAGAATACATTAGTAATATTATAACAAAGGGAATTCGTTTGTTTACCGAGAACATGATTCTTCAGTTTAAGGAAGAATTAGATGCAGGTGTGCCAGTGCACTTTGCAGGTTCTATTGCGTTTTTTGGACAAGATGAAATTAAGAAAGTGGCAGACGAATATGGCTTTAAAGTCGGTAACTTTGTAAGAAGACCTATAGAAGGTTTAGTAGATTATCATGTTAAAAACTTGTAATATGGAAATAGCAATCATCGCACACGATGGTAAAAAGGCTGAAATGGTTCAGTTTTTAAATGAACATCGCGAGATTTTACGTCAAAAAAATATTAACTTAATTTCTACAGGTACCACAGGAGAAAAGGTGTCAAAGGCAGGATTTGATGTCAATGCGTTGCTGTCTGGTCCATTAGGAGGTGATGCTCAAATCGCTGCACGAGTTGCAGAAGGTAAATGTGGTATGGTTCTATTTTTTAGAGACCCATTAGATCGCCATCCTCATGAACCCGATATATTAATGTTAATGCGCTTATGTGATGTGCACAATGTGCCTTTAGCTACAAATCCGGCTACTGCAGATTTATTAATGAAGGCTATCTAGTACTTTTTTTTAATAACCTGTTAATAAAACTGGGCAAGGCTATTGTAAAACTTATATTTTGGTTATATCTTTGTACTAACAAAACGAAAACGATACAAGAATTATGTTCGACTTTGATCAATATTTAGGATTTTTAGCATTTTTAACCATATTAACTATAGGATTTTGGTTAATGATTTTCCTTTTAACTTTTGTAATTCCGTACTGGGTATTTGGTTCAGCTATGGAGCGTTTTAAAGAAATTAAAGAAGAAAAGAAAGCAAAACGCGAAGGTAGAGTTGCTTAAAACTTCACTTTTGTTATATCATATTATTTAAAGAGCGTATTTTACGCTCTTTTTTTGTAGTAAATGTATAAAACAATATTGCGGCAATTAGACCTACCAATGCAATTAATGCCATAACACCAAAGGTATGTTGTAATCCAACGGCACCTTTATTGGCATCTAAAAAATAACCCATTACCAATCCTGCAAAAATATCTGGAGTATAGCCTACAACAGAAATAAAACCAACTGCTGTTCCTGTAACAGCCAATGGTATTTTAGCTTCTTCTAAGGTTGCAAAATATAAAACTCTTGTAGAATAGACACCTAAAGCCATAGTTCCTATAGATAATATAAATAAAAGAGTCGTTGAGTCATTAATAATTCCGAGATAGAATATAACGCTTGTCGCAGTCATTAAAAGGAAACCGATAATAATCCAAAGAGATGCTTTAGTTCTATCTGCGAGCAAACCAATGACAACTCCAATAGCAGGACGTAAGTATAATAAGTAAGTGCCAACTTTTGCGGCTTCAATTTTATTATATCCCAAAACGTCCTCTGCATATTTACTGAAGAGATCTGTCATTTTATACCCATAATAAGCACATAGTATAATAACCATCAGCAGCCAAACGGCTCTATATTGCATCACTAGTTTAAAATTCTCTAAGGTTAATAATTTAGATGGATTTTCAGATGTTGTGCTTTCCGTTTCTGAGAACCTTAAAAAGAAATAAGTAATAACAGCTATTCCCATAACCGCAATGGAACTGTATGATATAACTTCTTTAAAAGCTAAACGACGCTCTGCAATTGTAGTTATTTCTATGTCTGTGGTAATAAATAGAGAGAAAATTATGACTCCAACAGAACCAAAAAGTGCAGCCACTAAACCTCGGCCTCCATCTAAGAACCCAAATGCTATGCCTTGTTTATTGCTTCCTCCCCATATTCTAGTAGCTTTTATCATGGCCGCCCAAAAAAGAAAGATGGTTGTAAATCCCCAGAAAGCATACAGAATATGTAAATTATAAAGGTTAGGGTAGGTCGCTAAATAAAACCCGCCTAAGGCCGTTAACATAAGAGCAAAAGACATTAGAACATGAGGCTTAAACTTATCTGCCAAAGGACCACCAAAAAGATAAGAAACTAGTGCTACAATTCCATATGCAGCAAAACAACTACCTAGTTCGGTGTCGGTTATAGAAAAAGATTCTAGAAATGTTGTTCTAAAAATACGTTGAAGGACAAAGGGTAAAATAAAAACAGCCTCTGCTGCTAATATCAGTAATATTATAACATATAGAGGCTGTTTTTTTGTAGTGTTATTCTGCATATTAAACTTGCAATACTCCCATATTAAACGGTTTTTCAATAGGAGCGTGGTTGGCAGCCTCTATTCCCATGGAAATCCATGTTCTAGTATCTAGAGGATCAATAACACCATCTGTCCAAATACGCGATGCAGCATAATATGGCGAGACTTGATCGTCGTATCTCGATTTAATTTTATTAAATAATTCTTCTTCTTTTTCTTTAGTAATTTTTTCTCCTTTTTTCTTAAGAGATGCGGTTTCTATTTGCAACAACACTTTAGCAGCTGAGTTACCACTCATTACGGCTAATTCAGCGCTTGGCCACGCTGCAATTAATCTTGGGTCATACGCTTTTCCGCACATTGCATAGTTTCCGGCACCATAGCTATTTCCTAAAACAATTGTGAATTTAGGTACCACAGAATTACTCACTGCATTTACCATTTTAGCTCCATCTTTAATAATTCCGGAATGTTCCGATTTACTGCCTACCATAAATCCTGTTACATCTTGAAGAAATACCAATGGAATTTTTTTCTGATTACAATTTGCAATAAATCGTGTAGCCTTATCTGCAGAGTCGTTATAAATTACTCCACCAAATTGCATTTCTCCCTTTTTTGTCTTTACTAATTTTCGTTGATTTGCTACAATACCTACAGCCCAACCTTCAATGCGTGCGTAGGCTGTAATAATGGTTTTTCCATAATCCTCTTTGTATTCGTCAAATTCAGAATTATCAACCAAACGCTTAATGATCTCTTTCATATCGTATTGGTCAGCACGACTTTTAGGAAGTATACCGTAAATGTCTTCAGGATTTTCTTTTGGTTTTTTAGATTCAGCCCTATTGTAACCTGCTTTATCAAAATCACCAATCTTATCAATGATACTTTTTATTTTATCTAACGCGGCTTTATCGTCCTTAGCTTTATAATCTGTGACACCAGAAATTTCACAATGGGTAGTAGCGCCTCCTAAAGTTTCATTATCAATAGATTCGCCAATTGCAGCTTTTACTAAATAGCTTCCAGCCAAGAAAATACTACCTGTCTTATCAACAATTAAGGCTTCGTCACTCATAATAGGTAAATAAGCACCACCAGCAACGCAACTACCCATAACTGCAGCAATTTGAGTAATTCCCATACTACTCATTACGGCATTGTTTCTAAAAATACGTCCAAAGTGTTCTTTATCCGGAAAAATTTCATCCTGCATAGGTAAAAAGACTCCAGCGCTATCTACTAAATAAATGATAGGAAGCTTATTTTCAATTGCAATTTCTTGTGCGCGTAAATTCTTTTTTCCTGTAATCGGAAACCAAGCACCTGCCTTTACTGTAGCGTCATTAGCCACAACAATACACTGTTTTCCTTTAATATAACCCATTTTAACCACTACACCTCCAGAAGGACAGCCTCCGTATTGTTCATACATACCTTCACCAGCAAAAGCACCAATTTCTATCGCTTTCGCTTTTGGGTCTAAGAGGTAATCAATACGCTCTCGAGCTGTCATTTTACCTTTTGAGTGATGTTTTTCAATGCTTTTTTCGCCACCACCTAATTTTACTTTTGCAAAGCGTTTTTTTAAGTCAGATACTAGGAGTTTATTGTGGTCTTCGTTTTGGTTGAATTTGATATCCATTAATAGAGAATTGTTTTGCACGAATTTACGAAACGAATCCATGTTTGGAAAGTGAATGTTTTGTTAAATAATATTACATGGGATTATTTTCCTTGGAAACTATTTGATAATGTGTTACGTTTGTTTTCTAAAAACAACCTAAAAGTGAAAACGAACAAAATTATCTATTACGCAGCTACAGGCTTATTAACTTTATTAATGTTATTTTCTATTAGTATGTATATTTTTAAGCATGATGAAATAGAAATCGCATTCACAAATTTTGGATATCCAACCTACATTATTTATCCTTATGCAATTGCTAAATTATTAGGATTAATAGCGTTGTGGTTACCAGGCTTTAAAACGTTAAAAGAATGGGCATATTCTGGATTTTTATTTGCATTTATTCTTGCTTTTTTTGCACACTTTATGATTGGTGATGGTGAACATATGGCAGCGTTAATAGCTCTAATTTTACTGATTTTATCTTACATTTTTTATAAAAAGAATAATTAAATTTAAAAGAATAGATATGAAACACATTATCGTATTTGCCGGAAGTAATAGTAGTACTTCAATTAATAAACAGTTAGCCATTTATGCCTCAGAATTGGCAGAAGGTGTACGTACAACGGTGTTAGATTTAAACGATTTTGAAATGCCTATTTATAGTTCCGATAGAGAACAAGCCCAAGGTTTTCCTAAGCAAGCTGTAGATTTTATAAATCATTTAAGGGAAGCTGATGGTTTTATAATTTCTTTAGCTGAGCATAATGGTGCTTATACGGCTGCCTTTAAAAACATATTTGATTGGGCTTCTAGAGTAGAACAAAAGACTTTTTTAAACAAGCCTTTATTACTTATGGCAACATCACCTGGAGCTAGAGGAGGAGCTTCTGTTTTAGAGTTGGCTGCTGAACGGTTTCCTAGACACGATGCGCAAATTGTAGGACAGTTTTCGTTACCTTCATTTTACGAAAATTTTGCTGATGGTAAAATCACTGATGCGACTCTAAATACACAATTATTAAATAAGGTAAAACTATTTAAAGACAATTTGTAATCATGGAACTTAAACACCACACTTCAAAAAATCGCAACAGAGTTTATCTCGTTGATGAGGATAAAGAGATAGGTGAAATAGTATACACCTATCTGAATGACCATCTTATTGATATTAGCCATACCGAAATTGACTCTAACTACAGAGGGCAAAACCTTGGGCAAAAATTAATAGACGAGCTTGCGTCATATGCAAGAAATCATCACTTAAAAGCTAAGGCAAGTTGCCCATATGTAGCTAAAGTGTTTGAAAAATCTAATGACTACAATGATATCATTGCATAAATAAACATTGAGACTATGGGAGATTTATCTAAGGATATTAATTCAAAATTTGCTAATTTTAAAGTTAAGGCGCTTCTAAATATTATTTACACCGCCAATTGGATTTCGAGTCGTCAAAGTGAAGCTTTTAAGGCCTATGGTATTTCTCAACAGCAGTATAATGTCTTAAGGATTTTAAGAGGCGCAAATCAACCTTTAAAAGTGCAAACAATTAAAGATAGAATGTTAGAGCGGTCTCCAAATGCTACACGATTAATGGATAAACTTTGCGCAAAACATCTCATTAAGCGATTACCTTCAGAACACGATAGACGTGTGGTTAAAATTGAAATTACTAAACAAGGATTAGACCTTTTAGATACAATTCCGAGCGATTTAAATAAAGATTTAATTGAAAATTTAAGTGAAGCTGAAGCAGAACAGTTAAGTAACCTCTTAGATAAAATGCGTTAATATTATTTTAGATAATAGTATTTATAAAAACTAAAAATCTTTATTTTTCGGGCATAATTCCTTTAAAAGCATTTCTACTTTTAAGGGCTTTTTTGGTTTATTTCACGATATTTGTATTTACTAACTAATAAAACTAAGATTGAGTATGGCAATGAATAAAAATACTGTGTTAGCTTGGGCTACATGGATTATGATTTTTGTAGGATTTGGGTTAATTGCCCTTGGAGCATTTCGTTATGATGATGTTGCAGGATGGGGATTTGCTGCTGTTGGAGGTGGATTTTTTTGTATTGCATGGGTGTTTAACGCTCTAAAAGGAAGAGTATAATTAACGATTTTAAAATATAACTTTACGATATATTATGAGTGATGATAAAAAAGTAATTTTCGCAATGTCGGGTCTTACAAAGACCTTTTCTGGTGCTAATACTCCAGTATTGAAAAATATATATTTAAGTTTCTTTTATGGAGCTAAGATTGGAATTCTTGGACTTAATGGCTCTGGTAAGTCTACCTTATTAAAAATTATAGCCGGAGTTGATAAAAACTATCAAGGTGATGTGGTGTTTCAACCAGGTTATTCTGTAGGTTATTTAGAGCAAGAACCACAATTAGATGATGAGAAAACGGTTATGGAAGTTGTCCGTGAAGGAGCTGCTGAAACTGTTGCAATTCTAGATGAATATAATAGTATTAATGATCAGTTTGGATTAGAAGAAGTCTACAGCGATGCTGATAAGATGGAAAAATTAATGAACCGTCAAGCAGAATTGCAAGATCAAATTGATGCGTCTAATGCTTGGGAACTAGACACTAAATTAGAAATTGCTATGGATGCGTTACGTACTCCTGATGGCGATAAAAAAATTGGAGTGCTTTCTGGTGGTGAACGTCGTCGTGTGGCATTGTGTCGTTTATTATTACAAGAGCCAGACGTTTTACTTTTAGATGAGCCAACCAACCACTTAGATGCAGAATCTGTACATTGGTTAGAGCATCATTTAGCGCAATACAAAGGAACCGTTATTGCTGTAACGCACGATAGATATTTCTTAGATAATGTTGCTGGCTGGATTTTAGAACTCGATAGAGGAGAAGGTATTCCGTGGAAAGGGAACTATTCGTCTTGGTTAGATCAGAAATCTAAACGTATGGCTCAAGAAAGTAAGACAGCTTCTAAACGTCAAAAAACATTAGAGCGTGAGCTAGATTGGGTACGTCAAGGAGCTAAAGGTCGACAAACAAAGCAAAAGGCACGTTTAAAGAATTACGATAAATTAATGAGTCAAGATCAGAAGCAACTTGACGAAAAACTGGAAATTTTTATTCCAAATGGTCCAAGATTAGGTACCAATGTTATAGAAGCTTCTGGTGTTGCTAAAGCTTATGACGATAAATTATTATATGATGATTTAAATTTTAACCTTCCTCAAGCCGGAATTGTTGGAGTTATTGGACCAAATGGTGCTGGTAAAACCACTATTTTTAGAATGATCATGGGTGAAGAAACTCCAGATAAAGGAGAATTTAAAGTCGGAGAAACTGCTAAAATCGCTTATGTAGATCAGAAACATTCTAATATAGATCCAGAAAAAACCATCTGGCAGAATTTTAGTGATGAACAAGAATTAGTAATGATGGGTGGAAAAGAAGTAAATTCTAGGGCCTATTTAAGTCGATTTAATTTTTCTGGTGGTGAGCAAAATAAAAAGGTGAAATTATTATCTGGTGGTGAGCGTAACCGTTTGCACTTAGCAATGACCCTTAAAGAAGAAGGTAATGTATTACTGTTAGATGAGCCTACTAATGATTTAGATGTTAATACATTAAGAGCTCTAGAAGAAGGTTTAGAAAACTTTGCTGGTTGTGCTGTGGTTATTAGTCACGATAGATGGTTCTTAGATAGAATTTGTACTCATATTTTAGCTTTTGAAGGAGATTCTCAAGTATATTTCTTTGAAGGAGGATTTAGTGATTATGAAGAAAATAAGAAAAAACGTCTTGGTGGTGATTTAATGCCGAAGCGAATTAAATATAAGAAGTTAGTAAGATAATACTAATAGATGTAATGTAACAAAAGAGCCAGCAATTTGCTGGCTCTTTTGTTATTCATAATTTTACTAATGAATATTATATATGTTGCGGTTGTAATAATAGTAAGATTTTATGATGTACTAATGTCTTTAATGAAAGACATTAAGTTTTATATAAATATTAAAAGTGATTAAGGTGTGTTAATGATCGCCATAGAGATGACCCCTTGTCATGTCTTCACCAGCTTCTTCATAATCTTTATAGGCATTTGTTTGCATTAATTTTTTATTCTCAGCCTTTAGCTTATACATCTTAACGATTGCAATTAAAATAAAAACCAGAAAGATAGTAGCCACGGCTATTAAAATCATAGTTAGTTGTGTGGTAGTCACAATGATAGCCTTTGGTAATAGGTTAATATTCATGATTCGTTGTTCTAAATTTGGGTTCTTCGCAGCTAATATATAAAAAAATGTTTGCGTTAAATGCTTAATATTAAATTATTTACAAACTTTTAATGAACATTAAAATCGATTAACTGTTTAGTATATCCGTTAAAGCACAGTGTTTTAAAGGGTTTTAGCTATTATTAGATGTTTTGAAAAATTGACATAATTATTCTTAATCTGTAACAAATTTAATAAAAACGCTACTTATATTTTAGCAACTAAAGTTTTTATAGTCTTAAAAATTTACCGAAATTGCTTAGCAGAATAATGTCCAACCTTAATACTATTACACTCTATGTCTGATGATTTTGATTTATTAGAAACCAATTCACAAGAAAAAACTGAAAAAGTCGATGTAAATTGGGGAAAAGCCATTGACCAAATGAAGTCAAAGCTTGCTCAAGAGGATGACCCAGAAAGTCGTCAGAAAATACTAAACGCTACATTAGATAATGTAGTAGATATGGCAGAAAAGGATAGAACAACCTTATTAGATGCTATAAAAGACTTAACAGACTACCAAGATGAAGTAGGGATTATGTTCGAAGGTTTTTCTGCATTAAATGCTGCAGAACAAAAAATCATTGATGATGCGGTTAAACGTTTAGAACGCGCTAAAGTTGAACTTGAAGATGCTAATAATAAACCAGACACATGGTGGAATAACCTTTGGGGACGTAAAAGTAAAATTAGAGACGCAGAGCAAGAACTTCAAAATGCGCAAAAAGAACGAGATGCTTCAGATAATAAAGCAAAAGCCATGTTTCAACAGCGTATAGAAACGGCAGATGTTCAAACGTTATTAAATGAACTTTCATTTAAAAGTCAGGCGGCAATAAAACGATTAAAAGATCGTGAAATTGAAATTAAAGAAGTAGAGGAAAGTCTTAAAACGGCCATTGTAGAAGCTTCAAATAATCATACAAAAGCACTTCAAAAGAAAAAAGAAGTTGAAGATAAATTAGAAGAGCAATATGCTTTATTAAAACAAGCGCGGCAGGCTTTAGAAGAAGTTGCAGATAAACAATCTACAGAATATTCTGATGCTTTAGGTAAAGTGACTACACTAGAGCAAAAAGTTGAAGAATTAGAAGGGCTTAAAAATGCTTACACAACGTTAGCGGCTTCTAAAGATAGTTTTGTACACAAGCACAATCTGACTATTAAAGTATTAACGTCTTTACGTAGTAATTTACAAACACATCGTGCCAAATTAAAGTCGGATACTGATGAGCGACTTAAATATTATGATGGTTATGTGGTAGCTTTAAAAGCACGTACAGATCAAGAATTCGCAGCAATCTTAGAACATTTAGGTGTTAAAACCGATGAACATATTGGTGAAACGTTAGCAGCAATGCATACAGCGAGCGCTAGAGCACGACAAGAAATGATGGATAATATACCAGTACACGAAAAAGTAATGCAAGGGGTTTACGGAAGTTATGCAGAAGCATTAAATGAGATTCGTGAAAAAGATAAGTCTATACAAAAGAATTTTGCCGAACGTTATGGTATTGATATGAAAGAAATCTTTGAAGATTACTACGCTGCCGATGCAAATGCACCAACTGGTGATGCCGGAGGAGAACCCGCTGGCGAACCTAAACCAAAAGCTGGCGAAGATGATTTGTTAGGCTAATCTTAAATCGTTAGAGTCATCAGTATTCAGTCATTAATGGTGCTGAATACTGTGGCAAAAACGATATCATCAAAATTCTTTATTTAATACGTCTCAAGTATTCATAGTGAGTATGCATTGAATACGGTCAACTACCTACTAAAAATGATAGTTACACCCTTAGATTCCGCAGTTTTAGATTCCAAAGAACAATATGTGTTTTATCACAAATTGATTGATTTTGCATTAAAGGAATTAATCGTAGCGGTGCAACAAAAACAAATTTTAAATCAACAAGAAGTACTCTTATTTAAGCAATATAGCGACTTATTATTGTATTCCATAGAAGCGATGCGTGTAAAGTACATGTATGATGATGAGGAAAACATGAAAGTCGATTTAACCGATTCTAGTTTTCCTAATTATTTAGAGTTTAGATATTTGTTTAACGATTTAGCATTACGAGAAGAATATTTAGAGAAGCTAACCAATATAGATGTTTTAAAGGAGGAATTTTTAGATACCTTAATGCGAAAGAAAGAGCCAATTGCCAAGCGTAAACTCTTTCAAGCGGCATCTATAGTATATTATACTTCGGCTAAAAAAGAATATATATTTAACCGGTTTGTGCAAGGTAAGATTATTAAGGCGCCAGAAGGAACTGTTGCCGAGTATTTAGTGAGTTGGAGCTTTTACGACGTAGCACACAACAGGCCATTTATTTGCTATATGTACTTTGATTACGACGGCAAGGATCCACAAAAAGACCGAAATGAAATTTATAATGCTTTAAAAACTATTGCCGACCGAGAAATGGCTTTAGATACCATGGCATATGGTATTGATAAGCGTTTGCCAAAGGTATTACCCAAACTGATAAAACGTGTAGATTTAGGACCTATCCACAATGTGTTTGCTAAAGACGAGAACAAGGTTACGCATGCTATGTTGCAAGGGATTGCTAACAAAGAAATCCCTTTGGAATCTTACGCTATTTCATTTAAAATAGATGAGCTAGAGTCTGGGAGCGCATTTAAAGAAGGAGGGTTTTTTAGTAAGCAAACTTATCAACGGTGGAATGCCATATATAGGCAACGCTATGTCTTTGCTCCACATCGTATTATACAAATGCTTTATAATAAAACTCCTGAAATTATGAATAAGTTGGCACAAAGTCCAATTCAAATTTCTGAATTAAAAATGGAATGAATCTGCAGTGTGCAGACCTCAGTTAGCCGTCAGAATTAGTAAATATTAATATGTCTTTTAAAACATTATTAGCTTATCAAAAAGGATTCGATTTAGCAATGGAAATATTTCATTTAGTTAACGTGTTTCCTAAGTCTGAAATATTTGGCTTATCGTCGCAAATGATAAGATCTAGTAGGTCGGTTTGTTCTAATATAGCTGAAGGCTATGGAAAACGACAGTACGAAAAGCATTTTAAAAGTGAATTATCTGACGCTGACAGTGAAAATTCTGAAACACAATTATGGCTGGATTTTGCTTTAGCATGTGACTATATTTCAGAAGAAAAAAAATGAATTACAATATAGAAGACAAAAAAAATGGAACACAATTCAACATTTCCTATTAAACAAAATGAATTAGATATGCTTCGGGATGAAGCTACGTCATATATTAAATCCATTCAATGGGAACAAAGTCAGCGTGCCAAAAACAAGGATAACGAGGCTAAAGACCAATCTATTTTGTTGTATTTGTCTAGAGCAAATAATGGGAGTAATGTTAATGTGACTTCAGTTTCTAAAACCATTTTAGCATTAAAAAAGCGTTTGTTACCAGAATCTGTAGCACTTCCTGTAAATTTAAATCACACCTTATTTGCGGTGCAAGAAGCTTTAACGCTAGGAATTTGGATTAAAGACTCTTATTATGATGCCTCAGGTTTATCGAGTTTAAGTGAAAACAAATCAGCTTTAGACAACTTTGGAAGGCGTGAATACGAAAGTAAAATGCATACAGCTACAGCATTTATGTTGTTTGCAACAGCTTACAAAATTCTTCACGATTTAAAACCACATGCCTCAGATGATTTATCGGTAATGAAGCAAAAGTTTGCTGGTATTCCTGAAGTTTCATTATTAACACCTTTAAAAGGGATTTCTTGTCAGTTGTTTTATTATGATAAGTATTTAGGACATCCAGAAATCATAACATCAGATAAAGATGTTATCGATTTTACAGTGGTTTATTTTGAAGCACTCATAGACGAAATTCAACTTCGTAAAAATAGCTTAGAACATACAGAAACCATTGTAGATAGAACCTATAAACTAGAAAACTCTGATTTTGCAGTTTCTGGCTGGGAAAATACTTTTTCGGGTACTGCAAAAAGTATCGAATTCAACAAAATACAGTTTGAGCAAATTGTTGGCAACAGAGATGCTAAACATTTTGCACGTCGTTTAACCGAGCGATTGTTGAGTTACGATATAGAAGCAAAGAAAAACCCATTTCAAGAATTAGGTGGATTTATGCCTGTTTTTATGGGTTACGGCATTCCAGGGACAGGTAAAAGTATGCTGATAGCAGCTATTGCAACCCGATTAAAAGAACATACCGATAATTTAGATATTCCGTTTTTATTTCATCCCATGCCAGATACGTTGATTAGTACATTTCAAGGTGGTTCTGCCGAAAAAATGGTAGAGTGGATGAAGCCATTGCAAGATCCAACAAAATTGATTTTCGCACCGATAGATGATGCCGAAAACAATCTACAAGAACGTACAGCACAAGGTGTTTCTGCTGGTGTTAAAGAAGTAATTGGTGTATTTTTAAGATATACAGAAGGTGCTTATGCCGTAAATTACGGTAACAGTTCTATTGGTTTATTTACCAATTTACCCGAAATGTTAGACAAAGCTGTAATTTCTAGAGTACAAGGTCGATTTAAAATTGATGGAGCACGTACGGAACACGATTTTGTGGATCAAGATTACATTTGGTGGAAGAAATTGCAAGATACGATGCCAGATTTTGTTAATATGAATGATCCTGAAGTGTATAAATATCTATCAGATCAAGGTTTGGCACAAAGTATGGGAGACATTTTAAATACCGTTGAAAAACCTACAGAAGCTCGCGTACACGATGCTTATGATAAAATAGAAAAGCGACATGGTACTAATGATCATATGTTTTTTGCAGCTTTGTTTAAAGAAATTCAGAAGCTATTTCCGTTTTTCTCGTCAAGAGATGTACGAAATATTCAATCTGCCATTTCATTACGACTTACGGATTTTGATTTAGAACAAGATTGGTTTGAAAACCCAGAAACGTATTTTAAAAAGGACTATGAGACTAAATTTAATATGCTTCAAGAATTAATGAAATCGAATATGAAAGGTTTAAACTTTTCAGATATAAGACGACAAGAAGTGATTCGATATTTAGATAATGTGGCCACTATTGCAGATACAGATTTTAAACGTAAAGTGGATGCTAGAGTGAATCAACTACATATTGAAACCAAAGCTAGAGAACAGTTTGGGAAATAAAACAGGTTAATTAAATAGTGAGACTATGAGAAACACAAAGGATAAGCGATACCATGAATAATTTAAAAAATATAAATAAAACCGTACTCTCTCACGACTGGGCAAAATTAGAACGTATTGATTACGATTATCAATTTAGAAATGGTGCATGGAAACGTCTGTCGCGAGAGTGTTATAATCGCGGCAATGGTGCGGCAATATTACTGTACAATGTTAAAAAACAAACGGTTATTTTAACTAAGCAATTCCGCATGCCAGCTTATGATAATGTTAAAAGCGAAGGCATGTCTATTGAGGTTTGTGCAGGCGCTATAGATAATAACGATCAGCCTTTAGAAACTATTATAAGAGAAACAGAGGAAGAAGTAGGTTATAAAATACATGAGGCTAAACAAGTGCTTACCGCATATACTTCACCAGGTGCTTTAACCGAGAAAATGTTTTTATTTGTTGCTGAATATAGCGAAGAAATGAAAGTGAACTGTGGAGGTGGTTTAGAGGCCGAAGATGAAGATATCGAAATTTTAGAACTGTCATTCTCAACAGTCTTAGAGATGATAAAAAACGAGGAAATCATAGATGCCAAATCTATTATGCTATTACAATATGCTCAAATTCATAAATTGTTAAGGGTTTTATAACTAGAAATACGTCTATGAGAATATTTTAATAAAGTTGATTATAAATAAAAGTTTAAGTAAATAATTAGAGTACCGCTTTCGCGACAAAAAGATGCAAAAATTAAAACAAGCCAACCTATATAGAAGTGAACTTATTCCTGTGAGCGGGAAATTAGTAGAACGCTATAACAAATGTCTAAAAACATTAGGTTTTAAAGAAACCAAATTAACATCGTTTTTTATTGATGGCATTGGCTGGAGTCCTGAGGTGGCAGAAGAGATGAACAATCTGCATTACCTCAATCATGGTGATGCAAATCCGCACGGCATTATTATTTCGCCATTACAAAAAGGAAAACCAGTGTATCTACCATTTCATTCGTTTGATAAGGACATGATGCACCATATCTTTAAAACATACTCGCAAAAAATAAACGACATAACAAGAGATTCTGCTATTTGTTTAGATTTTGATCAAAATATTGATGTATTTTATGAGCCTTTAGATGTTTTAAAATATAACACTGTTGAGATTTCTTTTAGGCTTATAGATAATTTAGAAAAAAATCAAGAAGCACAGTTAGCGTTAGTTGACAAGTTTAATACGGGCCATAATTTTATAGATGAAGGTCTACATCAGCAATTGCTCAATTCAGCCAAGCGTTATGGAGATTTGAGGAATAGGGATTTAAGCTTAGAACCGCTACACTTTACCACAAATTCATTTTTTACAAGAGCTTTTAAAGGTGTATATGTTTTAAGAGACTTTATTAAAACCATTGTGGTTTTTGAAAATAGAGACGCCTATAAAGAAGCGATAAAGGATACAATTCACGATGTGCTTATTTATCATATATCACAACCAGAATTGGTGACGAAATTAAAAGACCATATCATTATTGAGTGCGATTTAGAGCAAATCGTTACAACACCAAATTACGATCGAATTAAAAAATACGAGTTATCAAAATTTTTAAAAGATACAGCACATCCCATAGTGTCAATTTTAAACGATAAGGTGCTTTTTAAAAGTTATTTAAATAAAATAGGCATTGAAGAACGTAAACAAGTGATGGGAGTAGAAATTTATTTAGAAAAATTAGAACGAAGTAACGCCTATAAAATTGAAGATATTGTTGACCAATCGTTTTATTTTGCTTTACATCAGCCGCATTCATCATTGTCTCCTGAGCATCGCGATTTAATTCATAAGCTATTAATTAATATAGCGCCAATGGATGTTTTGTTCTTGTATTGGTATGATAAAGAACAGTTTTATAAAAATTATGAAACTTGGGAAGATTCATTTAAGGATTGGGTAATAGAGCGCATTCGTAACAATATATAAGAAAATTAGACTAATTTTATAAGAACCTTAAACACACAACGTCATGGGAATTGAACTCGTAATATTTATAGCTGCTATTTTATTTGGTATTTTTATGTATTGGAGAGAATCTAATGGAAATGGTGCTTACCGTTTTTTAAATAAAATGGTGAATAGTAAAGAGCTTCAGATGAAAGCTAATAACCCTAAAGGTTTTGTGTATAAGCAATCACTTTTACCACGTATTATATTTGTAGTGAGCCTGGTTTTAATAGCGGCATTAATTATTGAATTTCTTACTCCAATAGCTGTTTTTAGTAGTTATAATGGGATTTCAGCATTTGCTTCTTTTGCCGTTGGAACACTTTTAGGAACCTACATTGCTAGTTTTGTTATTAAATCTTCTGAAGTTATTGAAGAGCAAAGTGAATCCTTAGAAGATAAATTTGATGATGTTGTAGAAAAAGGAAAAGATTTTTTAGAAGACCTAAAAAACAAGGACAATAAAGCTGTAGAAGAAGCCAAAAAGGAAATTGAAAATGAACCCAAAACAATAATGAATGAAAAAAGTGCTAGGGAGCGTTTAAAGGATAAAGGGCTGATGTAATATGAAAGGAATTATATTTTAGAAATAATAAACATAGTTGGTACTCCTTATTCTATACGTGATACGGAATCCACAAGAAAAGTTTAATAAATATAGATTCTTGCCTTTGCAGGAATAACAGAAAATCATGATAAAAAACTATTGGAATAAAGGAGGAAAACAAAAAGGAATTAGCATTGCTGTGGTATTATTACTATTGGTGTTATTATTCTTTTTTAGAGACGATTATCAACCTATTTTACTGTTTTTAAGAAAATTTATTTTTATCATTCTTGTTTGTGGTCTGGTATTATTTTTAGGGTTACGTAAATTTAGAAAATCAGCAAAAGTTGGAACCCGTTTAGGTATTCTAGCCTTGCTTATTATCTTTTTCGGATTGATATATGTTGTAGGTTGGCATTATAAAATGTACGATTATATGAAAACTTATAATGTGTTTAATGATCTTAACAAAGTTGAAATTAACGAGTTGCCCTTAACGCAAAATGAACGTATTCAGCCATTGCGAAACATTTTTTCTATGGCTAATGAAAGTGTTGGTGAAACAAAAGATGTATCCTTACCACACTTGGTACGCGTAGACGATCAAAATAAATGGACAATGGCTATACAGCCTAGTGAGAAGTACGTAATGCAACAAATAAGTGATAACACAGAAGAAGTATTTGCAGTAAGTAGTACAACGCCTTTTCCTCGTTTTTCTAATGAAAATAGAATCTCAGTAACTTTTTCAATTGGCGAGTCTTTAAAATTTAGCCGAAATACTTACAATGCCGTAGTGCAACGCTTTAATCCTTGGATGTTATTTAATTACGAACCTAGTGATACGTTTTATATGAAAAACGATAATGGTAATTGGGTAGAAGTGGTGAGTTTAATAAAATGGAAAGGTTTCTTTTTTCCTTATCCAAGTTTTGGTGGAGTGATGATTATAGATAGTGGTGAGCACGATTTTAATGACTATTTAGAGCGCATCACTATCGGAAAAGGAACCTTTGTGAGTCCGGATGATATTAAAAATTATCCCTTTTTAAACAAACAAAACACTTTAGCCGAAAATGTATCTCAATTGCAAGCAGAGTCGTTAAAATTTTTAGGAGGTTTTAGTGACCCACTACCATGGAATATGGAAACAGCAGTAAAGATTCCAGTAATGCCAAAGGATCAGAACCAACAACCGTATGTTACGGATTTTAATTTTGCAGGATCAAATTCAGATGCTTATAGTGGTTTGTATCATTGGTTTGGGTTAGAGCCAGTAGGTGATGAGCGTACCAGTTTAAGTTATAGTGTTTTTATTCCAGCAGATGGTACAAATACATTGTATTACTACGATCATGCCACTAAAAAACAAGGTTATGCAGGTGTTTCTGCCATGCCTTTAAAGGTTAAAGAATCGCGTAAAGAATACGATTGGAGTGCGAGTACACCTGTAGAGTTTAGACCTTACATTAAAGATATTGCAGGTAGAAAACGTATGTTTTTCTTAGGAACTATTTCTTCCATAAGTACAGCAGATGCCCAACAGTTTGATGGGTCTGCAACTCCAGATTTGGTGCTGATAGATAGCGAATATAGAGACGTAATTTGGATAGATGTAAAACACCCAAGTACATGGGATGAGGAAGTTTATAAGCAACTTAACGAAGCTTGGAGAGCTAGTGAAGGTATCGGTTATTATTTTAACGAAGCGCCAAAGGACAAAGACATAGTAGAGCAAGAAATAGATTCCTTAAAACGTATTCCGAAGGTAGAGAACAATACTGATAAAATCAATGCATTACAACGTCAGTTGGATTCATTGAAAGCGGCTAGTGCACAATAAGTTACTAAGCGTAGTGTGCTTGTTAAATCTAGAACAGGAAGTCTTATTTTTTATTGCGTCTATTATAATTTTTATCACCTCTAGTTTTTGGCTTCTTGTATTTTGCTGCAATTTTAAATTTGTAAGAGCCACCTAAATTTTCCTTTTGATTTTTTTCTTTTTTCTCATGAAAAGCAGGTCCTGGTGCATCTTCATCACGTCGTTTAGTAGGATTATTTCGCTCTCTAATTTGCGGACGTTCTTCTTCAATTAATTCTGTAGAAATCTCAACCTCATCAGGAATGTCAAGAGTTTTAATTTGCATTTGCATCAAAGCTTCAATGCGTTCTAAACCTTCTTGTTCTTTTTCTGTAGAAAATAAAATGGAATGTCCTTCTTGCTCAGCACGTCCTGTTCTACCAATTCTATGCATGTAGTTTTCTGGATAATCTGGTGTATCAAAATTAATAACATGAGATACTCCTTCAATATCCAACCCTCTGGCCATAACATCCGTTGCAATCAATAATCGGTTTTCACCTTCTCTAAATTGTTCTATGCTACGTAGTCTGTAATTTTGCGTTTTATTTGAATGGATAACACAAGATTCATTTGGGAACAATTCTTCAAACTGATTAAACAGTCGGTCAGCCATTTTCTTGTAAGCCACAAAAATCAATACTCTAGAGAATGTGTTCTTATCACGAAGCAAATGTTCTAGTAAA
Source organism: Winogradskyella sediminis (assembly GCF_003387355.1). Lineage (GTDB taxonomy): Bacteria > Bacteroidota > Bacteroidia > Flavobacteriales > Flavobacteriaceae > Winogradskyella > Winogradskyella sediminis. Next base: position 1,120,663 of record NZ_QUNH01000002.1, read on the forward strand.
TTTACTTTTGTATAAAAATTTGGAACATCGTAGCGCTCTTGTTTAATATTTTCTAATGGTGTTCCAGAAACAGCAATTGAAATTTTAGTAGGGTTAATGAAGAAATTCGTAATTAAATCATCTACGTCTTTAGTCATCGTTGCCGAAAACATAATATTTTGTCGGCGTTGCGGAAGCACATCAAAGATATTCATTAATTGGTGCCTAAACCCTAAATCTAACATCACATCAACTTCATCGATTACTAATTTTTGGATTGATTTTAATTGTAAAACACGGCTTACAGCTAAATCATACAACCGACCAGGTGTAGCTACAATAATATCTTGCCCCTCTGCAACGGCTTGTTTTTGAGTATTAATGTTGGTGCCACCATACACACCTAACACACGGTTATTAATGTATTTAGAAAATTTTTCGATTTCACTAACAACTTGCACTACTAACTCTCTTGTGGGAACTAAAACCAAGACTCTAGGGTTTTCTTGTCTAGAATATTTAAGATTTCTTAGTATCGGCAACATATAGGCTAAGGTTTTACCTGTACCTGTTTGTGCTATACCCACTACATCTTTACCAGAAGCAACCACACTAAAAGATTCTTCTTGTATTGGTGTAGGCGCTGTAAATCCTAGATCGTCTAAAGCGTTATATAATGGTGTATTTAAATTAAGGTCGTTAAAAGTCACGGTGTTGTTTTAAGGTGCAAAGATAGTTGTAATTAAATAACTATTTCTAATACTCTAAATAATCTGTAATTAGAGCGTCTATTTTTGTTTTCCAGTCATCATCATATTCATCCCAATAGGTATTAGAATCATACATTCTAAAGTCAGCATGTTGAGTTAATGTTTTTATCGGACCAACAATTCCAATATAGGATATACTTTCATCAGGATCGTCATCATTATAATCGAATTTAATAGCATAAAATTCAGAGTTAGCCTTCTCTATTTTTTTAAGAATGCTAATGTTGTCCGGAAAACCGCCATCTTCACCAGCGTAGTTGTAAAATGAAAGTGTAGCAAAAGCGTCTTCTGTTAGGTATTTTTTATCAATAACATGTAATTTGTTAATTTTATGATAGGCTTCCATTATTTCAAACCTAAAATACATGTCTTCTAAATACGTGTTTAATTGATTATCTGAAATGGTATACTCATTATATATGCGTGCTGTGAGGGCTAATAACCTCAACCATTTGTCATCTACTTGATTTAATAGTTTAGAGGTGAAAGCATCACTGATGCTATCATTATATTTTATAGTATTTAAGCTGTTTAAATAAGCGACCATTAAATTGTAGTAGGTATAGTCATAAGCGTCCTCTTCTCCTTCTTGTGGTGGTGGTAAATTAAAGAAAGTTTCAGCGTCTGTAGCTAAGTGAGATAACAGCTTTTTATAATGTTTAGTGACAATATCATTAGTGTCTAATTCGGAATTATACAGGTCATTAGACAAATATATTAGATCGCTTCTATATGACATATTAGACATTAATGAGGCTAATTTATCATAGTTTTCTAGAGTGTAATTTAATGAATCTCTAAACGGTTGAAGCATGGAGTAATCATAAGCGCTTTCTTCGGTTGGTGCTTTAGAAAATAATAATGTATTGTACAGCGGTAGCGCTTTGTTAGAGGTAATACTTGGAATAGCAACTAGTATGGCTGTCTTTAAAAAATCGGATGTTGAGGGAGCTTTATAAAACGCTTCTAAAATATCTAAAGCGCTTTCCTCATTAATTAAACTAAATTCATGAATAATATTCGCTTTAATTTCGTCGTTTGTTTCTTCCGAAAATGCATAATTGAGCGCTTCTTTTAATTGCACTATATCATCTTTGTCAAATTCGTAATATTCAAAAGATTTTATAGCTCTAGTATATGTTAATGAATCTGTAGATTTTAAATCTTCTATGATGTACTTTGCTTTAGATTCATAAATATCAATATTAGAAGTAACTGGTTTTATATCTATGGAATTAAAAATGTGTTCTACAAGGCCTGACTCAACTTCGTCTTCGGTTACAATAGCTCTAGCAATATGTAATCTGTAATTATTATACCAAACTCTATTTATAGTGATTTGACCTGTGTTTTTATATAGTTCATTTTTTACAGAAAATTGAATTATTGAATCCTTATTTTGAAGCATGTATTTGTCATCTATAATACTGTCATTTGGTTCAAGTAATTCGTTTTTATAAGCATCATAAAAGGTTTTAGCTGATGTTAACCTAAAGTATTTACCAATGTTATTATAGCCATATTGGTAGATGCTACCAGTATTTGAGTTTATGGATGTATAGTCATAAGAATCCTTAACGTTAGAATCCATAAGGTCAACGGTGTCAATGTCTTCGTTTACTCTTTTAAACAGCTGAATTTTAAAATCTTTATTTGGAGATTCATAATCCACGAGTTCAGGTGTGTTGTAAGGCAATAGGGTAAAGCTATTAAAAAAACCATCGTCAGTACTTACTTTGTCCGTTTCATTTAGTCTTTGCTTTAAAAGTAAATAGGTTCTGTTTCCTCTTATATAGGCACGAACGATACAATGGTATTTGTTGTTGAGTTTTAATTCATATTCGCGGCCTTCAATACCGTTTAAAAAAATAATTTTAGGTTCTGATACAGCAACAGATTTCTTTAATAGTGTATTCTCGGTATCTTTAAAGGCTATTTCGGGATTCTGAAGAAAATAGCCCATAGGTTGATCGTTATACCGAATTAAATAATTATTTTGATTTTCAATATCTGTAGCCATATACAGATTTAAAAAATAAGGTTCACCTTCTGTATTAAGCGGATTTGCTTGTTCTCGAGACATATCTTTTGCAGGTACTGGTATTTGCACTGTAAAAGCTCCTTGTTCACTTTTAAACTCTCGCCAACCTTTATTATCCTCAATTGGTGGTTCAATGCCATCTATTATAATAGATTCAAAATACCGATTAATATTATTTTCATCAATTTGTGCTTCAGGTGTTTCGGCAGAGAAATAATAAAAATGATTATACTTAACGACAAATCTCGCTTTTATTGCAATGTTATCAGGTAATTTGCAAGTTATATCATAGCCATGTTGATTCTTGTCTGTTAGTGGTTTACGCTCAATAATTTCGCCTCCTCTTTTTTCTAAAATGTTAGATATCATAGTTTCTAAGAAGGCCTCTCCTTGCTCTTCAGCCATAGTATAACCAGTATTAAACCCCATAAAGAGATAACTAGTGTTTGATGTCATATCTCCGTAGCCATGAATAGTAAACTTTTCAAAATCTTCTTTAAGATTTGGTGCTTTAGGTAATTCGAGTTGAAAGCCTAATTGATTATCTATGTAATTGTACCAATAGCCTTTTGAGGTATCTATATTATAAGTGTCTGCAACTCCAGTAAATTTAGCTTCAACCACACTAACATTATAGCCTTCTTTTTGTAATAATTCTATAACATTTCCTTCTCCCACTAAATGGGCAGCTCCAATTCCTGCAAAAAGACTACCGTTTTTCATGGTGTTTATAATGCTTGTTTTCATTACTTTATTTCTAGAAAGCATAGAATTATCTATCATGTCATTACGTTCTACAAATTCAGCAATCTTAGTTAAATCGCCAGTTGCATAAACTGTAGTCATGATTTCTTTAGTGCGATTAATGCTATCGATATCGACATCCAAATAACTTAAAATTTCCTCTCTTTTTTCTTCATCTGAAAGCCGATCGAAATAGTATATTTGATCATCAATGTCTTCTAGCCCAATAATCGTCTTGTTCATGGTTTGAGCTTGTCCAAGAAGATAAAAATCTACAAAAGTCGATTTGTCATCAACCTTGTCTATATCTGGTATAAGCATACTTAAAACATCATCTGGACTCATAATTTCGGAGTCCTCTAAACTAAAGTCGTTAATGGTTTTAAAGCGTTTTAATAAGCGTCTGTAATCTCTAGGTGCTAATAAGTTTTTAAAAAAATCATTGGCAGTAATTGTATAGGTGCGTTCAGTAATTGCAGTCATTAACGAATCTGCATTTATTTCAAGAGCAAAGTAATCTACACTTTCTATGGCTGGCATTACGGCATCGCTAAAATTGAAGACTCTTGCATCATCAATGTGCATGGTTCCAAAGAGGTAGGATGGAGATGCTAAATTGTTTCCTTCAATTTTCCATAATAAACTGTACGCATCTTGATTTTGAGCGTAAGATAATGGAGTTAAAAACAATAGAAATAACCAAGAAAAGAGTCTTGTTGTTTTTTTTGAGATTGGTGAATTCATGATTTGGTAGTTAGGATTGGTGATAGAAAATAGATGATTTATATAAGATGCTTTTGTGCAATTTCAATCGTATAAGTTGCATTAAATTTTGAACCTGCTTCCAAGCTCAAAATTCCTTCTTTAGTTTCTAGTTTTTGGTCTGTAGTTTCATTATCGGCATAACCTAACCATGGTTCAATACAAACGTAAGGTGCATTTGGTTTAGCCCAAATTCCTAAGGAATTAAAATCTTTAAAATTCACCTGTAATACTTCACCTTTTGTGCGGTGTTTTAAGCGTACCATTCTAGAATTAAGTTCTTTAAAGATAAGCGCATCTTCATTAAATAAATCTGGTCGTAGGTTTATGCGATTACCATCAGCGAATATAGGTTTGGTTTTATTAGTTAATAAACCATTGTCCATATTTAATAAATAAGTTGGACTCGTTTCATCCGTTTCAAATTCTAAATAATAATCCGTGTAAGCTTCATCTTCAGCAAGCGGACAATTAAAAGCGGGATGACCTCCTAAAGAAAAATACATTATTTTATCATCTAAATTGGTCACCGTATGAGTTATGGTCAATTTATTCTCATGCAGTGTGTAGGTGATTTCAAATTGAAATAAAAAAGGATATAGCTTAAATAACTCCGAATTAGAAGTTAGCCGAAACGTTATACTAGAATCGGTTTGGTTTGTAATATTCAAGTGATTATTATGCCTAACAAAACCATGCTTAGGCATCTGGTAGGTTTGACTATTGTAACGGTATGAATCCGCTTTTAGAGCTCCAATAATGGGAAACAGATTTGGTGCGTGACTGCCCCAAACCGTAGGGTCTGCTTGCCATAAAAATTCTGTTTGATGCTTTACAGAAGTGATATGGCTCAATTCTGCGCCTTTCGACTTTATTTGAATGTGAAGTAGGTCGTTTTTTAAACTAGGCATGTCTTTTTATTTTTCTGAAATATACAACACTAATTATTTATCATGCAAGGATTCATAAACAGGGTAGGTAACTTATATAAAGTTTGGTAAATTGCAGCAATTATTTTTCTATTGAGAACAACACAAATTCATACACCGAAAAACCTAGCGAAATTTAAGCAAAATCTTTTGCAATGGAGTCAACAGTTTGATGATGTGGTTTGGTTAGATTCTAACAATCATCACGATCAATACAGCAATTACGATGCGGTTTTGGCAGTTGATGCATTTACGGTTTTAAAAACAGATTATTTCGATGCTTTTGAGCGTCTTAGAGACTATCAAAACACTACAAAAGATTGGATTTTTGGTTATTTAACATACGATTTAAAAAACACAACAGAGCGTCTACAGTCTAAAAATTACGATGGTCTGGCGTTTCCAGATTTGTATTTTTTTCAACCTAAAAAACTCTTTTTAATTAAAGATCAGGTGGTTGAAATTCAGTATTTAAATATGGTAAATGATGAGATAGAGAGTGATATAGAATCTATTAACCATACATCGTCTATCGCTCTAGGAAAGTCTCAAAATGCTATTAAAATTAAACTTAGAATTCATAAAGATGACTATTTTGAGAATATTCATAAAATGTTGGCACACATACATAGAGGTGATATTTATGAAGCTAATTTTTGTCAAGAGTTTTATGCCGAAGATAGTTGTATACAGCCACTAGAAACATTTAAAAAGCTCAATCAAATTTCGAAGCCTCCTTTTGCGAGTTTCTTCAAATTTGAAGACAAATACCTTATGTCTGCTTCTCCAGAACGCTATATTTCAAAGAAAGGAACTACAGTAATTTCTCAACCTATAAAAGGAACAGCTAAACGTTCTAATGACAAGGATGAGGACACTCAATTAGCCAAAAACTTAGCAAAAGATCCTAAGGAGCGTAGCGAAAATATCATGATTGTAGATTTGGTCCGTAATGATTTATCACATACAGCAATTAAAGGCAGTGTAGAGGTAAAGGAATTGTGTAAGGTGTATTCTTTTTTACAAGTGCATCAAATGATTTCTACAATTCAATCTACCGTAGCGCCAGAAACTACGGTAGTTGATATTTTGAAGTCAACATTTCCTATGGGAAGCATGACAGGTGCTCCTAAGATTTCAGCCATGAAAATTATAGAGAACCTTGAAGCTACAAAACGTGGATTGTATTCGGGTTCGGTTGGTTATATTGCGCCTAATGGTGACTTCGATTTTAATGTTATTATTAGAAGTATCCTTTATAACGAAACCAAAAAATACATTTCTTATTCCGTTGGTGGTGCGATTACGGCTCAAAGCGATCCTCTTAAAGAATACGAAGAATGCTTAATTAAAGCAAAAGCCATGCGCGAAGCCTTAGAAGGATAGTTATTTAGTCTCAATTTTCATATGCACTTCGACTGCGTTCGGTGAGACATTTAGTTTCAATTTGTCCTTTTTCTTAAGATTTAACACTAAAATATCATTTCATCATCTAGAAAAATTGCTCTGTGCCTCTTCGTGCCTTCTTTGTGTAACTCTGAGTAATAGTTTATTTACCCTAACAACTAACAACTAACAACCAAAACCCATTACTCAATATGTCGTCTAAATGTTCGTTTTACTTTATCAAAAATATCCACGACACGTTTCTCTTCTAGTTTTTTAATCTTAGCAATCGATTCAAAATCTAGCTTCCCAAAAATGTACAAATCCATAATGTTAGACACATTAAAAGGGAGCCAATTATAAAGTTTGCCAAATACTTCTGATTCTTGTTTTGTTGATAAGTCCTTAACCTCAAAAGCATTTAAAATAGACGTTTCTTTATCTGAGTAGAGTTGTAGTGTATTATTCTCATTTTGTTGGTATGAGATGTCATTCAACTCTGTGTTTAAGATAAAATCAAAATCAGCATCAATGGTGTAATCTTCACTGAGTTTAGATAATTCATGCTTTAAAATAGCGTCTGTGCTAATGGTTTCTTTATGATAAGCTTCGTTTTTAAACAAAACATTCATGTAGTTGTCTACAATTCTAAACAGCTCTAATTTTACTGCCATAGGTTCCGCATCAACGTTAAAGCCATTTTCGTAAAGGCTAATTATGCTCTCATCGATAATACCGTTAGATGAAAACATATTTTTTGGCAGAATTCCCGTTGTTTCAGCAATATAAATTCTATGTTTTACATAAGGGTGTAAATGTGGTAATGCAGAAAGCACCTTTTTATCAAAGGCAGTTCGTGCAGGTGATTTTGTTAATTTGTCTGTAGCACTCATGACCTATTCATTTTTAAATTCTCTTAAAGTTAATCAAAAAGAATACATGTCTTTATGATAAAAATCATTTTAACATCATAACACATGGACTAAGACTTATAAAATTTTGAGCTTTTGGATTTCTAAAGGCATAAATAAATTCTATACCTTTGAAAAGTGCAATCAGACTTTAAAATACATATTAATAATAACCTTTCTATCCTAAAAGAAGGGAAGTTACTTATCGCCATTTCTGGTGGTATCGATAGTGTTGTGTTAGCACATCTGTGTTCTCAAATGGAGCTTCAATTTTCTCTGGCGCATTGTAATTTTAATCTTCGCGCCGAAGAAAGTCAGAAAGACGAAGCTTTTGTAGTTTCTTTAGCAGAAGAATTAGGAGTAGAGGTATTTATTCAGCATTTTGATACCGAAGTTTATGCCAAAACGCATAAGTGTTCTATACAAATGGCAGCGCGCGAATTGCGGTACGATTGGTTTAAAGAACTAGCCAAACAATTAAAATTCGATTACATCTTAACAGCACATCATGCCGATGATAATCTTGAAACTTTTCTTATCAATTTCACTAGAGGAACTGGTTTAAATGGCTTAACAGGTATTCCAATGGTTAACAACAATATCGTTAGACCATTATTGCCTTTTTCTAGACGCCAGATTGAAACCTTTGTTAAAGATCATAAAATCACTTGGAGAGAGGATGCGAGTAATGCCTCACGAAAATATTTAAGAAATAAGTTGAGACACGATGTTGTTCCTATTTTAAAGGAAATTAATCCGCAATTGTTAGATAGTTTTCAAAATACATTACAGCATCTTAATGATACAGCTGTAATTGTTGAAGAGCAATTATCTGCTTTTAAGAAGCAAGCCATAGTGTCTGAAGATCATCTTGGAACGACTTACAAAATTGCCGCATTTAAAGCCGTTAAAAACCAAAGAGCTTATCTCTTTGAAATTTTTAAAAATTATGGGTTTACGGAGTGGAATGATGTTGAAGATTTATTGGAGGCACAATCTGGAAAGCTGGTAAAATCGAATTCTCATCGTTTAATTAAACATCGTGAGTTTTTAATTTTAACCGATTTTTGTCATTCTGAGCAAAACCAAAAATCCATATTAATCCATGAAGCCGTAAGAGAAATAGAAACACCAATCGGGAAACTTTCTTTTAATATGGTTAAAGCACTTGGTGACGTTTCTAATACCACGATTTTTGTAGACAAAGCTACTTTAAAATTCCCTTTAGAACTGCGCTTATGGAAAGCGGGCGATGTTTTTCAACCGATAGGAATGACCGGGAAAAAGAAAGTGAGTAAATACCTTAAAGATGAAAAAGTATCACTTATAGAAAAGGAACATACTTGGGTGTTATGTTCAGAAAATAAGATCGTTTGGTTAATAGGGAAACGTGCAGATGATCGTTTTAAAGTTACAGAATATACTAAAAAAACACTTAAAGTAAGTGTTGTATGATATGTATTAAATAGTTTGTAAGTCAAAGTGATACATGTTTAATTGAGTCGTTTTTTAGAAATATTAAAATTTGAAATTTGAAATTAAAAGGAAACATTGTAGATATTCAAAATAGAAGTATCTACCAAGGGGAAGTGACTGTTGAAAACGGTAAAATTAAATCAATCGAAAAGAAAAACTGCGACGAAAATCATTACATTTTACCAGGTTTTGTAGATGCTCATATTCATATTGAAAGTTCTATGTTGGTACCAAGTGAGTTTGCTAAAATAGCGGTGAATCACGGTACTGTTTCCACAGTTTCCGATCCACATGAAATCGCTAATGTGCTTGGCGTAAAAGGTGTGGAATTCATGATAGAAAATGGAAAACAAACCCCTTTTAAATTCAATTTTGGAGCACCATCGTGTGTGCCAGCTACAAGTTTTGAGTCGGCAGGCGCTGTTATTGATTCGGACGCTATTAAAACCTTAATGGAGAATCCGGATATTAAGTATTTGGCCGAAATGATGAATTATCCTGGAGTTATTTACGATGATGCCGAAGTTTTAAAGAAAATAGAATGGGCAAAACACTATAATAAACCCGTAGATGGACATGCACCAGGTTTAAGAGGTGAAAATTTAACCAAATATATTTCAGCTGGAATTTCTACAGATCATGAGTGTTTTTCTTTTGATGAAGGTCTAGAAAAACTACAAAAAGGCATGAAGGTCATTATCCGAGAGGGTAGTGCAGCTAAAAACTTTGAAGCCTTAATTGGCTTGTTAGATGAACATTATGAAAATATGATGTTTTGTAGCGATGACAAACATCCTGATGATTTGTTATTAGGGCATATTAATCAATTGTGTGCGAGAGCTGTAGCAAAAGGAGTCGATGTTTTTAAAGTGTTGCAAGCGGCTTGTGTAAATCCGGTAAAACACTATAATCTCGATGTGGGATTGCTAAATGTTGGTGATGCTGCAGATTGTATTGTTGTTGAAGATTTAAAAGATTTTAAAACGCTTGAAACCTATATCAATGGTCAGTTGGTATTTGCTAACGGAGTTTCACATGTGAAGCATGTAGATTTTGAGAATTTAAATAATTTCAACACCGATAAAAAGGACGTTTCAGATTTTAGATTTGAATCTGATGCCAAGAAAATTAGAGTGATTGAGTGTTTAGACGGAGAATTAGTAACCAATGAAATCATCGTAGATTCTAAAATTGAAAATGGGAATCTGGTGTCTAACACAGAGACCGATGTGTTAAAAATGACGGTTGTTAATCGTTATCAAAATGACAAGCCTTCTATTGCATTCATTAAAAATTATGACTTAAAAGAAGGCGCTATTGCAAGTTCTGTGGGTCACGATTCGCATAATATCATTGCTATCGGAGTGTCTGACGAAGCGATTTGTAAAGCCGTTAATTTATTAGTAGAAAATGAAGGGGGAATTTGTGCAGTAAGCGATACAGAGGAGAAAGTAGTTGCGCTGCCTGTGGCAGGAATTATGAGTGACAAAAATGCTGAGGTTATTGGGAAACAATATTCAGAACTCGATAAAATGGCCAAACAATTAGGTAGTCAGCTTCATGCTCCATATATGAGTTTATCCTTTATGGCTCTGTTGGTGATTCCGGCTTTAAAACTAAGTGATAAAGGCTTGTTTGATGGTGGGAAATTTGAATTCACATCCGTTAAAGCCTCTTAAATTTTAACAATTTTAGGTTATTTTAATTATTAAATTGCGCCAAAATCATCAATCATGAAACATATTCTTTTAATCGTTGCCTTATTATGTGCAACAATTAGTAACGCACAATTAAGGACTACAAGCTATGTCACTGTCGGAGGTACTGGTGACTACACCAATCAACCGTATGTACCACAAGCAAAATTTTCGCGTACGCAAACCATTTATTATCCAGAGCAAATTAAATTTAATGGTGAGATTACTGGATTACGATTTTTTACCGCGTTTTCTAACACAACGACGTCACCAACGCCAAATACCAACTTAATTTTTAAAATTGGTCATACAACCAAAGAAGAATTTGAATCTGGAGATGGATTTATTGCTGATGAAGATTTAACCGAAATTGGAATTACAACGTACTATGCTAATGCTTACGAGTTTATTCTCATTTTTGATGAGTCTTTTAACTACAATGGCATCGATAATTTAGTGATTGATGTTGAAGATGTCAATCCAGGGCAATCTTCGAGTGCCTTATTTGGGTGGCAAGGCACGGAAAATTTTAATAATCCACCAACCCGAAGTAGAGTTCGTATTACGGAAGCTTTTGATGATGGATCTACATCAACCTCAGTGTTGTATCAGAATTCATTCGCAAAAACGCGTTTCGATGGTAACTTGCAAGTCTGTCAAACCAGTTCTGTTGCAAGTATAGACAACGTTACAAATACCACGGCAGAATTCACGCTTAATGAAAATACAGAAGCCAATCATTACAGATATGTTATTACTGAAGCTGGTGAGGATATTCCTGAATCGTATACTGTAACCAATGATCTTACATTTTCAGTGTCTGACTTGTTGCCTTCACAAGATTATTATGTCAATGTAAAAACCGACTGTGATGCTTTTGGTGTGACGTCTGGTTATCGTAGCTATTACTTTAAAACCAGACCAAATGCCTTGAGTTTACCATATACTATTGATTTTGAATCTGATTTTGCACGCGATTATGCAATACCGAATTACGGAGTAGAGATTAATGCTGAAGCGGCCAATGAGAGTGGTTTTGGGTTAATGCTTAATGGTCCTGGCTATCCGCAATATCTGAACTATGTTGATTACGGAGATCCGTTTGAAGAAAATCAAGATTTTATAAGAACATTTTCAATAGATGTCGATCTTACTCAAAATGCAATTCATCCTATACTTAAATTTGATATTAATCAAACTGCTGAAGCATATTTACGTGTAAAAATAAAGCCCTATGCCGATGATAATGTTTACACAGGTGTTGCGGAAGATTTTATTTATAATGCAGCTTATGATGATAATGATTTTAAAACCGCTTCAATAGATTTGTCCCAATTTGTTGGCGAACTGATTACTATTAAGCTTGAAAATGTAAGCAAATCTACAACTAGAAAAACGTATTTAGATAATATTAAAATATTAGAAAATGATTGCGAAGTCATCACTAATATAGCATCAGTTAGTAGCGACAATAGTATTGCGTTAAATTGGGATGCCACTGCTGATGGTGCCTATGAAGTGGTTGCTGCAGAATTTGAAGAAAATCCTAGTGTAGATTATATACCTGCGGATACTGAAAGCTATACGTTTTCAGAATTACCAGCAGCGACATCGTATAAGCTTTTTGTTCGTAATAGTTGTGAGACGTCTCATTCGCCTTGGTCAAAAATATATGCGTCCACTGATCCTGAATATTTAGAACCAGGTTACGATAATTATTTTAATGATGAAGCTGTATTAGAAACTAATTTGTTTTCTGTAATGCATAGTGAATCTTCTAAATTAGAATTTGTAAATTATTCTGTTTATGATCGATTAGTGCTTCATCAACGCGACTCAAATGCTGAGTGGGTTGGAGGAGATGCTACAACGGAAACTCAAGCTTGGAATGAGAATAAGGATTTTTTAACAGGTTTAAAGTTTAAAATCGATGGAGCTCATCTTTCCGACGGTAATGTAGATATTACATTTAATCAATTGCATCATTATAGCTCTACCCCTTCAAATTCATGGTTTAGAATCCTCATTAATGGAGAACAATATGGTCCTAGTTACAACCCTACCACAAGATATCAAGATCCTTTAACTACGGTAAGTGTAGATTTAGATCCGTATTTGGGAGGTGATATAACCTTTGAGTTGCAACATGTTGGACGCACTAAAGATTATTTTTCATTCACGCCAATTGGAGGAGATGGTACAGTTATTAATAGAATAGTGTTTACAGGAAATGCCTTGTCTATTGACGATTCAGAACATCTTTCAGTAAAGTTATATCCTAATCCTGCAACATCAGAAGTTCTTATTGAAGGACTGCAACACCAAAGCGAACTTACTATTGTGGATGTAAATGGAAGAGCGCTTAAATCGTTTACCTCACGTAATACTTCTGCTTCATTAGATGTGTCTGAATATAATTCGGGTTTATATTTTGTTGAAATTAAATCAGGAGAGCAATTGCAAACATTAAAATTTATAAAACAATAACTAGTTGAAGTTGACGTACTTATTTGGTGTAGAAGTCATCTTTTAACTCTTAAATTATTAAATATATGATTAAGTATTGTCTTTTTATAGTCTTATTTGTCGTAGGATTATTGAGCTGTAGTGAAACCAAACATCAAGCGATTGCAACCTCAGAGGTTGATCAATCTGAAGAGGCATATGCAAAAGATAATTACACCAAAAAAGAAGTGATGATTGGTATGCGCGATGGTATAAAACTGCACACTACCATTTATACACCAAAAGACACGACTAAAACCTACCCGATTTTAATGATGCGAACTCCATATAGCTGTCGTCCATATGGTGATGATGAATTTAAAGCTAAATTAGGCCCTAATAAATACCTAATGGAAGAGGGGAATATAATGGTGTATCAAGATGTGCGAGGTCGTTGGAATAGTGAAGGGGTTTACGATAACATGCGTGCTTATATTCCGAATAAAGCAGGAAACCAAACCGACGAGGCTAGTGATACTTATGATACGATTGAATGGTTAATCAACAACGTAGAACATAATAATGGTAACGTTGGGACGTATGGCATTTCATATCCTGGGTTTTATGCCACGTATTCTTTATTAGACTCACATCCGGCATTAAAAGCCGTGTCTCCTCAAGCCTGTATTGGCGATTTCTTTTTTGATGATTTTATTCATAATGGTGCTTATTTATTAAGTTATTGGAGAGTCTCAGGTTTGTTTGGCTATATGAAGGATCAACCTACAACAGAATCTTGGTATACATTACCCGATTTAAAAACAGAAGACCAACATCAGTTTTTCTTAGATCATATGCCTTTAAGTAAATTAGATCAGTATTACGATAGTACCAATGTATTTATGCAGCAACTGAAAACACATGTAACTTATGATGAATTTTGGCAATCGAGAGGTATTATTCAACATTTAAAAGACATTAAGCCAGCCACTATGGTTGTCGGAGGATTATTTGATGCTGAAGATTTATACGGTCCATTTAATACTTATAAAAGTATTGAAGCTAATAGCGATAATTACAATACGGTTGTATTTGGACCATGGAGTCATGGTGATTGGGCTAGAAATAGCGAACGACAAGTGGTAGGAAATATTCATTTTGGGGATAGTATATCTGATTATTTTCAGAAAAATATTGAAACCAAGTTCTTTAATCATTTCTTAAAAGGTGAAGCTAATGGACATACAGAATTAGCAGAAGCGCACATGTTTAATACAGGGACAAAAGAATGGCAATCGTTTGAAACTTGGCCGCCAGAAAATACAGTAAAACAAGATTACTTTATGCAGCCTTATCAACGTTTAACAAAACAAGCGAATCGTATGCTGGCAACGTCAGACTTTATAAGTGACCCGAGAAAGCCAGTGCCTTATACGGAAGATATAAAAGTCGGGTTTACACCGCGTAAATTCATGACCGATGATCAACGTTTTGCCTCTAGACGTCCTGATGTCTTAACTTTTGAAACTGAAATTTTAGAAAATGATGTGACACTTGCAGGTGATATTTTAGCAAAACTAAAGGTGTCTACTACAGGAACCGCAGCCGATTGGATTGTAAAAGTTATTGATGTATTTCCTGCAGATACTAAAAATACAGACGATGTTCAAGATCACCTAAAACTAAGCAATTACCATATGATGGTGCGAAGCGAAGTGTTACGAGGACGATTTAGAAATAGTATGACAGAGCCAGAACCTTTTGTGCCAAATCAAAAAACAGCGATTAACTTAAAGTTGCAAGACGTGTTTCATACCTTTAAAAAAGGACATAAAATTCAGGTGCAAGTACAGAGTACATTCTTCCCGTATATTGATGCGAATCCACAGACGTACGTAGAGAATATTTTTGAAGCAAAGGCAAGTGATTATCAAAAACAGACCCATAAGGTGTTCAATGACTCATCTATTGAATTTACGATTCTGAAATAATTAGAAGATGTCACCTTGAGCGCAGTCGAAAGGTCGCTATAAAACTAAAAATTAATGCCAGTAATAGAATCCACTTACAAACCACCATTCTGGGCCAAAAAGAGTTTTGTGTCTACTGTGTTTTCAGGATTAGCCCGAAGTGTGAAAGGGGTAGAGCAAACACGGGAACGCATCACCTTACCTGATACTGATTTTGTAGATTTAGACTGGAGCTATGCTCAAGAAAAATCTAATAAAGTGATTATTTTACTTCATGGTTTAGAAGGCAGTGCGCAGCGTCCATATATTACGGGAACTGCAAAGTTATTCAATCATCATAACATCGATGCTTGTGCGGTGAATTTTAGAGGCTGTAGCGGTGAACCTAACACCTTATTTCGAAGTTACCATTCTGGTGCTACAGAAGATTTAGACGCTGTGGTGCAACATTTGTTATTAAAAGGACAATACGACGAAATCTATATTAAAGGTATTAGTTTAGGGGCAAATATGGTTTTGAAATATGTGGGTGAAGGAAGGGAAATTCCAGCAGAATTAAAGTCTGTTATTGCAGTATCTACACCTTGTGACCTAAAAGGCTCTTGTGGTGAATTATTAAGTTTGAAAAACAAACATTACGCGATTCGATTTTTAGCACATTTAAAAGAGAAGCTTAAGCCTAAATTAGAACAATTCCCTAATGATCTATCATTGGCCGATTTTAATGCGATTAAAACTTTAATCGATTTTGATGATATTTATACGGCAAAAGCACATGGTTTTGAGAGCGCTTTAGATTATTATAAGAAAGCAAGTTGTTTACAGTTTCTTCCAAATATTAAAGTTCCTTCTTTAATTATAAATGCACTTAATGATTCATTTTTATCTCCAGAATGTTATCCTGTAAAAGAAGCCAAACAAAATTCTAATCTCTTTTTAGAAATGCCAAAATATGGTGGGCATGTTGGGTTTGTGGATAAGAAAAATATATACTACAATGAAAAACGTGCTTTGGCGTTTGTGAGAGATAATTAGGTTTTAAACAATATTTGTTTCTTAAAATCGAAAAACTTTTATATTCTTTATTACTTAAATGTTAAGATAAGGTGGTGGTAGTAATTTAATAATACAGGTAACATTTTTATGCGGTTTTTGTAATCGTTGTATAATACTGACGTAATAGGTCGAAGGCTTTAATTTCATTTTTTTGTGATATGAAACTGAAGCCTTTTTTTATCATCCAACTATGCGCTTTTCTAATCTTTTTAGCAAGAGCTTACCAATTTTATTTTTTCGGAGCACCTTTTAGAGCTATCCTTTGGGATGAAAGCTTAATGAGTCCTATTGTTGAAAATGTTTTCAATACCTCTTGGTTCGATTATGCCACAAGTCCAGAAACCAACAAAGGCATCACCAATCTTACAGTGTTTTTTAGCATCGTCCTATTTGTATCTGCGTTTGTCAGTCTATTTTGGAAACAGATTCCGTATGTAAGACTTAAAAAAAGTATTATAGGGTTTAGTTTGTTTATCTTATTTATACTTGGTGTATGCATGGTTAAAGATAAAAACTATGATTTTTTACAATTTTTTGAGCTAACCATACAATTTGCAGCACCTTTAGTACTCTTTTTTACCAAAGACTTTGAAACCTTAAATAAACAAAAGCTTATTTTCTGGTTAAAGGTATCTATAGCATTAACATTTATTCCACATGGACTTTTTGCTATGGGATTCATATATGTGCCAGGTCATTTTATTGATATGACTATTAAAATATTGGGTGTAACCGAAACTCATGCTAGGCAGCTGTTGTTTGTAGTTGGATTATTAGATGTTATAGCGGCCGCTTTTCTATTTATACCTAAGTTGGTAAAACCTGCTTTTATGTATATCATTATTTGGGGTATTTTAACAGCGCTAGCTAGAGTTGTAGCTGGGTTTAACTACGATTTTTTCCTCAATTCTATCCATCATTTTATGTATTTAACGGTTTACCGATTACCACACGGATTATTGCCTTTAGCAACTTTAATGCTTTACGGCCTTTACGATAAAACATTAAAAACAAAACACAACAATTAAAAACCAACCCTAATTATGAAATTAAAATTACCTCTAATGTTGCTTATGCTGCTTGGCCTAGTTCGCTTAGGTTATGCAAATAATGACAAGTACAGGCTTATTCTTTTAGATGATCCTGCTACAACAATAACAGTAGCTTGGAATCAAATCTCAGGTTCTAATGCTTCTGTGTATTACGATACTGTAGATCATGGTACTGATTTTA
Source organism: Winogradskyella sediminis (assembly GCF_003387355.1). Lineage (GTDB taxonomy): Bacteria > Bacteroidota > Bacteroidia > Flavobacteriales > Flavobacteriaceae > Winogradskyella > Winogradskyella sediminis. Next base: position 1,138,062 of record NZ_QUNH01000002.1, read on the forward strand.
ACGCTTATACTTTTAATAAAACGGTAGACAGAGAAACGTCGGCAAAAGGAATGACTAATCAATTTGCAAGATTGTCTGGTTTGCTACCAAATACTATTTATTACTTTTTAATCCATGATAGTGAAGGTGTGAGTCAGCAATTTTGGTTTAAAACAGCACCAGATGACGATAGTCGATTGTTTTTCATTGCCGGAGGTGATTCTAGAAATAACAGAACACCACGACAGAATGCTAATAAATTAGTAAGTAAACTAAAACCACATGCTGTATTATTTGGTGGTGATATGACCAATGCCGATAGTAATTCGGAATGGCAAGATTGGTTTGACGATTGGCAACTCACCACAGCTGCAGATGGACGAATGTTTCCTATCGTACCAGCTAGAGGTAATCATGAAAACACATCTTCTATCTACGATCTTTTTGATACACCCAATGCCGATTCATATTACGCCATGACCTGGGGAAATAACATGATAAGAACCTATACGCTTAATTCTGAAATTTCAGTACTTGGAGATCAGTTAACGTGGTTAGAAAACGATTTAAATACGGCTTCAGATTTAACATGGAAAATGGTGCAATATCACAAGCCAATGCGTCCACATACCTCTGGAAAATCTGAAGGAAATGCACAATATGGTGCTTGGGCACAATTGTTTTATGATCAACAAGTAAGATTGGTTGTCGATTGTGATTCGCACATGTCTAAAACTACATGGCCAATAAAACCATCGTCAGATCCTGGAAATGACGAAGGTTTTGTAATTGAAGAACAAGGCGGTACGGTTTACACAGGCGAGGGATGTTGGGGAGCACCATTAAGAAATAATGATGACGATAAGAGCTGGACAAGAAATTCAGGGTCTTTCAATCAATTTAAATTGGTCTTTGTAGATACCGAAAAAATTGAATTACGTACCATAGACGTCAATAATGCCGATGAAGTTGCTGAAGGGAGTAATACAGATCCTTTTACTTTGCCAGACGCCTTAAATATCTTTTCGCCAGAAACTGGGAGTGTCGTTACTATTTCTAATGCTAATCTTACCGATAATCCTTGTCCTGTTATCGGTACAACTTGTGATGATGGAGATGCTTCAACATTATATGATGAAGCCAATGGTTTTTGTAATTGTGAAGGTGTGCCAGATTTTGAATTGGTTGAAGAAACTATTGCAGTACAAAACAGTAGTGATGATGCTGAAGAAGAAATAGCATCCGGTCTAGTGCACACTGCAAGTGCCGATTTAGAATTAATACATGATAACGGAGATCAGTTAGTTGGTATTCGTTTTGAAAATGTGCAAATACCTCAAGGTGCTACCTTATACCGATCTTATATTCAGTTTCAAACAGCTGAAGTAAATACGGAAAATGATGCAGCTCAAATTATTATAAATGGTGAATTAGCGGTTTCAAGTGCTACATTTACGTCGAATACTAATGATATTTCACTTCGACCTTTAACGGCAAATGCAATCAATTGGAACGGTATTGCAGAATGGGAAACAGTAGGTGAAGTGGGTTTAAACCAACGTACACCATACTTAAACAATGTTATTTATGAAGTCATTTCTCAAAACGGTTGGGAAGCAGGGAATGCCATGACTTTTATTTTATCGGGTTCAGGATTAAGAATCGCGGAATCTTTTGATGGCATTGCAGCACCAGAATTAAAGTTATTTTACAAATTACCTTGTGAAGATGCTGGTACAGCTTGTGATGATGGTAATCCTAATACCATTTTAGATTTTGAAGATGGAGACTGTAACTGTATCGGAGTTGAAGAGTCTGCGACCTTAACGTTTCAAGTTAACCATCCAGATGACGATGCTGAACAAGCTGAAACGGGAGGAGCTATGTACACCGATAGTTCCGATTTAGAATTGGTTTACGATGCTTATGCGGATCAATTCAACCAAACCGTAGGTATGCGCTTTAATGGTGTTACTATTCCTCAAGGTGCTGTAATTTTAGATGCGGCAATTCAATTTACAACAGATGAGGTGAATACGCAATCGACCAACTTAGTAATAAGAGGAGAAAAAGCGATTAATAGCTCAACATTTACAACAGATCCATTCAATATTTCATCCAGAGTGCAAACAGATGCAGTAGTAACATGGAGCGATGTTCCGGCATGGGAAACGGTTGGTGAAGCTGGTGATAACCAGAAAACTCCAAGTTTAAGAACTATTGTTCAAGAAATTGTAGACCAACAAGATTGGCCATCATATAGCGCTATGTCATTTTTTATTACAGGTTCTGGTGAAAGAACAGCTGAGTCGTATAACGGTGATTCTGATGCCGCACCCCAATTAATTATAACGTATACCTTATCGGAAAACGAATGTCCTGCGTATGGCACACCATGTGATGATGGAGATGTTAATACCATTAATGATGAAGAAGATGGCTTCTGTAATTGTACAGGTGTGCCAAATGATGTGGTAGAAGATGTTAAAGAGGTTCTTAATTCTAGTGATGATGCAGAAGAGGAAGTTGGTTCAGGACTTGTTTTTACACAAAGTTCAGATTTAGAATTGGTTCATGATGATGACGATCAGGTTATTGGATTGCGATTTGAAAATGTTCAAATACCTGAAGGTGCTACTTTACATCGAGCTTTTCTTCAGTTTCAAACCGATGAAACTAGTGCTGAAACAGATATTACTAACCTAGTTATAAATGGAGAATTAGCAGCGGAAAGTGCAACGTTTACAGACGGCTTAAATGATATTACGTCTAGAGTATTGACTTTGAGTTCTGTAAATTGGGACAATGTTGCTATGTGGAACACTACAGGAGAAGCTAGTATTAATCAGCGTTCGCCTTATGTTACTCATATTGTTGAAGAAATTATTGCTCAAGAAGATTGGTTAAGTGGCAATGCGTTAACATTTATAATTTCAGGTTCAGGGAAGCGTGTGGCGGAATCGTTTGATGGATCTGCAGCACCAATCTTAAAATTATACTATCAGACCCCTTGTGAACCTTATGGAACCGCTTGCGATGATGGTAATTCTGATACGTTTTTTGATGTAGAAGATGGCAATTGTAATTGTGCAGGGATCTTAGAATCAGGAACTTTAACTTATGCTGTAAATAGATCTAATAATGATGCAGAAGAGGAAGTGGCAACTGGAGAAATGGATTTAGGAAGTTCTGATTTAGAACTTGTTGATGAAAGTGGATCAACCAATCAACTTGTGGGTGTAAGATTTACTGATATTCAATTGCCAGCCGATGCTATTATTAGTAATGCTTATATTCAATTTACGGTAGATGATGATAATACAGATCCTACAAGTGTGGCGATTAGAGCAGAAGCAAGTGCGAATTCAGTTGAGTTTTCATCCGCAGATTTTGATATTTCATCAAGAACACTTGGTAACAATGTAGTGAGTTGGAACGATATACCTGCTTGGGAAACTGAACATATAGGAGATGCTGGTGTCAATCAGCAAACACCAAATATCGCTTCTTTAGTGGAAGAGGTTTTAGCGCAAGAAGATTGGACGATGTTTAATGCGATGACCTTTGTAATCAACGGAAGCGGAGAGCGTGAAGCAGAATCTTTTGATGGTTCTGCAGCACCGCAATTGGTAATTGAATATTCACTTTCTAGTTTATCTGTAAATGATGAAAATTTAGAAAAAGCGATAAGACTATATCCTAATCCAACAACTGATCTATTGCATATTGAAACGACTTTTAGTATTGATACATTGATTATTTACGATCTCAATGGTCGACGAATACAAACGTTAAAAATCAATAATACAGAATCCATAGATGTTAGCGATTTATCTAAAGGAGTGTACTTTTTAGAAATTCAATCTGGTAACACTAAAGCTGTTAAACGGTTTATTAAGAGTTAATTAGTAAATCTAGCCATAATTAAAACCTTTCAATTTTAGTATTGAAAGGTTTTTTTGTTATATATTTTAGCATTTATTTAACAGTTTTACGACTTTGGCAGTAGTGCTGTCGTATCAATGTGTGCTCTAATTGACCTATTAAACCAACCAAATGAAGTTTTACCAATCCCTTTTTACAATACTTTTATGTATTGCAGTAACATCATTGTCATTTTCTCAAAATGTAACCATTCCTGATGCCAATTTTAAAACCGCACTTTTAAATCATGATCCTGTTATTGATACTAATAGCGATGGTGAAATTCAGGTCGCCGAGGCTGAGGCTTATGCAGGAAGTTTAAATCTGGCATCATCTGATATCGCAGAACTTACAGGTATTGAGAGTTTTCTATCTATTACAGCGTTAAATTGCAGTAATAATGAAATTGCAGCAGTTGATTTAACTCAAAATATTGCTTTAGAAAAAATAGAAATTGCAGCCAATGCGTTGAGTGTTTTAGATATTTCTCAGAATAGTAATTTAAAGGAATTGGCTTGTAATGGTAATGATCTTGTTGAACTTTATACCGCATCAAATGTAAATTTAGAGGTTTTAAATGTTTCGGCGAATTCCATTAGTGATTTAGAAATCGCTTCTAATACAGCGCTAAAATCAATTGAAATAAATTTAAATCCTATTGAAAATATAGACATTTCGAATAATGTCAACCTCGAGTTATTTAGTGCCACCTATTGTTATAATTTAAATACCGTTGATTTTTCAAATAATAACACACTCGAAAATATTTTATTATGGTATACTAATCAGGAGGAGATTGATGTATCTAATATGCCTAATTTAAGTAGCTTGTATCTGCGTAGTTTAAATTTAACGAGTTTAGATGTTTCAAATAACCCTAACTTATATAGTTTATATGTCACGGATAATAATATTTCAGAGTTAGATGTCAGTTTTAATAGCAGTTTAGCGTATTTATCACTTGATGGATTATATGTGTCAACAGTAGATGTTTCTAATAATCCTAACCTAGAATGGTTAGATCTTAGTGGGTTTTTATTAGAAACTGTAAATGCTAAAAATGGGAACAATACAATTTTCACCTATTTCAATATAGATAATGCCTCCTCATTAGGTACTATTTGTGTGGATGATGTGACCTATGCCAATGCTAATTTCACAAAACCATCTACGAGTTATTTTTCAGAAATTTGTAGTCCTGATGATTGCGATAGTGCAGCCATAAATTATACACAAGGTTTTGAAACTACAATACAACCTTTTATAGAAGTGTGCTGGCGAAAATATCCGCTTAACTCCACAAATTATAATTATGTTAAAACGGTTAGCGCAGCTTATACGGGTAATAATTCCGTTGGTATGCGCTCAATTTCTAGTGGTGATGCGCTACTTATTACTCCAGAACTTATAGGTTTTGACCCAAATAAGCGGGTGTCGTTTTGGTTGTATTCTCCCGAAAATAGTAGTCTTAACGTTGGTACAATACCAAACCCTGATGATATTACAACCTTTGAACCTTATAGAACTATTACCATAAATGATGGTGGTGGCAATCAATGGAGACATATCGATGTGGATTTCGAAAATTATACAGGAAATGCCAATCATGTAGCATTTAAATTAAGCGGCAATTATTCCTTTGCTTATATAGACGATTTTGTATACCAAGATTCTCCAAGTTGTATAACACCTATAGACACTGAAGTAATTACGTATGCTAATGAAGCCTCAATCGATTGGTTAAGTATGGGTAGTGCTACAAGTTGGGATATAGAATATGGTCCAGAGGATTTTACTCCTGGTTCCGGTACACTTATCAATACCACGTCTAAACCTTATATAATAGAAGGATTAGATTCTAATACGGTGTATGATTTCTTTATACGATCGCGTTGTTCTGGTAGCGATGCAAGTGACTGGTCATTTGTCAATGAATTTACAACCTTATGTCCTGCACTTATTGCAGATTATACTTATAATTTTGAAGATGGTTATAGTGGCGAATTCTATAGTTGTTGGGAAACTTTAGGAAGCGGTTTTTTAACACAAGACGGAAATACATCAGCATCAACAGGTGCTATTAAAATTTCAAATTACAATGAAGGCGCTGTAGTTACTCCTGAATTATATGAACTAAATAGTTCTAAGCGTATAAAATTTTGGTTAAAAAATGAAGAAGGAGATTCCGACCTCGTAATCGGGACGCTTGCAGTTCAAAATGATTTATCCACATTTACACCATATCAAACAATTTCCTCTTCCGATATGGAGGAAGGAATTTGGGAACAAATCATTATAGATTTTGAAAATTATACAGGAAATGATCGTTTCGTTGGGTTTAAACAAGTACAAATAGATACTTATACAAATTTCTTTATCGATGAATTTGTATACCAAAGCACACCAGATTGTATAGAACCACAGAACTTCCATCTTACAGCACTAACAGATACTACAGCAGATTTACTATGGACAAACACAAATGGCGTAACCGATTGGGAAATACAATACGGTGCACTTAATTTTGAATTGGGTTCTGGTACTATAATCAGCGGAACAGGCGATAATACTACGATAAATAACCTTTACCCAGATTCATCTTACGATATTTATATCCGATCAAATTGTGGCGGAGGTAGTTATAGTGATTGGTTTAAACTTCAAAATATTCACACAGATTGTGGGCCATTTTATGATTCATATACTCAGAATTTTGACGATAGTGAATTTGCCAATTGTTGGTCGAGATTACCTGGTGTAGATCCAGAGGTGTACAATACAAATATTGTAGATGTATCTTATTCATACCCACTTGGAGGTAGTGGAAAAACCATTAAATTCAATGATTACCAGCAAAATGGTGAGCTCTTTTTAGTGTCACCAGAATTTAGTGATTTAAGTAATGGTAATAAGCGTATAAAGTTTTGGCTACACCCTAGGTATAATAATGCAAATATGGTGGTTGGTACAATGACCGACCCAACCGATGCAAATACCTTCACAGTTAAAGAAACCATTGCCTATACTGATATGACTTATAGGGATTGGAAACAGTTTACAATCAACTTCGATGATTATTCAGGGTCGGATACCTATATCGCATTCAATATGCAAATTGAAGAAGAGCCAATAGGAGGGACGTCAATCATTTATTTAGATCGTTTTGAGTATTCAGATGTTCCAACTTGTCAAACTCCAATAGACTTTACTAATACAGGGATTTCAAATGGTGAAATTGAATTGTCTTGGAACGATAACAATAATGCCTCACAATGGGAAATTCTATATGGTGAAGAGGGCTTCTGGTATGATGATGGTACGGTTATTCAGGTAGATTCTAATCCTTTTAGTGTTTCAGACTTGCCAACAGAAACCGTGTACGATTTTTACGTCAGAGCTGTTTGTGATGCTAACAATAGTAGCGATTGGTCAGAAAAAATTACGGTAGATATTGGTTGTGGACAGTCGTATACAACAGGTTATACCTATGATTTTAATAGTTCTACCTTAGATGCGTGTTGGATGGCCTATGAATATTCGTCTAACAGTTACACGACTAGTTTTGAAATGGTTATCGATAATAATTTTGGTGACGATGGTTATTCAGCATATATGGAAGATACCAGCGCATATTCCAGTTATGGTGTTATGATGGTGTCACCTTTATTTACCGATTTGTCTAACGATAAAAAAATAGAATTTTACATCAGTAATTACGATGGTGGATTAAAAGTTGGGACAATCACCAATCCAGAAGATTATTCAACCTTTGAAACTTTAGAAACTATAGAAGGCAGTGTAGAAGGGAATGTATGGGAGAAGCGTACCGTGTATTTGAATGACTATAACGGAACGGATGAATATATCGCCTTTAAATACCAAAGATCTGTTTCTAATTATGGCAGCCAGGTGGTTATTGATGATTTTTCTTATTTGCAATCGGTGTTGTGTGAGATTCCTACAGGTTTAACCGTAGAGCAAGTGTATGATAATAGTGTAGAGCTAAGTTGGGTTGCTGGCGAATCGGATATAGAATGGGATCTCGAGTTTGAACGACTTGGTACTTATAATTCTGAAGAAACGATTACGGTTACCTCAAATAATTTTACATTAGAAAATCTGCTTGAAGGCACTGAATACGGCATTAGAGTTAGAGCTAAATGCGATGAAGAAAGCTTGTATTCAGATTGGTCAGAAGTCATTACATTTTTTACTACCTGTATGCCAGTAGAGGATTATTACTTTGAGTCTTTTGAATTTGAGAATGCAATTAGTCCATGTTGGACAAAAATCGTAGAAACGGATAATACCATTATTAATATTTATGCCGTAGATGATTTTACTGTTAGTTATAATGGTGTAAACAGAACTTTATATCCACATAGTGGTAATCAGTTTATTCAATTTTCTAATAGTTTTGATAATGCAGGAGGAGGAGCCGATAATCTAATGTTGGTTTCAAGAGAAATTTTAGATATAGATAATGACAAGAGAATTCGACTTCAGTTAGTATCTCGTCAAGGGAGTTCAGGTTCTAATTACAACCAATCGAACTTGCATATCGGTACCATGTCAGATCCAAATGATAGTAGCACTTTTACTTTGGTGCAAACCATCACACCAGCCGAAATGAATGAATACAAAAGCTATGAAGAAGACGTGGTAGCTTGGAAAGAACATACCATCTATTTTAATAACTATTCGGGCACGGATCATTATATAGCTATTAAGCATGGAGACGAATTTGTTGGAAGTGAGTTTTTTGTAGATGATTTTGTTTATGAAGCTATTCCAGATTGTACAGAGCCACTTTATCCTAAGGTTTTAGACGAACGTTATGATGCTGTAGACGTAAGTTGGGAGTCTTATGAAAATTCAAACCCTACATCATGGGAGATTGAATACGGGTTTTCTGGTTTTGAAATTGGAACCGGAACTGTTATGACGGCAAATGATAGTTCTTTTGCTACGATTGCAAATCTTATGGAAGATACAGCTTATGACTTTTATATACGAGCAAATTGTGGATCAGGTTATAGTGACTGGTCGGTTAAGCAAGTGTTTACAACAAAATGTGCAGGATTCGAGGTCGGCTATCAAGAAGGTTTCGAAAATCATCCAACTGGCTTTTTAGAGCATTGTTGGACAGGATTATTGCCACAGGTAGGATCGTCTTATTGGGATGAAATAGGGCAGATAAGAGTGTATAATAATAGTGCATATAATACGCCAGATGCGCATACTGGTGAGCAAGCAATTTGGTTTATGAATGAAACAAACCATCCATTACACGATGAGGTTTCAGAACAAAGCATTTTAGTATCACCAAGGCTCATTGATTTAGATAATTACAAAAGAGTTTCGTTTTGGATGTATCCGATTTCTAGTGCTTATGCAACACCAACCGAGATTGTTATTGGTACCATGACAGATCCAGATGATTATACCACATTTACACCGTATTATACCATTACAAATGCTGCTGAGAATGAAGATACTTGGACGCAATATGAAATCGATTTGTCAAATCTCTATTTAGAGGATGAATATATAGGAATAAGGCAAGCCGCTATTAATGAGCGTCAAGTTATTCTTTTTGATGATTTTGAATATAAGGAAGCTGATTGTGTAACGCCAACTAATTTAGAGGCTACGCAAACAGGAAATGGAGACATCACGCTAGCATGGCAAGATAATAATACACAGCAGGCACCTCAACTTTGGGAAATTGAATACGGTTCTATAGGTTTTGAAACAGGAAGTGGAACCCTTGTGGAAGCCGATTCAAACCCTTTTATTATCAGTAATTTGCCGTCCTTTTCAGATTACGAATATCGCGTTAGGGCTTACTGTAGTGAAGCCTTTGGGTATAGTGACTGGAGTGTGCCTTATGCATTTACGATGACTTGTGCTGTACAAGCTCCTTTTTATGAGAATTTTGATCAGTATGATGCAGAATATCAATATGCGTACAATCAAAATATTCCTAATTTCTGTTGGACCAGAAATGATAAGCAAGTGTCAGGAATTTACGATACAGAGAGTCTTGTGGTGAGTCCAAGCTCATCACCCAATGTTGGTTTTATAAACTATTATGACTCAGAAACCTCACCGTTACCTGGTGTTATGGTATCTCCTTATTTATCGGATTTTGATGCGAATAAAATTCTGAAAATTTGGGTAAGAAATGAAACTACGGGATCTACTTATAATCAATCCGGAATTATTATCGGAACCATGACAAATCCATTGGATAGTGAAACGTTTGTGCCGTTTACAACCATTTGGGCCGATGAGATTCCATTATTTGGAAAGGAATTTCTAATCGATTTTGCAACTTATACAGGAGATGCACGCCATATCGCCATAAAGCATAATGAAGAAAATGATTATTCTCTAGTGATGTTTGATGATATAGAGTATAAAGAACGACCATCTTGTCTGGAGCCTATTAGTGTTGATTTTATGTCTGTTTCAGATACAAGTGTTTCATTGGTATGGGAGAACACTGATGCTGGTGCTACTTTTGATGTTGAATACGGAGTCTTAGGGTTTACACCTGGTACAGGAATATTAGTAAATACCGACACCAATGGCGTTAGTATTAATGGGTTGGAAGTAGAAACTTCTTATGAATTCTATGTAAGAACCAATTGTGGTATATCGGGAGTTAGCGAGTGGGTTGGTCCTATAAATGCCACTACGGCCTGTAGTGTAGAGAGCATTCCATGGGTAGAAAATTTTGATACCATGGAGACATATGGTCAAGGGATTTTACCTAATTGCTTTCAACATGATGATGTTTGGGTGTCTAGTAATACTAATCTTAGTGACTATCAGGTTGGAGATGGGGATTCTAGTTACCTTTATGCTGTATTTGATGAATATGGTATAGAGGCTTATATGATAACTCCGTTGTTTAGTATGGAAGCAGGAAGAACCTATACTTTGTCCTTCAAAATAAGAAAAGAACAAGGAGATTATAGCTTTCAGAGTGTTAAGGTGTGGACAGGCCAGGGAAATGCAACAGAAGCCTTAGATAATTATATCAATTATTTTTCAGAATTTAGTTTCGGATTCTATAATTATCACACTATTGAAACCACTTTTACACCAATTCTAGATGGTGATTATTCGTTTTTATTAGATTTTGGTTATTCTTCTATTATTCGTACAATTTCGGTTGATTCGTTTAGTTTAGAAGGCGAATATGAAGAGCGTGTAGCGCTAGAAAACGGGGAGGTTTTAACCTATGATTTCAGTGTTGAAGATATAGACGCTTTAATTTTAGAAGAAACAGAGAATACGCAATGTAGATTAACTAGTGATGGAGGAGAAGACGTATTAATGATGGCAGGAGGTCAAGATACAACCGCCTGGTATAATTCTGGAGATTCAGATTTAAATTGGATTGAAAATCAAAACTTTATTTCTAAGGTAAATTTTGAAGTGGATGCCTCTGCTGTTTCGGAATTATTCATGAATTTCGATTTAAGACAAACATTCTTAACCTCTAATTCGGAATCCGTATTTAGAATTGTGGTTAATGGAGACGTATTAGAGGTTTTTCTGGCCGACAACGCCACGGATTACCAAAATGTTGAGGTTGATCTTTCTAGTTATGCTGGTAATAGTTTAAGAGTGTCGTTGCAGCACCTTGGTAAAAATAGAGATGATAGAGCTTATTTAGATAATTTATCATTTGGGGAAGAAAGTAGCTTGAGTGTTCAGGAGTATTTGTTTTCAGAATTTGTATTTCGACCGAATCCTGTAAAACATAATTTATTTATCTCTAATGCCACAACGATTGATAGTGTAACCATATTTGATGTCACAGGAAGACAATTACAAACCATTAATATTAATGCTAATAATGCAACACTCGATATGGCTTATTTGCCATCAGCCATGTATTTTGTTGAGGTCGAAATAGGTGAGCATACTAAAATTATAAAGGTCTTAAAAGATTAAATAACCAGAGTGATGGGTTACTTTAATTGGTAACCCGTTTTTTTATTGAAATTTATCGAACCATTTTATAAGCTACCAAAGCGAGCAAATAAACATAGGCAAGGTGGATTGGTAATAAATAAGACTTTAATGAAACTAGAAGAAACTCTTCTTGCGTTTTTGATAAGAGAGTGAGGTTATTAACAATTACATTAAAAATAAATCTTATAATATATCAAGTTATATACGCATTAACGCTAGGAATTATTAAATTGAAAAATGTTTTAGATAAATATTTGAATGTTAACAGAAAGCCTGAGATAAAAAATATAAAACTTTTTTTATCTTCCCTTAAGATATATATTTGTACTGATAATACGAATATCGTAGAGATTCATTACAAATAATAGTAAAATAAAAACGCCAATGCTACTAACATTGACGTTTAATTAAGGAGATTAGGTTTTGGAAGCCTAATCAGAAATCAAGTATAACCTTATCAATAACTTTGGACATCATTGATGTTTATAGGCTATCTTTAAAATCCTTTTCCTTTCATTATGAAGCACTCGAAATGAGTGCTTTTCCTTTTTGTAAAATTAATCTAAACCTATTATATACGAGAGGTAATTATATATACATTGTCAACAAGTTCTTAACAAATTTGTTGAATGTTTTTTAAACTGTATTTAGGTTAAGTGATTGTCGTTCAGTTTTTTATAAGTTTATTTTAATGTTAAAATTGTAGGTTTTATCTCGTTAAATACCAGGGTAGTTACTGTGTTTATTGATTTTATGCATATTTCGTGTTTCTTGCTATATAATTTGAACAAGAGCGTTGTTAAGACTCTTTTTTTTTCTATGAAAGTATGGGATTTTTTAAATCTGTTAAAGGATGGTAGTAAGTTACAGTTGTGTGATTCTAAAGTTTCGAGCATTAAATTATGCTATAAATAATATGAAAGCCTTTCAATATTAAATTTGAAAGGTTTTTTTATTGCCTTGGTTTTCTTACATTTAGAAAAACTAATCATTCATGCTTAAAAAAGTTTTCGCAAGTGCTGTCTTCGGTGTAGAGGCTTCGACCATAACTGTTGAAGTAAATGTTGATAAAGGAGTGGGTTATCATTTAGTGGGACTTCCTGATAATGCTATTAAAGAAAGTAACTACAGAATAGCAGCTGCCCTTCAAAATAACGGTTACCGAATTCCAGGAAAAAAGATTACGATTAATATGGCACCTGCCGATTTACGAAAAGAAGGCTCGGCTTATGATTTAACCTTAGCTATTGGGATTTTAGCAGCATCTAATCAAATTAAAGCGGAAAATTTAGAGGATTACCTCATTATGGGGGAATTGTCCTTAGACGGCAGCTTACAGCCTTTTAAAGGTGCTTTGCCAATTGCTGTAAAAGCGCGAGAAGAAGGGTTTAAAAATATCATTCTACCCATTCAAAATAGTAAAGAAGCGGCTATTGTAGATAATATCAAAGTTTTTGGAGTTGAGAACATCATGCAAGTCATTAATCACTTTGAAAATGGTGAATCATTAGAGCAAACCATCATCAATACACGAGAGGAATTTTATAAAAGTTTGGATTTTCCAGAGTTTGATTTCGCTGATGTCAAAGGTCAGGAGTCCATAAAACGTTGTATGGAAATTGCTGCAGCTGGTGGTCATAATATTATTCTTATTGGTCCCCCAGGTTCAGGGAAAACCATGTTAGCAAAGCGATTACCGAGTATTTTGCCACCTATGACTTTACATGAAGCCTTAGAAACGACTAAAATTCATTCTGTTGTGGGTCGCGTAAAGGCACATACTGGACTCATGGCACAGCGTCCTTTTAGAAGTCCACACCACACCATATCAAATGTCGCGTTAGTCGGCGGAGGAAGTTATCCGCAACCTGGTGAAATATCCTTATCGCACAACGGAGTGTTGTTTTTAGATGAATTACCAGAGTTTAAACGTGAAGTCTTAGAGGTAATGCGTCAGCCTCTAGAAGATAGAGAAGTGACAATTTCTAGAGCAAAATTTACGGTAACGTACCCGTCGTCTTTTATGTTAGTGGCGAGTATGAATCCAAGTCCGAGTGGTTATTTTAACGATCCGGATGCTCCAATTACATCATCTCCTGCAGAAATGCAACGCTATATGGGTAAAATATCCGGACCGTTACTAGATCGTATTGATATTCATATTGAAGTGACTCCAGTGCCGTTTGAAAAACTATCTGATGAGCGTCAAGGAGAATCTTCTGTAGAGATTCGCAAGCGCGTGACTAAAGCTCGGGAAAAACAGACGCAACGATTTAAGGACTTGGAGCATATCCATTACAATGCGCAAATGAGTACAAAGCAAATCCGAAATTATTGTAAGTTAGATGACGCTTCTATGTCACTTTTAAAATCAGCAATGGAGCGTTTAAATTTATCGGCTAGAGCTTATGATAGAATTTTAAAAGTCGCCAGAACGATATCAGATTTAGAGGACTCAGAAGATATATTAGGTGCGCACATTAGCGAAGCTATTCAATATCGAAGCCTCGATCGCGATGGTTGGCTGGGATAGTTTTATTTAGTTTCTAAGTGGTTACTTTAAAGCAATTTGATTTGTTTGTTTTAAATTAAAAGTTTAATAACATATTTTTTAATAATACATGAGAAAACAAGTTGTATATGTGGCAGTTCTGCTTTTGTTTAATTGCGGAAATAATGAAGATAAAATAAATAAGACTTCTGGTAAATCGGATGCAGTTGTTGTTGAGGACGCTTTAGGTTTAAATGTAGAGCAAGCGAATCGCTTAGCGCAATTACCTATTAACTGCATCAACACAGAATATCCTAATAAGCTCAATCAAACTATTGGGAGTGCTTCCGATTTAAAAACACCTCAAGAATTGCATCCTGCATTTTACGGTTGCTTCGATTGGCATTCTGCCGTTCATGGGCATTGGAGTTTAGTGTCTTTGCTAAAGGAGTTTCCTGATTTAGATAATAGAGCGGAAATTGGTCAAAAATTACTTCAGAATATTTCGAAGGAAAACATAGCGCAAGAATTAGTCTATTTTGAAGGAGAATACAATTCGTCTTTTGAGCGTACTTATGGTTGGGCGTGGTTATTGAAGCTTGCTGAAGAATTGCACACGTGGGATAATCCTTTAGCGCGTAAACTGGAAGCTAATTTGCAACCGATGACGGATCTGATTGTTGGGAAGTATTTAGAATTTCTACCAAAATTAAATTATCCAATCAGAGTAGGAGAACATCCTAATACAGCGTTCGGACTAAGTTTTGCTTATGATTACGGAGAGGCTGTTGGGCATCAGAAATTAATGACTTTAATAGAAAAAAGAGCTAAGGATTTCTTTAAAAACGATCAGGATTGTCCAATAGAATGGGAGCCAAGTGGTTTTGATTTTTTGTCGCCTTGTTTAGAGGAAGCCGCCTTAATGAAGCGTGTGTTGTCTGTAAAAGAATTTAGAGTGTGGATTAATGACTTTATGCCAGAGCTTAGTAATGAAGGGTTTGAAATTGGAGTGGGAAAAGTATCTGATAGAACCGATGGTAAGTTGGTGCATTTGGATGGTGTTAATTTTTCAAGAGCTTGGAGTCTTAACTTTATAGCTAAAGATTTACCAGAATATAAACATCTTCAAAAATTAGCGAATAAGCATATTAACTATTCATTACCAAGTATTGTGGGTGATAGTTATGAAGGCGGACATTGGTTAGGGAGTTTTGCGATCTATGCGCTCAATTCAGGGAAAGAATGATTTTAAAATTCTTTAAAAATATAGGTCCAGGACCTTTAGTGGCTGCGGCTTTTATTGGTCCTGGGACGGTGACAGTTTGTACGTTGGCCGGAGTTAATTTTGGTTTCGCATTATTGTGGGCCATGGCCTTATCTATTTTCGCTACGGTAATATTACAGGAAATGGCAGCGCGATTAGGTATCGTGTCTCAAAAAGGCTTGTCTGAAATTATTAGGGAAGAAATTAAACATCCAATCGTAAAAGGTGTAGCTTTACTTTTAATTATTAGTGCTATCGTCATTGGGAATGCGGCTTATGAAGCCGGAAATATCAGTGGAGGTGCTTTAGGAATGGAGGCTATTGTTGGAAATGTGATTTGGGAAGTCGGTCAGTTGGATTTCAATATCATGAGTTTAATTATTGGTGCCATTGCTTTTGTGTTACTTTATATCGGAAATTATAAAGTTTTGGAAAAAACCTTTGTGTTTTTAGTGATTCTTATGAGTTTCGCGTTTATAACGACGGCAATTCTTACAAAGCCTAATTTTTTAGAAATCCTAACAGGCATCCTGGTTCCTGTGGCTCCAGAAGGTAGTATCTTAACGATTATTGCATTAATCGGGACCACAGTTGTGCTGTACAATCTCTTTTTGCATGCGTCTTTAGCGAAGACCAAATGGAAATCTAAAGATGATTTGCCATTAGCAAGGAAAGACACTATGGTTGCTGTGATTCTGGGCGGAACGGTGTCTATGTGTATTATCATTGCGGCATCAGCCATTCAAAAACAGCCTATTACTAATACATCGGATTTGGCTTTAGGATTAGAGCCTTTATTTGGGAGTTTTGCAAAATACTTTTTAGCCATCGGTTTGTTTGCCGCGGGAATTACGAGTGCGATTACGGCGCCTTTGGCTGCTGCATTTGTAGCTAGCGGATGTTTAGGATGGGAGCCAGATTTAAAATCTAAAAAGTTTAAAACAGTTTGGATGATTGTCGTGGTATTGGGAGTTGTGTTTTCTAGTAGTGGATTTAAATCTATTGAAATCATAAAGTTTGCTCAAGTCGCTAATGGTTTATTATTGCCTATTATTGCAGGATTTTTGTTGTGGATAATGAATAAATCATCCGTTTTAGGAGTTAATGTTAATTCGAAACTTCAAAATGTGTTAGGACTTATTATAGTCGTAATTACTATATTTTTAGGTCTGAAAGGTGTTTTAAGTGTATTTAATGCGATTTAAAAAATGAAAAATAAGTTACAAATAGATCTTAATGCAGATGTAGGAGAGGGTATAGGTAACGAGGCGGACCTTATGCCATTTTTGTCATCTTGTAATATAGCATGTGGTGGTCATGCAGGTGATTTGGAGAGCATGACCTCTATTGTAAAGCTTTCTATGCGTTATAAGGTGAAAATTGGCGCACATCCTTCGTTTCCAGATAAATTGAATTTTGGAAGAGCGCTTATGGAGCTTTCAGCTTCAGATTTATATACGAGCCTAAAAGATCAAATAAGTGCTTTGCAAACCGTTTTGCATCATGAAAATGCAGTTTTACATCATATAAAACCTCACGGAGCACTTTATAATTTAGCTGCTAAAGATGAAAAAATAGCAGGAGTGATTATTGAAGTCATTAAGAGTCTTTCCTCTTCAGTTAAATTATATGCGCCTTATAATTCTGTGATCGCTAAACGAGCAAAAAAAGACCATGTTGAAGTTGTGTTTGAAGCATTCGCAGATCGAAATTATAACGAAGATTTATCATTGGTTTCTCGAAAAAATAATGATGCTGTTTTACATGAAAAGGAGGCTGTTTTGAATCATGTTTTGAGCATGATAAAATATCAAAAAGTGACGTCCATAAGTGGAGTAGAAGTGCCACTAAAAGCATCAACATTTTGTGTGCATGGAGATACGGATAATGCCATTGAAATTTTAAAGTTTTTATCTGATAATTTAAAGAAAAATAATTTTCAAATTCAATAAAAAATCATGAGCTTTCAGCTTCGATATTCGCAATACAATGAGCGTTCTATTTTAATAGAATGGCCAGCGGATATTAATGAAAACATACTTCAGGATGTCTTAGTTTTTAAAGAAGTGATTGAAAATAACTACCCTAAACAATCAGTTGAAGTAATTTCTTCATATAGCTCAATATTAGTTATTTGCATAATTGCTATTGATAATGTCAATGATAGAATTTTGGACTTGAAGAAACTATATTCAATTCAAAGAGATGTCAAAAAAACAAATTCTAAAACATTTAGAATACCTGTTTGTTATGATGAAGAATTTGCAATGGATTTGGATGATTTTTCTAAAGTAAAAAACCTTTCAAAAGATACTGTTGTAAGGTTACATTCTGAAACGATTTATACGGTATATTTTATTGGTTTTTTACCGGGATTTTTATACTTAGGTGGACTTAATTCAACCTTGCATTTAGACCGAAAAATAACACCTAATCTGAAGGTGAAAAAAGGGGCTGTTGGCATCGGTGGACAACAGACCGGAATCTATCCACAAGACAGTCCGGGAGGTTGGCATATTATAGGAAATTCACCGATCGATTTATTTAATCCAAAACAACATCCACCGTGTTTTATAAAAGCAGGTGATCATATAAAATTTGATCCGATTTCAAAATCAGAATATCAAAATATAAAATCCGAAGTCAACAATCTAAACTTTGATTTCAAAACTTTAGAATTACATGATTAAGGTTTTAAAAGCAGGATTCTATTCCACTATTCAAGACCAAGGTCGTTTTGGGTATCTCAGTTATGGAGTGCCCTTATCTGGTGCTATGGATGCTTATTCTAGTCAATTCGCAAATGCGCTTGTTGGTAATGCTAAAAATGCTGGAATAATAGAAATGACAATGACAGGTGTCGATTTACTATTTTTAAAAGCCACAACGATAGCTATTACTGGTGCTAATATGCGTCCTAAATTGAATGGTAAACCCGTCGTAATGTTTAAATCTATTATTGTGAATGTGAACGATATGCTGACTTTTGGAAAATTAACTAATGGTTTTAGAACGTATTTGGCTGTAAAAGGTGGTGTTTTATCCGAAATGGTGCTAGGTAGTAGAAGTATGCTAAAAGGGATAACAGATAACTTCAGAATTCAAAAAGGGGACTATTTAGAAATGAGTAATGCTTCAAATGTTATAATTCCTAAAAACGCAAAGCTAAAGTTTGATAACTTGTATTTGGATGAGGACACTTTGGAGGTAATGAAAGGTCCGGAATTTGATAAACTCACTACTTACCAGCAAAATATGCTTGTTAGTAGTACGTTTCAAGTTTCAAAATATAATAATCGTATGGCATATCAGCTAGAGCCTTTGGTTCATAATGATTTAGAATCGATATTAACATCACCTGTGTTGCCGGGTACGGTTCAGCTTACGCCATCAGGGCAGCTCATCGTTTTAATGCGCGATTGCCAAACTACAGGAGGTTATCCTAGGGTTCTTCAGTTAACCGAAAAGTCGATAAACATTCTAAGTCAGAAGACTACAGGTAATTATCTAAATATCAGACTAAATGATTAAATCTCTATGAAAACGATTGATTTAAATTTTATATGTTAAATAAAATCAATAATTTACGGTCGCTATTAACAAAACTAACCATTGATTATGAAAAAATTTGGATTGCTTATTATTGGAATTATTTTAGGTGCACTTGCTATGTATTTTTATTGCTGCAATAAGGGTGATATGATAACAGACCCACCAATAATTAAACCTCCGTCAGGAATTATAACACCTGAAGAAATTATGACCTTAGATCAGGCTTATAATGAGCGTTATCAAATTATTAATGATTCTTTATTTAAGGATTCTAAAACTGGAGACAATCGGTCTTCTTGGTATAGATTAGAGGATATTGAAGCTTATTTAGCGTATGCTAAACAGCAAGCAAAAGATAATGGTAACACTTTAGATGGATTGCGCTTGTATCTTGGAGCTTATCCCGATACCAGTACGGAAAAACCCGGTTTAACCACTTTATTTTTTGTGCCAACAGGTTATGCAAATACATCTGAAGGTAGTTTCTTTTCTATGCAAGGAGGAAGCGGTGATTTAAAAAAATCAGATGGTTTAAACATTGGAGGTACAGGTCATCCACCAAGTGCTAATTATCCACAATAGATTTGTTTTAATGGAAGAGTTTTTAAAACAAAACTATTTTTTATTAACTTATTCTGTTGAATTTTTAGCAGCAGTTATTGGCTTGATTCTTTTTAAGAAGTATAGTCATGTTGCTGCTAAATTTTTAATTTATTTTTTAGTTTTTGCATTTTTTATTGATTTACTTCATAGTTATCCACAATACTTAAAGAGCTTGAATAAATTTGATTTAATCGAAGGCACATTGATTGAAAAAAACTATTGGTTATCTAATATATTATGGTTTGGAGGTGTTGTGTGTTTTTTATTTTATGTCAATTATAAAATTAGTAGTAATCCTCGTTTCAGAATAGCTTTAAAATACTGTTTTATAACGTATGTAATATTGTTTGTTCTTTATGGGATTTTTAATTTTGATTTGTTATTTACTACATTAAATTCATTTGTAGCTGTTTTGAGTTTATGGATGATATTAGTGTGTTCGTCCGTATTTTATGTTGAAATATTACAGAGTAATTTAATTTTTCAATTTTATAAATCTATATATTTTTATATCAATACTTGTTTTTTATTGTGGAGTATACTTATTGTTCCTATAGTTTTTTACGAAATTTATTTTTCTACTGCAGATTGGAATTTCGTTATTCTAAAATGGCAAATTTATTTATCCGTTAATATTATCTTTTACTTAACCCTTTCTATAGCTTTAATATGTTGCAAGCCAGAGACCAAATAGTAACTTCAGATGCACAACGATATTTATTGGTTTATATGGTGGGTGTTTTAGTTGTTATCTGTGCACTAATCATTATTTTCTTCATAATATTTCAAAAACGAAAAAATCAACTTTTAATAGATAAAGTAAAGCAACAACAAAAATTTGATGAAGAACTCATAAAAACCCAGCAAGAAATACAAGAAGAAACCTTAAAACATGTTGGTAGAGAATTACACGACAATATTGGGCAAATGCTAGTTATGTCTACCATGCAAATGAATGCCGTTTTAACTGCAGTGAGCAGTGAGGCTAAGATTAAGGTTAATAGTGCAGCGGACACTCTAAAAAGCACATTAGAAGAGGTGAGAGCTTTGTCTAGAACTTTAAATAGTGATGTTATTTTAAATTTAGGTTTTGAAGCTACCTTAAAAAATGAAATCGCACGTTTAAATAAGTCTGGTCTGATTAAAGCTATCTTATCGATCTCAGGAAAAAAGGTGAGTTTTGAGAATAAAAAAGATGAAATTATATTATTTAGAATTCTTCAGGAATTCTTTTCAAATACTTTAAAACACGCTGAAGCGGAACATATACATGTGTCTCTAGATTATTGGGAAGACCATTTGGATATAAAAGTTGAAGATGATGGAGTGGGATTTCATTTAGATAAGGCCGAAAAAGGATCTGGGCTGATTAATATAGAGAAACGAGTAGAATTATTAAAGGGAACATTTCAGCTCAACTCTAAAGTAGATAAGGGTACTGTACTAACCTTAAAATATCCTTATAAAATGGACTAGTCTATACACGCATCCCAAAGCGCATCCTTTGGTAAAGGTGCCGTGATGTATATTTCTTCTTTTTTTACAGGATGTATAAATCGTAGGGTTCTGGCGTGCAAACTGATACTCGCATCTTTATTGCTGCGATTAAATCCATATTTTAAATCCCCTTTAATCGGACAACCTATAGACGCAAGTTGCACACGGATTTGATGATGTCTACCCGTTTCTAAATCTATTTCTAAGACAAAGAAATTATTTAGTGTTTTAATAACCTTATAGTGTAGAATAGCTTTTTTACTACCTTCAATTTCTTTTTTAAAGGCTGTTGACTTATTGTTTTTAGGATTCTTTTTTAACCAATGAATTAAAGTACCATTAGTTTTTGGTGGTTCATTTTTAACAATAGCCCAATAGGTCTTTTTAGCTGTTTTTTCTGCAAATAATTTATTGAGCCTAGGTAGCGCTTTACTTGTTTTTGAAAACATTACAATTCCCGTCGTTGGTCGGTCTAATCGATGGACAACACCAAGATATACATTCCCTTCTTTTTTATACTTGTCTTTTAAATAAGACTTTACCACCTCGCTTAGGGGTTTGTCTCCTGTTTTATCTCCTTGCACAATATCGCCAGCACGTTTGTTGACTACAATAATGTGATTATCCTCGTAGATGACTTGTAGGTTACTTTTATTGGAAAGGATTTTTTTAGACATTATAGAGTATTCGATGTTTAGATCTTTAGACTTTTAGAAAATATTAAATTAAAGTAGATTTAAATTTTGAAATCATTTTGATAATTTCACCTAATTCCGAAAGGCATGATTGGAGTTCATTATCTAAAATAAAATTTAAATCAGCAGAAATAAGTAGCTGAGTTTCTATTTCGTAAGCAGAACCTATTGATATTTGTAAAAATCGAGCAAAACCTTTATTAGAATTTCTAGAGGATCCTTCAGCTATATTTGAAGGAATTGAAACGGATGCTCTTCTCAATTGATTGGTTAGACCAAACTTTTCTGAATCTGGAAATTTTGAAGTAATAGCATAAATTTCAGAGCAGAATAATCTACTTCGTTTCCAAATCTGCAATTCTTTAAATTTATGAGCCATGTTTTAAGTTTAGCTATCTAAGTAGTCTAATAATGTCTAAGTATCTCACAAACTAAATTAATATTGTTCCTCATCATTTGGGAAATCCTCAGACTTAACATCATCTACATATTGTCCAATAGCATTGGTCATGTCTTCGTACAAATTCATATATCGACGTAAAAAACGAGGATTAAATTCATGCGTCATCCCTAACATATCATGTAGCACTAAAACTTGTCCATCTACACCAGATCCTGCACCAATACCAATAACAGGAATAGAAACACTCTCTGCAACTTCTTGAGCCAAGGTAGCGGGTATTTTTTCTAAAACAATTGCAAAACAACCTGCTTTTTCAAGCATTAAGGCATCTTCTTTTAAGCGTTTAGCTTCTTCTTCTTCTTTAGCTCTTACAGTGTAAGTTCCAAATTTATATATTGATTGTGGTGTGAGACCTAAATGACCCATAACCGGAATTCCTGCATTTAATATACGTTTTATAGAATCTTTAACTTCTTTGCCACCTTCCATTTTTACAGCATGGCCACCAGATTCTTTCATAATTCTAATCGCAGATCGTAAGGCTTCTTTAGGATCACTTTGGTAGCTACCAAAAGGCAAATCAACCACAACTAAAGAGCGATCTATGGCTCTAACGACGGAAGAGGCATGATAAATCATTTGGTCTAAAGTTATAGGTAATGTAGTTTCGTGCCCAGCCATAACATTACTGGCAGAATCACCCACTAAAATAACATCTATACCAGCACCATCTACTATTTTTGCCATAGTATAATCGTAAGCTGTAAGCATGGATATTTTTTCGCCTCTAGATTTCATATCAACGAGACTTTTAACGGTAATTCTTTTATATTCTTTTTTTGCTACTGACATCGTTATTCTATTAATTGAATGTAAAAATAAAGAGATTTGTTAAGCTTTGGTTTAATTCAAGCCATAAAATTATGAAATCAATATTTTGACATTCGTATTTTTACCGAATTCTTTAAATAGAGTTGCAGCTAAGATAACCTATAAATTAGCAATCTGTTAAATGAACACCTACAGCTAATCCTCCTTCAGAAGTTTCTTTGTATTTAGAACTCATGTCTTTTGCGGTTTCCCACATGGTTTTAACCACTTTATCTAAAGGTACTTTTACATTTTTAGGATCGGTATCTAAAGCT
The DNA here is from genome assembly GCF_003387355.1 of Winogradskyella sediminis. Taxonomy (GTDB): domain Bacteria; phylum Bacteroidota; class Bacteroidia; order Flavobacteriales; family Flavobacteriaceae; genus Winogradskyella; species Winogradskyella sediminis. The sequence continues at coordinate 1,161,607 of NZ_QUNH01000002.1, forward strand.
AGTTCGGCCGCATTTATGGCTTTTATAGCTCCCATAGAATTGCGTTCAATACACGGAATTTGTACCAAGCCACCAATTGGGTCACAGGTTAAGCCTAAATGATGCTCCATAGCGATTTCTGCAGCGACTAAAACTTGCTCTGGTGTGCCACCTAATAACTCACATAAAGCACCAGCAGCCATAGCAGATGAGACGCCAATTTCTGCCTGACAGCCACCCATTGCAGCACTAATTGTTGCATTTTTCTTAAAGATGCTACCAATCTCACTAGCGACTAAAAGGAATTTTTTAATGTGTTTGAAATCTGCATCATGATTTTCTATAACCAAGTAGTACATTAATACAGCGGGTATTACTCCGGCACTTCCGTTAGTAGGTGCGGTCACCACACGCCCTAGAGAAGCATTAACTTCGTTAACCGCTAAAGCAAAGCAGCTGACCCATTTTAAAATTTGACGAAATTTAACTTCTGTTTTTCTTATGGTTTCTAGCCATTCTTGTGGCGTTTCATAAGAATAAGAACCTATAATGTTTTTATGCATATCAAAAGCACGTCGTCTAACGTTGAGTCCACCAGGTAAATTTCCTTCAGTATGACATCCTGTATACATGCATTCTAACATGGTATTCCAAATGCGTTTTAATTCAAAATCTATAGAGTCTTCGTCTCTAATCGATTTTTCATTTTCTAAAACAACTCCAGATATAGGTAAATCTAATTGCTCACAAAACTTAAGTAGTTCTTCTCCGTATGCTATAGGATATGGAAATGTACAATAGAAAATTATTTTATTGGCTTTAGCGACTTTTCGTTCTTCTTGAACAACAAACCCACCACCAATAGAGTAGTAGGTGTATCTGTAATTTCTGCCATTGATTTGAGCAGTGAAAACCATGCCGTTAGAATGGAAGGGTAGTGATTTTCGGTTAAATACAATATTGGATTTAAAATCAAAAGGAATAGCACGTTCATTATTAAACATTAAAACATTAGTCGTTTTAACATCGTCAATGATAGTGTTAATGTCTTCAATAGGCATTCGTTCTGGGTCTGCACCTGTTAAACCTAAAATTACAGCAAAGTCTGTAGCATGACCTTTACCTGTTAGTGATAAAGACCCATAAAGATCTACCGTTATTTTTTCAACTTTATCAAAGCGTTTTTTATCTTTTAACTCTTTAATCCAACGTTCGGCAGCTCGCCATGGTCCTAAAGTGTGAGAACTCGATGGTCCTACACCAATTTTTAGCATGTCGAAAACTGAAATACACTCCATCTAAGAAATCGTTTTTGTTTACTGCAAATATAGGTAGATGTTCATTTAAAGCTGGTAATTTCGAAAATAAAAAAAAGCTTGAAATTGATTCCAAGCTTTAAGATATAATGTTAAAATTTCAAGTATTTATTCAACGAATTCCATAACATCATCATAATTTGTGATATCTAAATTAGTACTATTCACAAAATCTACAGGTAAAACCACAATTCTAAAGGTTTGATTCAACGTGGCAGCCGTTGATAAGTTATTAAAATCGAAGTTTGCTGGTGCATCTATAAATAATCGAACTTCATCAAAGCTGTAGTCATAATTATATTGAAATAATTCACCAGAATCTGTAAAAATAGTTTGAGGTATTAATCTCCAAACATCATTACCAGTAACAGGATCTTGTTCCCAAAGTATATAAGCTAAAGTCATATCGGTATCATAGAGATCGATTGAGCTTGGAATAACTATATATTCTTCATAGTTGTTTTCAGGCAAGAAATCAATTGTTCTTTCGAACGATTGTCCCACAAAGTTTACTCCGTCTAATCCATCTTGTCCATCAAAACCAGGTGGGCCTTGGTCACCTGTACAAGACGTTAATATAAAAGTAAGTGCAAATAATAAAATGGCTATTTTTCTCATGATGATATAAAATTTAATTAATTACTAATGTATTGCTATTTATTATCAAACAGCATGCCCTTTTTATATATTATTAAGATTTTACTTTTAAATGAAAATGAAATGAATTATTACCATAAAAAAAAGCACCCTCAAATGAAGGTGCTTTTCATGGAAATAAATTAGCAGATTTATTTAATTAAAAGCTTAAAGCTTTCACCATTTATTGTTTTCAAAATATAGGTGCCAGCAGTTAAAGTTGGCAATTGAAAATCCATTGTATTTTCTTTAGACACTATTTCACGACCTTGAATATCAAATAGTGAAACAGATACCGTTTTATTAAAGTATACCGTTTGGTTAGATTTTGAAGGATTAGGAAACATTTTTAAAGCTTCAGACTGTAAAGTAAATTCATCAGTACTTAAAGTGTTATTATTAAGTGCATAGAAGCTTAATGTTGAACTTACTTCGTTAGCCATAATAATTAATCCTGTATCATTTGGACTATTTTCTGGAGTCACATAGATTATGCCTTCAGGTCCTAAATCACCACCTTCGTCTTCACCTAAATCTCTATTATTAATATATTTTTCAAAAACAGGATTGTTTGGGTCTGTAACATTATAGGTCATAAACCCTCCAACACGCTCTAAAGTAATAAATGCATAGATTTCACCATCAATTTCAGCAACTGTGACGCCTTCTGGTTCAGGACCTTTATTGTCGCTTCTATTTTTAAAGTTGTTGTTACTATTACTTGCATTAAATAAAGATCCATAAGTTGGGTCATTTGCAGTAATGCGTTCAAAATCGTCACCACTATCAAAAACCAAAGCTACAGTACTTGCATTCCAAATACTAAAAGAACGTGATCCTAAAACGTGAATTTCATCAAAATCACCATCATCGTCTAAATCACCATTAGCATTCGTTGCAGTTAAGCGTCCTAAATTTGAATCTAATTGTAAGAATTCTGCATTTGGAAAAACGGTTGGGTCTAGGTTTAGGTCACTTACACGTTCTTCTTCTTCAAAGGTATCATATTCTCTAGCATCACCTTCATTGGCAGTTACTAAATAAGTAACACCACTAACTTCGTAAGACGCCATGGCATCTGGCATATACATTCCTTTTACTGGCCAATTGGCTAAGAAAATAAAATCGGTATCGTCAGAAGCATCCAAAGTATTGCCTTCTAAACGGTGATCTTTTAAACCTAAAGGTAAAATATCTGTAATAGTGTTAGTAGTTAAATCAATAACACCAATAGCATTGTTTTCTTGAAGCGTTACGTATGCTGTTTGAGAATCACTTGAAAACGTAATATATTCTGGCTCCATATCTTGAGATACGGAAGCATTTGGTCCAAAGATTCTAACACCGGCAGCTTGAAGTGTAGTTAATTGACTATCGAAACTATTAAAGCTAATAGAAGTAACATCAGCTTGTGTAATATTTTCTAAACCACCAGTGACGTCAATAACAGAAATACTACCTTCAGGATCTACAGTATAGTCATCATTTGGTTGGCCTTCGTTAGCTACTAAAAGTTTTGATCCATCAGGTGTAAAACCAACCATATCTGGTAGGTTTCCTGCTGTTACAGTAGAAAGAATATCACCATTTACATCACAAAATACAACTACACCATCTTCTAGAGGTCCTTTAGAAATTCCTAAGGCAACTATATTATTCATGTATGCTACACTTGTTGGGTCACCGTAAGTCGATAAATCAATAGAGCTTATTGTTGAAACGGCATTAATATCAGAAAAGTCTAAGATTTCTAATTTTTGACCTGTTGAGTTTAAAACGAATAAACGTTCAGATACAGGATCATGAGCTACTATTTCGGCAGATCCAGATCCATCTACTAAATAACTTGAGAGATATGTAATATCTAAGTCGTTTGATGGAATAGCAACATTAATATCATTATCTAAAATGTATACTCCTGTAGAACTATGACTACCAATAGTTGCATTGATAGGGTTTGATAATTCTAAAATAAAAAGCTCATCCATTTCAGCATCACTGTCATCTATAATAGGAATAGAAATACTCATAGCTTCTGAAGCATTTGCAGGGAAATTTAAGGTTTGAGTAGTGAACGTAAAATCATCGGTTTCTGTTGCAGTTAATAATTCAGTAACCAAATTTATATCTATAGATACCGCACTACTAGGTGTTGTAGATAATTCTACTGTAACATTGATAGCTGTACCATCTTCATTGATTACAAATGTGCTTTCAGAAAAACTGACTTGTGGTATAATGTTAGTAACTGGGCTGTATATTCCAGGTGAAGCAAATACTTCATCACCTAAAGATGAACCAACTAAATTTGTCGCTGGTACCCAGTTAGTCCCTTCATTAAAATCAGCATTAGGGTTTAATAATTCTAAAGAAGGACCATCTCCATCTGCAATTGTTGGCCATGGAGCGTCATCGCTATATTCCACTTGTGAAATCACTGTACCTTCAGAGTTTTTAATTTCTAATAATTCTCCTCCATTACCTAAAGCATTAGAAATCGCTTGGGGCATATCTAAGAATGAGACACCATAAAACGCATCGGCACTTGCTTTGTCGGTTGCTAGTAATACTATATCACCTGCGTTAAGTGCTATTTCAGGAAAAACAAAGTTGAAATTACCTTCATCATTAACCGTGATGCCTCCTAAATTTATTGAAGCACTACTAGTGTTGTATATTTCTAAAAACTCAAGTGCATTTGAATCATCAGACGGTGCGTTGTACATTATTTCAGTAATAATTAAACCTGTAGTTAAAGCATTGTAAAATAAATCTTCACTGACATAAGCTGTAGATTGAATGTTAGTAAAGATATCTGCAATATTATTAACAGTAACTGTGTATGCTAAACCTTCTGTAAAACCATCATGTGTAATAGTTGCAGTTAACGTGGAATTGTCATAAACTACCGTGTTAATAGTTAACGCAGGACTAAATACATAGTTAGCTAAAGTTTCAGCTGTAACAGGAGTAACTTCTTCTGTAAAGACAATCTTCAATGTGGTTTGGTCTAAAACAGAAACATTAGCAACGCTCGGAGGATTGGTATCTGTAGTAGCAATATCAAATGCAGTTGTATTAAATGGTATACTTGCATTGTTTTCAAAATTATAGTTACTCATGTTATTCAAAGCAACTCTATAACCATTAGCGGTAAATCCTGTTCTTGGACCGTTGTAATCAGCCAAAGAGGTTCCGTTAGCATAGGTTATAGCTGTAGAGCCAAACGAGAGGCCTGTGCCAAGTAATCCAGTTCCTGCACCATCATCAAAAGCAGAGGCAGAATTGGCAACAGCTGTTATAAAGGTTGTTGGTGTATCTACATCGATACCTTGATAAACAAAAATAGCTTCAGATGATGCTGAAATTCCACCAGGAGAACCCACAATTGTGCCGTGTGACACATTTGGAGTGGCACTTATAGTGTAAAACGTAATAATGGTTCCGGCAGAAATAATACTAGATCCTGTTTGCCATTCGTAATTGGCTTCGCCAGAATTAAATGAGGTACCTGTCCATTCCTTATCCGAAAAATAAATAATGCTGTTGGCTGGTATATCAACAAATGTCACTAGCGCAAAATCGTCATCGTCATTGGCATGAAAAGCCGTAAATGCCATGTCTCCTGTGTTCAGTTGAGCACTTGCTAGGCATGAAAAAAAGAGTAATAGTAAACGTAAAATGTGTTTCATAATGTTTGGTTGTTTTTAGTTGTTGTGAAATTATCAACCAAACATGTCTAAATGATGTACTCTATATTATCTATGAATGAAGAAACTTTTAAGAATGTTACGTAGATGTATACTTATTGTTGCTGCGTATAATAATGAGGTAACAATTTAATAAAGTGACATCATGTCATATTTTTTGTCATGGCATAATCATTGACTATTAGTTAGCGAGTTTAAAATTAATAACACTATAATTTCCGTGAAAGCGGAAAACAAATAACAAATATAATTATGAGTAAGATTATTGGAATTGATTTAGGTACAACTAACTCTTGTGTTTCTGTAATGGAAGGTAATGAGCCTGTTGTAATCCCAAACGCTGAAGGTAAGAGAACAACACCTTCAGTTATCGCTTTCGTTGAAGGTGGTGAAATTAAAGTTGGAGATCCAGCAAAAAGACAAGCCGTTACTAACCCAACAAAAACCGTTTATTCTATTAAACGTTTTATGGGGAATAAGTATTCTGAGTCTAAAAGCGAAGCAGAGCGTGTACCATATAAAGTGGTTAAAGGTGATAACGATACTCCTAGAGTAGATATCGATGGACGTTTATATACACCTCAAGAATTATCAGCAATGATTCTTCAGAAAATGAAGAAAACTGCTGAAGATTATTTAGGACAAGATGTGTCTGAAGCTGTAATTACAGTACCAGCATATTTTAACGATGCACAACGTCAGGCTACAAAAGAAGCTGGTGAGATTGCAGGTTTAAAAGTTCGTAGAATTATTAACGAACCAACAGCAGCAGCCTTAGCATACGGAATGGATAAAAAAGGTACAGATCAAAAAATCGTAGTATTCGATTTTGGTGGAGGTACACATGATGTTTCTATCTTAGAATTAGGTGATGGAGTATTTGAAGTATTATCGACAGACGGAGATACGCACTTAGGAGGTGATGATGTTGATGAAAGAATCATTGATTGGTTAGCAGAAGAATTTATCGCTGACGAAGATATGGACTTACGTAAAGACCCAATGGCTTTACAACGTTTAAAAGAAGCTGCTGAAAAGGCGAAGATAGAATTATCTTCTTCTTCTCAAACAGAGATTAACTTACCTTATGTTACGGCTACAGCAAGTGGACCAAAACACTTGGTACGTACCTTAACACGTTCTAAATTTGAACAGTTAATTGATGATTTAATCAAACGTACAATCGAACCATGTGAATCTGCATTAAAAGCAGCAGGTTTATCAAAATCTGATATCGATGAAATCATTTTGGTTGGTGGTTCTACACGTATCCCAGCAGTTGTAACAGCAGTAGAGAAGTTCTTCGGTAAAGCGCCTAGTAAAGGGGTGAATCCTGATGAGGTTGTATCTTTAGGTGCAGGTATCCAAGGTGGTGTATTAACAGGTGATGTAAAAGACGTTCTTTTATTAGATGTTACACCATTATCTCTTGGTATTGAAACTATGGGTAATGTAATGACGAAGTTGATTGAGGCAAATACCACGATTCCGACTAAGAAATCGCAAGTATTCTCAACAGCAGCAGATAATCAGCCTTCTGTGGAGATTCACGTTTTACAAGGTGAGCGTCCGATGGCAGCAGATAACAAAACAATTGGTCGTTTCCACTTAGATGGTATTCCACCAGCAAGACGAGGAACACCTCAGATTGAAGTAACATTTGATATTGATGCTAATGGTATCATCAAAGTATCTGCAACAGATAAAGCAACAAATAAATCACAAGATATTAGAATCGAAGCATCATCTGGATTAACAGAAGAGGAAATCCAAAAAATGAAGCAAGATGCTGAAGCTAATGCAGAAGCGGATGCTAAAGCAGCAGAGAATGCTAAAAAATTAAATGAGGCAGATTCTATGATTTTCCAAACTGAAAGTCAACTGAAAGAATTTGGAGATAAGTTATCTGATGATAAGAAAAAGCCAATTGAAGAGGCTCTTGAAGAATTGAAGAAGGCATACGAAACTAAAGATATCGCAGTTATCGAGCCAGCTTTAGAGAAAATCAATGAAGCTTGGAAAGTAGCAAGTGAAGAAATGTATAAAGCTCAGGCAGAAGCACAAGGAGGAGCGCCAGAAGGTGGACCAACCGATGCAGGAGCAGGTGCTAAAGGACAAGCCGCTGACGAGAATAGTGATGTTGAAGATGTAGATTTTGAAGAAGTGAAGTAAGCGGTAAACTAAATTTTCTTAGAAAATTTTAGTGATTCCTAGATCTCGAATTTAATTTGGGACGTCACTTAAACCATAAGTTAAAAAACGCAATCATTAATTTGGTTGCGTTTTTTTATTTTTAAAGTTTCAGAGTCAGATTTAAAGATGCAATATTATTCAAAATATTCTAATATTAATCAGAATGCATCGATTTGCTCGAAACGACGGCTCAATTTTTGTACTTTCACAGCGACTAAATTCAAATTATAAATGTCATTTTCAAATCATATAAAATCAAGCCTGCAACCCAAACGCTTAGCTGTAAAACTCAATGCAAAAGGCGAACAATTTGTCGTTAAGGGACATCCTTGGGTCTTCTCAAATAGCATTGTTAAAATTAATGATAATGCTAAAACAGGTGATTTAGCAATTGTTTTCAGCAAAAATAAAAACAAAGTTATTGGCCTTGGCTTATACGATGCTCATTCGCCAATTAGAATTAAGATGATTCATCAAGCAGAAACCAAAGTTGAAATCAATGCAGCTTTTTTTTATCAGAAAATTCAATTAGCTTTTAATAAACGCTTAGAGCTATTTCAAACCAACACTAATAGTTATAGATTGTTATTTGGTGAAAATGACGGTTTTCCGGGTTTAATTGCAGATGTGTATAACCAAGTCTTAGTCGTAAAATTATATTCAGAAATTTGGTTACCTTATCTAGATTCCATTTTGAAAAGTTTACAGGAGGTGTCTAAATCCAAGACTATTGTAATGCGTTTAAGTAGAGGTTTAAAGCTTAGTCAGAATCACGCTATAAAAGATGGTGAGGTTGTGTATGGTTTACTTGAAAATGAAGTAGTAGAATTTGTAGAACATGACGTGAATTTTTCAGCTAATGTTATAAAAGGGCATAAAACAGGCTACTTTTTAGATCATAGAGATAACAGGCGACGTGTTGGAAAATTAAGTAAAAATAAAACGGTATTGGATGTCTTTTCTTATGCAGGTGGATTTTCAGTACATGCCTTAGCAAATGGAGCTACTGAGGTTACGAGTTTGGATATTAGTAAACAAGCTTTAGATATAGCACGCCAAAATGGAAAACTAAATAATTATTCTGGAAAGCATAAAACCATTTCTGGAGATGCTTTTGCCCAAATGAAATCTTTAATACAGAACGGGAAAACCTATGATGTTGTGGTGATAGATCCTCCAAGTTTTGCAAAACAACAATCCGAAATTGATTTAGCTAAAAAGAAATATGCACAGCTAGCTGAACTCGGAGAGCAGCTTACCGCAAAAGAAGGGCTTTTGGTCTTGGCGTCATGTTCTTCTCGAGTTATGGCGCAATCATTTTTTGATTTAAATGCTCAGGTTTTAAATTCTAAATCGCGACTTTTTGAAACCTTCTTGAAAACTACTCATGATATTGATCATCCAATTTCATTTGTAGAAGGTGCATATCTAAAATGTGGATATTATCAGTTTTTAGAATAAAAGTGTTATGCATGCATAATATTTTTTTATATATTTGAATAAACTAATAATGTATGCAAACTAAACTAACCGAACTTCTCGATATCAAACACCCAGTGATTCAGGCACCAATGTTTTTGGTTTCTAATGTTGCGATGGTTACAGAAGCCATGAAATCCGGAATAGCTGGCTGTATTCCGGCATTAAATTACCGAACTTTAGAAGAATTAAGAGATGCCATACAAACGTTGAAGAAAAATAAAGTTGAAGGAGGGGCATTTGGATTTAACTTAATTGTTAACAAATCTAACGTTAAGTACAAAGGTCAACTAGAAGTACTTTGTGAAGAAGGTTGTGACTTTATTATCACCTCATTAGGAAGTCCAGAAGAAACGATTAAACAAGCACATGCAGCTGGTATTAAGGTGTTTTGCGATGTTACCGATTTAAAATTTGCCAAAAAAGTAGAACATTTAGGAGCAGATGCTGCTATCGCTGTAAATAATGAAGCTGGTGGACATAGAGGAAATTTATCACCAAAAGAATTAACCAATCAATTGAGTAAAGCCTTAGAAATTCCTGTAATTTCAGCAGGAGGCGTAGGGTGTAAGGCTGATATAGATAAAATGCTAAGCTATGGTGCAGAAGGAGTTTCTGTAGGTAGTCCTTTTATTGCGTCTATAGAAGCTGGTGTCACAGAAGAGTACAAACAAGCATGTGTAGAATATGGAGCTAAAGACATTATTATGACCGAACGTATTTCTGGCACACCATGTACAGTGATTAATACTCCATATGTTCAGAAAATTGGCACAAAAGCTACTTGGCTAGAAAATCTATTAAATAAAAACAAGAGTTTAAAGAAATGGGTAAAAATGATTCGTTTTTCTATAGGTATGAAAGCTACTGAAAATGCTGCGAAAAAGGCGACCTACAAAACCGTTTGGGTTGCAGGTCCTAGTATTGAACATACTCATAAAATTCTTCCAGTTAAAGCTATTGTTGACAAGTTAGTGTATTAGTCATTATATATAGAAAAAAGTAAATTTAGAACAGCATAGATGATTTATAAATCACTGGTAATAATTTGTTTGTAACAAAACTATAGGTTTCACGACGTATAATGTACAACACATGTTTAATCAAAAAAAAATACGTTATGATACATAAAGGAGCATTAGTATTAGGTGCCATATTAGGAGCTACGGCAGGAGTTTTATTGGCACCAGAAAAAGGAAGTGTAACAAGAGAAAAACTTAAAAAAGAAGGGAAAGAAATTAAAAATCAAATAACTTCTGATTTTGTAGAAGTAAAAGAAGATTTATCTAAAGCCGCTGTATCTGGCAAAGAAAAATTAAAACAAGATTTAGAAGATTTTGCTTCAAAGTCTAGTTACAAAACAGAGCAAGCAATTACCTTGTTAGAAAAACAATTAGCCATTCTCAAATCAAAAAATAAGACACTTCAAAAGCAAGTTTAAGATGAAGTATAACGATGCAAATTCTTTTTAGAATTTGCATTTTTTATTGCTACATAATTTTTGAATGTATATAAAATAACTTGATCCTCTTTTAAATTAAATATTAATTAAATTTTTCACCACAAAAACACTAATATTTCATGTTTGTTTAGCTTTAGTTAATACTCAATAACCAAAGAACTCAAATTTTATAATATATTGTGTGTTTATTTTTATTTTAAGTCTAACTTTCTTAATTTCACGTATATATAAATTTTATTACAATTTGTAATTTTAATCCTGTTATTAAGATTTAAATGTTTGTAGTAAAATATTTTTTGTATTTTAACATTTTATTATAAAAATTTAACACCCCAATTCTAATCACTTATATTTTCTTTTTCGAGCATATGGCTTGTAGATTTTCAGAAATTTTATTTTAAAAGAAAGCACCAAATATGGTGTTATATTGTGTTGGTTAAGACTAGGTTTGATTTAAGGAAGATAAATGAAAATATTAGAGAAATCGATTAAGTATAAATACCTACTATTTGTATCTACATTTATTTTAATAATTCTTGCTATGTTGCTTTTTATTCAGCATAGTATAAATTCTCAAATTACGGATGCCCATTTAATAAATGTTTCTGGTCGTCAACGTATGTTAAGTCAGAACTTAACAAAATTAGCCTATAAAATTAACTACAACGAGGTTGAAGAGAATAATGAGAAGTATATAAAGACTTTAGATTCTATATTAACAGAATGGGAAACGAGGCATCGCTACCTCCATGACATTAATAAAGATAAATGGAAAAATAAGACCATTGATTCTTTATTGTTAATTAATGAAAAATATCAAGAAGGCATCTATACAGCAGGAATGCGTATTGTTGAAAATTCTGATAAAAGCAATTTGCAAAACGACGTTAATCTAATCTCTAGTTTAGAAGAGCCATATTTACTTAATACCGATATTCTAGTCTTAGAATATCAAAAAGCTACCGAAGACCATTTACAAAGATTAAAAACAAATATTTACTTATTTGTTGGTATTGCTTTACTTATTGTATTAGGTCAATTTTTATTTATGGTGATGCCTATCACCCGAAAATTATTTGAAAGAAATAAGGCTTTAAAGAGAGCTAATACATCTTTAGAGGCATCTGAAGAAAAATTGTCTCAAAATATTTCTGAGCTCAAGAGGTTAAAATCTAATATTGAATCTAGTGAATTTTTTAATCAGATGTTTATTGAGCAACTTCCAACACCTGTGGCAATGCTAGATAAGGATTTACGTTATATTTCGGTTTCTAGAGAATGGATTAAAGTATTTAAACTGGAAGGAGAAGAGGTTATTGGTAAATTACATTATGATGTATTTCCGGAGATTAGTGAAGAATGGCGAGAAATAAATAGACGTTGTCTTAAAGGTGAAAAAAACCGTTGTGATGAAGCTCCTTTTTTTAGAAAAGATGGTTCTGTACAGTGGGTATATTGGGACACCATTCCTTGGTATAATACTGAAGGTGCTATTGGTGGTATCGTAATAAGTACTGGTGATATTACGAATTTAAAAAACAATGAAACTAAAAATAAGCGTATAAAAGATATATTATATAAAATTAACGAGGTGGCAAGAATTGGAGCCTGGGAAGTTGATTTAGTAAATAATAAATCCTTTTTAAGCGATGCGGTGCGAGACATACATGGTATATCAAAAGATTATAAAATAAGTACAGAAAAGGGGATTCAATTTTATAAAGAAGGAAAAAGTAGGGACACACTTATTAAAGCACTGAATGCTGCTATAAATGACGGCACACCCTATGATCTAGAGTTAGAAATGGTTAATACCAAAGGAGAGGTGATATGGGTACGCTCAATTTGCCAAATAGAAAGCGTTAATGGGAAAAGTGTTAGACTATATGGGTTAATGCAAGATATTAATAATAGAAAACTCTCACAGCTAGCATTAAAAAAGGCAAATGCAGAATTGAACGCTATATTTAACACTAAAGCAATAGGCATTATTACAACAGACTTAGATCGTAACATAAATAAATTTAATCCAGGTGCCGAAATTCTTACAGGATACTCGGCTTCCGAAGTCATAGGAAAGGAAACTCCAAGGTTATTTCATTTAACACCTGAATTAGATGCTTTTAAGGCAGATATAGCAAAGCGTTATGGCAAAGATGAAGAAGGCTTTGATGCACAACTAGAAATGTCAAAATATAATGATTTTGATATGCGCGAATGGAATTACCTAAGAAAAGATGGAAGCCTTTTACCTGTGCAGTCAACATTAACGTCCATTAAGGATGAAGAAGGTAACCATATTGGGTATTTGGGTGTCTCAACAGATATTACAGAGAAAAAAATTACAGAGAACGAATTAATTCGAAAAAATCAATTACTAAATTTTGCCGAAGAAATCACCTTAATGGGCAATTGGCAATGGGATACGGTAGCAGATTGTGTTCGCTGGTCTGATAGCTTATATAAAATTTTTCAACTCGATGAAACGATACGAGAATTAAGTTTTCAAACGTATTTTGACTTTGTACATCCTGATGATAGAGATATCGTTACTGCGTACTTTAATAATATAGAACACGATAAACGACTCAATGTATTTACCCATCGCATTATTGCAGGTGATGGTAAGGAAAAATATATAGAGCTTTTAGGAGAGGTGATTACTGACGAAAATGGTGATATTGTAGAAATGATAGGTACCTGTCAAGATATTTCTGCTTCCAAAGCTGCTGAGAAAAAATTATACGAAGCACATACACAACTAAAGGCTATATTCAATTCAGGACCTATAGCGATAATGTCTTCGGATAATAGCGGGATTCTAAATCACTTTAATTCGGGTGCTGAAATTTTACTCGGTTATAAAAAAGAAGAGGTTGTAGGCATTAAAGAACCGGAAATTTTTCACATCGAAGAAGAATTGGAAAATTTTAGAATAGACATTGCAAAAAAATACAATAAAGATTTAGAAGGTTTTGATCCTTATTTAGAAATAGCTAAAAATAATGCCTTTGATACCAGAGAGTGGACTTTCAGAAGAAAAGATGGTTCTACATTTCCTGTAGAATTAACATTAACCGCCATTAAAAATAGTGAAGGAGAGAAAATAGGATTTTTGGGAGTGTCAACAGATATTTCTGAACGTAAAAAAGCAGAGCTTGAAATCATTAGAAAAAATCAATTATTAAGTTTTGCTGAAGAGTTGAGTCTTATGGGCAATTGGCGGTCAGATTTTGTGAATAATAAAGTTGAATATTCTAGATACATGTTTTGTATTCTTGGCTTAAATGAAGATGCAGAAATAAATTATGACACCTACTTTAACTGTATTCATCCAGAAGACCTTGAATTAGTTGTTAAACACCGTGAAAAGGTTTTTAAAGATAAAATATTTGAGGATATCGTTCACAGAATTAAGTTGGCTAATGGTACAGAAAAAATAGTACAAATACGCGCAGAAGTAATTACAGATCACCATGGTAATATTACTGAAATATTTGGTACATGCCAAGATGTTACAGCTCAAAGAATGGCTGAAAATAAATTTAGAGGACTTTTAGAGTCGGCTCCAGATGCCATGGTTATTGTTAACGAAAAAGGACAAATACAACTTATAAACAAACAGGCAGAACGCTTGTTTGGGTATTCTGCAGATGATTTATTTGAGGAATCTGTAGAGGTTCTTATACCTAATCAGTTATCTGGAAATGCAGACTTGCAGTCAAATACAATTTTTAAGAATGGAGATTTAAGCTCACTAGGAGTAGAAAATATAAAAGAGTTTACAGGAAAAAACAAAGAAGGTAAAGAAATTCCTATTCAAGTAAGTTTAAGTCCTCTAAAAACTGAAGAAGGTATATTAATTTCTGCAGCCATTAGAGATATTACAATTCAAAAATCAGCAAAATTAAAGATTATAAATGCAAAAAATGATTTAGAAAAATTAGCTCAGAAATTAATAATTCAAAATACACAATTGGCAGATTTTGCTCAGATTACATCACATAATTTACGTGCTCCAGTAAGTAATCTCAATGCACTTTTAGGGTTTTATAATGATTCTGATGAGGAAGAAAAAGCAATTTTAGTTAAGAAATTTCAGATGGTTACCAATCATCTTACAACCACATTAAACACTTTAGTAGAAGCAATTAAAGTTAGAAGTGATCATGAGAAAGAAAGAGAAGATATTAAATTTGACGATGTTTTAAAGTCCACTACCGAAATTTTAGCAGGTGAAATTATTGAAACCAATGCTATAATTAAGACCGATTTTTCAAAAGTTCCAATAATTAATTACAATAAAATTTATTTAGAAAGTATTTTTCTTAACTTGCTCAGTAATACATTAAGATATAGATCAAAGGATCGTATTCCAGAGATTTATATTGAATCAGCTATTAATAACAGTCAAGTAGTTCTTAAAATCAGTGATAATGGCTTGGGTATCAATTTAGATAGACATGGTCATAAAATATTTGGTCTTAACCAAGTATTTCACAGACATCCAGATGCTAAAGGTATTGGTTTATATATGACCAAGACCCAAATAGAAGCTATGGGAGGAACCATTGCAGTTTCGAGTAAAGTTAATGAAGGGACAACATTTACAATACAGTTTTAAACATGAGCAATCAGTACAATATATGTATTATTGATGATGATGATATCTATCAGTATACCATAACAAAAATTTTACAATCATTAAAACTCAATAAAAAAATTATTGCATTCTCAGATGGAGAGGAGGCTTTAGACTTCTTAATCGCCAACCTCTATAATGATGATGAGTTGCCCGACGTTATTTTTTTAGATATTAACATGCCTATAATGGATGGCTTCCAATTTATGGAAGAATATGTAAAACTTAAACCAAAATGGAATAAGAAAATAACGATATATATGGTGTCTTCGTCTGTAGATCCTGTAGATATTGAAAGAGCAAAAAATATAAGTGAAATTTCAGATTATATTATAAAACCAATAAAAGCAGGTGAATTGCAAACGATAATGGCAAATCTTCAAAGAGAGTAAAAGCCTTTGTAGTTTTATGGTACAAGTCCTTTAATAAGATCAATATTTACAACATGCTTACCTTTAAACGGTAAGATAGAAACACGATGATGAAATAATTCTTTAGCGCGTTCTATTTCATGTTGTATTCTATTGTTATCCAAATATTCATCGTCGGTTCCGTATATTAACTTTACTTGGGTTTGTTGAGAGAGATATGTAAAATCATTTGTGGTTAATTCTTTTGGTATGCCACCAGAATGCAAAACTAACTGATGGCATAACAATTGTCGTTTGGCTATATATCGCATAGCAATACTAACACCTTGCGAATAGCCTAAAATGATGAAATTGATGTTCTCAGGAAGTGCTTCGTTCTCCAAAACAGCATCAATATAATTTATAAGGTTTTCTGTGTCAGATATAGTGTTGTCTCGTGTAAGCCAATTGGCGCCAACATGCATTTTGGGTTGTATGTAATATTTACTCGGAGCCTGTGGCGCTATGATATAATTTTCCCTCGTATTTAAGGTCTTAAAATATCTTAGAAAATATCGGCTTAAATAACCCATACCATGGAAAACCAGCCAAACTGTTTTTGTGTGTTCAGTAAGTGTATTTAAAGTAGAATATGAGTTACGAGTGGTATATGTGATTTCTTTCTCTTGCGGAATCATTTTTTCTTTGTGGTTTCTTTATCTTTGTTTTTCAAGTTTAAAAATACAGTATTCTATGCAAATGACTAAAGAAGATATGCTAGCAAAGGCAAATGCGGCTAGTAAAAATACCTTAATGGAAACCTTAAGTATTGAGATTGTAGATTTTGGAGACGATTTCTTAACTGCAAGAATGCCTGTAACGTCAAAAGTTCATCAGCCAGATGGTGTTTTACACGGAGGAGCTACAGCAGCATTGGCCGAAAGTGTAGGTAGTTTTGCATCGCATATATTTATAGATACTGAAAAATTTTTTATTAGAGGATTAGAAATTACAGCCAACCATTTAAAAAGTATTAGCGAAGGTTTTATCTATGCAAAGGCTACATTTTTACATAAAGGAAGAACAACACAACTATTAGATATTAAAGTTACAGATGAGGCGGGTAACTTAATATCAATATGTCGTTTATCTACAATTTCACTTCCTAAAAAATAAGAAGAGAATGAATGAAGATTCGTTTTTTGAAGATTTAGAATCGCAATATTCTAAACAGTTGCCTTTTGTGGTGTATAGTAGACCGATTAATTCGGTAATTAAGTGTTGGCTTCAAAAAGATAATGATTTATATAAAACAGACACCTTTAAAGAAAGTGGTTTTGTATTTGCACCATTTAATCTTAAGGACAGCGACAGCAGCGTTCTTTTTCCTCAAGAAAAGTGCTGGTTTGCAGAAATAAATAGTGATCTTGTAGAGACAGACACGTTTAGTTCTACTGAAATTCTTCAAAATGAAGAACAGAAACAGCATCATATTCATCTTGTTTCAAAAGGTATAGAACACATTGAAACAGATACTTTAGAAAAAGTCGTTTTATCCAGATGTGAAACAAAAAGAATTCAAAACCATAATCCCATCACTATATTTAAACGGCTTTTAAGTCGTTATAAAAATGCAATGGTATATTGTTGGTTTCATCCTAAAGTAGGACTTTGGATTGGTGCCACACCAGAGTTGCTTTTTAAAGTAGAAGGGAAGCGACTCACAACTATTTCCCTCGCAGGTACACAACCCTATAAAAGAGTTTCTCAACCTCAGTGGACAGCTAAGGAATACAAAGAACAGCAGATTGTAACCGACTATATCACAGAGCAAATAGAGCCTTATACAAAGCAGATTAATGTGTCTGAAGTCAATACGGTTAGAGCAGGTAATTTGTTGCATCTTAAAACAAAAATTACGAGTGTCCTTAATGATAAAGCCAAATTAAAATCTATTATTGAAGCTTTGCATCCTACACCTGCAGTTTGTGGTTTTCCAAAGGGCGAATCCAAAGCGTTTATTCTAAAACACGAAAACTATAATCGCGAATATTATACAGGGTTTTTAGGTGAATTAAACCTAAAACAAACCACCAGCCGAAATAACAACCGACGGAATGTAGAGAACAATGCTTATGCTGTAGTAAAAACACAATCTAATTTTTATGTCAATTTAAGATGTATGCAGCTTAAAAATGATGTTGCAAACATTTTTGTAGGCGGAGGTATTACTAAAGATTCGATTCCTGAAAATGAATGGGAGGAAACCGTTAATAAGTCGAAAACAATAGGATCGGTTTTAGATTAAAATTTTTAACTTAAAAAAATGAAACACTTCCTGTTTTTAGTTGGAAGTTGCGCTTATGATATATTCAAAAATTCCATTATCACAAACGGTAGTAACGCTATGCAAAACGCATAATTTAAAACATATTGTTATTTCTCCAGGTAGTAGAAATGCACCATTAACCATTGGGTTTACACACGATGAGTTTTTTAAGTGTTATAGCATTGTAGACGAACGTTGTGCTGCATTTTTTGCTTTAGGAATAGCACAGCAACTACAAGAACCTGTTGCTGTAGTCTGTACATCTGGAAGCGCACTGCTTAATTATTATCCTGCGGTTTCAGAGGCCTATTACAGTCATATTCCTTTAGTGGTTATTTCAGCTGATCGACCAAAACACTTAATAGATATAGGTGATGGACAAACAATTAAGCAGAAAAATGTCTATGGAGAACATGTGTTGTATAATGCAAATTTAAAACTCGATATTTCAGAAAAAACAGCCTCTTTTTCAGAGAATGGTAAACCTATTCTTAAAAATATTGAAAATAAGTTAGAACGTTTTTTAGGCCTTCAGAAAGATATACAAACCTATAATGAATCCGAAATTCATGATGCGCTTACACTTTCAAAATTAAACTTAGGGCCTGTACATATAAATTGCCCGTTTGATGAACCTTTATACGAAACAATAGAGGAACTTAGTATTAATCCTAAACCTTTTAAAATTCAAAGCAGAGAGGATAAAGTAGACCGTTTTGAAATAAAAAGTTTATTAGATGTTTGGCAAAATGCGAAACGAAAAATGATTTTGGTTGGAGTGTTGCAGCCCAATTCAATTGAAGCACAATGGATACAAGAAATTGCTGATGACGATAGTATTATTGTTCTTACCGAAACCACGTCTAATTTACACCATCCCGATTTTTTTTCTGGAATAGATAAGTTAATTGCTCCTTTAGATGACGAAGATTTTAAAGCCTTACAACCCGACTTACTTTTAACGTTTGGAGGTTTAATTGTATCAAAAAAAATCAAAGCATTTTTAAGAACCTATAAACCACAATTTCATTTTCATATAGGTTTAGCACAAGCTAATGATACCTTTTTTAGTTTAGAAAAACAGATAAAACTACATCCTAATACTTTTTTTAGTGTGTTTTTACCTCTAGTTACACATCACACAAAAAGTACTTACAAACATTACTGGTTAACCGTTCGCCAAAAACGTAGAAAATTACAAGAAGCGTATTTGCAAACCCTTCCTTTTTCCGATTTTAAAGTTTTTAATACGATTTTAAAGCAGTTGCCTAAACAGAGTCAGTTGCAAGTTGGTAATAGTTCTGCAATTCGGTATACACAATTATTTCAGTTGCCTAAAAACATCGATGTATTTTGTAATAGAGGAACGAGCGGAATCGATGGTAGTACAAGTACAGCCATAGGAGCTTCAACCGTTATAGAAAAACGCACTACATTTATTACAGGCGATTTAAGCTTCTTTTACGATAGCAATGCACTTTGGAATAACTATATACCAAATACCTTTAGAATAATAGTAATAAACAATGAAGGTGGAGGTATTTTTAGAATCTTACCAGGTGCTAAAAACACTGAGAATTTTGATCGTTTTTTTGAAACCAAACATCATTTATCTGCAAAACAATTAAGTGACATGTATGGTTTTGATTATAACTTGGCTAAAGACGAAAAGGAATTAGATGCACAATTAGAAGCCTTCTACCAGGATACGCAACGTCCTAAATTATTAGAAATATTTACACCATCTCGTGTTAATGATACTGTGCTATTGGATTTCTTTAATTATATTAAGTAATTGAGAAAAAACAGTTAAGATGTGACTTTTTGATTTTAATTGTGTCTAAAAAATAGTACCTTTAAAGGGTTATTATTTAACTTAAAACAAAAAGAAACATGAGTAAAAGAGATGATTTAATCGTAAAGTATGCGGCAGATTTAAAAGACAAATGTGGTGTTAATCCAGATATGGATTTATTAACTAAAGTCACTATAGGTTTAGGTCCATCAATATACAATGCAGATTCATCAACAGTATCGGGTTCTGATGAGAAAGAATTAGCAACTGTAAAGAATAACTTTTTAATTAAGAAATTAGGTTTATCAGAAGGTGCAGAATTAGATAAAGCTATTGACGATGTTATGGAAACATACGGTCGTTCTAACAGAACAAAGTATAGAGTAGTAGTGTATTATTTATTAACTAAGCACTTTAAAAAAGAAGCTGTTTACGCATAATCATAAATAGATATAATATAAAGCGTTACAATTTTAAAATTGTAACGCTTTTTTTATGGAGAATATATTTAACTATCCATGTAATTTCCTATTATATCTTATAAAAATATATTTACCTTTGTAGCATGATAAACTTAGGTGAATACAATACATTAGAAATTTTAAGAGACACAGAACCTGGATTATTTTTAGGTGATGGTGAAGATGGTGAAGTCCTTTTACCCAATAGGTACGTCCCAAAAGTTTTTGAAATTGGTGATAACATTGAAGTCTTCGTTTATTTAGATAATGAAGAGCGTCCTGTTGCCACAACAGATCATCCTTATATTAAAAAGGGGGATTTCGCCTTATTGCGATGTAATCAGGTAACAGATTATGGTGCTTTCTTAGATTGGGGTTTGGTAAAGGAATTGTTCTGTCCGTTTAGAGAACAAGCGTTTAAAATGAAAGCAGGAGGTTGGTACTTGGTTCATTGTTATCTAGACGATGAGAGCGAACGTTTAGTAGCTTCAAGTAAAACCAATAGTTTTTTAGATAATAAAGAATTAACGGTATCTCAATTTGACGAGGTAGATCTTATTGTTTCGCATCCTTCTGAATTAGGTATGAATGTTATTGTAAACAATATGCATTTAGGCTTAATATTTAACGATGATATTTATAAAGATATCAGTGTAGGTGATCGTCTTAAAGGTTTGGTAAAAAAGGTAAGACCCGATAATAAGTTAGATATTTCATTGAATCAAATTGGTTATCGAAATATAGAGCCAAATGCGGATTATATCTTAAATGAATTACATGATAACGGAGGGTTTTTACCAGTGCACGATAAATCAAATCCTGAAACCATTAAAGATTTGCTTCAAATGAGTAAAAAGAGCTTTAAAAAAGCCATTGGTTCACTCTATAAAGAACGCCAAATTGAAATTAAAGAAGACGGTATTTATTTGTTGTAACCATCGGCATATTGGTGTGCTAAGGCTTCTTCAACCCATGCTATGGCGTCGTCAGTAGTAGTAAATACTTGCTTATTGAACTTAAAGAAGTGGTTTTCTATTTCAATAATACGTTTAGTTAGATCTGAGTAAGCGACTATAGCATAAGCTATTGCGTTGTTAAATTTCTCATTAAATAACTTGGCGTCTTTAAGGTTTATAGAATAGGAATTTACTCTATTTGCAATAAAACCAAACGCTCTGTTTTCAAAATTTTCTTCAATGATTTTAGAAATTTCATTGAAGTTTTTAAAATTGACGTCCACTCCTTCGTCAAACTCGGTAATAATATAATCCTCATATAGAAATACTTTTCCAATTTTTAAATTATACAATTTTGGACTTTTATTATATTTCGATCTGTAATTCATTGTCTGTTAAGTGTATGGGCGCGCAAAGATACTATCCTCATTAATTAAAATAAAGTAAAATTTAAGGGTTTAGATATTATTATTAATTTCTTACTTTTACGCTCAAAACAGTGATAAATATGAACCATATAGATTGGAAAGTTGCAAAGTCTTATGAAGATATAACATATCATAAATGCAATGGTGTAGCAAGAATAGCTTTTAATCGACCAGATATACGCAATGCGTTTAGACCTAAAACCACTTCAGAGCTATATGATGCTTTTTATGATGCAAATGAAGATGTAAATATTGGCGTCGTGTTATTAAGTGCCGAAGGCCCATCTAATAAAGATGGAATATGGAGTTTCTGTTCTGGTGGAGATCAAAAAGCACGTGGCCATCAAGGCTATGTAGGTGAAGATGGTTACCATCGTTTAAATATATTAGAAGTTCAGCGTTTAATTCGTTTTATGCCTAAAGCAGTAATTGCTGTAGTACCAGGTTGGGCAGTTGGTGGTGGACATAGTTTACATGTGGTTTGTGATCTTACATTAGCGAGTAAAGAACATGCTATTTTTAAACAAACGGATGCAGATGTCACCAGTTTTGATGGTGGTTATGGTTCTGCGTATTTGGCAAAAATGGTGGGCCAGAAAAAGGCAAGAGAAATATTCTTCTTAGGTAGAAATTACTCCGCTCAAGAAGCTTATGAAATGGGAATGGTAAATGCTGTTATTCCCCACGAAGATTTAGAAACGACAGCTTACGAATGGGCTCAAGAAATCTTAGCAAAATCACCTACATCTATAAAAATGCTAAAATTTGCTATGAACCTTACCGATGATGGTATGGTTGGACAACAAGTATTTGCTGGCGAAGCCACAAGATTAGCTTATATGACAGAAGAAGCTAAAGAAGGTAGAGATGCCTTTTTAGAAAAGAGGAAGCCTAATTTTCCAAAAAAATGGATTCCTTAATCCCAATTATATCACATGAATAAAATTAAACCATGGCTCAGTGCCATGCGCTTAAGAACGTTACCGCTTTCTGTATCAGGAATTATTCTTGGTAGTTGTTTTGCGTATTACAATGGTCGCTTTAATCCATGGATTTTTAGTTTTGCGATGTTAACGACTATTAGTTTGCAAATCCTATCTAACTTAGCAAACGATTATGGAGATGGTGTACGTGGTACAGATAATGATGAGCGTTTAGGGCCTAAACGTGCCATACAAAGTGGAGCGATTTCTCCAGATGAAATGATGGATGGCATAAAACTAAATATCATACTCGTTATTATCTTCACTATGGCGCTAATTTGGAATGCGTTTGATCCTAGTAGCCTACTTTATATATTTTTATTTCTATTTCTTGGTGGTCTCTCTGTATATGCCGCTTTAAATTATACCATGGGAAACTCTCCCTATGGTTACCGTGCCCTCGGAGATGTTTTTGTCTTTGTATTTTTTGGTCTGTTAAGCACAATGGGAAGTTATTTTCTGTACTTACACACTTTAGATCATGTGGTTGTATTACCAGCCATAGCCATAGGTTTCTTAAGCGTAGGTGTTTTAAACTTAAACAATATGAGAGATATTGATTCGGATACCAATGCAGGTAAAATTACACTTGCAATAAAATTAGGTAGAGCAGGAGCAAAACGCTACCATTATGCACTTATTGTAGGAGCAATGTTAATCACTATTTTATTTTCATTATTGTATTATGTAGAGCCGTATAATTTCTTATTTTTAATTGCATTTTTACCATTATGTATTCATGTTCTTAAAATAAAGAAAGCAAAAACCGCTCAAGATTTTGATAGTCAATTAAAAGTTTTGGCTTTGTCTACATTTCTAATGGCTATACTTTTAGGAGTTGGCTATATTTTGTATTAACTTTAAAATCATTTTAGTTTTTAAATTCGTTTAGCATGAAAATTACATTCTACGGACATGCCTCTTTAGGCATTCAAATTAATGATATTCATATATTAGTCGATCCTTTTATAACAGGAAATGAAAAAGCCTCAGATATCGATATTACATCCTTAAAAGCAGATTATATTTTAGTGACACATGCGCATCAAGATCATATTTTAGATGTGGAAGCCATTGCGAAACGCACAGGTGCTGTTATTGTTTCTAATTATGAAATTGCAACGTATTATCAAAACAAAGAATTAGAAGCGCACCCTATGAATCATGGTGGTTCTTGGGATTTTGAATTTGGTAATCTTAAATATGTTAATGCCATACACACGTCTTCTTTTCCAGACGGATCATATGGTGGGCAACCAGGAGGATTTATTATCGAAGGTGAACACAAAACTGTTTATATTGCTGGTGATACGGCTTTAACCATGGATATGAAACTAATTCCGATGCAAGTTAATCTCGATTTAGCAATTTTACCTATAGGAGATAATTTCACTATGGGTATTAATGATGCTATTCTTGCTAGTGATTTTGTACAATGTGATAAAATTCTTGGCTATCATTATGACACTTTTGGATATATAGAGATTAATCATGAAGAGGCCAAACGAAAATTCTTCGATAAAGGAAAAGATTTAATGCTATTAGATATTGGAGAGCGTATAGAGCTTTAACCTTTTGTTTTCAGAGTTTCAGTACTTAATTTAGTATTTATTTGATTGTTTTAGCATGAAACAATTCTAGATCATTTTAGTATGACCTAAATTTTATGGTAACTCAGAGGTATTAATAAAGGTTTTTGTATGGTACTGTAATGTCTAAATTTACAGTATTAAGATGCTCAAAAGTCAATTTGCTGACTTATTTTTTAATTACAGAAAAAGAACTTCAAAAGCTGTATTCTTTGCCTGTTGAGTTCTGAATGGAATTTAACTGTATCTTTGCAGCACTATGAAAACGAATAAACTTACAGATTGGTTACCTACAACGAAGAAAGAAATTAAAATTCGAGGTTGGGAAGAGCTAGATGTTATACTTTTTAGTGGAGATGCCTATGTAGATCATCCATCCTTTGGACCTGCAGTAATTGGACGTATTCTAGAAAGTTATGGTCTCAAAGTTGCCATTGTACCGCAGCCAAGTGTAAACGATAATTTGCAAGATTTTACCAAATTAGGAATTCCTAAATTATTTTTTGCTGTAACAGGTGGTTGTATGGATCCTATGGTAAGTAATTATACAGCTAGTAAAAGACGTCGAGATAAAGATGCCTATACTCCAAATGGTGATATAGGGTTTAGACCTGATTATGCTACATCTGTATATTCTAATATTTTAAAAGAGAAATTTCCTAATGTTCCTGTTCTCATTGGTGGTATAGAAGCGTCCTTACGTCGTGTAACTCACTATGATTATTGGAGTGATAAATTGATGCCTACAATTTTAGAAACCTCTAAAGCCGATATGTTGGTTTATGGAATGGGAGAACAGCCTTTGCGAGAAATTGTAGAGTTGTTACAAAAAGGTGTGCCTTTTTCAAGTTTAAAAACCATAAAACAAACTGCCGTTTTATTAGAACGAGAGGAAGCTTTACCAAAAAATAAAAATTGGGAAGATGTAGAAATTCAATCGCATGAGGTTTGTCTAAAGGATAAAAAGAAGTTTGCTTCTAACTTTAAAGTGATTGAGCAAGAATCTAATAAACTTAGAGCAAAACGAATTATACAAGGAGTAAATAAAAAGAAACTGGTAATCAACCCTCCGTTTCCAACAATGTTAGAAGCAGAAATTGATGCGTCATTCGATTTGCCTTACACAAGATTACCGCATCCAAAGTATAATAAGCGTGGTCCAATTCCTGCGTTTGAAATGATTAAATTTTCTATCAATATTCATCGTGGATGTTTTGGCGGTTGTAGTTTTTGTACCATTTCAGCTCATCAAGGAAAATTTATTGCTAGTCGTAGTCAAGAATCGGTTTTAAAAGAAGTAGATAAAGTGGCTAACATGCCAGATTTTAAAGGCTATTTATCAGATATTGGTGGCCCTTCTGCCAACATGTATAAGATGAAAGGAAAAGTACAATCTATTTGTGACAAATGTGTTGCTCCGTCTTGTATTTCGCCTGTAATCTGTAGTAATTTAGATACATCACATAAGCCCTTAACACAATTATATCAGGCTGTAGATAAACACCCTAAGGTAAAGAAATCATTTATTGGAAGTGGTATTAGACATGATATGTTGGTACCCGAATTTAATAAAAATGCGGATCCAAAAGAATTAGATGATTACACGGAAGAAGTTATGACAAAACATATTTCTGGTCGTTTAAAAGTAGCACCAGAACACACTTCTGATCCTGTTTTAAAATTAATGCGAAAACCATCATTTAAGTACTTTCATAAATTTAAAGAGCGGTTTGATAGAATTAATATTAAGAAAGATCTTAAACTACAGTTAATTCCATATTTTATTTCAAATCATCCAGCCTGCGAAGTGGAAGATATGGCCAATTTAGCTGCAGAAACTAAGGATATGGGTTTTCAATTAGAGCAAGTACAAGGCTTTACACCAACACCTATGACGGTTGCCACGGTCATTTATTATAGTGGCTATCATCCCTATACCTTAAAGCCTACAAAGACTCCTAAGTCCAAAAGAGAAAAGGAGGAACAACATCGCTTTTTCTTCTGGTATAAAAAGGAAAACAAAGATTGGATTAGAAAAACACTGAATAAAGTTGGTCGCCAAGATTTGCTAAATGTTTTGTTACCCGAAACTAAGGAAAAGGCTTGGAAAAGTGTGAACCTAAAGGCTGTAAAAAATACATTTGATGATGCGGTACCTGCTACAGATTCAAATTTTTCAAAAAAACCACGTCGGAAAAAGAAGCGGAAGTCGAGACCTAAAAGACGCTAATTAAGCCCATTTCTAATGTCAAAACTTGAGATTATCAATGATAACAATGATTTTATTGTTGTTAATAAAACTGCCGGACTCATTACTGAAAAAAGTCTCTACGAAAACCTTACTATAGAGGATCAAGTATTTCAACATATTTTGAAAACTAAGCGAAAACCTTATGTTGGAGTAATTCATAGGTTAGATAGAGTAACGAGTGGAGTTTTAATTTTTGCGAAGAAAAAAAGTATACTATCCTCTTTTAATACGCTTTTTAGTTCCCGTAAGGTTCATAAAACATATCTCGCCATTGTTAAAAATAAACCTTCAAAAAGTAGTGGTAATTTGGTTAATTTTCTTGTGAAGAATACTTTAGAGAAAAAAGCTGATATTGTTAAATCTAAAACGAAACAGAGTTTAAATTGTAGATTGTCTTACAAAGTCATGGATCAAAACGATTTTGGTTACCTCCTAGAAATACGACCTAAAACGGGGCGTTTTCATCAAATAAGAGCTCAATTAGCTCACATAGGACTTCCCATCATTGGAGATGAAAAATATGGATCGGATCAAAGCTATTACCCTTTATCGGTTTGTCTTCATGCTTGGAAGCTAAGCTATAAAGATGTTAATTCTGAAGAGCTAATAACATTTGAAGCACCATTACCCGATAATAAATTTTGGAAATTTAAAGAGGTAGAAAAATAGTCTTTAATTTGATAGGTATACTTTAAAATCACGCCTTTAGATAAATATATAGATGTCAAATACGAAATATTTCATATCTCACTTTATGAATTTTCTTTTAAAGGTTCCATATTTTTGTCAATTGGGATTATATATTGACATTTGGTCTTAAATCTTTGTTTATTAGTTTATTATGTGTTATTTATGTGCAGCTGAACATTTGGTTTAGAATGGTTTAATAAATATAACTTCACATTAATACGTATTAAGTGAGTTAGAATATGATTTAGGTAATATGAAAATTGTTTTCTTGGCAAGATATTTACCAGCTGAAGGTTCTACGACACATATGTATGCTGTAGCAGAAAACCTTTGCAAAAGAGGACATCAGATTTATATTTTATCGAGAGGTACTGGCGGAGAGCCTAATGCAAATCTACTTTATGAAAATGCTAAAGCTCATGGAGTGCAATTTGTAAAACTTCCTTTTCCTTTATACAGCAAGATTAGCTTTTTTACTAGATTGCAGCAATTAATCGCATACATCTATTCTATACCCATCGCATTATTTCAATTGTATCGATTAAAACCCAACGTGATTCATGCACATTATCCTGTAACGACGTATGTAGCTGCAATATATAGGTATTTAACAGGAAAGAAGTTTATTGTAACCCATCATAATATGAATATTCCTAAACATATTTTTAATAGAAAAGGAAATTATGCTATAGCTATAAGCAGAGAATTAGAAACGAGTTTAAGGACAACTTATGAATATAAAAAAGATGAAATAAAGCTGATATTTAATGGTGTTAAAGACCATAACATGGTATTGGATGCGACTAGTGTTCTTAACTTAAAACAAACGAATGGCATACCTACAGATGTCGTGATTTTTGGTTTTGTGGGTACCATCAGTACGCGTAAAGGTGTTGATGTTTTAATAGAAGCTTTTTCCCAATGCAAACAACGAAACCTACACCTTATCATTCTTGGGGATGGCAATGTAGATTGGCTAAAAGGTTTAATTAGCAAATATAAAGTGCAACAGCAAATAACGTTAATACCATTTAGAGATCCCTTAGAAATCTATAATATGATAGATGTACTTATACTGCCATCTAGAGTTGAAGGTTTTCCATTGGTGCCATTAGAAGCAATGATGATGAAAAAGCCGGTTATACGATCAGATATCGAGGGAGCAAAAGATCAAATAATAGAAGGTGAAAACGGGTATTTGTTTGAATCTGAAAATGTTATACAATTATCCAATATTATTGATAACATAGCCATGCATCCTGAAAAACTAAGGGATTATGGAGAAAATGCATATGATTATGTAAGTCGAAATTTTTCTGAAGATTTAATGGTAGATCAGACGTTACAAGTGTATCATTTAGCCCAATAAATTGAACATATATTTTAAGGGTTCGTATTGTTTTTTAACCATTCTTTTCTTAAATCATTACTAACTTTTCCACTGCCATCATGTTTCCAACCAGGAGATTTAAAGAGGTAAAGAATACGGTGTTTAACAGACATCCGTTTGCCTGAGGCGTCTATTAAAAGTTGCCACCATTCCTTAAAAGCTATTTTCAGCAGGTTGTAACTCTTAATATTATTAACCAAGCCATAAGTGACTTTCTCATAATCTAATTCTTCTTGAAATGTTCTAAATAATTTATCCCAAATAATTAGAATTCCTGCATGATTGCGATCTAAGTAAATAGGGTTACTTCCATGGTGCACGCGATGGTGAGAAGGAGTATTAAAAACAGCTTCAAACCATTTGGGCATTTTTTGAATGGCTTCAGTATGAATCCAGAATTGATACAATAAGCTCACAGACATTTGAAGTAATATCATTGCCGGATGAAAGCCTAGCAATGGCAACCATAACCAAAAAATAAATGTGTAAAAACCACCAGACCAAGTTTGTCTAAGTGCAGTACTTAAATTAAAATACTCTGAAGAATGATGCACTACGTGTGAAGCCCAAAACAAACGACATTCATGCGATACACGGTGAAACCAGTAATATGCAAAATCATCAGCAAAAAATAGCAACACAAACGACCACCATACTACAGGAATAGTAAATATTCTAAAATTATCGTAGATTAAGAAAAATACAAATACCACTAAAATTTTACTAGCAAAACCTAAAATTACGTTGCCTAGACCCATGGCAATAGAAGTGAATGCGTCTTTAGTTTGGTATGTTTTAATATGCTGTTTGGTAGTAACGTACAACTCTAACAACATTGCCAAAATAAAAAACGGAATTGCATAAAGAATAATATTAGGAAAATTGGGCATTATGAGTTGTGATTTGTGCTCTAATTTACGAAAATAAATAACTATTTTTGAGTTCTATGATAAAAGCAACTTACCATAAGTATATTCTAGATTTTAAACGTCCTAGTGGAACCTCTCGAGGTGTAATGACCACAAAAGAAACCTGGTTTATTGTATTAGAAAGCGATGCCAGTAAAGGAGTAGGAGAGTGCGGTATTTTAAGAGGTTTATCTATAGATGATAGACCCGATTATGAAGCGAAGTTAAAATGGGTTTGCCAAAATATTATTCTTGGATTAGAAACTTTATTAGCAGAGCTAATAGAGTTTCCAAGTATTCAATTTGGACTAGAAACGGCCTTTAAATCCTTAGAAAGTACCGATCAATTTCAATTATTTCCTTCAAAATTTACTCAAGGGGCAGATAATATTTCAATTAACGGTTTAGTTTGGATGGGATCTGAAAACTATATGAGAAAACAAATTAAGGACAAGATTTCAGCAGGATTTCATTGTATTAAATTAAAAATTGGTGCTATAGATTTTCAATCGGAATTAGACATTTTAAAATCCATACGCAAGGAGTTTTCAGTTTCAGATATTGAACTTCGAGTTGATGCAAATGGCGCCTTCTTGCCAGAAGAAGCTTTAGAAAAATTAAAACGGCTGTCAGAATACCAATTGCACTCTATAGAACAGCCAATAAAACCTAAGCAATTTGACGTCATGGCGCAAATCTGTGAAGTAACACCCTTACCGATTGCTTTAGACGAAGAATTAATTGGTGTATGCTCAGAAGACAAGAAGTACAAATTACTTCAAACTATAAAACCGCAGTACATTATTTTAAAACCTAGTTTGGTTGGTGGATTTTCTGGAAGTCAACAATGGATTGATTTTGCTGAAGGTTTAAATGTTAATTGGTGGATTACTAGTGCTTTAGAAAGTAATGTTGGATTAAATGCTATAGCTCAATGGACCTATACTTTAAAGAATTCCATGCCACAAGGTTTAGGAACTGGTAGTTTATTTACCAACAATTTTCTTTCGCCATTAAAGGTAAAAAATGGTACTTTGCATTACGATTTAAAACAACATTGGAAATTTAATTTATAGAATGAATTATATACAACAAGCCTATAAAGGACAACGTGAATTATGGATGTTTATCCTAACAACAGTTTTAGTTGCTGGTATCTTTATTAGTAATTTTGTATTTTATTTAATGACAGATCCAGAGGACTTAGATGCCGCAATGGATGCCATGAAAAGTTGGAATTTACCAGCAAATGTAATGCTTGTTGTAAATTTATTACCGTTTGTGTTTTTACTTGGGCTTTTGTTTGTTATGGTAAAATACGTGCATCAGAGATCGTTATTGTCTTTAACCACCACACGACTTAAAGTCGATTTTAAACGCATACTATTTTCGTTTCTAATGATTACCATTTATACGGTAGCGTCGTTTTTTATTATGTATAACATGGATTCTTCAGAAATTGTATTTCAGTTTAATCCAGGTAAATTTGCGGTTCTATTTATTATAAGTGTACTGTTATTTCCATTTCAGATTGGTTTAGAAGAGTACCTTTTTAGAGGCTATTTTATGCAACATATTGGTATTTTAGTAAAGAATAAATGGTTTCCGCTATTATTTACATCTGTATTGTTTGGTATTGCTCATAGTGCAAATCCAGAGGTAGGTGCCATAGGATTTTGGCAAATGATGATTTTTTATGTAGGAACCGGATTACTATTGGGCATTATGACCTTAATGGATGAAGGTTTAGAGTTGGCTTTAGGATTTCATTTAGGTAATAATCTTATCGCATCACTTTTAGTAACTGCAGATTGGACAGCATTGCAAACAGATGCACTTTTTAAAGATACATCTCAACCAGAATTAGGAGCTATTTCAGAAATTATATTACCCGTTTTAATTGTTTATCCTGTGATGTTATTCATACTTTCAAAAAAATATGGATGGACCAACTGGAAGGATAAATTATTCGGGAAAGTAGAAGAGCCACCAAAAGAAAATTATAAAATAATTGATTAGATTATGACACCAGCATACAACAAAGTACACAACCGTTTTAAGTTTAATGGACTTCATTTTAGTCACGAAGAATTAAAAGAAGTAGCATACAGTCTTATAAAAGAAGGAGAACCATTTGAAAAAGTAACTGGCAATTTTTTAATTGATTGGTTAAATAATAAGGACTTTTTATACGTTACAACTTCCGGTTCTACAGGTTTCCCTAAAGAAATTAAATTAATGAAACAAGCCATGGTAAATTCTGCTATTGCTACAGGTAATTTTTTAGGTTTAAAACCAGGTGATAAAGCTTTGCATTGTTTGCCAAGCCATTTTATTGCCGGCAAAATGATGTTTGTTA
Organism: Winogradskyella sediminis; assembly: GCF_003387355.1. Lineage (GTDB taxonomy): Bacteria > Bacteroidota > Bacteroidia > Flavobacteriales > Flavobacteriaceae > Winogradskyella > Winogradskyella sediminis. The sequence goes on from NZ_QUNH01000002.1 coordinate 1,193,513, forward strand.
GGGCTTTAGTATTAGGTTTAGAAATTGATTTTGTAGAACCTTCTGCTCATCCAGTTTTTGATTATGAAAAGACATATGATTTTTGCGCTATGATTCCATTGCAAGTCAAGCATACAATTAATCATATTTATAACATGAAAACTATTATTGTAGGTGGTTCTAAGGTGACTAAGCCATTATTAGAACAGATAAAACATACAAATCCTAAGTTTTATGAAACTTATGGCATGACAGAAACAGTAACACATGTTGCTGTAAGATCTTTGGACTCTAAATCAGGAGATAAAGAGACTTATTTTAATGCTTTAGAACATATAAAGTTTGAAAAAGATGAAAGAAATTGTCTTGTAATCCATGCGCCAAATTTAGTTGATGAAACTTTAGTTACTAATGATATAGTGGAATTTAAATCGGAGACAAGCTTTAAACTTTTGGGTCGTTTTGATAATGTTGTCAATTCAGGAGGTGTTAAATTATTTCCTGAGCAAATAGAAGAAAAACTTCAACCAATTATAGACGAGCGTTTTATTTTAGCAGGCGAAGATGATGCCGAATTAGGCGAAAAACTAATCTTAATTGTTGAAAACCCAAGAGATTCAATTGAGAGTATTACTAATCGAATAAAACAACAGAAAGGTTTAACTAAGTTTGAAGTGCCTAAAGCAATTTATACAATAGATCACTTTGTTGAAACTGTTAATGGCAAAATACAACGTAAGAAAAGTATAAAAGCTGTTTTAGAGGCTTAACTCATTGAAATAAGGAGTTTACTCATTGTTGGTTTTATTTCATAATAGTTGGTTGTAGGTTTATAAAAACTTATAAATCAACTATTATGAAAAACCTAATACTTATTTTATGTGTTTCGTTGTCTATAGGATACGTAACGGCACAAGAAAAAACAATTTCAGGCACTGTAACTTCAGCAGCAGATGGCTTACCTTTACCAGGTGCAAGTATTATCATTAAAGGGACCACTAACGGTTCTCAAACAGATTTTGATGGTAATTTCAAATTAAAAGCAAATGTTGGTGATATTATTGTAGTTAGCTATGTCGGTATGCAAACTCAAAATGTTACTATAGGTACTGCTTTAGTTTATAATATTGCACTTAAGTACGATAGTAATAACTTAGAGGAAGTCATTGTTATGGGTTATGGTACTTCACGAAGAGATTCTTACAAACATTATTCTAAACCAAAGCCTACTCTGGCATCCAAACTCTCTGGGAAAGTAGCAGGTGTTACAATTCAAAATTCAAGTGGGACATCACCAAATATTGTTATAAGAGGAAGTGCGACAGCACGCTCAAAAGAACCGCTTTATATTCTAAATGAGCAACCAATTTCAGAAAGCGAGTTTCGAAAAATTAAAGCAGATAAAATTAAGCATATCGAAATTTTGAATGCTCTCCAAGGACATGCGGTGTATGGTTATAATGGTACAAAAGGTGTTATTATTTTAAGAACAAAAGGTCATAAAAACAAAGTCAATTTTGATGATATTGATAATTTTTTGAATGAATCTTATACTCAAATCGAAGAGAACATATTTAAGCGCACTAACCTTGCTGCTCTTTCGACGTTTTCAATAGATGTAGATAAAGCGGGTTATAGTAATATAAGACGCATGATTAATAACGGAGAAACGATTCCACCAAATGCTGTAAAGCTTGAAGAAATGGTTAATTACTTTAATTATAATTATCCACAACCTAAAGATGAACATCCATTTTCTATTAACACAGAAGTAGTTGCAACACCTTGGCACAAAAAGACGCAATTGGTTAGAATAGGATTGCAAGGCAAAACGTACGATAATGATAAATTACCAGCGTCAAACTTAACATTTCTAATTGATGTTTCTGGCTCAATGAGTTCACAAAATAAATTACCGTTGTTAAAGAGTGCATTTAAACTGTTAGTAAATCAACTCCGTGAAAAAGATAAAGTCTCTATTGTAGTATATTCTGGTGCAGCAGGAGTTGTGTTAGAACCAACATCAGGGCATAAAAAGGAAGTCATAATTTCAGCATTAGATAATTTAAATGCTGGAGGGTCTACAGCTGGTGGTGAAGGTATTGAATTAGCATATAAATTAGCGGAAAAAAATTTCAAGAAAACCGGAAATAATCGCGTTATTCTAGCAACCGACGGTGATTTTAATGTAGGAGCTACAAGTGACGACGACATGCAAATCTTAATTGAAGAAAAGCGAAAGTCAGGTGTGTTTTTATCTGTTTTAGGTTTTGGATATGGAAACTATAAAGATTCAAAATTAGAAACCTTGGCTGATAAAGGAAATGGAAACCATGCATATATCGATAATATGCAGGAGGCACAAAAAGTATTCGGAAAGGAATTTGGAGGTACGTTATTTACAATTGCTAAAGATGTGAAAATTCAAGTAGAGTTTAATCCTAAAAAAGTACAAGCTTACCGATTAATAGGCTACGAAAACAGATTATTAGCAGATGAGGATTTTGTAGATGATACAAAGGATGCAGGTGAATTAGGAAGTGGCCATACAGTTACAGCGTTGTATGAGATTATTCCGACCGGAATAAGAAGTGATTATCTGAAAACAGTACCTGATTTAAAATATACAAAGTCTGATGTTACTTCTAACTATGAGAATGAATTATTCACCGTAAAATTTAGATATAAAAGACCGAATGAAGATAAAAGTATTGAAATGATACACATTCAAAATACAATGCTAACTACAGCATCTGATGATATGAATTTTGCTTCTGCTGTGGCATTATTTGGTATGCAGTTGAGGCAATCTAAATATTATAATAATGCGACATTATCAAAAGTAATTGAATTAGCAGAACGAGGAAGGGGAGAGGATAATGAAGGGTATAGAGCAGAGTTTATTAGACTAGTAAAATCTTATGATAATCTAAACTAACCTAAATATCATAACCAGATAAAAACAAAAACCCAATGCAACGCATTGGGTTTTTGTTTTTATATCAAAATCTTCTAGAATTATTATTCAGTACCCTCAGATAAATTTTTCATTTCATTTTCAACCATTTCATAGAATTGGTCTATTTTAGGCATTACAACGATACGTGTTCGTCTGTTTTTTGCCTTATTTTCTGCCGTATCATTTTCTACTAAAGGTACATAATGGCTACGTCCTGCAGCAATTAACTGTTGTGGGTTAACTTCTAAGCTCTCTAAAACTCTAACTACAGATGTCGCACGTTTTACACTTAAATCCCAGTTGTCCACTAACGGTGGTTTATTGTATGGTACATTATCTGTGTGCGACTCCACCATAGCTTCAAAATCTGGTTTACTATTAATTACCTTAGCAACCTTAGCTAAAACATCTTTAGCTCTAGATGTTACAGTATAACTTCCACTCTTAAATAATAATTTATCAGCAATAGAAATAAATACTACACCTTTTTCTACATTAATTTCAATGTCTGGATCATTGATGCCAACAGCTTTTTTAAGGCTTGTTACAACAGCTAAGGTAACACTATCCTTTTTTGTTAAAGCATCTTGTAATCTTGTGATTTTTAAATCACGTTCTTTTAAGCTTTCTAAAGACTTCTCAAGATTCTCAGAACCTTTCTTAGTTAAAATAGTTAAATCTCCTTTAGTATCAATTAAATCTTGGTTTGCCTTACGTAAATCTGCAAGTTGATCTTTCATTGTTTCCACTCGCGCATTAGCAGCAGCAACATCAGATAAACAACTATTTAATTTAACCGTAGCCGTATTTAACAAATCTTGGGTTTCTTTGTGTTGTGCTTCAAGTGCTAAATAGTCTTTTTTAGACACGCAAGATGCTAAAAATACCATTGAGCAAACACTTAATAACATTAATTTTTTCATAATTGAACTCTAGTTTATATTGTTAAGTTTAACATAACAAAATTATGCAAAACAAAAGTGAGGTAGACATGGATTAACAGAAATTTTAACACTTTTATAAATAATTAAAAGACCTTTCGCTTTTTTACAAAATAAGACCAAACAATAGACTCAGTTTTGTAATAACCAGAGCGTTTAGGTCTTTGTTTTCGTTGTTTTATTAGTCGTGGTAAATTGCTATAAAATGAGAAATGTGCTTTTAATATGGCAAAGAAAAATGTAGGTTTTAACTGAAATAGATAACGTAAACCAGCAATGCCATCTAAGACCATTTTAAATAGAACCCTAAATAGTACATGCTTATCGGTATGTTTTACTAGTGTATATAGGCTATTTCTAAAATTGAGGTATGTTTTTTTAGCATTGGTATTACTTAATGTGGCTCCACCAACATGAAATACGGTAGAGTCGCTCACATATTTAGTGGTATAATTAGAATTGAAGGCATTCCAGCACAAATCAATTTCTTCCATATGTGCAAAATAAGTTTCATCAAAGCCATTAAGACTTTTAAAAACCTCATTTCTTATAAAAAAACAAGCGCCTGAAGCCCAAAATATAGTTGTAGAATTGTTGTATTGCCCATGGTCTTTCTCAATAGTATCGAAAATACGCCCTCTGCAATAGGGGTAACCATACTTGTCTATAAATCCTCCGGCAGCACCAGCATATTCAAAATACGATTTATTGTTATAATCTAAAATTTTAGGTTGTATAATTGCTGTATTAGCTTCATGGTTAAAAGTAAAAACAATTGGTTGAAGCCAATTTTTAGTAACTTCAATATCGCTATTGAGTAAACAGAGTAGCGGCTCTTTAACGTGTTTTAGAGCGTCATTATAGCCTTTGGCGTATCCTCCATTTTCGGTGTTGCAAATAAGTTTTACTGTAGGATAATGTTGCGAAATATACTCCACAGAATTATCCGTTGAGGCGTTATCAGCGACATAAATTACCGCATCATCCGAAAATTTAATGACAGAAGGTAAAAACTTTTTAAGTAAAGCTTTTCCATTCCAGTTTAAAATAACAATCGCTAAGTCTTTGGTTTGCAGCATTTACTCTTGGTTATAATTAGGAATGTCTTTTAAGAACGATAACCGTTCGGCCTTCATATCAATTTCACAATAATAATGATTTAAACCATTAGTAACCATTAAATACGAAGCATTTAATGCCATATTATAACGTGCAATTTGATCGAAAGTTGTTTGGTCTATTGCTATAGTATCAGATTTACACTCCACGATTAAGTGAATACTACCATCAGGATTAAAAACAACAATATCGTAGCGTTTTTTTAAGCCATTTATAATCAGTTCTTTTTCAACATTTATTAATGATTTTGGGTAATTTTTTACCGATATCAGATAGTGTACACAGTGTTGTCTCACCCATTCTTCAGGTTGAAGAATGATGAATTTTTTCCGAATAACATCAAAAATAGAAACTTTATTTTCTGTACTTTTGAATCGGTATTCAAACTTAGGAAAGTTGAGTTCTTGAAACACTGAGAATCGTTAATTTTTTTCAAAGTTAAAGGAGAATACCACAAAACACAATTTTCGATTATCAAAATTCAAATTATTTAATAGGAGCTTTTTGAAATTTGGAATTTTTTCCGATATCAAAAAGTAATTGACATTAAACGCATATTTTGGACGACGTAAAACAACTAGTAGGCGCAATACAGAAAGGAGATATAAAGCCCATTTATTTTTTAATGGGTGAGGAAGCTTATTATATAGATAAGATTTCAGATTATATTGAAGAGCATGTTTTGGATGATAGCGAAAAAGGCTTTAACCAAATGGTACTTTATGGTCGTGATATTACAATAGATGATATTGTGAGCAATGCCAAACGATACCCAATGATGGCAGAACGCCAAGTGGTTATTGTAAAGGAAGCTCAAGATTTGAGCAGAACAATAGAGCAGTTGGCTAAATATGCTGCAAATCCGCAACCGTCTACAGTATTAGTGCTAAATTATAAGTACAAAAAGATTGATAAAAGAAAGGCGTTATATAAAGCTATTAATAAAAATGGTGGTATTGTTTTTGAAAGCAAAAAAATGTACGAAAACCAAGTTGCTGACTGGATTAGACGTGTTTTAGCAGGACAAAATTATAATATTTCACCAAAAGCCGCCCAGATGTTAGTTGAGTTTCTCGGTACAGATCTCGGTAAGATTGATAATGAACTAAATAAGCTGAAAATTGTATTACCTGAAGGGACACAAATAACACCAGAACATATAGAAGAAAATATAGGGATCAGTAAAGATTTCAATAATTTTGAATTAAGAAAAGCTGTAGGTGAACGAAATGTTTTAAAAGCGCATCAAATTGCAAAATACTTTGCAGAAAATCCTAAGGATAATCCAATCGTGGTATCCGTGGCCTTACTTTTTAAATTCTTTTCAGATTTATTACATCTTCATGGCATGTCTGATAAAAACCCCAGAAGTGTCGCTTCTGCATTAAGAGTAAATCCCTATTTTGTAAACGAATATATTGCTGCTGCAAGACAGTATCCTATGAAAAAAGTAAGTTATATTATTGGCTTATTGCGCGAAACTGATGTACAAAGTAAAGGTGTAGGCGCTAAATCGGTACCTCAGGGAGATTTACTTAAAGAGTTGTTGGTTAAAATTTTAGGGTAACAACTAGTAACTTTCTATAATTTTAAATATTTTATGGCGAGTTGGTTTAATTTCAATTTTAGATAACCAGAAACTTTAGGTTCGTAGTATTTTGTAAGATAATAGGAGAAACTGAGCATAAAGATTATCGTAGAAATAACCACGAAATACTTATTTGAATCATTACCAAAGTGATTGAATATAATATAGCCAATTTTCTGATGAATTAAATACAGTGGGTAAGTCAGCATACCTATTGTAACAAATTTTGAAGAATTTAAACGCTTCAATTTATTGCAAGCGACGAGTATCATAAGCAAATAAAATACGATGATGATTCCACTGGATATTTCTGGTGAAAATTCAAGATTAAAATGTCTTGCTTTTCTTGCGGTTTCTATTATAGTATGATTTACGGATACTATTACTGAGATTAATAGGAGTAAGCCATACTTTAGGTTTAAGTGACTCTTATAAATTTGATAGAATATAATACCGGCTATAAAATAAGAGCTCCAGTCTAAAATAAACACAGATTTCGCTAGTCTAAAAATATAATAATCATAGAAAAAAAGATATAAAACGGACATTGTTAGCCAGGTATAAATTAAATAATCGAGTTTTATTTCCTTTAATTTATTTAAGACTAAATATGTGCCAATTATAAAAATATAGAACTTCATTTCTATAAATAAAGTCCAGTATACACCATCAATACTTTCGATACCAATGTAATTTTGAAACATGGTAAGGTTGTAAAGAAATTGACTTATTTCTGCTGTAAATCTTGGTGCTCCAAATAATAGAATTACTATAAAAGTAATTAGCACGCTAGTCCAATACATAGGATATAACCTTGAAATTCTTGAAATCACAAATTTTACAATAGATCTATCTTTAATTGAAAGTGAAATAACAAACCCACTTATTATGAAAAAGATATTGATGCCTAAAAATCCATATTTAAAATAGTCAGTGAGTGCACTAAAACTTAAGTCAGATAAATGGTCTGCCGTAAAACCTCTAAATAAATAATGATAAAGCATTACCACAAGGGCAGCTATAAATCTAAATAAGTCTAACTGATAGATTCGTTTAATTACGTTTTGCGACACGCTTTTATTCTTAATTGTTCAATTTTATTTAAGCTAGTAATAAAAATTAAAGCCTTACTGAATTGAATAAGGCTTAATTTTATAAAAAATGCAAAAATATTAAGAAAGTGATTTTAAAGCTTCAATAATATCATCTGGTTCAGAGCGAGTTCTGTAATCGACATTGACATAATTCCATATTACAACACCATCTTTACTTAATATAAATGTGGCAGGAATTGGCAATATATTTTTATTACCATTGTTTATGTTTTCTAAATCGAGTTTACGATCTACTCGCATATGTTCCATTAAAAAATCCGGGACTTCCCAAGCCACACCATATGCTGATGCCACTTTTGCATCTTGATCTGATAAAACGATAAAATCCATTTTACTAATTTCATTTTCCGTCATTGAGCCATCTGGAACTTCTGGACTAATAGCAATTAAGTTGGCTCCCAAAGCTTTAATCTCATCTAATTTAGCTTGTAAAGCTCTTAATTGTAAGTTGCAATATGGGCACCAACTACCACGGTAAAAAGTAACAACTACTGGACCTTTATGTAAAAGAGTTGATAATGAAATTATATCTCCGTTTGCATCCGGAAGATTAAAATCTGGAGCGTTTTCTCCAATTTTAATGGCCTTTTCCCCTGGTTTAAAAGCTTTGGCTTTAAGGATTATGTCATCGACCCCTTGCATAAATTCGGGTTTTGCTTTTCGGCCTTGTGCGATTTTAGCGTCAGTTTGTTCTTTTAATGTTTTCATTAATATCTAGGACTAATAATATTAGGTTTTTGCTAAGTGTATTATACTGAAATAGGTTGACTCTTTTTTAGTTAAAATTTCCCGTTCTTAAATCGTTAGTTCAGGTAAATTTACTTTATTTTTTCGATACGACTTGTATTTGATATTAGTATTTAAATGTACTTCTGCTGGTTTTGTTAATTCCAAGCTAAAATGGGTTCTTAAATTGTTATAAATATAGACTGCTTGCTCCGTCATTTTTTGAGCTATTTCTGTATTTTTAATCGTTTGTTTTAATCCATATTCATATTTCAACGTTCTATTAATTCGTTCTGCTACAGCATTTTCATAAGGGTCGTATTGTTTAGTCATACTCATTATGATATTGTTGTCTTCAGCAACAGTTGTATACTTAGGATTGCAGTATTGAAAACCTCTGTCCGAATGATGAATAAGCTTTTGATTGGGGTATTTTCTGTTTTTAATGGCCATAGCGAGTGCATCGGTGCAAAGTGATGTTCTCATATGGTTATTTAGTTTGTAGCCCATAATCTTTTTAGAATAAGCATCTGTAACAATAGCTAAATAATTATGACCGTATTGTGTTTTAATGTAAGTTATATCGCTAACCCAAAGTTGTTCAGGACTAGTAGGGACGTGGTCTTTTACCAGGTTCTTATATTTTTTGTACATATGGTTTGAGTTTGTCGTTGTGATGTAATTTTTAGTTTTAGGAATCAAATGATTATTAAGTCTGAGGAAGCGATAGAACTTGTCTCTGCCCATCTTAATATTAGCCTTATTAAAATCTGCTTTAAGTTCTGCATGTAGCTTAATCCGACCAGTTTTAGAGCTTACTTTTTTTCGGTAGTCCTTAACTATTTTGGTTAGTTTTTGATGGTCTACTTCTTGTTTTTATTGGGTTTTGAGTCTTTTGTAAAAGGCTTGTTTAGATATCCCACTTGAGTGAAGCAGATGCACGAACACTTATATAAATAATAGAAATATTGTGAGTAAAACATCCATAGAGCCATTTTCTTTTATACGCTGTTTTTTCTTTAGCTCTATCTCTTTTGCTAATGTTTTATTCGTTTTGATTATATTAAATAAATAGGTACTCATGCATATGCTTCGCTCAAGTGGACAATGACTTTTTTGACATATCGACGCCAGTAATAAGTTCCATATCCGCGATAATGTCCTGTTGAAAGTCTTTTTGAAACTCAAGTTCTTCAATCTTTTCCTTTAATCTTTTAATTTACTCATTATTTTCTATTTCAAAGGTATTCGTGATGTGCTTCGCAGTTCATCGTTTTTACTCATACCTGTATTTTCTTAACCAATAGGAAATAGTTGTTCTGGGAACGTCGTATTTTTTAGAAGCTTGGTTGTTGGGTAGCTGACAATTTAAGATTTGGTCAACGACTAAAAGTTTGGTTTCTAAAGTGGCTTTTTGGTAGCTTTTTTTTCGCCAGTGTTCATTTTGTGTTTTCATAAGTGACTATAATTAAAGGTTTAATTTTTAGTCAACGTATTTCAGGAAAGTACAATTAAATTTCCCTCCGTTTCCACTTCCAGTTAAAAAGTCGACTATTACGCTCAAAACTGAAATCAGCCAATCAGTCCGTTCAGAGTTCAATTCCGCACTTTTTATTTCAGTGTATGAGTAAGTTCCGTTATTTTTCGGTTCGGAAGCATCAATGACATTAAATTCATCCGTATTCAAGATAAATTTTAATTCAGGTTTATTTCTCAATTCAACAGTTTCTGTCATTCAGCGTTCTGATTTTTTAACTTACACACAACGTGTTTGTGTATGGTTAGTTGCGTGGTTAAGCAACTAAGTTAGCAAACTTTTACGAACCTGTGAATATTCCGCAGGAATATTCGCAAGTAGGGAAGAACCTAGCAATTAATTATACACGGTGTTGGCAACTGGCTTTTATTTTTTTCGTTCTATTTTTATTGGGTTTTGGCGAGTATCAAAAACATCATTTATTTCAATTCTGTTCTCGTCCTTGTTAATCCAATAAATGACTTTATAGTTTTTATAGACAAGATATCTAAAACCTTGACTTCTATTTTTTAGAAGCTCTTCGGCTTGTCCAATTTTCGGTTGCCTTTGTAATTTTAAAGTTTCGTTATAAATACCGTTAACTAGTTTTTTTGCTATTCGAATTCCTGCTTTTTCCCGATGGTATTGATAAATTTTTTCTAATTCTTTTTGAGAAAAATCAGTCCAAAATAATTTTAATTCCATTTATCCATCTTGGCTTTTAATTCGCTAGATTCTATTAATCGACCATTTCTTGAATCTTCCATAGATTTGTCAATTCGAGAATTAAATTCCTCAATTGTCATTGGTTTAAAATCACCATTATCAATATTCTTGTTTTCTTTTCTAAGGATTTTTTCAAGTCGTGAAATAACATCTTCACTTTGAATCTTTAAAAACTCTTGAATAAGTTCCAGTTTTCTTGTTTGTAAATCCATTTTATTAGCTTTTTATCAAAGATACAAAATTATCAATTTAAACTTCTAATTTTCTTGATTTCACGAATTTTACAGCTTGTTGCCAACGGTTTAGTATATGGTTTGTTGCGTGATCAAGTTACTAAGTTAGTAAATAAAAATCGAATAGAAAGTCCGCGAGGACTTTCGTAAGCAGGCTAGAACCTAGCAATAAATTATATACATTGTTACCCAACGTTTTTTTATTCAGATTTAGTTATTCAATATTTTTATAAACAAAAAAAGCAACTCATTGAGTTGCTTTTTTTGTTTATGTGGTTTAACTTAAATTAAATCTTCTTCTCCGAATTTGATTAATGTTTTCATATTATAATAGTTTTTATTATTTGCTCTAATTTAAAGCAATATATGTACTTTATTTAAGAACAACAAAGTTATTAACAATAATTTATTTTATTCCAAAAGTTATGCCAAATCCTTGATATGGCAAAATTAAACCTTTTTTATGAATTCTGCTAATAGTTCTTTCGTGGTCAATATGTTTTCTTTCAAATTTATTCACTAGTCCAATATTGAAGAAAGATACCATCATATTTTTAGGGTATGTAATACTTACATCCATTTCTTTAGTTATAGAATTTACTCTCAATAATTTATAGTTGTCTTCATTTATGCAATATTCACGCCTTTCTTTTGTTTCTACAAGAAATTTTTTCTTATTCGGTACAACAATAGAAAATTTCATTTTCTTTTCAAACTCATCTTCTGTGATTTCAGGTTTAGTTTTGTCAAGAACATTTTCTCCATCAATTTTATAATATAAACGTTCATTAACTAGATTTTCTAACCCAGGAATTTTATCTATTGTAAAAACGCTTTCAAGTTTAGCTTCATTCTCTCCTTTTTCTAGAACAACTTCAAAACTATAAGTTTGAGTAAATTTAATTATGTTGTCTTTTGTTAACTCATCAATTTTCAAAGTATATCTAAAGTCTTGATAATAATATTTATGCTTAATAGGCAAATAAGAGTTTAAAATTATTTCATCTAATTCATCACTTATTTCTGGAAATTTTTTATCGTAAACGCTTTTTGATACTTTTTTCCATAATTTAGGAAGGTCATTCCTGTTTTCTATAAACTTTGTTCCTAAAACAATCTTTTCTATTTCTTTTTTAAAAATCCCAGTAAATTGCAATGACTTAAGGACTGAGGCGAAAACACCTGAAGAAAGAACAGATAATCCTATTTTTTCTAATATATCTTGAATATACTCGTTAAAAACAGTCCAAGATGAAGCATACAAAATAAGCATACCAATTATTAATAATATCCAAAATAGATTTCTGTAAACTTTATCTTTAAAACTTTCCTTTTTTTTGCTCATTTATATTTTTTCAAATTCTAACTAACATCAAATTTACTATAATTTTTTACACAAATTTTTATTTGTTTGTTTAAAAAGTTAATTGTTTTCTCATTTTAGGAATGTTGGGTAACGTTGTTGTATAAGGAAAGTTGCGGTTTTGTCAGCGAGGAATTTCCGAAGGAAATTCAGAAGTTGATAAAAATGCAACTACCTTTAGTTAAGCACTAATTTAGCAATTTTTTTTATACGGTGTTGTAAGCCGTTTTTTATTCAGTTTATGATTTGAAATTTCTCCAAATTTCGTGTAATTCATCAACTTCTTTTTCAGTCATATATTTATTAAAAAGTCTACAGTTTGTAAAATAAGCCATACATTCTCCAAACTTCAAATAATGACTTTTTGGAATTACTTTTTTCGCTAAACACTTTTTTAATATTCCTATTCGTTTATTTTCGTCTTCGGCAATTATTTTTTCGATTTTCTCAATTTCAGTTTTCGAAAACTTATCGTTAATAGACTTGATTTTTTTTAGTTCGTTCCAATATTTTCTTGCTTCAATTCCTTGTTCAACGTTACGAAACCTATTTTTGTCTAAAGCGAATTTCAATGGCTCTTTTCGTTTAATATTTAATTTTTCGTTTAGAATTTCAGTCCAAAATTTTTCAGTTTCCAAACTTATAGTTTCATTCCAGTAAATCAAAAGTTCTTTTTCCAATGATTTAATTTGATACGAATTTAATTTCCCAATTTTAGATTCGTCAGATAAACAGTCTTTAGTGAATTTCGATAGTTCAAGAAAATAGGGTTTTGTTTCGTTGTCAATTTCAGTTGATTTACGAACAATTCTTTCGTGGATTTCAACTGTTTTTAAAATCTTTTCAATGTTTTCGATTTTGGTCAATTCGTTCCGGTTTTTCTCAAATGGCTTACAACGGTTCTGTATATGTGTATTATACTGAAATAGGTTGACTCTTTTTGGTTACAATTTTGTGTTCTTAAATCGTGAGTTCAGGTAAATTTACATTATTTTTTCGATAGGACTTGTATTTGATATTTGGATTTGAATGTACTTCGGCTGGTTTCCTCAAATCCAGACTAAAATGTGTTCTCAGATTATTGTAAATATAAACAGCTTGTTGGGTTAATTTTTGAGCTAGTTCTGTGCTTTTAATGGTTTGTTTTAGACCATATTCATATTTAAGTGTTCTATTGATCCTCTCTGCTACTGCGTTTTCATACGGGTCGTATTGCTCAGTCATACTCATTACAATACCATTTTCTTCAGCGAACTTCGTATACTTAGGATTACAGTATTGAAAGCCTCTATCGGAATGATGAATGAGTTTTTGATTGGGATATTTTCTATTTTTAATAGCCATAGCAAGAGCCTTACTACAAAGTGAAGTTCTCATATGGTTCTCCAGGTTATAGCCCATGATTTGCTTAGAATAGGCATCTGTGACTAGTGCTAGGTAGTTATGGCCGTATTGTGTTTTAATGTAAGTAATATCGCTCACCCAGAGTTGTTCTGGTCGGTTAGGGACGTGGTTTTTGATCAGGTTTTTATATTTTTTATACATATGGTTTGAGTTGGTGGTCGTGATGTAATTTTTAGTTTTTGGAACCAAAAGATTGTTTAGCCTAAGAAACCGATAGAATTTGTCTCTACCTATCTTAATATCAGCGTCTATAAAGTTTTGTTTTAGTTCACTATATAACTTGGTTCCACCAGTTTTAGAGCCTACTTTTTTACGGTAGTCTTTCACCATTTTGATCATTTTTTGATGATCTATTTCTTTTTTCTTTTGGGCTTTGAGTCTTTTGTAAAAGGCTTGTTTGCTGATCCCAAAACATCCATAGAGCCATTTTCTTTTATAATTGCCTTTTTCTTTCGCTCTATCTCTTTTGCTAATGTTTCGGGTAATGACTTTTTTGACATATCAACTCCTGTAGTAAGTTCCATATCAGCGATAATGTCTTGTTGAAAGTCTTTCTGAAACTCTAATTCTTCAATTTTTTCCCTTAACTTTTTTATCTCATCGTTTTTACTCATACCAGTATTTTGTTGCACTAAGGTACTGTATTTTCTTAACCAATAGGAAATTGTTGTTCTGGGAACATCGTATTTTTTGGAAGCTTGATTGTTGGAAATGTGTCCAGTTAGGATTTTGTCAACGACTAAAAGTTTAGTCTCTAGTGTTGCTTTTTGATAGTTTTTTTTTCGCCAGTGTTCATTTTGTGTTTTCATAAGTGACTGTAATTAAATGATTAATTTTTAGTCAACCTATTTCAGGAAAGTGCATTGGTCAACTTGCGTACAACGTGTTTGTGTATGATTAGTTGCGTGGTTCAGCAACTAATTTAGCAAACTTTTACGAACCCGTGAAAATTCCGCAGGAATTTTCGCAAGTAGTGAAGAACAAAGCAATTAATTATACACGGTGTTCTACGCAGTTTTTATTCAGTTCGTTATAATATTTATTCCTATTCGCATTGTCTGGAAGTCCAGCAACTTGCCCATCTCCTAATTCCATTATTATCCAACCTCCATTTTTCTTTTTCGCAACGTCCATTGTAAAGAAATTGCTTTCTATGTTCTCTGTAATATTTTGGAAGAAATCAATATCAGTTTTTTCAGAATCATAATTTCCCTCGTCCCAATAATTGAAAATTTGAACAACTTTCTTATTTAAGAAAATAATTCTAAATTCTTTAGTTAATGGCATTTTGCTTTTAGAGTGTTCAGTTAGAAACTCTAATTCTATAAACTCTCGGAAAACAATTCCCTCGTTCAAATAATCTCCTCGTAATTCAATAAATCGATTGACTATTTCCAAAACTTTAATTTTGTCAGATGCGTTTGGAATAAAACAAGCGTCATTCCAATTATGCTTTTCCGATTTCACATAATCTTTCACAATAATCGGCTTATCTCCAAATTCACTTGATAACTCTAAAATACTGTTTTTGGAAATGTCTTTAGTCCAATTGGATTTTGGTGTTTCTTTAATTATTTTGTCATAGGATTCTGGTAAGTAATGGCAATGTTTGTATTCTGTTGGATTGTTAATCAACTGAATATTCTTTTTTAGAAGTCCATTGTAAAACTGTTCATAAATTTTCGGTGTCATCATCCAACCTCGATAAATCCCTAATTCAATTTTTTCGCAAGTTTTAATGAATTTCAGTGCATTATTTATATTTCCATCTTCTATTTCCTCAAAGCTGAATATTTCAGTTTCAAATCCGTTTTCTTTCGCAGAATTAAATTCAGATTCATAGTCAGGTTCGACTATTTTATTATCAATTACGCTGTCGTTAAATATGATTTTCATTGGTCTGGCAAATTGCGTAGAACGGTTTTGTGTATGGTTAGTTGCGTGGTTAAGCAACTAAGTTAGCAAACTTTCACGAACCTGTGAAAATTCCGCAGGAATTTTCGCAAGTAGAGAAGAACAAAGCAATTAATTATACACGGTGTTGTAAGTAGTTTTTTTTAATTAATATTATTCCGATTATCAATCCAATAATTCCAATTAAAATCAAAAGTTCTGTTTTAAAATTTGATATTGTCTTTTGAAAGTCAGACTTTCCAATCAGTTGTTTTATTTCCGAGTTTTTAGGTAATGAAATTTGATTAAAGAAAAAATTAGAATCTTTAATGTCAGATTCGTTTTTAGAGATGCAATTAAACAAGAACAGGTTATTGTTTAAGAGATAAACTTCAGATTCATATAATCGGTTTCCATTGCTGTCAGTTAAAGTCACTTTTTGTCCTTTAAATCCGTTATTCTCAATATCTTGTTTTTTTACAACTGTATTTGGATAGTTTTTTGAAACGTTCGGCATAGCCTCATCGTAAATGCTTTTCAAGTCAGCGATTGAATTCGGAAGACTTGAGTCAGAAATCAGTATTTTATTTCCGCTATATACGATTCCATTTTTTTCCGCTGACAGTTCGTACATTTTTATTCCATCTTGTTCAGAATCGAATAAACTTGCGTTTTCGGCTGGTAATTTAAATCTTATGAGAGAATCTAATTCAAAATCGAACCATTGTTCATTTTGAGAATATGATTGAAATGAAATCAGGATTAAAATCCAATAAATATTTTTCAAATTCGAGGTTTTTTTAAATTACTTACAACGTGTTTGTGTAAGATTAGTTGCGTGTTTAAGTAACTAATTTAGCAAATAAAAACCGAATAGAATATTCCGCAGGAATATTCGTAAGTAGGCTAGAACTAGCAATTAATTTTACACGTTGTTGTAAGCAGTTTTTATTCCGCTATTGTTATTTTATAAATGCTATTCTTTCAAAATTATTATGACTGTGATTGAATTTCAGAGCTTTAAATTCGGAATCATAATAAAAGCTATGAGTTCTTTCATTTGAGCAATATCTTTTGTCAATCCAAAGCGGTTTTAGATTCAGTTCTGAATTTGCTTTTATATTATTTTCACAATATTCGAAATATACTTCTTGCAAGCTAAAACTTATTAAACATTCCTCAATTCCAAAATTTAATTTTTTGTAATCAGTAAAGTCACTTTCCGTATATAACCAATGTTCGTTTGAATAAATTTTATCACTCTTTCTATTTACAGCTATATTCCAATTTCCAGAATTTTCTGCAATGAAATTGGTCAATTCTAATTCCGTTGAATTTTGACTTATTTCAAAATGGTCTTGATTGTTGTTTTTTTCAATTAATGCACCAAAATTCTTGACATAATTAAGTAAAATACTATTCGATTTAGAGATTAAATTCTCGTTCTCTAATCGAATAAATGGCAATCTCCACTCGTTGAAAAATAAGTTATGTAATTCGTTCAGGTTCTTTATCACGATATTTTTGTCAAATTGCTTACAACGTGTATGTGTATGATTAGTTGCGTGGTTAAGCACGTAATTTAGCAAATAAAAACCGAATAGAATATTCCGCAGGAATATTCGTAAGTAGGCTAGAACCAAGCAATTAATTATACACGTGGTTATAAACAGGTTTTTAATTCGGTTAAATTCTTAATCCAATAGCCGTATTCTTGCATTGGTTCTAATGTCATTCTGCAATTTGTCAATTCAGTTATTTGATAAATATTTTGTTCTCCAATTTCCTCAATTGCAAATATTAAAAAGAAATTACCTTTTAGTTCTTCAATGGACCAATATCCATTCGTATCAATTCGACTTTCCAAAAAGCGTTGGTCATTTTTATCTCCAGCCATTGTAGAATAAAAGTGTAGTTCATTTCGAAATTTTAAACTTAAATCCTCATTTATTTCTTGAAACTCGTTTTTGGTAAGAAATTGTACAATATCATTTTTATCAACTTCTAATTTGTGCTTTAAATTCAAAGGTCTAAAGACGTGAATCATATTCCGTTCAAAATCTATTTCAATCGAGTCTTTTCCGAAAACCTTAAAGTCAATATTGAGAGAGTCAGCACTAAATAATATTTTTGACTTGGTATAATCAATTTTGACCTGTAACATAGAATCAGCTGTTATTTTTCCCATAGCTTGTTTGTCAAAATCTATAATTATTCCTTCATCTCTCGAAGTAGTGAGTTTTCCTTCTTCGATAATTCGATTATTATATGACATCCAAATTCCGTCAACTTCTTGGGCTTTGCAAGAAGTTAATCCAATAACTATAAATATTAATTGTAGTACTTTCTTCAACTTGTTTATAACGTGTTTGTGTATGATTAGTTGCGTGGTTCAGCAACTAATTTAGCAAACTTTTACGAACCCGTGAAAATTCCGCAGGAATTTTCGCAAGTAGGGAAGAACAAAGCAATTAATTATACACGGTGTTACCAAACGTTTTTTTGTCTTTTGTGTTTCCATCGATTATTTCATCAATGACTTCTTTTTTCCATACGATTCCAAGTTGAGCATCCAATTCCGTTTTTCCAATGACACGACCAGAATAAATTCCAACGAATCCTTGAATTCTCCCAAGTATAAAGTCAGGTTTATTTTGTTTGTTGGTAAATTTATGAATACCAGTTCTTCTAAAAATAACAGGTGAACCTGACATTCCAGGACGACTTGCTGTATCAATAAACATTTTAGGTAAACCTTCAAAGTCGATATCAGGTTCAGTAGCTATACTGCCTTTTTTCCATATTGGAAATTGTCCACCACCTTTAATTTTGTATGGAAATCCTAAAATAAAAACATCGTCCGATATTTCTAACTTAAAATCATCGAATTTCACATTGTTTATTGGCTGAAAAATTCCTTCGAAACTTTCGTCGATTTCAATTTCAATAGCGACAACATCTACCAATTCTTTATGTTTGGGATGCACATACCAATCGGCATTTTCATTTTCGTCATATAAATTGAAAGTGAAATTTTTCCATTTTATGTAAGGCTTTTTCTGTGTTTGTAAAGTCAAAACTATTACATCTGGAATTCCACCATTATTTCCTAAATGCTCTTTGGTAATCGGATTTAATCCAGTTACATTGTGCCAGTTTGTAACTAAATACAATTTTTTATTCCGCTCGTAAATGAAACCAGTTCCAGAAGCTAAATTCTGTCGTTTTTCATTAAAGTACATAGTTATCGGAATACTTGTATATGATAGATTGTCTATATCTATTTTTTTCGGTGTCTAGCTCAAATGTTTGGTAACGGTTGGTATATGAAACGTAGCGTGCAAAAAGACACGGAACTTTCGGTTTATACCCAAGCCGAATTTTTAAATTTTCTTTTTATCTTAATTTCTCAAAAAGCCAAATTTAAAAATTTGGCGACTTTGCAAAAACACACGAACCTCTCGGAAGCCTGTAATAGCTATGTTTTATATACGTCTTAAGTTTACAATTCATTAAATTTAAGGATAAATTAGAAAGAACAAAAGAGAGGAGTAAGGATAATATATACGCAGAAGCTTTAGACTTCGTCAACATTGAAAATCCCCTCTCTTTTCTACACAGATTTCGTACAGTTCTATGAGGCTTTTAGACCT
>NZ_QUNH01000003.1:0-292240 GCF_003387355.1 Winogradskyella sediminis
TTTGTTATATTAATACTTTGATAGAGAAAAAATAGCTATGAATGTAAATAAGGAATTAGAATTAGCATGGAAGTTTGTAAATAATACAAATAGGAGATTAAT
This sequence comes from Winogradskyella sediminis, assembly GCF_003387355.1. Lineage (GTDB taxonomy): Bacteria > Bacteroidota > Bacteroidia > Flavobacteriales > Flavobacteriaceae > Winogradskyella > Winogradskyella sediminis. Next base: position 103 of record NZ_QUNH01000003.1, read on the forward strand.
TTTTCTTTTTAAAAATGCTATCTAAAATAGTATGAATTCCTAAAAATAATAAAATAAGAGCTGCAATACATATTATAAATGCAACTACGAGTAACGGTATGTAAAGAGGTTTATCGTTGTTATCTAACGCTAAATGCAATAGTGTAGGGCCACTAAACATACAAAGCAAACATAAGGCTAGACGTTTTAATCCTTTTACTAAAATATCTTTATCAGTTCTGTTATTTTCTTCCATTAGTAATGCTATGTCTTACATTCTTGTATTTATTTAAAAGAACACTGGCTTCTGCTTCTGAAATATGTAGTTCAGACATAATCATATTTATAGCTCTTTTTACTAATTTATTATTACTTAGCTGCATATCTACCATTTTATTGCCTTTCACTTTTCCTAATTGAATCATTGATGCAGTTGTGATCATGTTTAAAATGAGTTTTTGAGCCGTGCCAGCTTTCATTCTTGAACTTCCAGTTAAAAATTCAGGTCCCACGGTGACTTCAATTGGATACTTGGCAGTTAGTGCTAATGGGCTTTGGGAGTTACAAGTAATACAACCTGTAGTAATTCCTTGTTCATTACAATGGCGTAAAGCACTAATGACATAAGGAGTTGTACCTGAAGCAGCAATACCTATAACAACATCATTTGATGAAATATTATATTCTATTAAATCTGACCAACCTTGTGTTGTAGAATCTTCTGCATTTTCTACAGCTTTTCTAATTGCTTGATCTCCTCCTGCAATTATACCAATAACGAGATTATAAGGTACACCAAATGTTGGAGGACATTCTGAAGCATCAAGAATACCAAGTCGTCCACTGGTACCAGCGCCTATATAAAATAATCGTCCTCCTTTTTTTAATTTTATAACAACCTGTTCAATAAGATGTTCTATTTGTGGAAGTGCCGTTTGCACAGCTAAAGGTACGGTAATATCTTCTTTATTTATGGAGCTAATTATCTCGCTGATAGTCATGTCTTCGAGATTTGTATAATTTGATTCTTGTTCAGTAGTTTTTATAAAAGTCATGCTTTAAAGGTAATAAATAAATTTTGCAGATATTAGTATTAATATGAAGAAGAATAATCTTTGGGAATATTAATTTTATAGTTGAACGTTTATAAAAACGATGAGTATAATATTAAAATAATGCTTATTCTACGGTATATATTAATTCATCTACTTCCGAAAGTCTAAAATATCCATATGGATAATTATCAGGATTTGTAGTATTAATACAATTACCTCGTACTGTAGCTGGTTGAGTTTCAAACGGACCACCACCAGAATCACCTCCTTGCTGAAGGAGTATAAACATATAATCGTAAAATTGGCTTGAAACTCCGTAGTTTCTAATTGTTACAATATCTCCAGATTCTAAATCTTCTTCCGTATAAAATCCAAATATTTCATTTCCATCAGTAAACGTATCGTCATAAACAGATAAGGATGGTATCACTGGTATATCACTAATAAATTCAAAAAAATAATAATTATCTATACCAAGTGGATCTGTATAGTATGCTTTAAGTTCTATATCTTCTCCTGAAAACCCACCTTCGTTATTTTGTTCAACATAATCAATGGGTACGACAGACATTAAAGTTTCTGTAGCCGTATATATCTCGTCATTATAATTAATAACTAAGGTATACGTGTCATTTATAACTGGTAAAAAATTGTCGTTATAGTAAATCCCTGTATTTTCAGATTCGATAAAGTTAAACGTATTACCATGTGCATCTAATATCTGAACTGTAGCATCAGTAGCAGGAGGAACAACATCGTTAAAAAATGGTGCAGAGAGTGTTAATTTTATATTCTGCTCGTTTCCTGTGGTATTTTTCAAATAATTTATAGACGCTTCTATTACCAATCTGGGTTCTGCATTATTTAGGTTAACATCAATAACATCCTCACAATTTGTAAAGAATGTTAGAAAGAAACTTATGTATAGTAGTTTTTTCATCATTTAAAATTTGAAATTATATGAGAATGATGGTACAATCCCGAATATAGCTAATCTTGTAGCCTCATTATTCCCAGTATTTCTATTTTCACTAAAAGAAATACTTGCTGCATTTTTTCTGTTGTAAATATTATATATCCCAAAAACCCATTCCCCTTTAAACTTTTTGGTAGTATCTGGTTTAGGGTTATAATTAACAGCGATATCCAAACGATGGTAAGAGGGAAGTCTACTCGAATTTCTAGACTCATAGTTTGGAATGGTTATGTCATTGTATTGATATTGTCCATTTGGAAAAGTTGTGGGTTGACCGGTTTGGAAGATTAGATTAGAACTAAATGACCATTTTTTGTTAAGTTCATAGCTTCCGGTAATAGAAATATCATGCGTTTTATCATACGGTGTGTTATACCATTGTCCGTTATTAATTCCAGATTCATTAGCGGTTCTCCCAGGTGTTCTTTGTTCAGATTTTGAAAGCGTATAGGCCAACCAACCTGTAAATTTTCCTTCATTTTTTTTAAGAAGTACTTCTAAACCATAAGCTTTACCTTCTCCATTTAATATCACCTGTTCTATGGCATTGTTGGCAATTAAGTCAGCTCCATCAATGTAATCAATTCGATTTTGAATGGTTTTATAAAAACTTTCGATTTCTAAGGAATAGGTATTATTCTTAAATGTTTTAAAATACCCAATTGCAATTTGATCTAATAATTGTGGTTCAATATATTTTCCACTTGGAGCCCAAACGTCTAGAGGTGTGGGTGAACTAGTATTAGAAAGCAAGTGTAAATATTGACTCATACGGTTGTAACTTGCCTTTACAGAAGATTTGTCATTTAATTGATATGCTACTGCTAATCTTGGTTCTAAATTTGTAAATGATTCTATAATATCACTTCGGTCATAGATATAAGTGCCATTCGGCTCTGCTTTTTCATAAATTCCTAAGGATTCGTTATAGATAAGTGGACTGTTATCATCATACCTATTTAATTCATCTTGTCCCAAACGATGAAACATACTTAATCGTGCTCCATAACTAATAGACAATTTATCACTCAATTTATGTTCGGCATCGATATATATGGCATTTTCTAGAGCATATTTATCAATGAGTTTAAATGGATTAATACCAGAATTGCCATCAATTGGATTAATATCTCCAGGATTAAAATTATAATACATACTATTTAATCCATACTCTAATTTAAAATTATTACTTATATAATGTTTAAAATCATATTTGAGGTTAAAGTTTTTTATACCAGACACCCAGTCGAAACCGACAAAGCTTAATTTTAAACCATAATAATAATCGGAGTAAATAAGTGATAGATTAGAAAATAATTGATTTGAATACAGGTGATTCCATCTAAAATTTAAAACAGAATTTCCGAATGAATTTTCGAAACTATCGGAGATTTTAAACACATCTCGACCAAAGTATCCTGATAGATAAATATTATTATTCTCATTAATATTATAGCTTAATTTAGTGTTTAAGTCGTAGAAATACGCGACGTTATCTAAGTCAAAAAGAGGTAAAAAGAGGTGTGCATAACTACTTCGTCCTCCAATGAGGAAAGAGCCTTTATTTTTTTTAATAGGCCCTTCGGCTAGTAATCTGCTAGAAATAAGTCCAATACCACCATTCATATGAAACGATTTACTATTGCCTTCTTTTTGATAAATATCTAAAACGGAAGATACACGCCCTCCGTATTTTGCTGGAATTCCTCCTTTATATAATTTTAAATCTTTAATAGCATCAGGATTAAAAACCGAGAAGAAACCAAAAAGATGTGATGAATTAAAAATAGTAGCTTCATCTAATAGTATAAGGTTTTGATCTGCAGCACCACCTCTAACATTAAACCCAGACGAACCTTCTCCTGCATTAGTAACACCTGGTAGAAGTGTAATAGATTTTATTACATCGACTTCTCCTAAAACGACAGGCATTGTCTTTATCGTTTTAATCGATAAAGAATTGACACTCATTTGTGGTTTTTTAATGTTTAGTTTTTCTATATCTTCTGTGACTATAACTTCATCTAAACTTTCTGCAGCCTCATCTAATTTAAAATTTTTAGTAAGATTATCATTTAAAACTATAGTTTCAGAAATGGTTTTATAACCTAAATAACTTATTTGAATAACATAGGTGCCTTTAGGTAGCGTAATAGAGTAGAAGCCGTATTCGTTAGAAACTGTTCCTGTCTGTTGTGTTGGTAAAATCACATTGACACCAATTAGTGTTTCGTTACTTTGGTTATCTACTATTGTGCCACTAAGTGTAAAGTTTTCTTGTGCTTGAAATAGGAAAGGACAGAATAAAATAACAAAAATAATTCTTTTAAAGAGTGGTAGCATAGTTTATAAATGATGCGTTTGAATGAGGTTGCATTTTATTCTCAACGATTGAAATTAACATTTGTTACTCAATATTAAAAATAAATTAAATGAATAAAAAAAGCTTCCGTATGGAAGCTTTTTTAACATAACATTAATCGTTAGATCATTATGAATTTACAATATCATTTAATGCAGTGCTTGGTCGCATAGCATTAGATAGTAAATCTTCATCAGGAAAATAGTAACCATTGATGTTTACTGGCTCACCTTGGCAATCTATTAATTCTTTTATAATAGTATCTTCTTGTGCTGATAACGCGTCAAAAACCTTTTTGAATTCAGCTTTTAACTCAGCATCTTTATCTTGGTTAGCCAAAGCTTCGGCCCAATATAATGCTAAATAAAAATGACTTCCTCTGTTGTCTAATTCGTTAACTTTTCTTGAAGGGCCTTTTCTGTTTTCTAATAATTTATCAGAAGCATCGTCTAAAGCTTCACCTAAAATACTCGCTTTTTTATTATCGTTAACTTCAGAAAAATGTTCTAAAGAAACCGCTAATGCTAAAAATTCACCTAAAGAATCCCAACGTAAATGATTTTCTGAAAGGAATTGTTGCACATGTTTAGGAGCAGATCCTCCAGCACCAGTTTCAAATAAACCACCTCCATTCATTAATGGTACAATAGATAGCATTTTTGCACTAGTACCAACTTCTAAAATAGGGAATAAGTCCGTTAAATAATCTCTTAATACGTTTCCTGTTACAGAAATAGTGTCTTTACCTTCTTTAATTCGTTTTAAAGTAAAGTTAGTGGCTTCCACTAAAGACAGAATTCTTATGTCTAAACCTTCAGTATCGTGATCTTTTAGGTAGGTATTTACTTTTTTAATTAATTCTGCATCGTGGGCTCTTTTCTTATCTAACCAAAAAACAGCTGGTGTTTCAGATGCTCTTGCTCTAGTTACGGCAAGTTTTACCCAATCTTTAATTGGTGCGTCTTTTACTTGGCACATTCTCCAAATATCACCTTCTTCTACTTTATGGCTTAATAATATGTTACCATCAATATCTATAACTTCAACTTTACCCTTAGACGAGATCTCAAAAGTTTTATCATGAGAACCGTATTCTTCAGCTTTTTGTGCCATTAAGCCTACATTTGGTACTGTTCCCATTGTAGTTGGGTCAAAAGCTCCGTGTTTTTTACAGAAGTCAATCGTAGCGCTATATACACCAGCATAACTACTATCTGGAATTACAGCTTTAGTATCTTGTTGTTTTCCTTCTGCGTTCCACATCTGTCCAGACGTTCTAATCATTGCAGGCATAGATGCATCAATTATAACATCACTTGGTACGTGAAGATTTGTAATTCCTCTATCAGAATTTACCATTGCTAAATCAGCACCATGATCGAGTTCAAAACGAATATCAGCTCTTATTTCATCGCGTTTGTCTTCTGGTAATTCACTTAATTTTTCTAATAAGTTACCAAAACCATTATTAACGTCAACTCCAATTTTTTCAAATGTTTTTCCATGTTTCTTAAATAAATCTTTGAAGAATACACGTACTGCATGTCCAAAAATAATTGGGTCAGAAACTTTCATCATCGTGGCTTTCATATGCAATGAAAACAATACACTGTTGTCTAAAGCGTCTTCTACTTGCTCTTCTAAAAACTCAAGTAAAGCGTTTTTGCTCATTAAAGTAGCATCGATAATTTCACCTTTTAATAAGGCTAAATCAGTTTTTAAATTGGTTTTATTTCCCTTAGCATCTGTATGCACAATACTTACAGTCGTTGCTTCCTCTAATGTTACAGATTTCTCGTTATGTGCAAAATCTCCTTTAGACATCGTTGCTACGTGCGATTTAGAATCTGGTGACCAAGCTCCCATGCTGTGCGGGTTTTTCTTTGCATAATTCTTTACCGCTTTTGGAGCACGTCTATCAGAATTACCTTCTCTAAGTACTGGGTTTACAGCACTACCTTTAATTTTGTCGTAACGAGATTTTATTTCCTTTTCAGTATCGTCCTTTGGTTCGTCTGGGTAATTTGGAATCTTATATCCTTTGGCTTGTAATTCTTCAATTGCAGCAGTAAGTTGCGGTACAGAAGCACTAATATTTGGTAATTTAATGATGTTTGCTTCTGGTTTTTTTGCTAACTCACCTAATTCTGCCAACGCATCTGGGACCTTTTGATCGTCTGTTAAATAATCCGGAAAGGCAGCTAAAATTCTAGCAGCTAATGATATATCTTTTGTCTCTATAACAATACCTGAAGACTTTGTAAACGCTTCAACAATTGGTAAAAATGAACGCGTTGCTAAAGCTGGTGCTTCATCCGTTTTTGTATAAACAATCTTTGCTGTTTTTGTCATATGTCTTGATAAATAAAATGAATAAAAATTGGCTCGAAATTGAGCTGTGCAAATATACGAAAACGTTTGATTTTTATAGGTATAAGATTACTAGTAAAGCATGGCAAATTTTAAGAAATTAATAAATAATTGCTGAAAATCTTTATTTAATTTTTGATCTTAATATGAAAACTACTTAGTAATCCAGAAATGTTTTCTTTTGAAAAAGAAGCATGTTTAATTTGATTGAAATTTGGATTGATATTGAAGTTATACGCAGATGTAAAATCGGCATGTTCAATATTGGTGCGATCAAACGTAGAATTCTTTAAATCACATGTATTAAAAGTACCATGCTTTATTTCGGCTTCCGTGAAATCTACTTGTTGCATAGTACATTTAGTGAATTTTGTACGATTAATTTTAAGCTGATAAAAACTACTAAGATTCAACGTGCAATCTATAAACTTAAAAGCTAATAAAAAGGCGTTACAATTTTGAAATTGTACACCTAGGATTTTACAGGTAGTAAACGTACAATCGTTAAAAGATGTATGCACTACTTTAACGTTGCTAAAATTGCAATCTATAAAATCACATTCTAGGAAGATAATATTTGAAAGGTCAGAGTTTTCAAAATTACAATTAATGAATCTACACTCTGTATACTCAGCCTTTGGTAGATAATGATTTGTGTATTCTTTAGAGCTAAAGTCTTTCTGGTCTATAAGTGGTAGATTCATGAGACAAGAATACAAAACATTTTTTTGAATAAAAAATGACACGTAATATGAAAGCTTTTGGTAGGTATAAGTAGAGCTTACACTTTAGATCCCTATGTTTTCATAAAAATAAAAAGCCATATCACTCAGAAAATCTGTGTTGACATGGCTTTCATAGAAACAGTACTAACTAACATCACCTATTTAGTATTTACTAACTCAGATGATTGACCAATGTCTTCTCATCGTTTTCGGCTTCAGTGTTTCCGTTTCAAATCGAAACAATTCATACCTTTCAAAATGTATTGACCTGATATTACTATGTTTCTTAGGTTTGTTTTTCTTGATGTTTTTCCTATAATCTTCAATATTAATGAATGTTAGGTCTAAAACATTGCTCGTCCTTTTCATGTTCACTTTCGATTCCATTACTTCTTCAGAGCTTTCCACATTACTAATACAGTCTACTGAGTATACTAAATTACTAATGCTTCATGACTGCTACACAAACACTCACTTTCGTAAGTTGCTTCACAATCTCAAAAAACAACCTCAATACGTAAAGAACGAATCTTTAGTAACAATAAACATTAATCTAAAATGAATTTAGAACCAAACAAGGTTTGTTGCTTATTGTTTTACTAAATTAAAAAATATTATTGATTTTTTAGTGTTTTTAACACTTTAGATATCAACACTTTATAAACCTTGATTATTAACAATTGTTAATAACCCAAAAAAAGCCTTCTGTTTCAGAAGGCTTTTTTATTGTCATATATAAGTTGGAATTATCTTCTAACTTCTTTGATTCTTGCTTTTTTACCAGTAAGACCTCTAAAGTAGTAAATTCTAGCTCTACGTACTTTACCTCGTTTGTTTACTTCAATTTTTTGCAAAGCAGGTAAGTTGATTGGGAAGATACGCTCTACACCAATTGTTCCTGACATTTTACGGATGGTAAACGTTTCAGAAGTACCACTTCCTTTTCGTTGTAATACAACACCTCTAAAAAACTGGGTACGTACTTTTTCACCTTCTCTAATTTCGTAGTATACTGTGATTGTATCACCAGCACTAAATTCTGGAAAGTCTTTGCGGACTACAAATTCGTCTTGTACAAATTTTACTAAAGAACTCATTTTATTTTATTTATAATAGTTGATTCAAAGCAACATTCACGATTCTCGCCAGAGGTTGGTCTAAATTGGTTTGCAAAATTAGTACTTTTTTGTTTATCTACAATGCTTTGACTCTATTATTTTTTGATTAGCTAAATATAGATCGCTCAAACCTTATCTATACTTTCTACATTAGTGTTTCACAAGATATAATTTACTACGTATTCAACACAAAATCTATAGTATAGATATTTCAAAAGGTGTAAGAATGTTATTGAAGATTTAATCTTTTAGTAAATCTGGTCGTCGTTCTTTTGTTCTTTTATAAGCTTGTTCTTCTCTCCATTTTTCAATCTCACCAAAGTTACCACTGAATAATACTTCTGGGACTTTCATGCCATCATATTCTCTAGGTTTTGTATATATTGGTGGTGCTAGCAGATTATCTTGAAAAGAATCGGTTAGGGCAGAAGTCTCATTTCCTAAAACACCAGGAATTAATCGGATTACCGAATCGCATAACACCGCAGCTCCTAATTCTCCTCCAGATAATACGTAATCTCCAATGGAGATTTCTCGTGTAATAAATTTATCTCTTACACGTTGATCTACTCCTTTATAATGTCCGCAAAGAATAATAATATTTTCTTTTAAAGAGGTTTGGTTAGCAATACTTTGGTTAAGTTGCTCACCATCTGGTGTCATATAAATAATGTCGTCGTAGTGACGTTCTTTTTGCAATTTAGAAATGCATTTATCTATTGGTGCAATGGTCATTACCATACCTGCACCACCTCCAAATTGGGTGTCATCCACAGATTTATAGCCACCTGTGGCATAATCTCTTAAATTATGAAAATGAACTTCTACTAAACCAGCTTCTATAGCTCGTTTTAATATTGAAGCTTCAAACGGACTTTTTAAGAGTTCTGGTAATACGGTTATGATATCTATACGCATGATTAATTTTTGTATGGTTTGCAAAGATATGTTTAATTCATGTATTTTTTAGTTGGACTTATATCGAAGTACTAAGAGGATATATAAATTAATAATATTTATAAGATAGAATGTTTTAAATAAACCTTTTCACAAAAAAATCCGTAATAAGGATTACGGATTTTTTTATTACACATATTAGAGATGTTTTCTTAAGATTTCTGCTTATTTAATTCATCTTGTAACTGACGTCTTACTTTTTGCTCGCGCTCTAATGCCGTACGTCTGTGTTCTTCAAACTCAGACTCTACTTCTTCCAGTTTGTGTTTGGCTTCACGGGTTGCAGAATTACTACCTTTAAATTTATAGATAAAAAATAATAACAAGGCTAGCAAACCACCAATAATACTCCACATTAAAATTTTGTAGCTCGCTTTGTTTGTTTGTATTCCAAATAGTGAAATGTTGTCTTTTTCATCATTTGTAGCATTTAAGGTAGATTCCGTATTGGCCAAATTGCTTTTTAAACTTTCAATTTCTTTGGCCTGTGATTTTACGATGGCTTTAGTGTCTTCTAAATCTTTATGAACTGCTTTTAAAGAATCTAAGGTATGCGCTTTTAAAGCATATAACCATGTTTTTTTGACGGTTTTGTAATCTTGCCAACTATTAGAGCGTCTAATTACAAATTCAAATTGATTATCTATAGTACCACTATTAAGAGATAATTTCTCTTCTTGTTGGTCATTGGTTTGCGCGATTACTGTTTGAAAACTAAATGTAACTAAAAGAATTACAGTAACTTTTGTTAAGAATTTCATCTTAGAGATAATTTTGGTTGAGTTAGATTAATTGGTTGCCAAGATAATAATTTTATGAGTATATCATATACAAATTACCAAACAAATAGCCTCTGTTTGTAAAAGGCATTTAATATACGATAGAAACTATTGTTTAGATGTTGACACCTTTATAGAACCAATTTGTTTATTGTTGCTATGTCATTAATTCACTAGAAATCATAACGCTAAAAATCAAAAAAAATCTTGCCCTGAGACAAGATTTTATTTTTTCTTTTTCAGAATGTTCTAATAGTAAGCATAGCGTCTTACCTTAGAAATGTATTTTGCTAAACGAATAACCTGATGGCTGTAACCATATTCATTGTCATACCATATATATAGTATCGCGTTTTTGCCATCTTTTCTAACTATGGTTGCTTTACTGTCGTAAATGGCTGGTGCCGAACTGCCCACAATATCGCTAGACACAAGTTCGTCGCTCATTTCGTATTTAATTTGCTCAACCAAATCACCTTCTAAAGCATACTTTTTCATAATGGTATTCATACTGGCAACGGTTGTTTTATTATCCAGTTCTAAATTTAAGATGGCTAAAGAGCCATTTGGTACAGGTACTCTAATAGCATTAGATGTTAATTTGCCTTCTAAAACAGGAATAGCTTTACTTACTGCTTGTCCGGCGCCTGTTTCAGTAATTACCATATTTAAAGCAGCTGCACGACCTCGTCTGTATTTACCATGAAAATTATCTACTAAATTTTGATCATTTGTATATGCATGAATCGTTTCTAAATGTCCTGTTTTTATACCATAAGAATCTTCCACAGCTTTTAAAATAGGTGTAATTGCATTGGTGGTACAAGAAGCCGCCGAAAAGATATTAACTTTTTCTGGATTGTACTCTAAATGATTAACTCCGTGAACAATATTTGGAATACCTTTTCCTGGAGCGGTAAGTAAAACTTTATCTACTCCTTTAGCTTTTAGGTGTCTGCTTAATGCCGTTTTATCTCTAAACGCACCAGTATTATCTATAATTAATGCGTTATCTATGCCATAAGAAGTGTAATCGATATCTTCAGGGGCTTTTGCAGAAATAACTTTTACTGTAGTACCGTTAATAATTAATGCTGAATTGGCAACATCGGTACCTACCATTCCTGAGAAATCACCATGAACGGAATCATTTCGCAATAAAGATGCGCGTTTCTCTAACACAGTTTCATTGATCTCTCCACGAGTAACGATGGCTCTTAATCTTAATTGATTGCCTTTACCTGTGCGAGCCATAAGTTCACGAGCTACTAAACGGCCAATTCTTCCGAAGCCATATAGCACAACGTCTTTAGGTTCTATAGCTTTATTGTCTTTAGCTTTACCTAATTTAGAAGCGACAAATGCTGTGGCATTACCATATTTCTGATCTTCTAAATGAAATTCGTAAGTTAATTTTCCGATATCTAGTTTAGCAGGCGGTAAGTTTAGTGTGCTTATAGCTTGTGCAATTTCTACAGAATCGAAAATAGAAATAGGTTTCTGAACAAATTCACCAGCGTACTCATGCAGGTTTAAAATTTCGCTCACATTTCGGTCTATTAATTGATTTCTGAATATCACGAGCTCTATGGATTTGTCGTACCATAAGTCACTGATAATTTTAATAAATTCTACGGTTGCTCTACGACGATCAGCTTGAAACGCTAATTCTTTTTCGTAAGTCTCGTTAAATCCCATGTTTTCTTGGTTTAAGTGATTTAGATTTTGCGCAAAAGTAATATATTTCAAACGTTTTCGTAACTCCTTTTATAGAAAATAAAAAACCCTTTAAAGAAATCAACTTTAAAGGGGCTTATTATAAATAATAGTTAAATGTATTACCTAAAATGATAGACTACTTTTTCACCGTCTTTATTGATGACTTCAATTTGAAGAGGCTCATTAACACTACGTGTTTTTATGGCATTTTGAGCATCGTCTATAGAGTAAAGTTTTTTACCATTAATTTTAGTAACAATGCTACCTTCTTCAACACCATTTCTAATCCAATTAGATTTATAGGTTTCATCTAATTTGTTAATTTTAACACCGTAATCTGTATTAAATCGTTTTAACTCTTTCTTAGATGCATTTTTTACAAGTCCAATTGTAGGTAAGGTATAGATTGATGGTTTTAATAAGGTTACCGGAAGCGTTTCTTCATCATCATCTCTAAGTAGGGTAACATTTACGACATCATTTGGACTCTTGGTTTTTAAATAGCCTGTTAGATCAGAAAATTTATTGATTTCAACATTATCAATTTTTTTAATAATATCACCGGTTTGAATACCTGCTTTTTCTGCTCCGGTGGCTTCTTGTACGTCGTGAACATAAAAGCCTTCGGTGGTAGTGGTGCCAAATTTTTTGGCTGCTTCACTATTTAAGGCGCTACCTGTAACACCAAGAATTCCGTTTTGTACATTACCAAATTCCATAATGTCATTCACAATTTTTCTAGCAATATTACTTGGAACAGCAAATGAATAACCAATATAAGAACCTGTTTGTGATGAAATCGCTGTATTAATACCAATTAAATCTCCATTGACGTTTACTAAAGCACCACCGGAATTTCCTGGATTAACGGCTGCATCTGTTTGTATAAACGATTGCATATTCTGACCAGATAAATCACGCGATTTGGCACTTATAATTCCAGCTGTAACTGTAGAATTTAGGTTAAAAGGATTTCCTACAGCTAATACCCATTCTCCAATTTTAGCATTGTCAGAATCGCCAAAAGCCATAAATGGTAAGTCTTCGTCCGCTTCAATTTTAAGTAAGGCAATATCCGTGGTTTCATCGGTACCTATGAGTTCGGCCATATAGGTTTTGTTATTGTTTAAAGTAATGCTAATTTCAGTCGCATTTTTAATAACATGATTATTAGTTACAATATAACCCGTTGGTGAAATAATAACTCCACTTCCAGTACCAACTTGGGCTCGCTGAGAACTACGACCGTAAAAATAATCGCGCATACTTAAAGGTGCATTAACAATAGCCGTATTCTTAACATGTACCACAGAATGTATGGATTTATCGGCAGCTTCAATAAAGTTGGGCGTTATCCCAGTAGATGAATTTAAGGTGTTAACTGTATTATTTGCAGGAATAAACGTGGGCAGCTCCGAGGACGGTTCAACCGCAAAAGGTTGGGTGTCTTTTTCTAAAAAAAGTTTATATCCTCCTAAAGTTAATAGACCACCTAATGCAGAAACAAACACCAATGTTATTATCTTCTTCATAATTTTCAGATTTAAGTTTAACTATTTATATTTTATCTTCAACTAACGATTAAAATTAGAAATTTATTGATTTCAATTTTCAATTTAACGACTTTTTAACGTCAAATTTAACGCCCTATTAACACCACAAAATACAGTTGAATATTGTTATATTTGTGGCTTATTAATGACTATGACATTTTATAAATATCAAGGAACAGGTAACGATTTTGTAATAGTAGATAATCGTTTACAGAGCATAAACAAAAAGGATACCAAACGTATCGCAGCTATATGCGACCGACGTTTTGGCATAGGAGCTGATGGTTTTATACTTTTAGAAAATGATGATAATGTAGATTTTAAAATGGTCTATTATAATGCTGATGGTAACGAGAGTACTATGTGTGGTAATGGTGGACGTTGCATTGTGGCATTTGCTAAATTTTTAAATATCATTGAAAACGACACTGAGTTTGTGGCCATAGATGGATTGCATAAGGCTAAAATTGAAAACGGTTTGGTACATCTTCAGATGCAAGATGTGTCTTTAATAAAGACATTTGATAATCATCTGTTTTTAGACACAGGCTCTCCGCATCATGTACAAATGGTATCGGGTTTAGATACTCTAAATGTAAAATCTAAAGGATCTAAAATAAGATATGGAGCACCTTACAATGAAGCTGGTAGTAATGTCAATTTTGTAGAAGAAATATCGACAGATAATTTTGCAGTAAGAACTTACGAGCGTGGAGTAGAAGACGAAACCTTGTCTTGCGGTACAGGTGTCACAGCAGTGGCTTTAGCAATGCATAAAAGTGGACGTACACAAGAAAATGATATTGGTCTGCAAACCCAAGGAGGGCCTCTGAATGTTACATTTAATTGTAACGATACAGGTTATTTTAATATTTGGCTTATAGGACCAGCTCAACAAGTATTTAAAGGTGAAATTGAATGGTAAGCCTAAAAGGAGACAATATATATCTAAGAGCGTTAGAGCCTGAAGATTTAGAATTCGTTTTTGCTATAGAAAATGATACTTCGCTTTGGGCATTAAGTGATACTCAAACCCCTTATTCAAGATTTTTAATAAAGCAGTATCTCGAAAATGCGCAGCAAGATATTTTTGAAGCTAAGCAGCTTAGATTGGCTATTTGCGATAATGAAAATCAAACTATAGGTTTAATTGATGTGTTCGATTTTGATATAAAAAATAAGCGCGCAGGAATAGGTATTCTTATTCAAAATTACCAAAACCGAAACAGAGGTTATGGAAAACAAGCCTTAGAGTTACTTGTAAATTACTGTTTTTCAACCTTACACTTGCATCAAGTATATGCTAATATATCTGAAAGCAATGTGGCAAGTTTAAAACTTTTTGAATCCAATGGTTTTCAGAAAATAGGCTTAAAAAAAGATTGGAGTTTCGATGGTACAATGTATACCAACGAATATATTTTACAACGCATTAATAACTAACTATGTATATAAAAAAATTACTTTGGGCTGTTGCTCTTATTGGCCTTATAATCTGTGGTGGATTCGCATACTATATATATAACACTATGTTTTCGTCAAATACCAATTTTGAAAATGAAAATGCCTATATATATGTACCAACAAATGCGAGCTATAATGAAGTAAGATCGCAATTAGAACCATTATTGAAGGATATGGAGGCGTTTGATGCTTTGGCTAAACAGAAA
Organism: Winogradskyella sediminis; assembly: GCF_003387355.1. GTDB lineage: Bacteria > Bacteroidota > Bacteroidia > Flavobacteriales > Flavobacteriaceae > Winogradskyella > Winogradskyella sediminis. The sequence goes on from NZ_QUNH01000003.1 coordinate 15,366, forward strand.
AAATATACCACAAATATAAAAGCTGGTCGTTTTGAGATTACAAAAGGCATGAATAATAATGACATTATAAATTCTATTCGTAGCAAAAACCTTCCTATAAAAATAGCGTTTAATAATCAACATAGCATTAAAGATCTAGCAGCACGTATAAGCAAGCAAATTGAGGCAGATAGTGTGGCTTTAGAAAAAGCAATGTTAGATCCTTCGTTTTTAACTAAAAATGGATTTAATGAAGCTACAGCTTTGGGTATGTATTTACCAAATAGTTATGAGTTTTTTTGGAATACTTCTGCTGAAACATTTAGAGATAGAATGCTAACAGAATACAATAGATTTTGGACAGAAGAGCGCAAGGCCAAAGCTGAAAAATTAAATTTATCTCCAAATGAAGTGATAACATTAGCTTCAATTGTGCATGAAGAATCTAAAAAAGCAGATGAGCAACCGCGAGTAGCTGGTGTTTACCTTAATAGGTTACGTATAGGAATGCCGTTACAAGCCGATCCAACTTTAAAATTTGCAGCCTATCAGTTGCCAGAATATCAAAATACGATTATTAGACGTGTGCTAAATATTCATAAGACCATTAATTCACCTTATAATACCTATCAAAATGTTGGGTTGCCTCCGGGTTTAATTGCTATGCCAGATTTGTCCGCTATTAAAGCAGTCTTAAATCCGGAATCGCATAAATATCTATACTTTGCAGCAGATGCGAAACGTTTGGGATATCATAAGTTTGCAAAAACTTTAGGGCAACATAATAATAACGCTAGAGAGTATCATAGATACTTATCATCTCAGGGTATTAACAAATAAGATGTGAAACAAACTCTTGTAAATATTATAATTGTTTTTTTTACAGGCACATCGCTTTTTTCACAATCCAAATTTAGTCAGTTTTTAAAACCAAGTGATAGTTTAGATACTATCCGTAGAAATACGGTAGTTATTTCTGAAGCTGCTATAGCAACAAGTACCTTAATAGGCCTTAATCAATTATGGTATGCGGATTATCCACGTTCTAATTTTAAAACTTTAAATGATAGTGGCGAATGGTTACAGATGGACAAAATGGGTCATGTATTTTCGTCGTATCAATTAGGTAGACTAGGTGCTAATACATTAAATTGGGCAGGAATTAGTAAAAAGGATCAATTGATTTTTGGAGCTACTTTGGGTTTGGGATTTCTTACTACGGTCGAAATTTTTGATGGATTTTCTGAAGAATGGGGATTTTCTTGGTCAGATATGGCGGCTAACGCGGCAGGAACTGGCTTGTATGTAGGACAAGAATTACTGTGGAACGAACAACGTCTAATATTAAAATATTCTTTCCATAGAACATCGTATGCAAAGCAAAGGCCCAATACCTTGGGCAGCGGATTAGCAGAAGAGTTCTTAAAAGATTATAATGGACAAACTTATTGGTTGAGTGCCAATATCAATTCATTTTTTAAAACCGAATCCATTCCTAATTGGTTAAACTTAGCTTTTGGATATGGAGCTAATGGTATGTTAACAGGTGAGCCAAATGACACTCAATTTTTAGACCAACAAAGAACACGTCAATATTACCTAAGTTTGGATATTGATTTAACCCGAATTAGAACAAATTCTCACTTCCTAAAAACATTATTTGACGTTTTTAACCTCATTAAGGTACCTTTTCCTGCTTTAGAAATGAATAGCAATGGTCGGATAAAATGGCACTATATCTACTTTTAAGTTAAAATTTTAACACTTAATCGGTTGATTTTCAGTATATGAAAAAATGTTGTATATTTGCACGCGAATTTTGTACGATAGTTTTGGGGAACTATTTTACGGTAAAAATTTAGCTGTTATGATTAAAAGTAGCGTTAAGAATATAGTAATACCATTTTCAATTTGTGTACTTATAGCATTAGCTTTGTATCCAAATTCCACTCTCAATCCAGAGTCGTATTCAACCGAAGGATTAGAGCTTAACTATAATATTTCGGAAGATTTAGCTATGGTAGCTCAAGATAAACCTACTCAACAAAATTTATTCACACCACATTTAGGGAAATCTTTTGAGGGTTTTAAAGAAGCCTTAGCTTTTAAAGAATCTAGAGGAGATTATTTTACAGTAAATACATTGGGTTACTTGGGGAAATATCAGTTTGGATCGGAAACCTTAAAACTATTAGGAATCTATACGCCTAACCAGTTTTTATATAATCCAGAATTACAAGAAAAAGCGTTTATTGCTAATGCAGAGCGTAATAAGTGGGTTCTTAGAAAAGACATAAAGCGCTTTGAAGGGAAACAAATTTCTGGTGTAAAAATTACAGAATCAGGTATTCTAGCTGCGGCACACTTGGCAGGACCTGGAAACGTTAAGAAATTTTTACGCAGCTATGGAAGTCATAATCTTTCTGATGCTTATGGTTCTTCTGTACGATATTATATGAAAAAGTTTTCGGGTTATGACACCTCTATGATTACTCCAGATAAAAAAGCTAGAGTAACCTTATAATATTAATTAGTCTTTCTGAATAATAAATATCGCAGGTCTTTTGTGAAAATCCTCCTTGTTGTGTTTCCAGTCTTTGGCAGGCATTGTTTTAATAAATTCAGTAGGTAATGTTAAATCGCAGGCCACGCAAACTCTGGTATTAGGATGCAGACTATGTGTAAGGTCTTCTAACATTTTCATGTTTCTATACGGAGTTTCAATGAAAATTTGAGACTGGTTATGTTCAGAAGATAACCGTTCTAAGGTTTTAAGTTTAGCTTTACGTTCATTCTTATCTATGGGTAAATAGCCATTAAATGTAAAACTTTGTCCATTCATTCCTGAGCCCATTAAAGCCAAGAGAATAGAAGAAGGACCTACAAGTGGAATAACTTTAATATCCATTTGATGTGCTAAACCCACAATATCAGCACCTGGATCTGCAATTGCCGGACAGCCAGCTTCAGAGAGTAAACCAATAGATATACCTTCTAAGCATGGGTTTAAAAATGTATTGCGTTCAGCTTCAGTAGTGTATTTGTTTAATACTTTAAGTTTTAATGCCGGTTGAGATTTACTAGGAGAGACCCGTTTTATAAATCGTCGTGCTGTTTTTTCATTTTCAACAATGTAAAAATCGAGATCTTCAATTATTTTTTTAATCGAGATTGGTAAAACTTCTAGAGGTGGATTGTTTCCCAATCGTGTAGGTATAAGGTATAATTGTCCTTTGGAGTTGCTCATTAATCTATAACTAATTTATGTATGCTTTGTTGTCCTGTTTTCGCTTTTATTCTTAAAGTATATATCCCTTTAGAGAGTGATGATGTATCAATAGTTTGAATGGTATTGATAGTACCATTAATCTTCTTTATAATTTTACCTTGTAAATTGTGAATTGATATCTCAGCTACATGTAATGTATTATTATTTGAACCAAAATTAATATAAAAAATGTTCTCTGAAGGATTTGGATAAACAGTTATTTCTGAAAATACATGGTTATTATCGCTTAAAGTGGTATCAGTGAGTTTGTAGATGATGCCATCTGCAAGGTCTGAAATATATAATTCTCCATTAACATCTTCACCAAAGGCGGACCATTGACCAGAAAATTGCTTAAAGGTTCTGTTCCAAATAGCATTAGTCTCATCATAAACTAGGTATCCAATTTCTTGACTGCAAAGGTCTGCAAAAAAATACCAGCCATACATATTAGGATATGTGATGCCTCTGTAGCGATAACCTCCTGTAATGGAACATTTGGATTCTCCATCGCCAAAATGATCGTAACCGCTAACAGGAAAAGTGTAGGCACTTTGATCCTCGCATCCAGTACTGCTATAAGACTCATTACCTTCATAACATTTCCAGCCAAAATTGAGTCCAATGGCGGCGTCTTCAGCAGAAACACGGTTTATTTCTTCGTAACTACCCTGACCAACATCAGCAATCCAATGATCGCCATTTAAACGATCGAATGAAAATTTCCAAGGATTTCTTAATCCATAGGCCCAAATCTCATGTCTTGTGTCAATCTCCTCAACAAATGGGTTATCAGTGGGAATACTATAATTTTCAGTATCTGTTGTATTATCAATATCTATTCTTAATATTTTACCTAATAAACTTAATTTATTCTGAGCACGATTTTGGGGATCTCCAGATGAACCACCATCTCCAGAGGCTATATAAAGATAGCCATCAGAGCCAAATGCTAAATCTCCTCCGTTATGATTAGAGTAGGGTTGATCGTAGGTTAATATAATAAGTTCAGAATTAGGATCTGCTAAATCAGGGTTTGAAGTATCCTTTGTAAATCTAGAAATAACGGTATTCCCTGAATTATTAATATAATTTACAAAAAAGTAACCGTTTGTAGTATAGTCCGGATGAAAAGCTAAACCGAGTAAACCTCGCTCGTATCCAGAATTCGTAACCAGTGCATCGATATCTAAAAATGGGGTTGCTTCTAAATTTCCCTCAGAATCAATAATTTTAATAGTGCCACCTTGTTCTACTATAAATAATCTGTCATCACCAGCGTGTTTTATACTCACTGGTTTTTCTAGGTTAGAAGCTACGAGCTCTAGTTCTAGTTCTTGAGTATAAGAGAAAGTAAGAAAAAAGACAAAAGTAATAAACAGCGTTAAAGATTTCATGATACATGGAATTGGTAAGGTACTAATTTACAAAAAAAGAAAATCTTTTTTGTATTTAACGCATTAAGTGTTAGTTGTTTAGTTTCTTGGCTAAAATATCGCAGGTATCATTTATGAGCTTAAAAACACACTCAAAACCATCTTGACTACCATAATAGGGATCAGGAACATTTTTATTTTGAACACAAGAATTTACCTTTAGAAACAATGTTACCTTCTTAGTATCTTCAGAATTTCGAGCTAAACGAATAATGTCCTCGTAGTTAGAATGATCCATAGCGTATATGATATCAAAAGCATCAAAATCCGATACTTTAAATTGTCTAGCGCTTTGTGTGCTAATATCTAAATCGTGTTGATTTGCAACAGCAATAGAGCGTTTGTCAGGTACGTTTCCAATATGGTATGCAGCTGTTCCTGCTGAATCTACATAAAACCGGTCTTCAGGAAGTTTAGACTGTAGAATACCATGAGCTAATGGCGAACGGCAAATATTACCTAAGCACACCATTAAGATACGTGTCATATAATATAATAATTAAAGGGCTAATTTTTTAGATAAATCTTCAACGTATTTTCTAAACTGCTTATCGGTAGATGATAAGTTATCTACTGTTTTGCAAGCGTGTAATACCGTAGCATGATCGCGTTGTCCAATTTGAGAGCCAATACTTGCCAGCGATGCCTTTGTGTATTTTTTAGCAAAAAACATTGCTAATTGGCGTGCTTGTACAATGTGTCGTTTACGTGTTTTAGATTGTAACGTATTAACATCCATCTGAAAATAATCTGATACTACTTTCTGTATGTAATCAATAGAAACTTCACGTTTTGTATTCTTAACAAACTTCTCTACAATATCTTTTGCGAGATTGATGGTAATTTCTTTCTTATTAAAAGACGATTGTGCAATCAGTGATATAATCGCTCCTTCGAGTTCTCTTACATTTGTTTTAATATGTTTAGCTACGTACTCTATAATATCTTCTGGCATTTCGACACCATCTCTATAAAGTTTGTTTCTTAAAATTGAAACTCTAGTTTCAAAATCAGGTGTTTGTAATTCTGCCGAAAGTCCCCATTTAAAACGAGATAATAAGCGTTGCTCAATATCTTGCATATCCACAGGAGCTTTGTCGCTTGTTAAAATAACTTGCTTTCCGTTTTGGTGTAAGTGATTAAATATATGGAAGAATACATCTTGAGTTCCTGTCTTGCCAGATAAAAACTGAACATCGTCAATAATTAACACATCTATAATTTGATAGAAGTGAATAAAATCATTTCGGTTATTCTTTTTTACTGAGTCTATATATTGTTGCGTGAATTTTTCAGCTGAAATATATAAAACGGTTTTTTCAGGGTATTTATCTTTAATATCCACACCAATGGCGTGAGCTAAATGTGTTTTTCCTAAACCAACACCACCAAAAATTAAAAGTGGGTTAAAGGATGTTCCTCCGGGTTTGTTAGCAACTGCAATTCCTGCATTTCTAGCTAAACGGTTAGAATCTCCTTCTAAGAAATTTTCGAAACTATAACTTGGGTTAAGTTGCGACTCAATTTTTACATTTCTAATTCCAGGAATGATAAATGGATTCCTTAACTCAGGACTTTTATTATTAAAAGGTACATCTACGTCTTGAGATTTTAAAGCAGAACGGTTTGCACTTGGAATTTTCTCCGTAAAAGGTTGTTTATTACCGTAGGTGTTTTCCATTTTAATCACGTACACCAATTTTGCATCTGCACCTAATTCTTTTGTTAATGAGACTTTTAGGATTTTTACATAATGCTCCTCTAACCACTCGTAGAAAAACTTACTAGGTACCTGAATGCTCAATGCATTTCCAGAAAGCTTCACTGCATCTATAGGTTCAAACCATGTTTTGTAGGCTTGTGGTTGTATATTATCTTTTATAAAAGCGAGACAATTACTCCATACAGATTGCGCTGTGATCTCCATTCGTTTAGTTAGATTTTTTGTTGTTAGTTATTTTAGCAAAAAAAAAGAGAATTGGACTTCTCTAGTAGTTTTTAACAGGACAAATATGTGAACAAAATTCTTAATAAAAAAATCAAATTTCGTTGAATATTTAGAATTTTTTCCTCATGTTTAAAACATTTGAAAATTACAAAATTTTTTCTTAATCAAACCATTTATATATGAATTATAATGAAACAAGTATCAGAGTACGCTATGGAGAGACTGACCAGATGGGAGTTGTGTATCATGGCAACTACGCCACGTATTTTGAAGTAGGGAGAACAGAATGGTTACGTGAGTTTGGACTGAGTTATAGAGGGATGGAGGCTGATGGTATAATGCTGCCGGTTGTTTCATTATCTATAAATTACAAAAATTCAGCGCGTTATGATGATGTGCTTAAAGTGAAAACAACACTGAAAAAGATGCCAACAGCTTCTATTGAATTTGAGTATGAATTGAGGAATGAATCGGGCGTTTTATTGGCTACTGGTAGTACAATTTTGGCATTTATTGATGTGTATAAGAATAGGCCTACACGATGCCCAAAATATCTTTTAGATAAACTACGTAATTATTCGTTATAATTCTTTGATTTCAACACCAAAAAATTGTTCGAATAGCTCATATATCTTGTCGCTGTTGTTTTTTCTGACAGATATTTCTAACAAGCAATCGAGCTCTAAAGTTTGATTACTAATTTCAACATCGTTATCTTTTAATAAACGCATCACTTTACTCATATTTTTGTATTCAAATTTGAGTTGATATGATTTATTAATTGTTTTTTCTATAATATAAGATGCTTCTAATGCTAATTGCGCTCCAGTTCGGTATGCGTTAATAAGGCCACCTACTCCTAATTTAACTCCTCCGTAATATCTAACGACTATAATTAGAACGTTGGTTAGACCGAAGGATTGAATTTGACCATAAATGGGCATGCCAGCGGAATTGCTTGGCTCTCCATCGTCATTGGCTCTGTATTTAATGTTTTCAGTACCTAATTGGTAAGCATAGCACCAATGCCTTGCAGCATAATGGGTTTTACGGACATCCTCAATGTGTTGTTTTATTTGATCCTCATTTGTTACAGGAAATGTAAAACCGTAGAATTTACTATTCTTATCTTTAAATAATTCACCTTCTGCTGGTTTAGTTATGGTTTTATAAGTGTCGTTTTTCATTGAGCAAGTGTTACTAAAGCGATGGCTATAAATGCAAAGAATATCCCTAACCAGTTTTTTTGAGATATGTGCTCCTTAAATAAAACTAGTCCAACGAGGGTAGATAAAGCCAAAATGGCAATATGGTTAATTGTAAAAATGGTAGAGCTCTCCGTATTTTCTACTCGTAATGCTCGTAATAGAAAATACATAGACCCATAATTTACAACTCCTAAAAAAAAGCCAAAGGGAATACTTTTTAGTTGAGTTGGATTTTTATTCACCATGGATTTATAAATAAATAATCCGATGCCAATTATAGCGGCAATTCCAAAAATTGATGATAGAAATAAAGGGATGCTCCCTTTAGGAGCAAAATGATTTACTGAAGTATCAATAATTCCAGAACCTAAAAATAGGATTACGGGTAAATAGATAGATTTTGTAATGACTGCATCGTCCTTTGGTTTAATTGAAGTTAAATACACGGCTACTAAGGCTAATGCAATTCCAATCAGTTTTTGTAATTCGGTACTTTCATTATGAACATAGATGCCAAAAATCACCGGAATTATTAAACTCATCTTACTTGCAACTGAAGCTACAGATAAACCATTTTTTTGCGACGTAAGTGCCATTACATAAAATATGGCGATAAATAAGAATCCTAAACCAACTGCAGCAAGAAACCATGATGTATGTATAATTTCTGTGACTTCAATAGGTGTGTCGTTAAAAATAATGCCAAACGAAAATGCTGTGGCATAATTTACTACAATGGCTTGTAGCGTGTCAATTTTATACTTACTAAAAAGTTTAAACAACACAAAAATTGCCGTAGAAGACAATACGCTAAATACTAAATATATCAAAAGAGGTCTTTTTTAGTTTCAAAAAGGGTAACGACGTCTTCTATGGTTTCATCAATATTCCAAGTATGAAATCCCATAACGTCCGCTGTGTCTGTATTTTCTTTAGTATCATCTATAAATAAACATTCACTAGCATTGAGTTTGTTTTCATTTAACACAAATTCAAAAATATCTGTATTGGGTTTTCTAAAATGAATTTGCTGCGATAAATAAAAGGCGTCAAAATAGGACTGAAATTCTTCAAAAAAGGGAACCGTTTCCTTTACATAATCAATATGCATTTCGTTAGTGTTACTCAATAATATAAGCTTGTATTTTTTTTGAAGCGCTAAGTTTTTAATAAACTCTAAGCGCTGTACTGGGAAATCTTTAATGATACTATTCCAGGCTTTAATAAGTGCTGTTTCACTAACCTTAGGGAATTTTGATTTATAAAACGTTATAAATTCTGAAGTTGTAATTTTTCCAACTTCATATAGCATATTGGTTTCAATCATATCAGCTTCAAATGCCTCTAAATTGAATAAATCTAAAGCATGTTGCATAGATCCTTGCTTATCAAGATTGATAAATACATCGCCAAAATCGAAAATTAATGTCTTAATCTGTTGCATATATTTTTAAAGTATCATTTTTAATGGTTGTTTCAGAAATTAAATTCCCATCGAATTGAGGTGCTTTAATTCCCGATTTAAATTCGGTTTTCCCTATAAAAACTCTGGCTTCATCCCAAAGATTTTCGTCTATAAATGTTTGAAGCGTTTGTGAACCACCTTCAATAATTATGGAATTTATGTTTTCTTTATGCAATAATGTTGCTATTTGACTGGCTATCGGTTTTTCAAAATCAATAGTTTCTGATGTTATTCTAATGGTTTTAGCATCATCATTAAAAATTGAATAATCCATATTTAATTTTGAAGATTTATCTAAAACCACTCTAATTGGGTTTTCGCCAGACCAATCTCTAACCGTTAAACTCGGATTGTCTGCTACAACAGTATTTGTTCCCACTAAAATAGCTTGTTCTTCGGCACGCCATTTATGAACTAATTGACGTGAATAAGGATTAGTAATCCAAACGGGTTTTTGTTCTTCTCTAGCTATAGGCGCGATAAATCCATCCGCAGTTTCCGCCCACTTTAATATAATATATGGACGCTTTTTATTGTGAAATGTAAAAAATCGTTTGTGATGCGCTTTGCATTCATTTTCTAAAACACCAACAGTAACATGGCAACCAGAAGCCCTAAGTTTGGCGATGCCTTTACCGGCAACTTCAGGATTATCATCTATACAACCAATCACTACATTCGGAATATGATGCGAAATAATTAAGTCACTACAAGGTGGTGTTTTTCCAAAATGACTGCAAGGTTCTAGTGTTACGTAAATGGTACTTTTAGCTAAAAGGGATTGGTTTTTTACGGCATTTATGGCATTGACTTCGGCATGTGGTCCACCATAAGGACTTGTAAATCCTTCAGCAATAATTTGGTCATTATAAACAATCACAGCACCAACCATTGGGTTAGGTCTTGTGGTTCCCAATCCGTTTTTGGCAATTTGCAAACAGCGTTTTATATAAGTCTCGTGCGTAGTCAACTAGAGTTTAATTTTTACATCTTGGATTTCATCAACGGTATATGTAGAAGAGTAACCCATAATTTTATATTTAATATCACCTTTATAATGGACTTTTAAATTTTGAGCTATTAGACTTCCAAGCAAACCGCCTAAACTACTTTTGTCAATAAGTTTCTCGGTATCCACAGCAACGGTTAATGGGATTGTAAATTTTTCTCGTTTAGGAACATCAAATTCATCTGAAACAATTTTTGCAACTTCAATGTTATTGATGTAAACTTTAAAATCGTCTGTTTTTAAGGTCCCACCAACATGGTTTTTATTTAAGAATAAGGCATCTACTTTTAATGTAATAGCTTTAGAACTAGAGTCTAATATTTCAACGTTATCGAGCCTAACAAATTCTGGCTTTTTAGTAATAGCACAGTTAAAAAGTAGTGTAAAAGTTAGGGAAAACATTATGAGTCTTTTAAACATAAAATTGTTTTTATACGTATTTTTGAAATTGCTAAAACCTAATTATTAAGTGCGTAAAGATACTATTGTTATTCGAGAAATTGAAGCTAAGGATAATCCTAAAATTGCGAAGGCAATTCGGAATGTTTTAATAGAAATGGGAGTGCCTAAAGTGGGCACAGCCTATGAAGATTCGGCTTTAGATTGTATGACGGAAACCTACGACGCGCCAAAGAAAGCGTATTTTGTAGTTGAAGATGGTGAGGCTATCATTGGAGGCGCCGGAATTTCGCCTTTAGATAATTATGAAGGCAATATCTGCGAATTACAAAAAATGTACTTTATGCCACAAGCTAGAGGAAAAGGTTTAGGAAGCGAAATGATGGAAAAATGTCTTGATTTCGCCAAGCAAGCTGGTTTTTCTCAATGTTATTTAGAAACCTTGCCTTATATGGATGATGCTCGTAAATTGTACAGAAAAGTAGGTTTTAAATCTATTGATAAACCACTCGGGAATACTGGTCATTATTCGTGCACGGTTTGGATGCTTAAAGATTTATAGGTTATGGTTTTAAAAGAACTTCAAAATATATTTCATATCGAATTAGATGCTATTTATGGTCAGCATGAAGTGAATAGTTTTTTCTATTTATGCACAGAGCATTATTTAGACATAGCAAGAATACAATTGACTTTAGAACCAGAATTAGCTATTACAAAGCCTGAAACTGAAACGTTTTTTAAGGCCTTAGAACATTTAAAACAACAAAAACCAATTCAGTATTTACTAGGTGGAACCGAATTTTTTGGATTGCCTTTTAAAGTGAATAAAAATGTATTAATTCCACGACCAGAAACGGAAGAGCTTGTAGATTTAATAATTAGAGGTCATTCTCAGCAGAATAAAGTTTCTAAACTTAAAATTTTAGATATTGGTACAGGTTCTGGTTGTATATCAATTTCTTTAGCTAAAAACTTACCGAACGCCGAAGTTTATGCATTGGATATTTCAAAAGAAGCTTTAAAAGTTGCCAAACAAAATGCAGAACTAAATAATGTTGATATAACATTTATAGAAGCCAATATTTTAGACGAGAATTGTCATTCCGCACTTGATGCGGAATCCACTTTTAATATCATTGTGTCCAACCCTCCATACGTTAGGAACCTAGAAAAACAAGAAATTCAACCCAACGTTTTAGACAACGAGCCACATTTAGCTTTGTTTGTAGAGGATGATAATCCGTTGATATTTTACAAGGCCATAACAGAATTCGCTGTTAAAAACTTAAAACCAAAAGGGCAATTATATTTTGAAATTAATCAATATCTTGGAAAGGAAACAAAGCAGTTATTAGTTGATGCTGAATTTGAAGCTATTGAGTTATTGAAAGACTTAAACGGAAATGATAGGATGTTGAAGGGAACAAAAATTTAAAAAGAATTGTTTACATACTTTATTATATGAACACAAAACAAAAAATAGAATCACTTAGAGAAGAGTTACGTCAACACAACTATAATTATTACATTCTAGATGATGCAACGATTAGTGATTACGAATTCGATATAAAATTAAAAGAACTTCAAGCTTTAGAAGAAAAGCATCCTGAGTTTTTTGATGCTAATTCGCCATCGCAACGTGTAGGAGGAGCAGTGACTAAGAACTTTAAAACTACAGTTCATGATTCTCGTATGTACTCTTTGGATAATTCCTATTCTAAAGAAGATTTGTTGGATTGGGAAACGCGTATTAAAAAAATGGTTGATGGAGATGTTAATTATACTTGCGAATTAAAATATGATGGTGCCTCAATTAGTTTAACCTACGAAAATGGGACCTTATTAAGGGCAGTCACACGTGGTGATGGTGTTCAAGGCGATGAGGTCACTTCAAATATTAAAACCATAAATACAGTGCCATTACAATTAAAAGGTGATTTTCCTGAGCGTTTTGATATACGAGGCGAAATTGTTCTACCTATTGAAGGCTTCTTAAAAATGAACGAAGAACGCATTGAAAACGATGAAGAGCCTTATAAAAACCCAAGAAATACAGCATCAGGAAGTTTAAAGCTTCAGGATAGTTCAGAAGTCGCTAAACGGCCTTTAGAATGTCTATTATATAGTATCGTAGGAAACAATCTAAATATCACGTCGCAATACGAAGGTTTAGAAAAAGCCAGAGCTTGGGGGTTTAAAGTGCCACAAGAGGCTAAATTGGTAAATTCTATTGATGAAGTTTTAGAATACGTGGACTATTGGGATAAAAACAGACACAATTTACCTTATGAAATCGATGGTGTTGTGGTTAAAGTGAATAATCTCTATCAGCAAGACGAATTAGGTTTTACAGCCAAAGCACCACGTTGGGCTATGGCTTATAAGTTTAAAGCTGAACAGGTTTCTACACGTTTAAATGAAATTACATATCAAGTTGGTAGAACAGGCGCAATAACACCAGTGGCTAATTTAGAGCCTGTGCAATTAGCAGGAACCACGGTAAAACGTGCATCACTTCATAATGCAGACCAGATTGAAAAATTAGATATTAGAGTAGGGGATGAAGTGTTTGTTGAAAAAGGAGGAGAAATTATTCCTAAGATAATTGCTGTGGATTTAAACAAGCGTCCTGCAGACTCTGTGCCAACAGTGTATATTACTAATTGTCCGGAATGTGATACGGAATTAATAAGATTAGAAGGCGAAGCAAAACATTACTGTCCTAATTATACCGCTTGTCCACCACAAGTGGTTGGGAGAATTCAACATTATATCTCTAGAAAAGCCATGGATATCGATGGACTAGGAGGAGAAACTGTGGCATTGTTAGTTAAGGAAGGCTTAATTCATAATTATTCCGATTTATATGAATTAACCGTTGAACAAGTCATTCCGTTAGAGCGAATGGCAGAAAAAAGTGCTATTAACCTTATCAATGGAATTGAAGCTTCTAAACAAATTCCGTTTGAGCGTGTACTTTTTGCCTTAGGAATTCGTTATGTAGGTGAAACAGTTGCTAAGAAATTAGCCAAACATTATAAATCTATTGATGCCTTAATGTATGCGTCCTTATTAGATTTAGTTACGGTTGATGAAATAGGTGAGCGTATTGCGCAGAGTGTTGTAGAGTTTTTCTCTAAGGAAGAGAATAAGCAAATTATAGAACGTTTAAGACGTTTTGGAGTGCAATTAGAAATCTCTGCAGAGAAATTAGCCAATCAAACGGATAAATTAAAAGGGTTATCTATAGTCGTTTCAGGTGTATTTGAAACTGTTTCTAGAAATGAACTTAAGAAATTAATTGAAGATAATGGAGGAAAAGTGTCGTCATCTATTTCTTCTAAAACAAGTTACCTAGTTGCAGGTGATAAAATGGGACCAAGCAAGCGAACAAAGGCAGAAAATTTAAATATTGAAATCCTATCGGAAATGTCTTTTTTAGAGTTTTTGAAGTAAATTCTTACGCTAAAACAGTTAAAAAGTCGATAAAATGCATAATTAATTCGTTAAAGTGTAGAAAAAATGTTTATATTTGCTTCAATTAATAAGGGGGAATTATGTTAGTAAATAAAATTTTAAAAGTAGTGCTACTGCTTTTAGGAATTACTTATATCGTACTACAAGGCTTTGCTATGGAGCAAGAAGGCGATGCCGTGAGCGCGTTATCCTTTATTCTACTTACTTGGTTATATATCGGTTGGACTAAACATAAGTCGAGATTGTTTGTGTCATTCTTATTTATTTTTACATCAGCGCATATACTTAGTTATTTATCGTGGTTTCAAGCTCCATTAGAAGATGGTGAACTAGATTACTCGTATTATATAGGAAATATCCTTAGCATCATCTCGTATAGCTTACTAATAGTAAAAATGTTTTTACAATTAAACTTTAAAACAGTATTTGCACAGTTAACTGTTCCTGTAGTTATTTTGGTGATTTTAGATGTATTTTGTGTTACCTTAATATCAAGTACTACAGAAAGTGCATTTACTTATTACGAATATGCTCTAGAGTTTACTTATAATGCCGTGGTTATGACTTTGCTGTCTTTTGCCCTTATTAATTATATGTATAGAAATAATTATAAGTCCATGCTGTTTTTGCTAGGCTCTATTTTTATTGTCTTTTCTGAGATTATACAGTTGGCATATTACTATATTTTAAGCGATGCAAATTTAGGCTATATTTACTCTTTCTTCTTAGTTGTTGCCTTTATCTTCTATTATTTACAGTCACAGCATAGGGTGAGTGAACCGATACCAGTTTATACGGAAGACCCTATGGAAGCTAAATCCTCTTTGCCTTAAAAAAAAACATTCTATTAGCGTTCTTTACACTATAATTGAGGTTCCATCTGAACTGACTTCTTTTCCTGGTTGAAAATAGAAATCAATTTTACCAAGATATAAACCAAAGCACCCTACTTGGTTAACTAGTACGTTTTTACCTACGCTATTTTTTTCAATTGTTGGTTTAGGTAGAAATGTATGTGTGTGTCCTCCTATAATTAAATCAATATCTTTTGTTGCTCTTGCTACGGTAATGTCACTGACTTTATTAGGATTATTTTTATAATTATAGCCCAAATGAGATAAGCAAATAACCAAGTCGCAAGACTGCTCTTCCTTTAATATGCGCGACATGTCTTGTGCAATTTCAATAGGATTGTGATACACGGTTTCTTTATACATCTCTTTATTCACTAGGCCATCCAATTGAATTCCTAAACCAAATATGCCAATTTTAATACCGTCTTTAATAATAATTTTATAAGGCTTAACATGTGTGTCCATTACCGTATTGGTAAAATCGTAATTAGCGGAAACAAATTCAAAATCAGCATGTGGAATTTGAGCATATAGTCCATCGATGCCGTTATCAAAATCGTGATTACCAATAGTGGCAACATCATATTTTAGCATGCTCATTAATTTAAACTCTAATTCGCCACCATAATAGTTGAAATATGGAGTACCTTGAAAGATGTCACCAGCATCTAATAATAGCGTATTTGGATTTTCTTTTCTAATAGATTCCACTAAGGTAGCACGCCTAGCTACACCTCCTTTATTCGCGTTTCTGCCATCTTCGGGTCCAAAAGGATCAATATGACTGTGAACATCATTGGTATGTAAAATGGTTATTTTTTTTGTCTTAGATGGACTAAAAGATTGTAGGCTTAAACCGCCAACACCAGCCAAAACCGTAGCAGCTGTAGATTTTTGAATAAAATGTCTTCTTTTCATAATTTAGTCTTCTAGTTTTATAAAACGTCTATCTCTTATTGGGTTTAAGGTGTCTTTCTTTTTAAAATTATCAATAAGAACATCCCTAATTTTATAATTTAATACATATAAACCTTCATTTGGATGAAAAAAGGTCATTCCATCTCCACCACTATATAAGTAATCGTTGGTAGCAACATAATATATTTTGTTGTCGTCTATAGGTTTTCCATGTACTGTTGCTGTTTTAATATTTGAGTTTTTGTCAAGTATTAATTGCAATTGGTGCGATACAGGATGTGCACGTTTGGCTTTAGATAAATAGGTCATCATATCTTGGATTTGCGTTCCTTTTAGAGCCACAACGACCACTGAGTTTTCAAAAGGCATAACTTCAAAAGCTGTTCTAATAGTAATATTTCCTTTTGATATAATAGAACGAATACCTCCATGGTTAAGAATTGCAAAATCAATATTTTGTTGAGTACGTTGATGAAACACAGGATTACTCTCGCTAAAAACAGCATCAGCCATTAAATTTCCGATAGCGGTATTGTACGAGCCATCAGATTTGGTATAAGTTTGCGGTGCATAAGAAATTATGCTATCCATATTTTTATTAATATGTGCTCTATAAGGAGCTATAAAATTTTCAATCTCTTGTTGAGGTTTAAGGCTGTTATCGATATCAATCCGTTTACCTTCAATTTTAGAAATATGTGATGATGCGCATGAGAAAATGAGCAACAAAACGCAGAGTTTTAAAATATGTTTAATAGTCATTGAATAACTTATAAGAAGTTTGTAATAAAATGTTAGTGCTTTTGTTAAATTTGCACAAAGGCTAAAGGTAAATGATTTTAAAAGCATTTAAAGAAAAATCTAATCGAAAATATGTCAATAATTTGTTAGCAACACGTCAACCTATTGTTAACAATAACAAGGTAAAGACAATTGCAGTATTACTTAATACAAGCGAATTTCATGAATTTGAGGTGTTTAGAGTGTATTTTAAAGAATTGAATTTAACCTCACCAAAGCACAAAATTGTAGCATTTACTGTAGATGATAAATTAGAACACAATAAATGGAATACGCATTTTAGTCCAAAAGATTTTGGATGGAAAGGAGCAATAAAAAATCCAGATTTACAAGCTTTTATTGATGAACCTTATGACATGTTGATTTGTTTCTTTAAAAATGACGAATTGCCTTTAAATGTCATTACAGCAGCTTCTAAAGCAAATTTTAAAGTTGGAATATCTAGATTTGACGAGCGTTTATATGACCTAATTATTGATGTCGAATTAAAGGATATCAATATTTTTAAACAAGAATTAAAAAAATACTTAAATATTTTAAACAAATTATAATGACCAAATTTATAGGCACAGGTGTGGCATTAATTACACCATTTAACGCAGATTTAACCATTGATTTTGATGCGTTAGAGCGTTTGGTAGAATACAACATCACTAACGGAACGGATTATTTAGTAATAAGTGGTACCACTGGAGAAAGTGTAACTGTAACTGCAGAGGAGAAAAAGGAATTAACAGCATTTATTATTAAAGTTAATAAAGGTAGATTACCGTTAGTTTTAGGAATTGGTGGAAATAACACAGCTACGGTTATAGACGAGATCAAAGCAACGGATTTTTCAGAAATTGACGGTATTTTATCTGTATCACCATATTATAGTAAACCAACACAAGAAGGCATTTATCAGCACTTTAAAGCGATTTCCGAAGTTGCACCAAAACCTATTATATTGTATAATGTTCCTGGTAGAACATCATCTAATATGTCGCCTGCTACAACCTTGCGGTTAGCCAAAGATTGTGAGAATATTGTTGCAGTAAAAGAAGCTGGAAATAATGTGCATCAGTATTTAGAGTTACTAAGAACTAAGCCAGAGGACTTTTTAGTTTTATCTGGTGATGACGATTTAGCCTTAGGGGTGGCCTTGGCTGGTGGTTCAGGAGTAATTTCAGTGATAGGGCAAGCTTTGCCAAAAGCGTTTTCTGAAATGATTCGTTTAGGGATAGCGGGTAAAGCCAAAGAAGCGTATGATATTCATTTTAAACTCATGCCAATCACAGGACTCATTTTTTCTGAAAATAACCCTTCAGGTATAAAAGCTGTTTTGAGTGCTTTAAATATTTCAGAATCACATGTGAGATTGCCACTTGTTGAGGCTACGGATCAATTAAAAGTAAGGATTAAATCTGAACTAAAAATTCTAGGAAAAAGTTAAACTTTATATAAATAGGTTTTCTACCTAGAAACAACACTTAATTTAGCAGATAATAATTGTTTTTTAAATCCGTTAATAATGCTTACTTTTGCATTCTGTTTAAAATTTATGAAGAGAGGACTTTACATACTACTAATTAGTATCTTATTTATTTCTTGTAGTGATTTTCAGAAAACCTTAAAATCTGAAGACACTGCGAAGAAATTTGAAATGGCAACCGAATTATATGAAGCTGAAAAGTGGAATAAATCTTATAGATTGTTGGATCAAATCCTTCAGCAGTTTAGAGGAAAGCCACAAGCCGAAAAAATAACATTTATGCATGCTATGTGTTCTTATCAATTAGAGGACTATTATATTGCAAGCTTTCACTTTGATAAATTTACAGACATGTATCCGCAAAGTGAAAAAGTGGAAGAAGCCTCTTTTTTAGCAGCAAAAGGTTACTATCATAATTCTCCGGTGTATTCTAAAGATCAGAAAGAAACGATTGAAGCAATTGAGAAATTACAACTTTTTGTGAATGAATATCCTGAGTCTACTTATTTAAGTGAAGCTAATACACTAGTTAAAGAGTTAGATTTTAAACTACAGAAAAAAGCGTTTGAAATTGCTAAACAGTATAACTTAATTAGAGAGTATAAAGCGTCTATAAAAGCGTTTAACAACTTTATGTTAGAGTTTCCTGGGGCAACTTTAAAAGGTGAAGCATTTTATTACAGATTTGATTCTGCTTACAATTTAGCTGTTTTAAGTATAGATTACTTAAAAGAACAACGTCTTAAAGATGCTATTGGGTATTATAATGCCTTAAAGAAAACGTTTCCTAACTCAGAATATATGGAAGCTGCTTCGATAATGAATGAAGAATTACAAGAACAATTAAATACGTTTACGACTAAAAGTTAAACATTATAACGATGGATTTAAAAAAGACAGATGCGCCAGTAAGTACAATTACTTACAATAGAAATGAAATTGATTCTGCTACAGATAATATCTATGAGGCTATTTCAGTTATTTCAAGACGTGCAGAGCAAATTAACACTGATATCAGACGTGAGTTAATAGACAAATTAGAAGAATTTGCAACTTACAATGATAGTCTTGAAGAAATTTTTGAAAACAAAGAACAAATCGAAGTTTCAAAATTTTACGAAAAATTACCAAAACCACATGCCTTAGCGGTTAAAGAATGGTTAGATAACAAGATTTATCACAGAAATACTGAGGATCCTCAGCCATAAACTAAAAGCCTTAGATGTCTATTCTAAAGGATAAGAATATTTTATTGGGCATTACTGCTGGTATTGCCGCATATAAATCGGCCAATTTGGTCAGATTATTCATTAAAGCAGGCGCTAACGTTAAAGTCGTTATGACGCCTGCTTCTAAAGAGTTTATTACTCCACTCACACTTTCTACTTTATCAAAAAATCCGGTCTTTTCTACTTTTGTGGATGAAGACGAGGATAACGGCATTTGGAATAATCATGTAGAATTAGGGCTTTGGGCAGATCTTTTTGTCATCGCTCCAGCCACGGCAAATACTATGGCTAAAATGGCAAATGGAGTTTGTGATAACATGCTTTTAGCCACCTATCTTTCTGCAAAATGTCCTATATATTTTGCACCAGCTATGGACTTGGATATGTATAGGCACAAGTCAACTAAAACATCATTTGAAAAACTAATAGCGTATGGTAATAAGCTTATTCCGGCAGGAACAGGCGAACTTGCAAGTGGTTTAATTGGTGAAGGTCGCATGGCTGAACCAGAAGAGATTGTTACTTTTGTTGAGAACGATATTTTAGGTCAACTACCATTAAGAGGTAAGCGTGTTCTGATTACTGCTGGGCCAACCTATGAAGCTATAGATCCTGTTCGTTTTATTGGTAATCATTCTAGTGGTAAAATGGGCTTTGAGATTGCAAAAGCAGCTGCAAGCCTAGGTGCTGAGGTGATATTAGTGACGGGTCCAACGCATCAAAAGGTTTCTAGTAACTTTATCTCTATAATACCTGTGATAAGTGCAGAAGATATGTATACTGAAGTTCATAAGCATTTTAATACTGTAGATATAGCTGTTCTTTCAGCTGCTGTAGCCGATTATCGACCAAAAAATGTGGCCACTCAGAAAATAAAAAAGAAAGAATCAGCGTTCACTATTGAGTTAGAAAAAACTAAAGATATTTTAAAGTCCCTCGGAGCTATTAAAAAGAATCAATTTTTAGTCGGATTCGCTTTAGAAACCAACAATGAATTAGAGCATGCTAAAGGAAAGCTGAATTCTAAAAATTTAGATCTCATTGTACTTAACTCACTACAAGATAACGGAGCAGGTTTTGGTGTATCGACAAATAAAGTTACATTTATAACGTCTTCTAACGACATTATTGAAAATGAATTAAAATCGAAAGCAGACGTTGCTAAAGATTTAATGCAATTAATATTAAAACAAACCGATGCGTAACCTATATTTTATATTTGTTTTTCTACTAACAACATCCATAAGTTTTTCGCAAGAGTTAAACTGTACTGTAAATGTCATTGCACAGCAAACAGGAAACGAAAATGATGTTATATATAAAACTTTGGGTAATCAACTTACAGAGTTTGTAAATAATACTAAATGGACACGAAAGAATTTTGCACCGCAAGAACGTATTAATTGCAGCATGGTTATTAATGTTTCACAGCAAAGTAATAACTTGTTTAGTGCATCAATTCAAGTGTCTTCCTCTCGGCCAATTTTTAATTCTACATATAGTTCACCTGTTTATAATTTTAATGATAAGAATTTCAATTTTGAATATTTAGAATTTCAAAATTTGGTTTTTAACGAAGGTCAATTTGAGTCAAATTTAATTTCGGTATTATCATTTCATGTCTATATGATTTTAGGAATGGATGCAGATACTTTTGCGCTCAATGGAGGTGATGAATATTTCAAACAAGCACAGACTATTGCAAGCTACTCTCAACACCTCAATGGACAAGGTTGGAAACTAGAAGACGGATTACAATCCCGATTTGCTTTAATTGACAATATGATGTCTCCATTATATAAAGATTTGCGTGTAGCCATGTATAACTATCATATTGGTGGTATGGATATTATGAATGAGAGTACTAAAGAAGGAAAATCTCAAATTATAAACGCATTAAACGATTTACAAAAAGTGCATAGAATACGACCAAACTCTTTTTTGATGCGTGTGTTTTTTGATGCTAAAGCAGATGAGATTATGGATGTTCTTTCTGGAGGACCAAGCGTAAATATCACAGAAGCAACGGATATTTTAAATAGGATTGCACCTATGCATTCTCAGAAGTGGAGGAATATTAAGTACTAAACTTTGCTACACTGTTTTTCGCTTAGCCATTTCGCTCAAAGCTATTTATACCGCAGATAGATTTTCAATTTTATTTTAGAGTTCTTAGCCTTAAAAACTTAATTTTGTAATACATAATTATAAGCGCTTGTTAACATCACTTTACATAAAAAATTACGCACTCATAGATGAGCTAAATGTTTCATTTAATAATGGTTTAACTATTATTACAGGTGAAACCGGAGCAGGTAAATCTATCTTGTTAGGAGGTTTATCTTTAGTTTTAGGGAAGCGTGCAGATTTAAGCCAGGTAAAAAATGCCAACGAAAAATGTATCATAGAGGCTGTTTTCGATATTGCCAATTACGATTTAAAATCTCTTTTTTCAACCTTAGATTTGGATTATGATCTACAAACCATCATTAGAAGAGAAATTTTACCTTCCGGAAAATCGAGAGCTTTTATAAATGATACTCCAGTAACTTTAGAGAGTTTAGTAGCATTAAGTAGTTACCTCATTGATATTCATTCTCAGCATCAAACACAACAATTAACCCAAGACGATTACCAGTTTAAGGTCATTGATGCTTTGGCTGATAATAAATCGAATTTAGAAGATTTTTCTAACCAATTAGCGACTTATAAATCGCTTCAAAAAAGTTTAAAGGAATTACAGGCTTCTAAAGCAGACTTGATAAAGGAGTACGATTATAATCTCTTTTTATCTAAAGAATTAAACGAAATTAATTTAGAGAATATTAATCTTCAAGATTTAGAAACGCAATACGAAGAACTTAATAATGTTGAGGTTATCGGTGAGCATCTAAGTGCCGCCAAAGCCCTATTGGCCGCGGAAGATTTGGGTGTAATAGATCAGGTGAATGCGGTAAAACAAGCCATGTCTAAAATTTCAAGCTTTGGAACATCTTATGAAACGTTAAAAGAACGTATTATTAGTGTGGGAATAGAATTAGATGATGTTTTAATTGAAATTGATAATCTTGAGGAGAATTTAATTACAGATCCAGAAGAGCTAAATCGTATTAACGGTAAACTTCAAATTATAAATAATTTATTTCAAAAGCATTCGGTTTCTGATATTGAAGAGTTAATTGCAATAAAAAATGATTTAAAATTAAAGATAGACAATACTGAAAGTTTAGACCAGTCGATAAACAATAAGGAACAGGAGGTTTTAAAAGTTAACGACAAACTAAATCAGATAGCTTTAAAAATTCATAAGAAAAGAAAGAAAGTTATACCTGTTTTCGTTTCGAAATTAGAATCGATTTTATCCGATTTAGGTATGCCAAATGCTAAATTTAAAGTTGAATTAGAGTCTACAGATCGGTTATTGAAAAACGGTAAAGATAATTTGCAGTTTTTATTTATGGCTAATAAAGGATCTAGTTTTAATGAGCTAAAAAAATCTGCTTCGGGAGGAGAATTGTCGCGTATTATTTTAGCTATAAAATCGATTTTGGCAGAATATATTCAACTACCATCCATTATGTTTGATGAAATTGACACAGGAGTTTCAGGAGAGATTTCTAATAAAATGGGTGAAATAATGAAGCAAATGAGCCTAAAAATGCAAGTATTTACAATTACGCATTTACCTCAAATAGCAGCTAAAGGGAATGCACATTTTAAGGTATTTAAAACAGATATTGAAGATGCCACACATACACAACTCAAAAAATTAAATGGAGACGAACGTATTGTAGAAATTGCTCAGATGCTAGGTGGATTAACTATTACAGATTCTGCTATGGCTCATGCCAAACAACTTTTAAATTAATAACTGGAAATATATTTTCGTAAGATTACGGCTATGCTAATATTAAGCCGTATTTAAACATCATTTACAATAAACAACTAATACCAAAAACATATGTCATACAATTTACTAAAAGGAAAAAAGGGAATCATATTTGGTGCTTTAGATGAGAATTCTATTGCGTGGAAAACGGCGTTGCGCGTACACGAAGAAGGAGGAACGTTTGTATTAACCAACGCTCCAGTTTCTATCCGTATGGGGCAAATTGATGCATTGGCAGAACAGACAGGATCTCAAATTATTCCTGCAGATGCGACTTCAGAAGAAGATTTACAAAATTTAGTGGAGCAGTCTATGGAGATATTAGGTGGTAAAATAGATTTTGTTTTACATTCTATTGGTATGTCAATTAACGTTAGAAAAGGAAAACACTATACAGATCAAAATTATGCATGGACACAAAAAGGAACTGATGTTTCTGCAATGTCATTTCATAAAGTAATGCAAACCCTCTATAAAGCAGATGCCATGAATGAATGGGGAAGTATTGTCGCTTTAACCTATATGGCAGCACAACGTGTATTTCCGGATTATAACGATATGGCAGATAACAAAGCTTATTTAGAAAGTGTGGCACGTAGCTTTGGTTATTTCTTTGGTAGAGACAAAAAAGTCCGTGTGAATACCATCTCGCAATCGCCAACACCAACGACAGCAGGATCGGGTGTTAAAGGCTTTGATGGTTTTATCGCTTACTCAGATAAAATGTCTCCTCTAGGAAATGCTACAGCAATGGATTGTGCAAATTACACTGTTACATTGTTTAGTGACCTTACTAAACGTGTCACTTTACAGAACTTGTATAACGATGGTGGCTTTAGTAATATGGGAGTGAGTGATGCCGTTATGGACGCTTTTGTTGAAAATCAATAAAACACTCCATAATTAAGATAATCTTAGCCGTTATGTTCAACACATAACGGTTTTTTTGTTTTAGAATTTCATGAATTTTGAAAACTTAGGTTTAATTTTTAGACTAAAGAGTTAAGGTAACGATAGGTTGTGTTTTTTGTCGGTATTTTCGACATTTAAACGATTTGAAAGTTAAAGCTAGTAATGTTTTAAAGATTTAACATATTTTTAAAGAATTACTAACTTAAATATATTTTTATGAAGAAAATTACATTATTATTTTTAATGTGTGTTGCATTGACATGGCAAACAACAGCACAGATCCAAGTAGGAGATGGGGAAAATCAATTTCAAGCCATGCCAATTGATCCATATTTTGGTTATTCTTATACTCAAAGTATTTATTTGGCTAATGAATTGAACTCAGGAGCTGGTACAATAACGAGTCTTCAATATTATTTTAGTGGAACAGGTTCTATAGATAATAGTCAAGATTTAACAATTTATGTTGGGCATACTTCAAAAACTTCCTTTTCAGATACGGATGATTGGATCGACGTTACAACATTAACAGAGTCCTACGCAGGTGGTATTCCGGTAACAGAAGCAGGTTGGGTTACATTAACCTTAGATACTCCATTTGCATACAATGGAACGGACAATATTGTAATAGCCTTTCGTGAAAATGGTGATGGTTATGACAGTTCTGGATCCGATTTTTGGAATACTGCAACTTTAGAAGCTAGAAGTATATATTATAGAAATGATGATAATCCAATAACAATATCAGATCCTGAAACTGCAAATGGAACGGCTAATTATGTGCCTACCGTAATAATTGATGGTATCACTTCGTTATGTTCTCCTGCAGCTGCAACTGTGATATCTGTAGATGATTGTGATAATTCACAATTTTCAATTTTAGTAGACGTTACCGATTTAGGCGATTCTACAAATCTTGAAATCACTAACGATGCAGGAGTTGCTTCTTCAATGGTGACTGAAACAGGAGAAGTGACCGTTGGTCCATTTCCAATAGGAACTCCAGTAGTATTAACACTCGAAAATGAAAACAACGATGTATGTGATGTAATGTTAGACTCAGTTTTAGATTTTTGTCCAACGGCAACAACGACGTTAGATTACTATAATTTACAATGGCCTGCAACTCTAGCGTTTCCTGAAAATGAAACGGAAGATCAAATGGTTTATGCTCAGGCTTATGAAGCAGGTTTAACTGACACCACAGTTGGAGAGGCAGCAGCAGGTATAGAAGTTTGGATTGGTTACAGTGATACAGATACAGACCCTTCTTCGGAAGATTGGACTTGGGAAATTGCCACATTTTTTGGTGAAAATGGAAACAATGATGAGTACCTATTTAACATGCAAAGTCTTGGTTTAGAAGAAGGAACATATTATTATGCAAGTCGCTTTTCATTAAATGAAGGTCCTTATATGTATGGTGGAATTTTAGCAGACGGTTCTAATGGTGGCGTTTGGGATGGTACAACTAATATTTCAGGCGTGTTAACGGTTTCAGAGCGCTTGTCTGTTCCTGGTGATGATTGTGCGAATCCTATTGTTATTGGAACGTTACCATATAATACAACAGACGATACTATAAATTATTCTAATGCTTTTGGTAATGGAGATAGTTCATGTAATTCTTATTATTTAAGTGGAAACGATGTTGTGTATACGTACACACCTTCTGAAGATAAAAATATTAATTTTGAGCTTTCTAATTTAACAGAAAGTTGGACTGCAATTCACGTTTTAGATAGCTGTCCTACAGATGAGGAAGCTACTTGTGTGGCTTTTTCTGGTAATACTGGGAGTACTGACAGGGTTATTGAAAATATAGATGTTTTAAATGGCACAACTTATTATATCGTAGTTTCTATTTGGGCTTCACCAGATTCTTTTGGTTATACTTTAGATATTACTGAAAACTCATGTACTAATGCAACTGCTACATATAGTGTAGTTAGTGATTGTGACGTTAGTGGTGGGTTTAACATAGAAGTAGATATTACAGATATGGGAACAGCTAGTAATATTACAGTAACTGATGACCAAGGTAGTGATGCTCAAGTAGCGACGGAAGCGACAACTTTAACTTTTGGCCCTTATGTGAATGAAACAGATGTGGTAATTACGATAACTGACGACAATGACGCAACTTGTACACTAGAGAGTGATGTCTTAACTCAGATAGCATGTCCACCAGCAAATAATGATTGTGCTAATTCTATATCAATAACTCAAGAAACTGAAATTGCAGATGAAGCAAGCGCGACAGCAACACCTGGTTCAATATTAGGTGCTACGGCTTCTGGTTTGGAAGCTGAATCTTGTGGAACTTGGACGGGAACAGCTAACGACGATGTGTGGTATTCATTTGAAGCATTAACTGAAAATGTTAATATAGCCTATGAATTAAGTACTGGTTTTGATGGTGTCGCGGTGTTGTATTCTGGAACTTGTGGAGCTTTAACGGTTGTTGATTGTTCTGATAGTGGAACAACTGAAATAATTGAGGCCTCGGGTTTAACAGTGGGAGAAACTTATTACACTAGAATATTCCAATATGGTACTGGCTCTACAGTAGAC
This sequence comes from Winogradskyella sediminis, assembly GCF_003387355.1. Classification (GTDB taxonomy): domain Bacteria; phylum Bacteroidota; class Bacteroidia; order Flavobacteriales; family Flavobacteriaceae; genus Winogradskyella; species Winogradskyella sediminis. The sequence goes on from NZ_QUNH01000003.1 coordinate 42,209, forward strand.
AGAACCTTTGATTTAAAAATTTGGTCTCCAGATGAAGCATTAAGCGTAAACAATTTTGAAACAGAAGCAGCATTCACATATTATCCAAACCCAGTTAAAAACACATTATCGTTAAATGCTCAAAATACAATTGAGCAAGTAACAATGTATAATATGCTAGGTCAAGAAGTATTAAGAGCGACTCCTAATACTGTTGATAGTGATTTAGATATGTCTAACTTGCAAACAGGAACTTACTTTGTAAAAGTTACTATTGCAAATGTGACGAAAACAATACGAGTGATTAAGCAATAGGCTTAGTTATGTTATAGTTTTGAAAAAGCCGCTAAATTAGCGGCTTTTTTGTGTTTAAATGATCATATAATTTTAGATGAAATTTTCCTAATTTACGTTATGGATTTTAAGCTATGGCAACTGTTAAAAATTGTGTTTGGTTTGTATACCTTTGTAGCTTATGAAGACGATTGATTTCTCATTTATTATTCCAGTATTTAATAGACCTAACGAGATTAGAGAGTTACTAGAAAGCTTTTTAAACCTTAAAGGGCAATATGTCTATGAAATTGTAATTGTTGAAGACGGTTCTAATGATACGTCAGAGACCGTTATTAAAGATTATGAAACGCAATTGAATATTTCGTATTATTCAAAACCTAATACTGGTCCGGGTGATTCTCGGAATTTTGGCATGCAGAAAGCTAATGGTAACTATTTTATTATTTTAGATTCCGATGTACTGTTGCCACCAAATTATTTAACAGCCGTAGAGACATTTTTAAACACATCTTATTACGATTGTTTTGGTGGTCCGGATGCAGCTCATAGTTCATTTTCTAATCTTCAAAAAGCCATTAATTTTGCCATGACGTCTTTTATTACCACAGGAGGTATACGAGGAGGAAAACAACAAGTCGAAAATTTTCAACCGCGAAGTTTTAATATGGGTTTGTCTAAAAAAGCGTTTTTAGCTTCTAGTGGTTTCGGAAAAATTCATCCAGGTGAAGATCCAGATTTATCTTTACGATTACATCAATTAGGTTTTAAAACCACATTAATTGAATCGGCTTTTGTTTATCACAAACGGCGTATATCGTGGTCTAAATTTTATAAGCAAGTCTATAGATTTGGAATGGTAAGACCAATTCTTAACCAATGGCACCCAGACTCCAAAAGTATAGTCTATTGGTTTCCTACAGTATTTAGCTTGGGTTGCATTGTTTCAATACTTTTAGCAATTTTTCAAATTAATTTACTTTTATATGTGTACGGATTTTATTTTGCTTTAGCTTTTATCTTAGCTTTAATAACTAATCGAAATCTTGCTGTTGCAGTGCAGGCATTATGGGCAATAGGTATTCAATTTTTTGGATATGGTTATGGTTTTTTGAAATCGACATTTAATTTACTTATCTTAGGAAGAGATCCTAAAGAGGCATTTCCAGAACTATTTTTTTAAATTTAAAATGGATCAAAAGAAGCGTTTAAACATACTAGATCATTTAAAGAAGAAAAACGTTAAGCTGTTTATTTTATTCTTTATAATCGCATTTGTGTTTTTAATTTTTTCTAAACTTTCTAATGATTATAAGCAAACCCTTAAATTAAAAGTAAATTTGGTCAATGTTGATGACGAAATCTTATTAAAAAACGATTCAACAAATTATATTCAAGCGTATGTAGAGGCTAAAGGATTTGCTTTGATGCCATTTTTATTCGATAATTCAAAAGTATTAGACATTAATGCTAAAAGTGAGGTGACAACAAAACCTCTGCATTTTATTTTTGATGTAAGTAAACACAAGTACTTAATAGAAGCTCAGTTGGGTAGCGCGTACGATGTGATTTCTTTGATGCCAGATACTCTTTTAATCGGATATTCTAAAAGAGCATCAAAATTTGTTCCAGTACACTTTAAAAGTGCTATTAATTATGCAGTAGGATATGATTTAAAAGGCAATTACCAATTAAATATCGATAGTGTTAAAGTGGTGGGTTCTCAAGAGGTAGTAGATACCATGTCTTCAGTATCTACAGAAACGTTATCTCTAAATGACCTAAAAAGTGACCTAAATAATATTGTAAGACTAGATATTTCTAAATATAAGAATATTGAGGTTTTACCTAAAGCGATTGAAGTCAAAGGCGAAGTCGTACGTTTCACAGAAGGTACCATAGAAGTTCCAATTATTATAACTCATAAACCAAAAAATGTGATAATTAATTACTTTCCTAAAACGGTTACGCTTTCATATTATGTAGACTTGGAGAATTATAATAATATAGAAACTTTAGATTTTAAAGTAGAATGTGATTTTTCGGAATTAGAAGCTAATCAGACATTTTTGCTACCTAAGGTCACAAAAAAGCCAGATTTTGTAAAGCATGTTAGTATCAAGCAAAAACAAATAGATTTTATAGAATTATAATATGGTAGTAGTAGGATTAACAGGTGGTATTGGTAGTGGTAAATCTACAATTTTAGAGTGCTTTAAGTCTTATGGTGTCCCTGTATATATAGCCGATACGGAAGCTAAAGCCTTAATGAATCGTTCTAAAGTGATACGACGAAAGCTCATACAACTCTTTGGTGAAAAAGCTTATATAGATCAGACTTTAAATAGACCTTATTTAGCTTCAAAGATCTTTAATGATAAGACGTTACTTGCAAAAATGAATGCCATTGTTCATCCTAAAGTCGCTTCACATTTTAAACGATGGCTTAAACAGCAAGATGCAGATTACGTTATAAAAGAAGTTGCTATTATTTTTGAGAATAACCTTCAAAACCAATACGATTATATTATCACTGTAGTTGCCGACAAAGAGCGACGCATACAACGGGTTATGGAACGCGATAATGTATCTAAAGAAAAAGTAGAGGCTGTGATAAAAAATCAATGGTCTGATGCAAAAAAAATAGAAAAATCTGATTTTGTGATAGTTAATAATAATCTACAAGAAGCTAAGGAACAAGCGAAGAATATTCATAATAATCTACTTAAAATATTAAATCACTAATAATTTAACTTCATTTGTTAACGTTAGGTTAAACCTAATTTATACTAAATGTTAAAATGTTAAATTTGACTGATGGGCAAAAAGCTATTTGTGTTATTGGTAATCCTAATGAGTTTATCACTTATAGGTATAATTTTTGTACAATTATTTTTTATAAACAATAGTTTAGAAAATGAGAATAAGAATTTTACCTTTAGTGTAAAACGGTCCTTAAGTTTGGTGTCTAAAGCTATTGAGGATTACGAGTATCGTGATTATTTTATGAAGCTTCAGCCGTACCTAAGTAAGGATAATAAGGCGGATTCTGCTATAATTAAGCAATTATTTATAGCTACTGAGGATGACGATGCTGGTAAAACTATTATTCACCGTAATACCGTTTTAGAAGAACGCTTTAAGGTGCCATCATTGTTCTTTGAAATTGATGCTGATAGTTTTAATATTAGTAAACTTTCTAGTGAGCGTGTTACCGAAACCTACAATAATACTAGTATTGATGGGAATAGACGTATGGATCCAGAAACTCGATTGCGAGAGTATTCTTCTTTAACAGGTTTAGAAAAGCAAGTGTATGATGATACATTTAAGACGTTGTTAAAGGATAAACCTGTTTACAAACGTGTCTCAGTAGCACAAGTCGAAAATTTACTAAGAAGAGAACTTAAATCTGAAGGGATTGATCTTAATTTTGAATTTGCGATTTATGATGATGACTTAGCAACGAAGGTGAAAACCGAAAATTTTGAATTCCTAGATGAAAGTGCTTACGGTGTTAAAGTATTTTTAGATAATAATAAAGAAAGCAGCTATAATCTTTGGATAGATTTTCCTGAGAGAAAAAAATACCTTTTCTCTTCAATATTATGGATGATTGTGCTCTCAATAATATTTACAAGTATTATAATTATTGCTTATACAAGTGCTATTTACCAATTAATAAGACAACGTCAAATATCTCAGATTAAGACCGACTTTATTAACAACATGACGCACGAATTTAAAACACCAATAGCAACGATTAATTTGGCTTTAGATTCTATAAAAAACCCTAAAATTCTTAACGACCAAGAAAAGGTCTTACGTTATTTAGGAATGATAAAAGATGAAAATAAACGTATGCATGCGCAAGTAGAAAATGTATTGCGTATTTCTAAATTAGATAAAAACGAGCTTAACATTAGTAAAGAGCGTTTAGATATGCACGATTTGGTAGAAGATGCCGTAACGCATGTAGAACTAATTGTAGAAGACAGAAGAGGTTACGTAAAAACACATTTGAATGCCGATCAGACATCAATTTTAGCAAACGATACACATTTTACAAATGTAATTGTGAACATTTTGGATAATGCTATAAAGTATTCGGATGAAGCACCAAAAATAGATGTATACACCGAAAATGTAGGGCATAATATAATTTTAAAAATAGCAGATCAAGGTAACGGAATGTCTAAAGCAGTTGCCAAAAGAGTGTTTGAAAAATTTTATAGAGAACACACAGGAAATGTACATAATGTTAAAGGTCATGGGCTAGGTTTAGCTTATGTAAAGAAAATAGTAGAAGACCATCAAGGTCATATATCAGTAGAAAGTGAAAAAGGAAAAGGCAGTACTTTTATTATAAAGATGCCGTTAATATCATAAAATTGAATTATGGAAGAACAAAACAAGAAAATTCTTTTGGTAGAAGACGATCCAAATTTTGGAACTGTTTTAAAAGATTATTTAATGATGAACGACTACGACGTGGTCCATGCTAAAAATGGGATGGAAGGTTTTGAAAAGTTCAAGAAGGACGATTACGATTTATGTATCTTAGATGTCATGATGCCTTATAAAGATGGTTTTACGCTTGCTAAAGAAATAAGAGAAAAAAACGAAGATGTTCCAATTATATTCTTAACGGCTAAAGCTATGAAAGAAGATGTTCTTAAAGGTTATAAAGTGGGTGCCGATGATTATCTAAATAAGCCTTTTGATAGCGAAGTATTATTAATGAAAATTAAAGCTATTATGCAACGTAAAGCTAAAGATACAGTTGCAGATAGTAAACAATTTGAATTTAAGATTGGTCGTTTCGATCTAAACTCTAAACTACGTTTTTTAAAATTTGATGGGGAAGAACCTTCTAAATTATCACCGAAAGAAAACGAATTGTTGCGTTTGCTAGCGTTGCATGAAAATGATTTAATGCCAAGAGAATTAGCATTAACAAAAATTTGGAGAGATGATAACTATTTTACTTCTAGAAGTATGGATGTGTATATCGCTAAATTGCGTAAATATTTAAAACCAGATCCTAATGTTGAAATTTTAAACATTCATGGAGAAGGCTTTAGATTGGTAGTGAATAACAAATAAGTTTTATTTTATATATATTGAAAAATCCAGCCTCATAAGCTGGATTTTTTTGTATGCCTAAACTTCTCCAGATGTCTAGTATTACAAATGTTAAAAGAGATTAATAGTTGATTTTAAATAAGATAATAACCTAAAAAAAGTTTTAGTTGATTTTAGTTTTTATATAACTTATAATGTCTTCAGCATCGGTTTTATAGTCAAACCACTTAATATCTTCATCTTTTCTAAACCAAGTGAGCTGTCGTTTTGCAAAACGTCTAGTATTCTTTTTAATTTCAGAAATAGCGTCTTCCAAACTAAATTCTCCATTAAAGTAACGAAATAACTCTTTGTATCCAACCGTATTTAAGGCATTGAGATTCTTAAATGGTAATAAGGATTTAGCTTCGTCTAATAAGCCGTTGGCAATCATAATATCGACACGTTGGTTAATTCTGTCGTAGATCATAGCTCTATCGGCATTGAGACCAATTTTTATAGTTTTAAATGCTCTTTGTTTATTAGGATCTGTAAGAAATGATGAGTAAGGTTGCCCAGTGCCTATACAAATCTCTAAAGCTCTAATAACACGTTTTGGGTTGTCTATTGCAATAGTATTATAGGCTTTATGGTCTCGTATTTTTAGTTGTTCTAGCAACGGATTTAAGCCTTCATTTTCAAATAGAAGATTAAGTTCAGTTCTAATAGTTGGGTTCACTTCGGGAAAATAGTCTAACCCATTTGTTATAGCTTTTACATACAATCCTGAGCCACCAACCATAACCACTGTATTATTACGCTGGTGTAATACTTCAATTTTAGAAATCGCATCGCGTTCAAAATCACCAACATTGTAATCTTCTTGTACTGAGATATGTTGAATAAAATGATGTGGTGCTGCATTTTGTTCTTCTAAAGATGGTACAGCTGTACCAATAGTCATCTCTTTATAAAATTGACGTGAGTCTGCAGATACTATAGCGGCATTAAAATGTTGTGCCAACTTAATACTAAGAGCTGTTTTCCCTATCGCAGTAGGACCAACGATAGATATAAGAATGTTTTTATTAATCATTGATGTAATTTATGACCACATTTATGACAAAAATCAGCACCATCTTGATGCTTTGTGTTTAAGCAATTAATACAACATTGAGAATTCATATGTAATTCTACATCTTCAGGAAGATCCATGGTCTTTGCTGCTTTTGTTTCTGGGGTAGCGTTATTGTCGTTATATTTTAGACTACTTTTAGCGTACTCAGCGGATACAATTCCTGTTGGGACCGCTATAATACCATACCCTAAAATCATTATTATTGTAGTAATAAATTGACCTAGTGCTGTTTGTGGCGCGATATCACCAAATCCAACTGTCGTTAATGTTACAACACACCAATACACACTTTTAGGGATGTTATCAAATCCATTGGCTTCACCTTCAACTAAATACATGATGGTGCCAAACACAATAGAAGAGACCATCACCGCAAATAAAAACACCATAATCTTAACACGGCTAGCTATAATTGAATCTTTAAGTTGATTTGAAGCTCCTAAATATCGTGCTAATTTTAAAATCCTAAATACTCTGAGAAGCCTGAGGGCTCTTAAGGTAACTAATGCTTGAGCTCCTCCACCAAAGAGGATGGCTAAATACATAGGTATCGTTGACAGAAAATCAATGATACCAAAGAAACTGAAAACGTATTTAAATGGTTTTTTGACTGAAATAATTCTTAAGATATACTCAATAGTAAATAAGACAGTAACAACCCACTCTCCAATATAAAGCAGTCTATGGTATTCTCTATCGATACTAACTACACTCTCAAGCATCACCAAAACAATACTCAGTAGTATAAATATGAGTAAGAGTACATCAAAAAGTTTTCCAGAAGGAGTGTCAGCCTCATAGATTACTTCGTGAAGTTTGGTTTTCCAAGTATGATTTTGATTTGGTTCCATATTCTAAATGTACGAAAAGTTAAATTATTGAGTTTCTAAGGCAATAACAGTATTGTTTTGTATTTCGACTACTTTAGCCATTAAATAAGGATAATATTCTGGTGAAGCGGTTAAAATAAATTTTATTGCCTGTATATTCAGGTTGAATTTTAATGTCTAACGTTTCATTAAAAGTAGAAGTATCTGTATCTAATACGTCATGATTCTCTATGGCGATATTCGCATAAGAATTTAATTTGCTCTCTAAATAATTGCTCTCATTTCCATTATACTGACCTCGATTATTATAATCTTGTGAAAACGCAGAGAAAGGAATGAGTAGTGTTACAATTACAAATCTATAAATCATGTTAAGTTTATCTTAGTTCTTTAATTTTGAGTCTTTTATTTCTTCTCATATAACTTTGAATAATATGTTGTGTATCTCTATTATTTTCCATGGGTGTAATTAATGATTTAAGAATCGCTCTATTATGTATCTGATGATTCAAATCAAAATACCCCATACCTTTAAAAACACCATTTTCTATTAAAAATACACTCTTTTCTTCTATGGTTCTGCCTTTGTCAATTATAAGCATATCTTTCTTAGCGTAACTGTACTTGTCAATTAAAGCCTGTACTTTCTCATTGTATGTATCCACGGGTTCTTCATTAATGCAAGCTCCATCGCATTCCTTTACTTCGTATTTAAAACAACTGGTTTTTGTGTCGTATAAATCTGTAAGTTTCTGACATAGGTTAAAAGATTCAGCAGCTTTAAACATAAATTGCTTTCCGCTACCTCTAGTGTTAAAAGTGGTAATAGGCGTGTCGTCTCTACTCGATTTATCGATAAACAGATTGATGTAACCATTTTCATCTATTGATTGATAAAGTGCATGGGTAAATATGGTACGTCGTAAAGCTCTATTAAAAATCGGTTTATTAGCTTTTATTTCAGCACTTTCTTTTAATAGGGCTGCCAATTCACTTCCCGTTTTTTCGTAAGTCACAGAACTCACTAACCTCTGAATTTTCTTAGACTTAGAGTTTTTGCCTGTGAAATGCTGTACTATCCGTTTTCTAATATTTTTACTTTTACCTATATAAATTATATCTCCATCTGCATTATAAATGTAATATACACCAGTTTCAGAAGGTAATTGTTCTATAATTTTTTTAAGATTTGGTGCAATTTTAGATTTTTGCTCAGCCTTAATGGCATCTTTTACAATAACCTTATCTAAATCTTTACTGAGTAACATTTTAAACAGTTTTACCGTAGCTATGGCATCTCCACTAGCTCTATGTCTATCACTCATAGGAATACCTAAGGCACGTGTAAGTTTTCCTAAACTGTATGAAGGCATATTGGGAATAAGTTGCTGAGAAAGCTCAACCGTACAGAGTGTTTTTCGTTTAAAAGGAAATCCTAATCTTTTAAATTCAGTTTTAAGTATTCTATAATCAAATGAGGAATTGTGTGCTACAATAATGCAATCTTCGGTAATCTCAACAATGCGTTTAGCGACTTCATAAAATTTGGGTGCATTTTTAAGCATTTTAGCATTAATACCTGTGAGGTTGACTACAAAAGGTTGAATTTCGCGTTCTGGATTGACCAAAGAAATAAATTGATCTGTAACCTCATGGCCATCAAAACGATAAATTGCTATTTCGGTTATGCCTTCTTCATTAAATTTTCCACCTGTGGTTTCTATGTCTAGTATTGCGTAGATAGTAGTGTTGTTTTACGTATGTCTAAATAATTAAAACTGATATTTTTTTAACTAAAATTCAGTTTTTTGATGTGTTTCTCAGGGCAACGTGTTAATTATAATTTCTATATCCAAATATACTACTTCCGACGCGAACCATTGTACTTCCACAATCAATTGCTAACTTATAATCACCACTCATACCCATGCTAATAATATTAATTTCAGGCTGAATGGTTTTAAGTTCTGTAAATGTGTGTTTTAGAAATTTGAATTCATTTTCAACCTGTGTCATATTATCAGTAAAAGTAGCCATTCCCATTACACCTTTAATTTTAATATGAGTTAAATCTGAAAATTCATCGGACTGTAAAAGGACAGAAGCATCCGATGCAGACATACCAAATTTACTGTCTTCTTCTGCTATTTTAATTTGAAGTAAACAATTGATGACTCTTTGGTGTTTCTTAGCTTGTTTATTAATTTCTTTTAATAATTTAAAGCTCTCTACACCATGTATAAGGCTTACAAATTCTGCCATATACTTTACCTTATTCCGTTGTACATGTCCAATCATATGCCATTGTATATCTTTTGGCATCTGTTCATGTTTTTCTGCCATTTCTTGGATTTTGTTTTCTCCAAAAATGCGTTGCCCAGCGTTATATGCTTCCATTAGGTCGCTGATTGGTTTGGTTTTAGAAACGGCAACTAGTGTAACCTCCTTAGGTAAGGTTAATTTTATCTGTCTTAAGTTTTCTGTTATGCTCATGGATAGTGTGTTGTTCGCTATTTAAAACTAAATATCTCATTATTTAATCTAAAAACAAGGGGTAATTTCCTTTTTAATATTCATAAATCGTAATTCCACTTCTTAATTTCGGTAAAATGTATGTACTCTTTGGAGGCATGGTTAAACCTTCGTCTGCGATTTGTTTCATTTGCTCAACGTTAGAAGGGCACATCCCAAAGCCAACTGTAAATTCACCACTATCTACACTCGTTTTTATAGTAATCATATCGTGATGACCATTAACGTACGAAATCCGATTATCGTTACGTAAATCGTTAATTCCTAAAACGGGTTGAAGTATGGTTTTATAAAGCAACTGTGCGTCTAATGCATCTAATGATGTTTTAAATGTATAACAAGTTTTACGTAAATAAAGCGAATAGAATTCACCATCTAAATACATACTAAAATGATGTGGTTTTGAAGGCTTGTATGCCATTAAACCTCTGTTTTCAATCCTGTAAGACGCATCTAGTTTGATGAGAAACTCTTCTTTCGTTAATCCATTTAAGTCTTTTATCAATCTATTAAATTCGTAAATCACTAAATCCGATTCAGGAATGAGATACGACATAAAAAAATTATAAGATTCAGTACCGTTATGATCAAGGTTTTTTACTTTTTCATCTTTATAAAGTAAGTATGAGGATGCAGATCTGTGGTGACCATCCGCTATATAAATGGTGTCCATATTTTCAAACTCACTTTGAATAGTCGCAATAGTAAGTGCATCATCTATTTTCCATAAATAATGAGTGTCTCTATAGGTCATTGTAAACTCAAACTCGGCATATTTTGTATTTTGAACATCGTTTATAATTTGAGCAATTAAGGCATTATCCGGATAAGTTAATAAAACGGGTTCTGCGTTAAAACCCACTGTTTGCAGATAGCTTTTAAAGGTTTCTTCTCGTTTAGATATCGTATCTTCATGTTTTTTTATGATATCCTTTTCATAATCTTCAGCACTAGTGGCTGCGACTATGCCGTTGAATTCTTGTCCGTGTCTATTTACTATTTTATATACATAGAAAGATGGTTTTTTATCTTTAACAAATACACCATCTTCCTTAAATTCTAGATACCTGTTTTTTACCAATTTATAGCGTTCTTCACCAGTAACTTCTTGGTCGTATTTATACCCAGGATTTACAATATGTAGAAAACTATATGGATTATAAGCCATACGCGACTCACGTTCGTCAACGGTATAGCTTTGATAAGGACGCGCAGCAACTAAGCCAACAATAGCTCTAGTTGGCTTTACAGCTTTGAATGGAATTATTTTTGGCATTGTGTTTTTAGTATTCAGTAATTGGTTTTTAGTAAATCCAAACTCTTATGAAATCCAAATTTCTCTTTATTTCGAAACAGGAAATATATGCGTTTTATTACATTATTAGATTCATCCTTTATTCTGTGAGAGCATTGAAATGTGCTGCTCCAATTACATCATTTTATGCCCAAGAGAATTTTAACCATTTTTTGGTTTCTGAATTTTTAGCATCACAGTTGGTTAGTAAATAAATCGCGTCTTTTTGGAAAGATTTTAATCCATTTAATATGTTTATAACCAAATCAAAACTTTTCTGAGAAGCCAGTAAATCTTATTATGATAAAATGGCTTTATGACACCAAAAACATATCTTCAATTTAAGGATTATTAGTCGCTAATCGCTGATTACTTTAAAAACTGGCTAGCTACCGTCTCGGCTTTTCTACTCTCAGCGTAGTCGTAAAATCCCTCTCCAGATTTTATGCCTAATTTTCCGGCCATTACCATATTAACTAAAAGCGGACAAGGTGCATACTTAGGGTTTTTAAAACCGTCATACATTACATTTAGAATAGATAAACAGACGTCTAAACCGATAAAATCTGCCAATTGCAATGGTCCCATAGGATGTGCCATACCTAATTTCATTACCGTATCAATTTCTTCTACACCAGCAACACCATTGTAAAGCGTTTCAATAGACTCATTAATCATGGGCATTAAAATTCGGTTTGCAACAAAACCAGGATAATCGTTAACTTCGGTTGGTACTTTACCTAAGGTTTTAGAGAGTTCCATAATAGTTGAAGTAACTTCATCACTAGTATTATAACCTCTAATAATTTCAACTAATTTCATAATTGGTACTGGGTTCATAAAGTGCATACCAATTACCTTATCTGGTCTTGATGTTACTGCAGCAATTTGAGTAATAGAAATAGAAGACGTATTTGTTGCTAAGATGGTTTTTTCATTGCAAACTTCGCTAAGCTGTTTAAAGATTTTTAGTTTTAAGTCAATATTTTCTGTAGCAGCTTCAACAACTAAATCAGCATTTTTAACTCCTTCTATAGTGTCGGTAAAAGTCGTAATATTTCCTAGGGTTGCAGTTTTATCAGCATCGCTGATTTTTTCTTTAGCAACCATACGATCTAGGTTTTTTTCAATTGTGTTCATACCACGTTGTAAAGAGGCTTCACTAATATCTATAAGTTGTACATTAAAACCAGATTGTGCAAATGTGTGTGCAATACCATTTCCCATAGTTCCTGCACCAATTACTGCTATATTTTTCATTAAAAGTTTTTATTTTTTTCCTGTGAAAAACAGGAGTTTGTTATTCTAATATTGTTCTAAGCTTTCGTAAGATTTTCCGCTTTAGGGAAAATTAAAATTGATTGATAATCATATTGGCTACGCGCAATGCTTCAGTACCATCATGTAATGTTACAATAGGTTTTGTATTTGTATTGATTGCATTTGCAAATGTTTCAAGTTCATCTAAAATAGCGTTATTGTTCGCTATATCCGGATTATCAAAATAGATTTGTTTTTTTATGCCTTCTGCATTTTGTAGAATCATATCAAAATCACCAGGATTATCTGGCGCATCTTTCATTTTTACCACTTCACATTTCTTTTCTAAGAAATCTACAGATATGTAGGCATCTTTTTGAAAGAAACGTGTCTTTCTCATATTCTTTAAAGAAATTCTACTCGCAGTTAAATTAGCGACACAGCCATTTTTAAATTCAATCCGTGCATTGGCAATATCAGGGGTTTCACTAACTACAGATACTCCACTGGCAGAAATATGTTTTACAGGAGATTGAACGACACTCAAGATAATATCGATATCATGAATCATTAAATCTAACACGACAGGTACATCGGTACCACGAGGATTAAATTCAGCGAGTCTATGACATTCAATAAACATTGGATTCGCAATTTGTTCTTTTACACCAATAAATGCTGGGTTAAAACGTTCTACATGGCCTACCTGTCCTTTTACTCCGTGTTCGGCGACAAGAGTTCTAATCGTTTCTGCTTCCTCAACCGTATTGGTAATTGGTTTTTCAATAAAAATATGTTTTCCTTTTTTTATGGCTTGTTTAGCACAATCATAATGAGAAAGAGTAGGAGTTACAATATCCACAACATCTACTGCGTCTATTAATTTATCGATAGAATCAAAATAGGTATAACCGAATTCTTCAGCCACGCGTTTGGCATTTTCGGGATCTGCATCGTAAAAACCGATAAGATCATATTTTTGAGATTGGTTAAGAAGTCTTAAATGAATTTTACCAAGGTGACCAGCACCAAGAACACCAACTTTGAGCATGTTTTTCTGTTTTTAACAAAAATAGTCGTTTTCGTTTAGAAATTGAAAAAAGAAAATATAAAATACTGCGAAATTACTAAGCTTTTAAAATTGAGACGAGAATGGTTTGAGTAAGAAAAAACAAGACCTTTCATTTTGAAGTTTGAAAGTTTTTGAACTATTTTTACCTTAAACTAAACTACGCTTTGAAAGATACATTTAAGCATCAAGGGATGCGCCAACAACTCGTTGAAACTCTAATTAATAAAGGCATAAAAGATAAGGCCGTTTTAAAAGCGGTAGGAAAAATTCCGAGACATTTATTTATGGATTCTGGGTTTATAGATCACGCGTATCAAGATAAAGCGTTCCCAATTGCAGCAGACCAAACGATTTCGCAACCTTATACAGTAGCTTTTCAATCTGAATTATTACAAGTAAAACCAGGTGATAAAGTCCTAGAAATAGGCACAGGTAGTGGCTACCAAACGGCGGTGCTCTTAGAATTAGGTGCTAAAGTGTATAGTATTGAGCGTCAGCAGGAGTTATTTAAAAAGACTTCTAAATTTTTACCTAAAATTGGCTATAGAGCCAAAAGTCTCATTTTTGGTGACGGCTATAAAGGCATGCCTATTGAAGCACCATTTCAAAGTATTATTGTAACGGCTGGTGCTCCTTATGTGCCTAATCCGTTATTAAGTCAATTAGCTATTGGTGGTCGTTTAGTGATACCTGTAGGAGATGACGTCCAAGTGATGACCTTATTTATTAGAAAAGGCCCTAAAGAGTTTGAAAAACATGAGTTTGGTGACTTCAGATTTGTACCGATGTTAGAGGATAAAAATTGATTTAAAGAGGATAGTAATTTAGAACGAAGTTTTAATAATAAAAACTCCCAAGACTTATTGCAAAAGCCATTGTTTTGGGAGTTTTTTTTTATTTAAAAATGACTTATTTGATAATTTGATGCGACCAGCTTGCTCCACTAATGTCTGTAATCCTTAACGTGTAAGGACCAGAAGATAAATGGTTAGCTCTAGAGGTGTCAAATTTTAAGTTTGCCTTAGCTCCTAATGGTATAATTAAACTGTGTTTACCTGGTTTTACTTTAGCGATGTAATAATTGGCAATAGTGAGTTCTGGTAAGTTTGCTAAATCATTTTGAGTGTAATTCAAAATAATATTATTTTGAGCGTCAATTAGTTGTATACTAATAATCCAAGCTCCGTAAACATCAACACCTTCAACTCTAAAGACATCGAATGAAAGTCTGTTGTTGTCTAATTTACCTTCCGTGATTTCGAGTTTTGGTTTTACTGATTTGTTATGTAATGTTCCCCATAATCCGCCATGAAACACCTGATTTGTATACAGTGTTAATCCAAAGATAAGGAAAGAACCAATAAGCACTAGTTTTGAAAAATGATGATTTTTTATGGGTATAATCCCAGATCCTAACCAGGCAAACCATGGTTTTTTTGTGAAATTCACCGATTTGTTGAGGAGATATTGATCTAAGGAAAAGCGACCACTACCTGTTAAGAAAAGTAAGAATCCTGTAGCAATACCTAATACTCCAATTTGCCATTCGTCTAAACATGTGGTGCCAATCCAGCCTGAACCTAATAATATACCCATGGCTAAGCCAAGGACACCAATACTCATTAATCTTGTAAAAAGTCCGAATATGATGAATAAGCCTACCACGCCTTCTATAATAGTAAAAGCTAACATATTATACCATAATATATCTGGGTTTTCCACTAAATATTGAATAATGGGTTTAATCCCTAAAGCATTTGGGAGAAAGTGATTGAATTTTATGCCAATATATCCGGCGAGTTCTGGGTCTAGTTTATCAGCTAAAATGGTGCGTCTGAAAAAAGCAGAAAAATAAGTCCATCCGATGACCATTCTAATTGCTAAGGCTAAAAAGCCGGAGTCGTTTTTAATATGTAATTTCATTTTTTAATATCTATAATGTGTGAATAATTTTCTGTGATCTAGGGTGATTAGATTAAGATTGAAGAAAATTAATTATAGATATGCCTTATTGTTTTTAAAGAGAATGTAATAGGGCACTAATGGCGGGATTTCATCTCTAGCGCTATAGTATTGTGTGATTGGTCTGTCGGAAAGCGGAATAGAACCAATATAATATTGTAAGCTTTTGTTTAAGGTAATTTGAAAGGCATCAATACTAACATTGTACGCTGTTAATGTAGAATTAGTTTCTGAGAATGTCTCACAACTAGATTGCTGTAAATGAGAGATGCTTTTATTAGAAACTTCTGTTTTTTGAATTTCAAAAACACCTTGAATTGAATTTCTAACTTTACACGGAGAAGCAACCAAAAGGATAATCAAACCTATTATGGGTAGGATTGATATGTGCTGTTTTATTTGGTTGATAATTTTCACTTTACAAATATGAGTTATTGAAATCTGAAAACATTTAAAGCATTGTTAATTTTAATAATCTACTTCAAAAGGGCTATTAATATTGATTAGGTGCTTTTTTGCACACTACCTACTTATTCTTTAGGTAAATAGATTTCAGGAATTGGGTTTTTTTCGGTTTCTTGTTTCCAATATAAGTTTATAATCCACCAGCGTTTACCGTCATTCAACAGTTGAATACTATTTATACCACGCATCAGAGGTTTTTCATCGTCTTTACTTTTGTAAGATTCGTAAGTACTAAAAACATGGGCGAAATTTCCAAAAGTTTGTGTTTCGCGTTGTATTTCTATTTCATGAAAACCGTTATCTATTAACCATGGTCCTGAGGTATTAATATAATCTTCTGTAGACATGTAACGGACCGTTATCTTATTGTCTTTTTTTCCAATAGGAATAAGTTTAGCCTCCTTGTGAAAGAGATGTTTAAATAAATTCCAATCTCGTGCTTCACCTTTGTCACCAGAAATCACAGCGTATAAGGTTGCAACGGTACTATCTATTGATGAAACTTTAGTAGAATAGTCAATTTTCTCCTGTGCTGCAAGTGTTATAGAAATAAAGAAGAATAGAATTAAAAAGGTATTTTTCATAGAATAAAATTAAAAGAATTTTAAGCCAAAGACAATAGCATCACTCTGAAATCCGCTTTGGTACGAACGAAGATAATCAACTCTTAGGAATCTCCACTTCCCCCAACCAATATTATCGATCCCGACTGAATATTCCTGATAGGGTTTAAAATCTGGTGTAGCTAGTATATGTGCACCAACCACTAAATTAAAATTAAGTGTGTTTAAAAGAGGTAATTTTCCAAGTAAAAAACCGTTAAAATCATGTTCGAGATGGCCTTCAAAATAAGAATCGTTAGTACTAGCAGCATAATAATCTAAGTTGTTAAAAACATTAGTGTAATTACCTTCTGTACTGATATGTGTTTGGTTACCATTAAAGTGTTGATAATCCATAAAAGCGATATCGTCAGCATTAAAAAAGGTTCCAGCTTTTAAATTGTAGTTTAATCTTCCTTTGTCTTTAATACTCAATGATTGTGTGAGGCTGGCTTTGATTTGATTAAAATTGTAATCGCTATTTGTGGCGCCAAAACCTGTTTCGTAACCCAAATATAAAGTTGGATAATCCTCGTTACCGACGTTGTACTTGGCATCAGGGTAACTTAAGTATTCTTGCCCAAAATTAATACGAGCTGTAATATTTCCTTTTACAATATGATGAGTCTCAAAAGGTGTAATCCCAAAGGCTGAGATATCTAATGGGTTGTTACTGGTGTAGACATCATCTTTTTCATTGAAAAAAGTTTGGTCCGTAGTGTTAAAAAGGGCATTACGTCTTTCATAACTTAGACCTGCGTATAATCTAAAGCCATTAAATAGTTCTTCGGAATAATTTAAAGCAACATAACTTTTATCGTATAATTTTATGTAATTATCTTCAAAAAATAAAGTACTTATTGAGTTGACTAAAGGCGATATAGGATTTGAAGGATTAAATTGTTCAGTTGATACTCCGCCGGATAACCTTAGAAAGGAATTACTAAAACTGTTGAATTTATACAGTAATGTACCAGTGGCACGCAAACGTTCTTCAGAAAAGCCGTACTGCAACGTTCCGCTGGCTCTGAGAAAACGGTTATAATCATCGTAATTTTTTGTATAAAACAAATTAGCATCAACCGTGTACCCTTGAACGGTATTAAATTGTAATCCTGTTAAAGGGATATCGTAACCTAAACGGTAATCTTTATGTGAGTTTTGATAGGTGTACCCTAAAATATTACCCAACTTAAATCTGTTTTTAGCACGATCTAGAGAATCTAAATAAGGCTTCGACTCCTGCAGAATTTGTATGCTATCTTTTTTAATATAGTCTGTGCGTTCTTCTAATGTTAATGGCACTGGTCTAACAGTATTCCAAAAGATGGAGTCTTTTTTATTTGCTTCTTTTTCATACGCTACAATTTCTCTACTAAAATCGTTTCTTGTTAAACCTAGATTAAAATCGTAATTGCTATATACAGCAGTAAAACGTCCTTCTCCTTTAATTCCGAAAAGCGCATATTTAAAATCTATACTTTGCGAAATTAATGCCCAAATATCATCGGATTCAGAATATGAAAAACTTTGTTGTAGAGCAATGACATCTACCATAGGAATACGTGCTTGTGTTCCGGTAATATCTAATTCTAAAGCAAAGATATTCCATTGGTCTTCTACGATATAAATAAAACCTGAAAAGACAGGATCATTTTTTCGTTTAGGAATGACGCTGATTTTATTTATTAGGTTGCCTCTGTCATCATAAAATACACCCTCAAGTTTATAGCGATAATAACTAAACGCATTATTAGCAATTGGAGAAATAATTTCGTTACCAAAACTTATGGTGTTTTTATAGAAATTAAAATCAACGTCTAACGCACTATTAAAACTAAAACCGTTGCTGTCTCCACTAATTTTAGAAGCTGTAATTTTTTCTTTCAATTTATCTGGACTTAAAAATTGAATTTTAGAAATAGTTTCAGATAAGTAGATAATGCCACTACGAGTGGAGTCTAGGCCACCACCTAAATCGCCAACCTCTTGTCCCATTATTTTTTTAGGAGCATCTTTAATTTTTATTAAGCCTCTGGAATAAAAATCGGCTTTAAAAGAATTAATTTTAGCTAAATTTTCTTCTCTTTTTGCTACAGCTTGTCGCATTATAGCATTTGCCGGATCGTTATCAGCATCAATTACAACTTCGTTTAAGGATACCGACTCTTCTATTAAGGTAATATCTAATTCGTAAGGAAATGATTGAATGGTAACTGTCTTTTTTATTGTTTTATAGCCTAAATAACTATATGCTATGGTATAGGTATTTGGTGTCGTAATATTGAGTTCGTAATAACCATCATCATTACTTGTGGTTCCTTTATAAGTGTTTTCAATTAAGATATTTACAAAAGGAAGGGCTTCATTATTTTGATCAGTAATATGTCCTTTAATCTGTGCTGAAATAAAGCAAGTAGAAAAAAATAAGACGCAACATAGTAGATTTTTAGCCATAATGGTTTGATTGATGTTTAAATGATGCACACCTTTCACAAATAATGACATCTCTTATCATAACAATTATTATTAATATAGACGCGAATAAAAATGAAATGGTTGCCTAACGTTTATCAAACTTAGACTAATTTTTGTAGAATTAAAATTATAAGAATCTTAAACTTAACGGAAATTTTTCTTGATTCTGTCTAAATTCCGCTTATTATCACGGTCTTTAATAGTCTCGCGTTTATCGTAGAGTTTTTTACCTTTCCCTAATCCAATAATAAGTTTGGCTAGACCTCTATCATTTATAAACAGTTTTAAAGGTATAATAGCATTGCCTTTAACATCGATCTCTTTCTTTAGCTTTTTAAGCTCTTTTTTATTCAATAAGAGTTTGCGTTCGGCTTTAGGTCTGTGGTTATAGTACGTGCCGTATTTGTACTCTTCGATTGTCATATTAATAACAAATAATTCGCCTTTATCATTAAACTCACAGAAACTTTCGGCAATAGAGGCTTTACTAGATCTGATGGATTTAATTTCAGTTCCGGTTAAAACAATCCCAGCCGTATATTTATCAGATATATCGTACTGAAATTTTGCTTTCTTATTTAGTATGTTAATCGTTTTTTGCATGGAGGCCAAAGATAACAAAGTAAGATAGAAATTTGAAGATAGAAAGACACAAAAGTTTAATGCATTATAGCTATAGATTTTTATAATTGAATTTCGATACACCCTCTCGTCGCTTTAGGCTATAGAAATGTAAAGTACAATCTAATGTTCTTTACTCAAATTAGGATACGTATAAGTGATTAGTCTTCTGCAGGTACAAACTTAAGGGCATCGCCATTTATACAGTGACGCTTTCCTGTAGTTGCTTTTGGTCCATCATTAAATACATGTCCTAAGTGACCTCCACAAGTAGCACAGTGCTCTTCATCTCTGGTGTAGCCGATTTTAGTGTCAGTTCCGAAGGCGACATTGCCTTCTATAACACGATCAAAACTTGGCCAACCGGTACCTGAATCAAATTTATGTTCACTTTTAAATAAAGGAGTGTCGCAGGCGGCACAATGATAGACACCTTTTTTGTAATTTTTATTTAAAGGGCTAGAGAATGGACGCTCAGTTCCGGCTTCTCGTAAAACGTAGTATTGTTCTTCTGTGAGTTCAGCTTTCCATTCGGCTTCTGTTTTAGTTTCAGGAAACGACGCTTTTGCTTTAGTTTCATTTTTCTGAGCAGAACTATTACAACTCAAAAACAAACTTACAAGGGTAATTAAGGCTATCTTTTTCAAAATCTTTTTCGTTTTCAATTGTTCTTTCTAAGTTTCGTCGTAGTGTACTATTATTCATTACATTTCAATCTTAAAGTTTATTTAAAATTACATTGACATTAATGCTTGACTTTCTTTTTATTATTGTTAAATTTAACAGCATCAACAATAAGTTTGTATATGTCAATGAAAATAATACATATCAGTGCAGAGTGTTATCCAATAGCTAAAGTTGGTGGTTTGGCAGATGTTGTAGGTGCTTTGCCCAAGTATCAAAATGACATTGGTGCAGAGAGTTCTGTAATAATGCCTTTTTATAACAATAAGTTTACGCAATCCCATAAATTCTCTGCAATTTTTGAAGCTACTTTAAAATTAGGGAATCAAGATTTTAAGTACAGTATTTTAAAAATTGAAAAGGTTTCAGTTTTAGAATTCAATATTTACTTTGTTCATATTAACGGCTTATTATATACTGAAAACGTTTATAGTGATGATGACACGGATCGCTTTTTAGCATTTCAAATTGGAGCGTTAGACTGGATATTATCTCTCGAGACAAAGCCAAATTATATACATTGCCATGACCATCATACTGGGCTAATTCCTTTTATGGCTCAAGAAAGTTTTAAATATGAAACGCTGAATAAGATACCTGTAATTACAACCATTCACAATGCTCAATATCAAGGTTGGATGTCGTATGACCATTTGTTCAAAATCCCAAGATTTAATATAGAAAGGGTCGGTCTGTTAATGTGGAATGACATGATTAATCCATTAGCCACAGCAATTAAATGTGCATGGAGAGTGACTACGGTTTCTCCAAGTTATATGGAGGAATTAAAGCGTAATGCAAATGGCTTAGAATCGTTATTAGCTCATGAAACCTTAAAGTGCATTGGTATACTAAACGGTATTGATTCTGGTGTTTGGAATCCAGAAACAGATGATTTCATCATTAAGAATTATAAGAAAACCTCAGTTGCGTCGGGTAAAAAAGCAAATAAGAAGTGGTTATGCGCTCAGTATAATTTAGATGAAAGTAAACCGTTATTTGCATTTATTGGCCGATTAGTAGGTGAAAAAGGTGCTGAAATATTGCCTTCTGCATTAAATGAAGCATTACGCGCCAACGATATCTCAGTGATAGTGCTTGGTTCAGGAGCTAAAGATACCGAAGGTCAGTTATCTAAGCTAACTTCTAGATATAGCGGCTATTACAATGCTTTTATTGGTTATGATGAAAAATTATCGCACATCATCTATGCTGGAGCGGATTTTCTATTGATGCCATCGCGTGTAGAACCTTGCGGATTAAACCAAATGTATGCTTTAAGATATGGCACAGTGCCTGTTGTAAGGCGTATTGGTGGTTTAAAAGATACGGTTATAGATATTGGAGATGATGGATTTGGAATTTGCCATAATGAAGTATCTGTCCAAGATATTGTCTTTTCTATTTCAAGAGGAAAAGAGTTTTATAAGCAGCAAAAGGAATTTAAAGCCAACCAAAAACGTATAATGAGTATTGACCACTCATGGAAAGTTTCAGCAAAAGCATATATAGACTTATACCAGTCAATAAACTAAAGAACTAAATAAAACGAAGCGAATCTAAATCTAAATTAAAGCTATGATAAACGATAAAGTATTGTCTATTATTCTAGGAGGAGGCCAAGGGTCTCGATTGTATCCATTAACCGAAAAGCGCTCTAAACCAGCCGTACCTATAGCTGGTAAATACAGGTTAGTTGATATTCCTATTTCAAATTGTATCAATTCAGATATTAAACGAATGTATGTTTTAACACAGTTTAATTCGGCATCACTAAATAGGCATATTAAAAACACGTATCACTTTAGTTTTTTTAGTTCAGCGTTTGTAGATGTATTAGCAGCAGAACAAACCCCAGAGAGTAAATCTTGGTTTCAAGGTACAGCAGATGCTGTAAGGCAGAGTATGCAGCATATTAAAGCTCACGATTTTGAGTATGCTTTAATATTATCTGGAGATCAATTATATCAAATGGACTTTAATGAAATGATTAAAGCGCATATCGATGCTAAAGCAGAAATTTCTATTGCAACCATTCCTGTCAATGAAAAAGATGCCATCTCCTTTGGTATTTTAAAGACAGACAAGGACAATGTAGTCACTTCATTTATCGAGAAGCCAGGTGCAGAATTATTACCAGATTGGACCTCAGAAACAAGTGACGATATGAAAGCCCAAGGCAGAAACCATTTGGCGTCCATGGGTATATATATATTTAACAGACAGTTGTTAATCGATTTAATGAATAATCCAGAAACCAATGATTTTGGGAAGGAAATTATTCCACAGTCCATAGAAAATCATAAAACTTTAAGTTACCAGTATGAGGGTTACTGGACAGATATTGGAAATATAGATTCGTTTTTTGAAGCAAATTTAGGATTTACAGATGATTTGCCGCAATTTAATCTCTATGACTCTAAGCAACGTACTTACACTAATGCTCGTATTCTTCCTACTTCAAAAATTACAGGTACCGCTTTAGACAGAGCGGTAATTGCAGAAGGTTGTTTAATAAATGCCGCCAAAATTGAAAAGTCTGTAATCGGTATTAGATCTCGAATAGGTAAAGACTCTACAATTATTAATACTTATATGATGGGTAATGATGATTATGAATCTTTAGATGATATTTATAATAAAAAAACAGAAATACTCTTAGGTATCGGTGAGCGATGTTATTTAAAAAATACAATTATAGACAAAAATGTACGTATTGGTGATGATGTTAGAATAAATGGTGGAGCACATTTAGCGGACACCGAAACTAACGAGTATGTTATTAAAGAAGGCATTGTTGTCATAAAAAAAGATGCTATAATTCCTAAAGGATTTGTACTTTAATATATGGCAGAAGTTATAGCATATAGTCGTTTTACAGATTTTGATGTAGACCTTTTTAAATCTGGAAAGCACTATCGTTTATATGAGAAGTTTGGTTCTCATATTACTACCGTTGATGGAGTAGAAGGTGTTTATTTTGCAGTTTGGGCACCAAGTGCTAAAATGGTATCGGTAATTGGGGATTTTAATTACTGGACAGAAGGAGAACATAAGCTAAATGTTCGGTGGGATTCTAGCGGAATTTGGGAAGGCTTTATTCCGGGTGTAGGAAAAGGTAACAAGTATAAATATAAAATTCTTAGCAGCAATAATGATATAAGAACTGAAAAGGCAGATCCTTATGCAAGGAGAGCAGAACACAATCCGCAAACAGCTTCAATTGTTTGGAGTGATAACTATAAGTGGAAAGATGATAAATGGATGACAAAGCGTAAACACCATAACGCTTTGGATGCGCCTATTTCCGTTTATGAAGTTCATCTAGGATCTTGGAAAAGACATGTTGAAGAAAATCGTTTCTTGTCTTATGTAGAGTTAGCAGACCAACTGGTTAAGTATGTTAAAGAAATGAATTTTACACATGTAGAATTTATGCCTGTGATGGAGTATCCTTACGATCCTTCTTGGGGATATCAAGTTACGGGTTATTTTGCTCCAACTTCACGGTTTGGTTATCCAGAAGAATTTAAATTATTGGTGGATAAATGTCATCAAAATGATATAGGTATTATTCTCGATTGGGTGCCATCACATTTTCCAGAAGATGCGCATGGACTTGGTTTTTTTGATGGATCAGCACTATACGAGCATCCCGATAAGCGTAAAGGATATCACCAAGACTGGAAAAGTTTAATATTTAATTACGGTCGTAATGAAGTAAAATCATTTTTAATTAGTAATGCGTTATTTTGGTTAGATCAATATCATGCAGATGGGTTTAGAGTAGACGCTGTAGCATCCATGTTGTTTTTAGACTACAGTAGAGAAGATGGTGAATGGGAACCCAATATGTTTGGAGGTCGAGAAAACCTAGAGGCGATGTCATTTTTAAGGGAAATGAACGAAGCCGTTTATGCTTCTTATCCAGATGTGCAAACTATTGCAGAAGAATCTACGGCCTTTCCTATGGTTTCTAAACCAGTATTTATGGGAGGTTTAGGTTTTGGTATGAAATGGATGATGGGCTGGATGCATGATACCTTAGATTATTTTAGTAGAGAAACAGTCTATAGGCAATTTCATCAAAATGATTTAACATTTTCCATGACCTATGTGTTTACCGAGAACTTTATGCTGCCTTTAAGTCATGATGAGGTGGTGTATGGCAAAAATTCAATCTTAGGTAAAATGCCTGGAGACGAGTGGCAACGCTTTGCTAATTTAAGACTTCTATATAGCTATATGTTTACGCACCCAGGAACCAATTTACTGTTTCAAGGAGCGGAATTCGGACAAAGTAGTGAATGGGATTTTCAAACCAGTCTCGATTGGCATTTACTACAATACGAACCACATCAAGGTATTAAAGAATTAGTAAAAGATTTGAATTTACTCTATAAAAGTCAACCTGCTCTATATGAAAAACAGTTCGAAGCCGAAGGTTTCGAATGGATAGATTATGGTGATTCTAAGAATTCGGTTTTTACATATATCAGAAAAGGTAATGAAGTAGAAGACGATGTTATTGTGGCTTGTAATATGACGCCAGTTCCTAAAGAGAATTACAAGCTAGGTGTGCCTAGAAAAGGGAAATTAAAAGAAGTCTTTAATAGCGATTTAAAGAAATATTTTGGTACAGGTAGTTATAAAAATAAATTAAAAACTACTAAAGCAGTACCATGGCATTATAGAGATCAGTCTATAGATATCAGTATTCCGCCTTTAGGGATGGTAGTATTTAAGTATAAAAAGCCTGTAAAACCTGAGGTTAAAGTGAAAACAGCAGCAAAAGCATCGTTAAAAGGTAAATCTCAAGAGCTTTAGATTAGTATGAGAAAAGTTTAGGCCTGTTAGAAACGTATCTCTTATAGGTCTATTGGGTTACCTCTCGAAAAAAAATAATAGCTTTTCAATAAAATAATGGATTAATAATTTCTATAATCGTAAAATCGAAACCCTAAAACATAAGAGTTAGCAACAAATGCCAATAAGCCCTATGAACCCTTTCAAAAGTTTAAATTTTTCCGTTTTTTTGCGGGTGATTTTTGCTTAAAAAATTGACTTATGATTATAAATACGGAATTAGAAAATAAAGGGAATTTGTTCCCTTCTAAGATAATAGATTTTAAAAAGGATGTTGATAAACTGTATTTTACAGCAGATAATGATGTTATTCTAGAATTGACAGTTGTAAGAGATAGTTTACTTCGTTTTAGATATACCACAGTAGGAAACTTTAACAATGACTTTTCTTATGCTATAACTAAATACGCTAGTATTGGATATAATAAGCTAGAAATAGAAGAGAAAGAAACGTATTTTGAAGTGGTAACTACAAAATTAGTTTGTAAGATTTCTAAGGATGACATGCGTACTTCTATCTATGATGCTGTGGATGGTACACTTATCAACCAGGATGAAGGTGGATTTCATTGGGAAGAAAGTTACGAGCATGGTGGAAACATTGTTAAGATGAGTAAAGTTTCTAATGATGGCGAAAGCTATTATGGACTTGGTGACAAACCCAATCATCTTAATTTAAAAGGGAAGCGCTACAATAATTGGGTAACCGATTCGTATGCCTACGGAAAGGATACCGACCCTATTTACAAAACGATTCCGTTTTATACAGGTTTACATCATGGTAAAGCTTATGGTATTTTCTTTGATAATACGTTTAGATCCTCTTTCGATTTTGCACAAGAGCGTAGAAATGTAACCAGTTTTTGGGCCCAAGGTGGTGAAATGAATTATTACTTTTTCTATGGTCCTAAAATGAACGATGTTGTAGAGAGCTATACTGATTTAACTGGTAAGCCACATCATTTACCTCCCCTTTGGGCATTAGGTTTTCATCAATGTAAATGGAGTTATTATCCAGAAAGTAAAGTAAAAGAGATAACATCGACATTTAGAAAATTGCAAATTCCGTGTGATGCAATTTATTTAGATATAGACTATATGGAAGGCTTCCGTTGTTTTACTTGGAACAAGGAATATTTTCCAGATCCTAAGCGGATGGTGAAGGAATTAATGGAAGACGGATTTAAAACCGTAGCAATCATTGATCCTGGAATTAAAATAGATAAAAATTATTCCGTATTTAAAGAAGCCTTAGAAAATGATTACTTCTGCAAACGTGCCGATGGAGATTATATGAAAGGTAAAGTGTGGCCAGGTGAATGTTATTTCCCTGATTTTACAAATCCTGAAGTAAGAGATTGGTGGTCAGGTTTATTTCAAGAACTCATTGAAGATATTGGTATTAAAGGAGTTTGGAACGACATGAATGAACCAGCCGTAATGGAGGTGCCTAATAAAACATTTCCAGACGATGTGCGTCACGATTATGACGGCAATCCATGTAGTCATAGAAAAGCCCATAATATATATGGGATGCAAATGGCAAGAGCGACTTATCAAGGTTTAAAAAAATATTCGTATCCAAAACGTCCTTTTGTTATTACAAGAGCAGCTTACTCAGGAACACAACGCTATACCTCGACTTGGACAGGTGATAATGTGGCCACCTGGGAACACCTTTGGATCGCAAATATACAGGCGCAACGTATGGCTATGTCTGGTTTTTCTTTTGCTGGTAGTGATATA
Source organism: Winogradskyella sediminis (assembly GCF_003387355.1). Lineage (GTDB taxonomy): Bacteria > Bacteroidota > Bacteroidia > Flavobacteriales > Flavobacteriaceae > Winogradskyella > Winogradskyella sediminis. Next base: position 69,096 of record NZ_QUNH01000003.1, read on the forward strand.
GGTGGTTTTGCCGAGCAACCACAAGGAGAATTGTTTACACGCTGGATTCAATTAGGTATTTTTCATCCTTTCTTTAGAGTGCATTCTTCTGGTGATCATGGAGACCAAGAACCTTGGGCTTTTGATGAAGACGTTACGGCAATTGTAAAGAAATTTATAGAAATTAGGTACCAATTATTACCCTATTTATATACAGCATTTTGGAACTATGTGGATCATGGCACACCATTATTAAAATCATTGGTTTTATATGATCAGGCAGATGTGCAAACACATTATAGAACAGACGAGTTTATCTTTGGGGAACAAATATTAGCGTGTCCGGTTCTAGAGCCTAACGCGAAAGGTAGAAGAATGTATATACCTCACGGAAAATGGTATAACTTCTGGACGGATGAAGTCATTAGAGGTGGTAAAGAAATGTGGGTAGATGCAGATATTGATAGCATGCCATTTTTTGTAAAAGAAGGCGCTATAATTCCAAAATATCCAATTCAACAATATGTTGGAGAAAAAGAAATTACAGAAATCACTTTAGATGTGTATTATAAAGACGGTAAGGAAGAAAGTGATTTTTATAGTGATGCTAATGATGGGTTTGATTATACTAAAGGACGATACAGTTTAAGAAACTTTAAACTGACAGGTAAAGTTAATGAGTTAATTATTAATCAGCATAAGGAAGGTAAATACATAACCCCTTACGAGACTTTTAATATTCAGTTTCACGGTTTACCTTTTGATATTGCTGAGGTGCAATTAGACAATGAGAAAATTGTTCATAAAAGCTTAAGAGTTAACGGAATTGAATCTATTGTGGTTGATAAGAATTTTTCTGAGTTACATATAATAGGAGCTAAGTCAACATCAGAGTGACCATTTAATTATTTTTGTGTCTAAAAGATAGTGCAAAATTGATATTTGTATTTCAATTATTATAATTAAAAGAATTAAGTATGAAATTAAATAAAGGCGTATTAAGTTTTGTGATCGTTGTAGTCATGGTATCGTGTGCAACAAATCCATTCACAGGCAAAAAAACGATGGCATTTGTAGGTAACGATCAATTGTTTCCTTCGTCATTTGCACAGTACAACCAAGTACTTACCGAAAGCAAGGTGATTAAAGGAACCTCGGATGCCGAAATGATAAAACGAGTCGGACAACGTATTGCAGTGGCAGCAGAACGCTATCTAAATGCTAATGGCTTTGAAGGTTATTTGGAAGATTACGAATGGGAATATAAATTAATAGAATCCGAGCAAGTCAACGCTTGGTGTATGCCAGGTGGTAAAATAGCATTTTATACAGGTATTTTGCCAATTGCGGCAAATGAAACAGGTATTGCAGCAATTATGGGGCATGAGGTAGCACATGCTTTGGCTAACCATGGACAACAACGTATGAGTGCGGCCTATGTACAACAAGGATTAGCAGTTGTTGGCAATGTCGCTTTATCAAATGATGAACAAGCCTTAGGGATTTTTAATCAATCTTACGGAGTGGTTTCTAATGTGGCAGGAATGTTACCTTTTAGTAGAGCTCATGAAACTGAAGCAGATCAAATAGGAATTTACTTAATGGCGATTGCAGGTTACAATCCAGATGAAGCTTCTGCTTTATGGGAACGTATGAAAGCCAATAGTGGAGGAGAGTCACCTCCAGCATTTTTAAGCTCTCACCCAAGTAACGACTCTAGAATAGAAAATTTAGAGGCCTTATCAGAAAAAGCGAAAGCTGAAGCTAAAAAATTTGGTGTTACATCATTTCGACCAATAAACTAAGATTATAAATATATTTGTTTACTTTAGAAGCTGCTCAATTAGAGCGGCTTTTTTTGTGAAAGTATTTTGAAATTAGGTGATTAAAATCAGGTACTTTGATTATAATTAAGTTAACTAAATAGTATTTATGAGTGAATATAAAAAAGGAAGTCAAAAACTTCTTAACGCGTGGGCGTTTTATGATTGGGCAAATTCAGTGTATACATTAACTATCGCATCGTCCATATTTCCGATATTTTATTCTGCTTTATTTGCTTCCCAACTTGAGAAAACAGTCACGGCTTTTGGAATGGTATTTAAAAGTACAGCTTTAATTACTTATGTTACAGCCTTTACTTTTTTAATGGTGGCAATGTTGTCTCCAATTTTATCTGGTATCGCTGATTACGTTGGTAATAAAAAGAATTTCATGAAATTCTTCTGCTATGTTGGTGGTGCTGGTTGTATCGGTTTGTATTGGTTTAGTATTGAGCCTCACAGAATTCATTTGAGCTTACTTTTTTATTTTATGGGATTAATTGGGTATTGGGGAAGTTTGGTTTTTTATAATTCCTATTTACCTGATATAGCTTATCCAGGACAGCAAGATCGTGTAAGTGCTAAAGGTTTTAGTTTAGGATATGCAGGAAGTGTTATTTTGTTAATATTTAATTTGGCCATGGTGATGTATCCTAATTGGTTTGGTTTTGATATTAGTATTTCTAATACGTTGTTAGAGTATGGTACTGAAGCAGAAATTAGTGAAGCTTTAAAAACTGCCAAAAATAAAGCATCATTTGAAGCGATGAAAATTTCATTTATCACTGTAGGTATTTGGTGGATTTTGTTTAGTCAATATACTTTTTATGTGCTTCCAAATGGTGTTAAAAAAGGCGGTAAAGTAACTAAAGATGTTGTTTTTAATGGCTTAAGAGAATTGAGGGAAGTTTGGAGGCAATTAAAACAAAACTTAAGTTTAAAACGTTACTTGGTAGCCTTTTTTGTATTTAGCATGGCAGTCCAAACCATTATGTTGGTTGCTGTTTATTTTGGTGAAGAGGAAATTGCTTGGGGAGATTCAGACGCTAAGACTTTTGGACTTATAGTAAGTATATTGGTAATTCAGGTGGTGGCAATTTTAGGAGCTATTCTAACCTCTAGAGCGTCATCAAAATTTGGAAATATTAAAACCCTTATAGTTATCAATTTCTTTTGGATGGGATTATGTTTCTATGCTTATTTTATGGAAACACCAATGCAGTTTTATATCGCAGCTGGTTTTGTGGGCTTAGTTATGGGGGGAGTACAAGCCTTGGCAAGATCTACGTATTCTAAATTCTTACCAGAAACAGAGGATACCACGTCATACTTTAGTTTTTATGACGTTGCAGAAAAAATTGGGATAGTGATTGGGATGGGTATTTTTGCAACCATAGACCAAGTTACAGGTAGTATGCGCAATGCAATTTTATTTTTAGTGATCTTTTTTATTGTAGGAATTATTCTGTTGTTTAGAGTGCCAAAATCTCAATTGAAAAATAATGCGTAAATTTACGTGCTATTAATAATATACCACTACAATTTATATAAAGTTTTGTCTTTAGTATCTAATGGTTATAATGAATCTATCAAAGAGCCATGGATATTTCTGACCGTATTTTCTATGTCAAAATATTGTAGTGCTCTTGAGGATAACTAAAATTATGATGAGAAACTTTTGGAAGGAAGAATGGAAAGAGGTGATATTTGACGAAGGAATTGCCGAAAATGAAAAGTTTAAAATCTCTAATTACGGACGAATTTTAAACTGTAAAGGTGAAACTGAATTTGAAGTTAAAAAATCATACATTAATGGATATCAAAACCTTCCTTTAAAACAAAAACAGAACGGAAAATCGACAAGTAGATATATTCACAAACTTGTAGCTGAACATTTTCTTGAGCAGAATGACGGAATTTATGTCATCCATCTCAATTACGATAAAACGGATAATCGGGTCGAGAACTTAAAATGGGCAACAAAAAGAGAGAAGGAAATTCATCAATTTAATAATCCTAATTGGGAAAAAGTTGTAGAAAAAAGAAGTAAGAAAATTGGAAAACTAAATGAAGGAAAAGTAAAAATAATTAAACGCCAATTAAAGAATAAAAGAACGCGAATCAATATGATTGCGAAACGTTTTGGAGTATCCGACACGCAAATTCACAGAATAAAAAATGGTGATAATTGGAGTTCAGTAACTGAGTATTAATATATGTAGGATTAAACAGGATGCAAAGCATATTGTAAATGAATAACTAATCGGATGAAATGGGGTGTTCATAATGGCAATAGTTTCTCGTAGATTTTCACACCATGTAATTGTAGTTGAGACTATTAAAATAAAAAAAAACAGGACACCATAAAATGCCCTGTTTAATGTTATGCTAGGATAGGGTTAATGACTAACACTTCCTGATCCAGAAATACTTGTATTTTTCTTTGTTGGTTGACCTGAATATTTAACGTCACCAGAACCTGCAATTTTTACGGTAAGTTCTCCATTACAATGTACGTTGATATCTCCTGAGCCAGAAATTTTGGCCATCACATTCGTGCTTTTTAAAGCATCTCCATCAAAGTCACCAGAACCTGCTACGACCGTTGACAATTGCGTTGTAATGCCCTTAAGTTCTATATCACCAGAACCTGCAATTTTACTTTCAATTTCTTCTGCGGAAACATTTAAATCAATATCACCAGAACCAGCCAAAGCGACTTTAAAGGTGGTTGTTTTAATTGTACCTGTGTTGGTAATATCACCAGAGCCAGCAAGAGATATTGCACTGATGGATTCATAAGGTATTGTTATCACAATTGTTTGACTAGGTTTAATATTATAGCCTTTCTTAATTTTAATATGTAAAGTGTTTTGTTTCACTTCAGTTACAATATAGCTTATTAAATTAGAGTCGCCTTTAATTGAAATTTCACCTTCTGTACCTTCAATTAGTTTAAAGTCCATAGCACCTGCAGCACTTATGGCGTCATACGTGCCAGTGGAGACTGTTGTTGTAATAATATGACTGTCTCCTTTAATTTTTTTATGTTTTCCCCATTGTGCAGAAGCTACAGTGGTACTAAACAGTAATGTAATAATGGTAATAGATTGTAATAGTTTCATAAGTGTTGGATTTTAATTGATTGATAATTTATAAATATTATTGATTTTTAAATGTAATGCTACCATATTCGGAGCTTATATTAACCGAATTGTTAGAATTGGGTGTACCGTGATAACCTATATATTTCTTGCCAAAATTATCAGTGTTTTTCTCAGTAAAATGAAAGTCTTCAGTAGCCTTTAATGACCCAAAATCTATATCGATATAAAAGTCAAAATTGTAATTGTTATCAATACCCACGGTTATACCAACAAATTCTGTATCGATATCTAGTTTTTTTGTATTCGAAGTGACACGATCTATTTTTATAGATCCATAATCTGCTTTTATTATAGCAGTTTTAAAAATAGTACCCAGTCTTAAAGCCAAATAATCACCACTACCATCAACATTATTGATGTTATCGATTTTAAGCGATCCGTAATCACATTCGTAAACTACATTTTCTGCAATTTCAATAACAGAGGTGGTATAGTCAGCCTCAAGGTTTAAATCTTTGGCTTTGGCGACGGTAAACTCACTGTAATCTGCTTCAATGGTGCCGTTATTTATATATTCAAAATAACTGTTTTTGGTATAATCCATTTTAATATAATTAGAATTTCCTAAAAGTTCTTTCGTGGTTACTTTACCATAGTCACATTTTATAAAGGCATTTCCTTTTAGCTTGTCTAAGTTGATATAGCCATAGTCGTTAAATAATTTTACCGAATTAGTTATTGGCATTTTAACCACATAATTAACTTCCATTTTTACTTTATTGCCTATTTTTTTATTCCACCAAGACGTCTCATAACTATTGCCATCAATTGCCGTAATGGCAGAAACTTTATGAGGTGCAGCTTGGAAAGCTACATCGAGTTCAGCTAGTTTTTCATTAACCTTACTTTCATTACTGCCTTCCACTTTAATTGTAACTTGGATGTCTATCTGATTTTTATCCCATGTTACTATATCGATATTACCATAGCGATTAGTAATATTAAATGTAGCGTCTGCATTGACATTAAAAGATTTTTTTATCGTTTTTTGCCTTTCGTGTTTTGCAATACTAGGTTGTTTATGAGTTGCCCATATAATTGAGGGCATCAGCACTATAAGAAAGCTAATTTTATATAATAGTTTCATTTGAATTGGATTTGAATTGTTTAACGGTTTCAATTTGTTCTAAGACGTTGTTCAGAATGTCAATTCTGGTTTGAAAATTGGAAATCATGGCGTAAATAACACGTTCGTTTTTTCCACTTTCGGTTAAATCAGTTTTTAATTTTTGGTAATCGGTTTCTAAAAGTTGTATCTGAATTAAAGCATCATTAATGATTTGTTCGGTTAATGGCGAACGTTCTTTGTTCAGTTTTTTTAATTCATTTTCAAGAGTTACAGTGAAAAAATTTTGGGTTTCTGACATTTCAGGCGACACGCTTGCTAAATCTAACACTTTAGGTTGTGGGTCTACCATGGTAAACAGCCCAAAACAAATAACTATAGCTGCCGCAATTGCGAGTAACGGCTTCCAGTTAAAATGCAACGTCTTTTTACCTTCAGTAAGGACGTTATCTTTGGCGTTTAATTTGTCTAAAAATCTTAGCTCATGATTTGGCTGAGGTGTTTCAATATTAAATTCACCTTTTAGGTCTTCAAATAAACTTTCTAAATTATCGTTTTTCATATGTTAATTTATGATGCGTTTAATAGTAATTTTTGTCTCAAACTTTCTTTTGCTCGTGATATTAAGGTTCTGCAATTGGCATAAGAAATGTTCATAATCTCACAAATTTCCTCGTAATCGTAACCTTCAATTAAATGCAACGAAAGGCTTAAGCTATAATTTGGCTTTAAGGTTTTCATAGTATCTAAAATCACTTTTACTTTTACATGGTTCTGTTCATTTTCATTGATGCCAGTCTCGTCTTCAACTTTATAAATGACGCGTTCTAAAGGAACTTCATTTTGTTTTAGCGTTTTATTGTAATATCCAATACTATTGTTTACTACAATACGTTTTAACCATGCACCAAATAAACTGCTGTCTTGTAAGGTTTGTAATTTTGTAAACGCTGTTAAAAAGGATTCTTGCATAATGTCTTCAGCTTTAAAAGAATTTTTTACAATTCTTAGAGCTGTGTTATACATGGCCTTGTTATATCTGTTATAAATTTCCAACTGTGCACGTTGGTTTCCAGATTTACATAGCTGTAATAACTGTTCGATATTTTGATTGGTTGATGTCAAAAAAACAATTGCTTTTATCTAAAGAGCACAACTTTTTTATATTGTTACAGTTTAAAATGAAAAAAGTTTTATGTCGTTATAAAGGTAATGGCATAACAATTGAAATTATACAAGTGTGAATAACTTTGAATATCTTATAATGTTTTGATATTCAGTATAAAGATAATTATTAATACCTTTAAATCAATGTTGTTCTGTATGATAATAATGACAGAATGACTTAAAAATATATATGGCGAAATCAAATTTTTTAAACTTAGACAATCTGTCATTTCAGGATTTTGATGAGAATTCAGAATTAATTCCTTTAATGACTCCTGAAGATGAAGAATTAATAAATAACGAATCTTTACCAGAATCGCTGCCTATTTTACCTTTGCGAAATACGGTTTTGTTTCCTGGTGTGGTGATACCAATTACAGCAGGTAGAGATGCTTCTATTAAATTGATTAATGATGCTAATAAAGGCGGAAAAGTTATTGGGGTTGTTTCTCAAAAGGACGAATCGGTAGAAAACCCAACAGCAAAAGATATTTATAAAACAGGTACTGTAGCACGAATCTTAAAAGTGCTAAAAATGCCAGATGGTAATACTACAGTTATTATACAAGGTAAAAAACGTTTTGTAATCAATGAGGTAATTAAAGAAAAACCTTATTTAACAGCTACAATTTCAGATATTCCTGAAGCAAAACCAGCTAAAGAGAATGAAGAGTTTAGGGCAATTATAGATTCTATAAAGGATTTGTCTTTAGACATTATTAAAGAAAGTCCAAATATTCCTTCTGAAGCAAGTTTTGCGATTAAGAATATTGAAAGCGATTCGTTTTTAGTGAATTTTGTATCGTCTAACATGAATCTTAAAGTTGAGGAGAAGCAAGAGCTATTAAAAATCAACGATCTTAAAGAGCGTGCGCTTCAGACTTTAAAATTTATGAATCTCGAGTTTCAAAAGCTTGAGCTTAAAAACGATATACAAAATAAGGTTCAGAGTGATATGAACCAACAGCAGCGTGAATATTTCTTACATCAGCAAATGAAAACCATTCAAGAAGAATTGGGTGGAGGAGTGTCTTCTGGTGAAGAGATTGAAGATATGAAAGCACGTGCTAAGGAGAAAAAATGGGATGAAAAAGTAAAAGCGCATTTTGAAAAAGAATTATCAAAAATGCAACGCATGAATCCTCAGGTGGCAGAGTATTCTATTCAACGTAATTATTTAGATCTCTTTTTAGATTTACCATGGAATGAGTTTAGTAAAGACAAATTCGATTTAAAGCGTGCGCAAAAAATCTTAGATCGCGATCATTTTGGTTTAGAAGATGTAAAGAAAAGGATTATAGAATATTTAGCGGTTTTAAAACTTCGTAACGATATGAAGTCTCCAATTCTTTGTCTTTATGGGCCTCCAGGTGTTGGTAAAACTTCGTTAGGAAAATCAGTTGCAGAAGCTTTGGGAAGAGAGTATGTACGTATTTCTTTAGGTGGTTTACGAGATGAAGCCGAAATCCGTGGACATAGAAAAACCTATATTGGTGCAATGCCAGGCCGTATAATTCAGAGTTTAAAGAAAGCACAAACATCTAATCCGGTTTTTGTATTAGATGAAATAGATAAGTTGTCTACAGGAAGTCAAGGTGATCCGTCATCTGCAATGTTAGAAGTTTTAGATCCTGAACAGAATAATGAGTTTTACGATAATTTCCTAGAAATGGGATACGATTTATCTAAAGTGATGTTTATTGCAACTTCTAATAGTTTAAATACCATTCAGCCAGCATTGAGAGACCGAATGGAAATTATTAACGTTACGGGTTATACCATTGAAGAAAAGGTAGAAATTGCTAAACGTCACTTATTACCTAAACAATTAAAAGAACACGGGTTAGACGATAAAGCTTTAAAAATCGTAAAACCACAACTCGAAAAAATAGTAGAAGGATACACGCGCGAATCTGGTGTTAGAGGTTTAGAAAAGCAAATAGCAAAAATGGTGCGTTATGCAGCTAAGAATATTGCAATGGAAGAGGAGTATAACATTAAAGTTACTAATGACGATGTTATTGAGATTCTCGGTAGTCCAAGATTAGAACGCGATAAGTATGAAAACAATGATGTTGCTGGAGTCGTAACCGGTTTGGCATGGACAAGTGTAGGAGGAGATATCCTTTTTATTGAATCTATTTTGTCTAAAGGGAAAGGTACTTTATCCATTACAGGTAATTTAGGTAAAGTGATGAAGGAATCGGCTACTATTGCTATGGAATACATTAAAGCTAATGCCGATGAATTTGGAATAAATCCTGAAGTTTTTGCTAAGTACAATGTGCATATTCATGTACCAGAAGGAGCAACACCTAAAGATGGGCCAAGTGCAGGTGTAACCATGTTAACTTCTTTAGTATCTTTGTTTACACAGCGTAAAGTGAAAAAGAGCTTAGCGATGACAGGTGAAATTACACTTAGAGGTAAAGTATTACCCGTTGGAGGCATTAAAGAGAAAATCTTAGCAGCTAAACGAGCTCGTATCAAAGAGATTTTACTTTGTGAAGATAATCGTAGAGATATAGATGAAATTAAACCAGAATATCTAAAGGGATTAACATTTCACTATGTGAAAGATATGAGTGATGTTTTAAAACTAGCACTTACGAAACAAAAAGTACAGAATGCTAAAAAGCTTTAAACTAATACTAACATTTTTAATAAGTTTTACTTCGTTAATGGCTGTAAACGCTCAAGACGAAGTAAAATTTAAAGATGTTGTATTAGATGGTAAGCCAGCAAAATTAGATATACGTACTGGAGAAATTACACTAGTAACATTAGAACAAAATAATGTTACTAGTGAAATGGATTCCGTTAATACCGATTCTATATCCATACCTAAATTATCAATTAATAAAGAGGAACCTGATGTTACTAATGTCATTTTAGATAATGTTTCCGATTTTCATGTGGTACAGAAAGGAGATAATTTATTTCAACTTTCAATAAAGTACAAAACGAGTTTAGGAGAATTACAAGAAGCCAATAACTTAGAAACGACACTTATTACAACAGGACAACGCTTAAGAGTTCGAAATTTTACTAAGGTTAATAACGACGCTAAAGACGTCACGTTTTGGGTGGTTAAAAAAGGAGATACATTGTATAGTATTGCAAAAGATAAAGGAACAACGGTTAAAGCGCTTATGCGAATGAATGGTTTAAAGAGTGATGTTATTAAAATTGGTCAAAAACTGCAATTAAAATAGAAAAGAAGAGCATTGAAAAAATAAAAAAATCATATCCTCGTTTTAAGATAGATTTAGTTATTTTGCAGCACCTATGATTAAGAGGATTACGACCTTATTTTTTATGCTTTTGGCACTGCCGTTGTTTGCACAATTGGGTGGTGAAGCGACGTATCAGTTTCTTAATCTTGTGTCTTCACCAAGACAAGCCGCTTTAGGCGGAAAGATTATTACCAACTTTGATCATGATGTTACGGAAGCCCTTTACAATCCGGCATCCATCAATTACAAAATGAGCAATCAATTGGCTGTTAATTATTCCAGCTATTTGGGAGGTATTAGCTACGGAACGGCAGCTTATGCCTATACTTGGGATAGACATGTACAAACTTTTCATATTGGTGTAACGTACATTAACTATGGCTCTTTTGACGGCTATGATGTCGATGGTAACTCAACAGGTACATTTAGTGGTAATGAAACAGCGATATCTGCGGGTTATAATTATAATATTCCATATACCGATTTTTATATTGGCGCTAATCTTAAAGTTATTACTTCAGCGTTAGAACAGTACAATTCAATAGGAGGTGCTGTAGATTTTGGAGCTATGTATATTAATGAAAGACTCGATTTTCATGCGGCTTTAACGGTTAGAAATATAGGAACCCAGTTTACAACCTATGCAGGGCAGAAAGAACCGTTACCATTAGAGGTTAATTTTGGTATGTCTCAAACTTTAGAAAATGTTCCGTTACGTTGGCACTTAACGCTAGAGAATTTACAAAAATGGCCTATAGGTGTTTCTAATCCTGCGAGAGCGACTACAGATTTAGATGGTAATCAAACAGAAGAAAAAGTTGGATTTTTAAATAAAGGCTTACGTCATTTAATTTTAGGGGCCGAATTATTTCCAGAAGGTGGTTTTAATGTGCGTTTAGGCTATAACTTTAGGCGTGCAGAAGAATTACGAATTGTAGATCAACGAAACTTCTCAGGACTCTCTGTAGGTGTAGGGATTAAATTAAATAAAATGCGTTTTAACTATACGCATGCGAGATATTCAGGAGCTTCAAATACAAGTTTTTTTGGACTTCAAATAGATTTAGATGGCCGAAGAAGATAATAGTGAATTGAACATTACTTTCTAGTTTCAAACAGTTATAATCTATGCTAACTTTAAGGTTTCCATAGTAAAAAAACACAATAGATATTAAGCATAATATGAGTAAGATTATTATTGCAATAGACGGATTTTCATCCACGGGAAAAAGTACAATTGCCAAACAATTAGCAAACGCGCTAGACTATATTTATGTCGATACAGGAGCAATGTATAGAGCAGTAGCGTACTTTGCCTTGAAACATAATCTAATTGGTGATGGTTTTTTTAAAGAAGATGAATTAGTTAATAGACTCGAAGATATAAGTATTAAATTTAAGTTTAACAAAGCTGTAGGTTTTGCTGAGGTCTATTTAAACGGAATAAATATTGAAGCTGATATAAGGACACTTAGAGTCTCAAAGTTCGTTAGCCCAGTGGCAACATTGTCTGCAGTGCGTAGCAAATTAGTGGAGCAACAACAACTTATGGGAAAAGATAAAGGTATTGTTATGGATGGTCGTGATATAGGAACTGTTGTTTTTCCTGATGCTGAATTAAAAATTTTTATGACTGCTTCTGCAGAAACAAGAGCCAAACGTCGTTATAAAGAATTGTTAGATCGTGGTCACAAATTGAGTTATGAAGATGTCCTTGAAAACGTAACCACAAGAGATCATATTGATTCTACACGAGAAGATTCTCCATTAGTAAAAGCTGAAGACGCTATAGAGATTGATAATTCCGATTTAACTATTAAAGCACAATTAGAAACTATAATTAACTTGGCTAATCAACGTATTAATGCTTAAAAAAAAAGCGACCTTACAGAAGATAAAGTCGCTCGATTTATATGTTTGTTACCTTTATTATAAATTAGGAATTACTAATTCCTGTCCTGGATGAATCATATCAGGGTTCTTTAAAATATCGGTATTTGCTTCAAATATTTTTTGATATTTTCCAGGTTCACCATAGTATTGCTTTGCAATTTTCCCTAAAGTTTCACCAGAAGAAACGGTATGTCTAGCATAAACAGACTCATCGGCAACCTTAATGTCTGCCATAATATCAGTAGGTTCTTCACCACCGATTTCTTTAATCTTATCCCAGATTAAGTTTTTTTCGTATTGTGTTGCGGCCGTACCCCAAACTTTTAATTGTCCGTTTACTTCTTCAACATTTCCTTCTGCGATGTTTAATTTTTCTCCTAAGTCTAATACATCTTGATATTTAGCTCTAACCATTTTTATAAATTTTAATTGTTAATAGTATTGTAAATATACCAATTTAAGTATTATAATTTTAACTGTAATACATCAAACAGGTATTCTATTACATAAGACACAAGACTAAAAGAAAAGTCACATAATTTAGTGTTTGGTAATCAGAATAATAAATAGTACTTTTGCACTCCTTTTTAGCGATGTTAAGAAAGTAGAAAAGGGAACAAAACAAATATAATAATAACTTCTGTAGATTTTTCGCTAATCTTTCAATAATTACAGAATACAAATTTTAATTCAGCACATGTCTGAAAAAGAAACAAATCAAGCTGAAGTTGAAGCAACTGAAGCAGTACAAGCTCCAGTAATCTCTGAAGCTCAAGCAAACCCAGAAAAATTCTTAAAAGAGTTCGATTGGCACAATTACGAAGAAGGAATTGAGCAAGTTGCGGACACTAAATTAGAAGAGTTCGAAAAATTAGTATCAGAAAATTTCGTTGACACTTTAGATGACGAAGTTGTAGAAGGTACTGTTATCACTATCACAGATCGTGATGCTATTATTGACATTAACGCAAAGTCTGAAGGTGTAATTTCTCTTAATGAGTTCCGTTACAACCCAAACTTAGCTGTTGGTGATAAAGTAGAAGTATTAATTGATGTACGTGAAGACGCGACAGGTCAGTTAGTATTATCTCACAGAAAAGCGAGAGTAATTAAAGCATGGGATCGTGTAAACAATGCACATGATACAGGCGAAATCGTTAACGGTTTTGTAAAGTGCAGAACTAAAGGTGGTATGATCGTAGATGTATTTGGTATAGAAGCATTCTTACCAGGTTCTCAAATCGATGTGAAGCCTATTAGAGATTACGATCAGTACGTAAATAAAACTATGGAATTTAAAGTTGTGAAAATCAACCACGAATTCAAAAACATAGTCGTTTCTCATAAAGCGCTTATTGAAGCGGATATTGAAGAACAAAAGAAAGAAATCATTGGTCAACTAGAAAAAGGACAAGTATTAGAAGGTATTGTGAAGAACATTACTTCTTATGGTGTGTTTATCGATTTAGGTGGTGTAGATGGTTTAGTTCATATTACAGATTTATCTTGGTCTCGTATTAACCATCCAAATGAGATTGTTGAGTTAGATCAGAAATTAAATGTTGTAATCCTTGATTTTGATGAAAACAAATCAAGAATCCAATTAGGTCTTAAGCAATTATCTAAGCACCCTTGGGAAGCTTTAGGTGAAAACGTAAAAGTTGGAGATAAAGTAAAAGGTAAAGTCGTAGTTATCGCTGATTACGGTGCTTTTGTTGAAGTTGAAGAAGGTGTAGAAGGATTAGTTCACGTAAGTGAAATGTCTTGGTCAACACATTTACGCTCAGCTCAAGATTTCGTATCTGTAGGAGATGAAATCGATGCTGTAATCTTAACTTTAGATAGAGAAGATCGTAAAATGTCTCTAGGTATTAAGCAATTAACTCCAGATCCATGGACAGATATTACGACTAAGTATCCTGTAGGTTCTAAGCACACAGGTATTGTACGTAACTTTACAAACTTTGGTGTTTTTGTTGAATTAGAAGAAGGAATCGACGGATTAATTTATATCTCTGATTTATCTTGGACTAAGAAAATTAAGCATCCATCAGAATTCTGTAACGTTGGTGATAAATTAGATGTTGTAGTATTAGAGTTAGATGTAGAAGGACGTAAATTATCTTTAGGTCATAAGCAAACTACTGAAAACCCTTGGGATAAGTACGAAACTGAGTTCGCTCTTGGTACTAGCCATACTGCAGCTATTACAGAAATGGTAGATAAAGGTGCAACTATTGAATTTAACGAAGATATCGTTGCCTTTGTACCAGCACGTCACTTAGAGAAAGAAGATGGTTCTAAACTTGCTAAAGGTGAAGAAGCAGAATTCAAGATCATTGAATTTAATAAAGAATTCAAACGTGTTGTAGCATCTCATACAGCTGTATTTAGAGAAGAAGAAGCTAAAATCGTTAAGCAAGCTGTTAGAAAGCAGGAAGCTCAAGCGGCAGAAGCTAAACCTACTTTAGGTGATGCAAATGATGCTTTACAAGCACTTAAAGATAAAATGGACGGGAAGAAATAATTTCCTAAATTTTGAGTCAGCCTTTTTAGGTTGACAACTTTAAAAATATATAAACCAGAGAATTTTATTCTCTGGTTTTTTTTGTTTTATATCAGAAAAAGAGCGTTTCTACTTCATATTTTAATACGATTGTACTATAGTATTATAATGTGATGCTTAAACTTTAGAGTGTAAAATTACATTAAGATAGTGATGAAAAGAAAAAAGGCCTCCATTGTGGAAGCCTTATATTTTTTTAAGAAAAAACTGGTGTTTTATATTGAATTCAAGACTATTAAAGAGACTTAATATTTCGCTGATTGTCCTTTAGAAAGTGAATTTGCAATAAACTCACGTAAGTCTTCATTGGCTTTAATGAGATCTTCATTTCTTAAGTACATCATATGTCCACTTCTATAAGCTTTAAATGAAAAACGATCTTTCATTTTACCACTAGGATCAATTTGCCATTGTGAATATTTTGCAGAAAAATACGTCGTTGCTCCATCATAATAGCCAGATTGGGTTAATACTTTTAAATATGGATTTTGTGCCATAGCTTGCCGTAAATTATCTCTAGTATTATCATTAGAATCGTCCCAGCGACCCGTATTTCCAAAGACATTATACTTTACATCAGTTTTAAACCCTAATTCATTTTGTATATAATAATTAATGGCTGGTGTAAACGAATGTAACCATGAGGTAAGTTCTGCACTATAATCTGGACTAGATCCTGTTTCTATTTTATCTATTCCAATATACCTAGAGTCTAATCGACCTATAGTTTCTCCGGTTTTCTCCCGTAACAATGCTTTCCAGAAAAAACGTGTTGAAACATCTAAATTCTGTTGTAAAATAACTTTTTCGGTCAAACCAGAATAATAACTCATTTGTTTGGCAATAGCATTTTTTTCTTCCTCTAGAATAAAACCACCTTTAGCAATGGCAGGCATTAAATCGTTAATGGCAAAGTGTTCTACTTCGGGTAAAATATCTAATAAATCCTTATTTTGGAGATGAGGAGCAAGCATGTTATGATACCAAGCCGCAGCAGTAAAATACGGTAGATTTAAGCTAGAAGATAAGGGGCCACCTACACGAAGCACTTTGTAATCTGCAGGTGATACCAAAATAACACCATTAAGATACATCCATTGTCTATTCTGAAGCTCTAAAGATAAACCCATTACACGTGTTCCACCATAGCTCTCACCGATAATATATTTAGGGGATTGCCATTTGTTGTGCCTTGTTGTAAAGGTATTCATCCAACTTGCCAAGTATTTAATATCGGCATTCACACCAAAAAATAATTTATCATCAGGCATTTTTCCATCTTTATCAGCTACTTTTCTTGAATATCCGGTATTTACAGGATTTATAAAGACAATATCCGCGACATCTAAAATAGAATTAGGGTTGTCTTTAACTCCGTAGGGCTGTATAGGATAACCTTCATTATCAATATTTAAAACCTTTGGGCCAGTATAGGCAATATGCATCCAAAGTGATGCAGAACCAGGACCTCCATTAAAAGAATACACAATTGGTCTAATTTTGTTATTAGTATCGTTAGTGCGTTTATAGTATGTGTAATAAAGCGATGCAATCATCTTGCCATCAGTATTCCAAACAGGTTGAAATCCGGTTTCTGCAGTATATGTTATTTGTTTCCCTTTAATTGTTACAGAATGATTTGTGACGTAAGCTGTATCGATAGGGATTTTTAAATCTTGAGCAAAGCTAAATATAAAGCTAAAGCACAGCAAAATGAGAAAACGATATTTCATGTGTTACGGTTTTAGTTGAAAAGCTTAAAGGTACTAAAAGGAAAATTTAGTAAATCTGATATTCGATTGATTATATATAAAGTTGTATGTTGCTACATCTATTAAATTAACTAGCTATTATAGACTCTATTTTCTTGTTCTGCAACACGTATAAACGTAGTACGCTTAGTGAGTTCTTTAAGGCGAGCAGCACCAACGTAAGTGCAAGTGCTACGTAAACCTCCTAATATATCTTGTAGCGTATTTTTCACATCACCTTTGTATGGCACTTCAACCGTTTTGCCTTCACTAGCTCTGTATTCTGCAACACCACCAACATATTTATCCATAGCTGTAGCAGAACTCATGCCGTAAAATTGTTTGTATTGTTCTCCATCTCGTGTTATAAGTTCTCCACCACTTTCAGTATGTCCAGCAAACATACCACCAAGCATTACAAAGTCTGCACCTGCACCAAAGGCTTTAGCAACATCACCTGGAGTTGAGCAGCCGCCATCACTAATAATTTGTCCACCTAAGCCGTGAGCCGCATCAGCACATTCAATAATAGCCGATAATTGCGGATAGCCAACACCAGTTTTTACACGAGTTGTACAAACACTTCCTGGACCTATACCAACTTTTACAATGTCTGCTCCAGAAAGTAGTAACTGTTCAACCATTTCGCCTGTAACAACATTACCCGCAATAATCACCTTATCTGGATAATGTGCTCGTGTTTGTTGTAAAAATTCTACAAAATGCTCAGAATAGCCATTAGCAACATCAATGCATATAAATTTTAATTCAGGATGATTTTGGAATACCGCTTTCAATGTATTAGAATCTTCTTGTCCTGTACCTGTACTTATGGCAATATAATTTGTAATGTCTTTGGGCGCTGAATTTAAAAATGCGTCCCATTGGTCTGCTGTATAATGCTTATGAATAGCTGTAAATAGATTTTGTTCAGCTAAAACTAACGCCATTTCAAAAGTGCCAACAGTATCCATATTTGCAGCCATTATTGGTATACCTGTCCAAGTTGCTGTACTATTTAAAAACGTAAAATTACGCTTTAAAGTCACTTGAGATCTGCTTTTTAGTGTCGACCGTTTTGGACGAATCATAACATCTTTAAAGCCTAATTTAATTTCGTGTTCTATATGCATCTTTGGAGTGAGTTTGGTGTTATCCAAAAATACAAGTTCTTAGAAAAAAGGATGTTTACAATCGCAACGGTCTTAAAATCTTTTATTAACAATTGTTTATAGCCTTTGACGCGTATGGTTGTATTGGGGCTGATATTTTATATTTTAAGAGGTGTTTAAGTTAAAACCAAAGGATAATTTAAAAGTCTTCAAAAACACCTAAGCCAAACAACGCAAAATCGTATTTTACGGGATCTTTAGGGGCTAAGTTTCGTAAAGCAGCATCTAATTCAGAAAGTGCTTTTCCGTCGTTCTGTTTTCGCTTTAACAAACCTAACTGACGAGCGATATTCCCAGAATGAACATCTAGAGGGCAGCTTAATTGGGAAGGTGATAAAGAGGACCAAATGCCAAAATCAACGCCATTGTTGTCATTTCTTACCATCCAACGTAGATACATGTTAATACGTTTGGCAGCTGAATTTTTAAAAGGGTCACTCACGTGCTTTTGTGTACGCTCTAAATGCGGAATTTCGAAAAACACCTTTTTAAACTCGTGAATACTTATTTGAAGGGAATCCTTTTCAGCATATTTAGAAAACACGGATTCTAAGCCATTATGGGTTTTGTAAATATGTTGTAAGCTCTTAACAAACTGCACAAAATCATTACCGTTGAATGTACGATGCACAAACGGGATTAATTTTTCTAAATCAGCATCTTGGTGCTGCATTATAAACTCAAAAGGGGAGTGGTCTAATAGTTCAACCATGCGATTAGCATTTTTAATAATACTTTTTCTATTACCCCAAGCTATGGTGGCTGTTAAAAAACCAGCAATCTCAATATCCTCTTTTTTAGAAAATTGATGTGGAATTTGAATAGGGTCGCTTTCAATAAATTTTGGGTTATTGTAGAGGTTGACCTTTTCGTCTAAGAAATCTTTAAGTTCTGATGTTTTAAGTTTCAATTTTATGGATTGATTTGAATGTAAAAATAAAGATTATATAGACATTATATGTTATGACCTATAAAGTCTAGGGTAAATAAAATTTTATTCTAGTTTAGTTCAATTAGCTAAATACTTAAAATTGAATTTGGAACAGAACGAGTTCTGAAAGTGATAACATATAGGAAATGGATTTTAAAGGTGTGCGATAGGCAGGAAAGAATCCTACATGAAATTCATTATCTTTTACAGCAGTTTTAAGATGGTTTTCTGTTAAAGTTTTATAGACAGGTTTATTCACAATGTATTTCCATATTTTAAAGGTCTTAAAGTTTTTTGAAAATTTTCTCTTAAATCTAAATAAAGTGTCTTCTTTGCTACCTTTTCCACCTCCTAAATTTAAGTATCTAAAACCTTCATTAGTAGCGATTTTGCACATTTCATCTATAATTAACTTTATAGGTTGAAGTTTAAAATAATCTGCATCAAGACCTGATAGGTGATACTGAACAATATGTCCTGTTTTTATAAAGATAGCACCCGCAATAATGTCTTTTGTTTCGTGATGTTGACATAACATTAGCTTGGAATCATATTCACTACTCGACAATAAGTTATAGTAATACTCCGTATTAAAGTGGTAACTCTCATCAGCTCCAATACGCTTCATGTTATTTAAATATAGTTTAATAAACGTTTTAATATGTGCATCCGTGTAGCCTTCAAAAACAGTACAGTGTTTACGAGATTTGTTTAAGTAGGTTCTTAAGCGCCTATTATAAAATGCTCTTTGGTCGGCTAAGGATTTGCTAAGGTCAATGTAAACGACTTTACCAATGGCTTCAACATTACCTAAACCTATAAGTGTAGGCGCTTTTTCTTCAATAAAAGGATGCAATCTGGAGAATACTGCAATAATTTTTTCTCTTTTAAAAAAGATTTTTAGTGCCTTATGAAACTCAGCATTATCAAAATTGTTGGCTTTATTTATATATATAGGACCAGCATAACCATATACAGAAGTCATATCTTTATAGTCAGAGTTTTCAATGTCTCTAATTAAAAAAGGTAGAGCAATAGTTGTACTACCATCAGTATATTTTAAGAGTATAGGTAGTTCTCCTTTTTTCTTTGAAAGCTGATGGTAATCATAAGTATGGTAAAAATCGGTATGCTCTACTTTAGATAGTAAAGTTCTCCATTCATTTTTATCTTTTATAACTTCAATCAATTCATTAAAAATAATATGACTAAAGTTAATATAATAATTACACTTAATATAGTAATGTTAATAAGTTAAGTTGCTTATTTAGTGTGTGCTATAATAATTTTGAATCAATGTATTCAATTAATTATTGCTCAGAATTTGAATTTCGAAATAGAAAGGTAATAGTTTATTAGTTAATATATATGGAGTCAAATCTGATTAATATATTTAAACAGTGTACTATTTTTTATATAACATTTTTTGCTCCGGTTTCACAGCAATCATACTAATTTCTACGTTTACAAATTTGGGTAAGTTAGCGACTTCAACAGTTTCTCTAGCAGGAGCGGTTGCTTCATCAAAATATTGGCCATAAACGTCGTTGATTTGTTTAAAGTTATTCATGTCACTGATAAATATTGATGATTTAATAACGTTATCAAACGTCATGTCTGCTGCAGCTAAAACAGCTTTCATGTTTTCCATAACCTGTTTGGTTTCGGTTTTAATATCGTCAATCACTAATTCCATAGTGTCTGGATGTAAAGCAATTTGCCCAGAAGTGTAAAGGGTATTTCCTGATAAAACAGCCTGATTGTATGGTCCAATAGGAGCAGGTGCATTAGAAGTATTTATTATTTTTTTCATCTTTTTATTTCAGTGAGATAGACATCTCGTTATTAAGTTATACGCAATACAAATTTAGTGATACCTTTTTACATCAACAAGTTCAGTAAATTGATTAAAAGTGAAAATATACTATACGTTTAGAACCCAACTAGATTTATGAGACTCATTTATGAAACGCCTTCAATATTTTGAGAAATAGCAAAGAAAGATGTTAATTTCCAACTTGTTGGTCTGGTTGTTTACGTTTATCGTATTTTAAATCTTTAAGCAAGTTAGATTTTATACCTATAAAGAAATTCCATGAACTGCGATCGCTAAATGGTATCCAAGAAAAATTCATACGCCAACTTAATAAGTCGCGCTCAAAACCCAATTGTGTATATGTAATTCCTTTATTAAGAAAATCGTATCCTGAGGATGCACGAACAGTCCATTTTGGTGAAATATCAACATCACCAGAGAACATTAAGGAATGCGAGGATATGGTGTTGTCGCGTTTTGTGTTGGTGTAATTGGCAGAATAGGCCAGCCTTAAACTCCAAGGCATCTTATAATTATAAAATTCATTATTTTCATCTTCCTCGTCTTCACCTTCTCGGTCCGAGAGGCGTTTGTTGGCATAATCTTCAGACCTTCCAAACAAATCATCTGTTCGTCCACCAGATCTTGCAGACTCTTGTGCTGAAGCCTTTTTTTCTTCAGATTCTTCGCCCGAAAAACTATCATTAGACAAAGTATAACTCATGTTTACATTAGCTGACGTTAATCTAAACAAACTACCGCCGTTATTGATATTAAAAGTATTAATAACATTATTGTTACTATCTAAGGCATACGGATTTAGTGTCATTCCGAAATTAATACTCATCTTTTTATTTAAAATCTGAGTACCTCCACTTACTCGAACAGGACTCCAGTGTAGAGAATCTGCAGAAATATCATAGGCTGTAGAAAAATTAAGATTGTTTAGAATGAATATTTTTTCGGGTTCTGTACTTGTAGAATCTTTAGAACGAATTTTAGCTTCTACATTATTTCCTAATGATAGACCAATACTACTCGAATAGTTTTTACCTGGTGAACCGTAAAGCGAATTTTCAAAGCGTGAATATTCTACTTCATCAGATGTGGTACCATCAGCATCAATAACCTCGTAGGTTTCATAGTATTGGTTAAACGCCGGACTAACAGAATAACTTAAGGAAGGTCGCATAACATGCCTTATCGCTTTTATTTTGGCTGTTTTATCTTCATTTTCTAAATCGTACATTCCATAAATGGTGGTTCCAATACTTGCTCCAAAATTGTAGGTTAAATATCGGTCAAAACCACTCTGGTCAATAGAAACTTCTACTTGTTCACTCTGATCCCAATATTTATTCACGGTTTTTAACGTCCAGTTTTCTTCAAAGTTAGCATTAGCACTAACACTAAAATAATCGAACACCTTAAAGTTAGTTGTGACAGGTATACTATGTTTCATTCCTGTTATGGCATCATCAAACATTTCAGCTTTACCAAATATGGAATCGTTGGTTTGAATACTATATTCACCTCTAGAGGTCACCTGAAAGTTAACATTTTGAATCGCTCCTTTTTTAGTTCCTGTTTTTGGCGCAAACGGATAAACTCTTCCCATAGAAGCCTGCATTGTTGGCAGTGTTAAATTAATATCACCTGTATTTGTATTCTGACTATGTGTTGCTGTTAAGCTTAGGTTAACTTGTGGTTCGCCCAAAAACGTTTTGGAATAGGACACCGAAGATGCTAAAGTGTTATTTAAAAAGTTAGACTGGTTTAATTGATTAATAGACTCTTGGTAATATGAGCTACTACCTAGGTTTACCGATGCAGAGAAACGCGAGTTAGGGCTCGCTTTAGTGTCTTGGCTATGAGACCATCGAATATTATAAACTGTACTTTGAGTAAAATCTGGGAAACCTCGCTCTTGGTTGAGCAAATTTTCATATCTAAAACTAAAATTACCTCTAAATTTATAACGAAGAGCATAATTGTTTTCTACTCGCAAGCCATAACTACCGTTGGTATAATAATCACCCAAAATGGCTAAATCTAAATAATCACTTATCGCAAAATAATAACCTCCATTCTGTAAATTATAACCTCTATTGCTATCCTCACCAAAAGAAGGGAAAATAATTCCTGACGTTTGTTTTTTGGTCATAGGAAAAAACGCAAATGGTAACGCAATAGGAGTAGGAACTCCGTAAATTTCCATATATGTTGGTCCAACAATTACCTTTTTATCAGGGACCAATTTCATTTTAGAAGTTATAAATTGATACTCTGGGTCCTCCTCATCTTCAGCTGTGGTAAAACGACCGTTTTTCATAAAATAAACCGAATCGTTTTCTTTTTTCGTTAAAGGTGAGTATACTTTAAAACCTTGTTGTTCGGTTCTAGAATTAAATACTAAAGCTTTCTTTGTTTCGGTATTAAATACAATAGAATCTGGCTCAATAACATTTTCACCTTGCTTAAAAACTGGGCGTTGTTGGTAACCCGTAGAATCTTTAATACGGCCAGCATACACTAAGTTTTTACTGTAATCAATTACTATAACTCCAGCTTTAATTTCCATATCCTGATAAAGAACTTCGGCTTCGTTGTAGAGATATATTTTTTTCTGTTTTTGGCTAAGAGAAACATATTCCTTAGCTCTGTATTTTACAGTGCCTTCTAGTAAACCTTTCTGTTTTACCGAATCTGTGGTGGTAGAATCAATTTCTTGAGTGGCTGTAGGAGGTTTAATAATAGAATCAACAACAATAGTAGCTGAATCTTTGCGTTGCTCTACCGGAATAGTTCTCGTCTTTTTTGGTAATTCTTGAGCGAAGCTAAAAGTGTTGATAAACACTGTAAAACTCAAGAGAAAAAGTATGTATAAGCTTTTTGTATGCAATGCTTTTAAATGTATTTTTGTAAAAGTATGGCTCGGTTTTTGAAACGCCAAAAGTACAGCTATTTTTTTGTGATTAATTTATTAAAAGTTTTAAAATGAAAAATACTGTATTACTTCATGGTTCTATATAATAAACCGAATTTTTAAACCGTTAAATTAAATATGCAAACGATACCTAAAACGATAATAGTATTTTTCTCTCTTCTATTTATAAGTACTTTAACATCTTTTGAATTGCTACATGCTCAAGACGATAGATTTATAGTTGTTTTAGATGCAGGTCATGGAGGAAAGGATCCGGGACGGCCAACTAAGAATGGCTATACCGAAAAGCATATAGCTTTAAAGGTAGTTTTAGAATTAGGTAAACAATTAGAAAAGCATCCCGATATCAAAGTTATTTATACGCGTAAAACAGATGTTTTTTTAGAGTTACATGAGCGTTCTGCTATTGCAAACAAAGCCGATGCAGACCTTTTCGTGTCTATTCACTGTAACGCACACCATACCCAAGCTTATGGTACAGAAACGTATGTTTTGGGTGAGAAAAATTCTTCTCGAAATATGGCGGTTGCAAAGGCAGAAAATGAAGTAATATTTTTAGAAGATGATCACCATGAACATTATGTGGGGTTTGATCCAAGTTCGCCTGAATCTTCAATTGCAATTGGCATAGAACAAGAAATTTATATCGAACAAAGTATCGTTTTGGCACGGAAGGTTGAAGATAATTTTGTTAATAAATTAAAACGCAAAAGTAGAGGGATAAAGCAATTAAGTTTGTGGGTGTTACACAATACTTACATGCCAAGTGTTCTAATTGAAACAGGATTTATTACGAATAAAAATGAAGGAGCATTTTTAAATTCTAAGAACGGTCAGGTAAAAGTAGCTACAGCTATTAAAGACGCTATAATAGACTATAAAAAAGAATTAGACTTAAATGTGGGCAACAAAATTAGTCTTAGTGTTGATACAGATTCTGTTGTAAAGGAAGATGATCCAATGATTGTAGAAGGTGTAACATTTAAAGTGCAAATAGCTGCAAGTTCTAGAGCATTGGAAGCTAAATCGTATAATTTTAAAGGATTACCTGATATTTCAAGAGAAAAGAATGGCAATATTTACAAATATTTCAGTGGAAAAACTTCCGACTATAATGAAGCTAGGCGTCTTCAAAATGAAGCAAAATTATCGGGATATTCTGGTGCTTTTATTGTAGCCTACAAAGGAAATAATAAAATTGACGTCGCAGATGCGTTAAAAACAGAATCAAATTAGAATCATTATTAGTATATTTATTCCTAATTTTGTTAGCAAACTAAATTAAGGCCCATTGAAAATTTCAAGAGAAGTAAAAACAGCAGTATTAGTCATAGCTGGTATCACCTTTTGTATTTACCTATTTACATTTCTTAAAGGTGAAGATTTGTTTGATAGTTCTAACACGTACTACACAGAATTCGATTATAACGCTTTAAAAACATCCTCTCCAGTAACCATTAAAGGTAATAAGGTAGGGGAAGTAGAAGAGATAAAATACGATTTTGAATCTGGTAAAACCCGTATTTCATTTAGTGTTACTCCAAAACTTAAATTTTCTAAAAATAGTATTGTTCGGTTGTACCAAGAAGGTTTAATGGGAGGCAATGCATTGTCAATTGTTCAGGCTAATGATGGTGAATTGGCACAACCTGGTGATTTTATTAAATCGGAAGTAAAACCAGGAATGATATCTTCATTAGAAAAGAATTTTTCTGGTATTAGTGAAGATCTAGGTACCACACTTCGTTCTTCCGATACTTTAATAACTAATTTAAATAAATTGGTTGTCGATGAGTCCGAGGATGGCTTACAGCAAACGATTGCAGAACTTAATGCAACTTTAAAAACGTTTAAGGGTGTGGGTGTTAAAGCAGGTAACGTGTTAAGCGAAAACGATGAAAAAATAGCTTCCGTTTTAGAGAATTTTGACAAAACGAGTGCTGAATTAGCGATTTTAATAAAAGATTTAAATGACGCTAAGCTGTCTAATACGGTTAAGAATTTGGATGACATGGTTTTAAAACTTAATCAACTAGTTTCAGGTCTTGCCGCTGGTGAAGGATCTATGGGGAAACTACTTAATGATAACTCACTTTACGACAATTTAGACGCTGCGTCTAAAGAACTTCAACTCTTACTTTTAGATATAAAATTACATCCTGCAAGATACAGACGTATTTTGTCTAAGAGAGAGATTCCTTATGAGGAACCAACACAAGAGCAATTAAACAACAACTAGAGTCACCATCATGGAATACTTACCAAATATAATTTTTGCTATTCTGTTAATTGCAGGTATTGGTTATTTTGCAAATAATGTAAAAAAGCTTATCCGTAATATTAAATTAGGTCATAAGGTAGATGCCAGTGATCACAAACCAGAACGTTGGAAAAACGTCGTTAATATCGCTTTAGGCCAAAGTAAATTGGTAAAACGACCTGTCTCAGGTTTTCTACATGCCATTGTGTATGTTGGTTTTATAATTATTAATATTGAAGTTTTAGAGATTATTATCGATGGCCTTTTCGGGACACATAGAATTGGTCAACAAGTTTTACCATCAGCCCTTTACGGATTTTTAATAGGTGCTTTTGAGATTTTAGCAGTGTTAGTTTTAGTGTGTGTAACCGTGTTTTGGTTACGTAGAAATGTCATTAAAATTAAACGATTTTTAAGTTCTGAAATGAAAGGTTGGCCAAAGAGTGATGGTAATATTATTCTTTATTTTGAAGTTGTCTTAATGTGTTTGTTTTTAGTGATGAATGCTACAGATACGGTGTTTCAGACTGCAGGTTCAGGAAATGTAATTTCACAATTTATTGCACCTTGGTTCAGTGGATTCGATGTAGAAACATTACACACCATTGAAAGAGTGGCATGGTGGTTACATATTGTGGGTATCCTTGTATTCTTAAATTATTTATACTTCTCTAAACATTTACATATTCTGTTAGCTTTTCCTAATGTGTATTATGGCAAAGTGGTACCAAAAGGAAAATTCAATAATCTTGACGCTGTAACGGCAGAAGTTAAGTTAATGATGGATCCGGATGCAGATCCTTATGCAGCACCACCTGAAACTGGTGAAGATGACGTACCTGCTAAATTTGGAGCAAGTGATGTTATGGATTTATCTCAAGTGCAACTACTTAATGCCTACACTTGTACGGAATGCGGACGTTGTACCAGTGAGTGTCCTGCAAATCTTACAGGCAAAAAATTATCACCTCGTAAGATTATGATGGATACGAGAGACCGACTAGAAGAAGTAGGAAAAAACATTGATGCTAATAATGGTGAATTTAAAGACGATGGGAAACAACTTTTAGGCGATTATATTACAAACGAAGAATTGTGGGCTTGTACTACATGTAATGCGTGTGTAGAAGCTTGTCCTGTAAGTATAGATCCATTATCAATTATTATCGAAATGCGACGTTATTTGGTGATGGAGCAAAGTGCTGCACCAATGGAATTAAATAACATGATGACCAATATAGAAAACAACGGAGCACCTTGGCCTTATAACCAAATGGACCGTCTAAATTGGAAAGACGAAGCGTAAGAAATTTTAAAAGTTGAGTGGTTGAAATGTTACTCACAATTAGAGTGACAGATAAATAATTAAACAATTACACGATTAAACCTAAAAGTATGAGTGAGCAACTAAAAGTGCCAACCATGGCAGAAATGATGGCAGAAGGGAAACAACCTGAAATCTTATTTTGGGTAGGTTCTGCTGGTAGTTATGATGATAGGGCTAAGAAAATCACTAAGGCATTTGTGAAAATTTTAAACAAAGCCAATGTGAATTTTGCCGTTTTAGGTACAGAAGAAAGTAACACAGGAGATGTGGCAAAACGTGCTGGTAACGAATTCTTGTTTCAGATGCAAGCGGTTATGAATATCGAAGTGCTCAACGCATATGAGGTAAAACGCATTGTTACTTGCGATCCACACTCGTACAATTGTATTAAAAATGAATACCCTAGTTTAGGTGGTAATTATGAAGTTATTCACCACACTCAATACTTACAAGAATTAATAAGTACTGGTCGTTTAACGTTAGAAGGCAATACTTATAAAGGCAAACGCATTACATTCCACGATCCTTGCTATCTCGGACGAGGAAATGGTGTTTATGATGCCCCAAGAAATGTCCTTAAAAAAACAAATGCCTCATTAATAGAAATGAAACGTCATAAAGGCACAGCCTTATGTTGTGGCGCAGGTGGTGCGCAGATGTTTAAAGATGCAGAGCCTGGTAATAAAGAAATCAATGTTTTAAGAACAGAAGACGCCTTAGAAACACAACCCGAAATTATTGCAACAGGTTGTCCTTATTGCAATACTATGATGACCGATGGTGTTAAATTTAAAGAAAAAGAAAACGATATTAAAGTTTTAGATATTGCAGAACTTATTGCTAACGCTTAAAATTGCATTGGTAGATGGAGAACAATATTGAAAAGTTACCATTACAAAAAAGAATTTTAACAGGTGTTATTATTGGTGTTTTTTACGCCCTTATGATGGCTGGATATGATTATTTTACGGAAGCATCATTTTCGTTATTTAAGTTTGTGTTAAATGCATTATTTTTTGGCTTAGTTATGAGTTATGCGTTTAGATATAAAGTAACTAAAAAGAAAAATTAATATAACACGTCGTAAATCATGACCTTCACAAACTCTCAAATACACGTAGAAGACTTACCTCATGTTGAAGATGTTGAATTAAAACCCATTTCTAAAGCGTATCTTAAAATTATTGTACTAAATACACTATTAGTTTACAGTATTATTTTTGCTGGCTTATTCGGATTAAAGTACCTTATTAAGGAAGAAGAGTTTCATGATAATTTTTGGTATGTGTTTTTAGGTGTTTTGGGATGTTGTATTCTTAATTTTATAATAGCCTTATTAGCATTTAAAAAACGAAAATATGCCCTTCGTGGTTTTGATGTCATATATGCAAAAGGTTTAATTGTACACGCTTTAACCACCGTTCCTATTTCTAGAATTCAACATGTTGAAGAATCACGCAGTTGGTTGGCACGACAATTTAATCTGGCTACATTAAAAATATTTACAGCAGGTGAAGCCGGAAGCGATCTCAGTATTAAGGGGCTTCCGCACTTAGAGGCCAAACGAATTAATGATTTTATAAGTTCTGAGGTGAATGGAAATAACTGATTTCTCACAACCTATAAGGCAATCTGTTAAAGGGATTATTGTCATTTTTGCGTTTAACTTAGTCACGTTTATTAAGAAGTTTTTTGTGCTTTTTATTGCATTTGGGGTTTCCATTCTTAGAAGTAAATCTATTGGAAACGTAACACCTATTATGATGCTTTTAGGATTTTTAGCGATACTAATCATTATCCTTGTTTACGCGATATTAAAGTACCTTAATTTTAAATTTCATATCAGTAATGACGATTTCCATTTAGCGACAGGGATTGTAAATAAAGACAATACCATCATTCCTAAATCGAAAATTCAGAATGTGTACATTAAACAAAATTTTCTACAACAAATTATTAATGTCGTTTCTGTAAAAATTGAAACTGCAGGAGATAAAAAATCTGAAATAGAAATTAGTGCTTTAGATAAACCAACAGCATTATTGTTAAAGAAAAAACTTTTCAGAAAAGCGCAAATTGAACTAAGCAATGACGAAGAGATCGCACTAACTGAAGAACCCGAAGTGTTTTTTAAAGTGACGCCAAAACGATTGCTATTAGAAGGCTTGTCTCAAAACCATTTTAAGAGTTTTTTACTAATTATTACGTTTGCTTTCGGACTGTATACTGAATTTAAAGATGTCTTAAAAGAATTAGAGTTAGAACAACATGTTGAAGGTTTTACAGAATTAGATGAAGCCACAATTTTTAATTTAATAATTACCAATGTTATTATTGTTATAGGTGTGGTATTAATTTCATTTTTGTTCTCAGTAGTGAAAACCTTTATAATTAATTTTAATCTCGAGGTTGTAGAACATCAAAAAACAGTAGAAATTAATAAGGGGCTTTTTAACAAAGTATCTTTGAGTTTAACGCCAAGTCGCATTCAAAATTTAGTTATAACGACGAATCGGGTTAAACAATTTTTTGGTTTACATACTTTATCGGTTAAACAAGCCATGGTGAATGTAAAGCAGCAAAAAAACTTCAAAATTGTTGCTTTAGAAAAAGATCAGCTGTCCTATCTAGTGAATAAGCTTTTATCTAATTACGAAGATAACGAAGGTGAAAAAGCTAAACCAAAACCTTACTATATGCGAATTTCAGCTCTTGAAATGTTAGTTTTTGGTGCGATTTTAAACAGTGTGTCCTTAGCCTTTTTTGGTATAAAGATGTTATGGATAAATGTGATGTTTTTGCCATTAGCCATTTTGTATGTATATGTTGCCTATAAAAAAGCGTATTATATTATTTCAGAGAATTTTGTTTCAATTGGAAGCGGTGTAATCGATACCACAACAAATGTTTTAGAAATTCATAAAATCCAAAGCGTTAAATTAAAACAGACCGTTTTTCAAAGACCACGAGATATTGCTTCAATCGTCATTTCAACCGCTTCAAAATCTGTAACTATTCCTTATATATCCAAAACAGAGGCCTTATCTATTTATAATTTCTTGTTATATAAGGTAGAATCTCAAGACCGAGATTGGATGTAAATCCTTATTTTCGCATAAAGAAAAAACAATTAGATATGTTAGTCGATTTTAATACGTTGCCAGAAGAATCTAGAGTTTGGATTTATCAAGCTAATCGTTCATTTTCAGAAGAAGAAATAGAACAACTAAAAGGACAACTCGATACTTTTATTGAAGCCTGGACAGCTCACGGAAAAGATCTTAAAGCCGGATATGAAATTGTTTATAAGCGATTTATTGTCATTGCTATGGACCAAAATCTAAATGCTGCTACAGGTTGCTCTATAGATGCGTCGGTTAATTTTATTCAACAATTAGAGCAACAGTACAATGTGGATTTAATGGATAAGATGAATGTGTCTTACAAACAAGGAGAATATATAGCGTATAAACCGTTGGTAGATTTTAAAAAAATGGCACAGCAAAAAGCTGTATCTAAAAATACGATTGTATTTAATAATTTGGTTACAAACATTGCGGAATTCAATGAGAATTGGGAAGTTCCTGCAAGTGAGAGTTGGCATAGTCGATTTATTAAATAATACGTATTTAAAAATTTTTATATATCAGATAGATTAGTCAAATTTACGTTCTACTAAAACGACAAATTTTTTATTGTGGCTACAGACATTTTCTTATTAAATATTTCAGGACAAGATAGACCAGGTTTAACTTCTAGTTTAACAAGTGTTTTGGCAGCATACGATGCTAAAGTTTTGGACATCGGACAAGCTAATATCCACGATACGCTTTCACTTGGTATTATGTTTGAAATTAAACAAGGTAAAAAGTCTTCAGCTGTACTTAAAGATTTATTGTTTAAAGCTTATGAACTTGGTATTAAAGCCAAATTTAAACCTATTTCACTAGAAGATTATGAAAAGTGGGTAAATCAGCAAGGTAAAGATCGTTATATCGTAACTATTTTGGGGGAAAAATTGGCAGCAGAACAAATTTCTGAAGTTACTAAAATCATTTCAGATAAGAGTTTAAATATAGATTCTATAAAACGATTAACCGGTCGTGTATCTCTAGTAAAGAAAGAAGAATATCCCAGAGCTTCTATCCAAATGTCTATTAGAGGTGAAATCGGAGATAAGACTGATTTTACACAGAAATTTATGGAAATTTCAAGAGAATTGGATGCCGATATTGCTTTTCAAGAGGATAATATTTTTAGACGAAATAGACGATTGGTTTGCTTTGATATGGATTCAACTTTAATTCAAACTGAAGTTATTGATGAACTTGCGGAATTAGCAGGAGTAGGTGAGCAAGTAAAAGCGATCACAGAATCTGCCATGCAAGGCGAAATAGATTTTAACGAAAGCTTTAAACAACGTATGCAGCTTTTAAAAGGACTTAGTGAAACCGTCTTACAAGAGGTTGCAGAGCGTTTGCCGATTACAAAAGGCGCAAAACGTTTAATAGATACTTTACATTATTACGGCTTTAAAACGGCCATACTTTCTGGAGGGTTTACGTATTTTGGACATTATCTTCAGAAAAAATTAGATATCGACTATGTATTTGCAAATCAGCTTGAAATTAAAGATGGTGCATTAACAGGTGGCTATCTTGGTGATATTGTAGATGGTAATAAAAAGGCTGAATATTTACAATTACTAGCAGACGAAATGGGTATTGATATCAGTCAAACCATTGCCGTAGGAGATGGTGCTAACGATTTGCAAATGCTTAACCTCGCAGGTTTGGGTATTGCGTTCCATGCCAAACCTAAGGTAAAAGATAATGCCCAAAGTTCTATTTCTAGTATAGGGTTAGATGGTGTGCTCTATTTGTTAGGTTATCACGATCGTCAAATTGATTTGTTATCTTAAACCAACACCTATATTGTCCATAATACAGGTTATAAAAGTATCTTAAAGTCTTTTTACTTCCTTTTAAATATGCTAATTTGGCACAATATTCGTTATGTTTTTTGTGTTCAACCTATAAACAATAAAAGATTGCTAATGCGTTACCTCGCCCTTATTCTTATATGTACTTGTTTTCAATTTAATTTTGGGCAAGATCATTTTAATAATCCTCTTCAATCTAAAGATCCTATTCAACAACAGAAATGGGTTGATAGTTTGTATACGTCTATGACTATTGAAGAAAAGATAGGGCAACTTTTTATGGTTCAAGTGTTTTCTGATAAAGGAAAAGCACACGAAGCCGAAATCGCAAAATTGATAAAAAATCAGCATATTGGTGGCTTAATTTATTCCAAAGGAGGCCCAATGCGCCAAGCAAAATTAAATAACGAATTACAAGCTGCATCAAAAATTCCATTGTTAGTTGGTATGGATGCTGAATGGGGTTTAAGTATGCGATTAGACTCTACTTATGCTTTTCCTTGGAATATGACATTAGGTGCTATAACAGATAATGGATTAGTAGAACAGGCAGGACGGCAAATAGGTGAACACTGCAAGCGTTTGGGTGTGCATTTTAATTTTGCACCTGCTGTAGATATAAATACAAATCCAGAAAATCCTATTATTGGTAATCGTTCTTTTGGAGAAGACAGAGACAATGTCACTGAAAAAGGATTAGCGTTTATGAGAGGCATGCAAAGTGCAGGTACTTTAGCTAATGCAAAACATTTTCCAGGTCATGGTGATACCGAAGAGGATTCACACTTAAAATTACCAACTATTAATTTTAGTGCCAAACGTATCGATTCTATTGAACTATACCCTTACAGAAAACTCATTAAGCAAGGTCTAGCAAGTGTTATGGTGGCTCATTTAAATGTACCAAGCTTAGAGACTCGACGCGATTTTCCGTCCTCTTTATCCAAGCATATTGTTACCGATATTTTAAAAGATAGCTTAGGCTTTAAAGGTTTAATTTTTACAGATGCTCTTACCATGAAAGGTGCCGCTGATTATGTTGAAAAAGGCGTTGATGGAACCAGAACAAAGAGTTTGATACAAGGAGGTGAAATTGATTTAATGGCATTTTTAGCGGGTAATGATGTGATGCTGATGTCTCAAGACCCAGAAAAAGGGATTGCTAAATTTGTAGAAGCCTATAATAATGGTACAATTACAGAAGAGCGTCTTGCACATTCGGTAAAAAAAATACTAATGGCTAAATACAAGGTGGGTTTACAGAACTATTCACCAGTCGGTATGTACAATCTAGTTGAAGATCTTAATAGAATTAAGGATGATGCCTTGTATGAAGAGCTTATGGAAAATGCCATAACAGTGGTAAAAAACTCCAATCAACTATTACCCCTCAGAGATTTAGAAACTAAGAAGATTGCTTATGTAGCATTAGGTGATGATAATGGTTCTCCATTTTTAGACGAATTAAAAAAGTACGCTAAGATACATGAGATAAAAGCTGATAAACTTGATGGTATCATATCAAAGCTTCAAAATTACAATACGGTTGTTGTGGGATACCATAAATCTAATGCCAACCCATGGAAAGGATTTAAATTTTCCCAAAAAGAGATGGCTTGGTTATATGAAATAGCAAGAACGAACACTATTGTATTAGATGTTTTTGCAAGACCATATGCTTTAAACGATTTACTTACGGTTGAAAATATCGAAAGTATTGTAATGAGTTATCAAAATAGTAAAATTGCTCAAGAAAAATCTGCACAATTGATTTTTGGAGCCATTTCGGCTAAGGGGAAATTACCAGTGAGTGCTGGTCAATTTTTTCCTGTAGGTACAGGTGAAGATTACAATTCTTTGATGCGTTTAAGTTACGGTCTCCCAGAACGTGTTGGTATGGATTCTCAACGGTTAAGCCGTATAGACTCTCTAGCAAACCGCGCAGTTAGTGAGAAAATGACTCCGGGAATTCAATTGATCGTAGCGCGTAGAGGTAAAGTTATTTATAATAAGAATTTTGGTTACCAGACCTATGAGAAAAAGAATAAGATTGGTTTCGATGATATTTATGATGTAGCTTCATTAACAAAAATACTTGCTACACTACCAGTATTGATGGAATTAGAAGAACAAGGCTCAATCTCATTAGATGATAAATTAGGGGATTTAATTCCTGAATATAAGAATACGAACAAGCGAAATGTGACCCTAAAAAAGATGTTGTCGCACTATGCACAACTCAAACCATGGATTCCATTTTATTATCCCACTCTAGATACGGTAACTAACAAACCAGACCCAAAATATTATAGAAAATCACGCACAGAAGGCTTTACGGTAGAGGTTACCAATACCCTTTTTATGCGAGATGATTATCAAGATTCCATTCAAAAAGTCATTCGAGATAGTGATTTATTATCGCGATTAAGATACCGTTACAGCGATTTACCGTATTATATTCTTAAAGGTTACCTTGAAGATTTTTACGCAAAACCCTTAAGTGAAATTGCAGAAGATCGATTTTATAAATCCTTAGGGGCTAATTATACAACGTACAATCCACGCGAAAAATTTAGCTTAAAGAACATTGTGCCAACAGAAATAGACAATTACTATCGCTACAAAAAAGTACATGGTTATGTGCATGATATGGGTGCGGCTATGCAAGGAGGAATAGGAGGACATGCAGGCGTATTTAGCAATGCTAACGATGTTGCCAAAATAATGCAGATGTACTTACAAAAAGGATTTTACGGTGGCAAACGCTACCTTAAAAGTGAAACCGTAGATAAATTTAATTATTGCTACTATTGTGGTGATAATAATAGGAGAGGTATTGGTTTCGATAAACCTCAGTTAGGAGATGAAGGGCCTACTTGTGGCTGTTTATCCATGACGAGTTTTGGACATTCAGGGTTTACAGGTACATACGCTTGGGCAGATCCAGAAGAAGATATTGTATATGTGTTTTTAGCTAATAGAACATATCCAGAAGCCGGAAAAAATCTATTGTTAAGAGAAAATATTAGAACTGATATTCAAGCTTTAATTTACGAAGCGATTATCGATTAATGATTAGACTACAAATGTGAAAACAATTGTAAGTTTTTAAATTTATTAAGACTATTAATTAAAATAGTATGTTTAGTTGTGTACCGTGGTGCTTTATGAGGCAGAATTCCTGTTTCACCTAGGACGATTAAACGTCATTTATATATTATAAACATGAAAATAGGAATAGTTTGTTACCCAACGTTTGGAGGGAGTGGAGTTGTAGCTACAGAATTAGGTTTAGAGCTTTCAAAACGTGGTCACGAGATTCATTTTATAACCTACAGTCAGCCTGTACGATTAGAATTGTTGAGTAATAATGTTCATTTTCATGAAGTTCATGTCCCAGAATATCCATTATTTCTTTACCAACCCTACGAACTCGCCTTATCAAGTAAATTGGTAGATATGGTAAAGTTGCACGGCATAGAATTACTACATGTGCATTACGCCATTCCTCATGCTTATGCAGCGTACATGGCGCAACAAATGCTAAAAGATGAAGGGATTTTTGTACCTATTGTAACGACTTTACATGGTACCGATATTACTTTAGTAGGTAGTCATCCGTTTTACAAACCAGCAGTAACCTTCAGTATTAATAAATCGAATGCTGTAACATCCGTATCTGAAAGTTTAAAGAAAGATACCATGCGTTTATTTAACATTAAGCGAGATATACATGTAGTTCCAAATTTTATCGATTTAGAAAAGCATACGCATAGTTTCACAGACTGTCAACGTGAAATGATGGCAGAGGATAGCGAACGTATTATTACTCATATAAGTAATTTCAGAGAGGTTAAGCGTATTC
Organism: Winogradskyella sediminis; assembly: GCF_003387355.1. Classification (GTDB taxonomy): domain Bacteria; phylum Bacteroidota; class Bacteroidia; order Flavobacteriales; family Flavobacteriaceae; genus Winogradskyella; species Winogradskyella sediminis. The sequence continues at coordinate 105,004 of NZ_QUNH01000003.1, forward strand.
CAGATGTTATCAAAGTGTTTTATAATATTCAAAAAACCTTACCTGCAAAATTAATGATGGTAGGCGAGGGTCCGGAAAAAGAAGCAGCAGAACGTTTGGTTGAAGAATTAGGGATTACAGAACGTGTTATTTTCTTTGGTAATAGTAATGAAATAGACCGTATTTTATGTTTTAGTGATTTGTTCTTATTACCATCTCAAACTGAAAGTTTTGGTCTTGCCGCACTTGAAGCTATGGCTAGTGGAGTACCTGTAATTTCAACAAATACAGGAGGCTTATCGGAAGTTAATGATGATGGTTTTTCTGGTTACTTAAGCGATGTTAACGCTATCAATGATATGTCTAATAATGCCTTAAAGATATTAAAAGATTTAGAGACATTAAATAAGTTTAAAGCGAATGCAAAAGCGCAATCTCAGAAATTTGACTTGCACAATATCGTTCCAATGTACGAAACCATTTATGAGGAAACTCTAAAAGCGTTTTTGGTTCATTAAAAAAGCTAAAGACGTAAATAGCGTTAAAAGCCAGGTTTTATTTCAATTACCACATTTCACTTACTTCTTGTTTTATAAAAGCAAGTGCAGCATTACTTGGTGCAGGTTTGTCCATGAGTTCTGTTAGCACTACTTCACGAAGTTTATCAGCAGTATCCGTTTGCTCTTGTTGTGTGGCTTTTCTAATCATTTGAATCGTTGCATTTTTTGCGGCTTGCGTTATAGACCAACATTGATCACTTACGTAAATTTGTTGGGTTAAATTATGTTCAAATTCTTGTTCAATAGTTGCAATCAATAGGCTTTCATAATCTTCTTTATTAGCAGACGTCGGGTTAACTCTGGTGAGTAGTTTATTAGGAGCAATACGCTCTAAAAACAATGTCATACGTTCATAGGCTTGCAAACGCAAAGGGTAGGTTTCCTTTTGTAAATCTTTTTGCAATAAAAAATGTCTTCTATTGGTTTCATTTTCTATATGTTGCTTAAAGAAATAGTAAGCAATCGCACCAACAATTAATGCCGGAGCAATATTAAAAAGCAATTCTATAAGAGTATCAATATCCATTAAATAGATTTTATTGGGTTAAAATTATTTTGTTATTCATTAAGAGGCTACTGTGCCTTTGTGTAAATTCAATTTGGAATCTGTAAAGTTAATTTATTTTAAAGATTCTGAAAATTTATCCTTAAGACTATGAACTTAAAACCGAAAAAAATTGGAATTATTGCAGCAATACTCATCGTTATAATTATAATATTAACGCTAGTTGTAAATAAAATCGTTGAAAATAAAATAGCTGCTGCAATTCATAACCTACCAGAAACTTTTACACTGGAATATTCAACAATGAGCGTTCATATATGGTCAGGTAATTTAGAACTGTCCTCTCTTAATATGAAAATCACAGGAGAAACCACTAACAAAATAATTTTAGATGCGCAACTTGCGTCTGTTGTAGTAGAGGATATAAGTTATTGGGATTATTTAGTTAATAATGAAATCACTGTCGATAACCTCGCACTAGAAAGTGTGATTGCAAAATATCTTCATAACCCAGTTGTAAAAAATAAGGATTATGAAAAAGGTTTTTTAAGTGGTATAAAGCAAGTTGTAAATATTGGTAGTTTAGAAATCAATGATGCAGATGTATTAATTTCTGATTATGATACTAATAACGTTATTTTAAATACACCACATCTAGATTTTAAATTGGTAGAACTCAATATAAATCCCAACGCAAATACATCTAAAGAGAAATTTGATTTTAAAGATTTTACTTTAGAAATGACTCATTTAAAATGGGCGACTAACGCTTATGAAAATATGTTTGTAGAGTCTTTAAGTATTCATAAAACAAATGCCACTTTAAAAGGGTTTGAGTATAAGACAAAATATTCAAAATCAAAGTATTCTTCTATTCTAACAAAGGAAAGAGATCATTTTAATGTTACTATTAAAACGATGAAAATTTTTGATATGGATTTTGGATTAAATAAGGAAGAACAATTTTATTTTAAATCGAAATCTATAAAATTAAATACTCCAAATGCTGAGATTTATAGAGATAAATTAGTGGCTGACGATACAAGTTATAAACTACTTTACGGAACGTCATTACGACAATTAGATTTTGATTTGGGAATAGATAAAATTCAGATTGAGAACGGCAGTATATCATATTTAGAAAAAGTTAAGGCTGTTGAAAACGCAGGACGATTGGATTTTACGAACTTAAACGCAACCATTTCTAAATTAGGAAATAATTATGGTAATGCAGATACCACTATAAAGGTAACTTCAACATTTATGGAGAATTCGCCATTAGTAGTTGATTGGAATTTTAAAGTCGCTGATACAACCGATCAGTTTGTATTTAAAGCAGATTTAGGAGTGTTAAATGCGAGACAGATGAACCAATTTACCCAACCCAATCTTTATGTGGATCTTAAAGGTGAATTAAAGCAAACGTATTTTACAATTAGCGGTAACCCTAATCGTGGACGTATAGATTTAAAAGTAAAATATGATGATTTTGAAATAGCAGTGCTAAAGAAGAATGGTAAAGAGAAAAATAAATTTATCTCTACCATTGTTAACCTTTTTGTTTCTAAAGATAGTGATGATGAAAGGCGAAATTATAGATACGGTCAATCTGAAAACGTAGAGCGCGATGTCACTAAATCCGTTTTTAATTTTGTGTGGCTAAATATTAAAGCAGCTTTACTTTCGGCTATGGCTGGTGATGGTGAAAAGGATGATGAATGATGCTTTAATTGTGCTGCAATTTTAATTTATATAATGGTGTATCAATGCAAATTTTTAGTATTCACGAAAATGATATTTACGAGCTGTCCAATTTCAGCTGTTGGCTATAATGCTCCTTTTTTTGGCATTTCAGACTTGAGGAATGAAATAGAATAAGGTGAGTAGCATCAGTTAATATATCTTTAAAAAATTAATTTCTACTAAGATATTGAAATGTAATCAACTACGATTTTTGATAGTTTGTTTATAATTTATGGCGTTTCCATGAGGTAAACTATAAGAGTATCCGTAATTTTACTCCTTCAAAAAATTTTAACTTGGAAAAGTATCTCAGTCAACTTAATGACGCACAATTAGAACCCACAATTCAAGTCGATGGTCCTATGATTATCATTGCTGGTGCAGGTTCCGGAAAAACACGTGTGCTTACGTATCGTATAGCTTATTTAATGAGTAAGGGAATTGATTCTTTCAATATTTTAGCCTTAACCTTTACGAATAAAGCGGCCAAAGAAATGAAAAGTAGAATCGCTGATATCGTTGGCGAAAGTGAAGCAAAAAACTTGTGGATGGGTACATTTCACTCTGTTTTTGCAAAGATTTTACGTTTCGAAGGACACCATCTTGGTTACCCGAGCAATTTTACAATTTACGATACTCAAGATTGCCAAAAGTTAATCGGTTCTATTATTAAGGAAATGGGACTCGACAAAGATATCTACAAAACCAAACAAGTATTTAGTAGAATTTCATCTTACAAAAACAGTTTGGTTACTGTAAAAGCGTACTTTAAAAACCCTGAATTAATGGAAGCTGATGCAATGGCGAGGCGTCCTAAAATGGGTGAGATTTATGCTGCATATGTAGAGCGTTGCTTTAAAGCTGGTGCAATGGATTTTGATGATTTATTATTAAGAACCAATGAGCTCTTAACGCGTTTTCCTAATGTATTAGCACAATACCAAGATAAGTTTAGATATATTTTAGTAGATGAGTACCAAGATACTAACCATTCGCAATATTTAATTGTTAGAGCCTTAGCAGACCGTTTTCAAAATATATGTGTGGTAGGAGATGATGCGCAGAGTATCTACGCCTTCCGTGGTGCTAACATTAATAACATCTTAAATTTTCAAAAGGACTACGATGGTGTAAAAATGTTTCGCTTAGAACAAAATTACCGTTCTACAAAAAATATTGTTGGTGCCGCCAATTCGGTTATAGAGCACAATAAAACCAAATTAGATAAAATTGTTTGGACAGCAAATGACGAAGGTGAGAAAGTAATAGTTCACCGAGCGTTAACTGATGGTGATGAAGGAAGGTATGTCGCTAGTACTATTTGGGAAACCAAAATGAACGAACAATTACACAACAGTGATTTCGCTGTATTGTATCGTACTAATGCGCAATCTAGAGCCATAGAAGATGCATTGAGAAAACGAGATATTCCGTATAGAATATATGGAGGCTTATCGTTTTATCAACGTAAAGAGATTAAAGATGTTACGGCTTATCTGCGTTTAATTTTAAATTCTGCAGATGAAGAAGCGTTAAAACGGGTTATCAATTATCCTGCAAGGGGAATCGGTCAGACCACTGTAGATCGTTTGGTTGTTGCAGCGAATGCTACAGGAAAAACCATGTATGATGTAATGAAGGATATTGATTCGGTTAATATCAACATTAATAATGGTACAAAAAATAAACTGCGAGATTTTGTGACCCTAATTGAGAGTTACAAAGTGATGAATCAAACAGCTAATGCATTCGATTTAGCCGAGCATGTGTCTAAAACCAGTGGTTTAGTTAGGGAACTAGGCAAAGACGCAACTCCAGAAGGTGTCACTAAAATGGATAACGTTCAAGAGTTGCTAAACGGTATTAAAGATTTCGTTGAAGGACAAATGGAATTAGCTGATGCAGGTGATTCTTTAGCCGAATTTTTAGAAGATGTAGCTTTAGCTACAGATTTAGATGGAGATAAAGGAGATCCCGATCATGTGGCTTTAATGACAATTCACTTGGCTAAAGGATTAGAGTTTGGCCATGTCTTTATTGTGGGAATGGAGGAAGATTTGTTTCCAAGTGGCATGAGTATGAATACAAGAAGTGAGCTTGAAGAAGAACGTCGCTTATTCTACGTCGCTTTAACCCGAGCAGAAAAACAAGCGTATTTAACATATACACTTTCCCGTTACCGTTGGGGAAAACTGATAGACGCAGAACCTAGTCGTTTTATTGAAGAAATTGATGATCAGTTTGTAAATATTACAACACCTTTAAGAGAACGACAAAACCCAATGTTAGATCCGTCTATATTTGGAGATATTGAACCTAATAGAGTTAGGTTTGCAAAACCTAAAACAGCAAAACTTCAGAAAAAAGAATCCATGAAGAAACCTGAAAAATTTATAATTAGTACACCTAAAAAGTTAAAACGAGTAGCAAACGCTAAGCCTAGTGAGAATTCAAATTTAACCGACTCAAAATTAGCAGTAGGAAATACGGTTAATCATCAGCGTTTTGGTCGTGGTCAAGTCACTAAATTAGAAGGTTCAGGTGCAGATGCTAAAGCAGAAATTAAATTTCAGAATGGAGATACTAAAAATTTACTTTTACGTTTTGCAAAGCTAGAAATCTTAAGAACAAAGCAAGACTAAAGATGCGTTTCTATAAACGTTTGTAATTTTTGAGTGGTATCAAGTAGATTGAGACCTTCCCATCCATGACCTTCATCTGGATATAAGGTATATTCATGTATAACATGGTGTTCTTCTAGTTGTGTTCTCATTGCTGTGCCTTGTGAAATTGGAATCAAAGGGTCATCTCCACCATAAAATAATATAGTAGGAGGAACAGAAGAGGTGACTCTGTGATATGGACTGATCTCTTCTAAAAAAGCGATAGAATTATCTATTCCCAGAGAGGCTATAAACTGTTGCAGAATGCTATTATCACTTTCTAAGTAAGCCGGATCTGTAAAATTTGTAGGTCCAACTATACTAGCCACCATGTCAACCTGATGTGCTGTGTCAAATGCATAACTCCACAATAAAGATAGGTGAGCACCTGCGCTAACACCTATAAAGCCAAAATTTTCAGAAATAGTATAATGCGTTTGATTTGTGGTTAAATAGTTAACCACACTTGTAATATCATTAATTTGCATAGGATAAGGTGGCATGCTCTCGGTTGCCAATCGGTAATTCATATTCACAATAGCATAATCCGGCATTTGATCTTTGATATAAAGCTGAATATTAGTCATATTCGCTTTGTCCCCAGAAGTCCAGCCTCCACCGTGTACTAAAATAATAGTTTTAGTTTCAGCGGTTCTGTTTGCTGGTAAATACAAATCAAAAACTTGGTTGTCGTTATTACCGTATACTATATTTAATTCTTCATAGGCTTCCGAAGGATTTATAACGTCTGATTCAATAGTACTCGGGTTCTCAGAATTACATGAAACCATTATTAACGTGATTAATAAATGGAGGTATATAAATAATAGACGTTTCATATTGAAAAAAATATAGTTACTTTGTATAACGGTATTTGAAAGATACATATTATGGCAGAATTTATTAAAATATATCCGGAAAACCCTAATCCAAGAGAAATTCAAAAAGTAGTTAAGATTTTGAAAAATGGTGGTTTAGTAATCTACCCTACAGATACTGTCTACGGATTAGGTTGCGATATTACCAACCTAAAAGCATTAGAACGTATAGCTCAAATTAAAGGAGTTAAACTTGAAAAGTCTAATTTTTCGTTTGTTTGTAAAGATTTAAGTAACCTAAGTGATTACGTAAAACAAATTGACACCACTACTTTTAAAATATTGAAACGTGCCTTACCAGGACCTTATACTTTTGTTTTGCCAGGTTCTAAAAATTTGCCAAATCCATTTAAAAAACGAAAAACAGTAGGTATACGCGTGCCAGATAACTCTGTTGCTTTAGCTATAGTAGAAGCTTTAGGTAACCCAATTGTTTCAACCTCTATAAGAGATGACGACGATGTCTTAGAGTATACTACAGATCCAGAATTAATTCTTGAAAAATGGGATAGTTTAGTCGATGTTGTTATCGATGGAGGTTATGGTGATAATGAAGCTTCAACCATTATTGACCTATCCACAGATCCACCTGAAGTTATCAGAGAAGGTAAAGGTGGTTTAGAAATTTTTTAGTTGCTGACATACTCAATCATATAAGTTACTTTTTATATCCTTTAATCAAACTCCATAAATCTTGTTGGCACACATGCTATATTAAAGGGTGAGATAACCACAGAATTTGCTTTATTTTATTTTTGTAGTATTTTCTTACTAAAAATACCGTTTGTCGGATTTATTTGTTTTTTAAGGATGATTTTTGTAGTTTCACCGAATAAAATAATCAACACCTTCAAATTTTGAACACAAAAGCTAAAATTTACACAGTTCTTTTTTTATTAGTATCAACTTACGGATATTCTCAAATTGGACCAGGAGGAGTCACCTCTAACAATGAAATATGGTTAATAGCTGAGAATAACGCTTATACGGATACTGGTGTCACTTTAGGAACTAATAATTCTGAAATAAGACAATGGAATGATGTTTCCGGAAATGGTAAGAATGCCTTACAAAATACATTTGCCTATAGGCCTAAGTTAATAACAAATGCATTAAATGGGTATTCAGCTTTAAATTTTGATGGATCAAATGATAGAATTCTAGCCACTGGTTTAGGACATAATGGTGAAGTAACATTATTTGTAGTACTACAAGCTACATCTTATGATAGTAACACGCGAGGAATTATTCAAGCAGGACCATCTGGAACTGCATTCTCAGACGATATAGAGGATAAAACTATTGGAATTTGGGCAACTAGTGGAAGTATATGGGGAAGAGGAATACAATCTAACGGAACAGTAAAGTCGTTTGATAAATTTGATGGAATTGATTTAGTTGGGAATACTCCTTATGTCATTACGCAAGATTATAATGGTACGGCTATAAGCCAATATGTAAATGCAACAGTTTCTGAAACACTAGTATATGATGGAACTTTACAAAACTTTAGTGATTTTGGGATTGGAAAACAATCAGCGACAAGTTTTAAAGGTGACATCGCTGAGATTATTTTATATACAAATTCTCTTAATTTAGCTAAAACTACGATTGTTGAAAATTATTTATCTGCAAAATATGGTACCACTTTAGATTCTTTAAAGGACCTCTATACCCAAGATGATACTAGTAATGGCAATTATGACCACCATGTAGCTGGTATTGGTCAAGCATCAGATGGTACTAATCACATAGCGTCAAGAGGAACAGGAATTGTAAGTGTAAGTACTGCTTCAGATTTAGATAATAGCGAGTATTTATTTTGGGGAGAAGATACTAAAGACTCAGTATATGATTTTGCATTAAATGAAACCAACAATGCTCATGTGTTAACGTCAAAGTGGCGCGTGAATAAAATCGGCGATTTAGGTTCGGTAACGGTTGAATTTGACCTAACAAATATAAGTGCAGCCACTGAAGGCTGTCAAGGCTTACAATTACTAGTTGACAATAATGATATTTTTGCTTCAGCAACAGCTTATGATTTAACAGTTTCAGGAAATACTGCGAGTGTATCAGGTGTTTCTTTTACTGATGGAGACTATTTTACGCTAAGTTTTATCTCTGATATCATTTGGGATGGTACAAATTATTTCAAAGGTTCAGTTGTTACAAGTGCTCCAAGTGCCTCTGACACTTGTTATGGATTGATCATAAAATCAGGAACAAATGCCGTTCTTAGTGCAAATGCAACTGTGAAATCAGTATTAGTAGAAGCAGGAGGAAGCTTAACTATTGATTCTGGAGTTACTATTACGGTTAATGAAGCGATGAATTTAAAATCAGTTTCTGATAATTACTCTAGCTTAATTTTAAATGGTTCTATTGCTGGTACCATTAACTACGAACGTCATGTAAACATTGTAGGTACAGCTGCTGGTGGAGGTAATGATTTAATTGCTGCACCATTAAGTGGACTTACCTTTGATACATTTTTAACGCTAGGTTCTCCAACGAATGCAACCAAACTTGCTAGTAATGGCTTTGTATATGGTTTTGGGCCTTATAATAATTCTGCAGGGAATACGGCTTATGAAAATTTTGATATATCTGCGACGACAGCTTTAGAAGTAGGAAAAGGTTATAGAGCTGCTACAGTAACTAGCGATCAAGTATTAACTTTTACTGGTGCTGTTGTTACGGATAATGTGAGTGCTTCAATTAGTAGTCCTGTTGGTGGGAATCAATGGAATTTAGTTGGTAATCCTTATCCAAGTTATCTTAGTGCTTCTGAATTTTTAACTGCCAATGCGGCCGTTTTAGATGAAGATGCTGTTGCTATATATGGTTATAATAGTGGTACATATTCTGGAAGTGAAGCTACAACCGGTAATTTTACAATTATAAATGCAGCTACAACGGAGACTTTAAACATTGCACCTGGTCAAGGGTTTTTAGTAGCCGCTAAAAACACTACAGATAATGTTGTTTTTAATAACGGATCGTTTAGTACTACAGATATGAGAACACTTATCGGTTCTGATGATTACATTGTAGGAAGATCGCCATCCATGAGTTATAATCTTAAATTAGACCTTGTTGGTTCTAGCAATTACAGAACAAACTTCTACTTTAATGATAATTCTAGTTTAGGTTTAGATCCTGGATATGATGCTAAAGTGTTTGGAGCAGCACCTGAATTTGCACTTTATTCACATTTGGTTGAAAATAATGAGGACGTCAATTTTGCACTTCAATCGTTAAATACTTCAAGTTTAAGTAATGTTACTATTCCACTTGGTGTGAATGCTAACCAAGGAGAGCAAATTTCGTTTACCATCTCACAATCTACATTACCAAATACTGTAGATGTGTACTTAGAAGATACGGTTACGAATACTACAACATTATTAAATTCTAGTGATTATACCTTAACACCAAATTCAAACTTAAATGGTATTGGCCGTTTTTATCTACGTTTAAATAATAATACATTATCTACAAATGTAAATACTTTAGATGCGTTAACGATTTACACCAAAGAAGCTGATAAAACTATAGTTGTTGCAGGTCAGTTAGTAAAAGTGACTAAGGCTACAATTTACGATTTACAAGGACGTGTTATAATTTCTAAAAATTTGATAACGTCTAGCAGATCTCAAGCCATTGATGTAAGTAGATTAACCGTAGGTGTATATGTTATAGAATTAAATGATAAAACACAATATAAAACTCAAAAAGTAATATTGAAATAGGTGTTATTACCAACCAATATTATAAGGAATTAGAAAGAGTAAAAGCACTAATTTAAGTATTAGGCTTTTGCTCTTACTGGTTTTTTAACACTATAGAATAACGCTAAACCAATAATTCCAGTAATAAAAAAACCTATAAATAGTGGTAATACCGAAGTTTTAATAAAACTACCAATAAAGTTGGCGATGGGTACAGCCATCACGGTTGAAATAAACCCATTTAGTGCAGCACCAATACCAGCAATATGTCCCATAGGTTCCATGGCTAGTGCTCTATAATTTCCAAATAAAAAGGCAACACTCGCAAATTGAAGCATTAAAAACGCAACCAAAACTCCGATTGGCGGATTAATGCCTGACCAGAAGGTTACAATGTAAACTAAAGCATTAAGGACAAATACGATTAGGGCAATATTTACAAGATTCCACATGCCAAATCGGATAACAATAGCACTGTTTAAAAACGTTGATAAACCAATAGTAACAGCTAAACTTGCAAAAATGTAAGGAAACAAATCTCCCAACGCATATTGAACTTGAAAAATATGTTGAGATGTACTTAAATACACCATAAATGAGCCCGTAATTAGTCCTGAAAGTAAAGTATAGACAACCGCTGATTTTATTCTGAAAAAGGTAATGGCTCCGGATTTAAAGTTGGATAAACGAAACGACTTTTTATAATTGTCATACAGGGTTTCTGGTTGCCGTTTCCAAAACCATAATATAATTAATGATCCAAACGCTAAGTTAACTGTAAAAATAGAATGCCATCCAAAATGCAATAATAGAAACTGACCTAACATTGGTGCGATTACAGGAACTAAAATAAAAGTCATAGTGACAATAGATAAAATTTTAGCCATATGATCTCCACTATAAGAATCTCTAACAATTGCTGTGCTCATGGTTCTTGGAGAAGATAAACCAATGCCTTGAAGCACACGGCCAAATAGCATCATTTCAAAATTTCTAGTGGTGATACAAATAATAGAAGCTATAATAAATACACCAAAACCAATATACACCATCGGTTTACGTCCAAAACTGTCTGACAAAGGTCCAAATATAAGCTGACCAAAACCGAGACCTAAAAAGATTGTAGTAATTAGTTTTTGGTTCTCAGTCTCATTCATACTATTTAAATAGGTACCTATTTTTGGTAAAGCAGGTAAAACCGCATCTATAGATAGTGCTACAATAGACATTAAAGCTGCCATTAACACCACAAATTCTAGTTGAGATCTTTTTTGATTTTGCATGGCGCAAATGTAAGCGAATTAATAGCTATTTTTGGTTAGAAATAGTACTAATATTAATAATTTACCATTATGTTAACAGATACGTTGATCACTTTGTTTCAAAGAGATCTTAATAAAATTATTGAAGAGATTAATATGTATAAAGAGGAATCTAACCTATGGAAAGTGGAAGGTGCTATAACAAATTCTGCAGGACGTTTATGTATTCATCTCATAGGTAACCTCAATCATTTTATAGGTGCGGTTTTAGGAAACTCTGGGTATATAAGACAGCGTGATTTAGAATTTTCGATTAAAGACGTTCCCAAGTTAGAATTGATAGCTCAAATCAAAAATACAATTGTGGTGATTGAAAATACATTGAAAAGTCTAGCAGCATCCGACTTACAAAGCGCCTACAAGCTTCAAGTATTTAACGAAGTCATGACAACTGAATATTTCTTGGTACATTTAAATACGCACTTATCCTACCATTTGGGCCAGATAAATTATCACCGAAGAATAATTGATAAATAGGCGATATATTAGACTTCACCTGTGCTGTAGAGGTGAAGTCTAAATAAGTGCTTTTTATAACGGTATATTTCCGTGTTTACGATTTGGTTTTTGAATGCTTTTGTTTTCTAGCATACTAAACGCTTTTATTAATTTTCGTCTTGTATTTTGAGGTAGAATCACTTCATCTACAAACCCACGTTCAGCTGCGCTATAAGGATTGGCAAATAATTTTGCATATTCTGCTTCTTTCTCTTTCCATTTACTTTCTTTGTCTTCCGCAGCAGAGATTTCGCGTTTAAAGATAATTTCAGCAGCACCTTTTGCTCCCATAACTGCAATTTCCGCATTAGGCCAAGCAAAGTTCATATCTGCACCAATATGTTTAGAATTCATAACATCGTAAGCTCCTCCATAGGCTTTTCTGGTAATTACTGTAATTCTAGGAACTGTCGCTTCACTAAAAGCATATAATAGTTTGGCACCATTAACAATGATACCATTCCATTCCTGATCTGTGCCTGGCAAAAAACCTGGAACATCTTCTAGTACTAATAACGGAATGTTAAAGCAATCACAGAAACGTACAAATCGCGCAGCTTTTTTGGAACTATCAACATCTAATACACCAGCTAAAAACATAGGTTGATTAGCGACAATCCCGATACTTTTTCCTCCTAAACGAGCAAATCCAACAATAATATTTTCAGCATAATCTTTATGGATTTCATAAAATGAGTCTTCATCAATAATCCCCTCAATAATATTATGCATATCATAGGGTTTATTTGGATTTTCTGGAACTATAGAAGACAGAACATCTCTGATTTCATCTTTAAGTTCAAACGGTACATCGGCTGCTTTTTCCTTGTTACTTTGAGGCAAATAGCTCAATAGTTTTTTTATGTCCTCTAAACACTCTACATCATTTGTAGCTGTTTTATGAGCCACACCAGATTTAGAGGAGTGTACGCTTGCACCTCCTAATTCTTCACTGGTGACTTCTTCGTTAGTTACTGTTTTTACAACATTAGGACCAGTGACAAACATATAACTCGAATCTTGAACCATGAGGGTAAAATCTGTCATTGCCGGAGAATATACTGCTCCGCCAGCACAAGGACCCATTATTGCAGAGATTTGTGGAATAACACCTGAAGCTTGCACATTTCTGTAAAAAATATCGGCATAACCTCCTAGAGAGCGAACACCTTCTTGAATTCGTGCTCCGCCAGAATCATTTAGTCCAATAATAGGTGCACCAACATTTACTGCCATATCCATAATTTTACAAATTTTTTCAGCATGAGTTTCTGAAAGCGAACCTCCAAAAACTGTAAAATCTTGAGCAAAAACATAAATTAATTTTCCATTTACTGTCCCATATCCTGTAACCACACCATCACCATAAAATTGTTGATTTTCCATGCCAAAATCTTTTGTTCTATGCGTGACTAAGGCTCCAATTTCCTCAAAAGAACCTTCATCTAATAGGTACATGACACGTTCTCTTGCCGTGAGTTTTTTCTTTTGGTGTTGTTTATCTATTCTGGCTTGTCCACCGCCTAATTGAGCTAAGGCTAATTTATCGTTGAGTATTTTTATTTTAGAATCCATTATATATTGTATTTCTCTCCAATTGCTAACTTATGTATTTATATGTTTTAGTCTCTAGAAGACTAATTAGGTATGCGTAAAACTTTTTGATCTTCTAAGAAACGCATTAAGGCAATTTTAGCAGCTATTTCTGCTTCAGATTGCTTTTGTGTTTCAATGAGGCTAGGGGAATAGTATTTTTTAACAAAATGAGTGTCAAAGTCACCACTTCTAAATGTTTCATGTTCAAATACAAAGCGTCCAAAAGACAAGGTGGTTTCAACACCTTGAATATGATAATCGTTAATAGCCTCAATCATAAGTTCAATAGCTTCTTCACGTGTTTTGCCGTAAGTAATTAATTTTGAAAGCATTGGGTCGTAGTAAATAGGGATATCCATGCCTTCTTCAAAACCGTTATCCACTCTTATGTTTTCACCTTTTGGAATTTTATAAATTTCGAGATTTCCTACGCTTGGTAGAAAGTCATTCATAGGATCTTCAGCGTAAACTCGAAGTTCTAACGCATGACCATTAATTTTTAAATCCTCTTGTTTTATATCTAAATGTTCACCTCGAGCAACTTTTATTTGTAATTCTACCAAATCTACACCAGCAATCCATTCGGAAACGGGATGCTCAACTTGAAGTCGTGTATTCATCTCTAAGAAGTAGAAGTTTTTATTTTCGTCCAATAGGAATTCAACTGTTCCGGCTCCGATATAATCACAAGAACGTGCAACATTAATAGCAGCTTGTCCCATTTTTTCTCTCAGTTCTGGTGTTAAGACTGCCGATGGAGCTTCTTCTACTACTTTTTGATGACGACGTTGTACAGAGCATTCGCGCTCAAATAAATGTATAACATGTCCATGCATATCTGCCATCACTTGGATTTCTATATGTCTTGGTGAAGCAACATACTTTTCAATAAAAACCGAACCATCGCCGAAGGCATTCTTTGCCTCACTAATTGCTCTGTCCATTTGCGATTCAAATTCGGCTTCGTTCTCAACAATACGCATGCCTTTGCCACCACCACCAGCAGAGGCTTTAATTAAGATAGGAAAACCGATCTCTTTAGCAATGGTCTTAGCTTCAGCAATGTCTGTTATTGCCTCATCAGTACCAGGCACCATTGGAATATTGTATGCTTTAACAGTTTCTTTAGCCGCTAACTTACTTCCCATCACTTTTATGGCTTTAGAACGAGGTCCTATAAACGTTATGGAATTGGCTTCACATAATTCCGCAAAATCAGCATTTTCACTTAAAAAACCGTAACCTGGATGAATAGCATCGACCTTCAGTGATTTTGCAACGTCAATTATTTTATCTCCTCTTAAATACGATTCGTTTGAAGGGGCAGGACCAATACAAACGGCTTGGTCTGCATATTTTACATGGGGTGAATTACGATCTGCTTCAGAAAATACAGCTACGGTTTTAATACCCATATTTTTGGCTGTTCTCATCACTCTAATGGCGATTTCTCCTCTATTTGCTACTAGTATTTTTTTCATATTAATGTTCCAATAAAACGGAATGTCTTTTTAATTTGAATTTATTTTTAATTGAAGGTTTTCGAGTGTTCATAACGGTTAATCTAGAACAGTTGAAATGCAAGAATGGCTATTCAAACTCTACTAAAAGGGCGTTTTTATCCACAGTTTCTCCTTGATTTACTTTGATGGATTTAATCACACCATCGCGTGGTGATTTTAATACATTTTCCATTTTCATGGCTTCTAAAATTAGAATGGTATCATTTTCTTTAACCTCCATACCTTCTTTTATATCAATCTCTAAGATTAAACCAGGCATTGGTGCTTTAATATCATTTACTTGTTTTGAAGCCCCAATTTCGAAACCTAAAGCTTCAATTTGTTGGTCTAAAGCATCGTAAATATCAACCTCATAAGTGTGGTTATTGACTTTAACGGTATATCGCTTCTTATTAAAGTCAGATGCTAAAATTTTAGCTTTTATAGGTGTGTTGTCTTGTAAAATATGATAATGATGATGAGAGGTCTCTACAACATCTAGGGGTTCTAAACTTTCTTTCGTAACCTCGAAAGTACTGTTAGTATTCACTTTTATTTTATACATAAAATTGAGTTTTTTACGTGATTGTTATTTAATCCTTAAATCAACTGCAAAATATGAAATTTATAAGGTTTATTTTATGAATCCTATAAAGATTTGAAGAATGAATTCTCTTGATGACGTTTAATGGCCTTTCGGGATAATACGATTCCTAAAATTAAAGACACAAATGCACCTATTGAGATACCTGGAATAAAGTTGATAAATAGGAAAAAGTCATAAGCTCCATGGAACAGTACAGCTAAAAATAGGCCAGCCATATTGAGTAAAAAACGGTTTTGAGAAAACTTTGCTTTTCCCATAAAATATCCCATTAATATACCAAAGGTAGCGTGAGCCGGAACCGCAGTGAACGCTCTTAGAATGGCCGTTTCATAACCACCTTGAATAACATACATTATATTTTCAGTACAAGCAAAGCCCATAGAAACCATAACGGCATAGATAATACCATCGTAAGGTTCGTTGAATGCTTTTTTGGGTTGTGCAAAATATTTTACAATGATGTATTTGCTGAATTCCTCGGACAACGCTACGACAATAAAGGCTTGAATAAATTGTTGCATTACACTGAATTCATCAGTAAGAGGAATAAATTTTCCGGTAAATAGATATAAAATTAAGACAATGATGATACTTACTATTGCGCCTAATAAAAAATTAATAATCAATAACCCTCTAGGTTCTTTCTCATATTTATCTTGAATGTAAATATAAAGGAGTATGGCACAAATTGGAGCTATGGCTAGTAGGATTAAATTCATAAATGATGTTCTTTTTTGATAGATTCTATAATGAATTTATAATAATCAGAATTACTAGTCACAAAATGACTATTGGTTTCACTATGAGTTAATAAATCCTCAAACTCTTGAATAGACACCAATTTTACAGCTTCAACTTCCTCTTCTTGAATAGTAAGTTGATCTAAAGGGATTTTTAATTCGGCTATAAAAACCTGATGAAATTCGTTATCCTGAATTTTACCGTTGTTATAGGATGTTTCATGAAGAAATACACCAATATGTTGTAAGCTATTTGCGTCAAGTTTCAGTCCAATTTCCTCTTCAGTTTCACGTAAAGCGGCTTCAATAAAAGTTTCGCCAGCATCAATGTGTCCAGCTACAGAAACATCCCAAAGTAAAGGGTAAATAACTTTTTTATGAGAGCGCTGTTGTAAAAGAATTTCACCGTTAAAGGTGTACAACCATAAATGAATGGTGTTATGGTACAACCCTTTAGCATGTGCTTCTGATTTTAAAGCTGTTTTCCCTGTCGGTTGACCTTGTTTTGTAACAATATCTAATAGTTCGTCCATAGTTGTAAGAAGACCTCAGAGGTTTTGGAAATCTTTGAGGTCTTTAAAATTATTATTTTGCTAAATCTAGCTTAGCTAGTTATTTAAAATAACTAAACGTTTCACCGTCTTCAATTTTCAATAAGGTTTCATAAATTAACTTAATTACATTTTCAACATCGTCTCTATGAACCATTTCTACTGTGGTATGCATATAGCGTAACGGTAAAGAGATAAGTGCAGAAGCGACACCTCCATTGCTATAGGCAAAGGCATCTGTATCTGTACCAGTAGCTCTAGATAAAGCTGCACGTTGAAAAGGGATGTCCTTTTCTTCAGCTGTATCTGTAATTAAATCGCGTAATTTTTGTTGTACTGCAGGTGCATAGGCAACAACCGGACCTTTTCCAATTTCAGCATAACCTTGTGTTTTCTGCTCAATCATTGGTGTCGTAGTATCGTGAGTAACGTCAGTGACAATGGCAACGTTTGGTTTAATGGTCTGTGTAATCATTTCGGCACCACGCAAACCTATTTCTTCTTGTACGGAATTGGTAATATAAAGTCCAAATGGTAACGTTTTCTTGTTTTCTTTCAATAAACGCGCTACTTCAGCAATCATGAAGCCTCCCATTCTGTTATCTAAAGCTCTGCAAACAAATTTGTCGTTGTTTAGAATATGAAATTCGTCTGGATAAGTTATAACACAACCCACGTGAACTCCCATTTTTTCAACTTCTTCTTTATCTTTTGCTCCGATATCAATTGTGATATTATCTGGTTTAGGAGCTTGCTCTTTGGCTTTACTTCTAGTATGAATTGCTGGCCAACCAAAAACACCTTTAACGATACCGTTTTTGGTATGGATATTTACAACTTTACTTGGAGCAATCTGATGATCACTACCACCATTTCTAATTACGTAAATTAATCCATTATCAGAAATATAGTTTACATACCAAGAAATTTCATCGGCATGGCCTTCTATAACGACCTTGTATTTAGCATCCGGATTTATAACAGCCACGGCAGAACCGTAAGTGTCTGTAATAAATTCATCTGCATAGGGTTTTAAGTAATCCATCCAGATTTTTTGACCTTCCCATTCATAACCTGTAGGTGAGGCGTTATTTAAATATTTTTCTAGGAAATCGAGTGATTTTTTATTGAGTATGCTTTTTGAAGCCATAATAAATATTTTGAATTTTTGTAAAAATAAAAGGATTTCCTAAGCTTTTAATCGCTTTTGAAAATTTTTTGTAACAAATTCTACTATTTTTACACTTATACAACAACATTGTTAAACCTAAAGTGAATACGATGAAACATCCCTTCCAAAACATTTGATAATCATATCAATTAGGAATGGTTTGTTGGTTGCGATCATTATAAAATTAATAAATCTAAACACATGAAACTAGTTATAACTAACCTTACCAAAACATACAAAAATGGGGTGAAAGCCATCGATAATCTCAACCTTGAAATCGGAACAGGTATGTTTGGTCTTTTGGGACCTAACGGCGCAGGTAAATCGTCTTTAATGCGTACCATCGCTACTTTACAGAGTCCGGATTCAGGTTCTATTACATTTGGTGATATCAATGTGTTAGAAGACAAAATGGCATTACGTAAGGTCTTAGGTTACTTACCACAATCTTTTGGTGTCTATCCAAAAATGTCTGCAGAAGCGTTGTTAGATTATTTTGCAACGTTAAAAGGTATTAGTTCTAAAACCGAAAGACAAGCGTTGGTAAAAGAGGTACTCGATATTACCAATCTGTATGAAATGAGAAAGAAATATGTGGCTGGTTATTCTGGTGGAATGAAGCAGCGTTTTGGTATTGCACAGTTATTATTAAACAATCCCAAATTAATCATTGTTGATGAACCTACAGCAGGTTTAGACCCAGCAGAACGTCATCGTTTTCTTAATGTTTTAAGGGAAGTGGGTACAAATTGTACCGTAATTTTTTCGACACATATTGTTGAAGATGTAAAAGAGCTCTGTAACGATATGGCCATCTTAAATGGAGGACGCATATTAAAACAAGCGACTCCATCTCAAGCTAGGCAAGAATTACAAGGTCGTATTTGGACGAAAATTATTGATAGAGATGATTTAGAAACACATGAAGCGCAATACAACTTGCTCTCTTCTAATTACAACGAAGATAATTCGCTTAATATAAGGGTGTTTAGCGATACGCAACCTAATGACGAATTTAAGTCGGTAGAACCACAGTTAGATGATGTGTACTTTATTGCACTAAAACAAGACGAACCAGTAACTGCTGTTTAATTCTAAATTTAAAAAAAGAACACTATGTTTTCTACAATATTTTTTTATGAATTAAAGTACTGGTTAAAACGACCTGCGACTTATATTTATATGGCTATTTTCTTTATGCTATCCTTATTTATGGCAGCGACTACAGCTGGTATTTTCGATAGTATTACAGCCACTACAAGCTCTGCTAGAATTGTAAATTCACCAATTGGTGTAAGTAATCTTTTTAGCGGCTTAACTATTTTTATTTTCTTTTTGTTTCCTTCGATAATTGGAGCGGCAATAAATAGGGATTTTAAAAGTGAAATGCATTCCATTTTATATTCTTATCCATTTACTAAAGCCAATTACTTATTTGCCAAATTTTTTAGTGCTATTACCGTGGTTACGCTAATCGTTTTAGTGATAGGAGTCGGTATGTTTATCGGTTTTAGATTACCAGGTACCAATTCAGAATTGGTGATGGCGTTTGATTTTAAATCCTATTTTAATGCGTATTGGCTATTTATTTTACCAAATATTTTATTGTTTGGAGCCATAGTTTTTGCGGTGGTGACGTTTAGTCGCAACATTGCAGCCGGCTTTATAACAGTTATTTTATTATTATTTGTTCAAGGAGTTACGGAAAGTTTATTGTCCGATCCAGATAGTCGTTATTTAGCTGCGTTGTTAGATCCGTTTGGAGCATCAGCGACGAGCTATTATACACGCTATTGGACGGCTTACGAACAAAACGAACTACATATTCCAATTAAAGAAGTGATACTTTATAACCGATTAATTTGGTTAGGAGTTGCTAGTTTAGTATTTGGTTTGGTCTTTAAGTTTTTTACGTTTAGTCAAAATGCGATGACGATTTCGTTCTTTAAAAAACAAAAAGGACAACGGTCTACTAAACGTAATTTTGGAGGTATTACTAAAATTAATTTGCCAAAGGTAAAGCATGATTATTCTTTTATTCAGAACTTAAAAGCAACTTGGAAAATTTCTAATGTAGAGTTTAAATACATCATTAAAAGTTGGCCTTTTATTAGTATTGTTTTAGTAGGACTAATTATAGTATTAATTGCTTTAGCAGACGTTGGAAATCCTTATGGTACCACAACATATCCAATGACATGGAGAATGCTTAGAGGTGGAGGAGCATTTGTTATTGCCATTAATATTTGTACATTTTTGTATGCTGGTTTATTGGTAAATAGAAGTAAAATCGCTAACGTAAATAGTATTGAAGATGTTACACCAATACCAAACTGGTCTCTATTTTTATCTAAGTTTATAGCCATTGTAAAGATGCAGATGCTATTGCTTACTGTAATTATGGTAGCAGGTATTTTGTTTCAAATTTATAAGGGATATTTTGATATAGAAATAGGATTGTATATCAAAGAACTTTTTGGATTAAAACTGATTAATTATGTGATTTGGGCATTTTTAGCGCTAATGATTCAAACTGTGATTAGAAATCTTTATTTAGGTCTGTTTGTTCTTATTGTTATCTCTATTGGGATTCCTTTACTAAGCTTAGCAGGTGTAGAACAAGCTGTGTTTAAATACAACGAAGGTCCTGGTTTTGGCTATAATGATATGAATGGTTATGGAGATTCACTAGCTCAGTATTTAACATATAAGTTTTACTGGTTACTTGGTGGTTTAGTATTAATGTTAGTGGCAGCTTTGTTTTGGGTACGCGGATTACCACATTCTTTTAGAGAACGCTTATCCATTGCAAAATCACGTTTTAAAACTCCGATAGCCATTTTGTTTGTAGTGCTATTAGGTGGATTCTTAACTATGGGTTATACCATTTTTAAAGCGACTAATATTAATAATGATCGTTACTCTTCTAAAGAGGTTGAAGAAATGACTGTGGAATGGGAAAAAACCTATAAAAAGTACCAAAACTATGCACAACCACGAATTGTTGGAGTAAAAGTTAACGTGGATTTGTTTATTGATGAGCGTAATTTTGAATCGCGTGGTGAATACACCATGATTAATAAAACAAATACTGCAATCGATAGTATTTTTCTAAATCATAATGATTATCCGAGTACGTTTAAGTTGAATCGCGAAAACACCTTGGTGTTAGAAGATACCCTTTACAATTTTGATATTTATAGACTAAAAGAGCCAATGCTGCCTGGTGATACTATGACACTAGATTTTACGGTAAAAAATAAACCAAATACCTTTTTAGTTTCTAATTCACCTATCATTGAAAATGGAACATTTATTAATAATTTTCAGTTGTTTCCAAACTTAGGTTATAACGGAGGAGAACTTACAGACGATAAAACACGTGCTAAATATGATTTGCCTCCAAACAAGCTAAAACCTATGCCTTCAGATTCAACAGCATTAGGAAATACTTATATTTCAAAAGATAGTGATTGGATAGATTTTGAAGCCACAGTAAGTACCAGTGAAGATCAAATTGCCATTGCACCAGGATATCTTCAAAAGGAATGGGTTGAAGATGGTAGACGCTATTTCCATTATAAAATGGATAGTAAAATCTTAAATTTCTACGCTTTTAATTCTGCCAACTATAAAGTGAAAAAAGATAAATGGAAGGATGTCAGTTTAGAAATTTATTATCACGAAGGTCATGAGTATAACTTAGATCGAATGATGGCAGGCATGAAAGCTTCTTTAGAATACAATAGCGAGAATTTTAGTCCATATCAACACAGACAATTGCGTATTGTAGAATTTCCTAGTGGTGGTTTCGCACAGTCTTTTCCTAATACTATTCCGTTTGGTGGAGATACTGGGTTTATTGCCGAAGTAGATGATAGCGAAGAAGGCGGTATAGACTATACCTATGCTATTACAGTACACGAAGTAGCGCATCAATGGTGGGCACACCAGGTTATAGGTGCTGATGTTATGGGAGCAACAATGCTGTCTGAAAGTTTATCAGAATATGTGGCGTTAAAAGTTCTCGAAAAAGAATTGGGAAAACAACAAATGCGTAAGTTTTTACGAAAGTCCTTAGACGATTATTTAATTAGTAGAACTTTTGAGCGTAAACGAGAGAAACCACTGATGTATAACGACGGACAAGGTTATATTCGCTACCAAAAAGGATCATTGGTGTTTTATGCACTAAGCGATTATATAGGTGAAGACGTATTAAATGGTGCTTTAAAAACGTATGTTGAAAAAGTAAAATTTCAAGAGCCACCTTATACCACATCTATAGATATGGTAAATCATATTAAAGCTGTAACACCAGATAGTTTGCAATATGTTATTAAAGACATGTTTGAAACCATAACGGTTTACGACAATAAAATTAAAGCCGTTCAATCTACTCCATTAGACGATGGCACGTACAAGGTAGATATAGAATTTGATGTGAGTAAATTTAGAAATGACGAAAAAGGAAAACAATTGTTTTCAGAAGTAGGAAGCGATTCAATTTCTTATTTACCAGATGGTAAAGACAAACCTATTTTGTCCTTACCACTTCAAGATTATATTGATATCGGAGTCTTTACAGAAAGTGAAGTTGATGGGAAAATGAAAGAAAAGGAACTCTACTTAAAGAAACATAAAATAACAAGTATCGATAATAAGATTTCGATTATTGTTAAAGAGAAACCAACAGAAGTAGGAGTAGACCCTTATAATAAACTTATTGATAGAGTTTCTGGCGATAACCGTCAGAAACTATAAACTCAGCTTTATGAGTTAAGTAAAATGAGACCTTTCAGATGCCCAATATTTGAAAGGTCTTTTTGTTGTTATAAAGTGCTTCAAACTAAACGCTGAAAACTTTAAGATTTCCTTCATAATATTAATAAGAATTTAGGGTTATAGACTTTAAATATTATTAATTTTGAAATTATTAAGACGGTAACTTTGGAATGATTTTAGCATAAGCTTATAACATGAAGTATATTACTTATTTGGCATTGTTTTTTTCAGTGGTGTTCTATGCACAAGAGGATCCTGTAAAACAAGATTCTACCGCATTACATTATATGTATATCGAAGGAGATTCTGTTCCTGTCACCTCAGTAGAATTAAAAGAAGTTTTAGTATTACCTAACCTAAAATTTAAAGATAGAAAGGCACGTATTCGTTATATTATTTTAAGACGAAAAACCTTAAAAGTCTACCCTTATGCAAAGTTAGCTGCCGAACGATTAGAATCTTTACAAGAGCGTTTAGATGGTTTGGAGCGAAAGCGTGATAAAAAGCGATATGCTAAGATTATTCAACGATATATTGAAGATGAGTTTTCTGCCGAACTCAAGAAACTGACAAAAACGGAAGGACAGATTTTGGTAAAACTTATTCATAGGCAAACTGGCGAAACCACTTTTAATCTCATTAAAGAATTAAGAAGTGGTTGGCGCGCCTTTTGGTTTAATAGCACAGCGCGTTTATTTGATATTTCGTTAAAAAAAGAATTTAGTCCTATAGACGAAGAAGAAGATTATTTAATTGAAGATATTTTACAGCGTGCTTTTCAAAACGAACAGTTAGAGCGACAAGAACCTGCTTTTGAAATTGATTTTTATGAAAGTCTCAATAAATGGTCTAAAGTAGATAGTGCCACAAATTCTAAAGACTAAATTATGCGTATTCAAACTAAATTAGAAGAACAACTAAATGCATGGACACATGGATTTGGAGCTGTTCTCGGAGTAGTTGCCTTAATTCTACTTATTATAAATGCCGATAGTGCAAAACCTTGGAGTTTATTTAGTGTTATTGTTTATGGACTCTCTATAATAATTTTATTTCTGGCATCTACATTTTATCATGCGGTAGAAGGGGAGAAACGCAAACATTATTTTAGAATTGTAGATCATGTAAGCATTTACCTCCTTATTGCTGGGACTTACACACCTGTTTTACTAATGTTGCTTACTCAAAGTTTGGGCTGGCCATTATTTTGGACGGTTTGGGGCATTGCGGCATTTGGTGTGGTTTTAAAACTCTTTTTTACTGGTCGTTTTGAGGTGTTTTCTACTTTGTTGTACTTAGTTATGGGCTGGCTAATTGTTTTTGATTTTTCTAACGTCTCAGAAGCTTTAGGGCCAGATGGTATTCTGTGGTTGTTTGCAGGTGGATTATTTTATACCATAGGTATAATTTTCTACGCATTGCAGCGCCTGCCTTATAATCATGTTATTTGGCATATATTTGTTTTAGGTGGTGCCATTTGCCATTTCTTTATGGTCTATTTGTATGTTATTTAAACTACAAATTAATTTAAGGACTCAATTACAGCCTCAATTTCTGCATGCACTCTATTGAGTTCAGTATCATAAGCTTCAGAATCATTGATAATTAATTTTCTAAATAATTCAAAAGCTTCTATTCTTAATTTTGAGTATTTAAGTAGTTTTTTATTTTGTTCTAAAAGTTCAGACGGTAAGCCTTCAATGCTGTTGCTTCTATGGATGATTTCTATATTTTCTTTCCATTTAGGAATGGCAATGGCATTAATTTCATTTAAAAGCGATAGATTGTCTTCCGTATTGAGGTGTTCGTAAAATACTAATGATGCTTCTTCATTTTTTGTGAATTGTTCCATTTCAGCATCATAGGCATCATATGCTTCATCAGGAATTAAGAAGATAGAAGCAACAATAATGGCTGCTAAAACAATTAGTGAAATTAGACCAATACCTGCTGCTTTCCAACCTGAGTAAAATGCGTTGTTATGTGCTTCATGTGTATCGAGTATTGTACCGTGAATTTTATTTACGATAAGGTAGATAATTCCTGTGTAAACTGCTGGAATTAACATATTTGGAGTCTTATCTATTATCGTTTCAGGAATAAGAAAAAGGGTTCCAAAAATTGCAATTGTTGCTAGAATTGAAATGATTAAGGCTGTTTTTCCTTTGTCATTTTCATTTAAAGCTTTGTAGTTTTCTTTAATTAAATAGCCAGCTGCCATCGGACCACCAATAAACGTTGCGATTCCTATAGATTTTTGTGAGTAAAATTTTAAGTCTTTTGTCGTATTTATTGATTCAGTCATTTTTTTGGTTTAAGGCTTTAAAAGTAATTTATTTAGAATTATTATTTGTCCAAGATGGTAATGGGTATGTTCAATGAGACCTAAAATATTAGATGTGTAAGTACCATATTTTTTATCTGTAAAAGGACTGTCTAATGTAGTGTCTGCTAATTTTGATAGTATTTTAGTAAAGCGTTCAGCCTCATTCCACATGGTTTTTTGAAGTGTTTCCCATTCGTTTTGTGATGAAATATTTGGGTGCTTATAACTTTCGCTATCATTTCCAATAAGTTGGCCGTCTTCTAAAACTCTAAGTTGCACTTTGGTGAAATAGTGAATATGATAGGTGAGCGCCAAAATAGTATTGAAACCTTCTATCTTTTTAATCGCTGTATTCCAATTAATATTAGAAACGGTAGCTTTTACATTAACCTCTGTCCAATTACCACCAAAATAAACCTGGTGTACTTGTGTGGCGAGTTGTTTTGAGGTTGGCATTTTTTTAAAGTAGTGAGTTTTTGTTGCGTATAAATCTATAAAAAATGTGTGGGCTGCTGTTAATTCTTGCTTTTTCTTGAACTAGCTCCTGCTTTTATCTTTTCTTCAAGTACAAGAATAACGGTCTTTTTTAAATCGTCATAATCAAAATCCTCTTCAAATCCATATCTAAATGTAGAATGTGTTCCATTTTTGTCCATACCAAGGACATACTTTGAGCCTCCAAGTTCTATAGAGATGGGCGAATTTTCAGTTTGAATGGTAAATTCAGTTTCACCTTTATCATTTGTAACGTAGAATATATGTTTATAATATAATTCTCCTTCGTTCTCTTCAAATCGTTCGTAAACAAAGATTAACTTACCATTCCATTCAAACTGGTCAAAACAAAACTGGGTTTTTAATGAATCTTTTAACTTCCCTTCGTTATATGCTATATATAATTTTTCTTTAAGTGGTACTGCTTTATCGTACTCCTTTTGGCCGTAGTAAACTTGAATTAATTTGGCATAAGATCCATAATCGTTCGGAACCCTTTCAAGCAATTCTTTATAGGCAATTTCAGACTTTGTGTACTCTTTTTTTAAAAATTCATAGAGTCCAATGTTATAAAGTGCAATGATGTACGAATCAGATTCAATGGAAATCATGTCTTTCGATTTGTAAAAAGCGTCTAATGCTTTATCAGGCTGATTCAGTTCTGCATAGATTTGAGGAATCATTGTAAACGGTCTTTCAATAGGTTTGTGCTTTTCGGTTGCAGTGGTATAAGCTGAAAGCGCTTGGTCTAACTTATCTTGACTAATAAATGCATCACCTAAACCGCTATAATAATTAGAGTCATTAGAATTTAACGCAATAGCTTTATTAAAGGATGAGATAGCGTTATCGAACTGTCCCATATAATTATAGGTCATTCCTTTTATAAAATAAGCATCTGGATCAGTGCTGTCTTTTTGGATGGATAAATCCATTAATTTAAGCACATTATCATCATCAGCTTTCATATAATACGCCATACCAATGTAATAAATGGCTTTGGCAGAATAGTCATTTGCTTTATCAGCGTGTTCGCCAATGATTTTATCGTATTGTTCTTCGTTTAAAGCAACTTCTAATTCGGTCGCTAATTGATCTTGAGCATAATAACTAAAGTGAAAAAGGCAAATGGTTATGGTGAATAGAATTTTTTTCATAATTCGATGTAATAATATGATAATTTTTTAAAGCAGAGTTATGCACGTCTTTATTCGTCATTCCCATAAACAAGATTGATAAAATCGGACTTTTCTAAAGTACCAAAATAATCTTCAATGGAAACATCTTCTAGTACTTTATTAATTTCATTTTTATCATAAGGAACATTAATAAGTAAAGTTTCGAGATCAGAAATGGGTTGTCTTCCAAAGAAATCGCCAAAAACTTTAAAATCTGAAATATGTCCTTTTTCAACAAAAATCCTTAAATCAATTTCACCTATAGGAAAACGTTTGTTGCGTTGGATATTGAATTTAGGGGAACGTCCAAAATTCCACTCCCATAAATCATATTTTTCAGCTTTTAAATCATGAACAGCTTTCCATTCCGCTTCCGTTAATTTATAGGTTTCAAAAGGTTCACTAGCTTCATATAATCCTGTGAGTAATTGCTTTTTAAAATCTGCCATTGAAATAGGTGACGTTAAAAAATCGCTGATATTTGCCACACGACTTCGTACCGATTTATGACCTTTAGATTGAATTTTGCTCATTTTAACCTGAAGTGCTTTCACCACCTCGCTCATGTCTGTATCAAACAATAAAGTGCCATGACTAATCATTCGTTTTCCTGTTGAAAATTGCGCGGTTCCCGAAATTTTCTTCTCATCTACCAAAATATCATTTCGGCCTTTAAGTTCTGCAGCCACTCCCATATCATTTAAGACTTTAATAACAGGTGCTGTAAATTTTTTAAAGTTGCTAATACTTTTGCCGTCGTGGTTGGTAATAAAACTAAAATTTAAGTTTCCTAAGTCGTGATAGACAGCTCCACCACCAGAAATACGTCTTACCACATGGATATTATTGGCTTCTGTATAGTCTTGGTTAATCTCTTCTAAGGTGTTTTGGTTGCGCCCAATTATAATAGATGGCGCATTTATATAAAATAATAAATAATCTGTAGAAGCATCAAAATGTCTTAAGGCATATTCTTCTAAAGCTAAATTTAATTTAGGATTAGTGTGGCCTTCATTATCAATAAAAATCATAAAATAGCGCGTGTTTGGTATAAGACAAAGATAAGAATTTGAAATGGTGAAGGCGACTTAGATTGGGTTTATTTATGTGTGTAGTGTGTACTTATTGTTGTGATGCGTTGAATGATAAATTGTCTTTAAAGCTACTATAAATAGGGTATAGGTTATTTTTAATTTTAACTTTGCGAGTTGGGTTTTACCTCACTTTTTTTCTGTCCAAACTTAAATTTACTGATAAATTTAAAAGGCTTTTATTAACGGGTTGGAAATTTTTGTTTGTTAGAATGACTTGTGGGTTTATAGTTAATTTAAGTTTTTCACTTCCGATTCCTATAAATGGTACAAGTCTTAAAGTCCACTGATCAAAATCTGTATACGTGATTAATTCTGTTCCGATAGCAATAAATTGAAAGTAAAAAGTTCCGCTTATTTTTGGTCCGATTGTAAATTTTTTGGTATTCAGGCCAATTTCAGTTCCAATTCCGTATTGATATCCTCCTCCGTGTCTTCCACCATAATTAGTTTTGTTAAGACCTATGTAGAGAAGATGAAAATCCTTTTTGTTAGAATCACTAAAACTATAACTATAACCAACTCCTAAATTCAACGATTCATAATGTCCATATTTTTTATCGTATTCACTTTGGCAAAATCCGAAAGTTATACATCCAACTAAAAATAAAAACGATATTCTGTTTTTCAATTTTATGTTCTGCTTTTAAATTGTGCTTAATGGTCTTAGCTATACGTAGTTTCAATTATAAGCAATGATTTATTGGTGGTTTAATAATCCGTTTTTATTTTAAACCTTGATAATACCTCAAACACCTCATGTGCTTTCTTCTGTGCATGGTAGTCAAAGTGAACATGCTCTATCTTTACAAAACCTTGAGTACCGTGATAAGGATAATCAGGAAAACAAAGCAATAGTGGTTCTTTATGTTTTTTTTTTGTTAAAATAGTAGTTAATTATACACAGTGTTGTGTGCCGTTTGTTCTTTTCTAATTATTTCAAAAATATTGAATTTATAGACTCAATATTTCTACTTTACGTATTCATAAATTTCCCAATCACCATTTTCGAAAGTTTCTTTTAATTGAAGAGTAGTTTCATTCAGAATAAGGATCTCTCTTTGCTGTATTTCATCACTCCAATCCATTGTTAGATTATTACCCGAAATTGTCCACGTTCCATTCCCTTCAACAACGCCATCATACTTATCTATAAAATTTCCGTTAGATTGAAATTCTAAAGTTATTGGTTCAGTTAAATTGTACCAATCCTGATTATTAAAATCATTGGCTTTATAACGATTTTCTGACCAAATGGCAATTATAAGACTATTTTCATTATTTGAATTATCATCATCGCTCGAGCAAGCTGAACAGACTAATAATGTAATCATTAAGGCTAAAAATAAATAACTTTTTTTCATTTACTTTTTTAATTAAATTTCAATATATGTTTAGTTTCTGGTTAAATTGTACACAACGGTTTTGTATAAGATTAGTTGCGTGGTTAAGCACTAAAGTTAGCAAATATAATCCCAATAGAAAAACCCTTAGGATTTTCGAAAGTAGGCTAGAACTAGCAATACTTTATGCACGGTGTTACAAACAGTTTTTATTCATAAATGAAGATATAAACTGTCTGTTCATTAGTTGTATTATTGGTTTCAATCATTTCGGTCGGAAAGTCATCATTATCGTACGTAAAAGTGAAAGAAGAGCTTCCAGTTTCTGTTCCGTTAGAGTCAAACCTTGTTAACATACTATAATTATTAAAATTCATACTTTGAAAGTAATTCCAAAAAAGTCTTCGCGTTTCAATATCTATTCCAGCAAAAGGATGGTTTTTGTCATCATAGTTACTGTATTCCGTAGAGAATACAATGTTAGAATTAGTATCGGTTTGAGTTTCTGTTATGATATTATTGTTCGTACCATATTCGAAAATCCTGCTCCCAGCTGGTGTACAGTCATTTAAATTGTTTGGACATTGAAAAAAAGCGTATTCGGTTATCTGTTTATTAGAATTAAAATCATATTGGTGCCTATTGCCATCTCCTTGAATAAATTCTTCTAAATCTGAAACCAATAGACCATTTTCAAATGTGTAAGTAGTTGTTTCGTCAAGTTGGTTGTATTCAGAACCCGTAAAATTAAATTCTTCGGCCAAAATAATTCTATCATCTGAATATGAAAAAACTATTCGCTCATCACCAACTTCTGTAAGCGATGCAAGTCTTTCATTTTCATATTCAAAATCATACTGCCTTACAAGGCTTCCATTTTCCATTATTTGAAGTGATTTTATTCTTTTTAAATTGCTTTCATTCGGATTATCATTATTACCATCATCAGATGAACAAGATAAAATAGTTATTCCGATTAAAATTCCAAGTAGTAAATTCAGTTTTTTCATTGCGTAAAATTTGGTTTAAATTGTTTGTAACGGTCTCGTATAAGAATAGTTGCGTGGGTTAGTACTCAACTTTGCAAGTACACATCAAACTGAAAACCCGCGAGGATTTTCAGAAGTAGGCGAGAACAAGCAATTACTTATAGCCATTGTTGTAAGTAGTCTTTATTCCCAATTTTCTTTCAGTCGATATACTTTTCCAGATTCCTCCAATTCATCATCTAAATTGTCATCATATTGGAAATTCTGAACTTGCCACTTGTCTTTTGGCTTATAGAAAACAAATGTAAATCGAACAGGTTGTCTGTCATATTTAATCATATAACTCACAAGTTTATAACTCTCTCCAACGCTTTTTTCCGTAACCTTTTCGTACCCATAATAATCTCCAACTAATCCAAGAAAGCTTGTCAATTGTGTTTTGACATTTTCAATTCTGTCTTTATTTCGGTCTATCATCCATTTATTTGTTTCGAAAACATAATCAACCGCTTTTTGAGGAGACTTTTCATAAGTTTTAAAAAATTCAGTTGTAATTTCTTCAGTCGTTGTTTGTGCTTTCAAAATATTTGTCGACAAAACAGTCACAATTAATAAGGTAAAGAGTTTAATTTTTCTATTCATTTAGTTTGTTTTTAAATTACTTACAACGTCCCTGTATATGGCTCGTAGCGTGAAAATTATGAAATTATTTATGGATGAAGCACGAGCCAAATTTTTTAATTTTTCTTATTATCTTTTTTCCCAATAAGCCAAATTAAAAAATTTGGCGGACTAGCAAATACACCTTAACTTCGATTAGCTAACTAACAAGCTATAAGGTTAATATATTGTTATAACACGTTTATTTTGCTAGGGCTATGTTATAAACTTGAACGTTCTCTAATGGAAATTTTGTTACATTATTAGTATCAAGCTCTATTCTTACTAACTCGCTAACATAATCCCCATTTTGATCTTCTCTATCCGAAATTGCGAAAATTAAATTCTCAATAGCATCATATGTAGTGCTACTGAAAGAGTCTACATTAGTGATGTCCGATACGACCGTTTCTGTTCCGTTGGATTTATCCAATTCAATTAATTTCGTTGGAATAGAAGCGTCTGAGTTTTCAGGTTTTTTGAATGCAAGCAGTCTATTATTATCAGCTAAGATTATAGAATAAACTTGTACATTTTCTAATTGAAATGTTGTTACATTATTATCGCTTAGCTCAATCCTAACTAATTGGCTTACGTAATCTCCGTTTTGATCTTCTCTGTCAGAAATCGCAAAAATCACATTATCATTTTCATCATATACTGTACTGCTAAAAGATTCAACATTATCAATGTTTGTTAAAAATGTTTCTGATCCATTAGATTTGTTTAATTCGATTAATTTCGTTGGTATTGAAGCATCTGCATTTTCAGGTTTTTTAAATGCCAGAAGTCTATTATTATCAGCTAAGATTATAGAATAAACTTGTACATTTTCTAATTGAAATGTTGTTACACTATTATCGCTTAGCTCAATCCTAACTAATTGACTTACGTAATCTCCGTTTTGATTTTCTCTGTCAGAAATCGCAAAAATCACATTATCATTTTCATCATATACTGTACTGCTAAAAGACTCAACATTATCGATGTTTGATAAAAATGTTTCAGCACCGTTAGTCTTATTCAATTCAATTAATTCTGTCGGAATAGAGCTAGTAGAATTTTCAGGTTTTTTGAAAGCTAATAGTTTTGACTCTTGCGCTGGATTTTCTGGATCTTGACTAGAAGATGTGTCATCGCTTTCGGAACAACTTGCGATTAAAAAAACGAACATAAATTTTAAAATGTTTTTCATAGGATTTTGGTTAAATGTGTTACAATGGTCTCGTATAACCATCAGTTACGGGTTTTAAATTACTGTTTTTCGGTTAAGCACTGACTTTAGCAAATAAATCACAGATAGAATGTCCGCGATGACTTTCGTAAGTAGGCTATAACTAGCAATGAATTATACACCGTGTTGTAAACAGTTTTTTAGTCTACATATTGATATATTGCAGAATAAGTACTTTGTTCAGAATCTTGAACCGATACAGCAGTTACTGTTGCTGATGTTGGATAATTTTCATTATCATAAGAATAATTCACATTTATTGTATGAATAATTTCTCCTTCTTCATTTTTATAAATAAGTTGAGAAGGGTTATTTACAGGAAAAAGTAATCTTGCTTGAACAATTTCGGGAATTTGCGGATTCAAACTGAAATTTAATTGAACATCATCCAATACTTCAATAATTCCGCCTGCTTCTAAAGTATAAAAATAGGGGTTATGTGTATTATCGTATGAAATTTCTGCTGTATAAATTTTTGTATAATATGAGTCAGTATTGTAGTCATACTCTTCTTCATAAAACTCTATTTCTTTTGGGTTACCATTGTCATCATATTGAATAACTTCTCCAGTTTCAAATGCGTCATAAGGTGATTCATATAATTCTTCAATATTTAGATTGTCATTTCCTCCTCCAGTAATATTAGATAGGTTATCATTATCATCATAAACAAAAATGCTGGTTTCAACACCATCTGATATAGTGTTTAATAATCCATCCGATGTATATGATAACGAAATGTTTTTATTTTCTTGAGAATCTTGGGCTGAAATAATAGAAATAGATTCTATTAATTTTTCTTGAACATTTCCATTTGCATTATCAAATTCATCTGTAACAGAATCTTCACTACAACTCAATGTAAATATTGATAAGCTTAAAAGAATGATTAATGATTTTTGATTTTTCATAATTGATTAATTTTAAATTGTTTAATTAAATTTTGATTTTCGTCAAATTGCATACAGCGGTCTCGGCTATGAGTAGTTGCGTGGGTTAGCACTAAACTTTGCAAGTACACACCAAACTGAAAATCCGCGAGGATTTTCAGAAGTAGGCGAGAACAAGCAATTACTTATAGCCATTGTTGCCAGTAGTATTTATTTCACATTTTTATTTATTTCAAACAATTTTTTATAAATCGCTTTTAAATTTATTGTTCCTTGCAAACCATAATCTTGGATTTCCTTGACTTCTCCATTTTCGTAAATGACCTTTAATATTCCTGTTTGGTCATCAGTCCAATTTACTGAATAAAAGCTTTTTAATTTTTTAAGTTCGGCATATTCAATTAATCCGATTACATTATCATAATCAGTTTGGTTTAACCTAAAACTTTTCAGCCCAGAATGATTTGTAAATTTTTTACCGTTATATTCTAAATTCCTTTCTGAATCTAATTTTATATCAAAAATTGGGCAACTCCCAAAACACCCAGTTGTTGAGAAATATAATTCTTTAATTCTATTAACTTTAGGTTTAATATTCTTATATTCTACAAGCTCGCCAAATTTTACTGTTAAACTATCAACTTTATATTTCACATCTCTGATTGTCCATTCAGATTCTTTCGTTTTACTATTATATGATAAGGCTTCTTGATTTTTTTTAATTTTTATGTTCGGATATTCTTCGTCATCAAATTCTTGGATTTCCGTTTCGAAAATCAACACTTTTTCATTTCCTATTTCTGCGATTGAGTCTAATTCTGGTTCGTTGTCAGAAAAGAACTTTGTGTTTCTGAAATTTAATTCTTTAAAATCTTTATCTCCGTTGTTAAGAACAATAATTAAAGGTACATACGCATTTACAACTAAGTCGGTAAAACCATTGTTATCTAAATCAGTTTTCTTTACAAAGTATTCAAAATCTTCGTCATCTGCCTCAACTTCTTTGTCAAATACTTCTTTGAAAGTATATTTTTTATTGATTTCCTTTTCTAAAAATTTAGCAACTTTCTTATTTGAATTCAGTTCGTCAATAGTTTGCCCAAACATAAAGTTTAAGTTTAGCAATAAAATTCCAATGACGATTGTGTTTTTCATATTACTGGCAACTCGTTATATCATAACTTCTATCACTCATATCCCACAACTTAACCAAGTTAAAGAAAGGTAGGATATGTGTTTAAAGTCATTTGCTACGAAGTTAACTCTTTTTCTTACAAAATCTATACGTAAAGTTACGTACAGATTTGTTTTGTATAAGCCAAGTTAAAACCTTCTCTCCTAAATAACTTACGGTAAACCGTAAAAGCAAAATAAAACGGTTTAAAACGCAAAAACCACCAAGCTTTCACTCAGTGGTTTTTTTAAATTGGTAATTTTTCTTTTTCTATTATTTGTCAATAGAGCCTAAAACGCGTTTCATAAATCCGTTAACGGCTTCTTTTTTAGGTGTGCCTTCCTTTATCATTTTGTTCACTTCAATGGCACCATACATATTAGAGATTAACTCTCCAATAACATCGAGTTCTTCATCTTTAAGCGATGGTACTTCTGTTAACGCTTCTAAGGTTTCAATGGTTTCAATGATATAATCTTCGTCATTGTCTTCAATGAATTGCGTTAGGTGTTTAATTACGGGTAATTTCATTGCTAATGGTGTTTTGTGTTATAAAGAGGTTTCGACTGCGCTTAACGTATCACTTTTGTTGTATTTTGCTTAACCTGATAGACTTGTGTTATACAGCGTCGTCAACCAATTCTTTTAAAACATCAAACTTATTAGTTTGTACCTGACCTTTAAATTCACCGTTTTTGAATGTCGCAAAGGTTGGTAAATTATCTACCGTTGCTAATTTTCTACTCTCAGGAAATTTTTCAGCATCAGCGATCACAAACGTTGCACCTTCGTGTGCTGTGGATAATTTCTTGAATTTTGGCTTCATAATGCGACAATTACCGCACCATGTGGCAGAATACTGTACGATTACAGTGTCGTTACCATTAATGATCTCTTGTAGGTTATCTTGCTCTAATTCTTGTATCATAGTTTTCATTTTTTTTATAGACCTGACAGATTTTTGAAACCTGTCAGGTTTAATTGAGATTGCGTTTTGCTCGCAATGACTAAAGTTCTTAGTGCGTTGCTAAATAAGCAGCAGTACCTTTAGCATTGGCTTGCATAGCTTCTTTACCTTCTTCCCAGTTTGCAGGACACACTTCTCCTTTTTCTTGTACGTGTGTTAAGGCATCAATGATTCTTAAGTATTCGTTTACATTTCTACCTAATGGCATGTTGTTTACACTTTCGTGCTGAATTGTACCTTCTTCATCAATGATGTAAGTTGCTCTGTAGGTTACGTTATCACCTTCTACCGTCATTAAGCCTGTTTCTTCATCAAATTGCTCGTTAAAGATATCTAAGATACCTAAAGCTGAAGCTAAGTTACGGTTAGAATCTGCTAACAATGGGTATGTTACACCTTCAATACCACCATTGTCTTTTGCAGTACTTAACCATGCAAAGTGTACTTCGGCTGTATCACAAGAAGCACCAATCACTACAGTGTTTCTTTTTTCGAATTCACCTAAAGCAGCTTGGAAAGCATGTAATTCTGTTGGACAAACGAAAGTGAAATCTTTTGGGTACCAAAATAACACCACTTTCTTATTGTTGTTTTTTGCTTCTTCTAGAACGTTCACTGTAAAAGTGTCGCCCATCTCATTCATTGCGTTTACGTTTAAATCTGGAAATTGTCTTCCTACTAATGCCATGTTTTTTTATAGTTTTAAATTGAGTATTAATTTTCGACCACAAAGATACTTTTCA
Organism: Winogradskyella sediminis; assembly: GCF_003387355.1. GTDB lineage: Bacteria > Bacteroidota > Bacteroidia > Flavobacteriales > Flavobacteriaceae > Winogradskyella > Winogradskyella sediminis. Next base: position 140,928 of record NZ_QUNH01000003.1, read on the forward strand.
TTAGCGAATTACCACGGTATGCAAATTTTAATTTTTTATATGTCGATTGATTTTGACTATGGTAATTTTTGATTGTAATAAATAAAAACTATTTATTTTTTAGCATCTTAATTTTAAGATTTAAAGCCGCAAATAATAAAGTGGTAAACGGGCTTAACCAGTTAAATACGGCGTAGAATATATATTCGCCAACACCAACTCCTAAAACACCACTTTGGTAAGCACCACAAGTATTCCAAGGGATAAGAACAGAGGTTACGGTTCCGGAATCTTCTAAAGTTCTACTTAAATTCTGAGGAGCTAAGCCTTTGTCTTCATAGGCTTGCTTAAACATTTTACCAGGAATAACTATGGCCAAATATTGATCTGAAGCTACAATGTTTAAACCGATACAACTGGCCACTGTACTTGCAAATAAGCCAAAGACCGACGTGGCAACGGATAATAACGCTTTGGTGATTCTGGCAAGTGCTCCGATGCCATCCATAATACCACCAAACACCATTGCACAGATAATTAAAAAGATGGTCCAAAGCATACCTTCCATACCACCTGCAGAGAATAAGTCGTTTAATTTTTCATTGTCCGTTACAATCGCTGTATCTGTAAAAATAGAACGCACAATTGCCGATACTCTAGAATCTGCCAAACTATCTAAAATGGCTCCTTGAAATAGGAAGGCAAAAATAATGGCTAAGACAATACCCGAAACCAAAGCTAATAAAGGTTTTGTTTTTAGTAATATTAAGGCTACTACAGCAACAGGAACGGCAAATAACCATGGCGAAATATGAAATGTATCATCTATAGAGGAAAGTAGGTTGCTCACATCTGCAGTACCAGAGGTATCAATATTAAGACTGATGACTGCAAAAACAACTAAAGTAATTATAATTGTAGGCACTGTAGTAATAGACATGTATTTAATGTGGGTAAACAAATCTGTACCAGCCATAGCAGGTGCAAGGTTGGTGGTATCACTTAAAGGCGACATTTTATCTCCGAAGTAAGCACCAGAAATGACGGCTCCGGCAATCATACCAGGATGTATTCCTAAAGCGGTTCCGATACCCACAAGAGCAATACCAACGGTCGCCGAGGTAGTCCAAGAACTGCCAGTGGCAATAGAGATAATAGCTGCGATAATGACGGAAGCGGGTAAGAATATTTCAGGACTTAATACTTGTAAACCATAATAGACCATAGCAGGAATGACTCCACTGACTAACCATGTGCCAGCTAAGGCGCCGACTAAAAATAAAATCATAATAGGAACAAAAACACTTTTAAGGTTTTCCCATACTTCTTTAAGCATGGTAGGAAATGTTACTTTATTAAATAAACCTACAGCAGCTGCTATGCCACCACCAATTATTAATATAATTTGATTGGTGTATGCGCCAAACCATTCTTGATCCTCAATAATAAAGATGTTAATGGCTAATAAAGAGATAAGAATGACGACAGGTATAAGTGCTTCAAAAAAACTAAGTTCTTTATTGTCTATAATAGTTTGATTTTCTGTTTTAATGTCACTTAAGTGGTCGTTTTCTTGCATTTTAGTCAGTTTAGTTCCGTAATGTTACGATTTTGTTAAATCATTTGCAAATGGAATGTATATCTGCAATGGTGTTGCAAAAGATAAGGGTAAGATGCCTAAAGTGCTTTAAGAATCTCACCCTTAATTAAGTAAAGTTATTTTTTTAGCTTAAAGAATCCCCAATTCTTTCATGCAAGAATTCATCATTTTATAAGTACGTTCAATATCGGCATCTAAACCAATAGAAAACCGAATTAATCCATCGCTTAATCCCATGGCTTCTTGTTCTTCTTCTGGGATTTCAGAAGAAGTAGAGCTTCCTGGTGCACTAAATAGGGTTTTGTAAAAACCTAAACTTACTGCCAAATAGCCTAAGTTGCGTTCTTGCATTAATTCCATTAAAGCATTGGCTTTGTTTAAAGAACCGACATCAATAGTTAACATGCCACCATAACCGTATTTGTTATTCATCATAGAAGTAAACAATTGATGTGATGGGTGAGAAGCTAAGCCAGGATAAACCGTTTTTAAACCGTCATTCTCAAATTTTTCAGCTAAATAGTTGGCGTTGTAGCTGTGTTGCATCATTCTAATATGCAGTGTTCTCAAATTTTTTAATACAGAAGCTGAACGCATACTATCCATTGTAGCACCTAATAACATGGCAGCTCCGCTATTCACATTTCTAAGGTCATCGATGAGCTCTTGAGAACCACAAACCACTCCGCCAACGGTGTCCGAAGAGCCATTAATAAACTTAGTAAGACTGTGAATTACAATATCAGCACCTAACGTAGTTGGAGATATCGATAAGGGAGAAAAGGTGTTATCGACCACCAGTTTTAGGTCATGTTTTTTTGCAATGGCAGCTAAACACTTAATATCAGCGACTTCTAATAAAGGGTTGCTCACAGATTCACAGAACAATATTTTGGTGTTTGGTGTAATGGCGGCTTCAACGCTTTCGAGCTTTGTAATGTTTACAAAGGAAGTGTTAATACCTAACCGAGGAGTAAAGTTTTTTAAAAATGCGTAAGTACCACCATAGATGGTGCGGCTGCTCACTACATGGTCGCCAGCATTGCAATGTTGTAAAATTACAGGTGTAATGGCTCCCATGCCAGAAGCAGTTACTGTAGCGGTTTCCGTACCTTCCATAGCAGCTAAGGCTTCTCCTAAATATAAATTAGAAGGTGACGAATGACGCGAATATAAATAACAACCATCTGCGTTACCTTCAAAGGTGTCGAACATGGTTTTTGCGGATAAAAAAGTATAGGTAGAGGAATCTGAGATGGATGGATTCACACCTCCGAATTCACCAAAGTACTGTAAATCTTGAATATGATTTGCTGGTTTAAATGCCATAATAGTTTTATTTAAAGATTAAGATATTCAAAAGTCGCTATATTTAGATAATTAATCAATATACTTTAATATATATGGAATTTTTAACTATATAAATTGATTATGGTAGTTTTATAATCTTTAAATTTGGTTATTTTATAACTAATCACGAAAAAATATAAGTATGATGTTTGATGCCATAGACCGCGAACTCCTTAAATTATTACAAACAGATAGTAAGCAAACCAATAAAGCGCTATCGCATCAACTTAATTTATCTGTGACCGCAGTGTATGAACGTATTAAAAAGTTAGAAAAAAGCGGCCTTATAAAACAGTATGTTGCACTTGTGGATAAAAGCAAAGTAGAGAAGGATTTTGTGGCGTTTTGTCATGTAAAATTGGTGCAACATTCGCAAGATTATGTCGTACGGTTTGAGCGTGAAGTAAAACAACTCCATGAAGTGTTAGAATGTTATCATCTTAGTGGTGATTACGATTACTTACTCAAAGTATTGGTAAAAGACATGAAAGCCTTCAGAGAATTTATGGTTGAAAAATTAACAAAAATCAATCATATTGGCAGTACACACAGTATGTTTATGATTAATGAAGTAAAATATACGACGGCCATTTCAGTGTAAAATAGTGATTCTGTCATAGTTATTGACGAAATTGTAACATACAAATGGTATAAGGTTTTAAGGCAAAAGTGCTTAAAATCTGGAAGTTAGGTGTTTTGAATTGGGTTTAGAATTAAATTTGTTAAAAGAATAGAGATGCTGTTTCTATAATTTTTCTAAATTTAAGCTATGAAATACACCGAGATCAAGGACTTATATAAGTTTATTTTTAAATCTTACGACAAACCATTTCTAAAAGAGCATATTAAAAAAATTATAGAGCTCGATGAATACTTGCCATACAGTTCTACGTTTTTTTGTGTAACTAATACGCAAGATTTAACCTTTGAATACATTAGTAAAAACTACACCTCATGCTTAGGATTAGATGCTAATGAGCTAAAAGTACATGGAATGCGATCTTTGTGGAGCAGAATTCACCCAGACGATGTTGATGCTTGGTTAAATGCATTAAATAGTTTAATGGAATTTACACTAGCGGAAATTCCTAAAAACAAACGAAAAGATGCTAATTACACTTGGAATTTTAGAATGCGAAATAGCGATGAAGTCTATGTTAATATCATTCAAAATACAACACCTCTAGTCTTTGACTCAGAGAGCAAACCAATCATCGGATTAGCGCATTACACGGTTTTAGATCCCAATATTAAAATGGATATTACGGCCTCAGCAAAATTATTAAACACCAACAACGAATACGAAACCTTATTCTTTAGTAATTTCTCTCAAAAATTATTGAATGATGGTATTAGTAATCGAGAACGCGATGTGATTAGGTTACTGGTTTTAAATAAATCTAGTAAAGAAATCTCGAGAACACTAAGTATTAGTTCTCATACGGTAGACACACACCGCAGAAATATTTTAAGAAAGCTCAATATCTCATCAACTGGTGAATTAGTTGGGATGTTAAAAATGAATCAACACTGGCTTTAGGTGTAAGAATACTTAAATTGAGTATTGTTCGGTACTATAAAAATCTGCAACTTTGTTATGCTATAAATCAAGGGGAAATACGTCCATTCTTTCTATTATTTAAAATAATCTAAAGTTTGGACTATTTTATGCAACATCAACTTCTACAAAAACGGTGTTCTTAATATGTAAATTCGGTAAGATTCTTAACTTATAAAGGAACTTACAAGACCGAGAATAAAAGCAATACATTATAGATTTCAATAATGAGTTTAAAATTCGCAAATCATTAATCAAAATTGTACTTTTGTTGGCATTATATTTAATCAGATAAATACTATTCTTTATGAAATCATACGATGTAGCAATAATTGGTTCTGGACCTGGAGGTTATGTAGCAGCAATCCGTTGTGCACAATTAGGCATGAAAACAGCCATTATTGAAAAATATGCTACACTTGGAGGAACGTGCTTAAATGTAGGTTGTATTCCAAGTAAAGCTTTATTAAGTTCTTCACATCATTACGAAGAAGCCACTAAACATTTTGAAGATCACGGCATTGAAATCCCTGGAGATATCAAAGTGAATTTAGAAAAAATGATTGCTCGTAAGCAAGCTGTTGTAGACCAAACTACGGGTGGTGTTGATTTCTTAATGAAAAAGAATAACATCGATGTTTTTGAAGGACTTGGGTCTTTTAAAGATGCAACTCATATAACAATTGATGGTAAAGATGCTCAAGAAATTGAAGCTAAAAATATTATCATTGCTACAGGTTCTAAACCTTCTACATTACCATTTATTACTTTAGATAAAGAACGTATTATAACCTCTACGGAAGCATTAAAACTAAAAGAAATTCCAAAACACATGATTATCATTGGAGGTGGAGTCATTGGTTTAGAGTTAGGACAAGTGTATCGTCGTTTAGGTGCTGAGGTTACGGTTATCGAATATATGGATCGAATCTTACCAACCATGGATGCAGGCTTATCTAAAGAGCTAAATAAAGTCTTTAAGAAAGCGAAATGTAAGATGATGTTATCTCACAAAGTGCAATCGGTAGAGCGCAATGGAGATGAGGTAATTGTAAAAGCAGAAAACAAGAAAGGCGAAGTAGTAGAGTTTAAAGGGGACTATTGTCTTGTTTCTGTAGGGCGTCGTCCTTATACAGACGGATTAAACCTTGATGCTGCAGGTGTAAAAATGACAGATAGAGGACAAGTGGAAGTGAATGAACACTTACAAACTAATGTCTCTAATATTTATGCGATAGGTGATGTAGTAAAAGGAGCAATGTTAGCGCATAAGGCAGAAGAAGAAGGAGTATTTGTTGCTGAAACTTTAGCAGGACAAAAACCACATATTGATTACAACTTAATTCCAGGTGTAGTGTACACATGGCCAGAAGTTGCTGCGGTTGGTAAAACGGAAGAAGAATTAAAAGAAGCAGGTACGGCTTATAAAGTGGGGCAATTTCCATTTAGAGCCTTAGGTAGAGCTAGAGCAAGTGGTGATACAGATGGTTTTGTAAAAATCTTAGCCGATAAGGCAACCGATGAAGTTTTAGGAGTACATATGATAGGTGCACGCTGTGCCGATTTAATTGCCGAGGCTGTAACTGCTATGGAATTTAGAGCATCTGCTGAAGATATTTCGCGCATGTCTCATGCCCACCCAACATTTGCAGAAGCTGTAAAAGAAGCCGCTTTAGCTGCCACAGATGATAGAGCGTTACACGTTTAGAACATAACAAATGATAATAGAACCAAAAACGAGAGGCTTTATATGTTTAACAGCACACCCAAAAGGCTGTGAACAAAATGTATTAAAGCAAATTGAGTATATAAAATCAAAACCGACCACTAATGGTCCTAAAAAGGTCTTAGTCATAGGTGCGTCTACAGGCTTTGGCTTGGCATCTAGAATTACAAGTGCTTATGGCTCTAACGCCTCAACCATTGGTGTGTTTTTTGAAAAACCACCCAAAGAAGGTCGTCCGGCGTCACCAGGTTGGTACAATAGTGCTGCATTTGAAACTCAGGCACATAAAGATGGCTTATATGCCAAAAGTATAAATGGAGATGCGTTTTCAAATGAAATTAAGGATCAAACTTTAAAGTTGATTAAAGAAGACTTAGGAGAGATTGATATGCTGGTATACAGTTTGGCTTCTCCAGTAAGAACACACCCTAATACAGGAAAGCGCTACAAGTCCGTTTTAAAACCGATTGGTGATACCTTTACTAATAATACGGTAGATTTTCATACAGGTGAGGTTAAAGAAATTTCAATTGAACCATGTTCTGGAGATGATATAGATAATACTATTGCTGTAATGGGAGGTGAAGATTGGCAAATGTGGATTGATCTTTTGAGGTCGGAAAACGTTCTATCTAAAGATTTTAAAACAGTAGCTTATTCTTATATTGGCCCTTCGTTAACTGAAGCTGTATATAGAAAAGGAACCATTGGTAGGGCTAAAGACGATTTAGAGGCAACGGCGTTTAAAATTACAGAATCCTTAAAAGACATTAACGGAAAAGGTTATGTGTCAGTAAATAAAGCTTTAGTAACGCAGGCAAGTTCTGCAATTCCTGTAATTCCGTTATATATTTCTTTGCTATATAAAGTAATGAAAGAAAAAGGAATTCATGAAGGTTGTATAGAGCAAATAGAACGTTTATTTAACGAACGCTTATATGCTGAAGATTTGCAATTAGATGAGCAAGGTAGAATCCGTGTTGATGATTGGGAAATGCGAGACGATGTACAAGCAAAAGTGTTAGAGCTATGGCAAGAGGCTACCACAGAAACATTACCAACTATTGGTGATTTAGAAGGTTATAAAATAGATTTTTTCAACCTATTTGGTTTCGATGTTGAAGGTGTCGATTATGATAAAGATGTTGATGAAATGGTCGTAATTCCTGGGTTACAATCGTAAAACATATAGTTTTAAAAAGCGAACTTATTGAGTTCGCTTTTTTGTTCTAATTATGTTCTAATGAAAAAGGCATTCTTTTATTTTCTATTTGTGATTTAAAAAAGACACTCAGGAACATTCGGAAGCCATTGTAGAAATAGAACTCGCCAAATATGATTTGTATAAAAAACAAGTATTATAATTCGTGTAGTAAATCTTCAATCCGCATACGATTGCTATAATCGTGCTCATTAACATCTCTTACAAAGCAAAAAGCGCTAATCTCACCAGAATTTACTTTTTCAGCTAAAACTTCAACTTTAAACGGACCAAATTCTTCGGATTTTTCAATATAGTAGAATTCATGATCATAGATAATAGTGCTCACTTTCTTTTTGTATTTATCCTTTAAGAAAGCCTGAATATCTTCTACAGAATTAATATCGTCTTCATAGTTGGTAGCATTGATGTACATTGCAAATTCCTCCTTGCTTTGATTGTTTAACACCAGTATATCATCATCCTTAAAAAATGCGCTTACCGTTATTTTACCATCTTCGGTTTCAATAGATAAAACATTTTGAATATTAATACTCCAAGATGTGGTAATTACATTATTTTTTCTAGAAATCTCAAGAATATTATCTTCCTTAAACGTATACACAGATTTCTTTTTAGATATGCCATTGACTAAAACCCAAGGCTTATTTATAAAAAGGGCATCGTGGTGATGTTCGTAATTAAAAGGTTTTAAATTCGGAATGGTGTTATGTAGGTAGTCGTTCATGTAGCGTTCTTCAATACAAAAGCAGTGACTTTGTAACGTTAAGATTAGGGCCTTTATTTTCTTAAAGTTAAAAATTTTCTAGACGTTTCAAAACTTCTTTCTTATAACTTCGACTAATGGAAAGTGCTTTCCGATTAACTGTAACATATTCATTTGTAAAAGACTGTATGTGTTCTAAAGCAATTATATACGATCTGTGGATTCTTATAAAACGAGATGTTGGTAGTTTAGCTTCAATCGAAGTGATGGTTTCTCGTGTCACAATTGTTTGATCTAAGAGGTGAATTTTAATATAATCGCTATAACTTTCGATATAAAAAATAGCGTCAAATTCTACTTTAAGCATTTTACGGTTAGAACGTACAAAAATGAAATCGTTGAATTCTGAAGGTTTGGATATACTTTCATTTTTAGTAGAAGCCACTTCAAAATAACGGTTCACGGCTTTTAGCAAACGCTCAAAAGCAATGGGTTTTAATAGGTAATCGACAGCTTGTAGATCAAAACCTTCAACGGCATAATCTCTGTAAGCTGTGGTAAAAATAATTTTGATGTTTTTGTTTATGGATTTAGCGAAGGCCATACCAGAAATATCTGGCATATTAATATCTAAAAAGATTAAATCAACATTATGATTACTAATAAAATTGAAGGCTTCAATGGCATTTTTACATTGCGATATAATTTTGATGTTTTCAATTTTAGATAAGTGAGAAGTGATGATTTCTCTAGCTATAGCTTCATCGTCAACGATTATACAAGAAATAAGCTTAGACATGGTTTAGTTTAGATTGAGGAGTTATTGACAAGACTACTGTATAATCGGTTTCGTTTTGATTGATGGTAAGGTGATGCTTATTTGGATATACGAGTTCTAATCGCTTTCTAATATTATCTAATCCAATGCCGTTTGCAGAGTTTGAATAATCTTTAACAGAACTGTTTTTAATTTTAAAATGAATGTTATTTGTATTAGCTTCAATATGAATTGTAATCGTTAAGCTACCATTTAAAATTCTTCCGTGTTTAAAACTGTTTTCTACAAAAGGAATTAATAGCATTGGTGCAATTTCTATGCATTCAGAACTAATACTTTTTGTTAGTTGTACATTAATAGTATCGCTAAAACGCATTTGCTCTAATGTGATATAGTCTTCAATATGATGAATTTCATTTTGTAAACTTACCAGTGGTTTATCTACCTGATACAATAGGTAATCTAGTAAGTTTGATAATTTTAAAATCATTTCTGGCGTTTCGTCTGCTTTTTTTAAAGCAAAACCATACAACATATTTAAGGTGTTGAATAAAAAGTGCGGATGAATCTGCATCTTAAGATACTTCAATTCTTGCTCTTTTAATTTTAGTTGTGTTTCAAGAATTTTTGTTTCTAGAGTTTTTGTTTTCTTTGAAGCAATAATGTTAAGTTTCATCAACCTAAAAGCACTTACAATAAACGTAACGAGAAAAATACCTGTCATTACAAAAAGAATGTTTCTTGTAATAGGATTCATATGAGTATATTGAAAGTCTGATAGATATATTAAACTAAAGAAGATTGAAACCATTACTAAATAGGTAGATATGATAAGGGTGTATAGGCTATAAACAATAAAGCGTAAGTAGCGTTTAGTAATGAGGTAATCAGGAATTAATTTGTAAATAGAAACATAGGTTAAGGCAATTGTTATGGGCATTAAAAAAAGTGAATACACTAAAGTATCATTAAAGTTATGGCTTCCAACTCCAAAAAAATAGGTATAGAATAGGAGTACAGCACACCAAAATAAAATATGGAGCAGACCTTGACTAATTTTTTTTAATATGAATTTTTTGTTAAGCATGTTCTATAATAATCCTTACAATAATACTATATTTTTTAGCTGGATTAGCAGTTTGTAGACGAACGACCATATTAACAATGGTTTTAGCATTTGGTTTAAACGGATGCTAAATTGGTTGTTCGTCGCAATTATAATTTTTAAAGCCTCTTATATTTTAAGTTTGAAGTATGTTTAACTTAATATCATCAATTATGAACGAATTAGTATTGTCTAATGTTTTAATGACTTCAAATCAATTTGCAGATCGTTTTAATGAAGGAGGCCCTTTTTTTATGTCTCTCATCTTAGTTTGCCTTCTATTATCTGTATTTTTTCTTATAAAAGGTTTCATCAGCCTTAAAAAAAACATATCACAATCCGAAAAAATGCTAAGACTCACTGTAGACGCTAGTTTATTAGGTTTAGTTTTAGGGTTTTTAGGATCTGTAATTGGTTTAATCACTGCATTTGATTCGGTAGAAGCCATGGGAAATCCGGATCCGTCTGTTTTTGCGGGTGGACTTAAAGTTTCTTTATTAACAGCCACTTTTGGGCTGTTTTCTTTTGTAATTGCTAGAATCGGCATCTTGTTATTACGATGGTGCTTACTTGCAGAAAGGAAGGAATAGCATTTTTTTAAAGACGATACCTCATAAGCGAACTTTATAAAGTTCGCTTTTTTATTATCTACTGTTTTATTTCTGTAATTTTGTAAAAATAGATTATGGAAGAACTAACTCTTACTACACCAGCGCTTTTGTTCTCGGCAATATCTTTAATTATGCTTGCCTATACCAATCGATTTTTGGCCTATGCTGCCATAATTCGGAATCTTAGTGATCAATATTTAAAGCACCAAGATGCCGCTGTCCTTAGACAAATTAAAAATTTAAAATTAAGAATTAGGCTAACCAGATATATGCAAATTGCAGGAATAAGTAGTTTGTTATTTTGCGTTATAACAATGTTTTTAATTTATATAGACTACCATATTGTGGCAGTGTGGGCGTTTGGATTAGGACTTTTACTTCTTATCCTGTCGCTATTATTTTTAATTTGGGAAATACAAATATCGGCCAAAGCCTTACAACACCATTTAGGAGATATAGAAAATCATTTAAATAAATAATTTTTTTAAATTTTATGTGACCAATTTCAAGATTGGGTGTCTTAAAACTAGTAACCAATTTAATACCGACCAAAAAATCCCTTGACAAAAGACGCTATTCATAGCCTAACCGATGAAGAGCTCGTAGAAGCTATCGTAAAAACTAATGACACTATGTTGTTTGAGGTACTGTATGATAGATTTGCGAACATGGTATATAATAAATGCTATGGCTTTGCTAATGGTGTTGATGAAGCCAAAGATCTTACTCAAGATGTGTTTTTAAGGGTGTTTGTAAAATTAGCTAGTTTTAAGGGTAAATCTAAATTCTCCACTTGGTTATATGCATTTACTTATAACCATTGTGTAAATTACTTGACTCGTAATACGGCTAAGAAATTTGAAAAAAAATCTATTAGCTCTGAAGTTGTGGATATAGAGAACATAGGTGAGGATATCGATTCTACTTACGAGTTTGAAAACATGAGAGTAGAATATCTTAAGAAGGTTATGGATCTCATCTCCCCAGAAGAGAAGATGATTTTATTATTAAAATATCAAGATAATTTATCAATTAAAGAATTAGCTGAAGCTTTAGATATTGGAGAAAGCGCAGTTAAAATGCGATTAAAAAGAGCAAAAGATAAACTTGTACAGAAGTACACAAACTATACGAAAGATGGAGAATCCATTTAAGCAAATAGATAAACCTTTAAAGGAAGTTCCTGCGGAATTAAAGGAGAAAGTTATGCATGATATTGCTATAGCCAAACTCTTTATGGAACTGGCTGAATTGTTTTCGTATAATATTGGTCATATCATTGATAGCGTAACGAGTAAAAGAAAAAAAGAAAATAAATAATAAATTCTAATGCAATAAAAGAGAGGTATGGATAAAATAACAGAATTTAAAGATATTGCCATGCAATCATTAACCACAATGTGGTTAGAGATTACTAAAATTTTTCCAAATATTGTTGGGGCATTAATTGTATTGATTATTGGTTGGATTGTGACCAAGATAATTATTAAACTTATTAAAAAAGTTTTAAAGTTAGCAAAGGCTAATAAATTAGATGATAAGTTAAATGAAATTGAAATTATTGAAGATAAAAAGCTCAACTTCGATACGGTTAAGATTGTTTCTGGTGCGGTAAAATGGATCATGTATATTGTGCTCTTAGTAACGGCGTCTGATATTATGGGATTAGAGATTATTTCTAATCAAATTAGCTCATTACTAGCATATATACCACAATTAATTGCCGCCTTAATCATTTTTATCATAGGTTTAATTTTTGCCAATTTTGTAAAGAACGGGTTGAAAAAAGTATTTGAATCTATGGATTTATCTGGAGGAAAAATGATTAGCCAAATTGTATTCTTTTTACTGCTTACTTTTATTTCTATAACAGCGTTAAACCAAGCAGGTATTAATACAGAAATCATTACCAATAATATTAATATGATTATTGCTGGTTTCTTGTTAGCATTTTCTATTGCATTTGGTTTGGGAGCCAGAGAAGTTGTCGCTAAATTATTAAATACCTTTTACGCACGAAAAACTTTTGAGGTTGGACAAAAAATTATTTTCAATGATAAAATCTATAGCATTGAGGAAGTAAAAAGTATTTCAGTGATTTTAATTAATGCAGATGGGAAGCTTGTCGTTCCTATTAAAGATATTGTAGAAAATCAAGTACAAATGCAGGATTAACTATAAGGTTAGGGTTATAGATTTTTATATATTTTCATAAAATGAAATCCTGCATGTACTTGACGATTTAAAAATCCTATTCAATAATTTGAATAGGATTTTTTATTTGAGTCAAAAGCAAGTGAGAATAATATAAAGCGGATTGAGAAGCCTAAAATTTATGAGCACGAATAAAATCGGTGATTAAATAGGTAATAAGTTTCCCAATTTGAGATGCTGTATTTGCAGTAGGAGCAGCTTCACAAATATGAAGATATGTTGCGTTTTTGTGCTTCCCAAACCCATGAACAAATTGTCGCGCCTTGTTAACACTAAAGCCGCTTGGTGTCATGGCACTACTTTCAATATTTCTAATAGCATCACAATCTATTTCAATACCAAATGGCCTTTCAGACACATAATCTAAAGCATATTTTATTTCGGAACTAAAATTCAATTCCTTTCTAACTTCCATGTCCTCGTAGGTATTGTATTTTAAGGTTTTTACTTTTTTCATTGTTTTTAATAAGGTCTCAGAGGTATAGTTTTCGTGCAAACCGAAAATAAAGTAGTACTTTAAAAATCCTTCGGCAAACGCATAGCTAAACCCGTTGCCACTATGTCTACCTTCTTCGGCTCTAAAATCTGAATGTGCATCAAAATTCACCACATTAATTCTGTGATTCTTTGCTAAGGCACTACCTTTAATATTACCGTAAGCATTGTTGTGACCACCTCCAATAATAACAGGTATCTTTCCGGCTTTAACAATAGAGGATACCGTATAGGTCACGTCTTTATCTATAGAGCTCACAAGTTGTCTAGCTTTAGATATTGATTTCTTTTTAGAGAGGTCTAAATCAGCTATAGTATGGCGTTCATCGGTATAATCTAAATGACCTAAAATTAAAACCCGTTTTGCAGATGTAAAAATATTACTCTGTATATTTAACAAAACTTTTAGAGTCGCATCCCAAGCCTTATAAGTTCCTGTTTTTCCGTGGTTTGCAGTAACTCCGATGTCTTCTTTAATGCCAAAAACAACATAATCAACGTCTAAATTAACAATATCATCGTATATGTTAGTGAGGTTAGGAATTACCCGAACATGTTCTCCAAATTTTGTTTCACCTTTACGTTTCTTTAAAAGCAGTTGTTTTTCTTTTTCTGTAAATAATATAAGATGTTCCATTTGGATAAAAAATTGAAATAATAAATTAAATGTACAGTTTTATTTAATTACATTCACCTCAAGTTAACAATAAAAACAAACAATAATTAACAAGACTTAAAACCGAATAACTTATGGAAGGTACACAAAAATCAAGTACAGGATTAAAAGTAGGATTAGGGATATTATTAGTATTATTTTTAGTAACTGCGTTCTACACCTCTAAGCTTTATAGTGAAAAGCAAGAGAATGAAAAAACATTAATGAACGAGAAAAAGCAGGTAATGAATGATCTTAGCAACATGGCCAAAGATTATGACGAAGCGATTGCAGAAAGTGAATTAAAAAATCAGGATTTAATTGCGGCAAGAGAGCGTATTCAAGGTTTAATGGACTCTTTAAAAATATCTCAAAATAGCGTTGGTAGCTTATGGAACTACAAAAAGAAGTATCTCGCTCTACAAGAAGAAATGGATGTTTTATTAACTGAAAATGATCGTTTAAAAGGGGAAAATCAGTATTTAGCATCTTCTTTAGATAGCACACAGGTGCAGTTAGCCGAACGTACAATGTTTACAGATTCATTATTAGTACAAAATACACAATTAGCCACTGTAGTTGAAGATGCTGCAGCATTACAAACCGTTGGATTAGTTGGTATGGGTGTCATTGAAAGAAACAGCGGTAAGCAAATCCCTACAGAACGTGCAAGACGTAGTGATAAAATTAAAGTGTGTTTTACAGTAGCTAAAAATATGCTAGCTGAAGCTGGTGATAAAGAATTGTATGTGCAAGTGATAGACCCTAAGAATAATGTATTGGGTTCTAACGAGCAGATTGAGTTTGAGGATGAGGTTCTTAATTACAGTTTAATTAGTAGGTTTAACTACGAAAATAGAAATTTAAATATATGTGAATATATTAACGAATTACAAGATTCTAAATTTGAAGAAGGGCGTTATAAAATAAATGTATTTAGCGATAAAGCCTTAATATCTTCTTCAGAATTTACATTAAAGTAAATGGGATATATTAATTAATTGATAAAAAAAAATCCAGAAGTTCGCTTCTGGATTTTTTTTTTGTTACAATAACTGACCATTGATAATGACTTGATCAATAGGATTATGCGCAAAAGCATAAGGGATTTCACTATAATGATTCATAGGTTTTGTAATAATGAGGTTCGCTTTTTTACCACGAGTAATGCTTCCGTACATATTACTTATTCCCATGGCATAAGCGCCATTTATAGTGGCTGCATTTATAGCTTCTTCAGGTGTTAGTTTTAATTTTACACAAGCAGCACCAACCACAAAATTCATATTTCCACTTGGTGCAGAGCCAGGATTATAATCTGTAGCAATAGCTAAAGGTAAACCTGAATCAATAATTTTACGTCCTTGAGTATACGGAATACTCAAAAAATAAGAACAACCCGGTAATGCTACAGGCATGGTACCACTTCCTTTTAATGCCTTTATATCATCGTCATTCAGTTCTTCCAAATGATCTACAGATAATGCATTGTGTTTTACGCCTAATGCAATGCCTCCCAAAATATTAAATTGATTAACATGAATTTTAGGTTGTAAATTGTAGGTTTTGCCTGCTTTTAAAATAGCATCTGTATCAATTATATCAAAATAGCCATCTTCACAGAATACATCAATATAATTTGTGATATTTAATTCAGCAGCTTTCGGTATTAGCTCTTCTGTGATATAATGAATGTAGTCTTGTTTATTATTTTTATAAGCTTCAGGAATAGCATGAGCAGCTAATAAAGTAGGAATAATTACGGCTAAACTTTCTTGCTTTAATCGTTTTATGACCCGAAGCATTTTTAATTCGGCTTCCACAGTTAGACCATAACCGGTTTTTATTTCTACAGCTCCGGTTCCCATGGCAATTAGTTCATTTAATCGCTTTAAGGATTGTTCAAATAATACATCTTCTGAAGTATCTTGAAGTTTTTTTGCGGAGTTTAAAATGCCACCTCCTTTATTTGCAATATCGGCATACGATAATCCATTAATACGGTCTACAAATTCTGAGGTACGGTCACCAGCATAAACGATATGTGTGTGTGAGTCACACCACGACGGTAAAACCAATTTACCAGAAGCATCAATGGTAGTTTCAGCATCAAAGCCTTCACAATCCTTCATGTCTCCAAATTCAATAATAGTATCATTCTCTATATAGAGGTAGGCATTTTCTATGATTGGTAGATTTTTCATGTCGCTGCCCTTAACGATTGTAGTATTGTATTCATGAACCTGGATGAGTTGCTTAATGTTGGTAATGAGTAGAGACATATGTTGGTGTTTTTTGTAAAGATTATTATTTTTTTGAACATAAAAAAACGCTAGTATAAAAATATACTAGCGTTTTTAACTTTTTAAAGAATATTACGATTATTCTTTTATAAATTTTGTGGTCAACGCACTGTTCACCTTCAAAGTATACACGCCGCGTTCTAATTGTGAAACATTAAGTTTTTCTCCATTTTGTAATGCTTGACTAAGCACTTGTTTGCCTAACATATCAAAAACAGAAACCGTAATTTCGGTGTTAAAACCTTCAAAAGTTAAGACATCTTTAGTTGGGTTAGGGTAGATGCTAATTGAATTTAATTCAGAATTATCAATAGTTAATCCATTGAGAATATTTTCTATCCAATCTACGGTATCACTAAAATTACCTATAGTTCCAATGTCTATATCCGAATCACCATCAAAATCGGCCGTTGTAATATCAAACATTTGATAATTGTTATTAATAATAAGTTGTGGTGTTGCACTTGGAGCAGCATTACTTGCGCCTTTAAACCAAATAATAGCATCATCACTAGCACCACTATCCGTAAGAATAAAATCGTTTAATCCATCTTCATCAATATCGACAACTTCAAAGGCACCTGGTCTAGAAATAATGTTTTCGTCTGAAATAGTATAAGCCGTTGATGCTCCGTTTTTAATTTTACTAAACCATTCAACTTCACCTGAAGAGTTATCTAACTTTACCACATCTAGTGTGCCATCATTGTTAACATCAGCAAATGCAATGACAAATAAATATGGATTTCCAGAATCTACAGTTTCAGTATCTTGAACCCATGATACAGTAGAGGCAGGGTCAGGATCAGTATCATCATACTGATTATAAAATATTTCGATAGAACCTGTATTATAATAGCCGACTAACACATCTAAGTCTCCGTCAGCATCAAAATCACCAAGATCAACATAGTAAGGACCATTAGAGGTTGCGTTTTCTATATCATCTTCTGCTGTAAAATTCCCTAATCCATCGCCAGAATACCACGGTGTACGGTTTGTATCGTAAGATACTGATACTAAATCAACGTGAGTATCTCCATTAATATCGCCAGCAACAACCTGACCTGGACCGATAAGAGCATCATCTACAGCGACTTCCGTATAGGTGTAAGAAGCATCCATACTTGTAGAACTGAGATAGTATACTAATTTATTTTGGTTCGCAGAGGTGGCTACAATATCTTCTGCGCCATCTTCATTAACGTCTGCTAATATTAAGCCATCGACCCAATGAATAGTAGAAGATACGGTAATCGTAATGGGAAAATTTCCATCACCATCATTGAGGTAACATTTTATATAATCTTGGTTTGGAGTCCCGCCATTATAATCATAAGTTGCCATAACGATATCCATATCTCCATCACCATCAATATCTCCAGAAGCAATTTCATAGGCCTCATCACCTGTATCAGGATCAACATTATTGAGTACCCAATCTTGGGCGTAATTAAAGTTGCATATAAAGGCAACAATAAAAAATACGAGTAATTTTTTTTCCATAATATTCCTTGATTTATCTATACGAATATAATAATTTATTATTAGCTGTCCCTTTTCGTGGATTTACCTAATCGTTTTATTGCTATTTTAAGCTTCCTACCATATTTTCTGGTTTTACCCATTCGTCATAATCTTCAGGAGAAACATAGCCTAAGTTTACAGCTTCCTCTTTTAACGTAGTGCCATTTTTATGAGCAGTATTAGCAATTTCAGCAGCTTTATAATACCCTATTTTTGTGTTTAAAGCCGTAACCAACATTAATGAGTTGTTAAGCAATTCTTTTATCACTTGGTGGTTTGGTTCTATACCATTAGCACAGTGTTCTTCAAAACTAACACATGCATCTCCAAGTAATTGTGCAGATTGTAAAATATTAGCAGCCATCATTGGTTTAAATACGTTAAGTTCGTAATGACCTTGTGTGCCACCAACAGATATTGCCACATCATTGCCCATTACTTGTGCACAAACCATAGTTAAGGCTTCACACTGTGTTGGGTTTACTTTTCCTGGCATAATAGAACTGCCTGGTTCATTTGCAGGAATTATGATTTCGCCAATACCAGAACGCGGTCCAGACGCCATCATTCTAATGTCGTTCGCTATTTTGTTTAAGGATACGGCTAATAATTTTAAAGCTCCATGGGTTTCAACAATAGCATCATGTGCCGCTAAAGCTTCAAATTTATTTTCAGCAGTTACAAATGGTAAACCTGTAAAATCAGCAATATACTTAGCCACTAAAACATCATAACCTTCAGGTGTATTTAGTCCTGTTCCTACTGCTGTACCACCTAAAGCTAATTCGCTAAGGTGTGCTAAAGTTGCTTCTAAAGCTTTTAAACCGTGGTCTAATTGCGATACATATCCAGAAAATTCTTGTCCTAAGGTTAAGGGAGTTGCGTCCATTAAGTGCGTACGACCAATTTTTACAACATTTTTAAATTCCTGTGCTTTTTTGTGCAATGTATTTCGTAATTGTACTACTCCTGGGATGGTAGTCTCTACAACTTTTTTATACACAGCAATATGCATTCCTGTAGGAAAAGTATCGTTAGAAGACTGTGATTTATTAACGTCATCATTTGGTTGAATCGTTTTTTCGCCTTCACCAATAACATGTCCTGCAATTTGATGCGCTCTGTTGGCTACCACTTCGTTAACATTCATGTTACTTTGAGTACCAGAACCTGTTTGCCATATAACTAAAGGGAACTGATCGTTATGTTTACCAGCGAGTATTTCATCACAAACTTGTGCTATTAAATCGCGCTTTTCTTTAGATAATACATTTAATTCACAGTTGGTATAGGCAGCTGCTTTTTTTAAATATGCAAAACCGTGTACGATTTCTAGAGGCATCGAAGCCGGAGCTCCAATTTTAAAATTATTACGAGAACGCTCGGTTTGAGCTCCCCAAAGTTTGTCGGCAGGTACTTTAACCTCGCCCATAGTGTCTTTTTCTATTCGGTAATTCATAATACTGTATTTATAGCTACACAAATTTAATGGTTTTGTAAGATTTTTAAGAGATTATGGTTAGATTTATTTTACAGAAATTATCACATGTTTCTAATAATTTTTTCAAGTAAATTGCAAGTTAGCGATAACAGTATATTTCATTTTATATTTTGAAAAAACTTTATACTAAGTAAGCCATTAGATCTAATAATCACGATTAAAATTTAATGCGTTATTTTAGTTGTGTCTTTTTTAATAAAAAGATGACCAAATCCAATCTATATGGCGACAAATCAAGAGCTTATTGATAAACTTATTGAGAAGTTAGAATTATTGTTTAAAAAGCAAGCGGAGTTTTCATCGGAAATTGATCGTTTGAAACAAGAATTGTATCAGTTAAAAAACGAATCTGTAGACAATACTGCACGTCCTCAGAAAGAAGACCTAAATGTGCCACCTCTTTCTCCATCCATTGAAGCTTCGTCTGAACAAGAAGTTACAGCTGAGATGCCTAAAGAACAAATGTTAGAGTCCATTTCTGAAACGGAATATCAGATGGCTTATGTTGCAGTAAATAGTGAGACTCGTTTTAATGAAAAACCAAAATCCAAGTCGAGCTTAGAGAGGTTTATCGGAGAAAATATATTAAGTAAAATCGGAGTTATTATACTTATTATCGGTGTGGCAATTGGCGCTAAATATTCTATAGAAAATGATTTAATAAGTCCAACTACCCGAATCATTCTAGGCTATTTAACCGCAATTGGTTTATTAGGTTTTGGAATAAAGCTCAAAAAGAAATACGACTCGTATAGTGCGGTTTTAGTCAGTGGCTCTATTGTAATTTTGTATTTTATAACCTTTTTCGCTTATAGCTTTTACGCTCTTTTACCGCAATTAGTGACGTTTGTACTCATGGTGATTTTTACTACGTTTACTATTGTTGCCGCTATTAATTATAACAGACAGGTTATTGCGCACATTGGTTTAGTAGGAGCCTATGCTGTGCCGTTTTTGCTAAGCGATGATTCTGGAAAAGTGGAAGTGTTATTTAGTTATATCGCAATTATAAATATAGGTATCTTAATCATATCCTTTAAAAAATACTGGAAATCGCTTTACTACGCAGCCTTTATATTTACATGGCTTATTTTTTCATCATGGATCTTTTTTGATTATGATTATAGTGAACAATACTATTTGGCATTGGCTTTTTTAATGGTATTTTTCTTCATCTTCTATATTACATTTATCGCATACAAACTGATTAAAAAAGAGGTCTATAATTCTAGTGATGTTATTTTACTTCTTCTTAATTCATTTATTTTCTATGGCTTAGGTTATAGTATTTTAATAGAAGATAACATTGGTGAACAATTATTAGGGTTATTTACCTTAAGCAATGCGGTTATTCATTTTATTGTAAGCGTACTTTTCTATAGACTGAAATTAGGAGATAAAAAATTGTTTTATTTAGCATCTGCTTTAGTCATGGTGTTTATTACAATTACTATTCCTGTGCAATTAAATGGGAATTGGGTCACCTTATTATGGGTGACTGAAGCGGCTTTATTATTTTGGATGGGTCGGGCAAAAAGTATTGCTATATACGAAAAACTATCGTATCCGCTTATGATTCTAGCTTTTTTGAGTTTAATAGAAGACTGGTCTAATGCTTATAGCTCATTCTATGGTTATGATATTGAAGATATTTTTACTGTAATTTTCAACATTCAATTTTTAAGTTCAATGTTATTTGTCGCAGCTTTTGGTTTTATCTTATGGATACAACGCAAAGCTAACTATGTTTCAGGGATACAATCGGATACTTTTTGGAGCAAATTATGGTCGGTGGTTGTTCCAGCAATCTTTATTTTGAGTACTTATTTTGCGTTTAGACTTGAAATAGGCATGTTTTGGGACCAGGAATATCATTTATCTGCTATACATACAAATCTTAATGGCGATTATGGAAATACGACGTATAACCTTGATTTAATTCATTTTAAAACTATTTGGTTACTTAATTACTCATTAGTATTTATGGCTATTTTAGCTTACGTTAGTATTAGGTTTACTAAACATACATTACTCGAGAAAATAGCGATTATATTTAATGTTATAACAATTCTTTTGTTTTTATCACAAGGGTTGTACGCCATAAGTGAGTTGCGCGAAAGTTATCTAAGTGGTTCAGAGTATTTTGCGCAATCTTCATATCATTTATGGATTAGGTATGTGTCATTTATCTTTTTGGCTCTAGCAATATTTACATGTTATAAGTTTATTAAGCGCCAAGCGGTTACTAAAAGTTTTAAAATCGCTTATGACATTTTACTTCATCTATCGTTAATTTGGGTGTTGAGTAGTGAGCTTATTCATTGGTTAGATATTGGACAATCCTCTAGTGAATATAAATTAGGATTAAGCATACTTTGGGGAGTCTATTCCTTTTTGTTGATTGCCTTTGGGATTTGGAAAGACAAGGCATACTTAAGAATTGGTGGAATGATTTTCTTTGGTATAACGCTTATAAAACTATTTTTCTATGATATTGTACACCTTAATACTATATCTAAAACCATTGTGTTTGTGTCCTTGGGTGTACTGCTTTTAATCACTTCATTCTTATATAATAAATTTAAAAACAAGATTACAAATGACGTCAATCACTAAAATAATTATAGGGTTATGCGTAGGGTTTACGACCTTGAGTTTTGCACAAATGAAGCACTATGGTTATAAGCGTTCTCTGCAAAATGTGTCTAACGATTGGCACCAACTTACAATACCTGAGGCTGTATTTGGAAAATTAAATTCGGAAATGTCCGATCTTAGAATCTACGGCATTACAGCCCAAACAGATACTATTGAAGCTCCCTATGTTTTAAAAGCCTTATCCGAAAAAATAGAATATAAAGCTTTGCCTTTTAAAATTATAAATAAAACAAAGGGAGAAAAAGGGCATTATTTTACTTTTCAATTAAATTCTGAAGCCTTAATTAATCATATAGAATTAGATTTTAAGCGCTCTAATTTTGATTGGAAAATTGAATTGCAAGGAAGTCAAAATCAACAAGAATGGTTTACGATTCTTGAAGATTATAGAATTCTTTCAATTAAAAATCAATCGACAAATTTTAAATTTACTACATTAGAGTTTCCAGATTCTAAATTTAAATATTATCGACTTATTGTAAAAGATAATGAACCTCCACAATTAGAATCTGCACAGCTTTCTAATTACCAAACTATAGCTGGTCATTATACCACTTACAACCTTAAAAAGTTAGAAACAACAGATGATAAAACACTGAAAAACACCGTTATTAATTTAGAGTTAGAGAAAGCAGTGCCTCTTAGTCAGTTACATATCAATGTGAGCAATACATTCGATTATTATCGGCCTTTTAAGATAGAATATAGGAGAGACAGTACATTAACTGAAAAAGGTTTTAAATATCATTATAAAACGATAACTAGTGGCACATTAAACTCAATGGAACAGAATCTATTTAAGTTTCCAAGTACCATTGCAAAACACTTAAGGGTAACCATTTATAATGATAATAACCAGCCATTACGTATTGCTGATGTTTCTGCCAAAGGTTATCAATTTCAACTCATCGTACGATTTACAGAACCAGCAATTTATATGCTAGTTTATGGTTATCCTTCAGCCAGAGAACCAGTTTATGATATTGCCAAATTTGAAACAAACATACCGGAAGAGTTAATTGCTTTAGAAGTGGGTAAAGAGGATGTTATTCTTCATAGCTTGGATCCTAAAGTTCAACCGCTATTTGAAAATAGTTATTGGCTTTGGGCTATCATTGGAGTTGTCATTTTATTGTTGGGAGGTTTTACACTAAAGATGTTGAAGACGATGCGTTAGGCTTTTATTTTTTATTGAGTTTGTTGAGGTATTTAGTTCTATAAAATTTATTCACGTCCCAGATAATAGTATCATTATTAGCTGTTTTAATATAATATTCAAAATCAGATTCTGCTATTTTAAATAGTGAATCTCCTATGTTTAATTCGTTATAAATAAAAAAAGGAATTTCTTTATTCCATGTATTATCTATTCTAATAGTTCTTTGGGCCCCACTATTTGTTTCTAAAAATAAATTCGTGATTTTTCCAGAATAGTATGAGTTGTGAATGCTCCTATACTTTTTTTCGAGGAAACTCAATGAATTATTTCGAATTAAGGTAAGCCCTACAATTATTAAAAATATTGGAATAAAAATTAGAGCTAGAGCCTTACTTATTGATTTCTGTTGTATTATTAATTCAGCGTTATCATCTGGATTCATTTAGTAAACAATTTTAAAAAAATTATTAACCTAATATCTTACCATCTACCATTGTAAGTTTACGATCTGCCATCTCAGCCAAATCATGGTTATGCGTTACTATAACAAAGGTTTGATTAAACTCATCTCTTAATTTAAAGAACAATTTATGCAATTGATCTGCCGATTCGCTATCTAAATTTCCTGAAGGTTCATCGGCGAATATAATATTTGGATTATTAATTAGCGCTCTCGCTACGGCCACACGTTGCTGCTCGCCACCAGACATACTGTTAGGTTTGTGATGAATACGATCCTTTAAACCGAGATAATCCAATAATTCTATAGCACATTTTTCTGCTTCCGCTTTTGGTGTGTTATGTATAAAGGCAGGAATACATACGTTTTCTAAAGCTGTAAACTCAGGTAATAGTTGATGGAATTGAAATATAAAACCAATGTTCTTATTTCTAAATTTCGCTAAAGATTTATCATTTAAATTTTTTATGGACTGCGTGTTGATAACCAGTTCTGTGTCAGTTTTGTAGTCGGGTTTATCTAAAGTGCCTAAAATTTGAAGTAGCGTTGTTTTGCCAGCGCCAGAAGCGCCCACAATAGAAATAATTTCACCTTCTAAAATGGTTAAATCTACACCTTTTAAGACTTCCAAATCTTTATAGGCTTTCTTAATTTGTTTTGCGGAAATAACAGTTTTGCTCATACGATGTGAAAGTAATACTTAATGCCTAATTCTACAAAACTACGAATCAGATTTATTTGAATTGAAAACAGATTTAATACTATTAAAATCAAGAAAATATTGAACGCGTACCGATAGGGTATGCTGAATGGGCTGATCAAATAAATTCGCCATGCTTTCTGAATAGTTGTATTCCGTTATAGTATCTGAATTAAATAATTGGTTTCTATATAAAGCGGTTAAAAAGCTTCCTGGTGCAAATTGCCATGAGTAGCTTAAGTCAAAATTCCACGTGCTAAAATTGATATCTGGATTTGTACTAATAGAATCCGTTGTATATCCGGAATCGGTTGTTAATCGACCAGAATCCAATAATGTAAATAAATTATCATCATAAGTAACCGTATCCCAATAATGTCTAAAACTTAAAGCTAAAGAATTATGAGGATTAAATGCGTAGTTGGCGGAGAGACTATTCGTTATAATTTGTCGGTTACGTTCACCAAAAAGTGGTTGGTTGTCTTCCAAAGTTGCATAGCCACGTTCACCATTTGCAAAATCGTAATAGAACTGGTATATGAGTAACAATTTGTTGTTGAGTCTTACACGAGGTTTCGCTTCAATATCATAGGTAAATAACGCTCTACCGTTTTCAAATAATGTGCCCATATTGGCGCTAAAATCTAATGCAAATTGTCTGTTGTAATTTGAAGATAACCAGCCACCTGTACTCACATAATTTTCATAGATAAACGGTCTGCCGTCTCTCGATTCAAAATAATCATTTTGTTCGCCTGGTTCTATATCTAGCCTAAAACCAAAACCATCTAAATCTCTGGTCGTAGCCCTATACGATGCACCTAAATTTGATTGCGAAAACACATTGGGTTGTACTAGTCTATTGTAGTTAAAATACGCTTCAATACTATAGTTATTTAAATTGCCACTAGGCTCAAAAGTTTGATATGAGACAGCAGAGCTAAAAGAGTTATAATTGTTTCGCAATAATAGTCCTAAGTCGTTGTTATTAAATTTAGTATCTGCAAAACTGTGTTCTAGACTATAGCGAAAATTACCATAAATTTTGGCCAGTTTAAAATAGCTGCTATAACCCGTTTCATTTGCTGTATTTTGATAATTGACGTTACTCATACGCAAGTTGGAAGAAACGCTATACGTGTTTCGTTTATTAATAATATTAGCAACTAATGCAGTAGCATTAGCATCTCTAAAATAGCCTTCTCTGAGCACATTAGTGTTTATAAGACTTACAGACGAATTACCATTAAACTGTTGGTCAACGACAACAATATTGTAATTAGTAAAAGGTTCTACAATAGCATTACGTTTTTCGTTGGTAAGAGCATTTGTAATAGTAGCGGTAGTTTTTTCGGTAATAGCATTAAAGAAACCAACACCCAAACCACTCTTTGTTCTTCCTGAAACTTTAATGGCATTTAATACTTTAACCTCAGAAGGTATAGTGATTTCTTCGTTTTCATTGAGTTCTACGGTTCCACTAGGTCTATTTCCAATACGCCTTGAAAAGAATAAGTCTCCTTTTGAAAATAAATCGACACCCTCAGTAAAAAATTGACGTTGTTCAGAAAAAGTTTGTTCAAAAGGTCCCAAGTTTAATACGATATTATCAAATCCGGCTTGACTAAAATCAGGTACCAAAGTTGCATCTAATGTAAAATTATCAGTAAGCCCATATTTTACATCCATTCCAAATTTTAAGTCTGTTTCTGTATCACCATCAAAATTATTTACAATACCTGTTGTAAAAGGGTAGAGGTTCAGTCTCACCGGAGGTTTTACATCTTTGAGTCCTTTAACTTCGGCATGGTATAATCCGGAATATCCTTGAGTGGGATCAATTGGGTTCCAAGTAAATCTTGCTCTCGATCGTCTAAACTCGCGATGAAATTGAATTCCCCAAGTAGGTTCTTTTTGGTCAGAGAAACGTAAGGTACGGTATGGAATTTTCATTTCAACAATCCAGCCATCGTGTTTTATGCTCACAGCACTGTCCCAAACGCCATTCCAACCAAAATCTTCACCTATCGAAGGGTTTTGTATGGCATCTGCTTGTTGTCCTGAGCTAAATACATAAAATGCCGTATCGTTTTGAGCATCGTTATTTGGGTTTAATACAAGAATAAAATAGTCGGTTTGGCCAAAATTATCTCTACTCGTAAGTTGTTTCATAATTTTAGTAGGATGATCATAGAGGTAAGCAGCAACATAAATAGCATTATCATCGTAGGTCATTTTTACTTCAGTACGTTCTGATTTTGGTGCTATTTTACCAATTTCGGGTCTACTGGATACAAATCCTGTCGCTATGTGTGCGTTTTTCCAAACTTCATCATCTAAAATTCCATCTATTTTTGGAGCTTCTGCTGTACGTTGAATCGTTAACAATTTTTTCGGTTGTGCAGTGCAAACAATTGTATAGCTTAAAAAAATAAGCATAAGTGTTAAAGAACGGAGGCTCATAGTAGTGTTGGTCGTTTATAAAGGGGTGAAAATGAAAAAATTAAAGCGGTTGATACATAGTTACGTTTGCAAAACTAAGTTCCGAAATTAAGTCAAACTCTTAATTAAACGTTAAAATAGAAATTGGTGTTGCAATAACCCGATGCTTTAAGAGTCTAATAATGTCAGTAGATTGTATTTGGAATAATTATTGCTCTAAATTAGTGGTAATTAAAATAGTATATGAATAAATATAAAAAATTAGGAATAGGGTTACTTTTTGATGCTATTGGTTTGGTATCCTTTATAATTCCAGGAATAGGTGAGTTTTCGGATATTATTTGGGCACCAATTTCAGGTTGGTTAATGACCAAATTATATAAAGGAAAGGCAGGTAAAGTCGCAGGTATAATAACCTTAGTAGAAGAAGCCTTACCTGGCTTTGATGTGATCCCAACCTTTACGATGATGTGGTTTTATACCTATGTGTTTAAGAAAGATCACACTAATAATAAAGCATAAAAAAAAGCACTCCATGGAGTGCTTTTTTTACTGTATTACAAAAAAACTATTTATTGAACTTCTATAGAGAACGTAACTTCAACATCTGTGCTACCACCAGCACTTGCGGAAGTTCCGTCGTTTGGTTTTGTAGGTTCGTGGATAAGTTCTACAGTAAGAGAACCAGTACCAGCATCACCAGTAACGAGTGTTGTTTCTATACCAACTGGGTTTCCATCAACATCTAAATCATCTTTAGAAATAGTAATGTCCGAAATTGATGTTGTATAGAAAAACTCGTGTTCATCACCTTCGTCTTCAACTTCTAAAGTAATATTGTCAGCCGGATTTTCAGTTTCATTTAATAATTGTATTTCACCAACATAAGTTGTATTTGCAGTTAATGGACCAGAAACATCATACGTGCCGTCAGCTCCACCTTCTCCGTCTAAATCCTGAAATTCTAAGGTAACAACATCTGTTCCGTTGGTTAAAGTATATCTAACTGTAGTGATCAGTTCTTCTTCATGGTCGTGATCGTCGTGATCGTCATCATCGCTAGAGCAACCTACAAATGCTAAACTTGATACAAAAAGTAGGGCTAATAATTTAATTGAATGTTTTGATTTTATGTTTTTCATAATTCTATTTCGTTTGAGTTAATAATTGATTTTTATTTTTAAATTAATATTTCGGCCTAATTCATTAGCAAAATAACGTTGTCTATTTAAATACTCGTTATAAGATGTATTTAATAAGTTTTCGATATTCAATTCTAATAGTAATGTTCCTGTTTTAAATGCTTTAAAATTAACGGAACTATTAAAACTAAATAATGAATAGGCTGGTGGAGTGGAGCTAATATCTACAAATACATCCTCTTGTAATACAGGATCGAATGTATAAAAATTATAGTCCGGATAATTGTTTTGTTGTAATACAGTTTTATGTGTTAAACCAATAGATAATTGATTTAAAGTTTCATTATAGTATGTTATACAATTTATGAAGTTTGTTGAAGGCATATGAGTAAGTGGTATATCTTCGGAAAGATTATCTCCTTGCAACAAACTCAAATTGCCTTTATAATTAAATTTTTCAGTTATTTTTTTATTGACATCAATATCAACGCCAAATATTTGCGCATTTACCTGATTGTATTTCCATACAGGAAATGCCCCTCTTATCGTTGTTGTAATTCCGGTAGGAATTAGCTGAATATAATCATTGATATATTTGTAATAAGGGCTGATTGAAAACCCGAAATTATGGTTGTTTTTTTCAAAAGACGCGGCAACTTTATGTGCTACTTCTTTGTTTAGGGTTAATAATCCTATTTCAACTCTAGCAGCGCTATGATGTAGCCCATCACTAAATAACTCTGAAGGATTTGGAACCCTTGTCGCTAAACCGTAATTAACAAATAATGATGTATTGTTTTTAAATTGTTTAGCATATCCTAAGTTAGCAGAAAGGTTGTGAAATGTAAATTCTGGACGTGTAAGAATCTCTGAATTATCGATTTCATTAGTTTCAAACTGAGGAAATAGCTCATCATAATTATAGGTGTCATTCCAGTCGGTGAGGTTATAATTTTTTTCAGCTTCAATACGCGTAAAATCATAACGTGTTCCAGCACTAAACTCAGAAGTTGCATTTAAATTATAGTTACCAATTAGATACATACTAGCATCATATTTATCAAAATCAGGAATTAATGGATTCGCTCCAGTGCCTGAAACAGCATCGTTTTGTTGGTAACGGAATAGCACACCAGCGTCTAGTTTCAAATTTTCCAAAAAGTCCATATGTAAATTAGACTGTAATGAGTTGGTGAAAAGTCGAAGGTCTACGACAGGTGTATCTGCAAAACGTCCTCGTCTAACATCAAATTCTTTTCGTCTATTGATTTGCATATCGTATTGAACTGTTAATTTTCCTAAATTTTGAAATCGTTTATACGCTTCTATTTTGGCTAAATGGTGAAGGATATCTTGTCTCGGATCATCGATACTGTATGAAAAGTCTTCGATAACACGAGGTTCTCTACTGTTAATGGCAGCTACTAAATCTCCAACATTACCGATGTGAGAGGCTTTTAAAATGGCTAATTCATTATGCACTACACTGTAATAGGCGTCAAAACCTTTTTCAAAAGTTCTATAGCCAATTCTAGCTGATGCATTAAAGTTTCTTATACCACTGTTGGTTAAAATATAATCTGGACTTTCAAAATCTCCAAACTGTTTATAACTAGACTGTAATCTACCGTAAAACCCAGATTTATAGGTTTTAATAAGTTCAGTGTTAATATTGCCTCCACGTCCATTAGAATTTAATGAAAGGGTAGTGCTACTAAATAGGCTGTCTTGCGCCACATATCTTTTGGGTTGCACAAGTATTAAACCACCAATAGCATCACTTCCGTATTTTAAGGTGTTAGCTCCTTTTATCACTTCCACTTTATGACTAGAATTGATATCGATATTTGGTGCGTGTTCATCTCCCCATTCTTGGTCGAACATACGTACGTTATTGTTAACAATTAACAACCTACTACTATGTAAACCATGTATCATTGGTTTTACAATAGTACTACCAGTGTTTAATGAAGAAATACCACTCATAGAGTTTAAAGCATCTCCTAATGATTTATCGGTATACTTTTCTAACGCTGCTTTATTAATAGATTGCTCTATACTTGTACCCTCCGTTTTTAAATGAGAATTTACGACAACCTCATTTAATTCCTCTAGATGGTGTTCTAAGGAAATAACTTTAAAAACGTCATTATTTATGGTATACGATACTGTTTTAGTTTCGCATCCAACATGAGAAATAGTCAACGTTAAAGGGCCTGTGCACAGATTTTCAATTTTGAATTTTCCATCTAAATCCGACATTAAATATTTATCATTTTCTTTAATGTAAATGGTGGCAGATGCTATGGAAGTCCCATCATGAAAATCTTTGACTTCACCTAAAAATGTATAATTGCAGTTTTGGCTAAAGCTAAAGCTGGAAATAGCTAAAACTAAGCCTATAATTATTGGTTTCATTCAAATCGATTAATAAGAGAGTATTAGAAAAAAAAGTATTCTAACAATTGACAGGAGGTCCTCTTACAGATCTTGTAAAATAAGTATAATCTTTTAAAGTATTATAATACGAAACCGCTTGCGTAGTGATAGCTTCGTCTATAAGGCTGTCATCATTATTTATAAAAATAAATAAATGGTTTGTGAGTTTAAACTTGTAAAAATCGCAATCAATATCAGCCTCGTGAAAGTGAGTTGTTATAGATTTATCTTCTTCACAACTATGGTGTTTATGATGGGTGAATACGTGATTTAGTTTTATAACTGAAGGGCATAGCACAGCCAGCACTAGCGTTAATGCTAATGTTCTAAAAAGAGAAGAAAGAACAGCGTTTATATTCAATTAAAAAAACGTTTTAAACCTAATCTACTTAGCATTTTTTTTTCGAATTCCCAGAAAAACTTAAACTGACCAAAAAGCCATCCATAAGTCACTAAAAGGATCTGATAAAAAATGAGCCCAATGATAATGAATAAAACCCAATAAACAATAGGTGTTAAGTTTTCTTTAGTAATTCCCATTAATGCTATAATAGGTCGTGCTATGTATAAAGATGATGTTCCGGTGAAAGCAAAAACCATAAACACACGAATCATTTCCCAGCGATACTTAAGAATCCATTTGTTTTCTAATTTTTTAAATATGAACAACGTAATTTTTAATAAAATAAAGAAAACAAGGAGCGTCGCAACTATAGTCAATATTTGTCCATATTGTTCTAAAAACGCATTTGCTATTTTAAAAGCGGAATAGAGCAAAATTAGCAAGCCAAAAAAAGGAAAGACCAGTTGCCAATTGTGTTGAATTTCCCATTGTTCTTTAAATTTTTTCATAGCACATTATCAGTGCTGCAAATTTAGTAAATTATGGTGTCTTTTTGTCTTAAATTCTAGGCATAAAAGATGATAAACGTTGGTTGTAGGTTAATTGGAAATAGAGAAAATAATTATAAAGTTTGTAATTTACCTCATAACCGTAATCAGTGCGTGTGTCATAATCTATTCTTACCTCGTATAGATTTGGATCATAGGTGTGAGGTTGTAGCTGTCTTTGGTTCCAGGCTTGCACCAAAATAGCGTTTCTGGTTTCTAACCATTCTTGAGAGTGATAGCCTTCTGGTCTTGCTGTACTTTGTAACCAAGAATTAAAGCCAGGTTCTATAATAATGATTTCATAATCGTTTTCATCGCTGCTAATAGATACGGTATCGTTTTGTATTAAACTATATTCGTTTCCATTGTTAATTACTGGACTAGAATTATAAGATTTGCAACTTGCAATTAAAATAAGGACAACGATAAATGGGATAATCTTTTTCATGTATTTGTTCTATTGTTTTATAGGCTCAAGATTATAATGTTATGTTCTAAATTTAAACATCACATTAGTGAACCATAAATATTAAAGATATTAAAAAATTGTTAGTGTTATTAAAGTTTTACTTCGATTTAACACCACAAAGTAACGATAGAATCATCGTTAATACAATAGAAAATAAGTAAACGGGTATTTTGAATACGTAAAGCTATACATTTATATAGTTTGGCATAGTGGTAATAAAAAAAGCAGCCCGTTATAAACGCACTGCTTTTACAATTATAAAAAAAAACAGAATTTTATTTACCAAAGATACCACCTAAAAGCCCTCCAATACCTCCAGTACTTTTATTATCACCTCCTAAAACCATACCAGCTACATCATCAATAACGCTTCCATCACCATCAGCATCTAATATTTTTTCTAAGAAACTTTGCTCATTTTGTGTCTTGCTTCCTCCCAGTAAACCACCTAAAAGTCCGCTAATATCAGATTGCGAACTCACATTATTTTGGCTGGCTTGTTTTCCTAAAACTCCCATTAAAATTGGAGCTGCCACTTTTAATATATTAGCTACAGAACTAGAGTCTAAACCTGCTTTTTGTCCTATAACTTGTTCCACTCCTTGTTGTTTACTACCTAACACATGGCTAAGAATTTTGGCTCCATCATCTTTTACATTGTCGTCTACACCACCACCAAATAAACCACCAAGGTTATCTAAGATACTGCCATCGTGCTTGGTATTTAATGCACTCATAAGTCCGGCTGCTCCTTCTGGAGTAGACGCATTGCGTTCCATTGCTTTCATAAGTACAGGTAAAGCCATGGTTAGCACACTACTTGTTTTGCTTTGATCTGTTCCGGTAGATCCAGAAACACCACTAATGATGTTTTTTCCTAAGTCGCTGTTTAATAAGTCTAAAATTCCTGCCATTTTGTTTATTGTATAAAATTAATAATATTAAGTATTTCAAGGTACAAAAAAAGTCCCACAATAGTAGGACTCATTTTATTCAGTTTGGTCACATTTTTTTTATGCTAACCTAATATAGATATAATTTGTTCAGCTAATTCACTACCAATTCTATCTTGTGCTTCGTTGGTTGCAGCACCAGTATGTGGAGTTAATGATAAAGCAGGATTCATTAATAATTGAATTTCTGGTTGTGGTTCTTTTTCAAAAACATCTAAAGCAGCTCTAGAAACTTTACCACTTTGAATAGCTTGTACTAAAGCCACTTCGTTAACTACACCACCACGCGCTGCATTGGCGATAATAACACCATCTTTCATTTGTTTAAATTCAGCTTCGTCAATGACATATTCTTTTTGAGCTGGTACATGTAGAGTTAAAAAATCTGCTTGTTTTAATACCTCTTCTTTTGAAACGGTTTTTATTTCAAAATTTAATTTTTGGCCATCAAAGAAATCGAGTTGAAGGTCTACTTTTTCTATAAATGGGTCGAAAGCTACTACTTTCATTCCTGCTCCGATTGCTACTTTAGCTGTGGCTTGTCCTATACGTCCAAAACCTAAAACACCTAAAGTTTTACCTTTAAGTTCGGTTCCTTTTGCATAAGCTTTCTTTAAGTTTTTAAATTTAGAATCACCTTCTAAAGGCATATCGCGATTAGAGTTGTGTAAATAACGCGCTAAACCATAAAAGTGTCCAAATACCAATTCGGCAACAGAGTGTGAGGATGCGGCAGGTGTATTAATAACACTCAGTCCTTTGCTGCGTGCATAATCTACATCTATATTATCCATGCCAACTCCACCACGACCTATAATTTTTAGGCTAGGGCAGTTGTCAATTAAATCTTTTCGTACAGTTGTGGCACTTCTCACTAACAAAACATCGATGTCATTTTTATTAATGTAGTTTTCTAACTGTTCTTGTGCAACTGTGGTTGTAATGACTTCGTAACCTGCTGCTTCTAATGCATTAATTCCACTTTGAGAAACTCCGTCGTTTGCTAATACTTTCATTGAGAAATATGTTTATCATTTCCGTAGCTACGGAAACTTATTAAATTTTGATATTATTGTTTTTGCTGTGTGACTTAAGCTTTGCTTTCTAGTTCACTCATAACTTCAACCAATGCTTTAACACTGTCTAAAGATAAAGCATTATACATAGAAGCTCTATAGCCACCAACACTTCTATGGCCGTTGATACCATTAATGCCTGCTTCTTTTACCATAGCCTCAAAAGTTTCTTTTAAGTTTTCGTTTTCTAGAGTAAAAGTAGCGTTCATCATAGAACGGTCTTCTTTAACGGAATACCCTTTAAATAATGGGTTTAAATCAATTTCAGAATAGATTAATCTCGCTTTCTTTTCGTTTTCTGCTTCAATAGCTTTAATACCACCAAGATTTTTTAACCACTCTAAAGTTAGCATTGATGTATACACAGCAAATACAGGAGGAGTGTTAAACATACTTCCTTTGCTAATATGTACTTTATAATCCATCATTGATGGGATTTTGCGCGATACTTTTCCTAATATATCTTCTTTAACAACCACTAAGGTTGTTCCTGCAGGTCCCATATTTTTTTGAGCACCAGCATAAATTAAATCGAATTTTGAGAAGTCTAATTGACGCGAAAAGATATCACTACTCATATCACATACCATAGGAACTGGTGAGTCTGGAAAACTTTTCATTTGAGTTCCGAAAATAGTGTTGTTAGATGTACAATGAAAATAATCGTAATCTTCTGGAATCTCGTAACCTTTTGGTATATAATTGTAGTTAGCATTTTTAGATGAGCCTACTTCGTAAATATCATCGTAAATTTTTGCTTCCTTAATGGATTTGTCTGCCCAAGTTCCGGAGTTTAAGTAACCCGCTCTTTTTTCTAGTAAATTTAAAGCTACCATTAAAAATTGAGTACTTGCTCCACCTTGAAGAAACAACGCTTTGTAGCCTTTACCCTCGAGGCCTAACAGTTCTAATGCTAAGGATCGTGCGTTTTCCATCACATCTACAAATGGTTTACTTCTGTGAGAGATTTCTAACAAAGATAACCCGTCGTCAAAGTTTAAAACTGCCGCTGCTGCTTGTTCAATTACCGTTTTTGGTAATACACATGGTCCTGCACTAAAATTATGTTTTTTCATTCTACTATGAATTTAATTCAGAATCTTAACAAATAAATTCTGAATCTATTATTTTTTGATAGCTACAAAGGTGCTAATTAATTGCCTAAAATGTGTTATGAAAATGATAATTTTTAAGCCTTGTTTTGACGATTTTGTTTGAATATTTTCTATATCCTAAAAAATCTTCATTTCGTAATCAGGCTTTATATTTTTACAGGTATTGACAGCAGAAAATAGATAACTGGTTTACCAATATGTTCACTAAAAATGCAATGGTCACTATATATGTGACTTTAAGATAAGCTTAATAAGAAATCAATAGAATCTACATTGTCTGCATAATCCCAAAGTTGAGGATTTTGAGTCTCGCCAAATGCGACCTCATTATTAGAAAAGCCATTAGCAACTACACATTGAATCTTATCTGAATCCGTCTTAAGCTTCTCCTGTAATTCTGCGATATCATTGTATTTTTCGTAAAATAATGTTGCAATAGGTGAGGCATAACTGTCGTCTTCTTTAATCATTAGAAAACCATTTTCTAACATATCAAACTCACTCATTAAATACACAGCCTTATTGTAGTCGTAATTATTAGCGTATTTAGATTCGTTAATAATAGGATGCCATTTGTACACAGCATTAAAAAAAGCATCAAAATTATAATCCTTTGGGACAAAGAATTTTGCTACATTTCTACAGCCTAATCCATAATATCTAAAAATATCATCCGATAGACCTTCTAATTCTTCTTTAGTTTCGTTTCCTTTAAGTACTGCAACAGAATTTCTGTTTTTTCGTATAATCGATGGTTTATTTTTAAAATAGTATTCAAAATAACGTGCTGTATTATCACTTCCGGTTGCAATAACAGCATCGAAGTTTTCCAATCGGTCTTCTGTGAATTTAATTTTACCTTTAAATTCGGGTTCTACTACCTCTAAATATTTTGCTAAAAAAGGTAGTAAATGTTTATCATTAGAAGATTGTTTTACTAACACATGATGACCAGAAATGAGCACACTTAAAAAATCATGAAACCCGACTAACGGAATATTTCCGGCCATAATAATAGCCACTGTTTGAGGTGTTTTTAGATTAAAGTTATAAGCGCTGAGCCATTGGTTTATATTTTTATTGGTAAGTGCGTTAGACCAATTGTTAGTAGCAAAAGTGATGTTCTTTTTTGTAAACCAACCATTGTGTTCTTGTGCCAGTTTTATTTGATGTTTAAAGCCGTCAAAAAACAAATCATTTGCTTGTACGTTATCATTTTTAATATATCCGTCTTTTTGAAATTGATTTAAAAAGGCGCCTAATTTTACAAATGCGTTAATTCTTTGTTGTAAATCCATAATGGGTTTGGTTATGCGATGTTTTGGCTTTATTTTTGCAACTGCAAATTTAAGCAAAGCAAATGAGCAAGAAAAGGTTTGATTTTGATAATAAATTAAATTTTTTAGAATTAAGTAAGACTCATTTTTAATGATCAATAAAAATAGAAATTTATGGCAATTATAATCACTGACGAATGTATAAATTGTGGAGCATGTGAGCCAGAATGTCCAAATACTGCTATTTATGAAGGTGCTGACGATTGGAGATATTCTGATGGTACAAGTTTAAATGGTAAGGTGGTGTTACCAAACGGAGAAGAAGTTGATGCTGATGAAACACAAGAACCAATAAGTGACGAAGTATACTATATTGCGCC
Organism: Winogradskyella sediminis; assembly: GCF_003387355.1. GTDB lineage: Bacteria > Bacteroidota > Bacteroidia > Flavobacteriales > Flavobacteriaceae > Winogradskyella > Winogradskyella sediminis. The sequence continues at coordinate 177,419 of NZ_QUNH01000003.1, forward strand.
AGATAAATGTACGGAATGTGTGGGCTTCCATGAAGAGCCGCAATGTGCTGCTGTTTGTCCGGTAGATTGTTGTGTTCCTGATGAAGACCATGTAGAGTCAGAGGAGACCTTACTAGGAAAGCAACGTTTTATGCATCCTGAGGACTAAGTTCGTCCTTTAAATGACATTAGATAAAAAAATCCTGAGTCTTATAGACTTAGGATTTTTTTGTTGAGACCTTGTGGTCCAAGTATATGTGTTGTGAGAGCGAAGGTTAAATGCTAATGAGATAATTTTTCTGAAACATTTTGTCATAAATATCTTTACTAAACATATAGAGTTGTGCTGGTCGTTTAGATACACCAACTTGTTTTTCGTCTAAGGCAATAATATATTTTTTATTAATGAGTTTGCGCCTAAAATTACGATTGTCTATTTGAATTCCTAAAATGGACTGATATAAATCTTGTACATCATTAATTGTAAATTTGTCAGGCAATAGCTTGAATATGATGGGTTCTGATAAACATTTAATTTTTAAATCTTCATAAGCTTCCTTAATGATTTTTTTATGATCAAAACCTAACTCGGGTAAGTCATTTACAGGAAACCATTGGGCTTTGTGCTTGTTATGTCTAAGATCTACGTCTTCAGTATTAAGTAAGAAATAATAGGCAACCGTAATGGTTCTTAAATTAAATTCTTCATTTTTAATCCATATTAAATCCTTTTCATTAGTGAGACGATTGGGGTTACCAAAGGCCTTAAATTGTTTTTTATACTGGTTGGTTAATCCTGTTAATTCTTTTAAGACACGTGTAGCGGTATCGTCTAATGTTTCGTGATTATACACGTGGTAACCTGTTAATACAAAATCATCAACCAGTACTTTACCTTTAGATTCTAAATAACGAGGAATCAGTAAGATATTTAATGTTTTGGTGTTAACATCATATCCAAATACTACACAATCTACAGAGATATTTAATATTTTTTCGGGCTTCATAAATGATTTCTATTTAGTAATGATGTTCTAATAATACAATAAAATAAATAAAGTTGTTTGTTATTAAACGTCATATTTACATTAGCAATATTAGTAATTTTTATTCAATATTTAGCATAAATATATCAATATAACATACCTAAATGATAAAATAATAAAGATTTATTTGAAAAATATTAGGTTTTTTATAAAATTTTATAATACATTTGAAAAATAAACGTACAAATGACGTTTATAATTTTTATTATTTTTAATCAAGTTATTATGAGAAAAAATCTAAAAATAGAGTTCAATGACAGTTCAAGTAGTTATTCTCGTATAGGGTTATCTAAATCTTATGTAATATTTGCAATTATACTCTTCGGAATGTTTAACTTTAGTGCTGCGCAAGTTGATGGAAAGCAAACTAATAAGGATGAGTATACTCCATTTAGCTTGAGCGCTCATATCAAAAATATGCATACATGGCATGGCTTTGTGGTGCATCCTGGTGCTATGATAGCGAGTAGTTTAGAATACAATTCCCGAAACAAGAAGTTTACATTTGGCTTTTGGGGAGGTGCAAGTTTTTCTACAGTAGACGTTAAAAATGTATCCACCGGTGAAAATGAAAGTGCTTATTATAAAGAGGTGTCTATCTATACTAAATATCGTTTTTCTGATAAATTTTTTATAGAAGCTGTATCGCATAATAATTACACAGGAGTAGAAGAAAGGGGAGATAAGTTAGAGTATTGGAGCTATGATAAAACACAAGGTTACAACTTTGTAGATCTTAATTTTGGCTATAATATAACACCGAATACCTTACTGTATTTTGCTACTATTATAAATGGTGGATCTGGTGATTATGAGATTCAAGAGGATGGGCAATTAAAAGATTCTTGGACCCATTATTTTGAAGTTAATAGTAGGGTCTGGCAAAATACAGATTCTAGTCTGTCATTATTTGCTGGTGGCGCATGGTCATTTATAACAGATAAAACATTTTATACTGAAGGTGCCGGAAATATAATTAAGGTAGGCGCTACTTATAATAAGCAGTTTGACGTATTGCAACACACCATCCCAGTAGATGTCACGCTGATGTGGAACCCAGAACAGGAAAAAACAGTGATACAATTAGACATCACTCTATTCTAAATAAATTAATAAGCAAATTACGAGATCGTAATTATAAAATCTAGAATTATGAAAACACTTAAAATTGAATCCAGTATTCAGAAGCGACTTTTTCAGCTGCTTTTTATGGTATTGATTTTTAATTTCTATAGTTGTGCGGAACAACTTGCCGATTCAGAATCTTCAGCTGAAGCAGCGGGAACCTCTGGTGATGTTATAGAAAGTGAAATTGATCTTCGAGGTAAAAAAATTGGTTATTGTTCTCCAACACTTAATGCTCCATATTATCAGGCTTTATGGCAAAGTATAAAGGCTACTTCAGAAAAAAATGGTATGGAATTTATTTCAGCTGATGGTCAAAATGATATTTCTAAGCAAATCGCAGCTGTAGAAGATTTAATTACAAAAGGAGTAGATGCTTTGTTGTTAAATCCTATAGATCCAGAAGCGTTAGTTGGTGTTACTAAAATGGCTAAAACTGCAGGAATTCCTGTGTTTATTATAGATGGCTCTATAAATCCTTCTGCAGAATATGTAACGACAATACAGGCTAATAATTTGGCTAACGGCAAATTAGCAGGTGAGTGGTTGGCTAAAAAGTTTGGCAAACAACAAATGAATATAGCCTTATTAAGTGGTAATGCTGGTAATCCAGTAGGACTTAAACGCAAACAGGGTTTAATGCTAGGAATTACTGACGAGCAATTACGGACCCAAGGAAAAATTAACTTAAATGTGAAAACACAGGCGTATACAGAATGGTCTTACGCTGGTGGATTAAAAGCTATGGAAGATATTTTGGTAGCGCATCCAGATATTAATGTGGTAATTACAGAATCTGATGTTTGTGTTTTAGGTGCTATTAAAGCAATCGCTCAAGCAGGAAAAACAGATGATATTTTAATCGTCGCAGGTGCTGACGGCCAAAAAGAAGCCATAAAGTATATTATGGAAACTGATTTTTACGGTTGTACTGCAATGAATAGTCCTGTTCAAATAGGAAAGAATGCGGTAAAATACGCTGTTCAGTATATGAATGGTAAGCGCGATTTTGATAAGAATTCTTATACAGCTCCATTATTGATTACCAAGGAGAATGCAGCCAAATATTACAATCCTGAAGCTATATTTTAATAATTAAAACATTTGATATGAAAAATTCAGAATATGAATACCGTCTTGAAATGACAGGAATATCAAAAAGTTTTGGTGTTGTGTCTGTACTTAAAAATGTAAACCTCAAAGTTAAAAAAGGAGAAATACATGCCTTATTAGGAGAAAATGGTGCTGGAAAATCTACATTAATCAAAATATTGAGTGGAGTGCACCAAAAAGATTCGGGTTCAGTGGTTTTAGATGGCACAGAAATTACTCCTAAGAATACACATCAAGGACAGATTTTAGGGATAAATGTCGTTTATCAAGAATTATCGTTGGTAAATGATTTATCTGTAGCCGAAAATATTTACTTGCACAAATTAGGCGCGAACAAAACTTGGATGAACTGGAAAGGCCTAATTCAAGACGCTCAAGAATTATTGGATTCTTTAGGATTTAAAATTGATGCTAGTGTTAAGGTGAAGCAACTGAGTATTGTTCAGAAGCAAGTAGTTGAAATAGCGAAGGCCATATCAGAAGACACAAAGGTTTTAGTTTTAGATGAGCCTACTACGGTATTTGACCCTAACGATATTCAAAAGTTATTTAAAATCCTTTTTAAACTTAAAGCACAAGGAGTTTCTATAATTTATATCTCTCACCATTTAGATGAAGTGTTTACAATTGCAGATGCCGTAACGGTATTAAGAGATGGTGTGGATACAGGTAGTATGCCAATTGCCGAAACCGACAAAGACGGAGTAATTCGCTTAATGATAGGGCGCGAATTAAAAGATTTATATCCAAAAAGAGATGTTAAAATTGGAGATGTACCGGTATTTGAAGTTAAAAATTTAACAGCAAAGGATACCATGGTACATAATGTGTCATTCAATGTAAAACCAGGTGAAGTTCTTGGAATCGCAGGTTTGGGTGGTAGCGGAAGAACAGAAACAGCGAAGCTTATTTTTGGTGCTGATAAAAAGAAATCGGGCACTTTAATTTTAGAAGGTGAAGAAATAAAAACCAATTCACCTGTAGACGCGGCAGGTTATCAAATTGGTTTTGTGTCTGAGGACCGAAAGGAAGAAGGGGTGTTTTTGCCTTTATCCATAAGACGTAATATCAGCGTTACAAGTTTTGATTCTATTTCTAGTAAGCTCGGATTTATTAATATAGAACATGAGTACAAAAAAGTTTTAAACTTAATTGAGAAACTGAATATAAAAACGCCAAACTCGGAAGTTGATGTAAAGAATTTAAGTGGTGGAAATCAACAAAAAGTAGCATTAGCCAAGTGGCTAAGTATTGATAGTAAAGTTATTTTCATTGATGAGCCTACAAGAGGAGTCGATGTTGGTGCTAAAATTGAAATTTATAATCTTATCAATGAGGTCGCTAAAAAAGGTGTGGGTGTTGTAGTGATATCTTCAGATATGCCAGAAATTATGGGTATCTCAGATCGTATTCTCGTAATGCACGAAGGAACGTTATACGGCGAACTCAAAAAAGAACAATTTTCGGAAGAAAACATATTACGCTACTCTATTGGCGAACCTCTAAAAGCAATCTAAACAAACTAATAAAAACAAACATATTATGGCACTAACATTAAAACAACAACTGAGCAGTCCAGGTGGTATTCTAAAGTTTTTAGTGAAATATAATACAATTTTCATATTTATATTACTAGTTATTTTTTCGGCACTAATATCTGATGTGTTTTTTACTTCAGTAAATCTTTCTAACTTATTAAAACAAGTATCTGGTATAGGTATTATTAGTATCGGAATGTTAATCGTTATTCTTACAGGTGGTATTGATTTGTCTGTGGGATCTATGGTAGCTCTGCTTGCCGTGACCTTTGCGATTTTAATTAATATTTTTATAGCTCCAGTAGCTATTTTATTAACTATAGCTATTGGCTTTGGGTTAGGAAGTATTTCTGGTTATCTCGTTGCCTATCAGAAAATGGCGCCATTTGTTGCTACGCTAGCCTTAATGACAATTGCTAGAGGTATGGGTTTTATTTACTCCAAAGGTTCACCTGTAACGTTTACAACGGTTGGTGGTCAATTTATGTCCGACTTTGCAAACAATTCCACTTTAGGTATTCCTAACATCGCTATCGTCTTTTTTTTAATCGTTATTATGGCTATGGTAATGTTGCGTTACAATGTTTTTGGACGATTAATTATAGCGATAGGAAGTAATGAAGAAGCTTCGCGATTATCGGGAATTAAGGTTAATAAGTATAAATTTTTAGTCTATGCTATTTCCGGAGCTTTAGCTGCAACCGCTGCTATTATTGTGGCATCAAGAACCAACTTAGGATCACCTAATATGGGAATGGCATGGGAATTGGATGCTATTGCAGCCGTAGTTATAGGTGGTGCTAGTTTAAATGGAGGAAGAGGTACCGCCATTAATACGCTTATGGGAGTGCTCATTTTAGGCTTAATAGGAAACATTTTAAACTTATTGAACGTGCCTTCTTATCCGCAGCAAGTTGTTAAAGGTGCTATCATCATTTTCGCAGTATTATTACAGAGATTCGAAAGTAAATAAATATAAAAGCAGTTATGAAAAGTTTAAAATTAAATGCTAAAAACCTATCTGCAATTTCAGAAAGAATTGCTACACCAAAATACGATAGATCTGCTCTAAAAACAGGAATTGTTCATGTAGGGATTGGTGGATTTCATAGAGCGCACGAAGCGTTTTATACAGATCAATTGTTACATGATAATAATGTAAAAGATTGGGGGATTTGTGGCGTGGCATTATTAGATTTTGATACCAAAATTTACAATACTCTAAAAGCACAAGATGGTTTATATACTTTAATTGTAAAAGAATTAGATGGCACGCATACCAAACGCGTTATTGGGTCTATTGTAGAGTGTTTATTCGCACCAGAAAACCCTAAAAAAGTCATTGAGAAAATGGCCAGTCCAGAGGTTAAAATTATCACCTTAACCATTACCGAAGGAGGTTATAATTACAATGAAGCAACAAAAGCTTTCGACTTTACAAACCCACTTATTAAGCATGATTTAAAAAATCCAGATCATCCAAAAACCATCTTCGGATATCTCACTCAGGCTTTAAAACTACGACAAGCACGTGGTTTAGCTGGTATAACTATTCAGTCTTGCGATAACATTCAAGGGAATGGTCATATGATTGAGAAAATGTTACTAAGTTATGTGGAGAAAGCTGCTCCCAATTTGGTAGAATGGCTAACGGCTTATGTTGCATTTCCTAATGCTATGGTAGATCGTATTACACCTAAAACTTCAGAAGAAGATATCGCAACTTTAGTCGCAGATTCTGGAATTGAAGATGCTTGGCCTGTTGTTTGCGAACCTTTTAAGCAATGGGTTATTGAAGATCATTTTAGTGCAGGTAGACCTGCTTGGGAAAATGTAGGCGCACAATTTGTTGAAGATGTGGTGCCTTATGAAAAAATGAAACTTAGTTTATTAAATGCAGGGCATTCAGTATTGGGAATTTTAGGAGCATTAATGGGCTACTATACCATTGATGAAGCGGTTAATGACCAAGAACTTAAGACGTTTCTAAAAAATTATATGGATTTTGAAGTAACACCTACCTTAGGTGATTTAGAAGGTATTGATATAGAGGCTTATAAGCAATCGTTATTACAGCGTTTTGGAAACGTAAATATCAAAGACCAAATTGACCGAATTTGTTCTGAAACCTCAGCGAAATATCCCATTTTTATTTTGCCTACTATTAATTCGCAACTAAAACATCAAGGAGTTGTACAGTTAGCAGCTTTTGTAACAGCTGCTTGGGCACTTTACAGTTTGGGGACAGATGAAAGAGGAACGCAACTCAATATCAACGATGTGTTACAAGAGGAATTACATGCCAAAGCCAAAATTGCCGTAAATGAACCTGAAGCATTTCTAGATATAGAATCTGTTTTTGGGGACTTAAAATCTTCGAGCACCTTTGTGTCAGCATATAAAGAGGCTTATAATAACATTACAAATTTGGGTGTGGCAGCAAGTATAGCCTCATATAATCTTAAATCTATAAAACAGTATTAATATGAAAAATATAGTTTGTTTTGGAGAAGTGCTGTGGGATGTTTTTCCTAAGCATAAGAAAATAGGAGGTGCGCCATTGAATGTGGCATTGCTCTTGAAATCATTAAAAAACCAAGTATCTATAATAACGAGAGTTGGACGAGATTCTGATGGGAAAAAAATCGTTTTTCATATTGTAGAACATGGTATTAATACAGAAAACCTTCAAGTAGATGATACACTTAAAACAGGTGAAGTAGAAGTGACTTTGGATAATGCTGGTTCAGCTACTTACGAAATTAAACAGCCAAGAGCGTGGGATAATATTCAACTTACTGAAGAAGTTAAGCTTGTAACGGAAATTGCAGACGTATTTATTTATGGAAGTTTGGTTACAAGAGATGAAACATCGAGACATACCTTGTACAAATTACTAAAATTGGCAAAGTTTAAGATTTTTGATGTCAATTTAAGGGCTCCGTTTTATACCGGTGAAATCTTAAATCACTTAATGAGAGAAGCAAGTTTTATAAAGTTTAATGATGATGAGATTTTTGAAATTTGTAAGAGTTTAAATTTTGACTCAATGTCTTTAGAAGAAAATATAAAGTTCATCGCTAAGCACACCTATACGAAGACCATATGTGTTACAAAAGGAGGTGATGGTGCTATTTTATATTTGGATAATGCATTTTACTATAATGCAGGTTATAAGGTAAATGTTGTAGATACTGTTGGAGCTGGAGACTCATTTTTAGCGACTCTAATAAATAAATTATTGAAGAATGCAGCACCGCAAGAGGCTATAGATTATGCCTGTGCGGTTGGTGCTATAGTTGCAGGAAGTGAAGGTGCTAATCCTGAAATAAAACAAGAAGATATAGGTAAATTTATTAGCTCAGGCTATTAAATTGTACTTGTTTTGATTAATAGCAATTAAAGCCTTATGTTTTTATAAGGCTTTTTTTATGTCCTTTTGTGGTGCTTTATGGGAAATTTGAAAAATCTCATCGATACAATAGGGGTTTTGGTATAGGCAATCAAGCCAAACATATATTGTACTTTATATAATAAGCATATCGTTTCAAATTTGTAGTGTAAAATCATAAACACTCAAACATGAAACGTTTTTTTATCATATTAATCTTATTAATTGTTCAGATTGTTCCGGCACAGGAAACGAATCCGGATACTTCTAATATTTGGAGTTTAGATGATTGTTTAGAATATGCTTTAGAAAATAATATTACTATAAAGGATGCCTCTTTAAATAAGGGTCAAGCCGAAGTAGATTATAGTAAAGCGAAGTCTTCAAGATTGCCCAACCTTTATGGTTCTGCTTCTCAAACATTTTCCAATGGTAATTCTATAGATCCTATTACGAGTGATTTTGTTAGTGAACAAATTCACAGTACAAATGTAAGTTTGAATAGTTCTATGACCATATTTCAAGGTAATCAGATAAATAATCAGATAGCTCAAAACGAGTTATTGCTTAATCAAAGCGTGTTTCTTGAAGAAGAAGTTAAAAATAATATCATTATAAGCATATTAGAAAACTATTTACAAATTCTGTACGCTAAAGAAGGTATTACCATCGCTGAAAATAATTTAGCGGCTTCAGAGAAGGAAGTTGAACGCGCTAAGGCCAGATTAGATGCAGGCTCTATTGCATTAAGCGATTATACCGAAGCTCAAAGTCAAGCAGCGTCTAATAAATACGCCATAATAACAGCGAAAAACACGTACCAACAATATGTTATTGCGTTAAAGCAGTTATTAGAATTAGATCCTACTCAAGATATAGAAATTGAGACCTTAAGTTCTGATTTGGATTATGTGACTATAGAACTCGATAAAATGAAGATTTACAATAATGCGCTGGGCATTCTACCAGAAGTAAATGCAAGTAAAATAGGAGTAGAAGTCAGTGAAAAAGAATTAGAAATTGCTAAAGGTGCTTATTTGCCAACCTTGTCTTTGGTAAGTAGTTTAGGATCTGGTTATACTAGTATTAATGATAATAGCTTTTCGGATCAGTTTGATTTAAACTTTAATCAAAGAATTGGGCTCTCTTTAGATATTCCAATTTTTAATAGAAATCAAACCAAAGCTGCTGTGCAATCAGCCCAGATTAATATTGAAAAAGCACAGATTAGCCAACAACTCGTAGAAAAAGAAGTCTATAAAAAGGTAGAAACAGCATATCAGAATGCGCTCTCTACGCAAGAGCAGTTAGTTGCTGCATTAGCCTCAAAAGATGCTGCGGAACAATCTTATGCTCTAGCTCAAAAGAAATACGAATTAGGCGCTTTAAGTACTACGGATTTGGTTATCAGTCAAAATACATTTACCAATGCACAGCAAAATTATTTACAAGCAAAATACTTGAATATTTTATACCAACAATTATTACAATTTTATCAAGGAAAAGAGATCAAACTTTAATCAAAACACTCATGAAAAATAAAAAGAAACTTATAATCACTAGTCTCGTATTAGTGGTAATTGCAACCATAGCTTTTAGCTTTTTAAAAGGTGAAGACTCCATAATAATAGAGGCTGAAACAGTATTAGCAAAGAAAGCTGATGTCACTACGATGGTGACGGCAACCGGAACCATAGAACCTATAAACCAAGTTGATGTAGGTACACAAGTATCTGGTGTTGTAGAAAAAGTATATGTAGATTATAACTCTGAAGTTAAAGAAGGACAGTTAATTGCTGAGTTAGATAAAACCAATCTAAAAGCTTCACTAACGCAAGCACAAGCAGCTTATGACAATGCGGTAAGTCAGAGAAATTATACGAAAACAATTTACGACAGACAGAAAACTTTATACGATAATCAGGTGATTAGTAAATCAGATTTTGATGATGCTAATTTTAACTACCAAACAGCAAAGGGGACGGTGACGCAACGCCTTTCAGATTTACAATCTGCAAGAACCAATTTAGAATATGCCAATATCTATTCACCTATAGATGGTGTGGTATTATCTAGAGATATTGAAGAAGGCCAAACTGTAGCGGCTAGTTATAGTACACCAACTTTATTTACAATCGCTCAAGATTTAAAAGAAATGCAAGTTGAAGCGGATGTTGACGAAGCTGATATAGGGCAAGTGAAAGAAGGTCAACGTGTAGAATTTACGGTCGATGCGTATATCGGAGAAACGTTTAATGGTGTGGTGACACAAGTACGTTTAGATCCTACAGTGACATCTAACGTTGTGACTTATACAGTAGTTGTTAAAGCAGATAATGAAGATCTTAAATTAAAACCAGGTTTAACGGCGACCATTTCAATTTTTACTTTAGAATTAAATGATGTGCTCACGGTTGAAGCCAAAGCAATTAATTTTAAACCTGAGAGAGAGACTTTAATGGCTTATAATAATCAACATCAGTTGGCCCCTAATAATGAAGAACAGTCATCAAGTGAAACTAGCCTTTGGGTATTAGGAAAAAACGGATCAATCACCCCAAAATCAGTAATTCTCGGAGCTAGTGATGGTGTAAATGTTCAAATATTAAATGGTGTATCAGAGGGGGATAAACTAGTGTATAGTTTAAAAGGTGTTTCTAAATCAGAAGCAGGACCAGCGGACAAAAGTGAAAGTCCGTTTATGCCAAAACCACCAGGAGGAAGTCGAAAAAAATAAAAGCCATGAGTAAAGAAATCATAAAAATACAAGATTTAAAGCGTGAGTTTACCATGGGTACCGAAACGGTTCATGCCTTAAAAGGAATTTCATTTTCTATACAAGAAGGAGAGTTTGTAACCATAATGGGTTCTAGCGGATCTGGTAAAAGTACAATGCTAAATATTTTAGGCTGTTTAGATCAACCCACATCAGGGTTGTATGAAATTGATGGGGTGAGTGTAAAAGATTTAAATAGAAATCAGTTAGCCACCATAAGAAATGAAAAAATTGGATTCATATTTCAATCTTATAATTTATTAGCCAGAACCTCTGCTATAGAAAATGTAGAGCTTCCGCTATTATACAATAGTAAAATAACTTCTGAAGAGCGAAGGGAGAGAGCAATCAAAGCCTTAGAGATGGTTGGTTTAGGCGAACGATTGCATCATACCCCTTCGCAGCTTTCAGGAGGACAACAGCAACGTGTGGCTATAGCAAGATCGCTGGTAAACAATCCGGTAATGATTTTAGCAGATGAAGCCACAGGGAATTTAGATACAAGGACATCATATGAGATTATGTCTTTGTTTCAAGAATTAAATAGAAAAGGGATTACAATCACCTTTGTTACGCACGAGCCAGATATAGCAACATTTAGTAGCAGAACTGTGGTTTTAAAAGATGGAGAGATTATGCAAGATTATAAAAATCATAATATTCAATCTGCCGCTGAAGAATTAGCTAAACTACCTAAACAAGATCATTAATTATGAGAGTTTTAAATTTATTAAAAATAGCAACAAAAGCCATTGTGCTTAATAAAACCCGAACCTTACTAACTATGTTGGGTATTATCATTGGTGTGGCATCTGTTATTGCGATGTTGGCTATTGGAGAAGGCTCTAAAGAAAGTATTAGAAGTACTATTTCTGCAATGGGTTCTAACATGATTACCGTAAGGCCTGGAGCAGACGATAGTGGTCCGGCAAGAGGAAGTGGAGGCGATGTACAAACTTTAGTGTTAGAGGACTACGAAAAAATTAAGAAAGATGCCGATTTGTTAAACGCTATAACTCCGGTAGTAAATAGTGGAGGACAAGTGATCAATGGTTCTAATAACTGGCCAAGTTCAATATATGGTGTTAATCCCGATTATCTAAGTATTAAAGTTGTTGGGTTGCAAAGTGGTAGTATGTTTACGGATGCTGAAGTCAAATCTGCCTCTAAAGTGGCTTTAATTGGACAAACTGTTGTTGATAATGTTTTTCCAAATGGTGAAGAGCCTGTAGGGCAAATGATTAGATTTAATAATATTCCATTTAAAGTCATTGGAGTACTGGAGGAAAAAGGGGAAAATACTTTTGGTCAAGATCAAGACGATATTGTTATTGCACCATTTACCACAGTACAAAAGCGTATTTTAGCTATTGATTATCTCAATCAGATAATGGCTTCGGCGGTAAGTGAAGATGATGCACCGGCAGCTGTAGAACAAGTTACCGAAATTTTACGTGCTCAGCACAAGTTGTTAGATTCTGAAGATGATGATTTTACCGTGCGTTCTATGGAGGAATTGATTTCGACATTTAGTTCTACTAGCGAAATGTTAACCATTTTATTGGTAGCGGTTGCTAGTATTTCGTTGCTAATTGGTGGTATTGGAATTATGAATATTATGTACGTCTCAGTAAAAGAAAGAACGAAAGAAATTGGGCTTAGAATGGCGGTTGGTGCCAAAGGAGCTGATATTTTAATGCAATTTTTAATCGAAGCTATTTTAATCAGTATTACGGGAGGTGTAATCGGCGTGTTATTAGGTCTTGGTGCTACGGTATTTATTGAGGAATTTCTAAATTGGCCTACCAGCGTCGCCTTGTATTCTATAATTATTTCTTTTGCTGTGTGTGCAATAACTGGTATCTTCTTTGGATGGTATCCTGCCAGAAAAGCATCGGCATTAGACCCAATAACGGCATTGCGCTACGAGTAATATAATCGCTAATTTTAATCGAATAATATGAAAATTTACAAAAAAAATTATGTTATATTGAGTTTAATAACTGTTTCTTTAATTGCCACTTCATGCGGAAATAAAACGCATAAAGAAGAAAACACATCTACAAACGAAGTTATTAAAAGCGTAACAGAAAATTTACCAGATGTCAATAACTACCCAATAGTTGGTACTAATCAAACTACGTTTTTTAACAATATCGAAGAAACTGTAAAGCAAGAGTTAGGTGATGATTTTTATGGGCAAAATGCTAATTACTTAGGTAACGAACCTAAATATGTAGATAATGGTGACGGGACAGTGACTGATATGGTTACCGGACTCATGTGGCAACAATCTTTTGATCATAATGGAGATGGACAAATTAAAGTAGATGATAAACTAACATATAAAGAAATATTACAACTTATTGATGAAGGTGTTTCGTTTGCTGGTTATGACGATTGGAGTCTGCCAACAATAAAAGAAATGTATTCCTTAATTTTATACAGTGGTAGAGATATTGCACCAGAAAGTAGATCAGAGGAGAAGCTTATACCTTTTTTGGATAATAGCACGTTTGACTTTGCCTACGGTGATTTAGATGCACGTGAGCGTCTTATTGATATGCAATGTTCTACAACAACCACATATGTAAGTGAAGAAGTTGAGCAACTTATGTTTGGTGTTAACTTTGCAGACGGACGTATTAAAGGGTATGGTTTGCGCGCACCACATGGTCCTGGAGATAAAAAATTTAATTATTTATTTGTAAGAGGGAATAAAAATTATGGTATCAATGATTTTGTAGATAATAATGACGGAACCATAACAGATAAAGCTACAGATTTAATGTGGATGCAAGATGACAATGGAGAAGCGATGTTATGGCAAGATGCTTTAAAATATGCGGAAGGAAAAGAATTTGCTGGTTATGATGACTGGAGATTGCCAGATGCAAAAGAATTGCAAAGTATAGTGGACTATACGCGCTCTCCTGCTACAACAAATTCGGCTGCAATAAACTCAATCTTTAATTGTTCTGAAATTATTAATGAAAAAGGAAATAAAGATTTTCCTTGGTATTATACGAGTACCACACACGCTACCAAAGAAAATGGTACAAAAGCAGTCTATGTCGCCTTTGGTAAAAGTTTAGGTAACATGAATGGAAATGGATGGATAGATGTACATGGTGCTGGTTCTCAACGTAGCGACCCAAAAACTGGTAACCCTGAGGACTATGCGGAAGGTGACGGACCTCAAGGAGATGCCATTCGTATTTATAATTATGTACGTTTAGTAAGAACGATTGAAAAATAGCAAAATGAAAAAGAACACAGACTTAGGATTACTACTATTAAGAATAACAGTAGCAGGATTAATGCTCTTTCATGGAGTGGCAAAATTAGGGCATCTTGATGGCATACAAGGCATGTTGTCAGACATTGGTGTACCTCAAATAGTGGGTTATGGAGTATATGTCACTGAATTAGTGGCACCAATATTAATGATTATAGGTTTTAGAACCCGATTAGCATCTTTGGTATTTTTCTTCGGAATGGTTGTGGCTTTGCTCATGAAACATTCAGGAGATATATTTGCGCTTTCAAGAACAGGAGGGTTAGAGATAGAACTTATTTTGCTGTATGCCTTCGGAGCTTTAGCTTTGTTCTTTACGGGAGCAGGAAAGTACGCCATATCTACCAAAAATATTTGGGATTAAAACATTAAATGATAATGCAAAAAAATATAACGGTAACAATTCTGTCACATGCACTAGTATGGCTTGTGCTTTTATGTATGCCATATATGTTGTCTTATGGACAAGAACAAGATATAAATAGGTTAATAGCACATTTCTGGATTCCTTTGCTGTTTTCAGCTGGTATCTTCTATGGTAACTACTTTTTAATCATCGATCAATATTTATTTACAAAAAAAATGTTGTTATTCATTGGTGTAAATGTTGTATTAATCACTTGTGCTATAGTTTTTAAAGAGTTAATAGAAGGGCTGTATTTTGAGGATCTTATAAAAGGTCGTCCTACTGAAGATGGTGATAAACCACCTTTTAAAATGTTTCTCTATATACAATTGCTTATGTATATGGCGCCTCTGTTATTTTCTATTGCTATAAAAACTACAAAGCGTTGGGTGAGAACGGAAGCAGAGCGTAAGGAAGCGACTAATTTTAAATTAAAATCAGAATTACAGCATCTTCATTACCAACTACAACCGCATTTCTTTTTTAATTCATTAAATAATATTTATGCAATGGTAGATCTATCGCCAGACCAAGCCAAAACATCGATCCATAGCTTAAGTAAATTAATGCGTTACATGTTGTATGAAACGGATGTAGAGTTAATTCTTTTATCTAAAGAAATTGAATTCATGAAAAAGTATATTGACCTTATGAAGCTTCGTGTTTCAGATAAAACGGTTGTGAATTATAGTTTTCCATTGAAAGAAACCGGAATTAAAATTGCACCTTTACTTTTTATTTCATTAATTGAAAATGCGTTTAAACACGGTGTGTCGGCTAGTAATGAAAGCTTAATTACCATTGAGATGACCTGCGAAGACAACACTGTAACCTTCGATATTGAAAATGATAATTATCCTAAACAGACTAATGATCAAAGTGGTTCTGGTATAGGCTTACAGAATCTCATTAAACGTCTAGAGTTATTGTATCCTCAAAAACACAAGTTTAAAACGGCTTTAAATAATAACCGATTTTCAGTACATTTAGAAATTGAAATGAATTAAATAATGAGCACTATTAAAATTTCTTGTATTGTTGTCGATGATGAGCCTATGGCGCTCAATTTGGTAGAAAGTTATGTTGAAAAAACTCCGTTCTTAGATTTTAAAAAGAAATGTAGTAGTGCTATTGAAGCCATGGAATACATAAAATCTAATCCGGTAGATTTATTGTTTTTAGATATCCAAATGCCAGATCTTACTGGTATTGAGTTTTCAAAAATGCTACCAAAGGATACACGTGTTATTTTTACTACTGCCTTTGATCATTATGCTTTAGAAGGGTTTAAAGTAGAAGCCATCGATTATTTATTGAAACCATTTGATTATGCAGAGTTTCTTGCAGCAGCTAATAAGGCGAATACTTGGTTTGAACTCGTAAATGGTAAACGCGAGAGTATATTGTCTGAAGAGAAAGAATTCCTATTCGTTAAATCGGAATACAAACAAATAAGAGTCAAACTAGCAGATGTTCTTTATTTTGAAGGTCTAAAAGATTATATTAAAATATGGTTAAAGGATAACCCTAAACCTATTTTAACCTTGATGAGCTTAAAATCTTTAGAAGAAGAACTTCCGGAAACACAGTTTATGCGTGTTCACCGGTCTTTTATTGTCTCTTTAAATAATATCGATGTTATTGAGCGTAGCCAAATTATAATTAATGAGCAACGCATTACAGTATCGGAGCAGTATAAGCCAAAATTCTTACAGTTTATCAATAATAACTCTCTGTAATATAGTGTTTTATTGTTCGTCTATGAGTTTCGCTTATTGAACGGTGAAATTATCCTATTCGTCTATTTTGCTTTATAAGAAAGTAAAACAGAACTACATTTGTACAACTTTAAATGTATAGCATATCTCTTATGAAGAAAATAGTATTATCACTAGCTGTTGTATTTACCCTGTTGCGTTGTAACAGTGTTAAAAATGTAAATACATCTTCCGTGTCTCAGTCTGCAACGCTATTGAGCTCTTTAAGTTCTAATTCAACCGTTCAGCAAATTGCTAGCTTATTTAGTTTATTGGATACTAATAATGATGAAGCCATAAGTACCTCTGAGGCCATCGGTTCTGTGGCCGATAATTTCAATGTTTTGGATACAGATAATAGTTCAACTTTAAACTTAACTGAGTTAACAGGAATATTGAATTTGTTAAAATAATTCCCCTAGTTTAATAGCTGAAAAAGGTGTCCGGTTTAAATGGATGCCTTTTTTTTTGTATCACACATCAAATTCTACTCGGCTTAAAATCTATAAAAACGTCCTGTTGGTAGATACAATTAAGGGAAGCGTCTATTAGTATTTTATTTCAACATTATTTCAAATACTTTTAAACTATCAATAAGAATTAACGTCTAATTATTGATTGTAAAGTTTAACCTTTTAAAACCGAAGATTATGAAAGTATTTATAAAAGCATTCGTTTTACCATCATTATTTTTGGCATTTGTTTCATCGTCGATATCAGCACAAACGAAACGGGCGAATGCTACAAAAAAAGTTGAAACTACACGGACTGTAACCACAACGCGTAGAACGTCTGGTACAAGCAATAGAGTGTCTAGTAATAAGGTGACTTATAAAAAACCAACACGGAAGGTGGTTTCTGTAAGGTCTGTACCTAATAAAACCGTAGTGAAGCATAAGGGACAAAATTATTACTACGCTAATAATAAGTTTTATACTCAAGCGAGAGGGCGTTATATTGTAATTGCACCAAAAGTTGGATTTAGAATAAAAACCTTACCTGTAGGTTATAAACGTATACGTTATAACGACCATAATTATTACAATGCGCACGGTATTTTTTATATTCAAATTAATAACGAATACGAAGTTGTAGACCCGGAAATAGGCACTGTCGTTTACGAACTACCTGATGATTACGAAAAAGTAACAATTGACGGATTAACTTATTACGAATACGCCAATATACTATACGAAAAAGTTCAAATTGATGGAACAAGAGCTTATGAAGTTGTTGGTATCATTGAAATGGAGTAGATAAGATTGAATTTGATTTGTTTAAATTGATTGATTGGAAGAAAAGGAGGATAGTTATTATAACTATTCTCTTTTTTGATTTAGATAGGGTTGAATGGCATTGGAATTTTTTCTAATTAGAATGCACTAAACCCCATTGGTCTAGGCGTCTTAAAATATCTTCTAGCGACTTACCTTTAGTTGTTAATTTATATTCCGCCTTTGGTGGTACTACAGGAAATACAGTTCTAGTAATTAGGTTGTCCTTTTCTAGCTCTCTTACCGTTTGCGTAAACATTTTATTTGAAATACCTGGTATTTTTTTCTGCAAGACGCCAGAACGCAAACCGCCTTCTAATAAATGAAATAGAATTAAAGGTTTCCATTTTGTTCCTATTAAATTCATAGTGTAATGTAAGGGGCAATTCATTTCTTTCTTCAAAATATGTGTTTTATTCTATTGGTAATCATTGTTTTACTCGTTTTGGTAACTATGGTGTCTTTTGGTAAGTTATTGCTAATAAGGCAAATATAAAGTATTTTTGTAATCTAAAAATTATAAGTTATGACATTAAATAAAGATTATCCAAGATCATTTTCGCATATCGGAATTACAGTGCCAGATATTAAACAAGCTGTAAAGTTTTATTCTGAAGTGATGGGTTGGTATATCATTATGGAACCTTCAACAGTAAAAAAAGAGACAGAAACTGCCATTGGCCAGATGTGTATAGATGTTTTTGGTGATGATTGGGACACGTTTGAAATAGCCCACATGTCTACTTCAGATGGTGTTGGTATAGAGTTGTTTTCTTTTCCTCATGGAATAAAAGAAGCACCAGCGTTTAATCCGTTTAATACTGGTTTGTTTCATTTCTGTGTGCAAGATCCGGATATAGAGGGTTTAACAGAAAAAATAGTAGCGCATGGCGGAAAGCAGCGCATGCCAATTAGAGCGTATTATCCAGATGATAAACCATACAAAATGGTATATGTTGAAGATCCGTTTGGTATTGTGTTTGAAATTTACACCCACAGTTATGAATTAACCTATTCGTCTGGTGCTTATGCAAAATAGACATTTTTAAATCGTGTGAAAGCACGCAAAACGGTAATCCTAAGTCTTATGGCTTAGGATTTTTCTTTTATGGATAAAATTAGGGGCAATTTACTATTAGAATTACTTCAAAATCATTATCATTAACCACACTAAACTATAGTTATGACTTACGAAGATGATTTTAAAGTGTTTTGGCAACATGTAGAAGAAAGTATAAAAGAAGGAACTTTTGCAAAACTAACCATGGCTAAAACCATTGGTAAACCTGAATTAAAAAATATTTTTCTTAGACCTATATATGGAGACGATGGGTTTAAGGTGCTGTTGAAATATAGTTTTAGACCTAAAGACACAGAAGATATAGAAGAGGAAATGACGTTAGTTGAGGCTTTGCCTATTATTAAGTCGCATTTAAAAACGTTTTTTTTAACGGTGCTGTTATTCACCACGGAAAAAGATGTTACGTTTAAAATCAATAAAAAAGGAATTGGTACCTTAACAGAAGGGTATCCTACTTTTAAAAATGTAACACAAGCTTAGATTGTTTTAGGCAGTGAGATGTTCTACGTTTCATATTATATTAGATTCTGAGTTTTTGGCTTGGGATTTTTTTTAGAAGTGTTTCTTTATGCTATTAAATCTGTAATAATATTAGTTTATAGTTGGTATAAAGTCGGTATATATATGGTATAAATATTTAGATTGATAAAAATATTTAAAGCAACTTTTAACGGATAATAAAATTGGTTTTTTATATGTTTAATTGCTTTGCGAATGGTGAGACATTATTTTACAATAGGTGCTTATTTAATAAATTAGAACACTAATCTAATCAGAGATATTTAAAATTATATTTCCTTAAATACAACCGTAAATCATTTCAAAAAATATAATCTAACTATTGCACGAATTAACTACATTTGCACTCGCAAAAAAGAGATTTCCGTTTTGGCGGAAACTATTAAATAAATTTACTCGATGAAAGCCGGAATTGTAGGATTACCAAACGTAGGAAAATCAACCTTATTTAACTGTTTATCTAATGCTAAAGCGCAGAGTGCAAACTTTCCGTTTTGTACCATTGAGCCTAATATAGGTGTGGTAAATGTGCCTGATCCAAGATTAGAGAAATTAGAGGAATTAGTAAAACCAGAGCGTGTATTGCCTGCCACTGTAGAGATTGTGGATATAGCAGGTTTGGTGAAAGGCGCGAGTAAAGGTGAAGGTTTAGGGAACCAATTCTTAGCGAATATTAGAGAAACCGACGCTATTTTGCATGTTTTGCGTTGTTTTGATAACGATAATATAGTGCATGTTGATGGTTCTGTAGATCCGATTAGAGATAAGGAAACTATTGATATGGAATTGCAGCTTAAGGACTTAGAAACGGCTGAAAAGAAGTTAGATAAAGTAAAGCGTGCTGCCAAAACAGGAAATAAAGAAGCGCAAAAAGAAGAAGCAGTGCTCTTAAAAATAAAAGAAAATCTTGAAGCGGGTATTTCTGTGAGAGCTATTGATTTTTCTGAAGAAGATTACGAAGATTACGTAAAGCCTTCACAGTTTATTACAGATAAGCCGGTAATGTATGTGTGTAATGTAGATGAAGGTGCTGCAAATTCTGGTAACGCTTACGTAGATAAGGTGAAAGCAGCTGTAAAAGATGAAAACGCTGAGGTACTAGTTTTAGCAGTAGGAACTGAAGCAGATATAAATGAATTAGACGATTATGAAGAGCGTCAAATGTTTTTAGCGGATATAGGATTAGATGAGCCAGGTTCTGCTAAATTAATACGTTCGGCTTACAAGTTGTTAAATCAGCAAACTTATTTTACCGCTGGTGTTAAAGAGGTGAGAGCTTGGACGGTTAATGTTGGAGCTACTGGTCCACAGGCAGCTGGAGTTATTCATACGGATTTTGAAAAAGGCTTTATTAGAGCTGAGGTTATTGCTTACGATGATTACGTGACTTACGGTAGTGAAGCTAAAGTAAAAGAAGCTGGTAAAATGCGTGTAGAAGGAAAGAATTATGTTGTTAAGGATGGAGATGTGATGCATTTCTTGTTTAATGTGTAACTTGCACAAATGATAAAGGATTTAAAAAAGATAAGCTTTAAACAGATTTTATTTTTTTTGGTGTGTGTTTTAATTGTAGAGTTTCTACTGTTAAAACAGACACCTTTTTTTTGGGATGGCGTTACTAAATCATCGCGTGCGAGTTGGATTTACGCTAATGGTCTTACCGAATTTATTGTGCCTACTGAATATAATTCTGGACATCCTCCATTGTGGATTACCTTATTGGCTTTATTTTGGACCATTTTTGAAAAAGCCCTTTGGTCATCACGCTTATTATTGTTGTTCGTTAATATTGGTGTCGTTTGGCAATTAGTGTTGTTTTGTAAATCTAATTTTTTAAAAACGGTTTCGGTACTTGCAGTTTTATTAGTGTGTTTAGAGCCTACATTTGTAGCGCAAACTACTAATTTAAACAACGATATGTTGCTGTTGTTTTTTACGCTGCTAGGATTAAATGCGCTCATTAAATCTCAACAATTCATTTTTGCGTTGGCATTATCAGGGTTGCTATTTACTAATCTTAGAGGTATTTATGTGGTTGTAGCTATAGCGTTAATTCATGTTGTCTACACACGATTAAAATTAATTAAAAATGCAAAACCCATCTATTTGGGTTACGTGTTTGCGTTCATAAGTTTTGCTATATTTTGTTGGTTTCAATATGAAAAATTAGGCTGGTTTTTAATTTCTCAGAATGAAAACTATAACGCTCATAGGCAATCTGTAGGTTTAAAACAATGGTTTGTTAATAGTGTTGTGTATGCTAAATGCTTTTTGGATTACGGACGCTTTATCATTGCTATATTTTTAGTACCCTTGTTGGTAAAATACTTAAAAGACAAATCAAATAGATCTATTAAAATCGATAGAATAGCTATAGGTTTTTTTGTGTTTGCAATTGTGTTTTTTGTAGGGATGGTTCCTTTTTCTAATCCGTTTGGTGATCGGTATTTTATGATTTGTTATTTGTTGGCCGTGATTTTACTTATCAACTTAATTGCCCATTATAACTTGGCTAAAAAAACATTGCTTTATGCTACAATGGTCTTTATGTTTATTTCTGGTCATTTTTGGATTTATCCTGCAACGATCTCTCAATCTTGGGATAGCTCTTTAGCTTATTTAAATAGTTATACCATCGAAGATCAAATGGAACGTTATATTGATTCTGCTGGAATTAAGCCTTCTACAATAGGAACACGCATTCTATTGAATGCACGTAACTATTCAGAGTTTAAAATGTTGACAGAAGCGGATCGTTATGCGGATTTTAATCCAGCGACTAATGCATTTATATTACTTTCTAATATAGATAATCAGACTAAAGACGAAGAACTTCATGAAATTATGTCGAAATGGGAATTGGTAAAGCGATATTCGCAATTAGGGGTTTTTATGGAATTGTATAAAAGACCATAAGGCATTTTAATACTTTTATTAATAGAATCATGGCTATAATTGAAATTAAAACAATAATCCAAGCTGAAATAAACATGTGTTTTGATTTAGCGCGCAATATTGATTTTCATAAAGATTCGCTCGCGCATTCTAATGAAAAAGCTGTTGCAGGAAAAACGTCGGGTGTTATAGCTTTAGGTGAATCGGTAACTTGGGAAGCTACTCATTTTGGTGTGAAACAGCAGTTGACCTCAAAAATTACAGCTTTTAAAAGACCATACTATTTTGTAGATGAAATGATTTTTGGAGCTTTTAAATCTTTTAAACACGAGCATATTTTTGAAGTACAAACAGATGAGCAATCTAAGAAAAGTTATACTTTAATGACAGATGTTTTTGAGTTTGAGTCGCCTTTAGGTATCTTGGGTAAATTTGTAAATTTCCTATTTTTAAAACGTTATATGAAAAATTTGCTAACGACTAGGAATGCGTATCTAAAGACTGCAGCAGAAAAATTAGCTATTTAAACCATTTTAGATTTAATTAGGTTTTTAGTGCTACTTTATAAGTTTTAAAAACGCTAAGAATATTTATGAGTTTTGAATATAGAATTACTTAAAATTCCTAAATAAACGGACTATTTTACTTCGTTTAGAGTTCTTTTGTAGCTTCATCTTCAATTTCTCATAACTTGTTAATTACTTTACGTCAACCATATTTCATTTTTTAAGCTATAATCTTATATTAGCGTTCCATCATTAAATCCGTCCTAACTACTATGGCAGAACAGTCAAACTATACTGAAGATAACATACGCTCACTCGATTGGAAAGAACACATCCGAATGCGTCCTGGTATGTATATCGGTAAATTGGGTGACGGCTCCTCTCCAGATGATGGTATATACATTTTACTTAAGGAGGTTTTAGACAACTCTATTGATGAGTATGTAATGGGAGCTGGTAAAACTATTGAGATTTCTATTCATGGAGAACGTGTTATTGTGCGCGATTATGGTCGTGGTATTCCTTTAGGAAAAGTAGTAGACGTTGTGTCTAAAATGAATACTGGAGGAAAATACGATTCAAAAGCCTTTAAAAAATCGGTAGGTTTAAATGGTGTGGGTACTAAGGCGGTGAATGCATTGTCTTCTTATTTTAGAGTAGAGTCTACAAGAGATAGTAAGTCGGCCTCTGCAGAATTTGAACAAGGAAATCTTATTAATCAAGAATTATTAGAAGATACTTCTAGAAGAAAGGGAACTAAGGTTTCTTTTATTCCTGATGAAATTATATTTAAAAATTACAAGTACCGCAGTGAATATGTGGTAAAAATGCTTAAAAACTATGTTTATCTAAATCCAGGGTTGACCATTGTTTTTAACGGTGAAAAGTTTTTTAGCGAAAATGGATTAAAGGATTTATTATCTGAAAGTATTAACGAAACAGATATGCTTTATCCTATAATTCACCTTAAAGGTGATGACATTGAAGTGGCGCTCACACATAGTAAAACACAATATAGTGAAGAGTATAGGTCGTTTGTAAACGGACAAAACACCACGCAAGGCGGAACGCACTTAGCTGCATTTAGAGAGTCTTTGGTAAGAACCGTTAGGGAATTTTACGGTAAAAACTATGAAGCTTCAGATATTCGAAAATCAGTAGTGTCTGCGATTGCTATAAAAGTGATGGAACCTGTTTTTGAAAGCCAGACAAAAACAAAATTAGGTTCTACGGATATGGGTGGCGATTTGCCTACGGTAAGAACCTATATAAACGATTTTGTAAAAACATATTTAGATAATTATTTACATAAAAATCCAGATACGGCAGAAAAACTGCAACGTAAAATTCTTCAAGCAGAACGCGAACGAAAAGAATTGTCTGGTATTAGGAAATTAGCAAAAGACAGAGCTAAAAAGGCGAGTTTGCACAATAAGAAGTTGCGCGATTGTCGCGTACACTTTGGTGATACTAAAAAAGATGGGTATTTAGATACTACATTGTTTATCACTGAGGGTGATTCTGCATCTGGTAGTATTACGAAATCTCGAAATGTAAACACTCAAGCGGTATTTAGTTTAAAAGGAAAGCCTTTAAACTGCTACGGTTTAAGTAAGAAAATTGTGTACGAGAATGAGGAGTTTAATTTGCTTCAGGCGGCTTTAAATATTGAGGAATCCTTAGAGGATCTACGTTACAATAATGTGGTGATTGCAACGGATGCCGATGTCGATGGTATGCATATTAGATTACTGCTTATTACATTCTTTTTGCAATTCTTTCCAGAGGTTATTAAAGAAGGGCACCTATATATTTTACAAACCCCTTTATTTAGAGTTCGAAATAAAAAGAAAACCATTTATTGCTACTCGGAGGAAGAACGACGCAATGCTATGGAAGAATTAAAACCAAAACCAGAAATTACGCGATTTAAAGGTTTAGGTGAAATTTCGCCAGATGAGTTTGTGCATTTTATTGGAGATGATATTCGTTTAGATCCGGTAATGTTAGATAAGGATATGTCTATTGAAGAATTACTGTCCTTCTATATGGGGAAAAATACACCAACACGTCAAGAATTTATTATAGATAATCTTAAAGTTGAATTAGATGTTATTGAAGATGAATTATGAGAACAGATAACCGAGAAATAAAAAATACCATAATCTCTATCTATTTTATCTTAATTATCGCAGCCGTTTTACTCGCTACGGTATTCCGATCTTATAATTTAATAGAAGGGAGTTCGCTATATGTAATTATAGGTTTGTTAGTAGCAGTAGTTGTTGTGCATTTTGTCGCGCGATTTTTTGAGTATGATAGTGATGGTGCTAATGTTATTATTACCAACAGCGGATTAATACTTACAGATCATTTTAATTATAGAGAAAATAAAGTAGAGGTCGCAAGACATAAAATTAGTGGTTATAAGATTATTAACTATTATTTTTATAAAAGTTTAATTGTCTATACCACACAAAGTAATGGTAAAGTATCTAGGGAACGTTTTAATATTACACTTTTAAAACATAAAAAAGTAAAATATGTAAGACAGTCTTTAAAGAAGATAATAAAGGAAAATAAAAGCAAAAAGTTGGAGATATAGATGATAGAAGAGCACGACGAGTTGTTAAACGAGGACGATGGTAGCCAAGAAACCATTACCAAGGTTACCGGAATGTATAAAGAATGGTTCTTAGATTATGCATCCTACGTAATTTTAGAACGTGCAGTACCTGCGATTGAAGATGGTTTTAAGCCTGTGCAGCGTCGTATAATGCACTCCATGAAAGACTTAGATGATGGTCGCTATAATAAAGTAGCGAATATTGTAGGGCATACCATGCAATATCATCCTCATGGAGATGCAAGTATTGCAGATGCCATGGTTCAGATAGGGCAAAAAGACTTGTTAATAGATACTCAGGGGAACTGGGGAAATATATTAACAGGTGATCGCGCGGCAGCTTCTCGTTATATTGAAGCACGACTGTCTAAGTTTGCTTTAGATGTGGTGTATAATCCAAAGATTACAGAATGGCAGGCATCTTACGATGGACGACGAAAAGAACCTATTAACTTGCCAGTTATGTTTCCTTTATTACTGGCTCAAGGAGGTGAAGGTATTGCAGTAGGATTGTCTACAAAAATTTTGCCTCATAATTTTATTGAGTTGATAGATGCTTCCGTGAAGCACTTAAAAGGCAAGCGCTTTACGCTATTACCAGATTTTCCAACCGCTGGTATTGCGGACTTTACAAACTACAATGATGGTATGCGTGGTGGTAAAGTAAGAGTGAGAGCTTTAATTTCTCAACGTGATAAGAATACTTTAAAAATTACTGAAATCCCTTATGGTACTACGACATCGTCACTTATAGACTCTATACTTAAGGCGAATGACAAGGGAAAAATAAAAATTAAAAAAATTGAGGATAATACAGCTGCTGAAGTTGAAATTTTAATTCATCTTCCGTCAGGTTTATCTCCGGATAAAACAATTGATGCGCTTTATGCATTTACAAGTTGTGAATCTTCTATTTCTCCATTAGGCTGTGTTATTGAAGATAACAAACCTTATTTTGTAGGGGTTAGTGAAATGCTACGTCGTTCTACAGATAATACGGTTCAGCTTTTAAAGAGTGAATTAGAAATCCGATTGGCAGAATTTCAAGAGCAATGGCATTTTGCTTCACTCGAGCGTATTTTTATTGAAAATAGAATTTATCGCGATATTGAAGAAGAGGAAACTTGGGATGGAGTTATTGCGGCAATCGACAAAGGACTTCAGCCACATATTACACATTTAAAACGCGCCATAACAGTTGATGATATTACGCGATTAACAGAAATTAGAATTAAGCGTATTTCTAAATTCGACATCGATAAGGCACAGCAAAAGATAGATGCTTTAGAAGATCAAATAGCTGAAGTAAAACATCACTTAGCGAATCTAACTGACTATGCTATAGCATATTTTGAACGACTAAAAAAAGATTACGGTGAAGGTAAAGAACGTAAAACAGAAATCAGAATCTTTGATGATGTTGATGCGACAAAAGTGGTTATAAGGAATACAAAACTCTATGTAAATAGAGAGGAAGGTTTTATAGGAACTTCTTTAAAACGCGACGAATATGTTTGCGATTGTAGTGATATTGATGACATCATTGTCTTTACGAAACAAGGCACCATGATGGTGACCAAAGTAGACTCTAAAACCTTTATTGGTAAGAATATTATTCATGTGGCTGTGTTTAAGAAAAAAGACAAGCGTACCATTTACAATATGATTTATCGCGATGGTAAAGGTGGGCCATCGTATGTAAAACGATTTGCTGTAACTAGTATGACACGAGACCGGGAGTACGATTTAACCAATGGTAATAAAGGGTCTATGTTATGGTATTTCTCTGCAAATCCGAACGGAGAAGCAGAAGTTGTGACGATTATGCTTAGACAAGTTGGTAGTATCAAGAAGCTTAAATGGGACTTAGATTTTGCAGATGTCTTGATAAAGGGCAGAACCTCAAAAGGAAATCGAGTTACTAAATACGCCATTAAACGTGTGGAACTTAAAGAAAAAGGAGTGTCAACTTTAAAACCGCGTAAGATTTGGTTTGACGATACTGTTCAGCGTTTAAACGTCGATGGTAGAGGTGAGTTGATTGGTGAGTTTAGAGGAGAAGATCGACTCCTTGTCATTAATCAATCGGGAATTGTAAAAACAATTATACCAGAATTAACAACCCATTTTGATAGTGACATGATTGTCTTAGAAAAGTGGGTCCCTAAAAAGCCTATCTCTGCTATTTACTTTGATGGAGAAAAAGAGCGCTATTATGTGAAGCGTTTTGTTATTGAGCACGAGGGGAAGGAGGAGAGTTTTATTTCCGATCATCAAGATTCGCAGCTAGAGATTGTGTCTACAGACTGGAGGCCTATGGCTGAAGTAGAATTCACAAAAGAACGTGGTAAAGATCGCAAACCAAACATGGAGGTTAATCTTGAAGAATTTATTTCGGTAAAGGGGATTAATGCTCTTGGAAATCAACTTACTAAAGATAAAGTGAATCAGATTAATATAATGGATCCTTTGCCTTATGAAGCACCAGAAGAAGTGCATGCTGATGAGTTGGAGGTAGTTGATGAAGTAACGATTCCTTCTGCAACTTCAGAAGGAGAAGCTCAGTCTAATAACTCGTCTAAAAGTGATGGTGAGGATGATTCTGAAACCGATGGTCAAGGTCAGGTAACACTCTTTTAAAAAATTGTTTTGAGCTGTATATAAGCTGTATAATACTCTTTGTGTTGTGCAGTTTTTTTGTTTGTCTTAACTTGGACGACTTGGTTTTCTTGATATGAGGAAGTAAGTTTTGTTTTAAATGCTATTTGGAAAACATCTAATCAACTTTAGTTGCTACGCCTTTTTCTACCCGAGAAGGTCTGTTTGGGCGTTTTAAGGCCAATTTGTATTCAAAAGTATAGGAATTGTCCGTTGTGGATAAAATCTTCATGTGAATAGCTTCTTTTTCCGAATTGCTGGTTGGGTGTAGTTTTTTTAATATAAACTCACAATCGTTAATCCAGCGAATGGACGAAGAGTCTGCTTTTTCTTCGTGATAATCTATGTTGTAGTCTTCTGTACGTTTAAATCGTGAGGTGTGTTCCTTACCATTTATAACATAAGAAAACTCAAAAGTTCCTGTTTTAAAGTCTGAACAATCGCGTTCTATAGAGTAGCAGCTAGTAAGTAATATTAATAACAATAGAGAGAGCAAAAACTTCATAAAAATCCTTTTTGCAAAGGTAATGAATAGTGTATTTAATACTAAGGCTTGTAGCTTTTAAATGTTCCGTTTTTGTAAAAGATTACAATTTTGTCTATTTCTTGATCTGAGTCAGAATGTGAAGCGATATTTAAATCTGGTTGTGGAGGTGTCGTTTTAGTTTCTGTTGTATTTGAAAGTGGAGATTCTGAAATTTTAGGCTTACTCGGAAAATCACCTTTACCATTCATTAGCCAATATAATTCTACTTCAGGATAGGTGGAAAGTACCTTCATAACAAAGTCTAGACTTGGCTTGTTTCTGCCACTTAAAATATGTGAAATACTAGAGCGTTGTACACCAATTTTTTCTGCAAAACTAGAGGCAGATTCACTGTAGTAATCTATGATTTTTTGTAAACGTTTTGTGAAATCGACGGAGTTTATCATTGTAAACTTTAGTTTTGTAAAAGTATTGATACAAATGTAAACAATAGTATTTAGGTATGAAATGAATTTAACAATTTAATAAAAAAATACATTAAAGTTAATGTTTGATTAAGGGGCTTAATTATCTGAAATTAAGTTAATTGACTAGTAAGCTTAAAGTTTGTTGAATTATTGTCAATTGAAGTTGTATGAAGGTGTGGAAAGTTTTGAAAAACTGTTTACTTCTGTAACAAAACAATTCTATTTTTCTGTTTACAAATGTAACAAAGTAAATGATTACATTTGTAACCAATAATTTAATCATATGAATTTAGAGCTTTTAAACCGTCTCTTTTTAGAGGTTAAAACACCAGAACTTTATGGTCGGTATATTACCAATTCTGACATAGAAAAATGTTTCGACTATTTGTCTAAACCTAAAATTTCTACTGTAGGGTTTTCTGTTGAAAAACGACCAATTTATCATTTAGAATTTGGTAATGGACCTATAAAAATTTTATTATGGTCACAAATGCATGGCAACGAATCGACATCTACAAAAGCGCTTTTTGATTGTTTTCGACTTTTTGAAACAGAAGAAGAACTTGGCAGACAAATTTTAGAAAAATGTACGTTAGTGGTCATTCCTATTTTAAATCCTGATGGTGCTGAACGTTATACACGTGTAAACGCTAATGAAGTGGATTTAAATAGAGATGCACAAGCCTTATCTCAGCCAGAAAGCCAAGTATTACGTCAGGTGTATAACGATTTTCAACCCGATTACTGTTTTAATCTTCATGGTCAGCGTACCATTTTTAGCGCAGGAGATACTAATAAAGTAGCTGCACTATCGTTTTTGTCTCCGGCACAAGATGAAGAACGTCAGTTAACGCGTAATAGAAAAGAAGCAATGGCTATTATTTCAGAAATAAACGCCTTTTTACAATCCGAGATTCCAAATGGTATAGGGCGTTATGATGATGGTTTTAATTTCAATTGTGTGGGAGATACGTTTCAAAGCTTTGGAGTTCCGACGGTGTTGTATGAGTCCGGACACTATAAAACTGATTATAATAGGGAAGAGGTGCGTCGTTTAACTTATATAGCTATTCTAAAAGGAATTGAAACTATAATGAATGGAGTTGAGATGGCGCGGTATAAGAACTATTTTAATATTCCAGAAAATGCGAAATGCTTTTACGATGTCATTATCCGAAATGCTAAAAGTTATTGTAATGACGCTCTGATAGATATAGCTATTCAGTATAAAGAAGTTTTAAAGGATGGTAAACTTGAATTTATACCTACAGTTACGGAAATTTCTGAGCTAAATGACAAATATGGTCATAAAGAAATAGAAGCCAATGGTTTTTTAGTAACAACAGAGGATAATTTGGACTTAAATATAGGCTTCGAAATCGATTTCGTAATGTTAAAAAAAGAAAGAATATCATTAAAACCTTAAAATTATTCAATTTTAATGCAGATTTGTTAATGTAAATGTTTTATTTTTGCATTTAGTTTAAAGATTTTATAAGTATGGCAAAGTTTAAATTAGATGAAGTTGATCACCAAATTCTAGATATGTTGATCGATAATACGCGTATTCCGTTTACAGATATTGCAAAAAAATTGTTGATTTCTGCAGGTACAGTTCATGTACGTGTTAAAAAGATGGAAGAAGCAGGTATTATAATGGGTTCATCTTTAACATTAGATTACCAAAAGCTAGATTATTCATTTATAGCTTATGTTGGTGTTTTTCTTCAAAACACATCGCAAACTAAATTTGTTTTAGAGCGAATTTCAGATATTCCTTATGTGACGGTAGCGCATATAACTACAGGAAAATTTAATATTTTCTGTAAAATTAGAGCAAAAGATACCATGCACGCTAAGGATATTATTTTTATGTTAGATGATATTGACGGAGTGTATAGAACTGAAACTATGATTTCGTTAGAGGAAAGTCTTAATGATAAAAAACGTTTGATGCATACCATTTTTAATGAATTGTAATCAAAATTAAATATATAAACCAAGCCCTGAGTTATTTTAATTTGGGGCTTTTTTAATTTATAGCTTATGAGTTTGAGTCTTATTTCGAAATCTGAGTATAATGTTTTTTATCAACCTTATATAGATGCAGTAAAAGATGTAGGTCTTTTAGAAGGGTTGAAGCTAAGTGGAGAGGCTGTGAATTCATTTTTGTTGTCTATACCTATAGAAAAACATCGTTATGCTTACGCAAAAGGCAAGTGGACAATACATGATGTGTTGCTGCATATAATTGATACTGAGCGTATATTTGCCTATAGAGCTTTAAGAATTGCTAGAGGAGATAAAACGCCATTAGCAGGTTTTGAGCAAGATGATTATGTGATACAAGCTTGTGCTAATAGCCGATCTTTCGAAAGTTTATTAAAGGAGTACAACACTGTGAGGCAAACTACAATAATGTTATTTGAATCCTTTGATGCAGCGACCTTACTTAATATCGGTGAAGCCTCTGGATTTCCGGTGTCGGTTAGAGCCATTGGTTATATCATCTGTGGACATGAAAAACACCATATAAAGATTATTAAAGAGCGCTATCTTTAACGCGCATAATAATCGAATGCTTCAAATATTAACGCATTGCTAACAACACAGTCTAGCTTTGGTTTGCCAATAGCTTCTAATAGTACAAATTTTACAACACCATGACTGTTCTTTTTATCATATTTGAGTAATTCGATAATATGTTCTTGGTCTGCTTTGGTAATTGTAACTTTAGAAAATGTTTTTAAAATACCATTTGTTATCGTTTCTAAGTGGTTTTGACTTAATCCACACATCTTAGTAGATAGATAGGTTTCTAAAATCATGCCTATGGCAATAGCTTCTCCATGGAGTAGTGGTGTTTTGTCGGCATTTTCTAAGAAATAACTTTCAATAGCATGACCCAATGTGTGTCCGAAATTCAATATTTTCCTAAGTCCTTTTTCGGTTGGGTCGGATGTTACAACTTTATTTTTAATATCAATAGAATCGTAAATAAGACGATCTAAGTCTGAAATATCTAAATTTTCGAGATGTGTTAGAGTATTCCAATACGATTCGTCATAAATTAGACCATGTTTAAGCATTTCAGCAAATCCCGATACCATTTCATTTTGAGGGAGTGAATCAAGAAAAGAAGTATCTACACCAACCATTTCTCCTTCATTAATAACACCAACCTGGTTTTTTAAAGTACCTAAATCAACACCTGTTTTACCTCCAACGGATGCATCGACCATAGCTAATAAACTTGTTGGAATATTTATATATGAAATGCCACGCATATAAGTACTCGCCACAAAACCACCTAAATCCGTAACAACGCCACCACCTAAATTGATTAATAAACTTTTGCGATCAGCATTATATTCAGAGAGCGCTTCCCATACTCCAGTACAAATATCAATAGATTTATGTTCTTCGCCATTTGGCATTTCCATCACCTCAACGGCAATTTCACCAGATTCTACACGCTGAAGAAACTTTGGTAAACAATAATCGTGCGTATTAGAGTCTACAAGAACAAAGATCTTAGACGGTTGAACTGTTTTTATATAATCATTTAGTGCTGTGTAAACCTCAGAGTTAAAGTAGACTACAGCGTTTTTTGTTGAAATAGAGTCCATATTAAAAATTGTGTGCAAAATATGACGTGAAAATACTTCCTTTTTAGAAAAAAATGTAAGACTATAATAAATATATTTGCATTTATATTCTTTTTACTAATGATAAATAGGTCACTCTTTGAAGATACGAAAACAGCGTTCACCTTAAAATCTGATTCAGAATTAGATCGTGCGTATTTTTTGTTCAAAATGATTTCGTCCGCACCTTTAGTTCGGATTGGTACAGTAGCTACAAATTTTGCTTTAAAAGCACACTTGCCTGTAGAAAAACTGATTCGAGCTACAGTATTCGATCATTTCTGCGGAGGTGTAAATGAAGACGATTGCTTGCCTGTAATTGATAGGTTGTATACTGAAGGCGTGAGTTCCGTTTTAGATTACTCTGTGGAGGGGAAAGCAGAAGAAAATCAGTTTGATAATGCATTAGAAAAAATATTAAAGATTATTCATTTTTGCGATGATAGAGAAGCAATGCCTATTGTTGTTTTTAAGCCTACCGGATTTGGACGGTTTTTATTATATCAGAAAAAGACAGAAGGAGTTGCATTAACGGAAGAGGAAGAAGCAGAATGGCAAAGAGTTGTTAATCGTTTTGATAAGGTATGTAAACTAGCAAAAGAAAAAGATGTTGAAGTCTTAATTGATGGTGAAGAAAGTTGGATGCAAGATGCTGCTGACGATTTGGTAGAAGAAATGATGTTTCGTTATAATAAAGACGTGACTATAGTTTATAATACATTACAATTATACCGTTGGGATCGTTTAGATTATTTAAAAAGTTTACATGAGCGTGCCAAATCAAAAGGTTTTAAAATAGGTATGAAGATTGTGCGTGGTGCTTATATGGAAAAAGAGCGGGAAAGAGCTTTAGAAAAGGGCTACGATTCTCCAATATGTGAAAATAAAAAAGCTACAGATGATAATTTTGATGGTGCTTTAAACTATATATTACAGAATTTAAAAGACATCTCTGTTTTTATTGGAACACATAATGAGTTAAGTTGCTATTTGGCTATGGAGCTTATGAAAACGCATCATATTTCTAAAGAAGACAACAATGTTTGGTTTGGTCAATTATATGGTATGAGCGATCATATTAGTTTTAATTTGGCAGCTGAAGGCTATAATGTTGCTAAGTACATACCATTTGGACCGGTAAAAGATGTTATGCCTTATTTAATTAGAAGGGCAGAGGAGAATACTTCAGTGGCAGGACAAACGAGTCGCGAATTATCACTACTTAAATCAGAACGACGTAGAAGAAAGTTGTGACCCTTTTTCGGTTGACCTCATTAAGAGAAAAACAATAATTTAAGTAATGATTTAGATAAAGAATCCACTAAATACTATTTAGTGGATTCTTTTTTTTATGCAATTATAATGATGGTATTAAGATTTACTAAACTGGTACCATTTTTTCTTTTTATGAGGGTTGTTGCCGTAGCCGTAACCATAGCCGTATCCCTTTTTGTCAAAATTGGTTCCGTTTAAGAGCATATTCATATTTGGTAATCTGTTGTCTTCATAAAGAGGCTTCGCTACAGCGGCTAATTGTCTTTTATCAACATTATTTGCGCTGACAACATAGATAAAGATATCTGCAAATTTTGATACTAATAAAGTGTCGCTTACTAAACCTACAGCAGATGTGTCAACAATAATATAATCATATTTGCCTTCAAAATAATCAAAGAGATCTTTAATTCTGTCGCTCATTAGTAGCTCAGAAGGGTTTGGTGGTATGGTTCCAGAAGCAATGACATCTAAAAATTTATTGTTTTTTAACTTATTTACAATGTCAAAAGGCTGAAGGTCTTTATTAGCGATGTAGTCTGATAACCCAACTTCTTTATTAGGTTTTTCATTAAGGTATTTCATAATTTTTGGAACCCTGATGTCCATTTCAATTAGTAATACTCTTTTATCAGAAAATGAAATTGAGGTAGCCAAGTTGGTACTTGTATGCGATTTACCTTCTTGTGCTTTGGTAGAAGTTATAAAAACTTTTTTTGTGAGAGAGCTATTGTTTTTTAATAAAAAATCAATGTTAGATCTTATGATTCTAAAGGCTTCAGCTTTAGGAGAGTAGTCCACTTTGTTAATAAGCTTTCGTTTTTTACTCGTTAAAGGGACATCGCCTATGTAAGGAATATTAAGTACCTCTTGTAGATCGTCTTTATCATAGATTTTTGTGTCTAATAGGTCTTTGACATAAATAAAGCCTATGGGAATAGCTAAACCTAAGAGCATCGCTGCCAAATAAGTAATCATTCTGTTTGGAGCCACAGGAATGAATGTAGAATAAGCCTTGTCTATAACTTTTGCATTCGAAGTAAACATGCCAAGCGTTATCGCTGATTCTTCTCTTTTTTCTAATAAATATAGATACAATGATTCTTTAATACTTTGTTGACGCTCTATGCTTCGAAGTTGTTTTTGTTTTGTCGGAGCCGAATAAAGTTGCCCTCTAATTCTTGCATCTTCTTTGTTAAGATTACTCAGTGTGATTTGACTTGATTTTTTTATGGTTTCAAGTGAATTAGATAAGTTTTCTTTTAAAGCATTAATTTGATTGTTTAAGTTAATGACTACAGGATTGCTTTCAGTTGAGTTTTTTAAAAGTTTATCGCGCTCGGCAACTAAGTTATTATGTGTTTGAGTAACTTGACTTATGTTGCCATCCGATATTCCGATATCAACAGGTAAAAGATCAGAGTTCTTATTCTTTTCTTTTATTTCTTGTTGCATGTAGTCAATTAACTGAATATTATTTGTGGTACTGTTAATTAAAGATTCATTTTGTCTTTCACTTTGTAGATAAATATCGGCTTGTGCACCAAGAGCGGTGAGATTGTTTCGTTTTTGAAGCTGTTCTGCGGTAAAATCAACTTCTTCTAATTCTTTAAATACTAATTCTAATCGATTGTTTATAAAATCGGAGGTGACTTTTACTACCTCCTCTTTATCAGTAATAACATCGTTGTTATATTCTTTAATTAATTGATTTAGAAAATTTATAGCTCTTTTAGGAATGTTGTCTTTCAGTCCTAGTTTTACCACACTAGATTTTTCTCCATTGGATATTGAGAGGCTTGACTGATACATGCCAACAACAGAAGAAATACGTCGAATAGATACTCTTAAATTACTGCCCGTTGTTGGACTGTGGTTTCCTATATTTGGAACAATAACAATATCACCAAATCCTGTTTTTATACGATCTCCGAATGAAAAGGTTTTGCCTAAGGCATCATCGCGATCCATAAGCGATTTTCCGTCGTCTTTGAACATTAGAAATTCTGAAGGAGACTTTATTTTAATAAAAAGTGTTGTATCTATTTGATGTACAATAGAATCGTGAGCGAAAAAATTTATTTTTATCGGTGGGTTTTCATAAATTTCATGTTCTTTTATCTTTCCTTGTTTGTAATAAGTGATATTAAGATTTAATTTTTTAACAATATTAGAAATTAAAGACCTCGACGTCATGACGGCGATCTCATCTTCTATACGGTTAGTTTTACCAGATAGAAGATTACTTCCGCTTAGTTCAGCTAAGCTTGGTAGTTTTTGAGATTCTTTATCGTCTTTAATCCTAATAGTAGCGGAAGCTTGGTACAGATTAGTTGAGTAGCGCAAATATGTATAAGCAAGGGCTAATGCGATAATCACAAAAAATGATATTAACTTCCACTTAGATAGGTATAAGTTTATTGTTTTCTTAAGTTGTTTTGTTATTATAATATTTTTAGATTCCATGTAATACTAGATTGTAATTACTAAGTTATTTTATTAAAAATACGGCAATAACGGTGGTTAAGGTTCCAATCGCTGAAATTAACACGCTATTATTTTGATTATAAGTAGAGGATCGGACTCTTGCATTATTTTGCTCCACGTATATAACATCATTTTGTTGTAAATAATATAAAGGAGAGTTAATTGAATTTACGGAAGTTAAGTCTATATTGGCAAATTTCTTTTTACCATCAACTTCTCTAATGAGCTTAATGTTAGTTCTTTTACCATAAATAGTAAGATCATTAGCATAGCCAAGGGCTTCTAATATCGTCACTCTTTCATCTTGCATCGTAAAGGTTCCTGGGCTATTAACTTCTCCTAAAACCGTCACTGTAAAGTTGGCTAGTCTCACATTAACAATAGGATCTTTTGCCATAGTGCTAATACGTTCTACCAATAGATTTGTTAATTCGGTTCTTGTGAGCCCTTCAACCTTTAAAGTTCCAAAGACAGGAAACTCAATATTACCATTTTTATCAACTAAATAAGTTTGTTGAGTTAAACTTCCTTGTGCACTTGTTAAGTCTGAAGTATTATGAGAAACCGCAGGTAAATTAAAAGGCATCACAGTTGCTGGGTCTAACGCTGTAACGTTAATAGTGAGAATATCGTCTGGTTTGTATATTAATTCTGTAGGTTCAGAAGATAAAAGTCCTTTTGAAAGTGGCTCATCTTGAAAGTAGATTAAGTCTTTTCGAGAGCCACATGATGTTGCAGTAATTATTGCTAGTATGCTGATGATTAGAAGGCGCGTTTTCATTATAAAGATTTGTTATAAGTTTAAATAAAAGTATGGATTACTTTTTAGAATCCAACACTTCATATGTTGAATTGTTTGAGATATATTCTGGAATTAATAGCTTAATTGAAGAAACAATTTCTAATGGTTGCGTTAAAGAGTTTATATCGGTAAGTTTATTAATTTGTTTCTCCACATTAATAATATCAACATGTCTAGATTTTGCAATCATAATCTTTTCATGATAGGTTTTTTTAGTGTTTTCACCATCGGCTAAAAGTTCTTCATAGATCTTTTCACCTGGTCTGAGTCCTGTAATTTTAATATCAATATCTTCAGGATATCTTAAGCCTGATAAAATAATCATGTTTGTAGCTAAGTTGAAAATTTTAATAGGCTCTCCCATATCAAAAACAAAAATTTCGCCTCCATTACCCATAGCTGCAGCTTCTAGAACTAATTGACATGCTTCAGGTATCGTCATAAAATAGCGCGTAATATCTTTATGAGTGACGGTTAGTGGCCCTCCTTTTTCTATCTGCTTTTTAAATAGCGGAATCACAGAACCGTTAGATCCTAAGACATTTCCAAATCTGGTGGTAATAAACCTTGTATGTCCTTTACCTTTTAGACACGACACGTATAATTCAGCAATACGTTTTGTGGCTCCCATAACATTGGTTGGGTTAACGGCTTTGTCTGTAGAAATTAATACAAATTTATCAACACTATGTTTAACAGCGATATCTGCAACATTTTTAGTGCCTCCGATATTAACGCTTACTGCTTCAAATGGATTATTTTCCATTAAAGGCACGTGTTTATAAGCTGCTGCGTGGAATATAATTTTGGGTTTGTGTTGGTAAAATATTTGGTCAATTCTGGTTTTATTTCGCACGTCGGCCACAATAGCTTCAATATGCTCTAGACCATTTTGTCTAAATTCTTGTTGAATGTCGTAAAGTGCTGACTCAGCATTATCAACTAAAATTAATTTCTTATAGTTATAGAGGCTTATTTTTCTACATATTTCGCTTCCAATTGAGCCAGCTGCTCCTGTAATAAGAATAACTTTATTGTCGTATTGTTCCTCTAAATCTGGGTTTTTAATATTTATAGGGTCTCTTCCTAAAAGATCTTCAATTTTAACTTCTTTTATCTGCCCGACGCTTAAGTCTCCATCAATCCAACTTTGTACAGGTGGTACGATTTTTACTTTAAGTCCTAGTGAAAAAAGGCTACCAGTAATTTGAAGTAACCTAGTAGGATCTATATTTTGAATAGAAATTATAACATCTTCAATCTTATTGTGTTTAATAAATTTTTCATTTATTGAATCTAGGTTATATACTTTTACAAGGTTTATTTTTTTTCCAATTTTACGTTCGTCATCATCAATAAAACCTACAACTTCGAAACCGTTTTTAGTATCGTTTTGAATAGCATCGTACGTTAGCATTCCAGAGTTTCCTGCTCCAAAAATTAATACATTAGAAGTAGATTGAAAGTCTCGTGTGATGTGATTATATACAGATTTTATAAACAGTTTAGCTCCAATGAGAAACAATATGTTTAACAACAAATGAATATAGATAATAGATCCGGAAATATTAAATAGGCTAGAAGTACCTAATGTTTTTCTGCTTAAAAAGGTACAGATAATTAAAATAGTAGCCAAAATATTAGCACCAATAATAACATTAATAATGTCCTTAAACCCTGTAAATCTTACGACTCCTTTGTATGATCCAACAGCAATAAAACTTATCGCAGCAATAATTGCCACGTATGGTACTTGATTGAGTAGATTGATAAAATCAAAATCAATTTGAAAATTAAAACGAATAAGATATGCCAAGAAGAATGCAGCAATAACTATGACAACGTCAAATAATAGAACAAGCCATTTTGAAGCATATTTTTCAGATATCCTATTTAGTATCTTAACTATCATGTTACAAAATACGCATTTATTGCAGAAATAATTCTATCTAATTCATTTTTAGTTAAATTAGATCCGCTAGGTAAACATAATCCTCTATTAAAAAGTTCATCAGATACACCATTTGTATAACTAGGATATTCTTTAAAAACGGGCTGCTGGTGCATTGGTTTCCACAAAGGTCTAGATTCAATGTTTTCTTTTTCTAAGGCTAGTCTTAAGCCTTCACGAGTTTCTTTAGAGTCTAAAAGGATACACGATAGCCATCGATTAGAGAAATACCCTTTTGGTTCTTGAAGAAAGGTGATTTTCTCGTTATTCTTAAGAGACTCGACATAGAATTTATAATTAGAACGACGTTTTGCAACATGATTATCTAATATTGTCATTTGTCCTCGACCTATACCTGCCACTATATTAGACATTCGATAGTTATATCCAATTTCCGAGTGTAGGTAATGCGGTGCGCTATCTCTGGCTTGTGTTGCTAAGAATACAGCTTTTTCTTTAAGTTTAAGTGTTTTAGTAATTAAAGCACCTCCTCCAGAGGTTGTTATAATTTTATTGCCGTTAAATGATAAGATGGAGAAGTCCCCAAACGTACCGCAGTTTTTATTTTTATATTGGCTTCCAAGTGACTCTGCGCTATCTTCGACCACAGGAATATTGTATTTTACTGCAATTTTGTTAATCTCATCTACCTTATAAGGCATACCGTATAAATGTACTGCAATAATAGCTTTAGGTGTCTTTCCTTTAGCGATTCTGTCTTTAATAGCAATTTCAAGTTGCACAGGACACATGTTCCAAGTGTCCTTTTCGCTATCTATAAAAATAGGTGAAGCTCCTTGATAAACTATAGGGTTGGCAGATGCTGAAAATGTTTTACTCTGACAAATGACTTCGTCACCTTGACTAACACCCAATAAGATTAAGCTTAAATGCAATGCGGAAGTTCCAGAAGCTAATGCAGCAACATGTCGGTCCTCGTTAAGGTAAGTTTGAATGTCGTTTTCAAAGCCATTGACATTTGGACCTAGTGGAGCGACCCAATTTGTGTCGAATGCTTCTGTTATGTATTTAAGTTCATTACCACTCATATGTGGTGATGATAGCCATATTTTAGGGTTCATAAGTAAAATTGTTAAGTAATTAATTAGGGATTACTATTCAATTTCATGTCATTTAGAGGGATTTGGGACACAATTTAAATTATATGATAAATATCTGTTATTATGTTGAAACCCATAGAATAAAACGATAAAAAGCAGATATTTACGTTTTGAATAGTCACCATTAGTTGAAAGGTTCTTTTTTTCTTTATTAATGAGGACGGATAATTGTAACTAATTTAAAATGATTTGATTTCGTTATATTTTGAAGTTTATAGACAATGTAATTTTTTCGACCTAAATTATTGACTTTATAACGTAACAATATAAAGGGTTCTGTTAACAATATTATATTTAGGCATATTTATTAAAGTAATATCATATTGAACATAGACTTGTGAATTATGGAAAATACAATGAACTTTAAGGATTTAATGCCTTTTTATAAAGAACTGAAGCCTAGATCATACTCATATAGGTTTACAGTGTTTACACCTGTTTTTAATTGTGAAAAGTCCATTCTTAAAGTACACGAATCACTGTTAAACCAAACCTTTAAGGATTTTGAATGGTTGGTGATTAATGATGCATCGACAGATAAATCACATGAGGTGATTACCAAGTTAGTGGCTTCTTCACCGCTTAAAGTTAGGTATATTAATAACCTAGAGAATAAACATAAAATGAGTTGTTTTCTTCAAGCTATAGCATTGGCTGAGGGTGAATTTTTACTTCCGTTTGATGGGGACGATGAATGCTATCCACACGCTCTTGAAGTATTTAATAATGAGTACGAGGGTATTTCAGAGAATTTAAAGCCTAAAGTAGGAGCTGTAACGGTGTTGTGTAATGACCAATACGGTAATCTAATAGGTGAACCTTTTCCAGAAAACCCTTTATATTGTCACACCTTTGAAGCGAAATTGAATAAGCAAATTATTGGAGAAAAATGGGGCTTTACAAAAACGGATATATTAAAAGATATTGTGGTTAATCCAGATATACTAGGACGCGGATATATTTTTGAAAGTATAATATGGAATACAGTCGCAAGAAGTGGTTTTTTAACGAAGTGTGTCAACCAAAAGCTTCGTATTTATAATGTCGGAGTTGAGGGGTCAATAATGAACACAGCGATGACATCTAAGAATGCTTTTGGTCCAGTTTTAAATGGCTTATCGGAACTCAATTGGTTTTTTAAAGACTATTTTTTTAAATCGCCAATATACTTTTTAAAAACATTGTATATCACTCTTCGGTCTTCTACGTTGCTTAATTACCCGTTGAAGGCTTATTTAAAGGCAGTTGATTCGTTTATTTTAAAGATTTTGATTGTAGTGGTTTGGCCCTTTAGAGGGTTTATGAAGTAAATTTCTACTCAAAAGGTTTGTTTAATAACCATGAATATGAGGAGAATATTTAATCGTAGATAATACATATTAAAATAAGAAATAAAAAGTGTCTCATCACTTTAATGCAAAATTATGCAGAAAGAATGTGTGATTATTTATTTGTGCAATTATATTGTTATTAGTGCTTTAAGGTGTCTTGTTTAATTTTGAACTTTATTGAAATGGGTTCGTGGTCTGATAAGTTGACATCGTAATTATAATGATTTATAACATTTATATTACCGCTACTAAGAAAATAATCTAATCGTAATGGATAATATAGACGGGAGTAAGTTTCACCAAAACCATTTCCAGAGCTCAAGTATGAGTCTTTAAAGTTTTTTTTCAAAATTCTATAAGTTTGACTATATGGAGTTGCGTTAAAGTCTCCACAAATTATAACATTATTATTCGTTTTATTGGCATGATGCTTTATAAGTTTGGCTTGTTCTACTTGTTTTTTGATTTTAGAATTTAAGCTTTTCCAATATGAAAAATCACTGTATTTCTGAGTAAGAATATATGGTGAAATAACGTAAGACTGTAGATGAGCGTTGTACACTCTTAGCGTGTCTTCATTTATTTTTATATCAGCATATATGGCATTATTCTTTGAGTTAGGGAAGTCTATAAAGCCCTTATTAATTATTGGATACTTTGAGTATATGGTAAGTAAAGATTTATCAATGTGTGCTCTATATCCTAAGAAGTGATATGGATAGCCTTGAACATTCCTGCTATCTTTATATGAGGACTCTTGGAAAACTACAATATCTGCGCCTAAGGAGTCAATGAATTTTATAATTTCAGTTGAAGCATTTTTATTTTTACTAATATATTGCTGAAATGCTCTTACATTATAAGAAAGAATACTAACGGTATTATTGTCTTTGTCTTTAGGTGTATAAGATACTTGAAAAAAGAAAGTGAAACAAAATAAATAGAGTAATGTTCCGGTAATGTAAAAGTATTTTTTTTTAAATAATCCGTAAATAGCTAGAAGTGTATTACACAAAAATAGAAGCGGCATAATAACGCTAAAAAAAACGGACAAGATGCCTAAATTGATATAAGAACTTATCACTCCAATAAATATTGCGAACGTAAAACCAATAGAAATTTTGTCTATGATGTCGAATTTTAATTTCATTTCAATAATTAACAACTTATAGATTGTATGCTCATGTTTTCACCTTGATTTTAGGAGTAAACATAATGATTTTTTAATAATTGAAGATACGCGCTGATATGGTATATTTGTATTTTACAACCTAATACTGGGTTTTATGTTGTTTCAATAAAAGGTATTGTTTTAACAATGCTATATTTATAAACTTTTAAGTTGTAATTGCTTAAAGTAAAACTAAATTAGAAGCATGAATATATTAATAACTTCTGCAGGAAGAAGAGTCTCTCTTGTAAGATCCTTTCAAAAAGAGTTAAAAACTATTTTCCCACATGGTAAAGTGTTTGCTGCAGACGCTAGTCCTATATTGTCAGCAGCTTGTCAAATTGCAGATGGTTTTTTTAAAGTAGCGCGGTTAGATGATCCTAATTATATTGAAGATTTAATTGGATTTTGTAAACTTCACGATATTAAGTTGGTTATACCAACAATTGACACAGAACTTCTTGAACTCGCTAAAAACAAAGAAATTTTTACACAAGAAGGTATTGAAGTTGTTATTTCATCGACTGATTTTGTGTCTAAATGTAGAAATAAACGTGTAATTCATGAGTTTTTTATAGAACATAACGTAAATGTAGCTAAGGAATACGCTAAAGATAATTATGAATTACCACTTTTTATTAAGCCTATAGATGGGAGTAGAAGTGTGGATACTTATATTATTAAAGCTGAAGAAGAGCTAATAGACTATCATTTTACTAATGATAAATTAATGTTTTTAGAATATTTAGATCATGATGATTTTGATGAATTTACATGTGATTTATATTTTAGTAAGGATCATAATTTGAGGTGTGTAGTGCCTCGTAAACGATTAGAAGTGAGAGATGGTGAAGTGTATAAAGCTTTGACTTCTAATAATGTATTGGTGTCTTATTTAAAGAAAAACTTAAAGTATATTACAGGAGCTGTTGGCTGCCTAACCGCTCAGTTTTTTGTTCACAAAAATAATTCTGAAAAAATTTATGCTATAGAAATTAACCCAAGATTTGGAGGAGGATATCCGTTGTCATATCTATCTGGGGCTAATTTTTCTAAATGGATTATTGAAGAGTATCTTCTCAAAAATACAATAGGAGATCAATTTGAGAGTTGGGAAAGTGATTTATTAATGATTCGTTATGATGATGAAGTTTTAGTGCATGGATATAAAGGTTGATACACATACGGTAGTTGTCTTTGACTTAGATGATACTTTATATAACGAATTAGATTTTTTAAAATCCGCATACAGATCAATAGCTAAGTTTTTAGACTTAGACAACTGGAAACCATTGTATTCAAAGATGTTTTCGTTGTATCGCTGTAAAATAAATGTGTTTAAAACTCT
Source organism: Winogradskyella sediminis (assembly GCF_003387355.1). Classification (GTDB taxonomy): domain Bacteria; phylum Bacteroidota; class Bacteroidia; order Flavobacteriales; family Flavobacteriaceae; genus Winogradskyella; species Winogradskyella sediminis. Next base: position 221,494 of record NZ_QUNH01000003.1, read on the forward strand.
TGCAGAATCGCATAATATTGAGTTAAGCGTATTAGTGGACTTGTATAGAAATCATCAGCCAGAAATTGAGTTGTTTGAAGGAGTTCTTGATATTTTTGAAGCAATAAAGTCTAAAGGTGGTAACATAGCGATAATTACCGATGGTAGATCAAAAACGCAAAGGGCTAAATTAAAGAGTTTAGGTATTTTAAATGATTTAGATTTCATTGTTATTTCTGAAGAAATTGGTACAGAAAAACCCGATTTAGCTAATTTTAAGGCTATTGAACAAGCATTTTCAGGAGTGCAATATTACTACATCGCAGATAATCTAAAGAAGGATTTTGTTGCTCCTAACACTTTAGGATGGAAAAGCGTAGCACTCATTGATAATGGCAAAAATATCCATTTTGAATCTCATAAATTTTCGAATGTAGAATGTGCACCGAACGATTATATTCTAGATTTTAAAGATATTAAGATTCTGTAGAGCCTTTAAATTCAGGCATATCTATATTATCTGAATTGTTTATATCCTTTCTATTAATCACCTTGTCAATAGTTTTCAGTATAATTTTTAAATCTAAGGCAAACGACTGATGATCTACATAGTAGACATCATATTCAAATTTTTGTTCCCAACTTATGGCATTTCTTCCATTGACTTGAGCCCAACCCGTGATTCCTGGTAGTACCTCATGTCTTCTATTTTGAGTTTTACTATACCGTTCTAAATATTCTGGTAATAAGGGTCTTGGGCCAATTAAACTCATGTCTCCTTTTATGATATTGATAAGTTGAGGCAATTCATCTAGCGATAATTTTCTGCAAATACTTCCAACCTTAGTAACGCGTTCCATGGCAGGTAAGAGGTTGCCTTCGTTGTCGGTTTTATCGGTCATAGTTTTAAACTTAATAATTGTAAAGAGCTTTCCGTTTTTTCCAGCACGTAGTTGGTAGAAAAAAGGTTTTCCATTATTTAGTATTAAAAGACTTATAACAAGAAATATAAACAAAGGAGAAATCATTAAAAGTCCGATGAATGCCGCTAAAAAATCGAAAATACGTTTGATGAGTGTCTTATAAATATTCATAATGTGTTATGATTTAAAAGCTGCTTTTATCAATTGTAACAAATCGTTGTTTATTATGGTAACGTCAAATCGTTCCTCGGCATACGTTCTGCTATTCCTACCCATTTCCTTGATTTTTTCTGGATGTGTAATAAAAAATTCCATCGGTTTAATTAAGGCTTCTAAATTTTGAGGCTGAATTAAAAATCCGTTAACTCCTTCTTTTACAGATTCTCTACAGCCTACTGAGTCCGTTGTGATAATAGGGTTTCCACAAGCACACGCTTCTAAGGTCGTTCTTGGTAAACCTTCTCTATAGTAGCTTGGTAATACAAAAATATCATTATTATGAAGGTGTTCAGAGATATTGCTTTGTTCACCATGAAATACGATAATACCATCTTTGTGCAGTGTATTTAGTTCGTCTACGCTAATTGCGGAAGGAGACGTTTCGGGTGAACCAATTAAATGAAATTCTGTTTTAGGATATTTAGCTTTTAATATTTTAGCTGCATCCATGTAAAATGCTATACCTTTTTCTTTTATTAGCCTTGCGACTAATAGAAAGCTAACATGCTCTGACGGTTGTTTTTCCTTAAAACTAAATCGATTAAGATTAACGCCAGAGCCACTTACAAACGCCACTTTTTGATTCTTAGATATAATTTTTCTATCTAAAAATAATTGGTAGTCATCTTTGTTTTGGAAGACAATAACTTTATTTTTTCGAATAGAAAGCTTGTATAAGGTTTCATTGAATCGTTGTAATAATCGAGCTTTCGTAGATAAACCAGTAAAAGCGTATCCTAAACCTGTGATTAAAGAAATAACAGGGACATTACATTGATTAGCCGCAATTGAGCCATAAATAACGGGTTTCACGGTATAAGGAAATACCAGATCTATATGGTGCTTTTTAATAAGAGCTTTTAGTTCCTTTATAGATTGAAGATCTTTGATAGGGTTAAGGCCTGTTCTATTTAAATTGAATTCGACAGGAATTGCACCTAATTCTTTTAGTTTAGTTTGTATATCAACTGGATGCTCTGGTGCAGCTGCAAAAACTTGAAACCCTTGGTCTACCATACTTTTAATAAAGTCTCCTCTAAAATTTATTAAAGAACCCGATAGAGATGCTATAAGTAATATTCTTTTTTTATCCATCTTTAACTAGGCTTGTTTTAAGAAATTAAATTTGTACCATTTCTGGAAACAGTAATAAGACCAAACTCTAAACGTGCTATCTTTTTTGCTTTCTAAATGATCTGTAACTAATTTAGTGATCACGTCAGCATTAAATATACCTTGAGATTTTAATAACTGTGGTTCAATATAACTTTCTAATTCTTTTCTAAGGCTTTGTCTTAACCAATCTCCTGTAGGACTACCAAATCCACTTTTACCTTTTTCAAGAAAATCTTTTGGGAACTGATCTCTAAAAGCTTCTTTTAAAATGTGTTTTTTATTCCAGCCTTTCATTAAATAGTGTTCTGGCAAGGTATTTGTAAATTCCCACAATTTTTTGTTTAAAAAAGGAGCTCTACATTCTAAAGAAGTTAACATGCTTGTTCTATCGACTTTAGCTAACATACCACCTTCTAAACTCAGTATTTTGTCAACAAGCCTAAAATCGGTTAAGGTTTCAATTTTTTGTTTTCCTAAGACTGCTTTGTATTCTTTAAAAATATTGGATTCAAAATAATCTGGAGACATAATTTCCTCTAATTGCTTACTTGTATTCGCTAAAGAAACTATATTCCAATAGAACTCGCCGTCATAGTCAATAGAGTTTAAGAGTTTATTAATTTGAAATTTTCTACCACGCGTATCATCCTTATTAATGAGGTATTTGTTACTTAAACCTGCAATAGATTTATGAAGTCCTTTTGGAATAACACTAGTGTATTTTTTATTCATTTTACCAATGTAATACTTATTGTAGCCACCAAATACTTCATCACCACCATCACCAGTTAGGGCAACAGTAACATGTTCTCTTGTTTTTTCAGACAATAGGTGAGTAGGCAGAGCAGCGGTATCAGAGAAAGGTTCATCAAAATTTATTAAAATTTCATGAATGTTATTTTTAAGATCATTCTCATCGATTATAAATTCGTGATGATTACTTTTTAATTGTTTGGCTACTATTCTCGATTTATCAGTCTCATCATAGGATGCTTTTTTAAATCCGATAGAAAACGTATCAATTTTTTTATCTGTGGTTTGCGCCAAACACAACGAAATAATAGAGGAATCTACACCACCAGATAAAAATGTACCTAAACCAACATCTGCTATAGATCTGCTATCTACACTTTTATATACGAGGTCTTTAGTTTTGGCTTTAGCATCCTCGAAAGAAATGTTAGACGCTTTAGGTTTAGGTTCAGCGTTTATTTTATGAATTGTAGTATCATGCGACGTTAAATCATATGCGATATAATGATTAGCTTCAAGTTTAAAAATATTCTCGTAAATGGTGTGTGGTGCTGGGATATACGTTAGTCTAAAATAAAGATTCAAGCCTTTTTTTGAAATGTTAGGTCTGAAGTCTAATGTATTAATTATAGATTTTAATTCTGACGCCCAAATAAATTCCTTGTCAGTATGCGTGTAATACAATGGTTTTTCTCCAAAGAAATCGCGTGCAATAAATAGTTTGTTAAGATTTTTATCATAGATGCTAAAACCGTACATGCCATCTAGCCATTGAAAGGATTCTACTCCGTATTTTTCATAGGCTTTTAAGATGACTTCGGTATCACTAGATGTTTCAAAAGTAACGCCTTCGGATTCTAATTTCGATTTTAAGACTTTGTAATTATAGATTTCGCCATTGAATACAATAACAATTTGTTGATCATCTGAAAAGATAGGTTGTTGACCTGATGATAAATCAATAATAGACAACCTACGCATTGCCATACCAACTGTGAATTGGTCGTTTTCTTCAGAAAATACGCCGTCTTCATCCGGTCCTCTATGAATAATGAGGTCATTCATGGAGTTAAGGATGGAGGTGATATCGTCTTTTTTTCTGTTCGTTTTGGCAATTATGCCGTTAATTCCACACATATTTAAAATGTTTATTTGGTATGCTTAGGTTGTGGTTTTGATTAAGTCTATGTATTCTTTTAAAATTTTATCTTTTTTGAAATCCTTAACTCGACTTATATTATTTTGTTTACAATGCAATGTATAATCTGGGTGATCTACAAAATATTTAATGCCCTTAGTCATTAATGCTATATTTTTAATTGGGACTAAAATGCCATAATCTGTAATCATTAAATCTTCTTTAAAAGTTTCTAATTTCATAATTTCACTAGGGCCAGATTGACAATTGGTTGTTAAAATAGGTAGTTCGCATGCCATTGCTTCAAGTATAACATTAGGGAAACCTTCGTGGTTGGATCCAAATATAAATAAATTTGCGGCTTTTAGGTATTGATAAGGGTTTGGGTCAAAGCCCATTAGAATAATTTGGTTAGTAAGTTTTAGTTGCGCAATGAGTTGTTCTAACTCAAGTAGCATATCGCCAACTCCAAAAATGTATAAACGTATTAAAGGATTTTGTAATTGATGTACTGCTTTAATTAATAATTCGTGATTTTTTCCTTTGTCTAATCGACCGACTGTAATCATATTAAATAAAGTAGTGTCAAAAAAAGATGTTTTTGTATTTATAGCCCTAATTTTTTCTAAATCTATAGGGTTATGAATGACTTTTAATTTTTCCTTAGGTACTTCGAAATTGTCTAATAAATCTTTAGCATTTTCAAATGAATTTGAAATAACTAAATCAGATTTCTTATATAGAGATTTTATAAGGGTTTTATTAAAAGTAGATTGAAAGCCTTTGTAACTATATTGAAGGCTAGGAAAAGCCCTTTCGTTGGTGATAACTTTAAAATTATAGAATGATAATTTACGAGCCAGAATATTAATAAATGAAGGTCTTGTTAAGAAACTTAAACTATGTGTTAGTTTTAATTTTTTGACAAGTCTTGAGTATTTATACGCTAAAATAGGGATTTTTATGGCTTTCATAATGCCGTTTTCATTCCCTTGAGATTTTTCTATGAAATGAATTTTGAGGCCTACAGGTAGTTCAAATTCTATATTAGTATTCATTAATATCAATTCTACATCAATATTATTTTTAAAACAATATGAAGTTAAGTGAGATACTACACGTTCTGCACCACCTCCTGACAATGAGTATATAAGAATGCCTAATTTCACCTTTTACTAAATCTTTGGTCGTAAACGTTTGTAAATAAATCTTCGTATTTTGATAAAATAGTTTCACGACTATATCTATCACTTACTGTAGCACTAACAGCTTTTGCATTAAATATGAAATTAGAGTTGATATTTTCTAACTCTGAAACAAATTCACCGACATTAGATACTATTTTACCATTTACATCTGGATAAATTATTTCATTAATTCCGCCTGGTGCATCAATGGCTAGCACAGGTGTACCAACCATACAGCTTTCTATAATAGAGTTAGGAAATCCTTCTGTGTATGAGGCTTGTAAATATAAATCACTTTCGGCTAAATATTTTTCAACTTCTTTAGTGAAAGGGATATGAGATATTTTCTCTTTTAAATTATAGAGGTGAATTAATTTAAAAATATCGTCATAAAGTACTCCTTTTCCAATTAGAGTGTAGTGGAAGTCAAAGTTGACTTGTGATAAAGCTTCTAGTATTCTGTGGTGGCCTTTTTCCAAGTCAAATCTGGCGACAGTAATAAATCGTATAGGCTCATTCTTACTTTTTTGATTTTTAACTTTAAAATTATCTGTAATGGGATTGTTAATTACAACGAGCTTATTTTTTTTAATATTAAAGTTTTTATGAAAGTCATCTAGCATATCTTGAGATTGACAAATCACTTTATTGAAAAAATTGAACCGCTTTTCTGAGATAAAATCAAAAGGAGAAGATTTACCTTGGTTTTCGTAGTTGGCTAAGACACTTAAAACATTAACCTCTCTTGCAATAAAAATGGTTTTGGGAAAGATTAAGGAAAAATAAGCTGTAACCGTGTTTAAGTGACCAATGGCGCTAACTAAGATGTCTGGTTTGTGATTTTGAATGTATTTAAATAATGCTACAACACCTTTAGATACTCTTGGTTTTTCTAAAAATACAACATCAATGTTTTTAATATCATATGAGGCATCTTTTGAGTAACCCACAATAAGTAGTGTTGATTTAAATTTTCTAGAATCAATGTTTTGAGCGATATATGACATAACGCGCTCAGCACCACCAGGTAATAAATTGGGAAGAGCAAATGTGATATTTATCTTATCTGATTTCATAACCTTTGTTGTTTTTTAACCATTGCTTTAGCACTAATAATTTCCAAATTAAATCATAGTTATTAGCGCTTCCATTCATATGTTTGGTTATACGATTAGTAACGTCACTCACATTAATGCCAGGTATTTCTTGTAGGCCTTCTTTACTAAGCTCAGTCAGTACGTAATCTTTTAAATCGGTTCTAAACCAATTTTCAAAAGGAATGGCAAAACCAGCCTTAGGTCGATCAAAATACTGTTTTGGTACAAATTGGTATAAAACATCTTTTAGAATTCTCTTTTGATTGTTTCGTTTAAATTTGAATTCTGTTGGTAAAGAACGTGCAAACTCTACAATTCTATAATCCATTAATGGTGCTCTGGCTTCTAGAGAATAAGCCATTGAAGCTCTGTCTACTTTTGTGTTTATGTCCCAATTTAAATAAGTCTTTAGATCAAAATCAGATACTCTTTCTAATAAGTTTTTGTTTTTATTTATAAGATATTTGAGTTCATTTACTTCAATAAGACTTTTATTGTCTTCGCGAGTAGAAAGGCTATAATCTGTCATTGAATCTATATATATGGATTCAATGGATCTAAAAGCCATGTATTCTGAAATTATTTTTAATCTATAATGAGGAGCAAGTGCTGTTAACTTAGATAATATGAGTCTAACAGGATAGGGTATATGCATAAACATTGCCCCTTGATTAATCCAATTGTAACGATGATAACCAGAAAAACTTTCGTCACCTGCATCTCCTGAAATTGCAACCGTAACCTGTTTTTTAGTGTGTTTAGCTAATAACATTGAAGGAATTGCGGAAGAATCAGCAAAAGGTTCATCATAATAATGATGGAAGTTATCAATTAAGTCTAGGCCTTCATTATAATTACATTCTATAATATTATGTTCTGTCTGTAAGTGGTTAGCAACTTTTGCAGCATATACACTTTCATCAAAACCTTTGTCATTAAACTTTACCGAGAATGTTTTTATTTTTCCTTCGTAGGTGTTTGCTGCCATAGCAGCAACGATTGAAGAGTCTACGCCACCTGAAAGAAAGACTCCAACGGGTACGTCGGCAAACATCCTAATTTTAACCGCATTAGACAGTAGTTTTTTGAGTTCTGTTTGGGCCTCATTGTAACTTCCAGTAAACTTGTTTTTATTAGTAGTGTCAATGTCCCAATATCGCTTTGACTTAAAATCGCCTGTTTTTAAATCATATATAAACGAATAGCCTGGTAATAGTTTATGTATTTTATTAAAAATAGATAAGGGGTCTGGTATAGTGCCCCAAGTTAAATAGGTGTGTATAGCATGTTCAGAAATACTTAAATCGTTATTGTATAACTGAATTGATGATACTTGACTAGCAAATTCAAAATCTTTGCCATTATGGTAATAATAAAAAGGTTTTTGACCAAGTCTGTCTCGAGCACCAAAAAATTGATGTTTTATTTTGTCGTAAATCACAAAGGCAAACATGCCATTAAAATGATTAACACAGTCCTCTCCATATTCTAAATATGCAGCACATATAACTTCGGTATCGCTTGTTGTTTTAAAAGTATATCCCTTTTTATGAAGACTCTCTTTAATGTCTTTAAAATTATAAATTTCACCATTAAAAACGATTTCAATATGTTCTAAGTATGAGAGTGGCTGATTAGATCTAGCGTCTAAATCTATAATAGATAGCCTGTTGTGTCCAAGGGCAATCGCGTAATGATCTGATTTATAAAATTGACTTCCCATTTGGTCAGGACCTCTAAAAGCTGTGCGTTGTAGTTTATCTTTAACTTGAGATTCTGTATATAATATTGTACTTCCGTAAATTCCGCACATAATTTATTTCTTAATAATATTAAAGTTATTTAAAATCCCTTGATTATTACTGTTTAAGAGGTGATTGCTTATTTGTTCAGCAGCTCTTTTGTGTCCATAACAGGTCCAATGACTATCATAATCAAAAGTCCAAGAGTCATCATTACTAGAATCTAAAAGGATGGTGTTGAAACCTGCAGATTTACAAATCTCAATAAATGATTTTTTTGAGTTAGGATGAAATACTAATGTTTTGTTTATAGTGACGTAATTTTGTTTTACATAATCAATTAATTTAATGACTTCTGTTGTAAATTCTGGTTCTTTTACCTTAGAATTATCGTTTAATGTTTCTGGTTGAAATAAACTTCCTAATGAAAATCTATTATAGAAATAATACATTAACTTCCATGTGTATAATATTTTTTTTAAACCTGGGGATTTCATTTCACCATATTTAATGGTATTTGTTTCTATATCTAATTGAGTGATATCGCTCATAGGTTTTATTTGTGTTATACTCTCATAGAAATCGTCATCATCTAGATAAATTAAAGAATGAATTGGGTTTAATGAATCCATTTGTTTTGTTATTTCCATCGCTTCAATAAAGGATACTCCCGAACGACTCGCTTCCATAAAATTATAATCATTCATGTTACTTTTTAAGTAAGCAGATTGATGACATTCGTTAGGGTTCATAAAATTTTCAATAAATGAATCGCCAATTACCATGATAAGATTTTTATTGCTCTCTGGTAATACGCCAGGCCATCCCAATTTGTTAATTAACCATTTGTGATCACCTCCTTTCCAATAACCCTCTTGGTTAGGAATATATTTTTGAATGCCATGTTCGTCTATAGTTCTTTGCGGAATATCTGACATAGCATGTGTAACTCTTACCACGATTTCACCAATAATAATGGCAATAAGAAAGAACAGACTTATATTTATTAGTAATTTTCTCATAGTTAAAACTGAAAATATATAAATTGTTGTTCTTCACCTGTAAAACTAAACATCAATATAATAAGTAGAATATAAAAAGCCCAACGAATTGGTTTTTTCATAAAATCAATTTTTTCAATAGCATACTGTCCACTTCTTCCTAGCCATTCAGTAGCAATAAAAAATAATACTAAGGTTAATATTGTTGATGGCAATACTTCAATTTCAGAAAAGAGTGATGTATCAAACATATTATATAAGTAAGAAAAAGCGTGAGCAACTGAATCGGCTCTAAAAAACACCCATGCAATAAGTGTGATAAAGAACGTGAATGCCATTTGTCTTAGTTCTTTTAGGGTTGGGAAATATTTTCCTTCAGCAACTAAATTAGTATTGATTCTATTTTTTTTAGTTAGTAATAATGGTAAAAAGTAGAGTGCATTTAAGGCTCCCCAGATTATAAAGGTCCAGTTTGCTCCATGCCAAAAACCGCTAACAATAAAAATAATAAAGGTATTTCTAATCTTCATCTTTAGCCCACCTCTACTGCCTCCTAAAGGAATATAAAGATAATCTCTAAACCAAGTAGAAAGAGAAATATGCCAACGTCTCCAAAATTCTGCTATATCTCTAGAAAAATATGGAAAGGCAAAATTTCTTTTTAAATTAAAACCAAATAATCTAGAAACACCAATAGCAATATCTGAATACCCTGAAAAATCACCATAAATTTGAAAAGCAAAGAAAAAAGCACCAAGTAACAATGTACTACCATTGTATTCTGTGTGGTTATTAAAAATAATATTAGCATATTTTGCGCAATTATCAGCAATTACAATTTTTTTAAATAAACCCCAAAGTACTTGACGTAGACCATCTACTGCATTTTTGTAATTAAATTTTCGTTCAATAGAAAATTGAGGTAGGAGATTGGTTGCTCTTTCAATGGGTCCTGCAACTAATTGCGGGAAAAAGCTAACAAAAGCCATAAAACCAACAAAGTCTTTAGTTGGCTCTAGTTTTTTATTATAAACATCAATTGTGTAACTCAATGTTTGAAAAGTATAGAAGCTAATACCAACAGGTAATATAATATTTAATGTATTTATGCTCAATTCAGATCCGAAAAATGTAAATGAGTCTATTAAGCTATCAATAAAGAAATTATAATATTTAAAGAAGCCTAAGAAACCTAGGTTAACACATATGCTAATCCATAATAAAATTTTACGAGTCTTTAGTTTCTCTTTTTTGCCAAGTGCCAAACCTATGGAATAATCTACTAAAGTACTAAAGAGAATAAGAGATAGAAACCTCCAATCCCACCAACCATAAAATACATAGCTAGCAAGAGCTATTAATACGTTTTGTGATTTAATACGTTTACCACCAATTACCCAATATAGTCCGAAAACTATAGGAAGAAATATAAAGAACTCTAAAGAATTGAATAGCATGTTATCGCTTTACTAGTTGTTTTTCGTTTGTTTTAATGCTTCTACAAGCTGCATACTCGCTTTTTTAGCACCTTTATAGTTTAGGTGGTGATAATCTGCGAAATCTTTATCATTATATAGGTACTGATCATCCTTATATGTGTTTAAGTCAAAAAAAGGAACTTGTTGTTCAGCTAAGTAAGAATCAAAAAAAATAGCTTCATCATCAGGGTCAGTTAATTCTAATCTTGTTGGAGGGTAAGCGGTTCTAACACAAATTAATTTTGCATTATTAGAACTTACCAATGCTTGTATTTTATTAAAATACGTGTTAAATCGGTCTCTATTGAAGGACGATGTAGAGAAGTTTGCAATGGGTTCGTAATTTGATATTTGAGTATCACTGACAATAGTTGTGTCATACAAATATCCTTTTATCCAATTGTCTTCTTTTCTCAAAGATTTATTTTTAGATAAAATCCCTGCAATATCTTGCTTAATATAGTTCTTGAACTTTACAACGGGAATACTATAATTTAAAATTCCGCTGTTGCCATAGCCTTCGTAAATGAGATTTAATTGCCTTTTCTTAGAGTTAAAGAATGAGCTATTTGAAAACGTCTGGTAATAATCGTATGACTCATCAGACGCCTCAAAAAACATATCTAAAACAATATATTTAGGATTTTGATATTCAAATATTTCTTGTAACGAATAATAGGTTTCTGCAATGTCTTGGGCAGAGGTTGCCATATTATACGAGTTGGTATTTAAAACTGAATCAATAATTATTGGATTAAATGACGCATAACACCTGCTTGTGCCAATTAAAATTAGATCGAAAGTGTTTTTGTTATTATGAATTGCTTCCCACTTTAGGTAATTTCTATTGGTTTTATTTTTTACAGATTTGTAAGTAGGATACTCATAGAGTATTGCTATTATGGTATTTAAAATTATAAATACTAATAAACCTAAAGCAAACTGTTTTAAGAATTTTTTCATTTAAAACTGAAAATAAATAAATGCTTGTTCTTCTCCTGTGAAAAGAAACATTAGCATAATTAGTACCATATATAAAGACCATCGTAATGGTTTATTTATTTTATCTACTCTCTCTAATGCATATTCTCCATGTCTTCCTAACCATTCTATTATCATAAATACTAAAACCAAGAATAAAACTGTAAAAGGTATGATAGCTGGTTTAGAAAACAGTGAAACAGTAAATATACTTTGTAAATATTCTATGGCGTGTGTTACAGAATCTGCTCTAAAAAATACCCATGCTAATAAGGTTATAAAAAAGGTATTTGTCATTTGTAAAATTTCTTTAAAGCTAGGGAGTAATTTGTTTTCTGCAACGATATCAGTATTTACTCTATTTTTATTTGTAAGTAATAGAGGTAAAAAATACAGAGCATTTAAACCTCCCCAAATAATAAATGTCCAATTTGCTCCATGCCAAAAACCACTGACAAGAAATATAATAAATACATTTCTAATTTTTTTGTTTAGGCTTCCTCTACTACCACCTAGGGGAATATATATATAATCCCTGAACCAAGTAGATAAAGAGATGTGCCAACGCCTCCAGAATTCAGCTATATCTCTGGAAAAATATGGGAAAGCAAAATTTTGTTTTAGGTTGAATCCAAAAAATCTAGACACACCTATGGCAATATCTGAATATCCAGAGAAATCACCATAAATTTGAAAGGCAAATAGAAAGGCTCCTAAAAGTAAAGTGCTTCCTGAATAGTCATCTGAGTTATTAAATATAATATTAGCGTATTTTGCACAATTGTCTGCAATGACCACTTTTTTAAATAAACCCCAAATTACTTGGCGCATTCCGTTAACAGCATTAGCGTAATCAAATTGACGTTTACTATAAAACTGTGGTAATAAATGGGTTGCTCTCTCAATAGGGCCAGCCACTAATTGAGGAAAAAAACTAACAAATGCAAAAAAAGCAATAATGTTTTGAGTCGGTTTTAGACGTTTTTTATAGACATCTATAGTATAGCTTAAAGTTTGAAACGTATAAAAACTAATACCTACTGGTAGAATGATGTTTAATGTATTAGGGCTAATTTCGGATCCGAAGAATGAAAATGAAGCTATAAAGCTCTCAACAAAAAAGTTATAATATTTAAAGAAGCCTAAAAAACCAATGTTAATGCAGATACTCGTCCAGAGTAACAATTTACGTTTTACTTGTTTGTTTTCCTTACTTAATAGTACTCCAATACCATAATCAATAAATGAACTAAATATAATGAGCGAAAGAAATCTCCAATCCCACCATCCATAAAAAACATAGCTGGCAATTACAATAAGAAAGTTTTGGTGCTTCAAATTTTTATTAAATACAAACCAATAAAGAATAAAAACTATCGGTAGAAATAAAAAAAAATCAAGCGAGTTAAAAAGCATAGTTGGTTAAATTTGAGTCGTTTTTATGCTAAATCATAATTGCGTCAGGTAAATATGATAGTTAATAATTGTAATGTCAAAATAATTCTTTGAACTTACAATTATAAGGTATTATCTACATATTATGGTGGTGAAAATAAACTAAACGGTTAAAATGTAATTATTTGCGACGTCACTTTATTGTATTGAAATTAACTAAACTCATCGGTTAATTCCTTTTTAGGAAAAAGAATTTAACACTTATAATTAAACATTGTTGTTGGTATACAATTTGCACAATAACCGTGTTAATATGCAGGGTATATAGGTAAAGTATGTTTTAGGTGAATTCTACGGTCTCGTCATCGATGAGGTAACCTAGATAAACAAAAATAGCCATAAGGTATGGTTGGTTGATTACACTATGTAAACTCAGCATAAACACGCACATGGCTAGTAGCATTGGGAGAACAAAATATCTTATGTTTTCTGAACATGAAAAGGCTCTATGATAGTAGACACCCAGCATAATTATAAAGAATAGTAAAACAAAAATTCCAGCATCTGCCCAAATAGCAATAAATGTATTATGCGTTTGATGAAGAGCTCCAAAGTCAACACCGTTACCCATAAGTGGATTTTTATAAATATAATGCAAAACCTCTGCTACTAATTCACTTCGTCCTGAATCATCAATTTCCTCAAAATTTAATGACAAAACATTCACTAGGTTATTAATTTTATCTCTTTGTTGTCCTACTAAGTCCATATTGGCTGTGAGACTGTTTAAGTTTAAGAGCAAAAGGTATACTATGGGTAACAAGCAAATTCCAAATATGAGTTTTAATCCAGTAAAAAATTTACTGTTCAGTATTACTAAAGAAATAATAAATACCGAGAGTCCTGTAGTAGAAAAGGTAATAAACAAGCTATAGAATACAACTGCTAATATGCCTATTTTAAGAATTTTAAAGATTATTTTCTGAGGATTATAAACTTTATAAATAAAAATAAAAGTAAGTACCGTAACTAAAGCCATGTTATTGGCATCTCCATATACACCTTGAGCTCTATCTACCACATATTCTCCCACTCCTTGAACATCGAGATCAAAATTTATGCTATTAAAATAAATACACGTAAGGCAAGATAAGATTAGTGAAATTATAGCTGTTTTTTCAAATACCTTTCGGTTCTCAGGCAAACTGAGATAGTAGTAAAATCCTAATACGTAGAAAAAAGGAATTGTACTCGCTACAATATTTGTGTAATTGTTATGCATTGCTCCAGAAAAAATGGCAATGACAAAATAAATTATGTAAAAATAAATCCAGAGTCTCGCTGTTCTTGAGAACTCACCTCTGTTTCTTAGGGTTAAAACGATTCCTAATAGAATTAAACCTAAACAAAAATATGCTATTATCTGCGCTAGTACTGTAGAAATAAACATCGTTACTAAAACCTGAAGGTTGAGTACAGTAATAACAAAAGGTACTAAAAAACAAAGGTGTATAGTTAATTTGTTTTTCATTTTTATAGCGCTTCAAAAATTTCTAGATACTTAGAATAAATGGTTTCAATATTATACCGATCTAATGATTTTATGCCTTGTCTAGCTAATTCTATTCTTTTTTTTGGATTTTTTATTAATTTATCTAATTCTATGCTCATTAATTCCATATTCTGATCTTCAACCAAAATACCATTAACGTTATGAGTTATGATTTCTGAAGGTCCAGAAATACAATCATAAGAAATACAGGCCATACCTTGTGACATAGCTTCTAGTAATACCATTGGTAAACCTTCAAATCTAGAAGTCATGATGTAAATTTCAGAATCTCTCATAATTTTAGAAACCTCATTAGAAAAACCTTCAAATATCACTTTGTCTTCTAAGTTTTCTTTTTTTACAAGGTTCTTTAAATATTGTGTTCCTTCTTCACCTCCGCCAACAATTTTTAATTTCCAATGAGGATAATTTGCTAAAATAGGTCCAATTAATCTTATCAAATTATCAAATCCCTTATGGTGATATCGGTTAAGTGATCCAACTGCTAAGATAGTCTTATTTCGATCTCTGCTTTTTTCTTTAAAAACATCAAAGGAACAAGGGTTGGGCATAACAAACGTATTGACATTTCTCTGTTCATAAAAATCCTTATCAAAACTGGTAAGTACTGTTAAAGCGTTACTATATCTATAGGCATACTTTCTAGTTATTTTGCCAATAAAATCTGTCTCTTCTAGGTGGTTGTTGTGTTCGGAAGCAATTAGTTTTATTCCATAAAGTTTACTTATAAGCGTTCCTATTAAATTTGTGTGAATCATAAAGGAAATTAAAACATCTGGTCTATTTTTTTTGGAATAATAATAATGTGCCAAATTTTTTAAACTTCTTACCATGTGATTTTTAATCTTTCCATGATGAAGTCTAATGCGTTTAATATCCTTTCCCGGTTGCCAGACATCTGGTTCGTTAAAAGTTATAATGGATACTTCATGCCCTTTAACTTTGAAATGATCAGCGAGTATAACCAATACACGTTCTGCACCTCCCGAAGCTAGAGAGTTAACAACAAAATCTATTTTCATTAGATTAGTTTTTTATATTGTTTATATGTGTATCCAAAATAGAAACAACTACTTATAATAAATACCAAAGACGTGCTCATTGCTAATCCATAAACTCCATAATATTTAATTAAAATAATGTTTAATATGATATTAATAATGAGATTTACTAGAGATATCCAAGCCATAAAGCTGTTTTTATTAATACTTGTTAAGAATTTAACAATTATTAAGGTGCAAAGATAGAAAGGAACATTCAGAAACAAAATTTGTTGAATAGCAGATACTTTTAATGTATCGTCATGAGTAAATTGATCTCTTTCTAACCAGAGTTCAATAATCCAATCTGAGATAAATATTCCAATTAAAGTAGCTACTAGTACTCCTAGAAATACCCATTTTAATATTTTAAATAAATACAGGTAGGCCTTTTTAATATCTTCAATAACTAATCTCGAAAAATGAGGTAATAGCACATTTCCTAGAGACATAATTACAATAGCAACACCAAAGGCAGGAATTCTATTGGCGTAACTTAAAGCTGCTAATGACCCTACAATTAATTGACCTGCAAAAAATTGATCTACAAAATTATTCATAGCTGAGAGAAAACCAGAAGATACTTTAGGAGGTAGTTGCCTTATCATTAATCTTGAGTTATTATTTAAAATAGGCTTTCCTATTGCTATTACTCTGTATCTAATAGAGAAATATAATAAAAATATAAAACCAACAAGAGTACCAGCTATTGTTCCGTATGCCAAAACCATAGGACCTAATTCGTCTAAAAATAAGAAAAGAAAGAGAATCATTGTTAATAATGGAAATAGTCCATATACCGTAGATATTAAAAAGCGATTTTCAACTTCTAGTAGCCCAACAAGTACAGACTCTATAGCCCAAAATATTAAACATGGTAAAATAACATGTAGTTGGTCTTTCACTAGTTGGTAATTCGCTTCTGGTTGATTAGGGTAAATAATATCTAAAATAAGATCTATCGATAAATATGAGAATAATATAGATACAATTGCAATGCCAATGGTTATCAGGAAAACAACACTTTGAAAGCTAGACCTATTACCTTCATTTTTTAATTCAGCTATATAATTTGGTATAAATAAGTTTGTAAGTGAACTAATAAATACGCTATTTATAAAAGTAGGTATCAGAGAAGCAATGATAAAAGTGTCAATGACGACGTCTAGTCCAAAACTACCAGCAATAATAGTTTCCTTATAAAATGCAACCCCTTTTATAAGAAAGGTAATTACGGCTACAATTGCCATACTTTTAAAGATGGGATTCTGTAGTGCAATGTTTGCTTTTTCTAAGAGTTTCTTTACTAACATTTTCAGTTAACTAATGCCTTCTAATTATTGGTAAATAAACTTAACCGCGTCAAACATTATACAATAAGGTCGATTATATTTTGACGTGATGATATTAGTTACTGTAGGTTAAAGTTTATTTAGGCATAATAATTATAAGGTCACAAATATGAAAAAAATAATTGAAACTCAGATTATTATTATATAAACTCAATAGATTTCGGTTTAACTACAATGTTACTATTTTAAGTATTTTCAAATATGAACTATATGAGTTTATTTTTTTCGATTCAACATCACTATTTATTATAAAGGACGACTTATTGAAAAAGCTTTTTTGTAATAAAATCCGTTAAAGTGTTAAATGTCTCGATGACAAACATCTAGATATAAAATTAAACCGTATATAAGTTTATGAAATTTGAATACATTTTTTTGTATTTAAAAACCTACAAAAGAACACATTTTAACGAATAATTAAGCATTATAATGCATTTTGACGAATAATTAATCCTTTAAACTAAAAAAATACATTTTAATTTTATAGATTGCCGAACCTACTTAATTAAAATGCCCTAAGAATTTATGAAAATTTTTAATACGTCCCCAACAGCGATTGGTATATTACCAATATTATTCATATTATTTTCTTTAACAAATATATCAGCACAACAATTAGCTTTCCCTACAGCAAAAGGCGCAGGAGCCTATGCATCAGGAGGTAGAGGTGGTCAAGTTATTCATGTTACCACATTAGATTGGGATGGGCCAGGTAGTTTAAAAGAAGCAATTACTACACCAGGTCCAAGAACAATAGTATTTGATGTAAGTGGCGAAATAGATGCCACAGCAATGGGTGATTACGAGACTTTAATTTCGGGATCTCAGTTTGATGACTTAACAATTGCAGGGCAAACCGCACCAAATGGAGGAATTACAATAAAAACAAGCTTTTTTATTATAAATGAGGTCGATAATGTAATCTTAAGATTTTTAAGATTTAGAAACAATTCGCCACATCCTAATTCTGATGCGATTTGGTTATTAGGTTCTGATACTGTTATTTATGATCATTGTACATTTAGTCATGGTAATGACGAAGGGTTAGATGTAAGTGCTTCAGCTACTCCTACATCTTCGAACAATATTACCATTCAGAATTGTTTTATTCAAGACAGTAAAACCGGTTCATTAATGGGAGACAAATCAGCGACCGGAAGTTTTACTTTTACCAATAATGCCATAAGTGGTATTTCTCATAGATTCCCAAATACTACTGCAGATACAAACGGTCAAATCGATGTCGTTAATAATGTGGTTTATAATTGGAACAATCGTCTAGTTAGAGTTACAGGAAATGGTAATTATAATATTATCAATAATTATTATAAGCCTTCTAATGAAGGATTAAGGAGAGCAGGTTGGTTTCCTGGAAATACAGAAATTATTTCAAGATTACACAAATTGCAAGTTCAATTGACAGACAGCCCATTGATTTATACAACTGGAAGTGTGATTACAGGACAAAGAGAGACTCCTCAGGAAGACGATTCTGATATGTGGCAATATTTCGCTGGTTCTCATGCAGCTTTTCCTGAAGGAAATCCGGTTGCAAGTCAATTTTTTGCAAGTACTCAATTTCCATTAGTGGGAGCTGAGTTTACAATAAAAACAGCAAACCAAGCCTATGTTGATGTCTTAAGCGATGTGGGTGCTAATAAAACCTTAAATGCGAATGGTACTGTTAATGAGTATTTAGATTTAAAAGATGAAGCTGATATTTTAATGATACAGAATGATACTTTTGAAAGCTACGACTCAAATAATTTCACATATTTTCCTAGAAGTGAAATTCCTTACCCAGCGATACCTCAAAACAGCAGACCATCCGATTTCTATGTGTCAAATCCACATATTCCAGAAGTTTGGTTTCAGGCTAATGTGCCAGAAGGACAAGATCATAACGACATAGCACCAAGTGGTTATACTTGGCTAGAAGAATACTTAAATGGCGTAGATAGATCTAATGAAATAACAGCATTAGAAAGTGTTGTGGTTACACCTTCGACGGCAGAAATATTTATTCCAGAAACACTTCAACTAACCGCTGGTTTTATTCCAGATAATACAACCAATCAAAATGGAACATGGAGTTCTAGCGATGAAACTATTGCTGTTGTTGATGCAAATGGACTTGTAACTCCTATTTCTAATGGACAAGTGACTATTACATTCACAGCTTCAGATGGAGGATATACAGATACATCTGAAATAACGGTTTTTTATGAGGCGCTCGAACCGAGCGCAGGTGAAGACCAACAGATCTGTGAAGGTGAAAGTATTACCCTTACTGCCAGTGGCGGTACAAATTATATTTGGAACACAGGTGAAACTAGCAATAGCATAAATGTAACACCTGAATCTACAACAACATATACAGTTACAGTATCTGATGATAATGGACAATCTGAAGATGCTACTGTTACTGTAATGGTTAACGCTATGCCAACAGCTAATGCAGGAGAAGATCAAACTATATGTGCAGGAGATTCTATTACCTTAACAGCTACTGGTGGAATTTCATATCTATGGAATACGGGAGAAACTACTGCATCAATTGAGGTTAGTCCTAATGAAGAAACTACCTATAGTGTAGAAGTAAGTAATGATACTTGTTCTAATTTAGATGATGTCACTGTATTTGTTAATACTGCTCCAATATTAACAATCACAGAAGATTTAGTTATCGTTGAAGGTGAATCTGCTCTGTTAACTGTAAGTGGAAGCGATACATATGAGTGGAGTACAGGCGAAACTACAGATTCTATCACTGTAACTCCTTTAAGTACTACTACATATACGGTAAACGCGGTAGGGCCAAATGGTTGTACGAGTAACGCAGAGGTTACTGTAACGGTTATACCAGAACTTATTGCTAATGCTGGTAATGACCAAACGATATGTTTTGGTGAGACCGTAACTTTAACGGCTATAGGAGGATCAACTTATTTATGGAATACCGGAGATACTGGTCCTGAGTTAAATGTAAGTCCAAATGAGACAACAACCTATACTGTTACTGTAGAAGATGAATTTGGTTTTACCGATACTGATGACGTTACTGTTTTTGTAAATGATTTACCAAATATTTCAATAAATGAAGATCTTTTTGTAATGATTGGTAATTCCGTAACACTTACCGCGACTGGCGGAAATACATACTTGTGGAGTACAGGCGAATCTACTTCAGAAATCACAGTTAGTCCAGATGTGACAACAACCTATACCGTTACAGGATTTTCGGAAGCAGGTTGTCAAAGTGTAGCTGAAGTAGTTGTTACTGTGATTGAAGATTTAGTGGCGAATGCCGGAAATGATGTTACAATATGTCTCGGTGAAAGTGTCATTTTAAATGCATCAGGTGGAATAACTTACACGTGGAATACAGGTGATATAGGAGCAACACAAACGTTTTCACCAACAGAAACTGCGACTTACACCGTTACAGTAACAGATGGGTTTGGAAATTCGGATACAGATGATGTTACGATTACAGTAAACTCTCTTCCCATAGCATTTGCAGGTGAAGATAAAATAATATGTCAAGGCGAATCCGTTGAGCTGGTAGCAGAAGGTGGAGATTCTTACTTATGGAGTACTGGTGAAACAACTTCAACAATAAATGTAACCCCTAATGAAGATACTATTTATACAGTAGAAGTGTTTGCAAATGATTGTTCTGCTACGGATGATGTTGCAGTATTTGTTATGGTCGCACCAGAGTTAACTGTGAGTGATGCGATTACAATTGTTTCAGGGAGTTCAACTATAATTGAAGCTTCAGGAGCTGATTCTTACGTATGGTCTACTGGCGAAACTACTAGTGCAGTAGAAGTTAATCCTATAGAAACAACGACCTATTCTGTAACAGGTTTTTCAATTAATGGCTGTCAAATTTCTAAAGAAATAACAGTGACTGTAATAGCGGAAGTGCTTGCAGATGCAGGAAGTGATGTTTCTATATGTAATGGAGAAAGCGTAACGTTAACGGCTTCGGGTGGAACTGAATTTTCCTGGAATACAGGTGATACAAGTGCCTCAATAACGGTTAGTCCTACTCAAACCACAACGTATACGGTGACTGTAACAGATAGTTTTGGTAACTCGGATTCTGATAGTGTCATAGTGAACGTTAATGACTTACCAATTTTAACCATATCTGAAGGTGTAACCATTACTGAAGGAGAAAGTATTAACCTTATTGTTAGTGGAGCAGAGACGTACCAGTGGAGTACAGGTGACACTTCTAGTACTATTGCGGTTAGTCCATTAGAAACAACAATTTATACGGTTACAGGTTACTCCGCAACAGGTTGTGAAGTTACTGAACAAGTTACAGTAAGTGTTGTTGCAGACGTCATAGCAGATGCAGGAAGTGATGTTTCAATATGTAATGGAGAAAGCGTAACGTTAACGGCTTCAGGTGGTGTTGATTATGAATGGAATACAGGTGATGCAAGTGCATCAATAATGGTTAGTCCTACTCAAACAACAACGTATACGGTGACTGTGACAGATAGTTTTGGTAACTCGGATTCTGATAGTGTCATAGTGACCGTTAATGACTTACCAATTTTAACCATATCTGAAGATGTAACCATTACTGAAGGAGAAAGTATTAACCTTATTGTTAGTGGAGCAGAGACGTACCAGTGGAGTACAGGTGACACTTCTAGTACTATTACGGTTAGTCCATTAGAAACAACAATTTATGCGGTTACAGGTTACTCTGCAACAGGTTGTGAAGTTACTGAACATGTTACAGTAAGTGTTGTTGCAGACGTCATAGCTGATGCAGGAAGTGATGTTTCAATATGTAATGGAGAAAGTGTAACATTAACGGCATCAGGAGGTGTTGATTATGAGTGGAATACAGGTGATGCAAGTGCATCAATAACGGTTAGTCCTACTCAAACCACAACGTATACGGTGACCGTAACAGATAGTTTTGGTAACTCGGATACTGATAGTGTGATAGTGACCGTTAATGATTTACCAATAATATCTGTAAGTGAAAATATTACAATTGTTGAAGGGGAAAGTACAAGCTTATCAGTAAGCGGAGCTGAAACTTATGTATGGAATACAGGTGAGACATCAAATACTATTATTGTAAGTCCTGCTGTAACCACAACTTATAATGTTATTGGAATGACAAATTCATGTACTAGTGAGTTAAAAGAAGTAACCGTTACAGTATCGCCATTGTTTAGAGCATCTGCAGGTTCTGATACGCGTGTTTGCGATAATCAAAGTTATGAAGTAGTTTTAACCGCAAACGAAGGAGATAGTTACTTGTGGAGTACAGGAGAGACAACTCAAAGTATTGTTGTAAATCCGATGTCGACATCAACCTATTCCGTAACCGTTACTTTAGGGGAGCAGACTGATACAGATGATGTTGTGGTATATGTAGATCCGAGTCCAGATGTTGTTATCGAGAATGGAGACAGTGTAGATATATTGAATGGAGACTTTGTAACATTATCAGTTTCTGGAGCTAATTCTTATCAATGGACTAATGGTGCTACTCAACCTAATATTGCAGTAAGTCCGTCGACAACAACAACTTATGAGGTTAGAGGCTTTGTAGGTGAGTGTTATGACGATAAGCAAGTTACGGTGAATGTACTACAACCAGTAGTAGCGGATGCAGGCCAAGATGTTTCAATTTGTTTAAATGATCTAACAACTTTAACGGCTACGGGAGGAGATGACTACGTTTGGAGTACCGGAGAAACGACTCCTACGATTACGGTTTCGCCAACAGAAACTACGGATTACACCGTAACCGTATTTAATGCTCTAGACTTTGATGAAGCTACAGTTAGAGTAGAAGTTGATCTTAATTGTGCTATAGACTCTACACAACCGATTGAAGAAGAAGAGGAAGAGTTAAATTTTGATGTTTATCCTAATCCGGCATCAGATATGGTAAATGTAAAAATATCAGGAACGGTAAATGTTTCTGATATAACTATCTACGATGTTACAGGAAAGTTAGTAAAGCAAATAAAAGTGGCTAATGAGAATTCAAGTTACTCTACAACGTCTCAAATAGGAATTAGCTCATTTCAGTCTGGTGTATATTTTGTGAGACTTATTAGCAAAGATAAAGCTATGACTAAAAAGTTAATTGTAGAATAAGAAAACACTATTATTGAATATAAAAGCACCAAAATCAATATGGATTTTGGTGCTTTTTTTTATAATCGAATTCGGTTAATTTGAGCCAAATCCAAATTCTTTATACCACTTGCTTAATACATATAATTTCCAAACATTAGCAGTGTGATCTTCATTACCCTCCATATGATCTATTAATAAGTTTTTAAACTTTTTTACATTCAGGTTAGGAACACTATTTAGAAAATCATCATTTAAAGCTTCTAAAAATTCTTCCTTCAATTCTTTGCGCATCCATTCACCTATAGGAACAGCAAATCCACGTTTAGGTTGGTCGAACACGCTTTCAGGTATATATTCTTTTAGAATGTCTCGTAATATCTTTTTTTGACGTCCTTTTTCATACTTAAAATGCATTGGTAATGATCTTGCAAACTCTATAACTCTGTAGTCCAAAAAAGGGCTTCTAACTTCTACGGAATAAGCCATACTAGCTCTGTCTACTTTAACATTACTGTCATTCTCTAACCATAATTTAATATTTAAATCCGCGGCTTTTTGTAAAAATATATCAGACCAAGATTTATAACCTTGGTAGTGCTTCATGTATTCTTGCTTTTTCTCGTTTAATAGAAAACCTTTTCTTGAAAAAATATTCTCAATAAAATCATTTCTACTTTTTGTATATAAAGCATTTTTAATTCTATAAGAATCCATTCCAAATAGCTTTAATAGTCCGGAATTGGCAATAAACTTTCTCAGTATATAAGGTATATCCATGATTCTTTTATTCCGAACTAAGGAGTCAAAATGCTCATAGCCAATAAAACTCTCATCGCCTCCATCTCCAGATAGAGCAACAGTTACGTATTGTTTAGTTACCTTGTTTAGTAAAAGAGAAGGTAGGGCAGAGCTATCTGCAAATGGTTCGTCATATACATCCGTGAGTTTTGGGATAAGGTGAAGTATGTCACTAGCATTGCAAATCGTTGTAGTATGTGTTGTGTTTAAGATTTTAGCATACTGTTCCGCTATTTTGCTTTCATCATATTTAGGGTCATCGAAACCTATTGAAAAAGTGTTTATTTTAGATTTTGAAACCTTTGCAGCAATACTAGACACAAGTGCGGAGTCAATACCTCCTGATAAGAATGAACCAATAGGTACGTCAGATTGTAGACGTATTTTTACGGCATCTAATAAAAGTTTGTGTAATTCATGTTTTGCATCTTCATATGAAATGTCTTTAATTTTAACCGGTTTTAAATTCCAATAACTAAAGGTCTGTAGTGAATTGTTATTGAAGTCAATTTCCATATAATTTCCTGGAGGAAGTTTGTAAATATTTTTGGCAATAGTATAAGGACTCGGTATAAACATGCAATCTAAAAACATGGAAATAGCATCGTCATTGACCTTTTTACCTGAGAGCATGGGTTTAATTTGGCTACAGATTTCAATTTTTCCATTTTCCCAGTAATAATAAAAGGGTTTAACACCAAGCCTATCTCTTGCAGAAAACAGAATATTTGTTTTGGAATCGTATATTGAAAAGGCAAACATTCCATTTATTTTGTCTAAAATGGATTTTCCCCAATGTTTATAGCCAATTAATAATACCTCGGTATCGCTTTCTGTTTTAAATTTATAACCAAGGGCTGTAAGTTCTTCTCTTATACTTATATAATTATAAATTTCACCATTAAAAACAATAGTTAAATTTTTAAAAAACATTGGTTGATTAGAACGTGGATCTAGGTCTAATATAGATAAGCGTAAATGTCCAAAGGTAAGATCATTTACTTTTTCAATTCCAGTATAATCTGGACCTCTAAAAGAAATTGAATTTAATTTAGATGTAATTTCCTCATTATCAAAAGGAATATTAGTCAGATATATACCGCACATATTATGAATGTTATTATTACTACTATGTAAAAAAAGAACATTTTTATGTGAAAACCACGAGTATTGTAATAAAACAGTTGAAAATTTAAAAAAACAGGATAAGGAGTTAAACTTTTAATATATAGCGACATAAAAACTTCTATATAGTATTATAGCAATTAAAAAAAAATGCATCAAAATTTTAAATTTTGATGCATAATAGTATTTAAGAACTTAAGAACTAAGATCCGATAGAAGAGTATTCAAATCCAATACTTTCCATGTTATCTTTATCTAATATATTTCTTCCATCAAATATAAAAGCTGGTTTTTTCATATTATCATAGATTTTTTGCCAATCGTATGTTTTAAACTCATCCCACTCAGTCATAATAGCTATAGCATGAGCATCTTTAGACACTTCATATGGGTCTTCAAATGAAGTTACTAACTCATTATTCTCCTCTGCGCTTCTAGTATTGAGATAATTTAAATCTGCTTGCACCTTTTTATTATTTACTTTTGGGTCGTAAACAGCTATATGTGCTTGTTCGTTTAGTAAGTGATCTGCCACATATATTGCAGCTGATTCTCTAGTGTCATTGGTATCTTTCTTAAAAGCCCAACCAAGCATAGCAATCTTTTTACCAGAAACGGTATTATATAAGGTGCTAATTAAATTATCAGAGAAACGACGTTTTTGATGATCGTTTAAAATAATTACTTGTTCCCAATAGTCTGCCACAGCATTTAAGTTGTAACTCCTAGCAATATAGACAAGGTTTAAAATATCTTTCTGAAAACAAGAACCACCAAAACCAATAGAAGCATTTAGGAATTTTGGACCAATTCTTGAATCCATTCCTATTGCTTTTGCTACTTCGTTCACATTAGCTTCAGTGTGTTCACATAATTCGGAAATAGCATTAATTGATGAAATTCTTTGTGCTAAAAACGCATTGGCTGTTAATTTAGATAACTCAGAAGACCATACATTTGTTCTTAAAATATTTTCTTGAGGGACCCAAGTTCCATATATACTAGCTAAGCTTTCTATGGCGTCTTCAGATTCTCCTCCTATTAAAACACGGTCTGGACTTAATAAATCTTCAATGGCTGTACCTTCTGCTAAAAATTCTGGGTTAGATAAGATTTCAAACTTTACATTATTACCGGTGTTATGTAAAATGCTTTTTATAGCTTGAGCCGTTCTTACAGGTAAGGTTGATTTTTCAACTACAATTTTATCTGTAGATGCTACTTCAGCAATATTTCTAGCACATAATTCTACATATTTTAAATCCGCAGCCATACCTTTACCTTTTCCATAAGTTTTGGTAGGTGTGTTTACCGAGATAAAAATCATTTCAGATTCTTTAATCGCTTCATCAATTGCAGTAGAAAAGAATAGGTTTTTTCCTCTAGTTTCTTTTACAATTTCTGCTAATCCTGGTTCATAAATTGGCAATTTAGATACGTCTTCATTATTCCAAGCGGCAATCCGCTCTTCATTAATATCGACAATAGTTACTTTAATGTTTGGATTCTTTTTTGCTATTACTGCCATTGTTGGTCCACCAACGTATCCAGCACCAATACAGCAAATCTTTGTGATTTTCATGCTTTTATGTTTAATTTGATTTGAGCCTAAATTTTATTATATGTACAAATTTGACTTTTTATTTTACTTCTATCAAGTTGTATTAATATCTTTTCTTTCAAAAAGATATTTGTGTTTTTATTGAGATAATAATTTTTCAAATTTAAACTATTAATTGTAATAGTCTTTATACCAGTCTATAAAAGATTTTACACCAGACTTAATAGAGGTATTTGGTCTATAATCATAATCTTTAATTAGGTCATCGACATCAGCCCATGTACGTTCCACATCACCGGGTTGCATTTCCATCATATTTTTAGTAGCAACTTTACCGAGATTAAGCTCTATTTCTTTAATAAAATCTAGTAATTTAACTGAGTCATTATTACCAATATTGTATAACTTATAATACGCTTTAGTATCAATCCGATTTGTTGCTGGTTTTTCAATTACTCTAACTACACCTTCTACGATATCGTCAATATAAGTGAAATCGCGCTCCATTTTTCCATGATTAAATACTTTTATAGGTCTATCTTTAACAATTGCATCCGTAAATAAGAACATCGCCATATCTGGTCTTCCCCAAGGTCCATATACTGTAAAGAATCGTAAGCCTGTGGTTGGAATTTTAAACAAATGACTATAAGTGTGTGCCATAAGTTCATTGCTTTTTTTTGTAGCTGCATATAAGCTTATTGGGTGGTCTACAGTGTCTTCTGTAGAAAATGGAATCTTTTTATTCATGCCATAAACACTTGAGCTACTTGCGTAAACGAGATGTTTGATGTTATAATTCCTGCAACATTCAAGTATATTTAAGAAACCAACAAGATTTGAGTCCACATAAGTTTCTGGATTTTCTAAACTATATCTTACACCTGCTTGTGCAGCAAGATTACAGACAACATCAAAATTTTCACTTTTAAATAATTTAGGGAGTTGTTCTCTATCTTCAAGATTCATTCTTATGAAACTAAAGTTTTCCGATTCACTTGTACAAAGAGAATTAAAATTAGTAGCCTCAGTTTTATCTACGCCTAATTCATTTAGTCTTGAGTATTTTAAGTTAACATCATAATAGTCATTTATATTATCTAGTCCAACGACTTGATGACCTTTAGATAACAGAACTTTACAAGTGTAAAATCCAATAAATCCTGCCGCACCTGTGACTAATATTTTCATAATTATGCTTGTTTTGCGAATTAATGCTTCAAATATTAAAATTTAGATTGTAATTATTCAATTTTAATTGAAACAAATATATTTTATTGGTTGTTTGTATAATTTATATCGAGGATTGTCGCTAATGAATCACAATTTTTGACCCTCAATTCTAGATCACGATCTTTATAGCTATTTTCTATAAGATAGATTTTGCAAGAATCAACTTTTGTATCACTTTCTGAAAAATCTACATTTCCATATTTCACCAAATTTATCACTATTGTTGAATCTAATGTTTGTGTTGTAATAAAACTTGAAGCTTTATCAGAATATTTAAAAGGTTTTGAAGTTATATTTTTTACTGTTCTGGCATTAGGACCATAATCGCAAGAAGCGTCCTTTCCGTTTAAAAAAAACATAAGAAGTATTAAACCAATAGCAAAACCGCCAAGGTAATAGGCAAAACGATGTATAAATTTCATAGATTTAAAGTGTCAGTCTGATGATAAAAGCTTAATAGCAAATTAAAAAATTAACAAGTTGGCATCACTATATTCTAAATCGAACCATTCTGCGACCGATTTATTAGTTAAAATACCGTGGTAAAAATACAACCCATTTTTTAAACCACGATCAAAACGAAGCGCATTTTCAATACCACCATATTCACCTATTTCTAATAAATAGGGTGTAAAGATGTTACTTATAGATACAGAAGCGGTCCTTGAATAACGCGCTGGAATATTAGGGACACAATAGTGAATGACTCCGTTATGTTCAAAGGTAGGACGATCGTGCGTAGTGACTTCGCTTGTTTCAAAACAGCCTCCCATATCAATACTCACATCAATTACTACTGAACCCGATTTCATATTAGCTACCATACTTTCTGTGACGATAACAGGTGCTCTGTTTGCTCCTCTAACTGCACCAATAGCAACGTCGCAACGCTTTAATGCTTTAAGAAGGTTTTTAGGTTGCATTGTTGAAGTATAAATGGTGCGTCCTAAATTGTTTTGAAGGCGTCGTAGTTTGGTAATGGAGCTATCAAATACTTTTACATTAGCACCTAGACCTGTGGCAGAGCGTGCTGCAAATTCGCCAACAGTACCAGCACCGAGTATAACAACTTCTGTTGGTGGCACACCATTAATGTTACCTAGCATTAAACCATTTCCGCCATTCACGTTAGAAAGTAATTCTGATGCAATTAAAATTGAAGCTGTGCCTGCAATTTCGCTTAGAGAACTTACTGCAGGATATTGACCATCATCGTCTTTAATATATTCGAAGGCTAAAGCTGTAATTCGTTTTTTAGCTAAAGCTTCAAAATAAGACTTATTTTGAGTTTTTATTTGTAGTGCAGAAATTAATAAGGTCTGTGGATTGATAAGTTTAATCTCTTCTAAAGAGGGTGGTTCTACTTTAAGAATTATAGGGCAGGAGTAGACTTTAGAGGTGTCTTTGGTAACTTCAGCACCAGCTTCACTATAAGTTTTATCTTTAAAATTAGCACCTTCACCAGCGCCAGACTCAAACAATACACGGTGACCATTAGCGGTTAATGCAGAAACGGCATCTGGTGTTAAGCATACACGTCGCTCTTGAAAATGAGCTTCTTTAGGAATGCCAATAAAAAGCTCCCCCTTTTGCTTAAGAATTTCTAAGGTTTCTTCTTGAGGTAATAATTGGGCTTTGGTAAATGGTGATAGTGATATACTCATTAAGTCAATTACTTTTATATTGTCTTTGCAATATAGCAAATAACACTAAACAAAATACAGTAATAAAAGAACTTAAGTGACATTTAATTTATAGTGTAGTATATGTAAACCTAAAAATACTGTTTAACTTTTCCCCAAAGACCTTTAGGTTTAATCATAAACTCAGCTTCAAGTTCTTCGAGTGTTTTGTCAGCATAATTAATTTTGTTGAACATTTTAGCTCTAATTAAATAAATTGATGGAACTACTAGAACCAAAACAGGAAGTAACACCACAAAGGTACCTTCATCAATATTTCCAGCTTCTCCATTCCAACTTATAACTGCTTGAAATGCAAACATAACAATAGGTACTAATATGGCATGATACCACCAATGACGGCAGGTAAAAAACCAAATAGTCAATAGTATAAGGGGAATAATTTTACTCGTATAAACCCACATTGCATATTGTGCATCTTCCCAAACTCCACTTTTATAGGTAAACAAAAAAGTGTCCCAAACTGCATCAGTCGGAACACTTTCATGTAAGGAATACAAAAGAGGAGTAGAGGCTATAATTGTAGCAATAATTGTTCCTACAATGGCGCTTCTACTTAATTTACTATTATCCCCATTTAATGAGTTTTCTTTTTTTCTTCTCAATTTGTGTTGTTGTCTGTCCATCTAAGTCAATAAGATTAGTAGCTTGTACAGTAAATAATACTCCTCCGAAGATTGCAATAGCTAGGACTAAATTTTTTTTTGTTTTCATAATTTAAAGGGATTTAATTAATTAATTTAGTTCAAATGTAAAAGCATTAGTAAGCGTTTACAAATCGAAAACTGTTAAAGTCCAATGAATTATGAAGCGTTCGTTACGGTTTTTCCGTAATCCTAGTTGAATTTTGTAGGAAAATTATTCAATTTTAATTAAAAAATTATACTGTTTTCATAGCTGACTTTTGGGTTAAATGATTAGTGTTAATGGTTAATTTAATAGATCGCGTATCGCTATCTACCTTAGTAATAGCAACGGTTTGTGCTTCCGTTGGTATTAATTCTTCGATGCGCTCTGACCATTCCATAAATAACCAATGATTACTATTAAAATAATCTTCGATTCCAAAATTGTAGGCTTCTTCAATAGATTCTATTCTATAGAAGTCGAAATGATATATTTTGTCGTTAGGTATATTATACTCATTCACTATAGAAAAAGTAGGGCTGGTGGCAACATCATTACTTTTCATTGCCTTTAGCAGCGCATTGATTAATGTGGTTTTACCTGCGCCCATTTCTCCATTAAATAATACTGTTTTTGTATCAAGATGAATAAGGATACGATTCGCAATTGTATCTATATCATTTAAATGGTATGTGAATTCTATAATTTTCACTTTAAATTTTAAGTCATTTTCAGTTACAATAGTAGGGATATTTTTTGAGATAACCTAAAAAATAGTGTATTTCGTCGGATTTTTTTGCACTTTAAAGGTTTTTAACCTCATAATGTTGTATTTATAATCAAAATAGAGCAACTTAAAAATAGGATTAAAATATAAAAATGATACCGAATTGTATACGGTATCATTTTTAAATTAAGAGTAAAACAAATTTAGGACTAATTATTTAGGATCCATAACAACAAAAGGTATAATCATTTCCTCTAAAGAAACACCTCCGTGTTGATATGTATTTCTATAATAACTAACGTAGTGATTAAAATTATTTGGGTAGGCTAAAAACAAATCACCCTTGGCAAAAATAAAAGAGCTACTCATAGTTAATGCAGGTAGATGTATAGACTTAGGGTTCTTAATGGCTAATACATCCTTGTCTTCGTAGGTGAGACTTCTACCTGTTTTATAACGCAGATTTAAGCTTGTATCTCTATCACCAATAACTTTAGTTGGTGCTTTTACGTTAATAGTGCCGTGATCTGTGGTTAGTATTAACTTAAAACCAAGTTGTTGTGACAACTGAATCATTTCGAATAAAGGAGAGTTCTTAAACCAACTTACGGTTAGTGAGCGATACGCTTTGTCGTTAGATGCTAATTCTTTAACAACTTCCATTTCTGTTTTAGAGTGCGACAACATATCTACAAAATTGTAAACAATGACGTTAAGGTCGTTATTTTTTAGAGATTTAAAATTCTCTACCAGTTTTTTTCCGGATTTGAGGTTTGTAATTTTATGATATTCATGTTTTATATGTCCTAAGCCTAAACGTTTTAATTGTTCTTTTAAAAAATCACCTTCGTGCATGTTTTTACCTCCGTCGTCGGTATCGTTTTTCCAGTACTGAGGAAATAGACTTTCCATATCTGCTGGCATTAATCCAGAAAAAATAGCATTACGTGCATATTGTGTTGCTGTGGGCAGAATACTGTAAAATGCCAATTCCGATGCTTTTTTATAATAATTATTTACAATAGGTTCAAAAGCTTTCCACTGGTCGTAACGTAAGTTATCGATCACAACTAAAACGGTTGGTTGTTTATCACTTAATTCTGGTACCACTTTATCTTTAAATAACGTATGTGACATTACAGGTGCATCAGTATTAGGCTGAAACCAATCTTCATAATTTTTCTCTATAAATTTGCCAAATTGCATATTAGCTTCCGTTTTTTGAGATTCTAAAATAGCGGTCATGCCAATATCTTCAATATTTTCTAGCTGTAATTCCCAGTATATCAGTTTTTGATATAATTCCACCCATTCTTCATAAGAATTAACCATAGATAAATCCATCGCAATTTTTCTAAACTCTTGCTGATAATTAGAGGTTGTTTTTTCAGAAACTAACCTTGAATGGTCTAAATTTTTCTTTAAGCTTAATAAAATCTGATTAGGGTTTACTGGTTTTATTAAATAATCTGCAATCTTATTACCAATAGCTTCTTCCATAATGTACTCTTCTTCGCTTTTAGTAATCATTACTATCGGAAGATTAGCACGTCGTTCTTTAATTTCATTGAGGGTTTCTAGTCCTGTTAATCCTGGCATATTTTCATCTAAAAAGACAATATCAAAATTAGTATCAGTAATGATTTCTAAAGCTTCGGTACCACTTTGGCATTTAGTAACACTATAGCCTTTTTGTTCTAAAAAAATAATATGTGGCTTTAATAAATCGATTTCGTCGTCAACCCAAAGAATATTTATCATGTTGTGGTATATTTGTTTCTTAATTATTGAAATTTAAAATTTTGCCTACAAAAAATAAGCTTAAAATATTTAACGATCCAATTTACGGATTTATTACCATACCGAATTCGTTAATATTTGATATCATTCAGCATAAGTACTTTCAAAGATTACGTCGTATAAGCCAAATGGGATTATCTTATTTGGTGTATCCTGGTGCGCATCATACAAGATTTCATCATGCTTTAGGTTGTATGCATTTAATGCAAAAAGCCATTAATGTACTTCGCTTTAAGGGAGTTATGATTTCTGAAGAAGAAGAAAACGGATTGTTAATTGCTATTTTGTTGCACGATATTGGTCATGGACCTTTTTCACATGCCATGGAGCATAGCATTGTAAATAACGTATCTCATGAAGAAATTTCACTACGTTTTATGGAAGAACTCAATTCAGACTTTAACGGAAGTTTAACGTTAGCCATTTCAATCTTTAAAGGCGAGTACCCAAGACATTTTATGTGTGAGCTCATTTCTAGTCAATTGGATATGGATAGAGCCGACTATTTAAAACGCGATAGTTTTTATACAGGTGTTGCAGAAGGTAATATTAATAGTGAGCGTCTCATTACCATGCTAAATGTTGTAGACGATCAGTTGGTTGTGGAAGAAAAAGGGATTTTAAGCGTGGAAAAATTCTTAATAGCAAGGCGCTTTATGTATTGGCAAGTATATATGCATAAAACCGGTGTAGTTGCAGAGCAATTATTAATGGGATCCTTAAAAAGAGCTAAAGAATTAGTGCATCAAGGTGTAAAATTAAGATGTAGCGATGCTTTATTTTATTTCTTGTCTTCTGAAATTAATGCAGAAAACTTTAATTCTGCAACCTTAACGGTATTTTCAAAATTAGACGATTATGATATTGTAGCTGCAATGAAAGATTGGCAAAACCATGAGGATTTTGTGTTAAGCAATCTCTGCCAAATGCTATTGAATAGAAGCTTATTGAAAGTGAAATTAAAAAATAAGCCAATTAAATCTTCGGAATTAATAATGCATTCAGAGGCCTTAAAAAAGAAACATAATATTACAGAACATGAAGCTTCATATTTTGTGTTTCAAGGTGTATTAACGAACCAGGCTTATCAAAATAACTTTCAGAAAATCAATATTTTATTTAAGTCAGGAAAAATAAAAGATATGGTTAAAGCATCTGACCAATTAAATTTAAAAGCACTGAGTAAACCTATCACTAAATATTATATGTGCTATCCTAAAAAGAAAATGTAATCCTTTTTTTCTATTTTTGTGCATAGCAACAAGACTTTAAAATCAAATCATTGAAATTTACAGCAGAACAAATCGCAGGTATTTTAGAAGGAATAGTTGTTGGTGACCCAAATATAGAAGTTTCTAAACTTGCTAAAATAGAAGAAGGAACAGAAGGCTCACTAACATTTTTGTCTAATCTTAAATATACACCTTATATATATACAACAAAAGCATCTATAACTATTGTAAATTCAGATTTCGAACCAGAAAAACCAATATCTACGACGCTAATTAAAGTAGAAGATGCATATGAAGGTTTTTCTAAGCTATTAGAATATTACGATCGTATAAAATCAAATAAATCAGGAATAGAGCAACCTAGTTTTATTTCAGATACTGTTGAAGTCCCAGACGAGATTTATGTCGGTGCCTTTGCTTATATTGGTCATAATGTAGAACTGGGGACTAATGTTAAAATATTTCCTAATGCTTACATTGGCGATAATGTTAAAATTGGTGATAATTCTGTAATATTACCTGGTGCTAAAGTCTATTCAGATTGTGTATTAGGAACCAATTGTGTTATCAATTCTGGAGCTATTATTGGAGCAGACGGTTTTGGTTTTGCTCCCACTAAGGATGGAGGATATGTTAAAATACCACAAACAGGAAATGTTATTTTGGAAGATTTTGTTGATATCGGAGCAGGTACCACTATAGATAGAGCAACGATAGGTTCTACTATAATTAGAACTGGAGTTAAGCTCGATAATCAAATACAAATTGCCCATAATGTTGAAATCGGAAAAAATACGGTTATAGCCGCTCAATCAGGAGTAGCGGGTTCAACAAAAATTGGAGAACATTGCCAAATTGGCGGACAGGTTGGTATTGCAGGGCATTTAACAATTGGAAACAACGTTAAAGTACAAGCGCAATCTGGTATCGGGAGAAATGTAAAGGATAACGAAGTCTTACAAGGCTCTCCTTCTTTTGGATACACGGATTGGAATAAATCTTATGTTTATTTTAAAAATTTGCCGAAACTGGTAAAAACTATTAATGAATTAGAAAAAAAAGTAGATGGCCATAATTAAAACGGAAACGAAACAGAAAACCATTGAAAAAGAAGTAACACTTTCGGGTGTAGGGCTTCATACTGGTGCAGAAGTTAAATTAGTATTTAAGCCTGGTGCGGAAAACTCTGGATTCGTTTTTCAACGAACAGATTTGGAAGGATCACCAAAAATCGAAGCTGATGCTAATTACGTTACAAGTACACAGCGAGGAACTTGTATGGAGAAAAACGGAGTAACGATTCAAACTTGCGAACATGTCTTAGCAGCCTTAGTAGGTCTAGATATCGATAACGCAATAATAGAATTAAATTCTTCAGAACCGCCAATTATGGACGGCTCTTCTAAATTCTTTGTAGAGGCTTTAGAGAAATGTGGTATTGTTGAGCAAAATGCGTTTCGTGAAGAATATGAGGTCACTCAAGTGGTATCCTATACTGATGAAGGCTCTGGCAGCGAAATCATTTTAATGCCATCAAGCACCTATCAAATTACGACTATGGTAGATTTTGGTACTAAAGTTTTGGGAACCCAAAATGCTACGCTAAACAAGGTTTCAGACTTTAAAACTGAAATTGCGGATGCCAGAACATTTAGCTTTTTGCATGAAATTGAAATGCTTTTAGAGCACGGATTAATTAAGGGAGGTGATTTAAATAATGCCATCGTTTACGTAGATAAAGAATTATCTGATGAAACAATGGAGAAATTGAGAGTTGCTTTTAATAAAGATAATATCGCAGTAAAACCAAATGGTATTTTAGACAACTTAACGTTGCACCATCCTAATGAAGCTGCACGTCATAAGCTATTAGATGTCTTAGGTGATTTAGCTTTAATTGGTACAAGGATAAGAGGTAAAGTCATAGCTAATAAACCAGGTCATTACGTTAATACGCAGTTTGCTAAAAAAATCTCTAAGCTAATAAAGAATGAAAGACGTAATAATGTTCCACAAGTTGATTTGAATGCAGAGCCATTAATGGACGTGAATCAAATTATGGACATGTTGCCACACAGACAACCATTTTTATTAATAGATAAGGTGTATGAATTGTCTGATAACCATGTTATTGGTATGAAAAATGTGACCATGAACGAAGAGTTTTTTAAAGGTCATTTTCCAGGTGCACCAGTGATGCCAGGTGTATTAATAGTTGAAGCTATGGCGCAAACAGGTGGTATCTTGGTATTAAGTACTGTACCAGATCCTGAAAATTACTTAACTTTTTTCATGAAAATGGATAAGGTGAAATTTAAGCAAAAAGTAGTACCAGGAGATACATTAATTTTTAAATGTTCATTAATTTCACCAATTAGAAGAGGAATCTGTCATATGCAAGGTTATGCTTATTCTAACGGCAAATTATGTGCAGAGGCAGAGTTAATGGCACAAATATCAAAAGTTAAATCATAATAAAAAATGTCTTCAAAACGAAAAATTGAAGTCTACAACGATTAAAAGCGAATACATTTTTACCGCTTTATCACAATAAAAAACAGAAAAATGAACCAACCGTTAGCATACGTACATCCTGGAGCAAAGATTGCTAAGAATGTTGTTATAGAACCTTTTACAACGATACATAATAATGTAATAATTGGAGAAGGGACTTGGATAGGAAGTAATGTAACCATTATGGAAGGAGCTCGAATAGGTAAAAATTGTAGTATTTTCCCTGGCGCTGTAATTTCAGCAGTTCCACAAGATTTAAAATATAACGACGAAGAAACTACCGTAGAAATCGGAGATAATGTTACCATTAGAGAATGTGTAACCATTAATCGTGGTACAAGCGATAAGATGAAAACCGTCATTGGTAACAATTGTTTAATTATGGCATATTGTCACATAGCACACGATTGTATTGTTGGGAATAATTGTATTTTTTCTAATAATAGTACACTGGCCGGACATATTACCGTTGGTGATTATGTAATTTTAGCTGGTATGACTGCAGTTCATCAATTTTGTTCTATCGGAAATCATGCTTTCGTTACAGGTGGTTCTTTAGTAAGAAAAGATGTGCCTCCTTTTGTAAAAGCGGGAAGAGAACCATTATCCTATGTTGGAATTAATTCAGTAGGATTGAGACGTAGAGGCTACGAGTCTGAAAAAATTAGAGAGATTCAGAATATTTACAGAATTCTGTATCAAAAAAATTACAATAATACCCAAGCTTCAGATTTAATAGAAGCTGAAATGGAAGCCACACCAGAACGCGACGAGATTTTGCAATTTATTAAGAATTCGCATCGTGGTATCATGAAAGGCTATTTCAAATCAAACTAATAAAATAGATTTTAGTATTACTTATAATCTTTCACAATATATTAAGATTAAGTAATACTAAGTCAGTCATATAAATAAATTAAGATTAAGAACTAACGCTAATAACAATATAATGGCAAATACTTCAGATATTAGAAACGGATTATGTATAAGATATAACAATGATATCTATAAAATTGTAGAATTTCTTCATGTGAAACCTGGAAAAGGACCAGCTTTTGTAAGAACTAAAATGAAAAGTGTAACTACAGGAAAAGTTTTAGATAACACTTTTTCAGCAGGTCATAAAATTGATGATGTTCGTGTTGAGACTCATAAATTTCAGTACTTATATAATGATGGTGAATTTTATCACTTTATGAATGAATCTGATTATACTCAAATTCGATTATTAGAATCTGCAATTGACAGAACAGATTTAATGAAAGAAGGAGAGGTGGTTACAATTCAAATTAACACTGAAGATAATATGCCTCTTTCGGTAGAATTACCTGCGTCAGTAATTTTAGAAGTTACGGCTACAGAACCAGGCGTAAAAGGAAATACGGCTACTAATGCCACAAAACCTGCAACAGTAGAGTCTGGTGCGGAGGTTAATGTTCCTTTATTTATTAATGAAGGTGATAAGATTAAGGTAGAAACCGAAAAAGGGACTTACAAAGAACGTATTAAAGAATAAATTAATTTGCAGTTTCGGTCACAGCAAGTAGACTGAAAACTGAGACTGAAAACTGTAAACTGAGAAATGAAATTCCCTAAGCCATATACACTAAAGCAAATAGCACAATTAATAGATTGTGAATTTAGAGGTTCAGAAGACTTTGAAATTTTAGGTATTAACGAAATTCATGTTGTAAAGCCAGGTGATATTGTTTTTGTAGATCACCCAAAGTACTATGATAAGGCTTTAAAATCTGCAGCAACTATTGTTTTAATTAATAAAGATGTGCCTTGTCCTGATGGCAAAGCACTATTAATTTCTGATGATCCTTTTCGAGACTTTAATAAAATCACAGCACATTTTAAACCTTTTAAACCATCGAATATTGCTATTGCTGATAACGCCATTATAGGAGAAGGTACTGTAATACAACCCAATTGTTTTATCGGTAATAATGTTACTATTGGCGAAAATTGTGTGATTCATGCCAATGTTAGTATTAATGATGATGCTATTATTGGCAATAATGTCACTATTCATTCCGGAACAGTTTTAGGAGCCAGCGCCTTTTATTATAAAAATAGACCAGAAGGTTACGACCAGTTAAAATCTGGTGGTCGTGTTATTATTAAAGACCATGTAGATATTGGTGCGCTTTGTACTATAGATCGTGGAGTTACAGGCGATACAACTATTGGAGAAGGTACTAAGTTAGATAATCAAATTCAAATAGGGCACGATACCATAATTGGCAAAAAGTGTTTAATTGCATCTCAAACAGGAATTGCTGGTTGTGTTGTGGTAGAGGATAATGTGACTATTTGGGGGCAAGTAGGTGTTAAAAGTGGAATTACCATTGCAGAAGGCACTGTATTGTATGCACAATCTGGATTAGGGCATACTACAGAGGTTGGAAAGACCTATTTTGGTTCACCAGCAATAGATGCAAGAGCATTTTTTAAAGAGAAAGCCTATATAAAAATGATTCCTGAGATGGTTCAAAAATTAAAAAATTTGTAATGACATCAAAAGCGGTTGTAAAAGCATTTTATGAGTCCGATTTAGCAAATGACGCATCAGTTGTAGAGCGGTTTTTTCATAAAGATTGCAAATTACATTGGACCAATAACCAAGGCATTAGATTGCTCGAATATAACGATATCATAGCGTTTTTTGAGGGCACAAGACA
Organism: Winogradskyella sediminis; assembly: GCF_003387355.1. Taxonomy (GTDB): domain Bacteria; phylum Bacteroidota; class Bacteroidia; order Flavobacteriales; family Flavobacteriaceae; genus Winogradskyella; species Winogradskyella sediminis. The sequence continues at coordinate 260,604 of NZ_QUNH01000003.1, forward strand.
ATCTTATAATCACTTGCGTTTTGGGTTTACTCATTTTATAGAAGCTGAAAGCTTTGTAACTACAAGGCATACGCTTTATGGTACAACCATTGAGAATCCTAATATAGAAACTATGATAGCGCATTTTTCAACCATTTGGGAGGTAAAAGATAATAAATTATATCGTGGATATGAAATCAGTCAACATGCCGATGAAAGTGACGAAAAAGGTATGGAATCTTACAAAGAAATAAATATATAAAAGAGGTCGCATTTGCGTTTAAAATCTCTTATTTTTGCATAACAAAATACATAAAACTTAAAATCAACAATATCAAATGAGCGTTTTAGTTAATAAGAATTCTAAGATAATAGTTCAAGGTTTTACAGGTAGTGAAGGTACATTTCACGCTGAACAAATGATTGAATATGGTACAAATGTCGTTGGAGGTGTCACTCCAGGAAAAGGTGGTCAAACACATTTAGACAAGCCTGTTTTTAATACAGTTTCTGAAGCTGTTGAAAAAGTTGATGCTGATACCACAATTATTTTTGTACCGCCAGCTTTTGCTGCAGATGCAATTATGGAAGCTGCAGATGCAGGAATTAAAGTAATTATTACAATTACAGAAGGTATTCCTGTTGCCGATATGATTAAGGCGTCTGACTACATTAGTGGTAAAGATTGTCGTTTAGTTGGTCCTAACTGTCCTGGTGTTATTACTCCTGGTGAAGCTAAAGTTGGTATTATGCCAGGTTTTGTATTCAAAAAAGGTAATGTTGGTATCGTTTCTAAATCTGGAACGTTAACTTATGAAGCTGCTGATCAAGTTGTAAAACAAGGTTTAGGAATTACAACTGCAATTGGTATTGGTGGAGATCCTATTATCGGAACAACTACAAAAGAAGCTGTAGAATTATTAATTAATGACCCAGAAACTGAAGCTGTGGTGATGATTGGTGAGATAGGTGGACAACTAGAAGCTGATGCGGCACACTGGTATAAAGAAAGTGGAAGTAAAAAACCAGTAATTGGTTTTATTGCAGGTGAAACTGCGCCTGCAGGTCGTACAATGGGACATGCTGGTGCAATTGTAGGTGGTAGCGATGATACTGCCCAAGCTAAAAAGAAAATAATGAGTGCTTGTGGAATTCATGTAGTGGATTCTCCTGCTGAAATAGGAAAGAAAGTAGCAGAAGTTTTAGGCTAATATTTTCCTCATAAAACTGTTAAAAACCTTACAAAATCTTGTGAGGTTTTTTTATTTCGTGCAAATTGTAATTATTATCTTTGAATTAAGGTCTCAGCGTCTAATTGTCTTGATGCCTTTCTTTATAACATATTGAAAAACAAACTAATCATAAATTAATAATGAAACTTTTAGAAGGTAAAACAGCCATAATTACTGGCGCAAGTAGAGGTATTGGTAAAGGTATTGCAGAAGTTTTTGCAGACCATGGTGCTAACGTTGCATTTACGTATAGCTCATCCGTAGAAGCGGCTAATGAATTAGAAAAAGAACTAAATTCTAAAGGTGTTAAGGCTAAAGGCTATCAGAGTAATGCAGCAAGTTTTGAAGAGTCTCAAAAACTCGCAGAAGATGTTTTAGCTGAATTCGGAACGATAGATATTTTAGTAAATAACGCAGGTATTACAAAGGATAACCTATTAATGCGAATGGGTGAAGAAGATTTTGATAAAGTTATTGAAGTTAACTTAAAATCTGTATTTAACATGACTAAAGCTGTGCAACGTACTATGTTGAAACAACGAAAAGGCTCTATTATAAACATGAGTTCAGTAGTTGGGGTTAAAGGAAATGCCGGACAAACAAATTATGCGGCATCTAAAGCCGGTATTATTGGTTTTTCAAAATCAGTAGCTCTAGAGTTAGGGTCGCGTAATATTAGAAGTAACGTCATCGCTCCAGGTTTTATTGAAACCGAAATGACAGCCAAATTAGATGAAGACACCGTAAAAGGTTGGAGAGCCGGAATTCCTCTAAAAAGAGGAGGTACACCAGAAGATATTGCTAACGCTTGTGTGTTTTTAGCAAGTGATTTAAGTGCCTATGTTACAGGTCAGACCTTAAACGTAGATGGTGGTATGTTAACCTAAATGCAAAAGCCTGTTGAGACAGGTATCTATCTATTTTTTTTGTATAATTTTTAATGAGTAAATTAACACTTCTATACATTACAATTGCTGCGATTACAGCGCTTTTATTAGCGCTGTTTCAGTATTCGTATAAATCGAAATTAAAGTCCAATCTCAAATATGTGCTTGCAGCATTAAGGACAATTTCAATTTTTGGAATTTTTCTTTTACTCATTAATCCAAAGTTTGAATCCTTTACTTACTTCAACGAGAAACCCAAGCTTGTTGTTGCCATAGATAATTCGGAATCTGTTTCGTATTTAAAACAAGATGAAAAATCTAAAGAAGTGGTTAACACTTTAATGAACGATTCAGAGTTAAAAGAGCGTTTTAATATTCAGACGTACAAATTTGGAAAATCGGTATCCTCGTTAGATAGTTTAAATTTCAGCGAACGTCAAACTAACATTGCGTCGGTATTAAAACAGTTTGAAGAAATTTATGCAAATTTAACGGCTCCTATAGTACTCTTAAGTGATGGTAACCAAACGTATGGTGCAGATTACAGTTATATTGCTAAAGGGATAAAGCAGCCCATTTATCCTGTAATTTTGGGAGATTCCACTATACATTCAGATTTAAGTATTAAACAACTGAATGTTAACCGTTATGTGTATTTAAAAAATAAGTTTCCCGTTGAAATTATTGCAAATTATAGTGGAAATGAAGAGATAGAAACAGAATTAAAAATATGGTCTGGTAACACCGTCGTATTTAAAAAGACACTTGAATTTAATGCCTTAAAATCGTCTGAAATTATTTCAACAGCTTTAACGGCGAACAGTGTGGGCGTAATAAAATACCGTGTTGAACTCGTTCCATTAACAACTGAAAAAAATAAAGTAAATAATATTAAGAATTTTGGAGTCGAAGTTATTGATCAAAAAACAAATATTGCATTAGTTTACGATCGTTTACACCCAGATTTAGGTGCTTTAAAAAAGGCTATTGAAAGTAATGAGCAACGTAGCGTATCCATATTAAAACCACAAGAATTAACTGACAAAATAATTGATTTTCAGTTAGTTATATTGTATCAGCCTAACTATAACTTTAAACACTTGCTTAATGCGATTAAAGAGCAGAAAGTCAATACATTTATCATCTCTGGTACAACAACGGAATGGAATCTATTGCAAAAAACTCAAGGATATTTTAAGCAAGTAGTTACCAGCCAAACGGAAAGTTTTCAACCTAGTTTAAACAAAAACTATGGCACATTTATAGTTGAAAATTTAGACTTTAATAGTTTTCCTCCGTTACAATCTGAGTTTGGATCACTTCAAATTACAGTTCCTTACGAAACCTTATTGTACAAACGAGTTAATGGGATAACTACCGAAGATATATTGTTAGCTACATTTGAGACTGAAGGGACTAAACACGCTATTTTAAATGGTGAAGATATCTGGCGCTGGCGATCTCAATCTTATTTAAATACCAATAGTTTTAATGCTTTTGATGAATTTATAAATAAGTTAGTTCAGTATTTAAGTTCTAATAAAAAGCGAAGACGTATTAACGTTGATTATAAGAGTTTTTATAATGGTAATGACGATGTTATAATTTCGGCACAATATTTTAATAAAAATTTTGAGTTCGATAATTCGGCATCGTTAAGTATTGTATTAAAAAATAAAGATGATAATAGCGTAAGAGAAGTACCTCTTTTACTCAATAATGGTAATTATACTGTAGACTTAAGTGGAATTAATGCGGGTTTATATGAGTTTACTATAAAACATAATTCAGAATCAATCTCTGTATCTGGTAGTTTTCAAGTTTTAGAGTATAATGTTGAGCAGCAATTTTTAAATGCAGATATCGAGAAGTTAAAAGCTATGGCTACTGAGAGCAATGGAGCCGCTTATTTTACATCAGAAACCGATAAATTGATCGGTACTTTAATTAGTGATAATAGGTATAGTACCATTCAAAAAAGCACTAAAAATATCGTATCTTTGATTGATTGGAAATATCTACTTGGTTTAATTGCTTTAAGCCTTTTTGTCGAGTGGTTTATTAGAAAATATAACGGATTAATTTAAATATAATAGAATGGAGAAATTACCCAAGGTTGGATTACCGATTTTAATAGGAGTTATACTTTTAATTATTGTACTAGCTAAATCTGCAGTAACCTTAGACTCAGGTCATGCAGGTGTGTTGTATGAAACCTTAAACGGAGGTGTTGTAGCAGACAAAGATCCTTTAGGGCCAGGATTTCATATTATAGCACCTTGGAATCGTGTGATTGATTATGAAACACGTCAGCAAGAAATGCCAGAAAAAATGTCTGTATTGTCCTCAAACGGATTAGATATTAAATTAGATGCTTCAATATTGTATCAACCAGATTACAAGAATCTAGGAAGGTTACATAATGAAAAGGGTGAGAACTATGTAAGTCGAGTGCTTCAACCCGCTATTAGAAGTGCTGCGAGAAGTGTTGTTGGGCGTTATACACCAGAGCAATTATACTCTAGTAAAAGAGATGCTATACAAGAAGAAATCTTTGAAGAAACTAGAAAAATTGTAGAACCACAGTTTATTCAGTTGAATGATATTCTTATTAGAGATGTAACTCTACCACCAACAATTAAACAAGCTATTGAACGTAAGTTAAAGCAAGAGCAAGAGTCGTTGGAGTATGAATTTAGATTAGTTACTGCTCAAAAAGAAGCTGAAAAAGTAATTATTGAAGCACAAGGTAAAGCTGATGCTAACCGAATTCTAAGTGCTTCATTAACCGATAAAATTCTACAAGACAAAGGTATTGAAGCGACTGTAAAGTTATCAGAATCACCTAATAGTAAAGTTGTGGTAATCGGGTCTGGTGATTCAGGAATGCCTATTATTTTAGGAAATCAATAAATTTTAGGGCAAATATTAAAGTTTTATTAAAAAATATAATTTTATCAACTAATAATTAGGATTAGTAATTTTATTTAGAAATCTTTGTGCCAAGAATTAGAAACTATGACACTTATTCAATTACATCATCATTTTCATATCATCGCTCAAGCGAGGTGAAAGTGTATTGAATAAAATCAAAATATATTTTAAAAACCCGTTTGAGAATTTCAAGCGGGTTTTTTGTTTTTTAATCCAAAGGAATTCTTAGACATTACAAATCGTAATTATGACTAAATTAAAAATTGCAGTTCAAAAATCGGGTCGACTAAACGAAGACTCCATGAAAATTTTAAAAGAGATTGGTATTTCTGTAGATAATGGTAAGGACCAACTTAAGGCGTCTGCTCAAAATTTTCCTTTAGAAGTATTTTATCTTAGAAATGGCGATATCCCTCAGTATTTAAGAGATGGTGTGGTTGATGCTGCTATTATTGGTGAAAATGTTTTAATTGAGAAAGGTAACGATCTAAAAATTGTAGAGCGCTTAGGATTCTCTAAATGTAAAGTGTCTATTGCCGTTCCTAAATCATCATCATCAAAAAGTTTAAAAGATCTCGAAGGGAAGCGTATTGCTACATCGTACCCAAATACAGTAAATCAATTTTTAAAAAAAGAAGGGGTAAATGCGAACTTGCATATTATTAATGGTTCTGTAGAAATAGCTCCGAATATAGGATTGGCAGATGCTATTTGCGATATTGTATCTAGTGGAAGCACACTGTTTAAAAATGGCCTAAAAGAAGTGCAGGTTCTTTTAAAATCTGAAGCTGTACTAGCGACTTCTCCTAAAATCTCAGAAGAAAATCAAGCGTTAATTGATAAACTTCAATTTAGATTAAAGTCAGTATTAAAAGGACGAGAAAGCAAATATGTATTGCTTAACGCACCAAACGACAAATTGGCTAATATTGTGAAAATTCTTCCAGGTATGAATAGTCCTTCTATTTTACCCTTAGCCAAGGAAGGCTGGAGTTCTGTTCATTCGGTTTTAGATAAAAATGATTTTTGGAATATTATAGATGAATTAAAAGCCAATGGAGCCGAAGGTATTTTAGTTTGTCCTATAGAGAACATGGTACTTTAAAGAACTATTGTACACAATAAAAACATTAAATTTAAGGTAACAGATGAAATTATATAATAATCCAGAAAAATCAACTTGGCCAACGTTACTTCAGCGTCCCACTCAGTCTTTAGAGGTAATTGAAGCTACTGTAAATCAAATTTTTAAAGATATTGAAGCAAATGGTGATAGCGCTATTAAAAAATATACTGAGAAATTTGACGGTATTGCTTTAGATTCTCAAGTAGTTTCACAAGAAAGAATTGAAAAGGCTTCAAATTTGGTAAATACCAATCTAAAAAAGGCTATTGTATTAGCAAAAGCTAATATAGAGAAATTTCATAGTGCTCAGAAAACTGGGAAAATTAAGATAGAAACGATGCCTGGCGTTTGGTGTTGGCAAGAAAAACGTCCTATTCAAAAAGTAGGACTATATATTCCTGGTGGAACGGCTCCTTTATTTTCAACGGTGTTAATGTTAGCGGTTCCGGCACAAATAGCAGGTTGTAAGGATATTGTATTATGTTCTCCTCCTAATGAGAAAGGTGAAATTGCTAATGAAATTTTGTACGCTGCACAGCTATGTGGAGTGACTAAAGTTGTCAAAGTAGGAGGAATCCAGGCTATTGCGGGATTAACCTTTGGTACAGCATCAATTCCTAAAGTTTTTAAAATTTTTGGTCCTGGTAACCAGTTTGTGACTGTGGCGAAGCAACTCGCTACAAAATATGGCGTAGCTATAGATATGCCAGCGGGTCCAAGTGAACTTTTAGTGATGGCTGACGAATCTGCAAATGCAGCTTATGTGGCTTCAGATTTATTGAGTCAAGCGGAACACGGTAGCGATAGTCAGGTGATCTTGGTAACAACGTCTCAGGATTTTGCTGAAAGCGTTTCAAGTGAAATTAAAAAACAATTAGAGGTTTTGCCAAGAAAAGGCATAGCTGAAAAAGCAATTGCTAATTCAAAGACCATTATTGTGGCCTCTAATGAATCTGCATTAGAATTGATTAATGCATATGGACCTGAACATTTTATAGTTGCCACTGAAAATAATAATTTTTTTGTAAATCATGTTGAAAATGCGGGTTCAGTGTTTATTGGTAATTATACTCCTGAAAGTGCTGGTGATTATGCTTCAGGCACAAACCATACGTTACCAACTAACGGGTTTTCAAAAGCGTATTCTGGAGTTAATTTAGATAGTTTTCAAAAAAGTATGACGTTTCAAAAAATATCTAAACAAGGTATACAAAATATAGGAAACGCTATTGAGTTAATGGCAGAAGCAGAAGGCCTACAAGCCCATAAAAATGCAGTAAGCTTAAGGTTAAATGATTTGAAAAAGGAGTAAAGATCTTATTTTTAGTAATAGATCACTGAAAAACATGCTTTTAAACAGCAATTAGTATGAATAGCAATTTCAATATAAACAATCTCTTAAGAGATAATATTAAGTCCATAAAACCTTATTCGTCGGCAAGAGATGAGTATAAAGACACCACTGATGGCATGATTTTTTTGGATGCGAATGAAAACCCATTTAGTACGGACGTTAATCGCTATCCAGATCCTCAGCAGACTGCTCTTAAAGAACGTTTATCGGAATTAAAAGGAGTTTCCACGCAGCAAATTTTGCTCGGTAATGGAAGCGATGAAGTTTTAGATCTTATATTTAGAGCGTTTTGCGAACCTAATCGTGAAAACATTATCACCTTACCTCCAACATACGGTATGTATAATGTCTTAGCAAATATCAATGCCATAAATACCATAGAAATACCATTAACGTCAGACTTTCAACCAGATGTTGATGAGATACTTAGTGCTGCACACTCACACACCAAAGTACTTTTTTTATGCTCGCCTAATAATCCAACAGCTAATAGTTTTAACGCTGATGCTATAGCGTATTTAATTGAAGAGTTTCAAGGTATCGTGGTCATTGATGAGGCTTATATCGATTTTTCAAAAAAGGAAAGCTGGTTAAGTCGTTTAAATGATTTTCCAAACATCATCATTACGCAAACCTTATCTAAAGCTTATGGTTTGGCTGGTATTCGTTTGGGTATATGTTATGCCTCAGTTGAGATTATTTCAGTTTTAAATACGATAAAACCACCATACAATATAAATCAATTGACGCAAGAAAGAGCGTTAGAGCGTTTAAATGCTGAAGATACTGTAGCTAAAGAAATCCGTAAAATAGTAAAACAACGAAAAACTCTTAGAAAAGCATTAAAGTCCATTGATTATATAGAAAAGGTGTATGCTTCTGATGCTAATTTTATTTTAGCAAAAGTAGATGATGCCAATAAACGCTACCAACAATTGGTAGAAAAAGGAATTGTAGTAAGAAACAGAACAAAACAACCATTATGTGAAAATTGCTTACGATTTTCTGTAGGTACTAAAGCGGAAAATGAGAAGTTAATTCAAACATTGATGCAATTATCGTAACATTTGTCATTCTGCAGTAGATGTGGAATACATCATTATATTATTAATCAAAAATTAGATTCCTAATTAGATAGGAATACTCATAACATATGAAGCCAGTTTTATTTATAGATAGAGACGGAACGCTTATTAAAGAGCCAGCGGATGAACAAATAGATTCTTTTGAGAAATTAGAGTTCTATCCAAAGGTTTTTCAATACTTAAGTAAAATCGCTAAAGAATTGAATTTTGAAATTGTAATGATTACCAATCAAGATGGTTTAGGTACAGACGTCTATCCTGAAGATACTTTTTGGCCAGTTCATAATTTTGTGCTTAAATCATTTGAATCAGAAGGTGTTATTTTTAAAGAGCAGTTTATAGACCGAACGTTTGCTAAAGACAATGCGCCTACACGAAAGCCTAATACAGGCTTATTATCAAAGTATTTTTCAGAACCTTATGATTTGCAAAACTCCTATGTTATTGGTGATCGACTTACCGATATAGAATTGGCAAAAAATCTTGGAGCAAAAGGAATATTTATAAATGATAATACCAATCTTGGAACAGATGAAGTTACAGTAAATTATACAGAACTCGACCCTTATATTGCTCTTGAAACTAATGATTGGGAAGTCATATATAAATTTTTAAAAAGCACTGAACGCGTAGGGAGTATTGAGAGGAATACGAATGAAACAAAAATTAAAATCAGTCTTAATTTAGATGGCACTGGAAAAAGTGCTATAGATACTGGTATTGCGTTTTTCGATCATATGTTAGACCAAATTGCACGCCATGGACAAATCGATTTAAATATTAAAGTTGATGGAGATTTAGAAGTCGATGAGCACCATACCATTGAAGACACAGCTATTGCTTTAGGCGAAGTATTTGCAACAACTTTAGGAAATAAATTAGGTATAGAGCGCTATGGTTTTTGTTTGCCAATGGACGACTGTTTAGCACAAGTTGCCATTGATTTTGGTGGAAGAAATTGGCTCGTTTGGAATGCCGTGTTTAAACGTGAGATGATAGGAAAAATGCCAACCGAAATGTTTTATCATTTCTTTAAATCCTTTACAGATGGTGCTAAGTGTAATTTAAATATTAAAGTAGAAGGTACTAATGAGCATCATAAAATCGAAGCTATTTTTAAAGCCTTTGCTAAAGCTATAAAAATGGCCGTTAAGCAAGATATTGAGAAAATGATATTACCGTCAACAAAAGGAATGTTGTAAACATTTGCTATTTCTACGAAAGTAGGAATCCACTTTAAATTAAAAATCAATAGATTCTTGCTTTTGCAAGAATGACAATACATTGTTAATGAAACTATCAATAGTCAATTACGGAGCAGGAAACATTAAAAGTATACAATTTGCATTTCAACGCTTAGGACATAAGGCTGTTTTAACTGATAAACCAGAGGAGATTATAAACTCAGATAAAGTACTTTTTCCTGGTGTTGGTGAAGCGAGCTCTGCAATGTTAAAACTGAAACAAAGTGGCTTGGATGTATTAATTCCTACCTTAAAGCAGCCCGTATTAGGAATTTGCTTAGGCATGCAATTAATGTGTAAGCATTCTGAGGAAGGTGACACTGCGGGTTTGGGTATATTTGATGTTAATGTCAAACGATTTTCAAACAAGGTTAAAGTTCCACAAATGGGATGGAATACAATTTCTAATCTTAAATCTGAGCTATTTAAGGATATTAAAGAAAAAGAATACATGTACCTTGTTCATAGTTATTATGCAGAAGCTTGTGCGGAATCTATTGCAATTACGGATTACGAATTACCGTATGCCTCAGCATTAGAAAATGATAATTTTTTTGGTGTACAATTTCACCCAGAAAAAAGTAGTAAAGCAGGAGAACAATTATTAAAGAATTTTTTGAAATTATAATATAAAGCTTGAAAATGAGAATAATACCAGCCATAGATATTATTGACGGTAAATGTGTGCGTCTCACTAAAGGAGATTACACTACGAAAAAAATATATAATGAAAATCCGTTAGAGATAGCCAAGCAATTTGAAGGTGCTGGTATAAACTATTTGCATGTAGTAGATTTAGACGGAGCCAAGGCCAGCCATATAGTAAATTATAAAGTATTAGAAAACATTGCGTCCAAGACCAATCTTAAAATAGATTTTGGTGGAGGATTAAAATCTGATGAAGATTTAAAAATCGCATTCAATTCAGGCGCACATCAAATTACGGGAGGTAGTATTGCCGTTAAGAATCCAGAACTTTTTGAAACATGGATTGTTAAATTTGGTGCCGAACATATAATTCTAGGAGCCGATTGCAATAACGAAAAAATAGCGATCAGTGGTTGGCAAGAAGAGAGTAGCTTAGAAGTTTTGCCTTTTATTAAAGATTATCAAACCAAAGGCATTAAGTATGTTATTTGTACGGACATTTCAAAGGATGGTATGTTAGAAGGTCCTTCTTTTGAGCTTTATAAGCGTATTTTAAATAATAATTCATCCTTTGATAATGAGAACGCTTTAAAGCTGATTGCTTCTGGTGGTATTTCAAAATTTGATGAATTACCAAAGTTGCAAGAATTAGGATGTGAAGGAGTCATTATAGGTAAAGCGATTTATGAATATAGGATTAGTTTAAAGGAATTAGAGAATTTTATAATTAACAAATAGCTAATAGCTTTTTGGTGTTAGCCATTTGCTAAACACCAAAAGCCTATGGCCAAAAGCGATAATATGCTGACAAAAAGAATAGTGCCGTGTTTAGATATTAAAAATGGACGTACCGTTAAAGGTGTCAATTTTGTTGATCTTAGAGATGCAGGCGATCCTGTAATATTAGCAAAACAATATGCTGATTTAGGTGCGGATGAATTGGTCTTCTTGGATATTGCGGCGACATTAGAAAATCGTAAAACCATGCACGATATGGTTTTAAAAGTCGCAGAGCAAGTCAATATTCCATTTACAGTTGGTGGTGGAATTTCTACCGTAGAAGATGTAGATGATTTATTGCACTGTGGCGCGGACAAGGTTTCAATTAATTCATCTGCAGTAAAACGACCAGAATTAATTAACGAATTGTCAGATAAGTTTGGGAGTCAATGTGTGGTTGTGGCTATCGACGCAAAGCAAGTTAATGGAGAATGGTTAGTACACTTAGCTGGTGGTACAATACCAACAACCATAAAACTTTTTGAATGGGCAATAGAAGTTGAACAACGTGGCGCAGGTGAAATTTTATTTACCTCTATGAATCACGATGGAACAAAAGCAGGATTTGCCAATGAAGCATTAGCTAAATTATCAGAATTAGTGAATATTCCTATTATAGCTTCAGGAGGAGCGGGAAACATTCAGCATTTTGTAGACACCTTTAATATCGGGAAAGCGGATGCAGCATTAGCAGCAAGTGTGTTTCACTTTGGCGAAATTCCAATTTTAGAATTAAAAGAAGCATTATTCAATAACGGAATACCAGTAAGAATATAAGTAAAAATGATGAACGTAGATTTCAATAAAAATCCAGATGGGCTCGTGCCAGCAATTATTCAAGATGATTGCACTAATAAAGTATTAATGTTAGGTTACATGAATGCCGAGGCACTAAACAAAACGATAGACACTCAATTAGTAACCTTCTTTAGCAGAAGTAAACAACGGTTATGGACCAAGGGAGAGGAAAGTGGTAATGTATTGCATCTAATAGATATAAAGTTAGATTGTGATAGCGATGCGCTATTAATAAAAGTAAATCCCAAAGGGCCAACGTGCCATAAAGGAACCGATACCTGTTGGAATGAGGATAATGAAAATACGTATGGTTTTATTTCTAAACTAGAAGAAACCATTGCTTCAAGAATTAAGGCAAAAGAATCAGAAAAATCTTACGTTGCTTCGCTGTTTGCGAAAGGCATTAATAAGATAGCTCAAAAGGTTGGGGAAGAGGCTGTTGAAGTCGTCATTGAGGCAAAAGATGACAATGATGAGTTGTTTTTAGAAGAAAGTGCCGATTTATTGTTCCATTTTTTGATGCTTTTACAGGCAAAAGGGTTCAAAATGAACGATGTAGCTTCAGTCTTAGATAGACGAAGTGAGCGTTAAATTCGGCAAAAAGCATATTAAAGTAAGATAAGTTTTATGTAAGATGTATTTCAACGAAAATATCGTTATTTCATCGTTTTTTTTTGCTGGTAAAGCGTAGTTTTGGGGTATCATTAACAAACTATAACCCTAATCTTATGAAAAAAACTAAACCTACTTTAGTCTTTCTTACAGTTTTATGCTTTTTTAACTTAACAAAAGCACAGCAACCGCAATCTGAATTTAGTATTCAAGACGAAACACGTGATCACTATGCTGCAAATGTCCCAAATCATGAGCACTTTATCACCAGCGAAACTCTATTAGATTTTGATACAGAAGATCTAAATATGAATCAGCCAGCTGAATTTAATGGTGATGCTTATCATGAAAGTTATGAGGATAACTCAAGTTCAGACAACTTAGAACGAAGTACTTTTGACTCTAGTGTAACTTTTACTTATGATGGAAGTTGGGATGCAGAAGGAGATCCATTCTCAGTTGGAGTAAGTTCTTCAGATGTTATTGTTATTCAGTCTGGTAGTATAGACATTTTAACAGATATTACTTTAAGTCTTATAACAGTAGAGACTGGTGCTTCTATGACTATAGCAACAGGAGTTACAGTAACAGCGAATGTTGTTCTTAATTCAGGTGCTGGCGAATTTGCGAGTTTAATCTCTGATGGAAGTATTGTTGGCACTGTAACGTATAACCGCTCTACCGCACAAGCCGGCGTAAATGAATTAGTTTCACCACCACTTACAGGACAGATATTCTCTGTTTTTGCATTAGCGAATTCTTTAAATTTAGCAGCCTCAGGTGATTTAAGAGCGTATGCAACATTTTTAACAGCTACTGATACTTATTATAATCTTGATGTGCAAGTTGCTGTAGATGGTAACCATGTGCTAGAAGCAGGTGCTGGTTATAGAGGAGCTACTACAGATGGTGCAAACTTAATCTATACAGGAGATGTAGAAACAGGAACGGTTAACTTAACGCTTAACGATTCTGGTTTTGCTTGGAATTTAATAGGTAACCCTTATCCATCTTATCTCGATTTTGAAAGTTTTTTTACCGATAATAAATTAGAATTGGACTCAGAAAATGCTGCTGTTTATACATATTCAGGAGATAGTAATAACCCTTGGATAGTTTGGAATCAGGCTACTGCAGATAATAAAGATATAGTAGAATTGATTGCGCCAGGTCAGGCCTTTTTTGTAAAATCGAAAGTGGGTGGCGGATCTGTTGATTTTACAACTAATATGCGTTCGCATGGGAATGACAGTGAAAATTTATCAAGAGATGCTGTATCATCACATTACGGCTACACAAAATTAAAGTTAAGCTCAACAACCGCAGAGTATAATACTGAATTTTACTTTAATAGTAATGCTTCTGAAGGATTAGACCCTGGTTATGATGCTTCTGTTTTTGGTTCTACTCCTCCTGCATTTTCAATTTATTCTAGTTTAATTGAAGGAGATGCTAGTATTGCCTTAGCAATTCAAGCTTTAAATAATATATCTATGGATGATGTCGTTGTGCCTCTAGGAGTATATGCTGGTCAGGGACAAGAGTTAACTTTTAGTGTCGCTGAAAGTGATATGTCTGAAACAACAAATGTGTATTTAGAGGATACTGTAAATAATACGGTTACACTTTTAAACACTGGTGATCATAGCTTTACTCCTTCGACAGATTTAAGTGGAACCGGACGTTTTTATTTAAGATTTGAAACAACAACTCTTAGTGACGTCGATGTAGATTTTGATTCTCTAAAAATATATGTAAATAATTTAGCGAAGACCATTAATATAGATGGTCAATTACATAATGAGACGAATGCTAAATTATATGACGTCAATGGACGCCTTATTTTATCTCAAAAGTTGGATACATATAACGCTAATCAATCTATAGATATTAGCTCATTGACTTCTGGTGTATATATTGTAGAATTAGATAATAATACTACTCAAAGACATATTGAGAAATTAATCATAAAATAAAATTTGCCTTTGGTAAAACTATACTTTTTATAAGAAACAGCCATAATTGAAAAATTATGGCTGTTTTGTTTATAAGGTTAATTAAAATGATATATTTTGTTGCCGACTAATACAACTAGTATAATAAGAGTTTCAAATTAAAATATGAGCATTGCTTTTGGAATCTTCGAGAAATTAGCGTTCTTGCTACTATGTTTAATAAACGTTACTATTATCTCATTAAAATTCAATATTTAGGCTATCGTTTTCACGGTTGGCAAAAACAACCAGATGTTAAAACGGTACATCTAATGATAGATCGTACCTTGAAATATATTTTTCAAGATACCCGATTTAAAACCTTAGGAGCAGGCAGAACTGATGCTATGGTCTCTGCTAATGAAGCAGCTTTAGAATTATTTGTTTATAATGAACCGCTTCAAGATCTTGATGCTTTTTTAGAACTATTCAACCATAATTTACCTCAAGATATACGGGCGTTATCTATTAAAGAAGTAAATAAAGAATTTAATATTATTCAAGATTCTAAGTTAAAAGAGTATCACTATGTATTCTCTGAAGGTCAAAAAAATCATCCATTTTGTGCTCCTATATTAACTACGATATTAGAGCCGCTTAATGTTGACTTAATGAAACAAGGCGCCAAACTATTTGAGGGTCATCATAATTTTAAAACCTATTGCTATCGTGCTACTGACAAAGGACAATACATAAGAACTATTGAGTCTTCAGAAATTGTAGATAACGATATTTATACGGCCAATTTTTTTCCTGAAAAATCGTATGTCTTAAAAGTAGTAGGAAAGGGATTTATGCGTAATCAAATTCGGCTAATGGTAGGATGTTTGATTAAACTGGGTAGAGGTGACATTACATTAGAATATATCCAAGACACTCTAAAAATGGATAGTACTGAAGTTATGGATTATATAGCACCAGCTTCAGGTTTAATTCTTCATTCGGTAGATTTTGAATAAAAAAAGTACAAATTAGATTTAACTTGTACTTTTATTATGACTATAAGATGAATTCAGTATTTTTAATTAATCCAACCTTTAGAGATTGATTTCTTAGCGTACCATATTAAAAAGATACAGATCACAATAACTAATATTGGCATTATTAAAGTTGGTGCATCCATTTCTACAGTTATAAATAGATAAATATGCTGCACTATTGCTCCCAATGCTGAAATAATAAATAGGGGATAAGCCCATTTTTTTCTAATTAATAAGGTAATGCACCCAAGTGCACCACAAAATACAGCTAATGCAAAAGCTGCTGTATACCAAGCCGGATATTCAACTAAAAATTCGGCTTGTTGTTCTTTTGGTAATTGTGCAATAATCTCATCAGTCATAAAGGCTCTACCGATGTATGCCATGACGCCAGCGCCATTCCATAATAATGCCAATACGCTGATTATCCAAAAGGAAATTGGCGGTTTTCTTTTAATGTTTGTCATAAATTAGTTGATTTAGTTAAAAATAGATACTAATAAGTACCATACGAATCAACAATGTATGAAAAAAATTAAGAATTAAGTATTTACCTAAAAAAATAGATATAAAATATAAGACAAATTATATCTTATTCGGCAACGTGAAGTTTTGGTTCTTTATCTACAAATTTTCCGTTAACAGATTCTCCTAAAATGATAACTTCTTTAGAACGCTCGTACATTTTTATAGCACGATGCATCTGTAATTTGGTCCCACTGTATAATTTTACACCTGATTTTGAGCCTTTGTTTCTAATCTCAATATAGAAACCATCCTTTAGTGCTGTTGGTCTTGTTGCTGGTCTACCCATAAATATATTGTCTGTTTTAAAAGTGGTGCATAATAGTAAATTTAAAGGGAACTCACAAGTTTATTGTAAAACAATTATTAACCGAGTTATCTTTTATGTTAAATGAGTACACAACGTTTAGAATCTAAGTCTTAAATCATGGCTATTTACTCACCATAGTGTTAAAAGTATTTATGGTTTTGTTTAGGTGAAGTTCTGACGTTTTTCGTTAATACACTATTATGGTTTAGCGTTAAAAATACGAGGAGAAGAGCAAATTTTATCTTTTTATCAGTAAGATATTTGTAAACGTTTAATAAATAGAATAATTAATATATAAATGAAAGAGCAATTTAATACAGCATTAGGTAATTTAGTAGATAAACTGATTGGTTGGTTTAACGCTATTATTGAGAATATTCCTAATTTTATTTTGGCAATCTTAGTGATGATAGCGTCTTATTTTGCCGCGAAGTACGTTGGTAGATTAGTAAAAAGGTTAGTTTCTCGCCGAATTCATCAAGACTCCATTAAAAATGCTATATCTAGAGTTGTAGCTGTTGTCGTAGTCGCTTTAGGGTTGTTTATTGCTTTAGGAGTTTTAAATTTAGGTAAGGCTCTAACTTCATTATTAGCTGGTGCAGGAGTCGTCGGTTTGGCTATTGGTTTAGCGTTACAAGGTACTTTGGCTAATACTTTTGCCGGACTTATTTTGTCATTTAGGAAGAAAATACAGATAGGTAATTGGGTGGAAACTACGGGATATTCTGGTGAAGTAATGGATATTAATCTTAAAGATTTTACGCTAAAAGAAGCGGATAACAATATTGTAATTATACCGAATAAAACCATATTAGAAAATCCAATTAAAAATTACTCATTAACAACTAAGATGAGAATTTTTTTAGAGTGTGGAGTGGGTTATGAATCCGATTTAGAAAAGGTACAGCAATTAACTAAAGAAGTTATTGCTACAACGTTTGACCAAGTTAAATCTGTGGATGATGTAGAATTTTATTTTACCGAGTTTGGAGATAGTTCCATTAACTATTTATGCCGTTTTTGGATAGACGCCGAAAGTATGCTCGAAAAGATGAAAGCAAAAACCACTGCTATTATTGAAATTAAAAAAGCCTATGATAAAGAGGGTATTAATATTCCATTTCCAATTAGAACATTGCAGTTCGATAATTCGTTAGATATTAAAGGTAATTCTAAAGCACAATCCACAACTCAAAACGAAAAGTAGTTGCATTAAACAAATTGTATCAATTGAGTTAAATTTCATGGGATACGAGCCAATTTAATCGCAATGTCCTAACGATATTTGTAGTATACATAAACCATTAAAATCAATTACAATGAAGAAGTTTAGTTATTTATTTATAGCCTTATTTAGTTTAAGTTTAATGACCACTAGTTGTAGAGAACAAAAATCTACAGGTGATAAAATTGAGGATGCTGTTGATGATACAGGAGATGCAATTGAAGATGCAGCAGATGACGTTGAAGATGCTGTAGACTAATTTTTGAACACATTCTAAATATATATGTAAAAAGCCATCATTTCGATGGCTTTTTATATATTTATAAAGTAAACAAATCTCTATTGTAACTCCCTTTTTATTTAAGCATGACACATTCAATTCCAAAAGAAACTTTTACATTTTTTAAAAAATTAGAAAAAAATAATAATCGCGACTGGTTTAATGAACACAAACCAGAGTTTAAAGCTATAGAGTCTAAACTTAAAGCATCTTTTAATCATTTAGGTGAATTAATGAATACGCACGATCAGATTGAAAAGATCAAAATCTTCAGAATTTACAGAGATGTAAGATTTTCTAAGAATAAATTACCTTATAAAACCCATTTCGGAGGGTCTTTTACAAGAAAAAAACCAGAATTAAGAGGTGGGTACTATGTACACATTCAGCCTAATAACGAGTCATTTATTGCCGCTGGGTTTTGGGATCCTAGTAAAGAGGATTTATTGCGTATTAGAAAAGAATTTGAAATGGACGATACTGAAATACGTGCAATTTTAAACGATAAAACTTTTAAATCAACTTGGGGAGACTTTACAGGAGAAGCGTTAAAAACAGCGCCTAAAGGATTTGATAAAACACATGCTGCCATAGATTTAATTCGACGCAAACAGTTTATTGTGATTAGAAAGTTTACTGATAAAGATGTTTTAGCAGAAGAGTTTCTAGCTAACGTGAATACCGCTTTTAAAAACGTAAGACCGTTTTTCGATTATATGAGCGATGTGCTCACCACCAATCTTAACGGAGAATCGTTATTGTAAACTAAAAGTGACGTACAGAATCTGTCTGCTCAAATAATTGAATGCTATGAATAAGGCGTTCCTTTACAATCGCCATCATCCGTTTATTTAATGCAGAAGAGTTTTTAATATACAACTCATATTCGTCAACTGTAAATTGCCCAATAACCATACCCTTCAAAGAATTTCTGAATTTAATATCCTTTTGTATGGCGTTAGAAATGTATTTTAATTGACCTTCTAAAGTTAGTGTGTAAAACACATTTTTATGCTTTTTAATGTAGTTTTTAAATACAGCAATAAATAAATCGTGTTGTAACTTAATTATTGGTCGTAAGGTTTTGTTCTGAAAAGCTTCATCAGCACCTGTCGTTTGGTGAACTTTTGCTGATAAAATTTGAGGTCTAATAGAGAGTAGGTTATCCAATCGTGTTGACATATATCATGATTTAAGGATTAATTCGTTATTAAAATTACGGAAATAGGTGGCGTTTCAAATGTCATAGTCATTATGTTGTTAACGGTCTTATTAACATTTCGTATGTCAATATTTAAAAATCGAATGCCATAGCAACGTAATTAAGCGAAGTATACTTTACTTTTGAACTCATAATATTCACGACAATTAATAAGTAGTTATGTTGCGTATGTCTTAAGGACAAATTAACTAAAAACTGCTTTTGATTATAAAAATTAGATATATGAGATTTCACACAAGAAAATGGGTTAAACCCGAAGATTTAAATCCTAATGGTTCTTTATTTGGAGGACAACTTTTAGCATGGATAGATGAAGAAGCTGCATTATACACTATAATTCAGTTCGAAAATTCTAAAATCGTAACTAAGTTTATTTCTGAAATAAATTTTATGAGTTCTGCTGTTCAAGGTGATATTGTAGAGCTAGGAATTGATGTCATTAAATTTGGAAAAACTTCGCTCACCTTAAAATGTGAAGCCAGAAATAAAATGACTAGAGAGACTATTTTAACTGTAGACAATATTGTAATGGTTAATTTAGGGCCAGATGGAAAACCTGCACCGCACGGAAAAACCCAAATTGAGTTTGTTAAAGATAGATTGTAAGCAGACTACACGTTGTTGCTTAAAGCCAACTCATAGATTTCTAAATCAAAATATTTGACAGAAGCGAGTATATGGTCAAAGATGTCCCCTAATATGTATTCGTAATTCTGCCAACGTTGATCACTACTAAATGCATAAATTTCCATAGGGATTCCTTGCGGAGTTGGTTCTAATTGGCGTACCATTAAGGTCATGTCTTTATTAATAGCAGAATGGTTTTCAATATACGTTTGAAGGTATTTTCTAAATACACCAAAATTGGTAAGGTTTCTACCATTAATTAAAACGGACTTATCAATGTTCTTTTGACTATTGTAAGTATTGATTTCCGTACTACGTGTTTTAATATATTCTGAAATTAATTGAATTTTTCCGAAGCGTTCAATATCCTCATTATTAAGAAATTTAATGGTAGAGGTCTTAACAATAACCGAACGTTTAATGCGGCGTCCACCAGAATCCATCATGCCTCTCCAGTTCTTAAATGAATCTGAAATTAGAGCGTATGTAGGAATTGTAGTAATCGTCTTATCCCAATTCTGTACTTTTACGGTTGCCAAATTTATTTCAGTAACATCACCATCTGCACCATATTTTTCAAAAGTTATCCAGTCTCCAATTCGTACCATATCATTTATAGATACTTGAATACTAGCAACAAATCCTAAGATTGTATCTTTAAAAATCAAAATAATAACTGCGGAAGCCGCCCCTAATGTGGTGGCAAACTTTATAAAGGAAACTCCTGTTATAATCGCCAAAATTGAAAATATCCCCAAGAGCCAAGCAAAAATCATAAAGACTTGTACATAGCTATCAATAGGCTTGTCTTTATAATTAGGTAAAGTTTTAAGGTAATCTTTAATAGAGCTTAAAAAACTTCTAATAATTTGAAGGGTGAGTACAATGGTGATAATGACCAAAGTTTTTTCGATAATAATATTGGCAGTTTCAAAATCCGAAAATACTTCTGGTACAAACTCAATGAGTATTAATAACGGAATAATGTGTGCAATATTTCTCGGTAATTTGTTAGTGATTAAAATGTTGTCAAAATCTGTTTTGGTGCGCTTTGCGACACTCGATGAAAAACGCCATAAAAGTCTTTTAGTAACATAATCAACAATAAAAGCAATTAAAACTAAGGCTAAAAGAAGCCCAAACATATTGAGGTATATGGCAGTATCTTCAGAAATACCTTGTTCTACTAAAAAATCGAATAACGTATGTTTAATGTTTAGCACGGCCAGATTTTGTTAAGTATTTTTTATCCACGTAAAAGGTTCCAAAAGGAATTATAGAGGCTAATAAAACAATCCAGAATGTTCGCGTTGGCCATTTCATATCAGAGCTTATCAATACAGCAATCACCACGTATGCCATGAATAAAATTCCATGTGGCATACCTAATAATCCTACATATTGAGGGTCTTTGTACATGTATTTTATTGGTGTGGCTATAAAAAGTAATAAGATGTAAGAAACACCTTCTAACAACGCTACAACTCTAAAGACTGGTAATAATTTTAGCATAACATTAAATTTCCTGTAAAAATACTTTAGAATTAATGAATAAGAGAAGATTTTAACAGCTTTTAAGAAATTGAGATAAACTTAAATTCTATTAATTATATTTAACGGCATATTCAATCGATTATATTATATTTTATGAGAAAAATCCTAGTATCAACCCTTGGTTTATTCGTCTTGTTATCCTGTGCTACTGCGCAATCTGTAGGTAAGAAGACAGAAGCTAAAGGATCGGCAGCTTCCAAATCACAAGTTTCTAAAAAAGCTAATAAAAAAATTAAAGACTATGATAAAGTCATTACTAAAGATGCCGTGACCGATGATGGTTTATTTAAGGTACATGTTATAGGTGAAAAGTATTATTTTGAAATCCCAATGAAACATCTCAATAGAGATATGTTATTGGTGAGTAGATTTGCAAAATTACCTTCAAATTTAGGTGGTGGTTATGTTAATGCTGGTACAAAAACCAATACACGCATGATTAATTGGGAACGGTTTAAGGATAAAATTCTGATTAAAGAAATTACCTCGAGTGCCGTAGCCACAGACAGTTTGCCTATTAATATTTCTGTAAAATCTAATAATTACGAACCTACACTATATGCATTTGATATAGCTGCTTTTTCTAAAGATTCTTCTGCTGTGGTTATTGATGTTACTAATTTTTACGGCTCAGATGTCAAAGCTATTAGCGGCTTAGGGTCACGATTAAGATCTGCTTATAAAGTAAAAAATCTTGATAAATCGAGAAGCTTTATTAATACTGTTAAAAGTTTTCCAGAGAATATTGAAGTCATCCAAGATTTTACTTACAATGCAGCAAAACCGCCTGTAAATACTGGAGACGAAACAATTAGTGTGCAAATGAATCAATCGATGATTTTATTACCCGAAACACCTATGCAACCACGACTTTTTGATAAGCGTGTGGGTTGGTTTACTTTAAGTAAATACGATTATAGTAGTGAAGCCTTAAAATCAGATAGAAAAACGTATTTGAGACGTTGGAGGTTGGTGCCAAAAGATATTGAAGCATATAATAGGGGAGAGTTGGTAGAGCCTGTAAAACCTATTGTATATTATTTAGATCCGGCAACTCCTATGAAGTTTCGATCGTACATGAAAGAAGGAATTGAACTTTGGCAGAAAGCCTTTGAGGCCGCTGGATTTAAAAATGCGATTATAGCTAAAGATCCTCCAACTAAAGCAGAAGATCCAGATTTTAGTCCTGAAGATATTAGGTACTCAGTTGTAAGATATGTAGCAAGTACCACAAGAAATGCAACGGGTCCAAGTGTTTCGGACCCTCGAAGTGGTGAAATTATTGAAAGTGATATCATTTGGTATCATAACCATTTGCGCTCGTATCGCAATCGCTATTTGTTAGAAACTGGCGCAGCAAACCCGTCTGCAAGAACGCTAAATACACCAGAACAGGATATCGGCGAAATGATGAAAATGGTGATAGCACATGAGGTGGGGCACACATTAGGTTTGCCACACAATATGAGTGCGAGTTATGCATATGATGTTGAGAATTATAGAGATGGAGACTTTACACAACAATACGGTATTGCTGCGACCATTATGGATTATGCACGATATAATTATATAGCACAGCCAGGTGATGAAAATATTAGATTTGTGAGACAATTAGGACCTTATGACGCGTATGCAATTAACTACGGTTACCGATATATTGATTCTGCTAAAACAGCACAAGATGAAAAAGAAATTTTAGAGGGTTGGATTTTAGAAAAGGCAGAAAATCCAATCTATAAATTTTCAGGACGTGGAAACTATGATCCTACAGCACAAACCGAAGATATTGGGAATAATAGTATTAAAGCCAGTACTTATGGGCTGAAAAACTTAAAAATAGTCGCTAAAAATTTACCAAAATGGACGAGTGATCAAACTGATAATTACGAAGATTTAGAGGAACTTTACGGAGAATTGCTAAGCGTCTGGAGCCGCTATATAGGTCATGTTGTAACACACATTGGTGGAGTGGTAGAGGATACGAAGAACCCATCTCAAGAAGGAGCCGTTTATAATCCTGTTGCTAGAGATGATCAAAAAGCGGCATTGCATTGGTTGCAAAATAATGCTTTTAAAACACCAATTTGGCTAATTGATAAATCGATACTTCAGAATATTAATTACGCAGGTTATACCGATAGAATTAGAGGTTTGCAGGCTAGACATTTAAATAACTTATTAAGTTTTGAACGCCTGGGTAGAATCATTGATCATAATGCTATAGATACTAAAAACTATGCTGCGCTAGACTTTTTAAGAGATCTACGAAGAGGCATTTGGTCTGAGGCCAATTCAGGAACAAATGTTTCTATTTATCGACGTAATTTACAACGTGTTTATTTAGAAGCGATGTTTCAATTAATGACCGAAGATTTAGATAAAAATCGCAGTCGTCAATACTTTAATGTCAATCAATCCGATATCAGAGCTTTAGTGAGAGGAGAGTTAAATAGGGTAAAGGAGCTGCTTATATCTGCATCAAAAAGTTCTATAAATACAGAAACTAAATACCATTATCTCGATGCTGTTGAGCGTATAAATGTTATTTTAGACCCGAAATAAGAATTTTAATACATGAAAAAAATAATATTATTAATTGTACTGTTTAGTTTTTCCGTGCCAACGCTTATAACAGCGCAATCAAAAACGAGCCAAAAGGAACTATTTGCTAATACGTATCATAACTCAAAAAATGCTGTAAAATCGCAACATTATCAATTTGTAGCAGATGTGATACATAATAGTCAAGAAAGAGAAGTGTTAAATGGTGAACACAATCAATTTAAAGTATATAAGTTACAAGTTGTAGGGCAACTACACGATTTTTCAAAACATAAAGTTGTTCATGTTATTAAGGATGATCAAAGTAAAATCGATACCTCATTTAACGACGAAACACAACTAATTTCAATTGATATCCTTGCCACAGACTATGATATAAAAATTGAAATAAAACCGAATGGTAAAGCTTTTTTAACGTTAAATGGCCACGATGGTTCAAAATTATCTTATACAGGACGCATAAATAAATTATAAGATAATGTCCTTTTATTAGTAAAACTTTTACAGTAAAGGAAAGCGAATTTTGTACTTTAAAAAGGGAAATAAGCTATAAATTTTCGGCACAAACGACTTAAACTTAAGCTTGGAGTATTTTTAGTCAGCGTTTGTAAGCATTATAATTTAATATGTGGTATAGAAATTGTATCTTTGTAATCAGTTTATTGAAGATATACTACTCAAATAACATTATTCTTAAAGTTATTGTACTAGATTTTAATACTATTCATTGTTAAGTAGATTAACTTGTTTGCATTATGCATATTTTCAAAAGCACATACACATATTAATTTTTAAAACTACGAATGGCTAAATCACAACAGACTTTTAGTAAAAGTGAAAAAGAAAAAAAACGATTAAAAAAACGAGAGGATAAGCGTAAGAAAATGGAAGCGCGTAAACTCCAGAAAGAAGAAAACGGATCCGAAGGTATCCCAATTGCTTATGTAGATCACAATGGTAATTTAACAGATACTCCACCAGATCCGACGATGAAAGTGAAGGTAAAAGCTGAGAATATTGTTCTTGGTGTACCGACCAAAGAAGAGTCAGACGAAGAACCGTTTGATCCTATTAGAAATGGTAAAGTGTCTTTTTATGACAACTCAAAAGGTTTCGGTTTTATTATTGATACTGAAACAAATGAAAAACATTTTACACACGTCAGTGGTATTATAGACGAAATTGCAGAAAATGACAAAGTCACTTTCGAATTAGAGAAAGGGCAACGTGGAATGAATGCAGTGAGAGTTAAGCAAGCTAAATAATTTAATTTAAAAATTTTTTAAAAGCCATTGTAGTTTTACTATAGTGGTTTTTTTTTATGATGCAATTCTATATTTGAAATGATTTAAGTTTTTTTAATCCACGCTATAGAGGGATTGGGGATCGTAAGTGCTTAAACATTCAAGGTAACCATTGTAGATATTTTTATATATATTCACATTTCATTTTTTTAAGTTACTATGCACCCCAAAATCAAAGAATTTTCGGAAAGAAAAATTATTGGAATAACCACAACGATTATAAGAGATGAACAGCATAAAATTAGGACGCTATGGCAACAATTTATGCCACGAAAACATGAAATTCAGTCCCTGACTTCACAAGAGTTAATCGCAATGCAAATTTTTCGCTTAAATGAAAATGGTACTCCTAGAGAAGCATTTGAAATTTGGGCATGTGCGGAAGTTATGGATTTTGATAACATTCCAAATCATATGAAAGTTTATACTATTATAAGTGGAACTTATGCAATGTTCCCACATAAAGGTATGGATGCAGGTTCTACTTATGAAAAGATTATGAGCGAATGGTTGCCAACTTCTGGCTATGAAATAGATCATAGACCACATTTTCAAGTTATGGGAGAAAAATATAAAAATGGGTGTACAGATTCTGAAGAGGATTTTTATGTTCCCGTGCGATTAATTAAAAATTAACCCTAAAATCGCACCCACTTTTATAATTGCTACAGCCAAAAGCAGTTTTTCCTTTTAAAATTTTACCTGTTTTACATTTAGGGCAAGTGTCACCAGCAGCAACAGGTTTTACTTTAGATTTTTTTGGTTCTAGTTTAAGTTTAAAGTTATCATCAAAACGCAAAAGACCTTCCAAAGTTTGACCGTTAATTTTAAATCCTTTTAAATTCACGGTAGAGCCTTTACTTAATAAACGTTTATACTGATTTTCAGAAATCTTTTTGTCTCCAAATGTAAACGGTAACGTAAAATCACAAGAAGTACCATATAGATTGCAACCATAAGCCGATTTTCCTTTTAAAAGTTGTCCTGTTTTACATTTAGGACAAGGACCACCTACTAAAGCTGTGGATTTCTTTTTCGATTTCGATTTTGATTTCGATTTTCCTACGGGTTTGTTATTAACTGCAGAAATTCGGGTTTGTACTTTTTCGCTACGAACTTCATATACCAAGGCATCTACCATGCGTTTCATACCTTTAATAAAAGTACTTGCGCTAAATTCACCTTTTTCAATATCCTTTAATTGTTTTTCCCAAGATCCTGTGAGTTCTGCAGATTTTAGCAACTCATTTTGTATCGTATCGATCAGTTGTATTCCAGTAATCGTTGGTAAAATCTGTTTTTTATTACGTTTAATGTATTTACGTCTAAACAGTGTTTCAATAATATTGGCACGTGTAGATGGACGACCAATACCGTTTTCTTTCATTAAATCTCGTAGCTCTTCGTCTTCTACTTGCTTACCTGCAGTCTCCATGGCACGCAATAGCGAGGCTTCAGTATATTGATTCGGTGGTTTGGTTTGTTTTTCTAAAAATGAAGGCTCATGTGGGCCTTTTTCGCCTTTTACAAAAGTAGGTAGTAATTTGTCTTTACTTGATGCTGATGGTGAAGCGTCTTGTTTTTCAAAAACAACACGCCAACCTTTAGATAGAATCTCCTTTCCTGTGGTTTTAAAATTAACCTCTGCTGCTTTACCGATTACTGTAGTGTTAGAGACTTTACAGTCGTCATAAAATACTGCAATAAACCGTTTTACAATAATGTCGTAAACTTGCTGCTCATTATACTGTAGATGTGTTTGCATTCCGGTAGGAATGATAGCATGGTGATCTGTTACTTTTTTATCATTAAAAACACGAGACGATTTCTTTATCTTTTGGTTTAAAAGTGGTGTTGTAAGGCTCGAATAATCAGTGAGTTTAGATAGTATACTTTTTACTTTTGGATACACGTCATTTGGTAAAAAAGTGGTGTCTACTCTAGGGTAAGTTACCGCTTTTTTCTCGTATAATTTTTGGGCTATTTTTAAAGTGTCATCTGCCGAAAATCCAAATTTTGTATTACAGTAAACTTGTAGTCCGGTTAAATCAAATAGCTTCGGAGCATATTCGGTACCTTTCTTTTTGGTGATAGAAACAATTTCAAATGTATCCTCTTTCACTTTATGCGCTAAGCGTTCTCCATCTTCCATTTTTAGAAACCTACCGTCTTCATAACTAAAAAGGGTGTCTCTATACAGTGTTTGTAATTCCCAATAGGGTTGTGGTTTAAAGTTTTCTATTTCTTTAAAACGATTTACTAACATAGCAAGCGTAGGTGTTTGTACGCGTCCTACGGAAAGTACTTGTTTATAGCCACCATGTTTTACGGTGTAAAGTCGTGTTGCATTAATACCTAAAAGCCAATCTCCAATAGATCTCGAAAAGCCGGCATAATAAAGGTTATCGTAATCTTCAGCAGGTTTTAAATTTTTAAAGCCTTCCTTAATGGCTTCTGTAGTTAAAGACGATATCCAAAGCCGTTCTACCTTTCCTTTGTAGTTCGCTTTGTTAATCACCCAACGCTGAATCAACTCTCCTTCTTGTCCTGCATCACCACAGTTAATCACTACATCTGCTTTATCAAATAAACTTTTTACAATTTTAAATTGCTTTTTAATCCCATCATTATTGGCCACTTTCACTTCAAACTTTTCAGGAAGCATAGGTAAGTTGTTTAAATCCCAACTTTTCCAATATGGTTTATAGTCAGCAGGCTCGTATAAAGTGCAAAGATGTCCAAAGGTGTACGTTACGGCATAGCCATTGCCTTCAAAGTAACCATCACGCTTTGTGGTGGCTCCTAATACAGAGGCAATTTCTCTGGCAACACTTGGTTTTTCGGCAATACAAACTTTCAACTGTAGTAAATTTAATGTCTGCGAAAATACAGAAATTTATAAATGAAAAGCGTATTTTTTAGGGTTCTAATACTAATTTCTGACCAATTTTTAGTGGTGAGGATTTGTTTATCGCATTGGTTTTGCATAGTCTAGAAATAGACATATTATTTTGTCTTGAAATGCCATAAAGTGTATCTCCTTTTTTTACCACATACATTCTCGGTTTTTTAGCTAAACTCAATAATGCGGCTTCATCAGCAGATTTAATTACTTTAACCTTGCTGACTCTTCTCGAATTATGAAATCTAGCATGCGTCCATTTTTGAGTTACCCAAACCTGTTGGGATCTAATGGCATTTTTAGACGAAAAATCAAATAAGTATTCAGGGTGAATTTGCTCTCCTTTATAACTGAGTTCTAAGTGTAAATGACTACCTCTAGAATTTCCGGTATTGCCACCTTTTCCTATATACTGCCCTCGGACTAATGTATCATTAACTTTGACACCAATGTGAGATAAATGCGCATATGTAGATTCTAAACCATTGTAATGTCTTACAACTACGGCATTTCCAAAACCGCTGGTATATCTGGCAAAACGGACAATACCATCGAGTATAGTAGAAACACTGTCTCCTGTAACCAAATCAATATCAATACCATTGTGAGGTCTTCCACGTCGCCAACCATAGCGCGAAGTAATGACCTTAGTATGTGGTACAGGAGACGCAAAAGTGGTGTCGGTAAAATTTAATTCTACAGGAAATTTTTGAAACGTATCGATATAAGGATTGTGAACCGTAGTATCCCAATGATCGGCTTTAATATCAATAGCTAATGCTTTTTTTCTAATTAATGGTATCTCTACAGTTTCAACAAGAATGGCTCCGTTGAATTTATAAGATTGTAATTCAATTTTTAACGAATTTGATAGTGAGTCGTTTTGTGCAATACCTAATAATGAAGCACAACAAAAGACGATACTAATAAAAATGTATTTCATAGAGGGAAAACGTAATCTAACTGGCTTTTGAAACGCGAATATAGGATAAATATTGTTTGTTCGTGGTAATCTAAGCCAAACCAATCCTAGTCTTATTTTAAGATAGCATAATGAAATGGATTAGGATGCTATGTAAATGAGTTAATCTCTTGCACTTAGTTCTTTTACATTTGAATAATTGCAACAAGGGATTTATTGCATAATTAAGATAATACAAAGCGTTTAGTTTTACGGTTTGGTTAGGTTGAAAAAGCATCAATTGAATTGATGCTTTTTTTGTGTAGCAAAGTGTTGTAAATTAAGATAACTTATCTTTTTAAAACATTAGAAATCATAAAATTGACAGCTATTCAGCCAATATATATGGAATAACTATGTTTAGCTAAACGTTTATGTTTAAGTTGTCAGGTGATTTTATTGTTATTTCTATTTTATACATAAAAATCATACCGTGCACTTTGTCGAATAAATATGTTTTTTATGGATTATTTTATTTTATTTGTGGTCTATTAAAACTAAAAATCTACTTATGAAACAAAAATTATTTTACATTTTTTTTATGTTTTGGAGCCTAATCGCTTTCCAAGACATGCACGCACAAACCATGCAAGCTGGTGATATTGCCGTTATTGGTTTAAATGCCGACGGTTACGATATTATCAGCTTTATAGCCTTTGCAGATTTACCGGCAGGTGAAAAACTGTATATGACAGACGAAGGTTGGGATACTACAACCTGGGGTAACCCTTTTGAGGGACACATCTCTTGGACAATACCGGCAGGGGGAATATCTTGTGGAACAATTGTATCCATAGACCTCAATAACTTAACTATTTCGGGAGCAGGTGGAACTATAAGTACAGAAATAGCAGGGTTAAATATATCTATCTCAGGAGATCAGATATTATTTTATCAGGGGTCTTCAGCAAGACCTGCTAATCCTACCTTTATAACAGGTATACATACAGATTATAATGCTTCTAAGGTAGACCCAAGTACAGGATGGAGTAATGATGTAGACTCTGGTTCTGCAGAAAGTGTTCTGCCAACAGGTTTAACTAATGCTGTTAATGCTGTAGCATTATATGATGCTGTAGAGTATGACAATGCTAAATATGTTGGTACATTAACAGGAGATTATGATGCTTTAAGAACTAATATTTATAATAAAATTAATTGGGTCTTCCATAATACGATGCCATATGCTATAGGCCCTGCTGATTATAGTACACCAAACGTTACATGTGCAAGTGCATGTACAATGACTGCTTCTATTTCAGCACAAACTAATGTTGCATGTAACGGCGGAGCTACAGGCTCTCTAACTGTTAGTCCGGTAAATGGAACCGCACCATATACCTATTTATGGGATGACGGTTCTGCCCAAACTACAGCTACGGCTACAGGTCTTTCAGCAGGTACGTACGAAGTAACAGTAATTGATATTAATGGGTGTATAGCAACTGCTAGTGCTACAATTACGCAGCCTACTAGTGTTCTATCAGCTAGTGGAGTAGCAACTCATGTTAGTTGTAATGGCGGCAGCAATGGTACAGTTGATTTAACAGTAACAGGAGGTACAGCACCATACACCTATGCATGGAGTAACACCGCTACTACAGAAGATATGGTAGGCTTAATGGCTGGTACTTATAATGTAACAGTAACCGATGCAAACGGATGTACAGCGACGATTTCAGTAACAGTAACACAACCGGCAGCAATATCAGCTAGTGGAGTAGCAACTCATGTTAATTGTAATGGCGGCAGCAATGGTACAGTTGATTTAACAGTAACAGGAGGTACAGCACCATATACTTATGCATGGAGTAACACCGCTACTACAGAAGATATGGTAGGCTTAATGTCTGGTACATACAATGTAACAGTAACCGATGCAAACGGATGTACAGCAACGACTTCAGTAACAGTATCACAACCGGCAGCAATATCAGCTAGTGGAGTAGCAACTCATGTCAGTTGTAATGGAGGTAGTAACGGTACTGTTGATTTAACAGTAGTTGGCGGAACAGCACCATACACTTACGCGTGGAGCAATACAGCCACTACAGAAGATATGGTAGGCTTAATTTCTGGTACTTACAGTGTAACGGTAACAGACGCAAACGGATGTACAGCTACAACTTCTGCAACAGTAATAGAACCTACCGCTCTAGTAGCCTCAAGTGTAGTGGATTCTAATGCAAGTTGCAATGGAGGTTCAGACGGATCAGCTACAACAAGCGCCACAGGTGGAACAGCACCATATACGTATGCATGGAGTAATGGAGCAACTACAGCAAGTATAGTAGGAGTTGTAGCCGGAACTTATAATGTAACCATCACTGATGCTAATGGATGTACAGATACATCAAGTGTAACGATTACAGAGCCAGCAGCTTTAGTCGCTTCAAGTGTAGTGGATTCTAATGTAAGCTGTAATGGAGGTTCAGACGGATCAGCTACAGCAAGCGCTACAGGTGGAACAGCACCATATACGTATGCATGGAGTAATGGAGCCACTACAGCA
>NZ_QUNH01000003.1:292336-438777 GCF_003387355.1 Winogradskyella sediminis
GTAAGCTGTAATGGAGGTTCAGACGGATCAGCTACAGCAAGCGCTACAGGTGGAACAGCACCATATACGTATGCATGGAGTAATGGAGCCACTACAGCAAGTATAGTAGGTGTTGTAGCTGGAACTTATAATGTAACCATCACTGATGCTAATGGTTGTACTGACACTACTTCAGTAACAGTAACAGAACCTACAGCTCTTGTAGCATCAAGTGTAGTGGATTCAAATGCAAGCTGTAATGGAGGCGTAGACGGATCAGCTACAGCAAGCGCCACAGGTGGAACAGTACCATATACTTATTTATGGAGTAACGCAGCAACTACAGCAAGTATTGTTGGTGTTGCAGCAGGAACTTATAATGTAACCATCACTGATGCTAATGGATGTACTGATACATCAAGTGTAACGATTACAGAGCCAGCAGCTTTAGTCGCTTCAAGTGTAGTTGATTCTAATGCAAGCTGTAATGGAGGTTCAGACGGATCAGCTACAGCAAGCGCTACAGGTGGAACAGCACCATATACGTATGCATGGAGTAATGGAGCCACTACAGCAAGTATAGTAGGTGTTGTAGCTGGAACTTATAATGTAACCATCACTGATGCTAATGGTTGTACTGACACTACTTCAGTAACAGTAACAGAACCTACAGCTCTTGTAGCATCAAGTGTAGTGGATTCTAATGCAAGCTGTAATGGAGGCGTAGACGGATCAGCTACAGCAGGCGCCACAGGTGGAACAGTACCATATACTTATTTATGGAGTAACGCAGCAACTACAGCAAGTATTGTTGGTGTTGCAGCAGGAACTTATAATGTAACCATCACTGATGCTAATGGATGTACTGATACATCAAGTGTAACAATTACAGAGCCAACAGCTCTAGTCGCTTCAAGTGTAGTAGATTCTAACGCAAGCTGTAATGGAGGTTCAGACGGATCAGCTACAGCAAACGCCACAGGTGGAACAGTACCATATACTTATTTATGGAGTAACGCAGCAACCACAGCAAGTATAGTTGGTGTTGCAGCAGGAACTTATAATGTAACCATCACTGATGCTAATGGATGTACTGATACATCAAGTGTAACAATTACAGAGCCAACAGCTCTAGTAGCTTCAAGTGTAGTGGATTCTAATGCAAGTTGTAACGGAGGTTCAGACGGATCAGCAACAGCAAGCGCCACAGGAGGAACAGCACCATATACATACTTATGGAGTAACGCAGCAACTACAGCGAGTATAGTTGGTGTTGCAGCAGGAACTTATAATGTAACCATCACTGATGCTAATGGATGTACAGATACATCAAGTGTAACGATTACAGAGCCAGCAGCTCTAGTAGCCTCAAGTGTAGTAGATTCTAATGCAAGCTGTAATGGAGGTTCAGACGGATCAGCAACAGCAAGTGCCACAGGAGGAACAGCACCATATACATACTTATGGAGTAACGCAGCAACCACAGCAAGTATCGTTGGAGTTGTAGCAGGAACTTATAATGTAACTATCACTGATGCTAATGGATGTACGGATACATCAAGTGTAACGATTACAGAGCCAACAGCTTTAGATAATAGTATAACTCAAGACTCAGGAGTTTTAACGGCAAATCAAGCAGGTGCAACTTATCAATGGTATGCATGTCCTAATACTTTATTAGTCGGAGAAACAGATCAAAGTTTTACTCCTTCAGAAGTAGGAAGCTATAAAGTTGAAATCACTATGGGAGCATGTGTTGAAGAGTCTGCTTGTGAAGATGTTACAGTATTGGGCTTAGAAGAAGTTGAAAATAATTTTAAATTTTCAATGTATCCAAATCCTAGCGATAGAAATGTACATATTACAACGAGCATGGATGGTTATTTTCAAGTTATTAATCAATTAGGTCAAATAATCAAAACATTTAAAGTAGATGCCAATATTGAATCTACGGTGTATGTTGGAGATTTAAATAATGGATTTTATTTTGTAAAATCAGTAAATAACAATTTTATTCAAAAGTTAATTGTAAAAAAATAGCTTAGTTAAGTACTTTTTTTGAACATGCAAAAGCGAGATTTCATTGTTAGAAATCTCGCTTTTATTTCCCCTTACATTTAATAATATCTATTGGATAAATGATAACTATCAAATATTTGAATTGATAGATTTAAATTCGTTTCATAATAAGTTTTAAGCTAAAGGTAAGGTTGTAAATATATCATTTTACTTCTTACTTTTTTTGTGTGACAAAGTGTTGTAAATTTGCAACTTCTAAAAACAATCCGAAATTAAATTTATGTCGCAAACAAATCAAGCTGTTCAAGAAAAAAAAACCGATAAAGAATTATACGACTACCAACAAGGTGCCATAAGTCAGATTTTTGAAAAGTTCGAAACAGAACGCGATGATTATCACTTATTATACCAACTACCAACAGGTGGTGGAAAAACGGTTATCTTCTCTGAGATGGTTCGTCAATATCTTAAAAATCATAATAAAAAGGTATTGATCATGACACACCGAGTGGAACTTTGTAATCAAACCTCTAAAATGTTAGATGGTTTTGGTGTGACTAATAAAGTGGTGAACAGTAAGGCAAATTTAGATGACCAGGCAGACTATTCTTGTTTTGTGGCCATGGTCGAAACCTTAAATAATCGATTAAATGACAACAAATTAGATATTTCAGATGTTGGTTTGGTGATTATTGATGAGGCGCATTACAACTCCTTTACTAAATTATTTAAGTTTTTTGAAAAATCCTTTATTCTTGGTGTTACGGCTACGCCTCTAAGTTCTAATAAGGATTTGCCAATGAAGGATAATTACGATGAACTCATTACTGGCGAAACCATTGAAAGTCTTATAGAAAATGAATTTTTGGCAAGAGCTGAAACCTATGCGTACGATATGGGTTTAACATCTTTAGAAGTCGGTTCTAATGGTGATTATACCGTAAAATCTTCCGAAGATTTATACTCAAGTCCAGCGATGTTGCAAAAGCTACTCGATGCTTATAAAAAGCACTCGTACGGTAAAAAGACATTAATATTTAATAACGGTATTAACACGTCTATAAGTGTGTATTATGCATTTAAAGAAGCAGATCTTCCAATTATGCACTTAGATAATACCGCGACAAAGAAACAACGTAAGCAGATTTTACAGTGGTTTCATGAGACGCCAAATGCAATTTTAACCTCAGTAAGTATTTTAACAACGGGTTTTGATGAACCTACAATTGATACCATTATTTTAAATAGAGCAACAAAATCGTTGACTTTATATTACCAAATGATTGGTCGTGGTTCTCGTATTTTAAATAATAAAACCAAATTTACTACTATCGATTTAGGAAATAACCTTTACAGATTTGGACCTTGGGGAGCCGATTTAGATTGGCAATTAATCTTTAAGTCGCCAAACTGGTATGCAGATCGCATTAAGGATGATGAAGCTATTGAATCTAACTTTAAACACGATTTATCCGATGAGATAAAGGAAGAGTTTTCAAAGTCTGAAGAAACCTATTTTGATATCAAGCAAACCTACAAAGACGCCGTAGATAGTGGTGAATCCTCTAAAGTGGTTTTAGAACGTTCTATAGCTCAACATGCTAAAATTTGTATTGAAAATAGTGAAGATGTGTATGATGCATTGGCTTTAGCAAAACTACTTAAAGACGATATTAATCAACGTATTGAAACCTATGCAAAATGTATTAGTCGTAGTACTTATAATTTCTTAAAATGGTTGAAAGACGATTATCAGAAGAAATTAAATTCTTATATACGAACTAATTTTGACGAGAAGTTTGAAGAAATTCACGGATTTCCACCTGAAGATTAAGAGTTTGCAATAAAATCAATTAATTAGATTTTGTATGAGAAAATAGCGTAGTTTCGCGGCTTATTTTAAAACATTATAAAATGAAACGCATTAGTCAATACAAAAAGCTTTTTTCTGTAGAAGAATCAATTAATCTTAAAGATTTAAAAAAGACATACAGAAACTTAGTTAAGGAATGGCATCCAGATAAATTTCAAGATGGAGATCCTAAACAGGAAGAGGCGGAATTTAAAAGTGTTGAAATTATTGATGGGTATCATTTTTTAGTCAGTATTGCACCTGAAACTAAAGCTGCAAATCTTGAAGAATACACCGAAACAATTACAAACTCTAGTATTGTAGACTTTCAACACAAAGGTTTATTATTAGAGATTACATTTTTAGATGGTTCTACATACGAGTATTTTGGAGTGCCAAAAGGTGTGTTTATTAAATTTTTAAATTCAGATAAACAAATGCGTTTTGCAAGACGAAGTATTTTTAATTCGTACACGTATAGAAAATCTAAAAAAGAACTTCAGGAGGCTTAGAATAGCGTAGACCTGATATTATAATAAGTTATGAGCAACGTAAATTCCGAGACAAACGAAGACATTTCAATCCATGAGATTGAAAACTGTATTTCTATATTAGAACGCCTCGTTGCGAATACAGATCAAATTTTTGAAATTCCAAAAGCCCAACGTACGGCTTTAATTAAGGCATCTGGCCAATTATCGCGTCCGAGTAGAGAGGAATTTTCAAGACGAAAGAAAGACGCAAAAAAAGCAGCAAAACGAAAGCAAGCTGCCAGAGATAAAAACGCACGAAAAGAAACCGGAATACGTAGTGCCAGAGAAGCACATGTTTTTGTAGCACCTAAATTATTACCTGAAGCCGATCTAAAGGCTAAGGAACAATTAGAATTAGAATCTCCAAGAAACTGCTACGTTTGTAAAACACTTTATACCAAATTGCATCATTTTTATGACACCATGTGCGAAGAATGTGGCGATTTTAATTATGCTAAACGTTTTCAAACCGCAGATGTTAAAGGGCAAGTAGCTGTAATTACCGGATCGCGTTTAAAAATAGGATATCACATAACGTTAATGTTATTACGAGGTGGTGCCACAGTTATTGCAACTACACGTTTCCCTGTAGATTCTGCTTTGCGTTTTTCAAAAGAAGAAGACTTTACAGAATGGGGACACCGTTTAAAAATACATGGTCTCGATTTAAGACATATTCCGAGTGTAGAAATCTTTTGTAATTTTATAGAACAACGTTACAAAAAGCTTGATATTCTTATCAATAATGCCGCTCAAACAGTAAGGAGACCAGCCGGATTTTATAGTCATTTAATGCCAAACGAAGAGCGCCCAATTGAGGAATTACCTAAATTTGCACGCGATCTACTAAACGATCACACTGAGTGTTTACAAGAATTACAACAGTTAACTTCCGGAGCCTCTTCTAATAAGAATATGCCAGTGACTTGGCATGGGCCAGAACCAGGTATTGGTTTGCGTGCTTCTGCTAAATTATCTCAAATTCCATATAGTTTTGATAATACCTTGGTAGCACAAGAGGTTTTTCCTGAAGGAGAATTAGATGCCGACTTACAGCAAGTAGATTTAAGAAAAACCAACAGTTGGAGGCTAAAACTTGGAGAAATTGAAACTACCGAAATGATTGAAGTACAGTTGGTAAATTCTGTAGCTCCGTTTGTATTGTGTAACCGCTTGTCTGAAGTGATGAAGAAAGAAAATACAGGGCAAAAACACATTATTAATGTATCTGCTATGGAAGGGAAATTTCACACCTTCTTTAAAGAAGATCGTCACCCTCATACCAATATGGCTAAAGCGGCATTAAATATGTTAACACATACGGCTGCTGGTAGTTTGGCTAAAGAAGGAATTTATATGAATGCCGTAGATACGGGTTGGGTTACAGATGAAGATCCTGCAGAATTGGCAAAACGTAAGCAAGAACTACACGATTTTCAACCACCATTAGATATTGTTGACGGTGCCGCACGTGTTATGGACCCGCTTTTTGATGGTATTAATACAGGAAAACATTGGTCGGGTAAATTCCTAAAGGATTATCGTCCGATTAGTTGGTAGGCTATCATTTTTTCACACATAGCCTTATTCCATTGTATAACATCAGTTCTAGTAATTTTGAAGGATGAAAAGCTTATTGAGAACACATCTTATTAAAAAGTGATATTCTCGATACAAGTATTTCGCTTTCTATCGTAAATTTTACTCGAATTGAAGAATTACCTCAAAAGAACAAATTACCTTTACAACTTAATAATAACACTATGGCATCATTTTCAGAATTAGGAATACACAAGAATTACATAAAAGGATTAAAAGAACTTAATATTGTAAGCCCAACAGAAATACAAGAAGCCGTTATTCCTGTTCTACTAGAATCTAAAACTGATCTAATAGGATTAGCACAGACAGGCACTGGAAAAACAGCAGCTTTTGGCTTACCTGTTTTGCATGCTATAGATGCTACGAATCCTGAAGTACAAGCCTTAATTATTGCACCAACACGCGAATTGGTGCAACAAATACAAAAGCAACTTTTTAAGTTTACAAAATATATAGATTCTAAGATTTTCTCTGAAGGCGTTTATGGAGGTGAAAAAATAGACCGTCAGATTAAAAATTTGACTAGAACAACGCATATTGTTGTTGCGACTCCGGGACGTTTACTCGATTTAGTAGAGCGTGAAGCAGTGGATATTTCAAATGTAAAAATATTAGTTCTAGACGAAGCTGATGAAATGCTTAGTATGGGCTTCAAAGAAGATTTAACTAAAATTTTACAGTACAATACGAAGAAACGAAACACATGGTTGTTTTCGGCGACGATGCCAATAGAAATTAAGAACATCGTAAAAAATTATATGTCTAAGGATGCTATTCGTGTAGAAGTGAATAAAAATGCTTTAGTAAACGAAAATATATCTCATCATTATATTCAAACGACGATTAAAGACAAATTGAATATGATTACTCGTATTTTAGACCGACGTCCAAATGAGCGAGGAATTATTTTTTGTAGAACCAAAGCTGGTACAAAGGCTTTAGCAGAACAATTGCAAAAAGAAGGTTTTGCAGTAGGCGCCTTAGAAGGAGATATGCAACAAAAGGACCGTGATAAAGTAATGCGTGCCTTTAAAAATGAAAGTTTGCAAGTCCTAATTTCTACGGATGTTTCAGCGCGAGGGATTGATGTTAACAATCTTGGTTTTGTATTACATCACCAATTACCAGAACATTTAGATTATTATACACATCGTAGTGGTAGAACTGCAAGAGCCGGAAATACAGGGCAATCTATAGCTTTAATTATTCCTGGTGAAATGCAAAAGGTTATCGATATTCAAAAAGCTTTGGGCATTACGTTTAGAGAACTTACCATGTAATTCTATTCCCTAGAAACTTGTTGTTTTTTTCAGAATTGAGAATGGATAGGTCTACATGTTAACAAGCGTTCCTTTACACTTTGGTTTGTTAAAATGTATAGGTTTTATTAGGTTCCGAGAAGTTGGTATTTTATTTGGTTAATTATTAAAACTCTTCAGACAGCAGCTTACCACATTTTCATTTATTAATAGTATATTGTGTTTTTATAAATAAACAATAAACACAGAATAATATACAATGAAATCATTTTCAGTAGAAGACATTAACGCCATAGTTAATGGTGAGATTATAGGCAAAACCACAAATAAAATTTCGGGATTAGAACAAATAAAAAAGGCCAATGAACATCAGGCTACATTTATTGGTAACCGAAAATTTGCGGCTTTATGGAAAGATTCTAAAGCAAGTTTAGCTATTGTAAATGATAATTTAGATATCGAACCAGGAGAAAATCGTGTGCTTATTAAAGTGAAGAATGCAGATTTGGCCATGGCTAAATTATTGGAATCTTTTACTCCAGAACCACCTCATTTTGAAACCGAAATTCACCCTTCTGCTACTATAGATGCCACTGCAACTATTGGAAAAGGCACTAGAATAGGAGCAGGTTCTTATATCGGAAAAGATGTGGTATTAGGAGAAAATGTGACTATTTATCCTAATGTTACCATTTTAGACGATACCACAATTGGTGATTATACCACGATTTGGTCTGGGACCGTTATTAGAGAGTACTCAGAAATCGGCAGTCATTGTATATTTCATAATAATGTAAGTATTGGTGCAGATGGTTTTGGCTATCGACCATGTGATGATGGCAGAGGCTTAGTTAAGATTCCACATATCGGAAATGTAGTCATTGGAAATGGAGTAGAGATTGGTGCCAATTCTTGTGTGGATCGTGGTAAATTTAGTTCTACAATTTTAGGAGATGGCTGTAAAATTGATAATTTGGTTCAAATAGCGCATAATTGTGTCCTTGGTAGATCTTGTATTATGGCTGGTAGTTCAGGTCTTGCAGGTTCTGTAACTTTAGGAGATGGTGTGATGATTGGAGGATCGGCCTCTATAAAAGACCATACTACTATCCATTCTGGTGCTACGGTTGGTGCAGGCTCTGGTGTAATGAATGACGTTGCTGCAGGTAAAACGGTATTGGGTTATCCTGCTGTAGACTCTAGAGAAATGTTAAAACAATGGGTAGCATTACGTAAGTTAGCGCGTTAAATAATACAAGACTAATAGCAATATACTATACGTCGCTTCGAGTGAAATTCTTATTCTATAATAAGTATCGAAACATTTTTATAAATTAATTGATTTTAACACCAATTACTTTAGACAACTCCACTCGAACTGACGTCTGTATTCTAAACCCTTAAGCTGATTTTTGTTCTACATTCTGTTTTAAATGTAGCAGACCAGCAACCATGCCATCTAGCTCATGTTCCAAAAAGGTAGCATTTCTTTTGCTAAACCCTTTGATGCTGTTGGCATAAAGTTCTACACCACCATGTGTAATACAAACACTGTACGTGTCATTTTCGGCATCTAATTTTACTGAAGTTCTGTAATCGCTTGAGATTAATAACCAGTAACACAAACTATTAATCTGATTAAATAAAGAAAATTTTGTTTCCATAATATTTAGATTTAATAGATAGAGGGAGATCTAAAACAAAGGTAGATTGAAGATCTACGGCAATCAAATTTTGTTGTTGTAGCGATTCTTTTTATCGGCTAACTGAGTGTAAATGACTAAAAATACGATGATTAACATATGGATTATTGAAAAGCCCAATACAAATAAGTATCGGGCTTAAACTTAAATATTTATGCGGGATTAATTATTTGTCCTTAGCAATCATAATAGATTTGGTATTCACAAATTCCTTCATACCAAAACCTCCGTGTTCTCTACCAAAACCAGAATCTTTAACTCCTCCAAAAGGCATATTCGGTTCTGCTAAACCAAATTTATTTATATATACCATACCAGTATCAAAATGCTTTTCGGCAAGTGTTGTAGCTCGCTGAATATCTTTAGAGAAAATACCTCCACCAAGACCAAATCGGCTGTCGTTTGCGATGTTTATGGCATCATTTTCATCTTTTGCTTTAATCAGTGCTGCGACAGGTCCAAAGAGTTCATCATCGTAAGCTGGTTGGCCTTTGCTAACAGATTCTAGCACTGTAGCAGGATAAAAGTAGCCATCACCTTTGGGTATACTTCCTCCACACAGTATTTTTGCTCCATTCTCTACACTTTTCTCAACTTGTTCATGAAGTGTTTCTCGTAAATCTTTTCGCGCCATAGGTCCTAATTTGGTAGATTTATCTGTAGGATCTCCTAATTTTAAAGCTTTCATAGCTTCAACGAATCCTTCTTTAAATTCATCATACACCGCATCTACCACGATAAAACGTTTGGCTGCAATACAAGTTTCTCCATTATTATAAATACGTCCCATAACGCAAGTTTTTACAGCGTGTTCGATATCTGCATCTTCAAGAACTATATAAGCATCGTTACTCCCTAACTCTAGTACGGACTTTTTTAAGGCTTTACCAGCTTTAGCGCCTATGGCTTCTCCTGCAACAGGACTACCCGTTAAGGTTACGCCTCTAATCAATTTATGCTTAATAAGTTCGTCTGATTGATCGTGATTAATAACCAAGACACTAAAGAGGCCTTCTGGCAAACCTGCAGCTTTGTAAATGGATTCTAATAACTTTGCTGTACCAGTAACATTAGAAGCGTGTTTCAATAGTACACTATTTCCGGCCATAAGGTTAACTATACTGTATCGTATCACTTGGTAAGTTGGATAATTCCATGGTTGAATACCATAGATTACACCCATTGGAGCATAGGTTATTATACCTTTTCCGCCATCTTGTAATTCGCGTTCTTCATTTTTTAGAACTTCGGCTGCTTGCGCTGCAGAATAATCACAGATTCCTGAGCATAAATCAATTTCTTGATGACTTTGTTTCAGTAATTTACCCATTTCATCAGTCATTAATTCAGCTAACTCTGTTTTATAATTTTGAAGTTCTTTTCCTATTGATTTAATAATTTCACCACGCTCTTCAAAAGATTTCATTTTCCATTGTAAGAAGGCTTCATGCGATTTTTTAACGGTAGATTCTACTTGGTCATCCGTCATATATTCATAAGAGGATAGGGTTTTACCGTTAGCAGGATTTATAGTTTTAAATGTCTTTTGTTTTGTTGTCGTTTCCATAGTTTCTTTTTTCTGTTCTTTTTCTATTTCTGTTCGCTAGGCACTAAATAAATATCATTGATATTTACGCGGTTGGGTTGTAATAAGGCGTAATGAATGGCGTTGGCAATATCTTCGGCCTCTAATGTGGTCATGTTCTGCATGTCTTGTATATTTTCCTTGATGTCTTCATCCGTAATGGTATCGGTAAGTTCTGTAGCTACAGCACCAGGCTCTATAGACGTTACATTAATGCCATACTTTGGCGCCAGTTCTTGCCTTAGACCTTCCGAAAACATTTTTACTGCCGATTTAGTGGCACAATACACGGCACCACCAGGAAAATAACGGTGTGCAGCCATGGATGAAATGTTAATGATATGTCCTCCGTTATTCGTTTTCATTTTAGGAAGCACGGCAGCAACACCATTAAGGACACCTTTAATGTTGACATCCACCATTTGTTCCCATTCGTCAGTTTTTAACTTTTCTACAAAGGATAAGGGCATGAGTCCGGCGTTGTTAATAAGCCCATCAATTTTGCCATAAGCTTTAACAGTTGCATCTACAACCTGATCAAAATTATCCTTTTTAATAACGTCTCCAGAGACCACAAGTGCCGTACCTCCGTCGTTTTCAATGGTGTCTTTTAAGGCTTTAAGTTTATCTTCTCGTCTTGCCATTAAAACCACCTTTGCTCCATCTTTAGCGAGTTTCTTGGCTGTAGCTTCTCCAATACCACTTGATGCTCCGGTAATTATGACAACTTTGTCTGTTAAATTCATATTGCTATCGTTTTTGTAATTAGTAATTCCCGTCTAAATTGCGATGATTTACACGATTTGCTTAACGGTAATAAGACAATTATTGACCTAAAACAAATAGGGTAGAAGAGAGCTCTAAAATTGCTTATAAATTTGCAATACCATTAATATTATTAGCAATAGTGACAATGGGTACTTGTGGTTCTTTATACTTTTAATGCATTGGACCGACTTAAAAATTAAGTTGCAGAATTTAAAAAAGAACAACATGATAAAACCAAGACAACAGACACCAGATTTAACAGTTAATTTAGTGAACGGAACCGAATGGACGCTCAGTAAACAGCAACCTGAGAATTTTACTTTAGTTATAGTGTATAGAGGATTACATTGTCCGGTGTGTAAAAAATATTTAGAAAAATTACAACCAAAGTTATCTGAGTTTAAAGACTTGGGTGTTAATGTGGTAGCGGTAAGTAGTGATACCAAAGCTACAGCAGAACAAACCTATAAAGAATGGGATATTGATGATGTGCCATTGGGTTATGAATTTTCAATTGAAGAGGCGCGTGAATGGGGACTATTTATTTCAAAAGGTATTAAGGACGAACCAGATACGTTTATAGAACCTGGTTTATTTGTGATTAAACCAAATCAAGAATTGTATTGTGCTTCGCTACAAACCATGCCTTTTGCACGACCAGAATTAGATGACATCATTAAAGCTATAAAATTTGTGTTAGATAAAGATTATCCGGCTAGGGGTGAAGCATAACAAATTAATTATAAGGTTATATGAGTACGACTCAAAAATTTAAAATTCAGCATTTACCACGATTATTACTCGATACAGGTAAAGCATGGTTTGAAGGAGAACCTTTTCAGCGTAGTGCCATTGTGGCTTATTACGCTGTATTGTCTTTGCCAGCATTAGTAATTATTATTTTAAAAATAGTAGGAAGTGTTTGGGGAGAAGATATTGTGCGCGGAGAACTGTTAAATGAGATTTCTAGTGCCATAGGTTCAGATGCTGCCGATGCTATAAGAACCATGATAGAAAACCAAAGCGGCGAAAAGACTTCTGTATTTGCGACCATTATTGGTATCGGAACCTTATTATATGGGTCTACAGGTGTCTTTTTTCAATTGCAATCTGCTTTAGATAAAATATGGGAACAAGAACCCTCGTATCAAAATGATGTGGTCGCTACGGTGATGAGTCGTGTAAAAAGTTTTGGATTTATACTAATTCTAGGCTTTTTAATGCTTATTAGCTTTATCATGACCTCTTTACTGAGTACTTTTAGTAAACAGCTGAATACGTTTTTGCCTGAAAATATGTTCGATTATTTATTTGTGGTCGACTTTTTAGTCTCA
This sequence comes from Winogradskyella sediminis, assembly GCF_003387355.1. Classification (GTDB taxonomy): domain Bacteria; phylum Bacteroidota; class Bacteroidia; order Flavobacteriales; family Flavobacteriaceae; genus Winogradskyella; species Winogradskyella sediminis. The sequence continues at coordinate 304,971 of NZ_QUNH01000003.1, forward strand.
GTAGCCTTTATTTATGTCCTCTTTGCTACGATGTTTAAATACTTGCCTTCCTCAAAGATTTCGTGGAAATCAGTACGTGTAGGAGCAGGTTTAACCACCTTGTTATTTTTAATCGGTAAATACCTATTGGCCTTATATTTTAATAAAATGGAACCAGGATCTACTTATGGAGCAGCAGGTTCTATTATTTTAATTATGCTTTGGGTATCTTACTCTAGTCTTATTTTACTGTATGGTGCGTATTTTACAAAGCAATATGCCGATAAGTATATTAAAAACGATTATATCTCTTAAGGCTATATAGCGATCACTTAATACTATAGCATTGAAAAGCCTGTAAACGATAATGTTTACAGGCTTTTCTGCTATCAACCAATCAATATAATAATCTGGAAGTCCCAAATCACTATGTCAATATTTTTTAATATTTTCCGAATCTGCATCAATAAATTCTAAGACTTTAGAAGGGTTTTCTACCAACTTGGCTTTAGTTTTGGTAAATACTATTGCACCTTTTAAAGCTGCAGGATTTTGCCTTAAAATGGTAATACAATCTGAATCGTCAAAATGTTCAATATCTTTATCAATGGCTTTATCGTCAATGATATTGCACAATCTTGTATTGAGACGTTCGGCAAGTTCGGCCCATTGTGTCCCTGTGAGTTGCACGTTTGCAATATCTAAACTATGCACGCTTTTTTCAGATGCCTTAATATAGGCTAAAGTCTGTACATCTCTATTATCTTCACTGTTATAGATGCATGTAATTTGTCTGTTGTGATCACTAAATACTCCCATAATTAATAGGTTTTCATCATTTCTTTACGCTTCTTTAACTGTGAGGTTAAATCACTTACGGTCTCTGTTACCGCATCTTGAAAATTGTAACTCGATGATTCTGCGAACAGGCGAGGCCCAGGAGCGCTTAAACGTATGCCACAAACTTTTCCGGTGTTGTCTGAGCTTGTGTTTTCTACTTTAAAGAAGACATCTGCACGGATCACAAAATCGAATTTTGTAAAAATAGGATCTAGTTTTTCTCTTGTAAATGTCTCTAAGGCTTCGCTAGCTGAGACATCGTGATATTCAAAAATAATATTTGTATCGTTCATGGTATTTATGTTTTAAGGTTGTGTTATCAAATTTAGATAGAATACTAAGGATCAGTTGACTCGTATCGGAATGATTTTAACTATATTAGTGGCATGTGTGGTTGGTAATGCTGTTCTGGAGTCGCATTACAGTGTCCTTTAACTTTAATTGTATTTACATACCATGAAACTCTTTAATACGCTAAGATTACGAATGATAGAAGGGAAGTGCGTCAAAAAATATGTGCTCTATGCTATAGGTGAAATTATCCTCGTTGTTATCGGCATCTTAATCGCCGTCGCAATTAATAAACATACCGAAGCAGGTAAATCTGCAGATTACACCTATAAAATGGCTTTGCAAGTGAAGCAAAAGATAGAAGCCGATATCGCACTTTTAAAAGCGACAAGAGATGGCATCTCTGAAGATTTAAAAATCTATAATCTATATCTGAAAGCAAACAAAACGGATAGTGAACGTTTACAAGTGGTGACGCAAGCGCCGTTCTTAGTGACTGTAAGTGTACAATTTGCACCTATAAATCCTATTTTATCCACAGCCTTTGATAATACAAGCATCAATAGTTCGTCACTAACTGATAAATTATTGGAAATACAACAAGATTATAAATCCATAGACCGTACACTAAAACCTATGGAAGACATTATTACAGAAGAGCTTGTTGCTAACTTAAGACATATTAAAGATAACTTTAATTGGTATGAAAAATTAGTGAGCTTTAATGGCAAATTTACAGTAGATGAATATCGATACTTTGGTTCGGATGATTATAGAAACCGCGTTGTGCACATGAAGTTTTTATATCTCGAAGGCTATGACGATTTGTTAGAAGCGTTTCACGAATTACTCATTAATAGGTTAACAGAATTAAACGCTTTGTTAAAACATGATCATAAAGGATCATTATGATCTTCTTAATGTTATGAGGTTTTGTTAATAGGCAAGGTTTATTAGACTATTCTATTTTACATAATATAAATTATAGGACATTCTGTAATATAGCATATTTTAAGATTATAGGTACTATTTGTTGTTTGTACCGTTTTATAGGTATGCACGCGATTTATACCACAGCTATACATTACATTCTAGATTTGCTAAAATCACGAGCCTTTTATATTTGCGCTATTCTGTACCTTGGGCTTAATATTTTGAAATACCCGAATTATGAGCCTGCGAAATCTGGTGATCGTTTTTGTATTTAATTTTAGCCTTAGCATTTACACGACTTAATACTAGTATTTACCCGAATGATATACGGCTTAGATACGGCTTAGACCCGAAGTAAACACGGGTGAACCTATAATTTAATATTGTAAAAACTTATAGTACGGCTATACAAGCCATGGCTTTTGGTGATTGGTATGTTACGTAATTTCCGTCGTCGATTTTTAGATATGTTATGCCTAACCAAACTGTGATGGCTATGGTATTTGGAAGTTCTACTGTGGTTGGCATATGTAACGGCATGTGTATATGCGTATGTTCTATTTTACATAATAATGGTTGGGTTTGATTGGTGATGCTTAATGTGTGTAATTCTGAATGTGTTGGTTGATACGCGTTTTCGTTGGATTCCCATTGTAAGTTTGAGACCAGACTTAAGGCTGCTGTGAGTTGAAAATGTGTTGCGTTTATAGGCTTTTGGTTGTGATGGTTGCTATTCGATTTAGGGATATTTATGTCTATCTTATGCCGTGTATTATTAATATTAATCTGTGGTTTTGCGGTATAGATTTGCTCCAATGGTAACTCTTTTTTGAGCTGAAAGCCTATTAAAGCTGTGGGATGATTATGCAGGTTGGCTTCTCTTTGTCCTACCAGACCACTACCCTTTTGAATGATTTTACGACAACAGCCTGTTAAACGGCCTGTCATATAACTGTCTTTAAATCGTATAGCATTATCTCCTAAACCTTGTCGTAAAGCTTTGGAGAGTTTTGAAGCGGCTGCAAACTCTTGATTATTAGACTTTACGTTACTAAAGGCTGGATCTGTATTAATACGCTCTCTTGATGGTCCAACGGCTTTGCGTACAATGTATTGACCATTGAGTTGGTAATAGCATTTGCCTTGTAATGTGCCTTTGAGTTTAAAAAGTCCGTTTTGCTTAGGCATCTGATTTGGTGTTGGTTATGGGTTTTAAGTTAATGAATTTTTTTTAGTTGGTGGTTTTTGGTTGGTTGATGGACGTGGTTAGATTTTTAGATTTCTAGACAAGAGATTATAGACTATAGAAAAATTATAGAGTTTTGAGTTAAGATTAGATTTAGGGTTGTTGTCAAAGTTCGGTGTGTAGTGTTATGATTTTGGTGAAATGGAACAATTTAATATGGTATTGAGGTAATTTGAATTAGCTGATTTTCTTAATTTGAACAGATGCATTGTGCATGTGAAGCCTATACTTTGCCAACTACAGTTATAACGAATTGCCCCATTGCTATGTTGTATTTTGGGGCCGTTTTTTGTATCTTATGGTATGTGATTTGTCTTTATTATTAACTTAAAAACAACGTATTATGACTTATTATTTTAGTAAAACCTTAAAAGGCGATTTTAACGACACTGTAGACCAAGTTACCGCAGCCCTTAAAACGGAACAGTTTGGTGTATTAACGGAAATTGACATTAAAGCCACCTTGAAAAAGAAACTCGATGTTAATTTTAATAATTACAAAATATTAGGAGCTTGTAATCCACCGTATGCGCACCAAGCCTTATTAGCGGAAAATAAAATTGGAACCATGCTGCCTTGTAATGTTATTGTACAGGAATTAGATTCTGGTGATATTGAAGTGGCTGCTGTGAACCCAATGGCGTCTATGCAAGCGGTGGAAAATGACGATTTAAAAGGGATTGCTGAGGAAATTACTGAGAAGCTTAAGGCTGTGATTGAGGGGCTGTAGGAATTGGGAGTATGACATGTGGTGGTTAGAACCAAGAGCCAAGAAACTCCAGTTGTTTAATAATACAATCTGAAATCGAGTAATTTGCAGGCGCTGTAATGTCTTTGGTGTAATTCTTCTACTACAGCGAACATATCATCATCTTCTTTAAATAAATTAAAGAAAGCCTCATCTAGTTTTGTGCTCGCTATGCCATTATAGGCATGGCCATAGCCAGAAATCGCTTTGGCTCTGGTGATATCTAAAAAGTATTGTGCTTCTTCTTCGTCTAAATCTAGAAGTTTAGCATTTGAAAAATGTAAAATCTTTCCGTCTAACCGACCTTCAAAACGTTCTGCAATTTCTTGTAAACTATAGTAGTAGTCATTTAAACAAATGGTATTGGCTTCTCCCCTCATCACTAAATAAATGATTTCATAATCCTTAAAATAATGATCATCTAATACCAGTGCGTTTAGGCTATCTTCCAGGCCTTCAATGGTGTCGCAAGTTTTATAGATACTTGCTATGCCATAGTTTAGGGCCAATTGCGCTAAGTTGTGTTGGGCTTCGGTTACCGTGTTGTCGTCTACATCCTCTACTCCTTCTAAGCAATAAATAAAATACTCTGTGTCTGTAAGCTGTTCTTGTGGTAATTGTGGTCTTTTTTCTAGCAAGCTTTTAAATTTAGGCGATGTTTGTAAAGTGCGAAATTAATGGAATGGTTTTGATTTTTTTAGGGGTTTGGGGTGGAATTTATTGCACAAGCAATAACACATACGGACGTTGTAGAATATTAATAGAATAAGATGGCAACATATCTAAATAAATTAGCCTAGAAGCATAATTCTTAAGAAGATGCCCAAATCTTGAGATCACACCCAGAACTTTGAAGCCTATCATGTAAAATTAAAAGTAGTTTTTCAACATTTGTCATGTTATCTTTAAAAACAGCTGATTTAGAAAGACCTGGTTGAACCAAACAAACTTTATAATCCCAATCTGTAGGGATAAAATCATCATGTAATTCATTTAATTCATCATATTTATCCTCTAGTATTCTTGAATTTTTAGTTGTATTTACTCTATTCAATAATTGTTTAATTATGAAACTAGACCTTATCCAAATACAATTTCTCAATGCCTGTTGTAATAATTCTGTTATATTTCTCGTATCTGCTCCAGGTTTATCTGTAGATGAAAATTTACAATGAAAAAAGTGAATTATTTTTTCATTTAGGGAAAACCATATTATATCAGCCATTTCTCCTGCTCCGTCATCAATTACTATAATATCATTATCTGTATAACCTGGACTATTAATTATCACTTTAATAGTCTTTTGTTGTACATTATAAATTTTCCCTGGCTCTGTAGGTTCTTCTGCTTCTTTCTTTATATCTGTTTCATCCCAACCTCCATCTATCGCTTTAAATAAGGTCCTATCAAATTTCTGTTCCTTAATTTTTGGCTCAAACAATGTAGAACCTCTTAAACTTTTTGCATTTTGAAATATTATTAATGGTGGATATGCATTTATAAAGTCATCAAGACTAGTATTTATTGGATCCTTGTCAGGAATATCCATAAATATATTAATTTCTGTATCTGAGTTAACAACCCATTTTTTTTCATTATCAAAGTCAAAGTAAATTTTTGCTAGCTCATCTTTTTCTACAATAAGTGAACATTCAATTTTTCTATTATTGTTTAATAAATTATCAAAAATAATTTCGGGAATAAAGCTTTCATAATTTTTATCTCCTTTTCTAATAACAACTATTGCCATTTGAAAACAAACACTATCTAATTGAATTGAAACAGGTTTATCTTCGAATTTATCAACAGTTTTAAAATTAGCTAAATTTGACATTCTAGGAATTTTAGATTCATTATTTCCTAACTTAATAAGTGAATAAATATGTTGACACCAAATTGAAAATTCTTTAATGTTTTTTCTCTTAATGGCCCATATTCGACCATTATTGACAGCAATACCTCTAGTTTCATTTTCGTCTATTCTTGATAATGCATGACCAAAAGAAAATACAGCACCATCAGAATGTTTAACTGCAGACTCAACCTCTAGTCCCATTAACATTTTATACGTTGGATTTGATGCTCCGCTTCCGTAAATATTTGACATACCAACCATAAAGTACTGACCAATGGTATTATCACTTAATCCATTTCTTATATTTGAAGCAGGAACAATATCATATTTTTTTGTATCAAATAGTTTAGATTTCATATGATTTAAAATCAAATCTGAAGTCGAACTCTCAAATAAATAATCTTCAATTAAATATAAAATATGTAAATCATAATTCTCTTGAAATAAGGCTGAATCTTTTCCCCAAGGCAATGTTTTCTTATGCTTTGTAATTAATATTAAAGGAGAATTAAAATCTTCTTGATGAGTGAAAACTAAATCAATTCCTGAAGGCATTTTTTTATGAAAACCTTTTTTAAATTCAAAACCTACTTTTGTCTTATGTATTTTTGTACTAAAGAATGGTTTTAAATCATTAGGAGATATACCTAATGGATTTAACTCACTTGGTTCTGAATTTGGGAATAAAGGTGAATTCATAACAATGTGTTCAACTAAACCAGGAATTAATTTATCCCATGACTTATCAAAATAATATAATTTCTTAACCTCACCTTTCACATAGTTTTTATCTGCAATTAAAATTGCATTACCAACTTGGTCTTTGTTTATTCTGGAAATTCTACCAATAAATTGGATTGTTGTGGGTAGTGTTCTTGGAATATCATGTAATACACTTATTTTTAATGTTGGTATATCTAAACCTTCTCCAATCATACCTACAGCTATTAAACTTTCTAATTCACCTTTTTTACACTTAATCAAACAATCTTCGTTTTGTTTGGTCGTATTACCACTATGAATTAAACCAACCGATATTCCTTTAGCTTCATATATTTTTTTTAATTCTTCTGCAGAATTAATTTTTCTAGTTTTGATCAATAATTGAGCATTTGGATTATTTTTTTGCTCATTTCTCAAACTTTCTATTGCAGCATTTGCTAAAAGAGAATCTTTATCTTGACTTTTTCCATTGTTAGTATCTACATTTTTAAATGTAACAGGTCTATATATTTCATCTTTTATGGCTTCTGATATAGGATAATGATAAATTAACTCACCTTGAATTCTTTTTCGATCTCTTCTAAATGGAGTTGCTGTTAATAGAATTATTTTTGAATCTTTAAAATCTTTAAAAGCGCTTTCGTAAATTTTAGCACGAGCATGATGAGCCTCATCAATGATTATTAAATCAAATAAATCTTTTGGAGGAGCTATGTTTTCTTTCATATCAGAAGAACAACTATTTGGAGTTGAAATAACTACATCATATGATTTAGTTGCTTTTATCCAATCATTTTCAGTTTTTAAATACCCTATATGATTATTTACTTTTGGCTTTTCTTCACTATTAAATACACCTAGAGTTTTTAATATTTCCATTTCACTAAAAACATCAAAAATCTGTTTTCTAATAACAACTGAAGGTGTTATTATTAATACCTTTTTTATTTTTAACTCAAAACATAATGCTATCATTAAAGCAGTTTTACCTGATCCCGTTGGCATGCTTATTAGGGCAGGTGATTTACTCTTTGTATAATGACTTTTAACAGCCCAAACAGCTCCTAATTGGCACTTTCGAAAACCAAGTTTATCTTTTTCTATTTCTAGCTCAAAATGTTTTTTATTATTTATAAAGAATGCCATTTATTAATTTTTAATTTTAAAATAATAAGTTTTTAGTATCAAATCTTAACTATAATAAAAATGCTTAACTATTATGGAAGAGTTTAAATTTACAAAATAATGTAAGATATATTTAAGGGAAAACCGTAAATATCAAAACTTTATATCACCATATTAGCTTTCTCATCAGCTAATCCAATCTCGACAATACTACCAGAGTTAAAATTTAAAAAAACAGATTCAATACCAGCATTAAAAATGATGCCTTTTGGAGGCCTATGGGATTCTATTTTTAAAGTGTTAGTCGCGTTTATAATGCGGTAACCGACTATTCTATTTTATAATTAGATGTCAGGCTGATATTGTGGATTCCTGCCTTCGCAGGTATGACAGGTTTTTATTGGTAATACTAATTTCATTAATACTTTTAACATTGCAATTTAAAAATGCTGTTTATTTCGTTCTCGATACATTTCTTAATGCTTCGTTGCACTACTCATTAAGAAACACTCGAACTGACGTGCAGGTTCGCGATACTTCCCGATGAAAAAGACGGGACACTAGAACTGACAGTTATGGTTTCGCGTAACAGCCCATTTTAACTGTATTTAAAATATGATCGTTCTTGTGATACACCATTTCTACAATGATTAAGTACAGTAAAATTGTTAAAATTTAAATTTAACAATTAGCTATTCAGAATTAAATCGCTGATTTTTAATGGCATTAGGTAGTTTTAGATCATCAACAAATTACTAACGATGCGTAAATTATATAAAAAATTCTTTAACTTGCCAGCCCAAATACACTACATATGATTGCCCCTACAAAACCTACTAACGAAGCCGAAAGATTAGCCGCTTTAGAATCTTACAATATTTTAGATTCCTTACCAGAAGAAGATTATGATGGTATTACCAGAATTGCAGCACAAATTTGCGATGTTCCTATAGCTTTAATTAGCCTTATAGATAAAGATCGTCAATGGTTTAAGTCACGCCATGGACTTGATGTTACAGAAGCACCACGAGAGATATCTTTTTGCGGACACGCTATAAGCGAAGAGCAAAATGCACTTATGATTGAAGATGCCCGAAAGGATGAACGCTTTTTTGACAACCCTTTAGTTGTTAACGCTCCAAACGTTGTATTTTATGGTGGTGTGCCTTTAAAAACAGATAACGGATTGCCACTTGGAACCCTTTGTGTCATAGATTCTAAACCTCGCGTTTTAAGCGATGGTCAAAAAAATGCTCTTGATGCGTTATCGCGACAAGTCATTAATTTATTGACGCTTAGAAAACGTAATGTTGAGCTCAATGATTTGGTTGGTAAATTAGAAGATAAAAATGTAGACTTAGAGCAATTTGCTTATGTGGCGGCTCATGATATTAAATCGCCTCTCTCTAATATTGCTAGTCTTGCAGACATATTTTTGGCAGAGAATAGAAATAAATTGGAACAAGACGGTGTTCACCTTATTGAACTTATTCTAAAATCTACCGAGCATTTATATAAGTTCTTAGATCGTCTTATGGAATATAGCACTAAGATAGATCAATTAGAAAATTCTAAGGAGGACCTTTCCTTTGCAGAATTTAAAGATAGTATTGATGTCTACTACTCTAGCAATGCTACATTAGAATTAACGTTTATCACTGCATTAGAACGTTTGAGAATTAATCACATTATTGTGAGTCAGATTTTAACCAATCTTATAAATAATGCTGAAAAATATAATGATAAAGCTATAGCACAAGTTGATGTTGCTATTTCAGAAACACCAACGCACTATAAATTTAGTGTGAGTGATAATGGTCCAGGTATTCGAGCAGATTTTCATGAAAAAATCTTTAACATATTCGTAAAATTGTCTAAACAAGATAAACATGGTGTTGAAGGTTCTGGTTTAGGTTTAGCTATTGTAAAAAAATTAGTAACGCGTTTGGGTGGAGACATTGAAGTGAAATCGAAACCGAATGAAGGTGCTGTGTTCTCGTTTACCATTCTGAAATAATTTAATGTATTGAATCGTCACTACAGTTTAGGTAGTGATCACAATGAAAATTTAGAATTAGATATTGATAATACTAAAGACGACTAATATATATTTAAAAGCCAGTTTATTTTGACTGGCTTTTTTATGCCTTATAGTTGCTCTTTTGAAAATGTATCAATGGATTAGCGCTAATTTAATTTTTTTTCTTCAACAAAGACTTCATCTAGAGATACAGATTCTGTAGTCATGTGTATTTCCGTAAAATAAACCATTTCACCATATATATATTTAAATCTACAATAACCTTTCATACATAAAATAAAGCCATCTATACATTTTAAAGTTTCGTTTTAATAGTTTGTATGTAGTTTTATAACACATAGAATTGATTTTTCATATTTATAACCCTCTAAATGATATACTATTATGATTAAAAATTTACAGCTCATTTTCCTTTTATTAGTATCACCAATATGTTTGTCTCAAAGTTTTGAGCTCGATTTAAGCTTTGGTAATAGTGGAAATTCAGGCTATTTTGCCATTGACGACGGTAGCGAATATTTTAAAAAAGTGATTAATGATGGTAATGGGCTTTTATACTATGTGGGTTATACCAATAACCCAACACGCGTGGCTGTAAGTAGCACTACGGAAACGGGTGTATTAAATCTGGCTTTTGGTAGTGATGCACTTAAGACATTTGTGGTTCCTGGTTCAACAGATAATGGGTCATCAGGAAGTACGGGACAGTATATTGCGTTTCAGAACGATAAATTAATTGTTGGTGCTTTTGCTGAGATTAATAATACGGAGGAAACATCATTAGTTGTATTGCGTTTAAATCTCGATGGCACTCTAGATACCACGTTTGGAACTAACGGTTATTATATTTATGATCCGGTTGGGAATAATACTTACTTCAGCAGCATGGCAGTTAATGACGCCGGAGAAATTTTTATAGGTGGTAATGAGCGTGTTGGAACGACGAGTAATTATAGTTATTTAGTTCAGAAATTAACCGTCAATGGTGTTTTAGATACTGCTTTTGCGACTAATGGCAGGCTTAGCTTTAATAATTTTAGTAGTGGCCAATGGATTTCTGCCTTCTGTTTTTTAGACAATGGCCAAATCTTAATTTATGGAACTGAAAATGATAACCAATTATATCTCCTCAATGCTGATGGAAGTTTTGATGGTACTTTTGGTACTGGTGGCAACCTTTCTACTAGCCTACCATTAGAAATACGAGCCATAAAAGAAGTTAATGATTATTTTATTGCTGCAGGGAATAACCGAAATAATTGGCAACCCACTATTTTAAAGTTTAATAACAACGGATTTGATACCAGTTTTGGAGTCAATGGTATTGCTAGTTCAACGTATACTGCATCTATGCAAGATGCTTTTATTACTGACCAAGGTACCGCTTATTTTGCGAGTAATGGTTCTGGGTTACATCGTGTTTTTAGAACCGAAACCCAAAATTCAACACCATTTGATATAGGTAATTTTGATGTTTATGAACATAGTTTTAACCAAACAGTAGTCTATGGTATTACACCATTAGCTAACGGTAGTATTGTTGCTGCAGGTATTGGAAGCGATCTTATAAATTCTGGATCTGGTACAGATATGATGGCATTTAAGCTGGATGCTACTAGTTTATCGGTAGACGATTCCTTTTTATCTTTAATTAAAACATATCCAAATCCGGTACAAGACATCTTATATTTTAATGATTATATGACAGGAGAGGTAACGATAAGTTCGCTAAATGGGCAACAGGTTTTAAAACAGCGACTAGATGAAACGTTGTCTATAGATATCAGTCATTTTAAAAAGGGTATTTATGTTATAAAATTGAAAACCATAACTGGACCTACTGTTTTAAAACTTGTTAAGGCTTAAGCTTAATTCTACTTTTATTTGTATCAAATGCCAAACTCAAAGCCGTAAATAACTACGGCTTTAAAAACGTAAAATAAAACGTTGTCCCTTGGTTTTCTTGGCTCTCTAACCAAATTGCACCTTTGTAATGATCTATAATTTTTTTAACAATAGAAAGTCCAATGCCCGAGGACGCGCTTGTGCTTTCAAGTTTTGTAAATACTTTAAATATTTTATCAAAATAATCGGACTTAATGCCAATGCCGTTGTCTTTTACAAAAAACTCATAAGCATCCTTTTTGTCTGTATACCCTATTTCAATGCTGCCTTGCTCTTTATCGGAATACTTTATGGCATTTTGAATAAGGTTTTGAAAGACCTGTTTAAATCTCCAGGCATTACCATTGATACTCGGTAAGTTATCTTGAATATTTACGGTGATATGTTTTGGGATTAATAGCGACTTTACCACCTCATCTACGATAAAGTTAAAATCAATTTTAGAATCATCTGATTCGAGTTTATCTACAGTAGTATAGTCTAAAATTCCTTTTATTAAATTATTCATGCGCTCTACATTGAACAACGCCAAATTTAAAGGCTTTATGTCGCTGTCTTCAAAATCGTCCTTGTGATCATTGATAAACCAAGTTACCAAAGTATGAATATTAATCAGCGGAGCTTTTAAATCGTGAGATACGACGTGAGCATATTCGTTTAATTGTTCGTTTTGGTACGATAAATCTAACAGTAGTTTTTCACGTTTTTTATCTTGTTCAATGATATGTGCTTCATATTCTTTTCTTTGAATGACGCTAACGAGCATATTGGCATAAACGAATAGAATATCTTTTTCGTTTTCTGTGTATTTTTTAATTGTCTTCACGGCATCAAAACCAACAAACCCAATTAACTCTTTATTTTTAATTTTAGGAATGGCGATTAAGCTTTTAATACCTTGTGGTTCTAATACGGCACGTAAGCCGTTTTCGCCATCGTCTGGAAGAAGAGAGACATCTTCAACATAAAATGCCTCGCCTTTTTTATGCGCATCTACCCACTGCGGTATATACGCGATAGGCACATTTTGCAAATTATCAATTTCTGGTTCTATGTCTTCTGCGCACCATTCGTAAGTATTAGATGCGGTATTGTTTTTTAAATCATAAGAAAAAATATAACTACGATCTGCCTCTACAAATTCTCCTATTTGTTTTAAAGATTTTTGAATAAGTTTATCGATTTCGGATAAATCAGCATTGATATATGTTGTAGAAATGCTAATTAATAATTTTTGAAAACGTAACTGTCTCTCTATAATTTTATTTGTTTCAGTTTTATTTATAGTCTTGTTTGTGTCCATATCTTGGAAAGTCTTAATGACCTAATATCGTTTGAGTTTGTTATAAATTATAAACAGACCATAAATTTACGAAGTATTATAAAACTATAATACCGTAACCTCTTAATTATTTAAAAGTTATACGCAGAAACGCATGGCGTGGGTGTTGGATTATGAGAGCAGCGCATTTACAAACTACACAAAACGGTTTTATTTGGTTGTAGCCATGTATTCCTCTTGAAGTTTTTTGGCATAAGCCTCCAAGCTCAAGACATCGACAAACGTTTTGGGTTGTACTTGTAAAATGGAAATAGCGCTATGCTCTGTATTCCACGCTTTGTTTGGAAACGGTTTACTTTCCTTGGTTTTTGCTTCCATGATTATCACGCGGTTTTCAGGTACAAAAAATGGATGATGATTGTACATTAAATCTCCTGAATTAGTAAATGTAATATTCACAACAGCTTGATTTATAGTTGCAAAAACTTCTGCATCAGCTAAAGTGTTTTGTGCTTTTACAGTCGTAACTAAAACAAATACTAGTATTAAGAGACTTACGTTTTTCATTATTATTTTACCTCAAATTCTCCATTACTTCTAATATAAAGCACCGTTTCTTTTTCCGCTGAAATTATGGAAGTTGCATTTTCTTCTGCTCCGAAATATGATGGTGCGTTTAATTCCTTTTTATCTTCTTTTTTAGAAAACTGGTGTGAAATTCCACCAGAAATAACGACTGCTCTAAAATTTGGACTTAAATTTTTAATTTTTCCTTTAAAACCAGCTGGTAATTTTATTAAAGAAGCACGTAATTGATTTTTTTCGTGGCTTCCCCATAAAAAAGCAGTTTCGACATTACTTTTTTCTGAAACCCATTCTATATCCTTAGCGTTTAACCATACTAAATTGGTTTTATCTACATTAATTGGTCGTTCACCATTATCAAAAGCTTCGTCTGTTGGTTGTACTAAATAGGGGCCTTCCTGTATATCTAAAAAAGCCATATTTTCTTCACCATCTGCTGCAGTAATATGTGCTTCTCCTGCTGGTTGCTGCCAATAAGATCCAGCTGGTAGCCATTGTTTTTCGGCTTGTTCATCATCATTATGCAATAAACCTTTAATGACCACACCACGATACGTAATGTTGTGAATATGTGGTGGCGAAGAAAACCCTTTATTGAATTTTACTAAAAAACCTGCTGGTTCGTTTTTGGTTCTGTCTCCCCAAAGTTTTCCTGCAGCTGGACTTTTATCGCCTCGTAACGGATTTAACCAACCCCATTCTACAGTATCTGCAGTTACTACTTCGTTTATAGACTTAATATTGTCTGTTGTTGGTGTTTGCGCAAAGGTGCCTATGGTAGTTATAGTTGCTAATACAAGTGTAATTATTGTTTTCATTTTTTAGACTTTAGATATGAGATTCTGAAACTCCCAAAGTTTCGGGACAGAATAACAAATTTTTATAATTTATATTTTTTATTTCCAAGTAACTATATCTTCAAAAGCTCTTCTCGACTTTGGAAATTCTGGATCTGCTTTTCTATAACCAAATGCAGCCATAAATGAAATTCCATATTTGTCAGTATCCACTTCGAACTTATCTCTTAACAACGCTTCAGTTTCTTCAATATGAAAGCCTTCAATAGGACAAGAATCGATTCCGGTTAAAGCAGCAGCTGTCATCATATTACCTAAGGCAATATACGTTTGCTTTGAGGACCAATCGAATAATTTCTTATCAGAATCTAAGTTAAAATCACGTTCTTGAAACTCTCTGTAAAATTTAGAATACATTTCTACAACATCTTCTGGCATTTGCTTAACGTCTTTCATCATATGTTCTATGTATTCTGCATTGTGTTTTACCATTGGCGCTTTCATTGCTAAACCTAAAATAAAGTGACTTGCAGTGTCTAGTTTTACTGGTGCTCCCCAAGCTACAGGTTTTAAAAGTTCGCGTAAATCTTTGTCTTGTACCACTATAAAATGCCAAGGTTCAAAACCAAAAGAACTAGGTGATAAATTCGCTGTTTTTAAGATGAAATTGATTTGCTCATCAGTTAATGTTTTGGTAGCATCAAATTCTTTAGTAGCATGTCTGTAGTTAAATGCGTTTAAAATGTCTTCTTGTGCAATGTTTGGTGTATTCATTATTCGTATTTTATTTAAAATATATTGTACTATAATTTTTATAGTGACAAAAGTATGTATAGTGTTCAATACTGACAATAACGGTCAAAAAGGATAGTATAAAAATTTTAATACTAATTAGTTAGTAATGCTAATGAATATAGGACTTTAGCAGAAATGTTAAAATTACTATAAAAAGTATAGTTGTGTAATTTAGTATAGTGCCCTATCTTTGCAATCTGAATTAAAACTAATAATCGTATTTATGTATAAATTTAAAGGAAAAGAATACCCATGTTGCGCTAGTTTAACCATGGGTGTGATTGGTGGAAAATGGAAGACTGTAATATTGTTTCATTTGCGTGATAAAACACTTCGGTATAACGAGCTTAGAAAGGAAATGCCAACAGTTACAGAACGCACGCTTAGCTTACAATTAAAGACGTTGGAAGAAGATGGTATTATAAAAAGAAAGGTGTATACATCTAAACCACCGTTAAAAGTGGAATATTCATTAACTGATTTTGGAAAGACGTTAATTCCGGTCATTCAATCGATTGCAGATTGGGGCGTTTCTGTTGTTGAAGAACATGGTGATCTTGTAACATAAGAGTTGGTTTTGAATGACTTTGTTTATTATGTAAACCATTAAGTCTTTTAGTTTATCATTATTAACTTAGTGATAAACACTTAAGTTGTATGATGTTCTTGGGTTTCTTTTGTATAAGCTGCCAAACGTAACATATCATAAAATTTACTCAATTTACCAGTCAGTACAGCGATAGCACCATGATCTATAAATAAGCTTCTAGATACGTTTTGTTTCTTTTGAATACATTCTTTTATTAAGTCCTTAGCCTTGTCGATTCCTTGCGTTTCGTAAGTATACAGAATTTTAACCGTATTTTCATCTGCTGTGATAGCACGTTCTTTTGGAGTATAACCTAATTGTTGTATCATGTTTTCAGCTAACGCCCAAACCGACCACGGATTTTGACCTGTGACTAAATTTTTATCAACACTGATTTTTTCTAAGTACATGTTTCCTTCATTAAAAACAGCACCTTGTGCGATGAGTTTATCTTGAAGTAAAAAGGGAAATATAGAATCGGCATCTGGAATAAGTAACAATTCTTCGGCATTGGTAAATCCGCTGACCGCTCTGTGTTTTATAAAGGGGTCACCGTTATCTAAGGTCACTTTGGTTAAGGCTGCAGGTCCATGGCAGACGGCACCTATGATTTTATTCGCCTTTTGAAAATCTTGAACCATGCGCTGTATATGTTTGTTGTCTGGGAAATCGAACATGGCTCCTTTGCCTCCAACAAAATAGATGGCTTTATAAGCATTGGGCTCTACGTCTTCTAAGGCTATGGTCTGTTTTATTTTTTGTTGTGTGATGCTGTCGTTTAAGAAAGCATAATCGAAACGCCCCATGTCATCATCATCTAAAACCACTGGAGCTTCTCCACCTAAAGGACTTGCCACATCGACATCAAATCCATTAGCTTTAAAGACGTAATAAGCGCGTGCTAATTCGGTAAGCTCAAAGCCTGTAGCTTTACCACTTAAACCCATGGTGTCGGTACTGGTAACCACAGCTAATATTTTACCACGATACGATGGTATGGCCTCATTGATATAGGTAATATCACTGGCTTGACTATTTTTAATGTTGGGATTTTCTTCTGGTAAAAGGCTTGCGATATATAAACCTAATGCGACTATAAATAAGATGATGATACCTAGACTAGTTAAAAGCCATTTTAATATTTTGTACTTTTTGAACATGAGATGTGTTTTAAATTGTTGTTATATATTACAGACGATGCTTCGCCAAATTTGTAACTAGGTGGCTAGTGTTTTAAAGAACTGTGATAAGCGTTTGGTGCCAAATCTTGGCGCAATATGATCGTCTGCCATTAAGGTTAAAAAGAACTCAATGGGTCCATAAGTTTTAGAGGATGTAAATGTGCGAAGGGCCCAAATAATAAAGCGTCTGGTCCAATCTGGTAAGTGAATAATTTTTATAGGTTTGTCTAGAGCCTCTAATGCCATCTCCCCTATTTCGTTTAGTGTTAAGACGTCTGGTCCACCTACTATAATTTCAGTACTTGGAGAGGCGATAGCTTGTAAGCAGACGATCGCTAAATCTTCGCCATGGATAGGATTAAATTTTTGTTCACCATGACCAAAAAGGTATATTTTTCCTTTTCTGGCCATGTCTAAAAAATCTTTCATATCTGAAAAAAAACCATTAGGACGAATAATAGTATAGTCCAATCCTGATGCCTTTAAAGCGTCTACAAACTTTTCTTTAGCTTCAAAAATTTTGAGATGTCGGTATTTATTTCCGTTAATAGCAGACACGTAGATCAACTTTTTAACTCCTGCTTTTTTGGCTTCGTTTAGTAAGTTAATATTAGCCTGATAATCGACATCCATATAAGTTAAACCTTCTTTTTGTCGGGTTATACCAACGGTAGAGATGACGGTAGTGACTCCTTCGCAAATGCCTTTTAATGTTTCGGGTTGTGTGACTTCGGCTTTAACGATTTTCACCGTTTTCCGTTCTAAAGTTTGTAGTTTTTGAACTGATCTCGCAATAAGTTTAGCATTATATTGATGTTCTACTAAAGCTTTAGCGATATAACCACCTAAATAGCCTGTAGCACCCGCTAATAAAATGGTTTGTGTGTTTGTTATTTTCATTTGTCATTTATTTAGAATTATGGCCAACTCAGGCTTCTTATAATCGCGTCAGTCATGGCGTTCTATTATTTGCAGTACATCATGAATTAACATGAAAGCGCTTTTTGAAGCTTCCAATTGATTTAAAGTCCCAGAAATGTAGGTGTCTAATTGCGGACAATACCATACAAAAGCCGCAGTACTACCGGAATGTCCAATAAGTTCTATATCTGTATCAGAACCTGTGACTGCATTCATAAATACTTTTCTTATTCCAAATCCGTAGTCCATACCTTCGGTTTCATTAACCCAATTTTGCATGGCTAAACGTGTGGTTTTAGTTACAATGGCATCGTTATGATATGCTTCCAGAAAAGTAATTAAGTCTTTGGTTGAGGCTACTAAACCACCTCCTCCCCAATCAGCACTTAAACTTGTAAGGGATGACAACTCCAAATTACCAGCATAAAACTTAGTCATAGGCAAGGTCTCTTTAATTGGTGCTGATTTTAAATTGATGTAAGCGCTCTGCATCTGTAAAGGCTGAAATATCTGTTGCTTTAAGAACTGATGAAACGGTAAGCCACTTACGTTTTCTATAATCAATGCTAAGAGCACATATTCCGTATCGGTATAATGATAGCTAGTACCTGGGCTAAAAAGCGGTGTCATTTTTTGCTTGGTAAACGTAATCAATGCTTCTGCTGACCATGATTTTTGAGGATTCGTTAATATCTGATTGATGACATTAGGGCTGCCATCATTGGTAGGGTCTGTAAAATAGTCTGGCAATCCAGACGTATGCTGTAATAAGTGCGCAATAGTCAAGTCTTTTGAATGGTCTTTTCCATCAAAAAGGTGAAGATCGCGTAGTAACGCTTCTGGTAAATACTGAGCAACTTTATCATTAAAATTGAGTTTATGCTCATCTTTTAAAATTCCAATGGCTGCGGCTGTTAGCATTTTGGTGACACTAGCCGTGTAAAATGG
Organism: Winogradskyella sediminis; assembly: GCF_003387355.1. Classification (GTDB taxonomy): domain Bacteria; phylum Bacteroidota; class Bacteroidia; order Flavobacteriales; family Flavobacteriaceae; genus Winogradskyella; species Winogradskyella sediminis. The sequence goes on from NZ_QUNH01000003.1 coordinate 323,755, forward strand.
ACTGTTGTTATTGATGGTATCAACTTTGCTTTTGGCGATTTGCAAATTAATTCCACGCGATTTAGAATACACGTGTAGTATGCCACTATTAATGTTTTCTTTTTCTAATTCGGTTTTAAATAGGTCTATTATAGCCTTATTTAGAGTTTGTTGACTATTACAAGACCATCCGAGTATAAACATTATTCCTAAAAGTATGGTTTTCATAATGATGGTATTTGTAGCGTTTGTCAGTGTATGCACTTAAAATTTAATACCAATATAAAGATTAGGCTCAAACAGAAAGTGTGATTTCCATTTGTTGTCTAGTTGCTTAAATTCATCAGGAGTATTGGTGTCAATCATCCAGTTTTGACAATGAAACTGAGGTTCGATAAAGAATTGTTTCTTTTTACCAAAAGCGAAATGATAACCGATGTGGTATGAGGTATATAGTTTAAAGCCATTAGCTATTTCTTTATTATCAAGATCTACATAGGTTTTGTACTGAGGCAACACTTCTATAGATGCAAATAGCCCTTTCCATAACATGCGCTGATACGACACCCCAATTCCGGTTTCTTTGAGGTAGCCAGGATAGAACTCACTTTCAGAATCTATTTTGTCTAAAAGTCCGTCCCACCACTGAATGCCCATAGGTTGAAATAATCGCCAGGTGGCAAATTTTATACCTATAATATTTTTAGCGTCTAATTCACGCTTCACATGCAATTCGATGTGTTTAGTATTTGTTCTTTTGCCACCATCACCAATATTACCTAGAATTATAGCAGGAAAACTAACTCTGTATTTGTGATTTGGTATGTGATCTTTGAGTTGTTTTTGCTGACTTTGCGCAAACGCAGCATTTGTTATTAGTGTGAATAGAATGAGTATAGTTGATAACTGTTTCATGTGTACAAGTTTTAATGGTTGGGTTATATTTTTAATTGAATTCATTGGTTAATAGTTGTTGAATAATGGTATTGCGTTGTGCACCAGTATCATCTTGCTGATTACTTAATAATACGATTGTAGCATCGTATTCCGGTATAAAGCCAATCATACTCCAATAGCCATTGATATCTCCACCATGCCAGTACATTGTGGTGTTACCTTCTTGTGTAGTGAACCAACCAAGACCAAAATCGACGTAGCCACTTGGGACGTCTTCAGCAAATATTTCAGCTTTTTCAGACGCTGAAAACCAATTGTTTTTAACAGCATTGGTCCAAGTTTCCATATTATTTGGTGTGCTACTAAAGTCGCCCACTCCAAATGCAATAGTCATAGGATAGGTACTATTACTGCTACCATTGTTATAGCCTTCAGCATGTGTGTTGGTATCGATAACATTGGTGCCTTTGTAGGTGTTTGTCATGTTTAAAGGCGTTAAAAGGTGTTGTTGTATATAGTCGTGGTAAGACACCTGAGCTAATTCTTCAATCAATAAAGCAGCGATTAGAAAGTTTGAATTGCTATACTGTTTCCCAGAACCAGGTGTGAAATTGAGACCGTTTTCTGAAATCATTTCCATAATTACCTCATAGATATCTGCTTCATCTAGAGTTTCGCCTTGTTCGTAAGCATCTTCAACTACAAATTGATAATCAGGAATACCAGATTGATGCGACAATAATTGATTAATTGTAATTAGATCTCCATTAGGAAATGTATCATCAAATTCATTTAAGGTTTGATTAAAGCTTGTAATTAACCCATCGCGTTTTAACTGTACCATTGCTGCAGCCGTTAAGGTTTTGGTCACAGATCCTATTCTGTAGGCTAAATTATCATCTTGAGCCAATGCTGTACTTTCATTGGCTAATCCGAAGCCCTGACGCACGAGATCATTTCCGTTTTCAGTAATAATAGCATACCCTTTAAAGTCGATATCGGTTAATAGTTGTTCAGCAGTTGTATAGTTAGTGCTTGGTGCATTGGTATCATCGTCACTAGAACAGGACGATATTAAGGTGGTGATACCTAGTAAAAAAATGAATACAACACCGTTACCGATAGTTTTGAGTTTGCTAGAGTTGTCTTCTTTGGATGTGGGATGAAATGCTTTCATGACTGTTTATTTTTTGATTGATGTATAATTATTGGATGGTGCAAAGTTGCTGTATAAAAGGATTTCAATCGTCCGAGATTATAAATTAGGACGTTCGGAATTGTAGCCTATGCCTTTGCTTAAACCCATAGAAATACCTGTGCACGCGTGTAAGAACAGGTGACATGCTGTTAATAAATTAGTCTATTTAAAAGCTGAGATGAAACGGTGTCTCTATGAAAAATCAAGTATTACGTCGTCTATTATTTTGTGCTTTTACCCATTGACTCGGTGTGGTGCCTTCTGTTTTTTTGAAGTAGGTATTAAAGACACTTTTGGAATTAAAGCCGCTATCGTAAGCCAATCCTAAAATGGTAACATGTTTAAATTCAGGGTTTAATGCGATGGCTTTAAAATGGTTTATGCGGTACTGATTGATAAAGTCGTTGAAGTTTTTATCGTATTCGGCATTTAAAAGCCAAGACAATTTATTAGGATGTAATTTAATGTTATTGGCCAGTTCTTTTAACGAAAGATTCGGATTTAAGTACGGTTCGGAATCCTTTAAGAATTGCTCTAAAGCCCATTTATATTTGATGATTTCGGATGCATCTAAGGGTTTTGTAATGCTGTTTTGCGCCTTGGAAGATATTTCCTTTGGTAGGCGAATCCCAGAAGACAAGGTTTGTTTAGTAATTAACTGAAACCTAGGATGGTTTCTTAAAGGGTCTAAAAACGGATCTAATTGAAAGTTGACTAATTGTCCAACTTTTAGTTTCATCTTTTCTTCAAAAACAGCTAACGCTTCATCCGTTTTACAAGCATGAATGATGAAATAGAAAGACCATGGGTAAATACTTTTAAATGCCTCTTCAATAGTTATAGTATTAGCATCAAGTTGAATATCTACAGGCTTTATATTGATTAAGTTAAACAATGTTTCGCACAACTTAGGATGAATAAGTTGTGGCATTGTGGCTATATAATTATTAAAATTAGAGGCGTCATTTAAAAACATGTAACAGGCTAATTTGGTTTCAATAGCTAAGGTAAAGTTAGGATCTATTCTTAGGCATTCATTCAAATTACTAATCGCTTTGTTATAATCTTTATTTAAAAAATAGATATTCCCTTTTGTAAAATAATGGTTAGGCGACAATGGACTAATTTCTATGGCTTTATTGATGTTAGATAGTGCTTTATCTAATTGGTTTGTTGCCATGTAGATTTCAGCAATACCTTCGTAAGCTATAGCAAAACTAGGATTTTTGTGTAAAGATTTCTTTAGCGTTTCTAGGGCTTTGGTATAGTTCCAATTGTTCCAAAAACTTAAAGAGGATTCCGAAAAATAGCCCAAATAAGACGTGTTATTAATCTTTAAACCTTCTTCTAAATATGTTCTAGCTTTTTGTCTTCCGTCTTCTTTTTCAATTACTCCCCAACTTGACAAAATTCCATAAGATCGACTCAATGCAAAATAGGCATCATAGAAATTTTGATCTATCGCTATACTTTGTTTGTAACACTTTATCGCTTCTAGATAATCATCTAAGGCCCAATTAAGTTGGTATGCTCTACCTTTTAAATATAATTTATAGGCATTAATATTTTTAGTTCCGACGATAGAAATGTGTTTTGAAATATCGAGATGACCAAAATTTTCACGGATTTGTTCGGCGATGATTAGACTTATTTCATCTTGAAGCTCAAAAATATCCTCTAATTTTCTATCGAAATTTTGAGACCAAACCTGAAATCCATCATTGGTACGTATCAATTGCACACTAATACGGATGCGTTTATTAAATATTCTGATACTGCCCTCTAAAACTGTAGCCACACCCAATTGATTGCCAATATGCCTTACATCTGCATTTTTGTTTTTAAAGGCAAACGAAGAGGTTCTTGCTATAACTTTTAAACCCTTTACTTTAGTTAATGCATTGATGATTTCTTCAGTAATACCATCGCAAAAATAGTTGTTATCAATATCGTTACTCATATTGACAAAGGGAAGTACTGCTATGGATTTTTGATTAATCAAGCTATTTTTTACTTAAAGCGCTGTAAAAGTAAGAAAACGAGATAAAATGAGCAGTGATGCTTTGGTGAGATTGTACATTGGCATCAACATTTGAATTTATGTATGCATTTATCCCTTTTTTTTGTCTATCAGATTGTATTACTAACGGTAATTTGCAACCTGTTTAAAAGCTAATATTCTCTGTATAAAAGCCTAAGCTCTTTAACGTGTTTCACTAAAGAATTATATAAAAGTTAACGTAGTGAAACCTAATAAAGACGTACCTTTGCAGCCACATTTATATGAAGTCCAAATCTTCAATTGATATTAAAAAATCTTCAAATATGAAACATTCAATTACAGTACTTTTAGCACTTTTGCTCAGTACAACGACTTATGCACAATTTCAAGTTTCTGCCAGTGGTGGTTATGCCATTGGAAGTGCAGGCATGAAATTGGGTGAAACACAGACCGCTAACGGTATAGAAAATTCTTATGGCAGCTATGGTGAAGGCTTAAATGCCCAATTACGAGGAACCTATTTCTTTAATGATAGTTTTGGTCTCGATTTGAGTTTAGGATACCTCCATGGAGATGACCAAACCGTTTCTGATGTAAATTTAACGGGTTATGAGGTCGATGCAGTCGCAAGAGCCCGCGCGTTTGGAGCAGCAGCTTCAATAGTATATAAATTTAACACTAATGTTTATGCGCGCCTTGGTGCGCTTGTTAAATTAGGAGGGAAAACAGAAGCTGTCGTTTATCAAAAAGCAACTTTTTCTCAAGCTGAAGCCGATGCTATTGGTGTGCCTTACGGATCGTATTCTGAAACTAATTATGTAGAGGATTATCACGGACAGTTTCCTTTAGGGTTTGTGGCAGCGCTTGGTTATGAGTATCCACTGAATGAAAATTTTAGTGTATTTGCCGAAGCTGAGTATTACGGTATCAGTTTAAAGCGTAAGGATTCTGAAATTACAGCATTTAATACCGATGTTGTGTTACCAGATGGCACCGTTGCAGTACGTGGTCTTTATACCTTAGATAATTTACCAGAAGGCACTAACAGACATACGACCTTTGTAGATGAGTTGCCTTCGGATAATACCGATTCCTCAAAAGAATTAGCGGTAAAAGTCCCTTATTCTTCTTTCGGAATTAATTTTGGTGTGATTTATAAATTTAAAAAAGCGGCACCATCTCATGAACGGTAAGTTGTAAATTAACTTTTTTTAAAACGCTTAAAAACTCTTATTGTAATGATAAGAGTTTTTTTATTGCAATTCATTCATAATTTCAGCGAACAGTTTGTACGAATGAATTCTAGCCTCAATGTCGTATAAATGTGTCACCGCAATTAATTCGTCTGCATTAGTTTGATCTAAAAATTCTTTAACCTGAGTTTTCACAGTAGCTTTACTGCCAATAAAAGAATATTTCAACATTTGATGCACTTGCGGATTACGCATAATGTCTCTTAAGTCATTCGTCATGTCAGTTGGTGGTTGTACTTTTGCACGTCTACCCGTAAAAATGCCTACAATCATCCGAATTAATGAAGTAGCTAAGCGTTCGGCTTCCTCGTCTGTATCCGCGATTATAATATTAACACCAGCCATCATATAAGGTTGGTCTTGTGTTTTAGACGGCTGAAATTCTTTGCGATAAATAGCTATAGCATCCCATAGATGTGCTGTAGCAAAGTGACTAGCAAAGGCATAAGGTAACCCTTTTTTAGCTGCCAGATGCGCACTATCTGTGCTCGACCCAAGAATATACAGCGGTACATGCACTCCTTCGGCAACTGTGGCTCGAACTTTAGCCTCATCATTAGCCGCAGAAAAATAGGTTTGTATTTTATTGACTTCATTAGGAAAAGAATGTGCCGCTTGCATAAAGTCTGTACGTATCGCTTCAGCTGTTTCTTTATCTGTACCAGGTGCTCTGCCTAATCCTAAATCGATGCGATTTGGATATAAGGTACCAAGGGTTCCAAACTGTTCGGCAATAATTAAAGGAGAATGGTTAGGTAACATAATACCACCAGAACCTACGTTGATGGTTTTTGTGCCTTGCGCCACATAGCCAATGAGTACAGAGGTGGCACTACTTCCAATATTTTCGGCGTTGTGATGCTCTGCGAGCCAAAACCGTTTATAGCCAAAGCTTTCTGCTTCCTGTGCCAATTGTAAAGCATTATTAAAAGTAGCTTTAAGCGTTTGGCCTTCAGATACTAAGGCAAGGTCTAATATGGAATATGCAACGTGCTTAGGATTCATAACTATATTCGAATATATATTTTGGGGTTAAAACGTGAAATTACAATTTCATAGTCGTTTTCTTTATTAAATAATTACTAAATTATTGCTAATTATAAAGACTCAAACTACGGTGATTTTGGATTCAGATAAGCGCTAAGGAGTTACAGCTTTGTAGTAGAGTTTTCTAATGCTTTTCTAATATGTTCGCTATCCCAATGTTTGTCAAAATCGACTATACCTCTTTTAAAATCGGCACCCAATAATTCCTCTTGCTCTTGCAACTCTTTCCTTGCTTTAAAAATATAGTCATCACCTCGCTTCGATGTTTTAGCTAAACGTCTTAAACTGGTTTCGTCATACTTTATAAAGTTTTTAACCTGTCGTTTTAGTGTGTATTTTCTAAATCCAATTTTGTGCAGTACTTCACTCGCCATAGCCAATGAGGTTTCTAAGGATTCTCTATAGATGTTTTCGTGACCAAGGTTTAATAATTCATATGCATCGTCTCTGTTTTTGGTACGAATTAACATCTCGACATGTGGATACTTTTCCTTCACAATTTTACTAATGGCTTTAGACACATTGAGCTTATTGGTGGCTACGATGATGATTTTAGCATCTGCAATTCCGGCAGATTCTAGTAAATCTAATCGTGTGGCATCACCATAATAGACTTCAAATCCCATTTTACGAAGAAAATCTACACGATTAGAATCTTGATCTAGAATTGTAGCTTCAATACCATGCGATCTTAAAAAACGGCCAATAGTACTACCGAAATGTCCAAATCCAACAAGAATTATTTTGTGAGATTTCGCAATATGATCCATTGGTCGCTTAATAGATTGTTTAGTACCCACTTTTGGAAGTATCACACGCTCATTAAGCATACTAATAATAGGTGTTAATGCCATACTTAGTGCTGTAATAACGAGCATCATATCCATTTGCTCCTGTTCTAAAATGTGAAGACTAAACGCGAACGATAATAATACAAATGCAAATTCACCTACTTGGGCTAAACTGAATGTGAGTAATAGTTTTTGATCTAATTTTAATTTAAATACTTGTGCCGTGATATATAATACTAATGCTTTTAATAAAATGATGGCTAGTAAAAGTCCACCAATAGTAAGCGAACTTTTGGCAATGACGATAAAGTTAATAGAGGCACCAACAGCCATGAAAAACAAACCGAGTAGCAAGTTTTTAAAGGGTTCTAAGGTACTTTCTAATTCGTGTTTAAACTCACTATTAGATAACACCACACCACCTAAAAAGGCCCCTAATGCCGGACTTAATCCTACCAGTTCCATAATAAATGAAATACCAAATACAATTAAAAAAGCGGCTGCAATTAATAATTCTCTCACACCAGTTTTGGCTACTTTTCTAAGCATAGGCACAATAATAAGACGGCCTAAAACAATAATTACCGCAACAGATGAAATAATGGCTAAGGTTTGCAATCCTAGTGGTAAGCTTTCAATTAAATTTGCAGTAGTACTATGCTCGTCTGTCGTAGTTGTGTTTCCGGTGTTCGCTAAAAGCGGCATAGCACCAATCATAAAAATGACAATGATATCTTGAAAGAGTAAAATGGAAAATGCAGAGGTTCCAAACGTTGTAGGCATTAAGCCTTTTTCTTTTATCGTTTGCATGGCTATTGCGGTAGAAGAAAGTGCTATAGCCATTGAAATCACTAAGGTGACTTCCCAATCAAACCCAAGTAATGAAAATAATAGAAAGGATAATAGCATTGTTCCACCGACCTGAATTCCTCCCATACCAATAATGGTTTTTCTCATGTTCCAAAAGTTCTTTGGTTCGATTTCTAAACCAATAAGAAATAACATCATTACCACTCCGAATTCAGCAAAATGAAGAATATCATCACCCTCCTCTCCGATAAATCCCAATACGTAGGGACCAATTAATATACCAGCCAACAAATAGCCAATTACAGAACTTAATCCCAAGCGTTTGGCTAAAGAGACACAAATAATAGCACCTGCTAAAAAGACAATGGCCATAAAAAGTAAACTTCCAGTCATATTTAAGTGGTTTTAAGTTGTGGGATATCGTTTATAAATGAAAGCTTTTCAAAATCTTGTAAGGAGAGATCTGCCTGAAGTAAATCGATTAACTTTCCGTAACTGATTTTATAATTATGTAATACTTCATCCGAGATACTATGCGTACCCATAACCGCAAACGGTGGAAAATACGTCATGCCGCACAAATTAGACGTTTGTTCAAAAGGTCTTAAAAACTGTTCTACCGTAAAACTGTTATAGCCAGCAGAACAGTAAACCTCTTTAGAACCACCCGTTGTAATGGCATTTAAACAAATTTTATTATGCAGAGCTTTCCCTTTTGGTCCATAAGCCCAATTAAACTCTAAAACCATATCTATCCATTGTTTCATTAATGGAGGACAACTGTACCAGTAAAACGGATGATGCCAAATGATGATATCGTGCTGTTCTAATAATTGTTGTTCTCTTGGAACATCAATATGAAAATCGGGATATTCTTCATATAAATCGTGAATAGTTACCTGATCTTTGCCTCTAATATGTTCAATTAAAGATCGGTTGGCTCTAGATTTTTCAAGTTTAGGATGTGAAAATATAATGAGAATCTTTTTCATGTTATAAAACTAACGATAAATACGTTTAAATACAGTAGGTTTAAAATTTTGTGCTATTAATTCAGATATTTGTATGTTGTGCGCTGTGGCTATTAACCATAAAAATAAGATAATTGCTGTAGGACACAACTTTTTGATATCGAAACACTCACCGTATAAAAGCCTTTCCGTTGTAGACTATAAGGTGCGTCGGAAGCCATACTGGAAAACGGTGATAATCTAAGTCGTAATAAGATTAAAGGATATCTTAATACCTTGAATAATCATTCCTGTACCAATTATGGCTATGATTAAACCCATTATTTTTCCAATCACAGAAATGACGTTATTACCAACAATATTCACAATATAATCGCTCATTCTAAAGGTAAAATAGGTTAATAGACTCATGGAACCAAAAATGGCAATTACTAAAATGATATGCAAAACCTCTACGTTAGAAACAAAGTTCATGGCGGTAACGATGGTGCCTGGTCCTGCTAAAATTGGAATCGCTAGCGGTGAAATAGCAATATCTTCATCGATGTTAACGTGTTTTATATTTTTTACGTCCGATTTTTTAGATTGTAGCATTTCGAAACCGATGTAAAATATTAAGATGCCGCCAGTTATTTTAAAAGCCGGAATACTAATATTAAACAATTCAAATATATATTTCCCTAAAAGCACAAATACGGTGACAATGACAAAAGCTATTAAATTCGCTTTTTTGTTAATGTCTCGTTTTGTTTTTTCGTCCGCACCTTGGGTTAATGACAAGAATACTGTCATATTAGAGATAGGATTGGTTATAGCAAAAAATCCTGTAAATACCGTAATTGAAAATGTAATTAGGTTATCCATTTTTGTAAAAGATTTAATCGCGCAAGAAATTGAATTACCTCCTACTTTCCTAATTAATTTTGAAAATAATAACATGGCCTTCTATTTAGAAACCTAAACCTTTGTTAAAAAAAGAATGAACGTTCATTTTTGGTATATCTTTGTAACAGAATTTTAATACCATGGCAAAACTTCAAAAAAGTATAGATAAAAGAAACGCCCTTGTAAAAGCCACAATAGAGTTGGTAAATAACAACGGATTTCATGCCACACCGATGAGCAAAATTGCAAAAATGGCCAAGGTGTCTCCGGCAACAATATATCTGTATTTTGAAAATAAGCAAGATTTAGTTAATCAGACTTATATCGATGTGAAGGCCGAATACACCAATTATGCTTTTGCAAATTATGATGAATCCATGTCGGTAGAAGCCGGATTTGAAATGATATGGAAACGTATTGCCGATTTTAAACTAAAAGAATGCGAACATGCCATGTTTTTAGCGCAATGTGATAATACACCAATGATAGATGAAGAAAGCCGTCAAGAAGGTATAAAGCATTTGCAACCCTTATTAGATTTGTGGGAACGTGGTAAAAAGGAAGGTATTATAAAACCCATGACTAATTACATGCTTTACGCCTACTCCATCAACCCTTTATCTTTTTTAATGATGTCGGAAAAGCGAGGTGTACTTAAGTTAGATGCTTCGCAATTAGAAGATGCTTATCAATCCGCTTGGAGCAGTATAAAAATGTGTAAGTAGTATGAAAAAGACAGCCATTATATTAGGAGCTTCAGGATTAACAGGAGGCAAACTGCTTCAAAAATTAATTAAAGACGAACGGTACGCATCCATCAAATTGTTTTCACGTTCTAAAATGGAAGGCCTACCGGATAAAGTTACCCAATATATTGGTGACCTCTTAGAGCTCAATCAGTTTAAAGCTGAGTTTACGGCAGATGAAGTGTACTGTTGTATTGGCACTACAAAAGAGAAAACACCAGATAAAACGCTTTATAAACAAATAGATTGTGGTATTCCCTCTGCCGCAGCAAAGCTTTCAAAAGCGAATGGTATAGCCACTTTTATAGTGATTTCGGCTATGGGAGCTAACGCAGATAGTGCCATATTTTATAATAAAACCAAAGGTGAAATGGAGCAACAGGTCATGGCTCAAGCTCTTGAACATACCTATATACTAAGACCGTCATTAATTGGTGGAGACAGACAAGAGCGTAGAGTATTAGAAAAAATAGGCTTAGTGCTTTTTAAAGGAGTACAACCGTTATTAATAGGTCCATTAAAGGCCTACAGAATAGTGACGGCTGAAACAATAGCACAAGCGATGCTACACTTGGCGAATACAATAAAATATCCTGAAGTGCTTATTCCTTCAGATGACATTCAAAATTTAGGAAACAACTTTTAACCAAAACGATGGAATTATTAGATAAATTAAATTGGAGATATGCTGCTAAAGCCATGAATGGCGAAAAAGTAGCAGAAGATAAAATAGAACGCATATTAGAGGCTGCAAGATTAGCGCCAACATCAAGTGGTTTACAGCCATTTGAAATTATGGTGATTACCAATCAAGAGGTTAAAGAAAAAATTAGACCAGTGGCTTGGAATCAATCGGTTATTACGGACTGCTCTCACCTACTCGTATTTGCCGCTTGGGATACGTACACGGAAGATCGAATTAATTATATGTTCGACCTAACTAATACCATCCGTGGTTTTAAAAATGAAGGTTGGGAAAATTACCGTCAAATGTTATTGAGCGCTTATCCTCAGAAGGATGCTGAAGAAAACTTTAATCACGCTGCAAGACAAGCCTATATTGCATTTTCGCAAGCTATAGCAGCTGCAGCTTTTGAAGGTGTAGATGCCACACCTATTGAAGGATTTGAACCCGATGCCGTTGATGAGATTTTGGGACTCAGAGCTAAAGGCTTACGTAGTGCGGTATTATTACCAATTGGCTACAGAAAAGAAGATGAAGATTGGTTAGTAAATCTTGTAAAGGTGCGTAAACCTATGGAAGATTTAGTAACTGTAATAGACTGAAAAACAAATTATTATGATTAAGACAATTTTATTAAAACATAGACCTGAAGGGAAACCAACAGTGTCAGATTTTGAATTTACCACAGAAGATACCGAACTTACACTTCAAGATGGTGAGGTGCTAATAGAAGCGGTTTACGTTTCTGTAGATCCTTATTTAAGAGGTCGCATGAGTGATGCTAAATCCTATGTACCTCCTTTTGAATTGAACCAACCGATACAATCTGGTGTCGTGGCTAAAGTTTTAGAAAGTAAGAACGATGCCTTTGCCGAAGGAGATTTCGTTTCGGGTATGTTAGATTGGAAAACCCAACAAGTATCCAATGCAGAAGGACTTACTAAAGTCGATCCTTCCAAAGCCCCTCTAAGTGCTTATTTAGGTATTTTGGGTATGACGGGATTAACTGCTCTCACCGGTTTAACGGAAATAGGAAAACCTAAAGAAGGAGAAACGATTGTAGTTTCTGGTGCTGCTGGCGCTGTAGGAAGCGTGGTTGGCCAAATTGCTAAAATTTATGGCTTACACGTTATTGGGATTGCTGGTACCGATGAGAAGGTAGATCTCTTAAAGTCTAAATTCGGTTTTGATGCAGGTATCAATTACAACACTACTGAAGACATGGCAGCAGCTATTGCAGCGGCTGCACCAAACGGAGTAGATATCTATTTTGATAATGTAGGAGGACCTATATCAGATGCGGTGTTGGTAAATATCAACCAATTTGCGAGAATTATAATTTGTGGAGCCATTTCCGTATACAATAATACCGAAGCCCCTAAAAGCTTAAGCGTACAACCATTCTTGGTTAAAAACAGCGCTTTAATGCAAGGATTTATTGTATCTAATTATGCCGCTAAGTTTCCGGAGGCTATATCACAGTTGGCAACATGGTTAGCCGAAGATAAATTAACCTATTCTGAAACAATCGTTAAAGGTTTTGACAACATTCCAAATGCATTTATCGATTTGTTTGAAGGTAAGAATAAAGGTAAAATGATTGTTGAAATTTAAAATCACATAAAAAGCACCATTAACCATTCATACTAAACAAAAAAAAACATCATGAACAATTTTGAATTTAAAAACCCTACCAAAATCATATTTGGAAAGGACACGATAAGCCAATTAGAAACCGAAATTCCTAAAGACGCCAAAGTACTAATGCTTTATGGCGGAGGAAGTATTAAAAAAAATGGTATTTACGATCAAGTTAAAACAGCTTTGGCTCAAGTAACGATGATTGAATTTGGAGGTATTCCGGCAAATCCAGAATACGCTAAATTAATGGAAGCCTTACAGATTATCAAAGACGAAAACATTACATATTTGTTAGCCGTTGGTGGCGGATCTGTTATTGATGGTACTAAGTTTTTATCTGCGGCTGCGGTTTATGACGGTGAGACGCCTTGGGATATTTTAACTAAAAACGTTAGAACACAAAAAGGTATGCCTTTTGGTACGGTTTTAACGTTGCCTGCAACAGGATCGGAAATGAATTCGGGTGCTGTAATTACTAGAGCAGAAACCAAAGAGAAGTTAGCTATGGGTGGCCCTGGACTATTTCCTGAGTTCTCCGTATTAGATCCTCAAGTCATTCATTCTATCCCACAACGCCAACTAGCGAACGGTGTAACGGATGCCTTCACCCATGTTTTAGAACAATACATGACCTATCCTATAGGAGCTTTATTGCAAGACCGTTTTGCCGAAAGCATTTTACAAACCTTAATTGAAGTCGCGCCAAAAGTGTTAAAAGATCCTACAGATTATAAAGCTGCGTCAAACTTTATGTGGAGTTGTACTATGGCTTTAAATGGATTAATTCAGAAAGGGGTACCAACGGATTGGGCTGTGCATGCTATGGGACACGAGCTTACCGCCTTATTTGGAATTGACCATGCACGGACACTAGCTATAATTGCACCAAGCCATTACAAGTTTAACTTTGAAGCTAAAAAGGAAAAATTAGCACAATACGCAGAACGTGTTTGGAATATCACTGAAGGTAGTACTGACAATAAAGCTTATGCTGCTATTGAAAAAACGGTCGCTTTTTTCCACGAATTAGGTATAGACACCAAGTTATCGGATTATACCAAAGATTACGAAGGCACGGCCGAAAAAATCGCAAAACGTTTTACCGATAGAGGTTGGAAAACCTTAGGGGAACACCAATCGTTATCACCAGACAAGGTTGAGAAGATTGTAAAGATGGCTTACTAATGATAAACTGATAATAGAATATTTTTAAATGAAAATACTACCATCCATAGTAGTCATACTATCCCTATTTACAGCGATAAGTTGTAAAGAAAATAAAGCTTCTGAAACCGTTTTAGAAGGACAAAAAGAATTAAAAAAAGAAGAAACCATGAACGTATTATTCGTATTAACATCTCACGATAAATTAGGAGATACAGGAAAGAAAACAGGATTTTGGGTAGAAGAATTCGCAAGTCCATATTACACCTTGTTAGATAAAGGTGCCCATATTACTATTGCCACTCCAAAAGGAGGTGCAGCACCTATCGACCCAAGTAGTGATTCACCAGACGCGGCAACAAATGCTACGGAGCGTTTTAATAATGATGATGAGGCTAAAGCTAAAATTGCAAACACTAAAGTATTAGCAGATATGAATCCCGATGATTTTGATGCGGTATTTTATCCAGGTGGACACGGTCCTTTATGGGATTTAACAAATGATGCTCATTCAGTAAAATTGATTGAACAATTTGACCGTCAGAACAAACCCATTGCTTTTGTTTGTCATGCACCAGCCGTATTAAAGGATGTGAAAAATGAAGATGGTACAGCTTTAGTTAAAGGCAAAAAAGTTACAGGTTTTTCTAATTTAGAAGAAGCAGCCGTAGGTTTAACCGAAGTGGTTCCTTTGTTATTAGAAGATATGCTGATTGAAAATGGCGCATTTTATTCTAATGCCGATAAATGGGCACCATACGCTGTACAAGACGGAAATTTAATTACAGGACAAAATCCTGCGTCATCAGAATTGGTAGCTGAAAAACTATTAGAAACCTTAAAGTAATCAATTTCCCTAAGTTGATTAATAGCGAGAAGCCTGTATAACTTTATGTTTACAGGCTTTCTTTTGTTTTTAGTGTATTCCATTTTTAAATAATGGATGTGGATATCAACTATCTTACTTATTGCAAGCAATTTCTTTGCAATTGTAACTCTCAACACCACTAACATTTGTATTTTTGCGCCGCATTTAGCGCTACGCTGCACTATTTAAGTTTATAATACATGATTATCTCTAAACTACATTATAGCTCTCAAGGCTCAACTCCTGAAGACCATTTGATCAATATACAAAAAGCCTGTACTTATGGCATTGAGTTAGTACAATTGCATCTTAAGGACGTGACTAACGCTCACTATTTAGAGATTGCAAAAGCTGCGCGAGATATTACATTGCGCTATCAAACGAGATTAGTTATAACTCATAATTATGAAGTAGCAAAAGCAGTAAAAGCCGAAGGAGTCATTTTAGAAAATTTAGAAGATTGTCCAACGCAAATAAGACCAAATCTATACAGCTGGCAAATGATTGGCGGTATCGCAAAGACACTAGAAGATTGTAAAGCATTCCTAGCCAAAGATGTCGATTATGTTGCTTTGGGGCCTTTTGCTAGCACTAGTGACACTTCTTTAAGTAATACTTTAAGTATTGATAACTATCATGCTATAAACAAAGCACTACATACTGAAAAACCAATTATTGCTTTTGGCGCTATAGAACCTAATGATGTGACTGCTTTATTAGAAGCCGGAATTGCTGGGATAACGCTAGCTGATGGTATAACTACAAATTTTGATACCATTAAACGCTTTAATGAGTTATTGCAAGCATCGGCCACTGGTGAGATACGTCATACGTTTGAGTAACTCAATAATAGCCCTTAGAATTACAAATTGTTAATCAGATATCGGAAAGTATGTGGATGTATTTAGGCTTGCTAGCTGCACTATTTTTAGGATTACACAACTTATGTAAAAAGCACGCTGTACGCGGCAATGAAGTGTTTCCGGTGTTGTTAGGTACCGTATCAAGTGGATTTTTGTTTGTAGCAACCTTTTATGGTCTCTCTATTTTCTATCCAGAATACGCTTTAGCACACGGTTATAACTTTCAGAGCATCGCTTGGTCTACCCATGGTTTTATTTTTATAAAATCGGCTATAATGGCTACCTCGTGGATTTTAGCGTATCAGGCTTTAAAGCATTTACCCATAACGATTGTTACACCCATACGTTCTGCAGGTCCATTTTTTACCTTTATCGGCGCACTATTAATTTATAATGAACAGCCAAGTATATTGCAATGGATTGGCTTTTTCCTCATTATTTTATCAGTGATGCTATACTCTAAAATCGGGAAAAAGGAAGGCATTATTTTTAAGCGTAACAAATGGATATTTGCAATTATAGCTGCCACATTTTTAGGAGCGTCAAGTGGCTTGTATGATAAATTCTTAATCCAGAACCTCAGTCTTAATCCACAAACACTTCAATTTTGGTTCTGTTTATACACCATAATAATTTTACTTGTAATCCTCAGCATATCATGGTTTCCGTATCCCAAAAAGCGCAAAGCGTTTAAATTCCGTTGGTCTATTATCGCTGTAGGAATTTTATTGCAAGCAGCAGATTACTTTTATTTTAAAGCACTACAAGATCCTGAGGCTTTAATCATGTTATTGTCTGCCATAAAACGCAGTCAGATTATCATTGCTGTGGTCGTTGGTGGCTTAATTTTTAAAGAACAAAATAAGCGTAAAAAGTTAGTGCCTTTAGCAGGAATTATGATTGGAGTATTTCTTATTCTGTATTCAAATTGATACATTGCATGTTTATATACTGAACAAAAAGTGATTGACGAAAACTCAATTGGCTTTTAATTAATAAAAGGTAGTACTACGCATGAATTCAGATTACGGTCAGATTATCAAAGACGCTTATAAGTTTACAAAATCCATTAAAAACAAAGGAAAATTAGCTACATACATCCCAGAATTAGCTAATGTAGATCCCGATAAGTTTGGAGTTCACATGACGAACCTCGATGGTCAAAATTTTGGTATGGGCGATCACTTAGAAAAGTTTTCCATTCAGAGTATTGCTAAAGTGTTGTCGCTATCGTTAGCCGTTAAGTTTTTAGGCGAAAAAATTTGGACGCGTATTGACGTTGAGCCTTCGGGTACAAAATTCGATTCACTTCTTTTACTTGAGACATATAAAGGTATACCTCGAAATCCCTTTATCAATTCAGGTGCTATCGTCATTTGCGATATCTTAATCACACACTTAGAAAACGCACGCGAAGAATTTTTAGAGTTTGTAAGAGACCTTAGCGATATACCCGACCTCGACTATTCCGATGACATAGCCGATTCTGAAAAAGCAACCGGTTTTAGAAACGTTGCTTTATGTAACTTTATAAAATCCTTAGACAATATCGATAACGATCCTGACGAAGTTTTAGATTTTTATTTCGACATGTGTTCTTTAGAAATGAATTGCGAAGAATTATCGCGTACATTCTCGTTTTTAGCCAATGGAGGTAAAAAATTGAGCGATGGGAAAAAGATTCTTACACGTAGTCAGACCAAACGAATTAATGCACTCATGCTAACATGTGGTTTTTATGACGAGTCTGGTGAATTTGCATTTAAAGTTGGATTGCCAGGAAAAAGTGGTGTGGGTGGTGGTATTGTAGCCTTATACCCTAGCAATTTTACCATAGCCGTTTGGAGTCCAAAATTAAACCCTAACGGAAATTCTTTTAAAGGCATGAAATTATTAGAAACAGTAACCACCCATTCTGAAATGAGTATTTTCTAAGTCTCATGGATATACTATATACCCTATTGTATTCAAAATCATCAAGGTTTTAATGGTATCCGTTAATAGTTTAAGGTCATAATTTTTAAATTTGAGTACATCTTAAAAATTGAAGATTATGAAAAATGAAGATAAAAAAAAACCATACAATCCAGAGATTACTAAAGAAGACAAAGACATATTAGGTGATAAATCTGGAAACTTAAGACAAGACAACGGAGATGATCAAATATTAAAAAAGCGTCCAAATGAACCCGATTTTGCGGCTAAAAATTTAGATATTCCTGGTGGTCGTAATGCAAGACCACTAACTAACGAAAGATATCCAGACGAAGAAAATAGACATCACAGTCTTGGCAGTGCTCATAACGATAATCTTGAGCAAGATATTGAAAATACAAGAACTGAGTAGTTTTCAGTTTCAGAAATAGGAACAATCCGAATAACAAATAAACAATCAAGATCTATAACTAGTACATGGTAACATGGTTATTTTAGGTCTTGATTTTTTTTTATATGAGAAAGTCCATAAGGAAAAGCATTGTAAAACCAGCGCTTTACAATGCTTTTCTCTATAATTTAAGTTAACAACTACTCAGAAGCAAAAGGATAGTCTGTATATCCTTTTTTTCCTGGTGTATAAAAAGTATCCTTATCCCAATCCGCTAATTCTAAATCTTGTTCAAAACGCGCTACCAAATCCGGATTAGAAATAAACGGTTTACCGTAAGCTACCAAATCCGCATCACCAGCTTCGAGAATCATATTACCTTTATCCCTATCAAAATCACCATTAATCATTAAAGTACCATTGTACAACGGTCTAAAATGCTTGGCAATGTCTGTAACTGCAAAAGGCACATCTGTAACATCAGTAAAAGGCTCCGATAAATGTACATAAGCCAAATTATAAGCATTCAGCTTTTTAATAATATATTCAAACGTCGGAATGGTGTCTTCATCAACCGTCATTCCAAACAAACCATGTAACGACGGATTAAAACGCACTCCAATTTTTTCTTGCGGTATCACAGTCTTCATCGCATCTAAAACCTCAAAAAAGAAACGGGTTTTATTTTCTATACTTCCACCATAGTCATCAGTTCTGGTATTAGAGCAATTATTAAAAAACTGATGAAATAAGTAACCGTTAGAAGAATGCAATTCTATACCATCAAAACCAGCCTCCACGGCATTTGCGGCAGCATTTTTAAAGTCTTCAACGGTACGTTTAATATCCGCTATAGTCATTGCTTTAGGTGTCACGGTATCTTTAAAACCGTTTGGTGTGTAGGATTCTGCGTTGGGATTAATCGCAGAAGCCGAAACCGGCAAATCACCATCATGAAAATCGGGATGAGATATTCGACCAACGTGCCATAGCTGAATAAAAATGGTACCATCTTTATCGTGTACACGTTGCGTTACTTTTTTCCAGCCTTCCACTTGCGCTTTAGAGTGAATACCAGGTGTATTGATATATCCAACAGCTTCTTTAGAAACCTGCGAGCCTTCGGTAATAATTAAGCCTGCAGAAGCACGTTGTTCGTAGTATAAACCTTGCAAGTCATCTGTAGCAACTTTTTCAGTATTATCCGCACGACTTCGTGTCATAGGTGCCATAACGACGCGGTTTGGTAATGATATATTTTTATGATAAGGTGTTAATAAGGGTTGTGTTTTCATATTATTTTTTCATTTTCATTTAAAGTATTAAAGTTACGATTTTTAAACCTTAATGTTTAAGAATAGCTGCCGATTAAGATAGATTTAACCTTTGGTAAATCTGCCTTAAGAGGTCTTTTCTAACAGGAAAACGAACCTTTAACCGTACTCAACGTCAGTTCTAGTGTCCCAACGTTTCAGTCGGGCTGTATCGAGAACATATTGAGCCAAACATAAAAAAGACCAAAACATTAAATAAATATTAAATAACCCTTCGCTCTTTGGCATTTCAATCCATTATCAAGAACTTTACAAAAAAAACATCCCAATGACCATATTTGTAGACATGGATGATGTGTTAGCAGACACTTACGGCAAACACATCGAATTATATAATAAAGAGCATCAGCAAGATTTACATATCAGCCAAATCATTTCGGGCGAGATATGGCACAATGTTCCAGAAATCCACCAAAAAAGCATCAAAGCTCACGCGCTTCAACCTGGCTTTTTTCGCGATTTAGAACCCATTAAAGATGCCATACAAGTAATGGAAGCCTTATATGCTAAGCACGAAGTTTACATTGCTACGGCAGCAACACAGTTTCCTAATTCGTTATTAGAAAAAAGTGAATGGTTAGATGAGCACATGCCCTTTATTACGTGGCAACATCGCATTATGTGTGGAGATAAATTTATTTTAAATGGAGATTTGCTCATAGACGACAGAACCTATAATTTGGAAAAATTTGAAGGAGATACACTTTTGTTTAATTCTCCTCATAATGTAGAAGATACAGGTTATACTAGAGTGTCAACGTGGTTAGAAATAGCTGAACGCTTATTGTAAATTAACTGTAATCCCTTTAGCACAGCTTCTTCGGGTGAGTTATCGGAAATTTTTACATTACACCAAAATCACATATATAGTGCTTTAATAATGGGATTGAGTTTGGTGGTATCGTTATGAAACCGTTATTGAGATCGTTCGGTACATTTTGGTACAAATATTATGGAGCACAGAAAATCTTGCAAAATGCAAGATTTTCCACGGTTTTACAAAGAGGGAATTTTAAAACTTAATGCTATTTAAGAATTCGTTGATGTTTTCTTTAGTTTCACCAGTTTTTTTCTGAATTCTACCTACAACCTCGTCTTCTTGTCCTTCTTGGTAATCGAGATCGTCATCGGTAAGTTCTCCCCATTTTTGTTTTAATTTTCCTTTTGCAATATTCCAATTGCCTTTTGCTTTATCTTGCCATGGTTTAGACATAATTTCTGTATTTTTAAGTTATTGATCTCATAAGTAAACCACTTTGATTTACTACTGTAAAATTAACAGGTATACCAAGAACTTATTAACGCGATACATGAAGTTATTAATTCAAATAAATAGCTAAAAACAAGACCAGTAAAAATGATTTATACCATCATTGATGTTGAAACCACAGGACAAGGCAATCGTATGACCGAGATTTCCATATTTAAATATGATGGAACAACAGTAATTGACGAATTTACCTCATTGATTAATCCAGAAAGTTTTATTCCACAGCACATCACAGCACTCACAGGGATTGATAACGCTTTAGTTGCAGATGTACCGACCTTTGCGGAAGTGGCTCAGGATATACTCAATATTACGCAGGGTACTATTTTTGTCGCTCATAATGTTAACTTTGATTATAATGTTATTAATGGGGAATTTAAACGTTTAGGGATAGAATTCACCCGAAAGAAACTCTGTACCGTTCGTTTGTCTAGACGACTGCTACCAGGTCATCGTTCTTATAGTTTAGGAAAACTGTGTAATGCCTTAGATATTAATCTCGTTGACAGGCACAGAGCACGAGGTGATGCTGAAGCTACAGTCATTCTTTTCAAATTATTATTACAACAACCTAACGCATCTGAGGTCTTTAAAGAATTTTTAAACAAGAATTCTAAAGAAGCCACCTTACCTCCTAACCTACCCAAAAAAACGTTTGAAGCCTTACCAACTACGGCTGGCATCTATTATTTTAAGGATAAAAAAGGCAAGGTTATTTACGTGGGAAAAGCTATAAATATAAAAAAAAGGGTGCTAAGTCATTTTTATAGTAAGACTAAAAAATCACAAGATATGGTACGCGAAACTGCCGATATTGATTTTGAAGATTCAGGCAGTGAGTTAATCGCTTTACTTATGGAAGATGCCGCTATAAAACATCACTTTCCTGTCTATAATAAAGTGGCTAAGCGTACCGTGCAATCTTTTGCTATATTCTCTTACCAAGACCGCAAAGGGGTTTTACATTTAGCAAGCAACAAAGGGCGTTTAGTCCCAAATCCTATTGTAACACTATTTAGTATTAGAGAAGTCCGTGCTTATTTAGAAAAAATCTGTGAGACACATAATTTATGCCCAAAATACTGCCACTTGCAAGAGTCGGTAGCTGAGTGTTCTCATTTTAGTATTAAAAATTGTAAAGGTATTTGCAGAGACGAGGAAGCTGTAGAAGCCTATAACGACAGAGTTTTAGAAGCCATAAAGGATATGGCAGATCAGAAAACCGATATGGTGCTGAGAGAAAAAGGCCGACACCAGAATGAAGAAGCCTTTGTAATGGTGAAAAATGGCGAATATTTAGGATATGGTTTTGTAGATAAAGAAGAAACCATAAACCATATCGATGATTTGGAGACGTTCCTTATTCCGCAAAAAAACAATATGGATATTCAAAAGATTTTAAAATCCCGCTTACTAGAATTGTAGGTATTCATTGTTTGAAGTTGTATAAAGTCATTCAATTTTATGTGGCATTAAAAATTAGACCTAAAGCTGAAAACAGCATCGTAATGATGCTGTTTTCATATTAAGCAAAAGGGTTTTGCCTATATGGTTAGGGTAATCGATTTTGATTTGTTTTCTTTCTCTATGGAGATTTCATAAGTCATGATAGCGCCATTGGTTTGGTCGTAGTTCACTTTACATGAGCTGTTTAAAAATGCCCAACCTGGATATTTTTTAGCTAACTGCTGACTTATTTTTAATGGAATCCGGACATCTTCATAATATTCTTCTGAACTTATAATAATACTATTAGCATCATAAATTGCAGTGATGTAATTTTCACTAGACTTAAAGTTAACCGTATAAGTTACAGACTGGTTTTTACTGTAAACAGGATCGCTTGTAACATCAAAATTAGCGGCCATCGTTTGCAATTTTTTAATTCGTACAGCTATGGGTTGTGCTGTAGTCAGTTCTAAATTTAAGTAATCTTCATTCTGAATGGTTACAGCACGTGGTGTGTAATTTTTGTCAGGTAATGCTGTGGTTTCCATTGCGATGTCATTTTGTGCGAAACTAAGGCTGGTGAGTCCTAAAAATAATAAACCAAGAAGACAAGTTTTCATGAGTTGTACGGTTTTAGAGTTATACGTATTTATATAAAGTGGTTAAAGCTATTTTCTATTATCGTTGTGTTGATTAAATAGAACATTGCTAAGGTATAAGCAAACCTGTACATGACCTTAAAATTGAGATAGACCACTAATGCACAAGCAATAGACAATCAATAGACAGTGTTATTCTAAAGATTGTAAAATATTGATAAAGTGCTTGTTATAAGCTTTGAATGAAGAGATCTAAATCAGTATCTTCAGAAAGGTTTAATTTTTTTCTGAGACGATATCGGCTTGTATTTAAAGATGCCAATGTTATATTTTGAAGTGTGGCGATACTACGACTTTCTATTTTTAATCGAATTAAGGAACAAAGTCTAATCTCGTTTTTACTCAAATTGGGATACTGCTCCATAAGTTTGCTATAAAACGTATCACTTAATTTATCTAAACGTTCAAAAAACGCTTGGGTATCACTATCTACACTAATTTTATTCGCAATTGTGGAATCGAGATTTTTTATCAAAGCAGGTTGCTCTTTAGAACTTGCTTGTTTTAGAACTTCTAATTGTGCTGCAAGTTCTTTAGCCCAATCTTGATCTTGAGTTAATTTAATAGCAAAATCAGATAAATCACGCTCTTTAGATTTAATTTCTGAATTTAGTTGTTCTACTTTTAAAGCCGTGTTTTCAAGCTTTTGCTCTGCAAGCAACTGCTTATTCTTAGCATTTAAAAGATGCTGTCTTCTATTCATAATGAGCGCAACAAGTAAGATAATAAATAACGACGACAAAAGGCCTATAAACCAGAGTTTTGTACGTTGGTTTTTAATCATGTTTTCCTTTTGAATACGGTCTATTTTAAAATTTAATTCAATTTTATCTATCGTTATATCATTTAATTCCTCTTGCCACCGCTTGTCTGCATGATTTAATAAGGTTTGTAAACTATCGGAAAGCTTTTCAATGTCTTTCGCTGTTAGGTACGCCTCTGAAATTTGATTAGTGGTTCTTAATAACTGTTCTTTCGCTCTTAAAAATTCTAATTGAGATGGCGTGGAAACATTGTTATTTGCAGTTTCTGTAACTACAATATGCTCTAGTTCCGTAAAGTGTTGTTGGGCGGCTTTAAAGCGATGTAAGTATGTGTTTGTGGTAATTAATTGCGCACCAGCACTGATTAAGCGAGGCACATCTTTAATCAAGGTTTTCTCATTGATCGCTGTTTTGTAAAACTCAAAGTTTTGTTGGTATAAGGGTAGTGCTTTATCGTAGGCTTGTTGTTCTATATACAAATCAGCAATATTATCGCGAATACTTCCTATTAATGTGTGGTTCGGAAATTTAGTTTGGGTAAGCTTATAAGCACCATCAAAAAAATACATAGCGGAGTCTAAGTCCTTTTTGTACCAATAGAAAAATAGGCCATAATTATTTAAGGCAGAAGGATGGTAAATATAGTTGAGGCTTTTAGTAAACTCTATATTAAATTTATGCTGTATGGCAGCACTATCTAATAAACCTAATTTGGCATAATTTTCAGCGAGAATACTTCGTGCGAAGCTTCGCATATTTTTATAGTCTTCACGTTGAATTAAAGTTAACTTATCTTCATGCGCTTCATAATATTGAAAAAAGTCGAGATATGATTTGATGGATTCCTTCGGAAAACCTACGGATCTAAACCAATTACCAGAATGTAAATAACTGTCTAAAACAAAAGCCGTATGTTCTTGAATATCACCTAATAAATCTAAACGTTTAAAATGAAGTGATAAATAGCGCTGCATTTGAGCATCTGAAAAGGAGGCACGTCGAAACGTTTTTATATCCTTTTCTGAAGAAATTGAACCCATTAGTTCTGTAATTTCTTCATATTGCTTAAAAGGCGTGTCGGTAGTAAGTGCCGTGTTTTGTGACCAAACTAAACCGTTTGCTGTTAAGATTACAAATAACAGTGATGTATAAAACTTAAGCATTAATAATTAGAAGGTTAGGATAGGCTAAATATACCGTTTTTTTTAGAGTATAAGAATAAACCTATAAAAGACGTGGCTCTAAATTTTAGATATTAGTATCTCCTAACCTTCTCTGCGTAAAACTTCTAAAGGCGAACTTCGTAACACAGTTTGAATATTACTTAAACCAATGCCTAACACTAAGAATGTAATGCCAGGTAAAAACACTAAAAACGGTATTAGTGAAGGTGTAAAAGGTTCATTAAATAATAGCAATGCTAAACAGAGACTACTTAATAAGGCTAATATAATGCCAACTAAACTACCAAGTAAGCCTAAAAATAGATATTCTAAAGCCGTAATTTTGAGAATCTGAGCGTTTTTAGCACCAAGCGTTCTTAGCAATACACTCTCTTTTATGCGTTGATATTTACTTGTCCTCACAGAGCCAATTAAGACAATGATTCCGGTAACGATACTAAAAAATGCCATAAAGTTAATCACCCATGAAACTTTGTCTAAAATATCTTCTATTATGGTATAAACTTGTCTGAGATCTATAATGGAAACATTAGGAAACTCGGCTACTAAATCGCGCTGTAATGCCGCAGAAGTGCTGGCATCTTTAGCATTTGTAGAAATAACACGAAACTGTGGAGCTTGCTCTAAAGCTCCTGCTGGAAACACAATATTAAAATTAGGTTGTAGTTGTCTCCAATCTACCTTTCGTATGCTACCAACCTTTGTCTCCATTAAAACGCCTTGAACATTAAATGTAATAGCATCACCAATGCTAATCCCATCTTCTGCAAGATTATCTGAAATTGAGACTAAGATTGGATCTTTAGTTTTGGCGTGAGATGTCCACTCGCCTTCTAAAAGTTCTTCGGAAGAAGTCATGGTATCACGATACGTACTTCTAAACTCATGGTTAAGT
The DNA here is from genome assembly GCF_003387355.1 of Winogradskyella sediminis. Lineage (GTDB taxonomy): Bacteria > Bacteroidota > Bacteroidia > Flavobacteriales > Flavobacteriaceae > Winogradskyella > Winogradskyella sediminis. The sequence goes on from NZ_QUNH01000003.1 coordinate 349,436, forward strand.
ACCCAATTGCGCATCTGTTTTGTTGAGTCTTGGCGTAAGTCATTAGCTAGTCGTCCTTTAATTTTATGAATACGCATGGTTACAATGGGAATACTATTAACAATAGGTAAGCCTTTTGCTGTTATGCGTTCTTCAATAGCATCTTGCTGATCGGATTGTACGTCTAAAATGATAATATTAGCACTTTCTGAACTTTGTCCGACTTCGGTTTTAGCTAAGAGAATATCTTTTGTAAAATAGAGTGTACTGATTAAACATGTGCCTAAGCCAATAGCAACCACCAAAACAACGGTTTGGTTGTTTGGTCTAAATAGGTTTAATAGACTTTGTCTTGCTGTGAAACCCCAACGTTGCGGAAAATATTTTTTTAGCCCTTTGATACATAATAAGGCTACACCAGCTAAGGCCGCAAAAGCGATTAAGGTTGCCAGCATAAAACCTAAGGCATAGCCTATATCTCTGAGCAACCAATACGAAAACATAAATAGAAAGAGTAACACAGCTGCAATAACGAATATGCGTACTTTTAAAGGTTCTGGTGATTCTTTTTCATTAACACGTAAGACTTCTAATGGCGACACATACCATGTTCGAAGTAATGGTAATAATGCGAATAATACCGACATAAATAATCCTAGAAATACACCAATTAATATCGGTTGGGCTGATATGGAAATCTCTACAGAAAACGGTAAAAAATCTTTTAATAGATACGGAAATAATTCTTGCACACCTACGCCAATTAAAGCTCCAATTAAGCCACCAATAACTCCTATGCCAGCAATTTGAATAAGAAAAATAAGAAAACTCTGGAGTCGTGATGCTCCCATACATTTTAAAACAGCAATAGATTTTAGTTTTTCTTTAATATAAATATGCACCGAACTAGCAATTCCAATACAACCCAATAATAAGGCTACAAATGCAGCAAGGTTTAGAAATTTGCCCACATTATCATAGCGTTGCCCTAACCGTTGGCTCGTACTAGTATGTGTATCTAAATCTGCTTTTTCAGCTTTTAATTGAGGATCTATAACTTTTTCAAACTGTTCTAAATCAAAATTTTCTGAGGTTGTATAGAAAAACTGATACTCTTTTCGGCTTCCAAACTGTAAGAGTTCGGTTTTTTCAAGAAATCGATATGGAATAATAATTGGAGGTGCGACAGAGGTTGAGATGGCAGTGCTTCCTGGAATCGCTTTTAACGCACCTAAAACCGGAAGGGTTACATTACCAACTTTAATAGAATCACCAGCTTTAACATCAAATTGAAGCATTAATGTAGCGTCAACTAACGCTCCACCTAACTCTTGGTAAGTGGTTGCAGCAGAGGTTGGTTGTGTGTCTATAGTTCCGTAAAAAGGAAAGTCTCCTTCTAGGCCTCGGACTTTTGCTAATTTCGTTCCGCCGTTCTTCGGAAAAGCAATCATGGAAACAAAATTAATTTCTCTGGCCTCAGGTTGCAAAGAATCTATTATTGCTTGTGCACGTTCGGTTGGCTCTTGTCTACTGTTAATATTGTAATCGGCACCCATTAAGGCTTTAGATTGCAACTTAATATTGTCTTTAAGATTGGTGCTAAATAATTGTATAGATACCACAGCGGCAATACCTAAAATTATGGATGCCATAAAGAGCAATAATCGTACTTTACTTGCTTTGGCATCTTTCCATGCCATTTTAAAAAGCCAGATTGTATTTTTACTCATGTTGATTTGTAAAATAATTAAAGTACAGCGGTACGTTCATTGGTTAATATTTGACCACCTTTAAGTCTTAAAATTTGTTGTGTGCGGTTGGCTAAATCCAAATCGTGAGTAATTATAACTAAGGTTGTTCCTGCTTCTTGGTTCAATTCAAAAAGTAATTGAATCACTTTTTCGCCTGTATCTTCATCTAAATTACCTGTAGGCTCATCTGCAAATAAAATAGAAGGAGCATTCGCAAAGGCTCTGGCAAGCGCCACACGTTGTTGCTCTCCTCCAGATAACTGAGAAGGATAATGGTGAACTCTATCCGCTAAACCCACTTTTTCTAATAGTGCTAAACTTTTAGACGTAGCATCTTTACCTCCTTGCAGTTCTAGGGGAACACTTACATTTTCTAGTGCTGTAAGTGTTGGTAATAATTGAAAATTCTGAAATATAAACCCGACATTTTTATTACGTAATTGTGCGCGTTCATCTTCCGAGAGCATATTTAAATCCTCTCCACATAATTCTATGGTGCCAGAATTGGGTTGGTCTAAACCTGCACATAATCCCAGTAACGTAGTTTTTCCGCTTCCCGACGGTCCAACAATAGAAAAGGTCTGACCTTTTTCTATAGAAAATGAAATGTTTTGTAGGACTGTTAATTGTTTGTTACCGCTAGAATATGTTTTTTCTAGACCAGTTATGTTTAATATCTTTGGCATATCAATTTTAATTAAATAAGACACTTTATGTCGAAGGCTCAAAATAATCAATTGCATTTAAATTTACCAATCTTAAGGAGCGCTAAACTCTTAAAGTTTTGTTATATTATAACAGCCTTTGTCTGCGTGGCTTGTGGTGAGAATTCATCGAACCGTAACAATACTGAAACTCAAACAAAAACTGAAAAAGTAGACAGCGACACAACTGAAACGTCTGCTAAAACTATATTATGTTTTGGAGATAGTATTACTGCAGGATATGGTTTAGATGATACGGAAGACGCCTTTCCTGGAGTTTTACAACGAAAGATTGATTCTTTAGATTTAAATTATACGGTAGTGAATTCTGGTTTAAGTGGAGAAACAACGGCTGGTGGTAAAGGGAGAATCGATTGGATTCTTAATCAAGAAATTGATATTTTTATTCTAGAATTAGGCGCTAATGACGGATTACGAGGCGTGCCACTCTCTGAAACACGCGCAAATCTACAAGCGATAATAGACACGGTAAGATCGAAAATGCCAGAGACCACAATTATCCTTGCAGGTATGGAGTTACCTCCAAATATGGGTGAGGATTATACCAGCGAATTCAGGGAAATATTCGCAGACTTAGCTCAAAAAAATAATTTAGAGTTTATTCCTTTTATATTAAAAGATGTTGGTGGTATCAAAGAACTCAACCAAAACGACGGTATTCATCCAACGGTTGAAGGTCATAAAATTTTAGCCCATACTGTGTGGGAGGTTTTAGAACCTTTATTGAAATCTGAGATTAAAAAGTAATTAGCCATACAATACAAAGCGGAGTGATATGGCAGACCAAGGCTCCACCTATCTTTTCTTTTTCTTAGCTTTAGAATCCTGAGGTTTTTGTAAAGCAAGTGATGTTTGAGCCACCTGATTCGCTAAAACCTTTTCGATAAGTTCTTCTTTAGTTAAATGATGAAACACGGTTTTAACATCTTGTTTTAATTGTTCCGAAATCGCACGATTGGGTTTGGTCTTAAATATTTTTTTAGCCCATAAAAGAATCTTCGTTTCCTCTATACTCTTGGCATCTGCTTTTTTGTACGCATTAAAGACAATACCTAATTCGTCTTCAAAATCATCAATATCTATAACTTCTTCTTGCTGAAGAATGGTAAGCGCTAAGCCCTTTGCTCCTGCTCTAGCCGTTCTTCCACTTCTATGCACATAGGCATCGTAAGTATCAGGCAAATGGTAATTAATAACGTATTCTACGGCTTTTATATCTAACCCACGTGAAGCTAAATCCGTAGCTACTAAAATATCAATATGACCTTCTCTAAATTGGCCCATAATCCGATCGCGAATCCCTTGTGTTAAACTACCATGAATTGCACCCGAAGAAAATTTATGAATCGCTAAGTTTTTAGCAAGTTTATTTACTGCTGCCTTAGTTTTACAAAAAATGATTCCACGTTGACCAACTTTTGAATTTAAAAAATGAAGTAAAACATCTAATTTCTCTATAGGTTCCACAACTACAAACTGATGATCTATACCTTGGTGTCCGGCAGTTGCCATATCAGCTTCAATATGCACCACCTCTTTAGACATGTAATTCTGAACCAATTGCTTAATAGTGCCTGGCATAGTTGCAGTAAAAAGCAGTGTACGTCTCGTTTTAGGTATTACTTTAATAATAGCATCTAGGCCTTCTTTTAAAGCACTAACCATTTCATCGGCTTCATCCAAAACAAAATAAGAGATTTTAGTAATGTCAATAGCATTTCGCTTTACCAAATCTGCCAATCGGCCTGGCGTTGCAACCACAATATGTGTGGTCGCCTTAAGTCGTTCAATTTGAGGTTTTATTGGAATTCCACCACAAAGCGTAGCTATAGACAGTTCGGGCATATACTTAGCAAAGGCACTTAAATTAGAACCGATTTGTTGCCCCAATTCTCTTGTTGGTGCTAAAATTATAGCTTGTACAGTTGAAACCTCTGTGTCAATTAATTGTAAAAGCGGCAATCCGAAGGCGGCAGTCTTTCCTGTTCCTGTTTTAGCTAAAGCGACTACATCTTGTGATTGTTGCAATACCGCAGGAATTGTTTTGACTTGAATATCAGTTGGTATGGAAATCTGTAAATCAGCTAAACTTTTTTGTAGCTGTTCATTAATTCCTAAATCGGAAAAACGTTTAGACATAAAATTATTTTTTTAAAAGGTGGAAAAGCCTTTTTTATAAGAAATAAAACAAAGCTCGTTCTTACAACGATACAGTCCTATTTTATAACTATAAATCTCTAAATTAAAGAGGTAAGTAGGTATTCAAAACAAACGGATAGTTTGTGGTCTATCTGTATAAAATGAAGTTATATAGTAATTGCGTCGTTATTTTTTTATAACGCGAACATTTGTGGCGATTAAGCCTTTTTTACCTTTTTCTATATTGAAGGTTACTTTATTCTTTTCTCTAATCTTATCGACTAGGTTTGTAGTATGAACAAAAATTTCTTCTTTTGAATCTTTTAGTATAATAAAGCCAAAACCTTTCTTTGCATTAAAAAATTTAACGGTTCCTTCTTTGGTTTCGCTTACTTTGTTAAGATTAAATAATTTGTTTATGAAACTTCTAATCATCGTTCTGTTGTAGTTTTTATAAAGTTTAAAAAGTAATACTTCTAATTGGTCTACTTTTAATTCACGCTACAAAAATAGTATAAATAATAGAGTTTGTAATAAAGTCTTCAGAGATAGTTGATTCTTATTCAATTTCACTGTATAGATTATATGAATTTATATCTTTGCATTCCTTTAAATCAGCCTGTGCAAAACGTGAAACAAATAAAAGCATACTTGGATCAAATCGCAACGATATCGCCATCCGATTGGGAGTTCTTCACCTCTAAGTTACAACGACGTGTGATAAAAAAAAAGAGTGTATTTTTAAAACTAAACGACATTGAGAATCATATTTCGTTTATAGAATCTGGTGTAGTCCGATTGTTTATACCTAAGGAAAATCCGGATAAGGAAATTACTTTTGGATTTAGTTTTAAAGATCAATTTGTAAGTGCTTACGATTCTTTTTTAACTCAAACACCTTCTGCTTACCAATTACAAGCGCTCTCAGAAACGACCTTGCTAAGTATAACGTATTCCGATTTGCAAGATGTTTATAAAACTACGCAAATAGGAAATTTAATAGGACGACTAACTGCAGAACGCCTTTTTTTACTTAAATCTAGTCGCGAACAAAACCTTTTAAACCTCTCAGCAGAAGAACGTTATTTGAAATTATTTAAAGAACGACCAGAACTATTAAAAATCATCCCACTAAAATATATCAGTTCTTATATTGGTGTTACAGCTCAAGCTTTAAGTAGAATTAGAAAACGACTTTAAAGCTAAACGATAAGGTTGTTTTAAGTTTTTTTATACCCCTTTGCGTAAGTTATAGTGTTTTTTTTATTGATTTAGATTCATTGTTTGAGACTTTGAGTACGTCTATCTTTGCAAAAAAACAGCTATGATTATATTACTTTTTGTTCTGGTGCTCTGGTATGGAGGTCTATTTTTTCAGTCTTTCTTTTTACATCGTTATGCAGCGCACCAAGTCTTTACAATGTCTAAAACCATGGAGCGTATCACCTTTATTTTAACCTGGATTTTTCAAGGTTCTAGCTACTTAAGCGCCTATGGTTATGGTATAATGCATCGTATGCATCACGCTTATACAGATACAGAAAAAGATCCTCATTCTCCCTCTTATGATGCCAATGTGTTTGCAATGATGTGGAAAACAAAAACGATTTATCAAGATATTAATAAGCAACGTATCCCTGTAGATCAGCGTTTTACTAAAAATGTACCACAATGGAAATCGTTTGATGCCTTTGCCAGCTCCCGTTTTTCTAGAGTCTTATGGATGTCTTTATATGTATTATTCTTTGTGTTATTTGTAACCTCGTGGTGGCAATGGTTATTGTTACCTATTACCTTTTTAATGGCTCCCATTCACGGCGTTATTATTAATTGGTTTGGCCATATTTATGGGTATGTAAATTTTCAAATGAAAAATACGAGCAAAAATTTATTTCGTTTCGATTTTTTAATGATGGGAGAAGGATATCATAACAATCACCACAAACATGCTAGCAGAGCTAATTTTGGGGTAAAATGGTATGAAATCGATGTCACTTATGTCATTATCAAAATACTAGATGCCTTAGGTGTTATTCAACTAAAACCTATAAGCATTAAGCCATAACAGATTATCAATTACATATGATAAGCTCATCAATTTTGATGGGCTTTTTTTTGCTATCAACCTATATATTAAATGCTTAAATTTATAAATTTAGAGTTCAAAGTGTTTTAATTAGTCCTTGCTGTGGTCACTGTTTTAGGCATCCAAAACATGATATATCTCATAATTTAGCATGCTGAAAGCCTTAAATTTGTATTCTGTTTTTTAGTGACTATCTAATACTTATATTTTTAAGACCTATGAATAAAAATGCAACCAATAAAGCAATCTATATTGCCACTACAGAACCCGATAGTGGAAAGTCTGTAATCTCACTAGGATTAATGCAGTTACTGCTAGGTAAAGCAGCTAAGGTAGGATATTTTAGGCCTATTATCGATGACCTTAAAACAGGCGAAATAGACAATCATATTAACACCGTGACGTCTTATTTTAATCTCGATTTAAATTTTGAAGATGCCTATGCTTTTACCCGAAGTGAAGTCATAAGATTGAAAAATGAAGATAAAGACGATAAGATTATCAGTAAAATTATAGATAAATATAAAGCTGTAGAAGAACGTTTCGATTTTGTATTAATTGAGGGCAGTAGTTTCGTTGGTGAAGGAGCTATTATTGAGTTTGATATTAATGTCTTAATTGCCAAAAACTTGGGTGTTCCGGCTATAATAATTGCCAACGGACATCATAAAACCACTGAAGATGTAGTCAGTAATTTACGAATGGCTTACGATTCTTTTAAAGACAAAGGAGTTGAAATTTTGTCCGTTATAGCCAATAAGGTTGACAAGACGAAGTCATCCATTATGGTTTCAGAATTAGAAAAAAACTTACCTTCTAATGTTATTGTAAATGCCATTCCTCTAAATCCTATATTGGCAAATCCATCTATAAAGGAGATTGTAGAAGAACTCAATGCTGAAGTGCTTTTTGGTGAGTCGCACATAAATAATCAAGCAGGTAATTATAGTGTTGGTGCTATGCAGTTGCGCAACTATCTCACACATTTAAAAGATAATGCTTTAGTTATTACGCCAGGTGACCGAGCCGATATTATTTTAGGAGCGCTACAGGCGCATGTTTCGGAAAACTACCCTTCTATTTCTGGTATTGTTCTAACTGGTGGTTTAAAACCCGAAGATTCAATTATAAAATTAATTGAAGGGCTTTCGGATGTGGTCCCTATTATTTCTGCTAAACGTGGCACCTTTTCGGTAACGAATTGTATTGGGACGATAAAATCTCAGATTTATGCTGAAAACACTCAAAAAATTTTGACGTCCATTAAAGATTTTGAAAAATATGTAAAATCCGATGCACTCGTTGAACGTCTTATAACTTTTGAAACCAGTGGAATTACTCCAAGGATGTTTCAGTATAATTTATTAAAAAGTGCCCGTTCAAATAAAAAACATATTGTTTTACCTGAAGGCTTAGATGAGCGTATTTTAAGAGCAACTAAACAACTTATAGATGTCGATGCTGTAGAAATCACATTGCTAGGAGATAAAAAACAGATTGAAGCTAAATTAGTTATGTTAGATATTCCTTTAGACCTCAATCGTATTAATATTATAAACCCCATTGAATCAGAACATTTTGAGTCTTACGCTAATACGCTTTATGAGCTTAGAAAACATAAAAATGTTAATTTAGCTATGGCTAAAGATTTAATGGAAGACGTCTCTTATTTTGGTACCATGATGGTGCACAAAGGAGATGCAGATGGCATGGTGTCTGGTGCTGTGCATACAACGCAGCATACTGTGCTTCCTGCACTTCAGTTTATAAAAACACGTCCAGAAACCTCCATTGTGTCGTCTATATTTTTTATGTGTTTAGAAGACCGTGTGTCAGTGTACGGAGATTGTGCTATTAATCCCAATCCAAATTCCGAGCAATTAGCCGAAATTGCAATTTCTTCAGCAGCAACGAGTACAGCCTTTGGAATAGATCCTAAAGTAGCTATGTTATCTTATTCTTCGGGTTCGTCTGGAGTTGGAGAAGATGTAGAACGCGTACGAAAAGCAACAGATATCATTAAATCTAAGCGTCCAGATTTAAAAGTGGAAGGTCCTATTCAATATGATGCAGCTGTGGATATAAAAGTAGGAAAAACCAAACTACCAGATTCGGAAGTTGCCGGACAAGCAAATGTATTTATTTTTCCTGATCTCAACACAGGGAACAATACGTACAAAGCTGTACAACGCGAAACGAAGGCCTTAGCCATTGGCCCCATAATACAAGGGTTAAATAAACCAGTAAACGATTTAAGTCGTGGTTGTACAACAGATGATATTTTTAACACTGTTATTGTTACCGTAATCCAAGCACAAGGACTTTAAAATTGAATTAGAATGAACATATTAGTCATAAACTCAGGAAGCTCTTCTATAAAATTTCAACTTATTGAAATGCCTTCTGAAACCTTAATTTGTAGTGGTTTGGTAGAACGTATTGGTGCAGAGGATGCCATACTTAATTATAAAACTAAGCAGATAGATCTTAAGCATGTAGAACATATAAAAGATTATAAGGAAGGGCTTAAAAAGATTGAAGATTTATTGCTCGATCCTGAGCTGGGCGTCATAAAAAACACCGATGAAATTGAGATCATAGGACATCGTGTAGTGCATGGTGGTAATTCGTTTTCAGACCCTAAATTAATTACAGATACTGTAAAGCAAGATATAAAAGCCTATAGTTCTTTGGCACCTTTACATAATCCTAATAATCTTCAAGGTATCATAGTGGCAGAACAACTTTTTCCGAAGGCTAAACAAGTGGCTATTTTTGATACTGCATTTTTTCAGACCTTACCAGAGAAAGCAAAAAAATATGCGCTTCCAAATCAACTTTACAACGAGGAGCAAATTCAGGTTTATGGATTTCATGGTACGAGTCATAAATATGTTACAGAAAAAGCTTTAGCGTACTTAAATTTAAAATCTTCTAAGATTATCACTATTCATCTAGGTAATGGTTGTAGCATGACTGCTTCTATAAATGGAAAAAGTGTAGATCATAGTTTAGGGTTTACACCTTCTAATGGTTTAATCATGGGAACACGTGTTGGAGATATAGATCATGCCATTATTTTTTATTTGGTTGATAAATTGGGTTATACGCTTCAGGAAGTAAATCATTTAGTCAATAAACAAAGTGGTATGCTTGGTATAACAGGTTATTCAGACTTAAGAGATATTGAAAGAGAAGCCGGAAGTGGCAACAAAGATTGTCAGTTAGCTTTGTCCATGAATGCTTACCGAATTAAAAAATATATCGGAGCATACACCGCTGCGATGAATGGTTTAGATGCCATTGTTTTTACTGCCGGAATTGGTGAAAACTCAAGCGTAATCCGACAATTGGTTTGTGAGGATATGGATTACTTTGGTATTGATATTAACATTGCTAAAAATGAAATTAGATCTAAAACAATCAGAGAGATTAACACCGCAACTTCAAGAACTAAAATTCTAATCGTTCCAACTAATGAAGAATTAGAAATTGCCAATCAAGCCTTTCAGCTTCTAACCTAATATAGAATTTTGCATTATTAATTTATAGATTATCGATTCCGACCCTAGAGGTCTAGAAATAGTATAAAAAAAGCGTCATATAATATATAGGACGCTTTTTCGTTTATGATCTTCTCACTAAATTTTAGCCAGAGTTCCATTTGGCTTTAATGTTATATTGCGTTCAGCAACGAAAATCCCATCTTCAGTTTTTAATTTCAGAATACGTGTAGGATCTCCTTTCTTTGTCATACGTTTTCTACATGTTTTTGTTAATAACGGATCTTCATCAAATAAAAACGACTCTACAACATATTCTTCGGAAGATGGTGCTTTTATAACAGGAAATATTTGTTGCAATTGATTGTATCTTCGATCTCCACCAGGTACAAAAGTGTAAAATGTATATCGTCCGTCAGCATCGGTTTTAATCCAACTCCTATGAAATACGTAACGGTCTTCACCTGTATTTCTCAAATCGAATTCACCATTTTCATTGGGTTGTTCAATAAATAGAATGACATCATTAGCAGGTGTAACACCATCACTTTGGTAAATGATACCTGTAAGTTTTAGTTTGTTCTTTTTAGATCTAAAATCTGGAATCGTATCCGTGCTTCTTAATTGATCTTCGGCACGATCATAAATAGGATTATTAAAATCTAAAATAGTATTAGATTCTTGTGCCTTCACATTAGTATATATATTTAAGAAAGCAATTACGAACACTAAAGTCAATAGGTTTTTCATTGGGATAAGCTTTTGGGTTTCACCAAAATTGACTCTTTTATATTGTAATACCTTAAAAATCACATAAATGCATCATTTTTACGATAAACCGAAAAAACAAACCAAAATTTCCGATGAACTGCGACACAGGGATTTATTAATGAGTCTCAACACAAGGGATCTAAAGCGATTTTGATAAAACTATTTTTAATAGAAAAAACAATATGAAAATAGGGATATTTAGCGTCCATAATTTATTAGAAATCAAATTGGTTTTATAGACTGAAATTCGGTAAGAAATTTAGGGTTTAATTAGGAAGCGTTAAACCTATAAAATGGCCTAATATTTAAAGAAATCGACACCCTTTTGTTACAAAAAAGCAATGATATTTAGGTGAAACACTCCCGAAAACGGTAAAAGTATTTCGTCGGTATTATTAGCGTTTAATCCACTAAACATGCAGTTTAACCTTAAAATATGTATTTCATATACAAAAATCTTTAGTGAAAAATGCTCAAATAAAGTTGTTTTCTTTAATAAATTGTATAGATTTGTGGAACTAAGATTAATTAAATAGCGTGAATATGAAAACCAAATCTACTTTATTTTGTGCTTTATTTTTTCTAATGATCAGTGTGAGTTTTGCTCAAAAAAAAGGGCAATCTCAAAGTATTATTAGTGGTAAAGTAAACATCGCAAAATATCATAGTCGAGAAGACCTTAAAAGGATGAAAAAAGGCGAGCTCCTCGACCTTTATATAGAACGAATTGAAGTTATAGTAAATATCCTTCCAAATATCGCGTTTGCTACAAAACCGGGAGTTACTATGGAAAATCTCGGGATTCCAGATACAAAAGATAACAAGAAAGCTTTAGAAGATAATATAGATGCTTCTACCTCTTATTTTGATAGCACTATGGAATTTCAAAAAAAGATACTACCCTACTCTGATACTACAGATTTAATTGCGGCAATTCTTTTTTACGAATCCACTTTAAAAGCATTACATACCTACGACGATTTCAAAAAAGATTAGTTAGTTTTTTTAATTATTAAATGTGTTTTAGAACCTTGACCCCAAAAAGTCAAGGTTTTTTTTAGTCCATTATTTTTCTTTTAATTAGCACTTGTAGATTCGGCTTAATGTTCTAATTTTGACGTTTAATAGGAATAATCTGTAGTACAATTCCTATATATTTTAATATATGTAGTATTTTGTCGATATTATTTGTGTTTCGTGGAATATATTTATATGTTTGATATTAATTGTAAGAATAGACCCCTTTAAATTTACCTACTATGAAAAAAATTACACTTTCTTCACTTTTATTTCTTTTGGTGTTTGGTAATTTATTTGCTCAACAAGAAAAAGGAATTATAGGTTACAATAACTGGTTAGACTCTTGGACAGACTTTCAGCCTAACAAGGCTAACTACGAAGAACCAACACAAATTTTATCTGGAAACATTTCAGAAGATATGACTTTGACTAAAAGGAACACCTATCTTTTATTAGGTGAAGTTTTTGTCACAGATAGTACAACATTAACTATAGAGCCAGGAACGGTTATATTAGGAGATCACAAAAGTAAAGGATCTTTAATTGTAGCCAATGGATCTAAACTCATTGCTGAGGGAAATTCAACAGATCCAATTGTTTTTACATCTAATAGAACGGATAAAAAACCTGGTGATTGGGGAGGCTTATTTTTGCTTGGTGATGCACCTATAAATGTATTTGGTAAAGTAGCATCGCTTAATTATGGTTTAAACCCATCATCAACAGAAAGCATTAGCTATGGTGGAGATAACATTGAAAGCGACTCTGGTATATTGGATTATGTGAGAATTGAATACGCAGGTAAGAAAACAAAAGGATTTGAAAATTTTAGCGGCTTAACTCTTGCTGGTGTCGGCAATAAAACGGCTATTAGTAATGTAATGGTGAGTTATAGCGAAGGCCATTCTTTTAATGTTTTAGGTGGCGAAGTGAATTTAACGAAGACCGTTTCCTATAGATCTAAATATAATGATTATAATTTTAATACAGGTACGCAGTGTCGTATAGAAAATGCTTTAGCAATTAGATCACCATACATCTCAAGTGCTGATGGTTCTCGGTGCATGTCTGTTCAGTCTTACGATTTAAAAGAAAATGCAGATACATCCAAAAAACAAACTTTTGTTGATGCAGAAAACCTAACGCTAGTTAACATTAGTAAAGATTTAAAATCTGATATCAGTGTTGGTTTGGTACAAGAAGCAATTTCTATTGGTCCAGATGTATCTTTTCATATTAATAAAAGTGTGATTTCTGGATTTAAGCCAGCAGTAATTTTAGATGAACGCATTACTATTAATAGTGAAAACTTAGAAAAGATTAAGATTACGCAATCTTATTTTAATAATTGTAAAGGCAACATTTTTAAGGAATATTCGTCTAATAACGATGATTTAGAAAGTTGGTATGGTAGTAGAGCTTTCAATAATGTCTATTCTAAAGGTCCAGATCACGAAACCTTTATCGCCTCTGATAACGCCAGGAATCCAGATTTTAGATTAAGAATCAATAAAATTATTGCTTCCAATGACTTGTTTGACGATGAAGAGGAAGATTAATTTGAATCTCAAAAACGCTATAAAACTCATATATGAGTCTACACTATGTAAATCATTAATTTAACCCTAAACCGCTTATAGACTAAAACTACAATTCCCAAACCAATGCTTAAACCTACTTACCTAACCCATTTCTTTTACGGAATTTGCTTTTGCCTCGCTATTATAGCGCAGCGAGCTAACGCGCAAGTAGTAATTGGTGCGCCAAACTTAGGATTTTCGCAAGCCTGTGCTAGTGAATCCTTCAACACTTATAATGCCACTTTTATTTTTTCACCAGAATCTGCTTTAGACGCCTCTAATCAATTTACCATTGAAATGTCTGATGCTGACGGTGATTTTGCTGACCCTACCGTTATACACACTACTGCAGCAGGATCAGTAACCGTTTCGCCTGCTACGATTTCTTTTTCTATTCCAGAAACCACAGCTGGTGAAAACTACCGCATTCGAATTAAAAGTAGTGCGCCTATAGCAACGAGTTCAAAATCGGTTCCTTTTGCAGCATATTATAAAATTCAAGATTCTCCTTTTACCATTAACAACCTAGTGTCTACAGGAGCGTATTGCTTAGGAGGCAGTTACTTATTATCTATTGATAATCCAGGGAATGGTACCAACGATTCACCACTTCAGTATCCAAGTCTTACTTATAAATGGTACAAGGAAACAGGACCTACGACTTCCGATTTTGTTGCCGATGGTCCGACCTTAGCCGTAAATACAGAAGGGACTTATTTTGTAAGAACAAATTATGGTACTTGTACTTCCAATTCTTTTTCTAATCGTGTTACTATTAGTGAAGCCGTATCTGGTGAAGCCAATGCCACAATAGTATCGAGTTTAGGAAATCCGTATTGCCCAGAACAAGGTCTTACCACCTTAAGTACCATTGGCGGCATTTCTTATCAGTGGTATAAGGATGGTAATATTATTCCAGATGCCACAAGTCAAATGTACCTAACTGACGAATCTGGTACTTTTTCAGTTCAAGTTGATTTAGGTGAATGTGTAGCTTCTGGTTCTATTGATCTAGTAAGTGAATTATTTGATAGTTCTATTGATGTTCCAGAATACAATGAGATGTCTGCTGAAGACTCTTTATGGGTAACGGTAACGACCACAGCATTAAATCCTGAATTCATATGGTATTTAAACGGTAATATAATTGCAAGTGCTACAGAGGCTTCATTTGAAGCTACGGAATTTGGTGATTATACCGTAAGTATAACACAAACAACAGGATGCGCTGCAACGGTTGAATATGGTTTTACCATTGAAGAAGAGCTCGATCTTTTTCCAGATGTTGAAGCTATTCCTAATCTTATCAGCCCTAATGGTGATAGTATCAATGATACATGGATTATACCAACAGCTTATGTAAGTGGTACGGATACGGAAGTGATTATAATGAATAATCAAGGAAAAATAGTTTTACAGACTAAAGATTACTTAAATAATTGGCCAGAAAACGATTTAAAACTAACAAGTATTAACCAGGTGTATTATTATATCATAACCACATCTGATAATGAAACAAAAAAAGGTTCTATAACCGTAGTGAAATAACATGAAAGGACTATTCTTACTTCTTATATTATGTTTCTGTTCTGTACAGACATTCTACGCTCAAGAAGATGACGGAGTGGTTTCACTTGCTATACCAACTCGAAATTCGTTGACCTTTAATCGTTATACCATTAACCCAACTTTTAGCTTTGTGCGAGAGCAAACCAAATATATAAGTTTCTATAATAAAAGAGAATGGGTACAGTTTGAAAACGCACCTCTCACCTATTTGGCTAGTTATTCAGGACGATTTGGTGAAAACATTGGAGCCGGCTTAGGATTGTTTCAGCAGAATTATGGAGTACTCACCACCTTTGGTGGTATTTTGAATTTTGCATATAATGCAACATTAGGATACGACAGTAATCTTACTTTCGGACTTAACATAGGTGCTTATAAAAGTGGTATCAATACAGGAAATGTAGTCACCAATTTTAATGATCCATCTTTACAAAATGTACCCGAAAATTTTCTAATAACAATTAATCCAGGTATCAATTATGGTACTGAGTTTTTAGATTTTGGTGTTTCTATAAACAATTTAGCTTTATATAATCTAGAATCGTCTGCACTTATAGAAGATAATCCTCAACAAAGTGTTCAAGCTCATGTTATGTATACAGGTTACATGTCTAGTAGAGGTTTTTTTGATGAAAGTAAATTTACTGGATTATTACGTTCAGAATTTCAAAAAGAAGAAACTATTATTTCTGGTGTTGCCATGGTAACAGTGCCTAAAGGAATTTGGGGACAAGTAGGTTACAATACACTTTATGGTGTTTCTGGTGGCATTGGATTGAATATAACTACGCAAATCGCTATTGAATATAATTATGAAACTGCTTTTGGTGACTTAAGCAATTATGGACCTTCTCATGAAATTTCTTTAGCCTATAGATTTAAAAATAATAATTATTACGATTACAGTCGTGCAGACGAAGTAACAGGTATTCTATCTACAAATAAAAACAGAAGACGTCGCGTAACTAAAACACCCAAGTCAACTGTAGCAAGTCGTAAATCAGTTATTGATGCCAAAGCAAAAGCAGATGCAGAAGCTCAACGCAAAGTAGAACAAGAAGAACTAGTATTACAGCAACAACAGGAAGCTGAAGCAAAACGTATCGAAGCTCAAAAAACAAAAGCATTGGCAGAAGCAAAAGCCAAGGCTGAAAAGGAAGAAGCAGAACGAATAGCAGCACAACGTGCAGAAATGAGAGCTAAAATTCAGGCAGAACAAAAAGCTCAAGAAGAAGCCGCTGCTCAAGCTAAACTATTAGCAGAACAAAAAGCTAAAGAAGAAGCTGCTGCTCAAGCTAAACTATTAGCAGAACAAAAAGCTAAAGAAGAAGCTGCTGCTCAAGCTAAACTATTAGCGGAACAAAAAGCTAAAGAAGAAGCTGCTGCTCAAGCTAAACTATTAGCAGAACAAAAAGCTCAAGAAGAAGCCGCTGCTCAAGCTAAACTATTAGCAGAACAAAAAGCTAAAGAAGAAGCTGCTGCTCAAGCTAAACTATTAGCAGAACAAAAAGCTAAAGAAGAAGCTGCTGCTCAAGCTAAACTATTAGCGGAACAAAAAGCTAAAGAAGAAGCTGCTGCTCAAGCTAAACTATTAGCAGAACAAAAAGCTCAAGAAGAAGCTGCTGCTCAAGCCAAACTATTAACGGAACAAAAAGCTCAAGAGGAAGCTGCTGCTCAAGCTAAACTATTAGCAGAACAAAAAGCTCAAGAAGAAGCTGCTGCTCAAGCCAAACTATTAGCGGAACAAAAAGCTCAAGAGGAAGCTGCTGCTCAAGCTAAACTATTAGCAGAACAAAAAGCTCAAGAAGAAGCTGCTGCTCAAGCCAAACTATTAGCGGAACAAAAAGCTCAAGAGGAAGCTGCTGCTCAAGCTAAACTATTAGCAGAACAAAAAGCTCAAGAAGAAGCTGCTGCTCAAGCCAAACTATTAGCGGAACAAAAAGCTCAAGAAGAAAAAGAAGCTAATGTAGATGCTATTGCAAATCCAAAGGATGCGCTCGCAGTATCGATGCAAACCATATCTAAAGCAACGGAAGCGTCTAAAGCTGTTCAAAATGAATTATTAAAGCAATTCGATGACATTGTTGCTATTAAGGATCAGGATCTAAAGGATATGAAGGAAGAGAATGATTTAAGTGATCAAGGGATTGTAGTACAGCCAAAACCATTTAAAAGTGTTACAGCTGAAAACAATAAACTTAGAGCTATTAAAGCAGATTTAGATGCTGTGATAAAAACACGTAGCGAAAAAATTGAAGAACTAAAAGCAATATATGAAGAGCGTGCAGCTATAAAGGAATTAGCCTTAGATGAAGTGACATTATTCTACAAAAAAGAAATTAACAGATTACAATCAGAACAGTTAAAAGCCAATGAAGCCAAATCTAAATTAGATCTGAAGCTAGAAGCGATTAAAGTGGCCACTGAATTTGAGAAAAGAAGACGTATTAAGCGCGCAGCTTTTAATAACGAAGATGATAGATATAGCCAAGATAGAGCTCGATTAAAAAAATTAAAGGAAACTACAGCATTAGCCGAAACTCCTTATAAAGCTGAAGATTTTGATTTTGGAGAAGCTCAAGGTAATAGTATTAAAATATTAAAAAACATCAGTCATGTTAAAAGTGGTTTCTACCTAATCATTGCGGTCCACAGTGACGTAAAAAGTAGAGATGAATTTTTAAGAAAAGTTATCGCATCTGGAAGAACTAATGTTGATTTCTTTCACGATGTAAATACGAGTAAGTATTACATCTATTATGATAAAGTTGATGATATTTCAAGTGCTAATAGAGCCTTAGAAACCAAAGGAAATAGACCTTATAATGGAAAAATGACAATAGTAAAAATAGAAAACCAATAATAGTTAAGCCACCTTTCACTTTAGTTTTTGCCCCAAGATTAAAGTGATAAACTAAAATAAAGTATCATGAAAAAACCTACTTTTTCTAGAATAGCCTTAATTGCCCTAACACTTCTTTTAGGACAACTGACATTTGCTCAAAACTACCAACCCTTTAACCCGCGATTTAATGAGGATTTAAAAGGAGATATCGTCCTAATTGGAAATAACATTCTCGGACCAAATAACGAGCCTTTTAATAATAATTGGGTTTATAACCATCAAGTTGATATGACCTATATTGATATTGATTCCGATGGTTCTACCTTTAGTTCTTCAAGTGCAGACTTAACCATACCAAATCCTAATTGTTATAGAATTATATATGCAGGTTTATATTGGGGAGCGGTAAATCCTGGAGATGCTCCTATAACCGAAGTAAAATTTAAAGGGCCTTCTGGTGGTTATAATGATATTGATGGGACAATTATTTATGAAGCAGGAAGTAATACCGTAGATGGTGGTGATAGCTTTTCTTATGCGTGTTTTGCCGATGTGACCTCTATTGTTACTAGTTTTGGTTCTGGTGCTGACTTAGGAACTTACACCGTTGCTAATGTGTCATCAGCTGAAGGAAGAACCGCTTCTTATAATCCCTATAATGGTACTGGTCAATCGGCTGGTTGGTCTTTATTTGTTGTTTATGAAGATCCGACTTTACCTGGTAAATCAATTACTAGTTTTGATGGTT
The DNA here is from genome assembly GCF_003387355.1 of Winogradskyella sediminis. Classification (GTDB taxonomy): domain Bacteria; phylum Bacteroidota; class Bacteroidia; order Flavobacteriales; family Flavobacteriaceae; genus Winogradskyella; species Winogradskyella sediminis. Next base: position 368,152 of record NZ_QUNH01000003.1, read on the forward strand.
TTAGTGCGATTAGTGTTGCTGGTGGAAACCCAACATTAGATATTCCTGTAGATGGTTTTAGAACAGTGCCTGCTCCTGCTCCTGTAAGAGCTAATTTTGCATTTGCAACTTTAGAAGGAGATAGCCCTATTCTAGGAGACCGTTTAAGGTTAAATGGAGTAAGTTTATCGACAGCAGATCGTCCTGTGTCAAATTTTTTCAATAGTTCTGTTACACAATTAGATGCTACCCCTGTTAATGATAGAGTACCTAATAGTACCAATACTTTAGGATTTGATACTGGTGTTATTGCTATTCCAAATCCAGGAAATACAGTTATTGCGAATGATGCTACTTCTGGTACTATTCGGTTAGAAACAAGTGGTGATACTTATTTTCCATATTTCTTTGCATTTGCAGTAGAAATTATAGAACCTAACATTGTCTTGACTAAAATTGTAGAAGATGACACTGGTAATAATATTGGTGATCAATATGTTGGTTTAGGATCGTCTTTAAATTACGTCATTGGATTTCAGAATACTGGTAATGATCACGCTACAAGCTTTCAAATTAGAGACATTCTACCTGTTAATATTATTTTTAATTATCCAGATGATTTAGTGTTACCTCCTGGTGTGTCTGTTTCAAGTTATAATCCAGCAACTAGAGAGATTATCTTTGCTATCGATGATTCTTTAGTAGAAGAAAATGATCCTGTTTACGAAATACGTATTGAAGTTGAAGTTGTAGAGTCTTGTAATTTGTTAGTTGATGCCTGTACTAATATCATAAGTAACCAGGCTTTTGCAAGTTATAATGGGTATTATAATCCTAATTTTAATATTACAGATGATCCAAGTTTAAGTAGCAATACAGGTTGCTTATTATCGCCTCAAGCAACCAATTTTTTAGCCGATTTAAATTGTACTTTTTCTCAAGATATTGTTTTATGTGGTGAAAGTGTGGATTTAACCGCAGCCAATGGTTATGATTCTTATGCTTGGTCAACGAGTCCAACAGGAACACCTGTCATTGGTGATACACAAACTATTACCGTTACGGAAACAGGATCCTATTATTCTTTTAATACTGCTGTAGCACCTTGTCAATCTATTGTTCAAGAATTTCATGTGGAAATTTTTGGAGGAAACACCACTAACCCAGTCATTCCGTACGCAGATGAGGTTGTAACTTGCCCTAATGATGGTAAATTACTACCAAATATCTTTTTATGTGGTGCTAATGACTCAAGGTTAATTGAGACTAATATTGCCAATTCAACCTCAGTTATATGGGAAAAATTAGATGAAACAAGCTGCTCGGCTGTTACCGATGCAGATTGTGCTAATGAAGATGCGTCTTGTACGTGGAATGAAGTAGAAACTGGAGCTAATTTTCTTGCCGATACAGCTGGCCAATATAGATTAACTATTAATTATCCTGGAGGCTGTTTTGTGCAGTTTTATTTCAACATATATGAAAACATTCTTAACGCTACTGTAAACGCCACAGATATCATATGTACTACAAACGGAAGTATCACAGTAAATGGAGTACCTTCTGGATATGAATACAGTTTAGATGGTGTTACATTTCAAGATAGTAATGTATTTTCTATAGATACGGCAGGGATTTATACGGCTTATATTAGACAAGTTGGAGTGACTACAAACCCTTGTGTTTTTACAGTGCCAGATGTTCAAATTAGAGATAGAGCGTTTACTGGGTCTACAATTGTAACTCAACCTTTATGTCATGGTGATAAAGGAACAATTCATTTGGCGGCCAATGATATAGATCCACAATATTCATTTTCACTTTCTCAAGGAGGAAGTTTAGTAAATAGCGTTGGGCCTGTAGTAGATAATACACATACTTTTCAAAACTTAAATCCAGGAACGTATACAGCCACTATAACTTCTGAAAATGGCTGTACATTTACTGAATCTATTACTATAACTGAGCCTCCATTATTAACAGTAACTGTTGCTTTAACAAACCCATTAAATTGTACTGATGGTGAAATTACCGTTTATCCTGAAGGAGGTACACCACCCTATTTTTATTTCGTAAACGGATCTGTTGATTTTCAGTCTGTGCCAGAAATTGTTGTAACAGCAGCTGGTGACTATAATATTACAGTTACAGATTCTAATAACTGTAGCGCAGAGGTTACAATTGCTGTAGATGCCATTTCTAGTCCTGAGTTTACTGTGGACATTACTGATATTGCTTGTGCAGATGCCAGTGATTCGGGCTCTTTATCAATTGATGTCACCAATGCCAATGGTAGCAGCATTGAATATAGTATTGATGGTGGTACGACATTTGTAAATTCTAATGTATTTACAGGATTAGCAGTTGGAAACTACGATGTGATTTTACAATACACCTCAGGTCCTGATGTTTGTGAAACTATTCCTCAGACCGTTACAATTAGTTCTGCAACAGCTATTACAGGAACGGCTGAATTAGCTGCCCCTTTTACGTGTTTATCAGACGGAACTATTATTGTTACAGATGTTACTGGTGGTGATGCACCTTATACATATAGTATTGATGGAGTAACGTTTCAAACAGGTAATACGTTTAATAACTTAACTGAAGGAAACTATACTGTAATCGTAAAAGATGCCAGTGGATGTTCTTCTGCCATGAATCAAATTACAATTGAAGCATTAAATCCACCAACGGATTTAACCTTTGATAATTCACCTATCACTTGTCCTACCAATACCTCAACGATATCTATTATTGGTACTACAGGTGGTACAGGAACATTAGAATATCAAATTACAGCGCCTGCTTCGGCCGCAACAGGGTATCAGACAGAAACAGATTTTTCCGATTTAGAACCGGGAACATACACCTTTCAAGTTAAGGATGAAAATGATTGTGTGTATAGTGAGACTTATACCATAGACCCTATCCCTACTCCAACCTTATCTGTGGTATTAACTGAAGGGTTAGATTGTACAACATCACCTGATGCCGTGATTACTGGTACGATTTCAGGTCCAGCACCTTATACTTATGCTGTTTCTATTAACGGTGCTACATATTCAAATTTAGGCACAACAGGAACACCTTTTACATACACTACGGGAACGGCAGGAACTTATCAGTTTCAGATTACCGATGCCAATGGTTGTACCGCTGAGTCTTCAGAAATCGTCATAAATCCATTATCGTTACCAGCCTTAAGCTTAGTAACGCTATCAGAACCTATTTTATGTAATGGTGATACTAATGGAGCCATCGATGTAACTATTGATACTTCTGTAGGTACACCGCCTTTTGAAATTAATGTTACCAATACTACCACAGGTATGGATTATGGTACACAAACCTCTGGTTTAACTGCAGGTAACTATACTGTAACGCTTACGGATTCTAAAATGTGTACAGCAACAGAAACAGTAACAATTAATGAGCCAGATGCTATAATAGTGGATTATGACGCTATTGATATTACTTGTGGTGCCGGAGGTGTATCTCAAGGGTCTGTTATTGTAAATTCAGTAGTTGGTGGTACAGCTCCATATAACTATTTCGTTACGGGAACAAATGGATACGCAAATTCAGAACTTAATAATATAGGTTCAACATCGGTGAGTTTTGATGTTGTTGATTTCGGGTTGTATCAAATTAATGTGGTTGATGCCAATGGTTGTTCCGTTATAGTTCAGGATGTTCTGGTAGCATCACCTCCAACAGATTTAGACATCGATGTAACAGCTACGGTAGATTGTTCTACTGGAGGTGAAGCTGAAGTAAGCATTGGTTCATCTCTTACAAGTGCAGGACCATTTTTCTTTAGTATTTATGAAGGTCCTAGTTCTGTTTACCCAACAGGAACATGGTTAGCAGAGGACTCTGTAGGAAGCGAATCAGCAACCTTTACCGGATTAATACCAGGAGTATTATATACGTTTATAGTTTATGATCAATCTACAAACTGTAGCTATTATGAGCCAGCAACGGTTCCTATTCCTACGAATTCAACATTAACCGCAACAGCTGTTAGTGCTCAAAATATTACGTGTACAGGAAATGCTGACGGTAATGTATCTTTTACAGTTAATAGTGTTTATGGTAGTGCTGTTTCTGTAAATTATGAGATTTTTGATTCATTAAGCTTAACATCAACAGGTATGACGGGTTCAGGATCTGTGCCTGCAAATGGTGCATTAAACGTTTCAGAATTAGGACCATTACCATTTGGAAACTATTTTGTTTCAATTACAGAAACTTCAGGTCCAAATGCAGGTTGTGGTGTGGTTACTGTACCTTTTAATATTACAGAATCTGCTTTTCTTTTAGAATTAGACGTAACGATTGATCAAAATGCAAATTGTAATCCTAATTCTGGAATTATCAGTGCTATCGGATCCAACGGTACACCTCCATACTTATATCAAATTACAACAACACCTACTACTCCATTGGCAACTGATACAAATTGGAATAGTTCGAGCACCTTTAATAGAGATGCTGGTAGTTATTATGTTCACGTCAAAGATGCTTATAACTGTATTGTCACAAGTGCTGTTCAAGTTTTAAATAATGACCCAACTCCAGTAATTTCTGCAAGTTTAACCAATCAATGTACAGTTGCAGAAGGAGCATATGAAATTGATGTTACTTTAGATACTCCTGGTATGCCTCCATATAGTGTAAGTATTAACGGAGGTGCATTTGAAACACGTACTTTTCCATTTACACTTTCAAATTTATATTCAGGAACTCATACCGTAGACATACAAGATGTAAATGGTTGTGGTAATAGTGTATCGATAGATGTTGTTCCTCCTTTGGCTATAACGCCAGAAGTTACAGCATCACCTTCTTGTAATGATGATGATGGTGAAATTACAATTACGGGATTTGGAGGTTCTGGATCTTATGGGTATAGCATTGCGCCTAGTCCGGCTTCTGTTAGCCTATCAGGAAATGTGTTTGCTGGAGTACCTTCAGGATCGTATACAATTACGGTAACAGATACAGTAACTTTATGTTCTGAAGACGTTACGATTTCGGTATCTCAAGCCGTTCTGCCATCGTTTACAGTAACTCCAAATACAATCACGTGTTTTGGTGATAACTCTGGATCGTTTGAAATAAATATTGAAGATTATTCCGGAGCCTATACTTATGAAGTATTTGATAGTTCTGGTGCGTCTGTAACAGGTCTTGTTAATGCACACACAGCTACAAATCCTGAAATAGTAACAGGAATGGAAGCTGGAACATTTTCAGTAATAATAACTGAAACTGATATTCCTTTCTGTTCAGCTACATCTAGTGTAATTATAACATCACCATTAGAAGCTTTAACCCTTGATGCGTCTGAAACTTCAAACGTAACATGTAATGACAGTGAAGGAACTATTACAGCAATCGCTTCAGGTGGTTGGGGAGATTATGAATATGAACTAACAGGTGCTACTACAGTAGCTTATTCTTCAAATGGAGCATTTACTGGGTTATCTGCAGGCACATACACTGTAAATGTTAGAGATTCAGGTGGTTGTATTGTGTCAGAAACTATGACGTTAGAAACTCCTACTCCAATTGCAGCGACGTTTACACCTAGTGCAAATGTTTTAGCATGTTTTGGTGATCGGGATGCTAGTATTACAATTACAAATGTTACTGGTGGTCAGGGTTCTAATTATACTTATACATTAAATACCGTATCTCCAACACCAAGTGTTTCTGGTCCTCAAACATCTAATGTATTTGAAAATTTAGGTCCTGGAACTTATTTTGTAAGAATTACAGATGGTTATGATTGTGACCTGATTTCTGAGAATATTGAGATTACAGAGCCTACACCAGTTGAGGCGAGTTTAGTGAGAACAACAACACAAACCTGTTTAACAGAATCTACCTTAACATTAAGTGCAACGGGAGGGACTGGACTCTACGCATATAGTGATAATGCTTCTTTTACTCCAATACTTGGAACTTTTGCAACATCAACGACATTTTCGGTGCCAGACGGAACGTACTCTTATTACGTAAGAGATGCCAACGGTTGTGTAACTAATGTTTCGAATGAAATCACTGTAGATCCATTACCTACTTTAGAAGTAACCTTAGAATCTACTAACCCAACTATTAATTGTGCTGGTGACAACAACGGTTCTATTTTAGCAACGGCAATTGGTGGATTAGGAAACTACACATACACCTTACAAGATGATTTAGGTAATGCAGTCATCGCTACAGAAAATAGTCCTGGTTATTTTACAGAACTTTATGCCGGTGACTATGTCGTTTTAGTAGAAAGTGGTGATTGTACTGCGACATCTGCTCCAATTAGTATAACAGAACCAGACGATCCATTAGATGCTTCAATCGTTGTTAATAATGTAAGTTGTGCTGGTAGCAATAATGGGTCTGTTGAAATTTCAGCTACAGGAGGTACAGGAATTATAAAGTATGCTATTTCACCACAACTCAATCAATTTTTTGAAACGAACACTTTTGAGAATTTAATGCCAGATGATTACACTATTATAGTACAAGATGAATTAGGTTGTTATCTAACTTTCGATTTTACAATTACAGAACCTTCACCTGTAATCCTAAGTATCGTTGCAGATTCATTTATTCCTGAAGTGTGTGCTGGAGATGTTAATGGCGAATTTAGTATAGACATTTCAGGAGGTACACTTCCTTACAGTGTAGGTTTAGATGATTATAATGGTGTTTACACTACAGGAAGTGCGATACAAACAGAATTTGATTTCTCTAATTTAGAAGGTGGAGACCATACGGTTTTTGTTAGAGATGCTGAAGGCTGTGAGTCTGAATGGAATATTACTTTTCCAGAATCCGTAAGTATTCTGCCAGAAGTAACTATTGAATATATCTGTGAAGATAACCAACAAGGAAATATCGTAACCGTTACAGTTGATGCTTCAATTGAAGATCTAACGCAACTAGATTATTCATTAAACGGAGGACCATTTCAACAAAGCAATATCTTCTATAATGTCCCAGTAGGTACAGACCATTACATAGAAGTGCAACACTCTAATACGTGTATTCAACAAACCGACTTTTTTAACATTGTAGCCTCTGATCCTGTGACGTTATCACTTGAAGAAGGCGAACTCAATGAATTTATAGCGAATGCTGAAGGTGGTTCTGGTGATTACCAGTACACTATAAACGATGAAGATTACGGTAGCGAAAACACATTCATTATTTACGAGTCAGGCTTATACACTATAACAGTTACAGATAGTAGCGGCTGTTTTGCAACCGTTGAGGTAGAGTTAGTATTTCAAGATATCTGTATCCCTAATTGGTTTACACCAAATGGTGATGGGAAATTTGATACGTGGTCACCAGGATGTATAGAAAATTACCCAAATCTCACCTTCGATATTTTTGATCGCTATGGTCGTAAAGTAGCGACATATAGAGTTGGTGAAGCTTGGGACGGAAAGTATATGGGGAAAGATTTACCAACCGGTGATTATTGGTTTGTTGTAAAAACAAATGATTCCATACACGATAAAGAATTTGTCGGACACTTTACACTTTACAGATAATAGCCATAACACTTAGAAAGATAACATTATGAAAAAATTCACACTATATATTCTTTTTTTGGTCTTCGTACAAAGTTATGGCCAAGAATTAAACTTACCTGTTTGGACGCAGTATTTGGCAGATAACGATTTTGTGGTATCTCCTACGTATGCAGGAATTGGAGATAACCTAAAAATTAGAGCTAATGGTTTAACACAATGGGTTGGTATCAAAGATGCTCCGGATAATCAATCCGTGTATGCCGATTTTAGAATGGCAGACCGCTCAGGAATAGGAATATCTGCCTACAATGACAAGAATGGAAATACACGTCAAAAAGGTGTTAAGTTTTCTTTTGCGCACCATTTAACTTTAGATTATAAAACGAAACAGTTTGTATCATTTGGATTGTCGTATAACATTAATAGTTTTAGAATTGATATTGAAAATTTTAATACTACCTACGACATTCCAATCCTCGATCCAACAATTACAGATGATAGATCTGTTTCTAATAATAATTTTGATGCCGGAATTTTATACCGTTGGAAAGCATTTTTCTTAAGTTTTAATGCCAATAATATTCTAAAAAAAGATTTAGACCCATACACTGGCTTAGAACCTAGCCGTCTATTAAATTATCAGTTATATACTGGATTAGTGATAAAAAACCGTCATAATAAAGATGTTGAATTTGAACCATCTGTGTTTGTACAAATGTTTGATAGTGATAGACGTTCTAGTACAGATTTAAACTTTAAATACAGAAAATTTAATAGAAAAGGAGATTACTATTTTGTGGGAGGTTCTTACCGTTTCTTAAACGACCAATTCTTTAAGCCACTAAATTTAGGGCCAATGGCAGGTATTACTTTTAATCAGTTCTTTTTTGCGTATTCGTATCAATTAACAATGAATGATCTATCCGGTTTTAATTCAGGGACACATATGATAACAATCGGTTTAGACTTTTTACAAGGCGCTAGTAATTGTGCCTGTACTAAAGGAACGAGTCAAAGTTATTATAGATAAACGTTTAAAGTATACCATTTTAGTTAAAAACATAGATTTAGATCTGAATTGATTTTTTTTTACACATAACTATCTCTTAATGTTATGTTTAAGTTCGACGATTTAATAATCCGTACAACGGAGTTTTTAAAGGTTTAAGTAAATTAATAGTTACGTTTACTATGCTATTAATTATTAGACCTATTCAATGAAAAATCATTTCACTAAGAAATGGTTTGGGCAAATCCCATCTTATATTCAGTCCAAATCATTCAAAATTAGATCCACACTCATTATAATTGCATCATTGTTATTATTTGGTGCATTCCCTTATTTTAATGGTCAAGGTCCAGGATTAACACTACAGGATCATGGCACTATTGGTCCGTATGCAGATTTAAAATTTCCAGATGAAGCTAATATTGACTTGTCTTTAACGCATAGAGTTGCCTACCCAAATTTAACATTTAACTCTCCAATAGTTTATAAAGCGGTACCCAATCAAAATCGCATTATATTAGCACAACTCGATGGAGTTATCTATTGGTTTGACGATGACGAAACCACAACAACAAAAACCGTATTGTTAGATTTAAACGAAGATGTAGGAGTGGTTCACGATGGTGGTTTTTTGGGCCTAGCATTACATCCGGATTTTAATGCTGCCGCAAATGCTAAAAATTATATTTACGTTTATTATACTTCAGAAAATTGGAATAGTGAAGATGAACCAAGGCCAGGAACACATACTGGTCAGGGTTGTACTTGGAGCGAAGGCACAAGAAATGAATACCAAGGAAACTCATTAATTTTAGAGCGTTTTGAGGTCGATCCTACAAATTTAACTTTTATTCCTGGCTCTAGGCTTAATTTGTTTGATGTAAGAATGTATGGTACTACCCATTATGGTGGTGGAATGGATTTTGGTGATGATGGATTTCTATATTTAACTATTGGAGATCAGGCTTCTTGGAGGCGTGCTCAAGATATTACGGACAATTTTAATGGAGGCGCTTTAAGAATAGACGTAGATAAAGATCCTACTAAAAGCCATGCGCCAATTAGAAAAAAACAAGATGTTGGATATGTTGGTGAATCTTCAGGAATTAATTATTGGATTCCTAACGACAATCCTTTTTTAAGTCCAGATGGTTCACGCTATGAAGAATATTACAGCGTAGGATTAAGAAATCCTTTTAGAATGTCTAAAGACCGTGTTACAGGTGAATTTTACATTGGTGACGTTGGCTTAAGCTCACATGAAGAGGTGAATATCCTAAAAAAAGGTGCAAATTACGGATGGCCTATATATGAAGGATTTGGGTACAGAAATACCAGTTGTGCTTCCATGTTAGACGGAATGCCACACGAAGAACCTTTAACAGAATTTTCAAGAAATGACGCAAGGGCTTTAGCTGGCGGCTATGTATACAGAGGAACAGAAATTCCTGATTTATATGGGGTATATGTCTGTGCCGATTATTCTAGAAATGGAATTTTTACGGTAAATACGCTTACTGGAGATTACGAACAAGTCTCTAGTTTACAAAATGTAATTTCCTTTGGTGAAGATAAAGATGGAGAACTGTATTTGCTAAGACATGGTAACAACAGAAACATACATAAACTTATTGAAGGCGTCGATAATGGCTATGCTCCCATGCCACAATTACTTTCAGATACAGAGGTTTTTACTAACATGACAACCCTAGATGTAAAACCAGGTATTGTGCCATATGAGTTATATGAGTCATTTTGGTCTGATGGCGCATTAAAAAGACGTTGGATTGCTGTACCAAATAACGATGGTGTACATAGCGGAACTAGTGAACAAATAAAATATTCTGAATATAACGATTGGGAATTTCCACCAGGAACCGTAATCATTAAACAATTCGATTTGCAAATTGATGATAACGATCCCTCTATTACTAAAAAAATTGAAACTCGTTTTTCTATTGCCGATAGACATGGAGGATGGTATTATTTAACCTATAATTGGAATGATGCACAAACGGATGCTGTATTACAAACCACAAGTTTAAATGAACCTGTTACCATTTCTACCAATAATTCAGGAGGTACAAGAACACAAATGTGGCATTTTCCATCAAATTTAGAATGTGTATCCTGTCATAATGAGGCTAATAATGGTAACTTAGGTCTTAAAACCAGATACTTAAATACCGATTATACGTATAATACAACTGGTTTAGAAAGAAATCAGTTAGTAACTTTAAGTCATTTAGGGATTTTAGACCAAACCATAACAGATGCAGACACAGAAGCCATCATAACTAATAAAAGAATAGATGATTCTCAGGCTTCATTAGAAGATAGAGCAAGGTCGTATTTAGATTTAAACTGTGCATATTGTCACAGATTGGATAATCCTTTAAGAACCAGTTTCGATTTACGTTATTACAACAGCCTTGAAGCTACAGGTATTTTATCTACAGGGATTTTAAGTCCATTAGAGATTGATCCGGATGAAAAAATAATATATCCAGGTGATGCTTCAAAATCGATACTTTATCATAAGATTAATAGTGTTAATCAAGCTATTATGATGCCTCCTTTATCTAAATTAGAAATTGATGACTCAGGAGTCGCTTTAATAGAAGAATGGATAAATCAATTGGATTCCGATATTACTGGTATTGAGAACAATCCTAACCCTATGAGTAATTTAGCACTTCTACCTTCTGCAGTTAATTCTGGGTTTACAGGTCCTGGTATGGAACAAGGTCGTGGCACTCCTTACGAAATTTTATATGAGCCTTTAACTGGCGAATACAAAACCTTTTCTCAATATGCTGAATATGGTGTAAAATATCAATATAATCAAGGACAAGTAGATGTAGATGATGGCTTCTTTTGGCGTGTGGATTGGCCCAACCCTAAATTTGTGAATTACGTTACTATTGGTGGTTCGTACAGTGGACAATCTCAAGAATATACTATGTGGAGAGTCAGTTACTTAAGAGAGGGCAATTGGATAACTATAGATGAAGGTCAAGGAGGCTGGATAAGTGGAGGTACTTTTCAATGGGGAGGAAATCAACAAGTGCCTATATATGCTGAAGCTTTACGAGTACAACTTTATAGCGATGGTATTCATGATGTTAATAGTATTCATATCAGAGGGAGAGGCGCTTCTTCAGGTGCTGGAAATAATGCACCTAACAATCCCAATCTAAACGATATAAACTCAGAACCTAAAGCCACTCTTGTACAGTTTGTACCATTCGATAATTTTACAACAATAGAGAATGTTATTGCTGGCACCCAACAAACAACCTGTAATGTTGTTGATAACACCTACTCACAAGATGTTATTGTAACCTATTCAAATGCACCAGAAACAGGCTCATTGGTTGTTAATGGTCAAAGTTTCCCAATTACCACGAGTCCACAAACAATTACTTTAACCGGATTACCATCCAATGGACAAGCAGTAGAAATTGAAGCTGAATTCACAGATGGTTACAAAAGTTTATATAATAGTAACGCTACAGTATTTACAGCTCCAGAAAACTGTGTAGATCTCATTGTTGGTGTTGATGAAACTCTTGAAATTGATTCGGATTATACGGTTCCTGCAGCTGGTAAAATTGAAATTTTTGAAGGCGGTAGTTTAACTATTACAGGTAATTTAGTTGTGAATGGTGAAGTAATTTTAAACTCAATATCAAATAAGTATTCAAGTCTAATTGTTGAAGGAACAAGTACAGGTAACGTTAATTATAAAAGACATGTTAACGCCTTTAATGGTGTTACAGGTAATGATTTAATTTCAACTCCGGTTAGTGGACAAACATTTGGTGATTTTGCGATTAGCAATAATGAAAATTTATATGAAAACCCATTAAATACATCTCAGAAACTGTTTGGTCCTTTTAATGAAACTTCAGGAACCTATGGAGTCTACTCCACCGACACAAATGCAGCAACAAATTTAGAATTAGGTGTCGGTTATAGAGCTGCCAGAGAAAGCTCAGATGATGCCTTGTATGGCACTACCCTAACCTTTACAGGTAATGTTGCTACCAATATTGTTACTCATAATATAACCACTTCAGGGTCGTCTTATAGTGGATGGAATTTAATTGGAAACCCATACACATCCTATATTGATTTTGACACCTTTTTTAATCATAATAAAAATGAGCTTAATAGTGGTGCTTACCAAGCAGTGTATGGTTACGATGGTGATACCACAAATGGCTGGACTGTTCTTAATAGTTTAAATATTACGGAAGGTAAATTAATTGCTCCAGGACAAGGATTCTTTGTAAGAAGTCAACAAGGAGGAGGCACCATAGAATTTACACCAGAGATGCGTGTAAGCGGTACTAGTGACGACTTTATATTAGGAAGATCAACACCTTCAGCTCATATTGGGTTTTTAAAACTTAAGTCTAGTGCATTAAACTCAGAATATACTACAGATATCTATTTTAATACCAATGCTACTTCAGGTCTAGATCCTGGTTATGATGCTGCACTTTATACAGGTAGTGCTCCTGCTTTTGCAATTTTTTCTCACCTCGTAGATGATGATTCAGGAGTGCCATTTATGATTCAAGCACTAGATGAGGTAGCCTTAAATAATGCTACAATTGCATTAGGAGTTAATGCGGCCCAAGGTCAGGAAGTCACAATAAGTATCGAGGCATCCGACTTGCCAGATACAGTTAATGTCTACTTAGAAGATACGGCTCATAATACATTCACTTTATTAAATTCAGACACCTATACATTTACTGCTCAAAGTGATTTATCTGGCGTAGGTCGTTTCTATATTAGATTTGAAAATGAAGTACTTAATATAGATAATCCAACACTGAATGTTTTAAAGATTGCAGCAAACCAAGCTGAACGTACCATTGAGATTATAGGTCCGTTAGAAGCACAGACAACATTAGTACTTTACGATATTAACGGTCGAAAAATTTTAGATACAAATTTAGACCTTACTTCTACAAACCAATCCGTAAATGTTAAACACCTATCTACAGGAATTTATATTGTAGAGCTAGCAATGGTTTCTGGAAATACCCGAGTTCAAAAATTAGTTATCGAATAGACCTTTTTGTCAGGAGAAGAAAAACGCAAAACTTTATATAGGTTTTGCGTTTTTTTATATCTAAAATTCTAATTTATTAATACTTTTATTCTACAATGGATAAAAGCAATTTATTACGTTATAAAGGATACATTAAAACACCTTCTTTATTTCTTTCTCAAGGGAGTCTTAATTTAAATCCCATTGAACTCAGTTCAGAATTTGAGTCCTTACCAAAAGATGTTAATTTTAAAAATCAGCGATTAGGAAAACTTGTTGAAGAATTTGTTTTTTACCAACTAAAGCTGCAATCTAACGTAAAATGGCTGGTTGAAAATATACAAATTCAAAAAGAACGTACTACTATTGGTGAGTTGGATGCGCTCTACCTCTTAAATAATAAACCTATTCATCTTGAAGTGGTCTACAAATTCTATTTATACGATAGTCTTAAGTCGTATAACAACCCACTCTCCTATTGGATTGGTCCCAACCGTAAAGACACCCTTTGCTATAAAATAGATAAGCTTAAAAACAAACAATTCCCATTACTGTTTAAGAGCGACACTAAGCAGCAACTAGAGCCTTATAATATTGATATGACAACAATATCTCAGTCACTCTGTTTTAAAGCACAATTGTTTTTGCCATGTAATGAAACTAATATTCAATTTGGGAGTTTAAATCAAAATTGTGTTTCAGGTGTTTATATTTCGTATCTTAATTTGTTTAAGTTTAAAACGTTAAAGTTTTATAAACCTCAAAAATTAGATTGGTTAGTTGTACCACATAATGATATCGATTGGCGAGATTATGATAGTGCAATTATGGATATTGAAAAAGAAATTGAAGTAAAGCGTTCTCCTCTCGTTTGGATAAAACATAGTGATACCAAAATTGTAAAATGCTTTGTAACCTTCTGGTAAATATGAAAGAACATCGTTATTTGAAAATATACAAACCTTACGGCTATTTAAGTCAATTTGTGAACCATCAGAATAAACGGAAATCTAAAAAATTATTAGGAGCGTTTTGTGATGCCGCAGAAGGTATTATGGCTGTAGGACGTTTAGATGAAAAATCTGAAGGCTTACTATTATTAACAACAGATGGAAAGTTTAGTAACTACATTACAAGTAGCGCCATTGAAAAGGAGTACCACGTTATGGTTGATGGTATTATCACACCAGAGATTATCACCAAACTATCAAATGGAGTAGAAATTTCTGTAAATGGATCGTTGTATAAAACAAAGTCTTGCAAAGCAGAAATTTTAGAAGACACGTCACATATAGTAGAACGTTTTGTTCGTGATGAACGACATGGTATTACAACATGGCTATCCATTACTATTACCGAAGGAAAATTTAGACAAGTCCGAAAAATGACTGCAAAAGTAGGATTACCAACATTGCGATTAGTCAGGGTGAGGATTGGCGAATATCGTTTAGATAAAATGAAACCTGCTGAGGTCTTACCTATTAGTTATTAGAAGCATCGGCAGTAGTTGCTTCAGCTGTTTTTTCTGTGATAATTACTTTTTCGTTCTGAAATACAATAGTAGCTTTTACTCCTGTCAGTAGATTCCATTCTTTTGAGGAAATAACGTTACCTTTATCATCATATACCACAAATTCTGCGGTATTAGGACCAGATTCTCCTTGGTTTAAAGCAATAATATCTACTATATTTTTTCCTTCAGCCAAATTCACTTCTACCCTTCTATAACTGCCTGTAAGTAATAAATTATTTTTGACAACTGTACCGTTTACCAAAATTTGAACACGGTCTCCATCGGGATATTGATGATCTCTACAGACTATATTTACAAATTTGGTGTCTACATTGTGCTCTCCTAAAAATTGATCGGACATGGTTCTTACGATGCCACCTTTTACAGCTTCCGTTTTCCAACGTTTTTCAAAAATTTCACCAGGACTTTTTAAGCCGTCATTTTCAATCATAGAAAATGGTTTTTCGGTTTCTCTGATTATAAATTTTTCTTCACTTTTCTCAGTGTTACCACTAGAATTTTCATCTTCTTTCTTAAGAATCGGCGCCACCTTAACTTTAACCAAAGCAGAGTCTTTTTTCTTCTTAGACTCTACAGCCGGAATACGGATAGATTTCGTCTCCTTGTCCTTAATAACTTGAGAAAACATCATTGAACTACAAAAGATGCAGAGTAAAAATGCTATGATATGACTCGTTTTCACTATAATATTATGGGCTTAAAGTATTTTATTATTAAAGTTACAAAAACCGTACCTATTTCAAATTAAAGATATAAAAATGAAAATCATTACAAAAAAAAGTTAAAACTTGCCATTAAAGCTAATCCTTAACTTTCTATTATACTCTTCAAATAGCCAATCTTTATAATTTTGAGTACTGTTCATTATACAATAGCAATACTGTTTTATTCTAAAGGCAATTTCATCTTGAAGAGCTTTAGTCAACTCTCTGGCATCATAAACATCTTCACTGTTTTCAATACACATTTTGGAATGCTGCTCAATAGAGCGCTCTATTACAGTAAACGATTTTTTACCTTCACTAATGACATTTTTATATTCTGCTTTTACATCAAAATCTACAGTATAAGACTTTTTAAATTTTACTTTTAAAGTCTCTGGCATGGTGTAAACAAAATCGCGCTCTAATAAATCATCATCAACAATATTATCTAAATAATAATCTGGATGTTTAAAGATATGCTGCCAATCTACTGGTTGATCCCAAGGTCCAAAACGAGCTTCGTTATTTCCTAAATCAATGACCTGAAAGGTGTTTCTGTCCTTGTAAATTCGACTACCACGACCTATCATTTGAAAATATAAGGTTAATGACCTCGTGGCTCTGTTTAAA
This sequence comes from Winogradskyella sediminis, assembly GCF_003387355.1. GTDB lineage: Bacteria > Bacteroidota > Bacteroidia > Flavobacteriales > Flavobacteriaceae > Winogradskyella > Winogradskyella sediminis. The sequence continues at coordinate 384,629 of NZ_QUNH01000003.1, forward strand.
ATAATGGATTCTACAGAGGGTTCATCAAAACCGGTAGTTAAAATACTTACAGATGATAACACCGCATCTGGTGTATTTTTAAACCATTTTAAAATTTCTTTTCGGTCTTGTTTTGAAGCTGTATTATCTAAATGTCTAACGTTATAGCCCGCTTTTTTAAAGGTATGATATACCTCTTTAGAGGTATATATTCCATTATTAAAAATTAGGGTTTTCTTTCCTTTAGCCATTTCCTCGTAAGCCGTTAGAAGCTTAGATTGCATTAAACTATTAGTATATAAAGCTTCCGAAGATTTTACGGTATAGTCACCGTTAATTCCTATTTTTAAGGATGTTAAGCCCACGTCGTAATGAGAAACTTCAGCCTTAGCCAAAAATCCATTTTTAATTAATGTAGAAATATCATCACCGACAATTAACTTATTATAATTGTCTTTCATAGGTAGTTTTATATTACTACTTAAAGGTGTGGCTGTGACGCCAAGAATAAAACAATCTTCAAAAAACTTAAATAACTTTCTAAATGAGTTATAGTGTGCTTCGTCAATAATAACCAGTCCTACATTTTTTAATTGAAAATCATTGTCCGATAAGCGGTTGTTTAAAGTTTCCACCATGGCAACAAAGCACTGGTATTCATCTTGGTCTGGTAAGGTTTTTACTTTGCTATTTATTACTTTATTCTGAACATTAAAACCAGATAATACATTAGACGTTTGCTTGCAAAGCTCAATACGATGCGTCAAGATTACAACCTTTTTCTTGTGTTGTTTTACATAACGTCTTACAATTTCAGAAAAGATAACTGTTTTACCACCACCTGTTGGTAGTTGATACAACAGATTAAAATCATCAGATTCATCTCGCATCACATCAAAAATGCGGTTCAGGTCTCGAATCTGATAATCATAGAGACTTTTCTCAGTAGCATTTTGTTGAATTGTTTCGGTTTCTGATGACATATATTGGTTTTGCACTTTATTAATTTCGCAAAAATAGCACATTGTAAAGGTATATGGAATGATTTGTTAACAAGATTTAAAAAGATTGGTACTGTTATTGTTATTAGGATATTATTAACATTTAAATCTATATTATTATGAAATCATTTAGAAGACATGCTGCATCGGTCAATGCAGGATCTATGGCAGACATTGCATTTTTATTACTTATTTTCTTTTTAGTAACAACCACTATTTCGGCGGACAAAGGTATTTTGAGAAAACTACCTCCTGTTTGTGATACACCAAACTGCACAGCGGATATTCCTGAACGGAACTTATTACAAATTTCTATGAACGACAATCAGGAGATTATGATTGAAGCTAACACTGTAAAATTAGAAGAGGTTAAAGATATTGTTGAAGCCTTTATTGATAATAATGGTAGTAATAATTGTGATTTTTGTGAGGGTGAACAATTAAGTAACTCATCTGATCATCCTAAAAAAGCCGTCATCTCATTAAGTCATAATACATTAACCAAATATGATTTATTTATTGCAGTACAAGATGAAATTACAAGCGCTTATTACGATCTAAGAATGCGCTATGCAAAGCAAGTCTACAATAAAACCCCAGATCAGTTAACGAAAGAGGAACTTATTGCTGTACAAAAAGCTTATCCGTTTATAGTTTCGGAAATCATGGTAAAACGTTCTAATTAGTTATTGTGTCTCTAGGTGGAATGCAGTATTCAATAACAACGTTCTTTTTGCCCCATTGTTTTGCTCTTTTAATATCGTTATCCATATAAATATCAATGCGATTGTAATACCGTCGATTCATCTTATCTTTAACAATATATAAACTATCAAAGCCTTCAATTTTAACTTGAGTATTATATACTAATCCAGAATCTAATAAATCTCGAGATACAGCGAGATAGCGCATTCCTGGTTTTAAGCTATCACCAAATGCCGTAATATTAGGGTTAGAATTTGTCTGATATACTAAAGAATTGTACGCTGTTGCCGTAACTTTAAAAGTTTTTAATTGGCAGTACTCTTCTACTCTATCGTTACAATTGTAAAGACTAAAATAACAAAACACCATAAGTAAGTAGTTTATTTTCATATATATAATGAAATATGTTAAAAGGTGTTAAATTATTAATATGTTATACATAGTACTGTAACAAAACAAAAGTTTCATCGTCTACTAAGTATAACCAATTAAATATTAGAAATTATGAGAACCTTAAACAGCAATCAATTATCGAGTACATCTACTGAAACAAAAAGTTTTACATGGAACCAAAGAAGACGTTATAGATTATAATATAACATTTCATCAATCAATCAATCAATCAATCAATCAATCAATTACATCACTTATTATGAAAGTCTTATCAAAAATCGTCAACACATCTAACAGTTTAGATGATGACCTCAAAACCATTAGATTATAAGATTAAATGTATTTTAACTTTAGTCTAATAAAAAAGTCAGTTTCCGATTAAAGAAACTGACTTTTTTTATAAGTAGATAGTTAAGACTTATTTTTTAATAACCTTTTTAATTATTGAACTTGAAGTTGTAGATAATTTTACAAAATAAATTCCTGTTACAAAGGGTGTCATATTTAAACGATGAGAGTTATTAGGCTCTAAGCTACCTTTACTTACCTGTTGTCCTAAAGTATTAAACACCTCGTATTTAACGTCTTCATTAATATAAGTTAATTCAATATTTAAATTATCTGTAACAGGATTAGGATATAAGTTAATTGAACTTTCTAAATTAAATTCATTAACACTTAAAGGGTCTTGCACATTAAATGTCACTGATTCGGAAGTCGTAAACTCACCACCTACAATAATTATATTTTCATTTTCATCTTCTAATGTATAAGTACCATTACCAAAAAATCCACAGCAGATTCCATCACCTTGAGAGTCGGAAATTGTAAATGTATAACATTCATCAAAACTAGGTATGTTTATAATTTCTTCATATGATTGTGCATTGTCATAGGTATTAACGGGTTGACTGCTTACTACAGTTCCAGCACTATTTGTAAGAGTCCAAGAGGTTTCGCTGCCATAATTATCTGTTAAAAGATTTAAGACTAATGAAGAAGTTGTATATGACTGTAACACTTCAAAAGTAAAACCATATGAGTCATTAGCAGTGTTTTGGTCTTGTCCGCCATTTGGATTAGAAACGTTAATAATAAATGAATGATTTCCAGGGCCTAAATTAGAGTATGTTGGCGTTGCAACGACAACACTTTCTCCATTTAATAAGTTACCTGTCCAACTTATAGACGTGCTTGTCTCTTCATCTAAACTATAAGAGATGTCTGCAGAAGTTAAAGGTAAATTTCCTGAGTTTAATAGTGTTACTAAAGGTGTAAAATCTTCACTACAAAGTTCAGTAGTATTATCGGCTCCAACATTTGCTCTTGCGTCAATATCATAGGTTTCAAATGGAGTATAGGGATCTAAAACTTCAATACCAGAATTAGTAGGGTCTAACCAATCCTTCAGTCGTGTTGCAGCCGTAGATCCGTAATCCCACGCCACGCCAAAACGTCCATAAATATCGTAACCACCATTATCCACAGTGCCAGAACATGCTGCAGTACCCGCAGAAAGCATACCTATTAAATGACCTGTTTCATTAAACAATCCTGATCCCGAAGAACCTCCTTCCGTTACACCTAATTCCCAATCATCTATTAGCCACATCTGAGCTGTAGAATTACCATTAAAATCCGTTGTAAATCTAACTGCACCTTCATCATTTCGAGAGACTTTCTGGATATCTCCACTTGGATGATGAAAGCCAAAACTTATAGCTGGTACATCTGTTGTTGAATTGTTCCAACCAGCCCAAATTAAATCGTAATTATTTTCAAAGAAACTAGAATCCGTAATTTCTACTAATTCCATATCAGATTTTGAGCTGTTAGCTCTTACAGTTGCACCACTTACGGTTTGGTTATATGTACCATCTGTACTATTTGCTATTGTGCCGCAAGATGGGTTTGGACTTCTCCAGTTAAACCTAAATGCCCATGTACCTTCTCCTCCAGCACAATGATTAGCTGTTAACATATAAGGTTTACCATCATTATTTGTGTTATTAATTAATGTTCCTGAACACCAATCAGTTCCACTTCTTAATATTAAAGCTCCTGAAGTTTTAATATTATCTTTCACGGCGTTTAAACCGTAAGGGTCTGGTGAAGGAGTAATATCGCAATCTACATCGTAATTACAATTCCCGGATTCACCTAAGGACTTTTCGTAAGTCTCAACTGTACGATATCCATGTACTACAGAGCCAACAGTAATTTTAGCTTCACCAACAACATTGGCAGGTTGGTAATATTCGATGTAAGCAGAATCCCCTTCTACCAACCACGTTCCTAAAACTTCCTCAGCATTGTTATTGTGATAAGTAAAAGGTCTTAATAAATCGGTTTTATCATCATTATAGACATACAATTTTGCACCTTCAGGAATTTTGAATACATCGAACATAAAGTTTAATGATTGTGCACCGTTAGATGTATAAGCCATTCTCCAGATACGATCTCCGTTCTCTAAAGTTGTCCATTCACCAACCTCATTAAAGTTGTGGTCTACATAAATATCATGACCAAATCTCCAAGGAATAGACTTGTCTTGATCATTAATAAGATCTTCTTCTTGCAATTTTTTTAAATCGAAAGACGGAAGTTTAAAAGGAATCACATCAGAGATGTTAGCTTTACTCCAACTTGGTGGTTTTAGATCTTCAGGTATTTGTTGAGCAAAAGAGAAGGTGAAAGTTAATGCCAACACCAATAGTAATTTAATTTTCATATCTTAATTTTAGGGTATTAATTAATTTTAAAATAGCTATATCTACTCAAATAAAGCCAATTATGGATTGAGTTTAAAATTTAATATACTTAAACTTAATTTTTATCTACGTAACATTAATATTAATCTACCAAAATGATATTAAACTAATAAGTTAATAGCTGTTTTAAAGCAGACTCAAAACGCCCTTTTGCTAAATACTGATCCTCTAACTGACCAATAAAAGGAATTGGAGTTTCTAAACTTGCTACACGTTTTACAGGCGCATCTAAGTATTCAAAACAATCTTCCATTAGCATAGCAGATAAGTCACTTGCAATACCACCAAATAAAGAATCCTCTTGAAGAATAATAGCACGTCCTGTCTTCTTAACAGAATTAACGATTGTGTCTTTATCCAATGGTTGTAGAGTTCTTAAATCAATTAAATCTGCCGAGATATTAGTGTTCTTATCTAGAGTTTCTAAAGCCCAATGCACGCCTGCTCCATAGGTTATAATAGTGACTGCCTCTCCTTCTTGTAAAACAGCAGCTTGCCCAAATGGGATAGTAAAATAATTTGTTGGTACATCTTGACGTGTGCTTCTATATAAAGCCTTATGTTCAAAAAACAATACAGGATTAGGGTCATTAATGGCTGTAGCTAATAAACCTTTTGCATCATAAGGAAATGCAGGATACACCACTTTTAATCCTGGGGTTTTAGTAAACCACGCTTCATTAGTTTGCGAATGAAATGGGCCTGCAGCAACTCCACCGCCACAAGGCATTCTTACTACAACATCTGCTTCCTGTTGCCATCTATAATGCGATTTTGCTAAATAATTAACCACAGGATTAAATCCGGATGTTACAAAATCTGCAAATTGCATTTCCACTACCGACTTAATACCCGAAATAGATAGTCCCATGGCAGTTTCAACTATGGCAGATTCACAAATCGGTGTATTTCTCACACGCTCTTTTCCAAAGGCTTCTACAAAACCATCTGTAATTTTAAAAACTCCACCATATTCCGCTATGTCTTGTCCCATAATCACTAGGTCATTATGCTTTTGCATGGACTGTTTTAAACTTTCGGATATAGCGTCTATAAACCTTAACTCCTTAGTGTTTTGGCTTGGTGTAAAATCCTTATATTCAAATGATTTATATACATCATTTAATTCTACACTTTCATTTGCTGTAATTGCTGGCTCAGCATAAGCACTACTTAATGCGGTCTCTATTTCAGATTTAATTTCATTTATATAAGTCTCATCTATCTGAGCGGTAAGTATCTTTTTACTAAACAAAAAACTTCTGTAGTTTTCTATCGGATCTTTAGCTTCCCACTCGTCCATTAGGTCTTGAGGAACATATTTTGTTCCACTCGCTTCTTCATGCCCTCTACGTCTAAAAGTTTTAAATTCAATTAAAATTGGACGCGGACGTTTCCGTATACTTTCTGCTAATTTTTGAACCTTTGTGTAGGTTTCAATAATATTGTTTCCGTCTAAAATAAATGATTCAATACCGTAACCTTTACCTCTATCTGCGATATGTTTACAGTTATATTGTTCATTTGTAGGAGTAGAAAGACCGTAACCATTATTTTCTACACAAAATATAACTGGTAAACTCCAAACCGAGGCAACGTTTAAAGCCTCATGAAAATCCCCTTCACTTGTACCTCCTTCTCCCGAGAAAACAGCCGTAACATTACCATTCTTTTTTAATAAATTGGCTAAAGCGATTCCATCTGCAACTCCTAATTGTGGTCCTAAATGAGATATCATCCCCACAATATTATAGTCTTGAGTACCAAAATGAAACGAGCGATCTCTCCCTTTTGTAAATCCACTGGCTTTACCTTGCCATTGACAAAATAAACGATGTAACGGAATGTCTCTTGTAGTAAACACGCCAAGGTTTCTATGCATCGGTAAAATATATTCGCTAGGCTCTAAAGCCATTGTAACACCTACAGAAATGGCTTCTTGTCCAATTCCTGAAAACCATTTTGAAATTTTTCCCTGACGTAAAAGAATGAGCATTTTCTCTTCAATTAGTCGTGGTTTTAACATGTTATAGTAAAGTTTTAATAACGTTTGGTCATTTAAACTTCGTTTATCGTAAGCAATGTTACTTTTAGTTATAGTTGGCATGTAATGTTGTTTCTGAGATATTTATAGTGTATTCATATAACGTTTTCTGTTTATTTTAAGCAACGCTATAAACGACTTCTTTTTTACTTGTGGTAAAGGTATCAATATTTCAAAAGTAAATAAAATTGCTTCAATATTCTCTGTTGCACTTCAAATTGTCAATAATTCCTACTTATATTTTTAGCACTATTATTGTTACATTTGTATATTGACAAAAATTTAATAACAAATCCCATGGATAGAATACCTAGTGTAGATTTAAAGGATTTTATATCTGATGATCCAAAACGCAAAGAAAAATTTATAAATGATATAGGAAAAGCTTATGAGGACATAGGTTTTGTAGCTTTAAAAGGACACTTTTTAGATGATGAGTTGGTAGATAGTTTATATGATGAAGTTAAAAACTTTTTCGACCTACCTTTAGAAGTTAAAGAAAGTTACGAGATTCCTGGTATTGGTGGACAACGTGGTTATGTATCTTTTGGAAAAGAAAGCGCCAAAGGAAAAAAAGAAGGTGATTTAAAAGAATTTTGGCACTTTGGACAATATGTTGAAGACGATGAAGAACGTCGAAAAGAATATCCGGAAAATGTTGAAGTAAAAGAATTAGAGGATTTTAATAAAGTAGGTAAACAAACTTACCAAATGCTCGAAAAAACTGCTAAATATGTATTAAGAGCATTAGCATTGTACTTAAATTTAGAAGAAACGTATTTTGATAATTACATTCATAATGGTAACTCTATCTTAAGACCAATTCACTATCCTCCAATTACCGAAGAACCTAAAAACGCCGTTAGAGCAGCTGCTCATGGAGACATTAATCTTATTACTTTATTAATGGGAGCTCAAGGTAGAGGCTTGCAAGTGCAACGTCATGATGGCGAATGGATTGATGCGATTGCAGAACCAGACGAATTAATGATTAATGTTGGTGACATGTTATCGAGACACTCTAATAATAAATTAAAATCTACAATTCATCGCGTTATTAATCCTCCAAGAGAACTTTGGGGTACCTCTCGCTACTCTATTCCGTTTTTTATGCATCCTATTAGCGAAATGAAACTAGATGTGTTAGAGAGTTGTATTGATGAAGATAACCCAAAGCAATTTGAAGATATCACAGCAGGAGAGTTCTTAAACGAACGCTTAATTGAACTTGGACTTATTAAAAAATAGTACTTAGTAGTCGGTCTTAGTCGCAGTTGCTCAACCCAACTTATTGACTGAAGCCGATAACTAAGACTGTAAACGGAACCTATGGATTTACAAGATCAGTTAAAAAACCTTTTCCCAGACCATACGCCAGAACCCGCAGATCATTCTGAAGATTCAAAGAATGATTTATGGCTACAAGACGATCCTATAATTTGCAAATACGAAAAGCGAAAAGGAAAACCAATTACAATTCTTGAAGGCTATACAGGCGCGACTGAAGATTTCAAAAAATTAGCTAAAGAACTAAAAACAAAACTTAGTGTCGGTGGCAGTTTTAAGGATGATAAAATCATTATCCAAGGAGATTACAGAGATAAAATTATGACCATGCTTAAAGAAAAAGGATTTAATGTAAAACGCGTAGGTGGTTAATTGGTATGGTAAAGAATGGCTTACATATTACCAATGGTAATAATCTCACGGACTATTTAAGAGATTTAGATTTTAAAGAAGATATTTTAACGTGGCAAGAGATGCTCTGCGAAGGGCCTACAATTCCTGCGATTAATTCTAGGGCGTTTTTAAATCTTCGTACAGAGTTTTTAAAAACACATTACGACATTGAAGTTAATACAAGAGAAATTCTTTCAGAATTATCTAAATTAAATGAAATTGATAAATACACTGAAATAAATCTATGGTTTGAGTACGATTTGTTTTGTCATATCAACCTTTTAGGTGTTATAAATTTATTACATCAAAAAGAGATAAAAAAGCCACTTTATCTTATATGTAGTGGACGTGTAGAAGGCGAAAAACGCCTAAAAGCTTTAAGTGAACTCAATCCTGACCAATTAAAATCGCATTATAAAGAACGTGTTTTACTAACCAAAGAAGATATTGATTTAGCTATTGCTTTATGGAGAACTTATTGTGGTAGAGATCATAATATCTTAAAACCTTATATTGTTAAAAAATCTAATTTTAAATATTTAAGTAATTGTTTAAGAGCGCACTTAGAACGGTTTCCTTTTCAGAAAAGCGGTCTTAGTGTCATCGAAGCCAATATTTTAACAATAGTAAAAGATAATTTCATTAAGTCTAAAAACCACCTTTTGGGTTATAGTCTTAATTATCAAGGTTATTATGGGTTTGGTGACCTGCAAGTTGCACGAATTATAGATAAATTAGATCTCTTTTTTACAGAAGATGACAGCGGAATTACACTCAATAGAAAAGGTCATGAAGCCTTATTAAAACAGCATAATTTTGTTAAAGACATAAATAACGACATGGTTTATGGTGGAGTTAAACGTTTAGAGTTTCAATTCAACATAAAACAGAATAAACTTATAAAAACCATAATTTAATGGCTATAAAAAATTCAGAACTCATTTTAAATCCGGATGGTAGTGTATACCATCTCAATTTAAAGCCCGAAAATATTTCAGACACTATCATTTTTGTTGGTGATCAAGATCGTGTAGAGAAAATAACTAAGCACTTTGATAGTGTAGAATTTAGTACTCAAAAACGAGAATTTAAAACACAAACTGGCTACTACCAAGATAAACGACTTACGGTTATTTCCACAGGTATAGGTCCTGATAATATTGATATTGTCTTAAATGAACTTGATGCTTTAGTTAATATTAATCTAGAAACCAGAGAGCTTAAAAAAGAACTTTCTAGTCTTAATATTGTTAGAATAGGGACTTCGGGATCTTTACAAAACGATATACCTGTAGATGCCTTTTTAATTAGTACACATGCCTTAGATATTAATGGGATGTTACACTTTTATCAAATTAACGGCATTAGTAATCCTGAAATTGAAGATGAATTTATAAAGCATACGGACTGGGATAAAAATAAAGCCAGACCCATAATTATTAATAACAGTAAGTATTTAGAAAAGTATTTTGAAGGGGAGGATATACATAAAGGCATGACAGGTACTGCAGGTGGTTTTTATGGACCTCAAGGACGTGTATTGCGCTTGCCCTTGCAAGATCCGGAGCTTAATACTAAATTAGACAACTTTAGTTACAAGGACTATAGAATTACCAATTTTGAAATGGAAACATCAGTGATTTATGGACTTTCAAAATTGTTAGGTCACGAGGCTCTATCCTTAAACGCTATCATTGCCAATAGAGCAAACGGTGATTTTAGCAAAGATCCTAAAAAGGTGGTAGATCAATTAATTTTATATGCTTTAGAGCGTATCGTAAATATCTAATAAGCATAAAATAACTTTCTGTTTTATAGGAAGAATTACAGAATTTAGTAAAACACAGAATGAAAAAAGTAAATATAGGAGGTGTTCCTGAACACTTTAACTTAGCGTGGTACCTCACACTTAAAAACGGTGAATATAAAGATGAAAACATCAATTTAAGGTGGCACGATTATTATGGTGGCACAGGCGCTATGACTAAAGCTTTACGTTCTGGAGAGATTGATATGGCTGTGATATTAACCGAAGGAATTGTTAAAGATATCATTGAAGGAAATCCGTCTAAAATCGTTCAAACTTTTGTAGAAACCCCTTTAATTTGGGGCATACATGTCGCAGCCGATTCTAAATTTAAAACTGTTAAAGATATCAAAGGTAGTAGAGCTGCCATAAGTAGATATGGCTCTGGCTCTCATCTTATGGCTTATATCAATGCTAAAAACAACAATTGGGACTTAGAAAAAGACTTGAATTTTGAAGTTATCAAAAACTTAGATGGCGCCATTAAAGGTCTAACAGAGGGAGATGCTGATTATTTTATGTGGGAGAAATTTACCACTAAGCCCATTGTAGACGAAGGTGTCTTTAGACGAATTGATAATTGTCCTTCGCCTTGGCCGTGTTTTGTAATTGCAGTAAGACAAGATTTTATTGATCAGAATGCAACGGAGCTTAAAACTATCTTAGATATTATTAACGGAACAACTTCAGAGTTTAAATCTATTCCAAGTATAGATAAAACGATTGCTAATCGTTACGAACAAGAGCTAGATGATGTACAAGAATGGTTATCGTTAACAGAATGGTCGCAAACTATTATGGATAAGAAAACTTTAGATAATGTACAAAATCAACTTTTTGACCTAAATATTATTGAGAAGAAGGTAGCATATTCCGATTTAATTCATAAGATTTAAGTTTGTAGCCATAGTAACCATTGGATATTGAGCGCAAATCATTTTAACAATTTCATATTTTTAAAACCATCATATTTAGACAGATAATTATTTAAAGTTAAAGTGTTTTGGATTATAATTTCCAATATTTCAAAAATTTAGTTACATTTGTTTACCTCTGCATCAGTATTATTGATAACCCAAATAGATAAATATGATTGTAAACATTATTCTAATTTTATCATGCTTAGTTGCTATTAATTTTTTATTATTAATATTTAGTTGCAATAAAACCACTAAGAAAGTTTCAAATAAAGTGGCTCAACCTGTAAAAGCTAATATTAAGCCAGCTCAAACAATTAAATCTAAAAAATCACCTACTCTAGTGTCCAATCAATTACAGTCTTCTCGTCAACTTGCGCCAACTGGTAGTTAGTTTTACTGAAATGCTTATTTCCAAACCAATACCCTCTATTTGCACTTAATGGAGAAGGATGACCGCTCTCAAGAACGATATGTTTTTTAGTATCAATTAATTTCTTTTTCTTTTTAGCATAGCCTCCCCAAAGTAGAAACACAACATTTGTTTTTTCTGTACTAATGGTTTTAATAACCGCATCTGTAAATTGCTCCCAACCTTTCTTTTGATGACTTCCAGCTTTATGCGCTCTAACCGTTAAAGTGGCATTTAACAACAAAACTCCTTGATCTGCCCATGGTATTAAATTACCACTTATAGGGTAAGCAACACCAAGATCTTGTTTTAGTTCTTTAAATATATTAACTAACGACGGAGGATGTTTTATACCATCGTTTACGGAAAAACTTAAACCATTAGCCTGACCAATATCATGATAAGGATCCTGACCTAAAATAACGACCTTTAAGTTATTAAAATGACAATGATTAAAAGCATTAAAAATATCTGATGCCTTAGGAAAACACTGATAATGGCTATACTCTTCTTTGACAAAGGCTGCTAAAGCTTTGAAATAAGGTTTTTCAAACTCGGTTTCGAGATAAATTTTCCAGCTTTCATTTATATTTACATTCATAGACGCTTAATCAAATTAGATTCTTAATAAGGTTTAAATTTGCAACAAACTATTTAGAATGAAACATCTAAAATTTCCCTCTGCACAAACAATTTTATTTATCATAGCAGGTTTAGTTACGCTTTTAACTTGGCTAATTCCGGCAGGTAAATACGATACGTTAAGCTACAATACTAAAACAGACAAATTTACACGATTAAGTCTAGATAAAGAAATTGAGCTACCTGCTTCACAAGCTACACTCGAAGATTTAAATATTAAAATTCCCTTAGGTAAATTTACTAACGGTGATATATACAAGCCTATTAACATCCCTGGAACATATAGCGAATTAGAAGCCCAACCACAAGGTTTTCTTGAGTTTGTAAAATCGCCAGTTAAAGGTATCATTGAAGCTGCAGACATTATTTTCTTAGTTTTAATTATCGGTGGTTTAATAGGTATTCTTAACAAATCTGGAGCTTTTGATGCAGCTATTGGTCAACTTGTAAACCTATTAAAAGGGAGGGAATCCTTACTTATTGTGTTGGTAACAACCTTAGTTGCTTTAGGTGGAACTACCTTCGGTTTTGCCGAAGAAACAATTGCGTTTTTTCCTATTTTGATTCCTGTGTTTTTAGCGGCAAAATACGATGCCATAGTTGGTGTAGCTTGTATTTTCTTAGGTTCTGCCATTGGTACCATGTGTTCTACAATAAATCCTTTTTCTACCATTATTGCTAGTGATTCAGCTGGTATTAATTGGACGACTGGTCTTTATGGGCGTATATTTATGTTGCTCTTATGTCTAACGATTACTATACTTTATATCCTTAATTATGCGAAACGCGTAAAAAATGATCCTTCAAAATCTATAATATATCATCAAAAAGAAGAAATAGAAGCCTTATTCGCTTTAAAAAATAGTACCAATATTAAATTTAATTGGAGACTAAAATTAGCCTTGTTCGTTTTTACAAGTTGCTTTATACTAATGATAATTGGTGTATCCGTTTTAGATTGGTGGTTTATAGAAATGACAACGGTCTTCTTGGTCGGCTCTATACTTATTGGGTTTATTATTAAAATGAGTGAAACCGAATTCATTGAAACCTTTGTAAAAGGTGCAAGTGACCTATTGGGAGTTGCATTGATTATTGGGATTGCCAGAGGAGTCACCGTACTTATGACCGACGGATTAATCAGTGATACCTTATTATTTTACGCCAGTGATTTAACCACAGGCATGTCTAAAGGCATTTTCACTAGCGTATTGACAATGATTTATGCCGGATTATCATTTTTTATTCCAAGCTCTTCCGGAATGGCTGTTTTAACCATGCCTATAATGGCACCTTTAGCAGATACTGTGGGAATTGGACGCGAAATAGTAGTAAACACGTATCAATACGGTTTAGGGCTCTTTTACCTTATCAATCCTACTGGCTTAATATTAGCATCGCTAGCGGTAGCTAAAATCAATTTTAGTAAATGGCTAAAATTTATAATGCCTTTATTTATAATATTAACCTTAGTAATTTTAATCGTTTTAGCACTATCTTCATACGTATAGTATATTATAAAACTCTAAATTTGCAACTCTAAATTTGTAGCCTTTCATATGATAAATATTCATGAAAAAACATTAAAAGACCTCGAGTTTTTTACCGTTTTAAATCAAGTTAGCGAACATACTCTTACAGCTTTAGGAAAAGAAGCAGTATTGGCAACTCTTCCTTTTAAAGAAGAGCAACGGCTGCTATTAGAACTTGATTTTACAAATGAATACTTATCTTCTTTTGATAATGATAATCGCATTCCAAATCACGGTTTTGATTCGATTTCTAAAGAACTAAAACTTTTAAAAATAGAAAACACGTATTTAGAGGTGCATAGCTTACAGAAAATTGTAAGCATGTCTATTACGGTTAATTCCATTCTAATTTTCTTAAAGAAGTTTGAAACCTATTACCCTAAACTCTATCAAAATAGTCAAGATATTGAAGTTACTAAAGTCATTATTGAACAAGTCGATGCAGTTATTGATCGGTTTGGTGATATTAAGGATGATGCCTCTCCCGTACTTTTAAATTTAAGACGCACCATAAATCAACTAAAAGGTAAAATAAACAGCAGTTTTACTTCTGCATTAAACACCTATCATAATTTAGAATATCTCGATGATATTAGAGAGTCCGTTGTAGATAACAAGCGTGTGCTTGCAGTTAAGGCTATGTATCGTAGAAAAGTAAAAGGTGCTATAATGGGTGGAAGTAAAACGGGTAGCATCGTTTATATTGAACCTGAAACGACCTTACAACACACAAGGGAGCTGAACAATTTAGAATATGAGGAAAAAGAAGAGGTCATAAAAATTTTAAAATCCCTTACCGATTATATTCGTTTGTTTTCTCCACTTCTTAAAGATTACCAGGAATTTTTAACGGAATTAGACGTTATATCTGCCAAAGCAAAATATGCACAAAGTATGAATGCTATTTTGCCAGAATTCTCAGAAGAACGCCGTATGTATTTGCGTGATGCTTATCATCCGTTACTGTTTTTAAATAATAAAGAAAAAGTGGAAACGACTTATCCTCAAACGATAGGATTAGAAAAAGACAGTAGAATTATTGTAATTTCCGGACCAAATGCAGGAGGAAAAAGTATTACCTTAAAAACAGTTGGTTTGCTACAAGTAATGTTGCAAAGTGGTATGCTTATTCCTGTACACGAGCGCAGTAAAGTGTGTTTATTCGATAGAGTTTTGAGTGATATTGGTGATAATCAATCCATTGAAAACCATTTAAGCACATACAGTTATCGTCTTAAACAGATGAATTATTTCCTCAGAAAATGTAATAATAAAACCTTATTCTTAATCGATGAGTTTGGAACAGGAAGTGATCCAGAATTAGGAGGTGCTTTAGCAGAAACGTTTTTAGAAGTTTTCTATGAGCGAGAAGCCTTTGGCATTATCACTACCCACTACTCTAACCTCAAATTATTAGCCAATGAGTTGCCATACATGGAAAACGCTAATATGCTTTTTAACGAACGTACATTAGAACCGATGTACAAATTGGTGGTTGGCCAAGCAGGAAGTTCGTTTACGTTTGAAGTGGCACAGAAAAACGGCATTCCATATAGCTTAATTAATAAATCTAAAAAGAAAATTGAGCGCGGCAAAGTCCGGTTCGATGCAACAATTGCGAAGCTTCAAAAAGAACGCAGTAAATTAGAACGCACCGAACGTTCACTTAAAGAAAACGAAAAGAAGAAGTTGTCCGAAGCTGATAAGCTAGAAGAAGTCAATGCTAAAGTTCAAAAGAAATTAGAAAGCTTTCAAGAGTTATATGATTCTAACCAACGCTTAATTTACTTAGGTCAAAAAGTCAATGATATCTCAGAAAAGTATTTTGAAAATAAAAAGAAACGCGAGTTAATGGCTGAACTCTTTAAATTGGTTCAAATTGAAAATTCAAAGCGTAAAAAATTAACAGCGAAACAAAAACGCGCCGAAAAGCATAAAGAACGCCAAGTAAAAGCAGAAGCAGAAAAGAAAGTTGAAGTCATTCGTAAGAAGAAAAAAGCAGCTAAAAAGAAAGAAGTTAAAGTAGAAAAACCTAAACCTATTATACGTGTAGGTGATCGGGTACGCATGCAAGATGGACGAGCAATTGGCAGTGTCGATTCAATAGAAAAAGGCAAAGCCAACGTTAATTATGGTATGTTTACCACCAACGTTAGCTTAGATCAATTGGAATTGGTTGAAGCTAAAAAATAAAACGAAGAACTTCAACATCCCTTACACTAATTTGTAAGCTACTATAGTAAATGAAGAAGAGGATTTAACGTCTTTTTTAAATGCCTTACAGTCATAATACTTATCTTTGCCTCATTCTGTCCTATTGACGAAGGCAGACATCCATAAATAAAACCTGAGGCTTAAAATATATTCCTGGCTTCTAAGGAATGACACATGATGTTAGAAATTCCAAAAAACAAACAATTAATACTCTTCGACGGAGTTTGCAATCTCTGTAACTCTAGCGTTTTGTATGTAATAAAACGAGATCAAAAAGATAAATTCTTGTTTGCTCCTTTACAGAGTGACATTGGAAAGACTATCATTAAAAAATTTCATATAGATACAGAAAAAACTGATTCTATATTATTATACAATCCTGAACAAGATCGTTTAACATATAAATCAACAGCGGCATTATTAATTGCTAAGGACTTAAAATTTCCTACTAACCTAATGGCTGTTTTTTTAATAGTGCCTGCTTTTATAAGAAATTGGGTTTATAATTATATTGCCAAACACCGTTATCAATGGTATGGAAAAAAGGAAGCTTGCATGATTCCTACTCCTGAGTTAAAATCTAAATTTTTAGATTAAATAAAAAGCCTTTTCGCAACCAACGAAAAGGCTTTTTTAAATTAACAACTTACTTAAAACTAATGTCAACAAAAAAATGTATCAATTTTGTATTGAGCAATATTAAATTGATTAATAGCACACTATTTTATTACCACAAAGATATAGACCGCTTAAAAAGCAGCCTAAAATAATCGTTATACACACTTGTAATAATGATTTAGGTTTAAAAAATGTCAATTCTATCTATCAATAACATTTTAACAGTAATTGTCTTACTAATCAATAACGTAGGTTCACGTATTATACTTTACACTTCACTCATTGTAAATTACATAGCGATACTAAGTGTTTTAATTTTGAATAAACCAAAACACTTTTTCACTATGATTATCCAATCAATTTTTTTAAAAAAGCCACTATGCATTTTATTTCTTCTTGCATTACAAATGGTACAAGCATCACAACAACCTAGTAAAATAAAAACAGTCACCGTATACTTGGATGGAGCAGAAATAAACAGAGAATCTACAGTAAAAATTGATGCAGGGAAATCTGAAATCACGTTGAACGGATTGTCACCTTTTATAGAAGAAAGCAGCATCCAAATCTCAGGATTAAAAGACGCTTCTATTTTATCTATTAATTATGGCATCAATTTTTTATCTAAACAAAAGAAAAGCGATTCCATCGTAACATTACAAAATAAATTAACAGTATTAGAGGATAAGATACAATACCAACACCATTTAATTGCTGGTTATAATGAAGAACTAAGTCTATTACAAAAAAACAAAACATTAGGCAATGCCTCTGAAGTTGTTAATCTAGAAAAGTTGAAAACCTTTGCGACCTACTATAGAACGCGGATTACAGCACTTAAAATAGACCTAGATAATTCTAATTCCAAAATTCTAGATTACCAAGAACTGAAGTCTGATATAAACTTACAGTTAAAAGAATTAAACGTTATTAAAAAAGTACAAACCGGCGAAATTAAAATTAAGCTAAATAGCACTATCGCTACAACACTAGACTTAAAAATTACATACAATATTAAGAATGCCGGTTGGTTTCCTGTGTACGACTTAAAGGCTGATAAAATTAATAGTCCTATTAATTTGGAGTATAAAGCGCATGTTTTTCAAAACTCGGGTTGCGACTGGACGGATGTTAATTTGGTACTTTCTACAAGCGATCCCAATACTAATAATACAAAACCTATTGTGAACCCCAAGTATTTAAACTTTGTAAACCCATATCGCAACTACCAATCACAAAGGGCCACTAGAAGCTATAATTACAAGTACAATCCTTTAGTTAAAAATGTTTCTGGCGTTGTAACATCATCGTCAGATGGTTTACCATTACCTGGAGTTAGCGTTCTTGAAAAAGGAACTTCCAACGGTATAGAAACTGATTTTGACGGTCGTTATACTCTAAAAACAACATCTGGAAATACATTACAATATTCCTATGCAGGTATGAAAACAGAAACCTTACCAATTCACTCTAGTATTATGAATGTTTCATTAGATGATGCCAATACTTTAGACGAAGTAGTCGTGGTTGGTTACGGAACAAAAGGTGAAAAATCAATCTCTAAAGCGATTTCTACAGTGAAATCTGAAGAAATATCTCACGCTTTAAAAGGACAAGTTGCTGAAGTCAATATACGAGGTGTTGGTAGTTTAAAATCAACATCTAATCCGCTATATATTGTTGATGGTGTACCCTTTACTGATAAACACATAAATAATATAAATCCTGATGATATTTTAGATATAAAAGTGCTTAAGGATGCATCCTCAACCAGTATGTACGGCAGTCGTGGATCCAATGGTGTTGTTTTAATTACATTAAAAGAAGCGTCTAAAAGTAAGATAAACAACTTAGGTATTACTGTAGAAACAGGGATTATGAATACCAGATTCGAGATAAATAAAATGCATTCAATTCCATCTGACGGTGATATTTCGGTTATAGACATTGACCAGTTTAGTGTACCAGCCTCTTATAATTATTTTGCAGCGCCTATTCTAAATGAAAATGTATTCTTAACTGCTAAAATTGGAAATTGGGAACAGTACAATTTATTACCAGCTGAAGCAAATATATATTTTGAAGGAAGTTATTCTGGTAAAACCAACATTAACCCAAGTGCCACTACAGATAGTTTAACGGTGTCGTTAGGTGTAGATCCTAATATTATAGTAAAACGCAAACAACGGAACGATTTTAAAAAGACAACATTTATAGGAAACAATAGAGTGATTCAAAAAGCCTTTGAAATTGAAATAAAAAACAATAAACCTACCGATATTCAACTCACATTATTAGATCGCATACCAAAAAGCCAAGATAAAACCATTAAAATTGACGATATAGAAACCGGAAGCTCTAAATACGATGAAGATAATGGTATCTTAACGTGGCGACTAAATTTAAAATCGAGTGCCACAGAAAATGTTAAACTTTCGTATTCTGTAAAATTTCCGAAAGGTAAACGCGTTAACTTATAACAAAACACACAGCCTCAAAATAAAATAGCTTCAGTTAAACCCTAACTTCTGTTAGTTAGGAACGAGTTTAATTCTCATAAGAAGAATGTCTAACTTCTTGTAAGTGTCATTAAAATTGGCAGAACCACTATTTTCGTTTTGAGGCTTTTTTACTGCTTTAGTAAGCGCTCTAGAAAACGATACATATTTTCTTCTGTAACATCAAATGCCTCATCAGATAAAAATAAAACCTTTACATCTTCGAGTAAGATGTCTACATCATCTTTAGCATAATTATGTTGCTCTAAACTCGTCATGATTTTCTTGATACCTTGGTAATCGTTGTCACGATTAAATTCATCATGTATATCTTGAAATGTTTGCTTATCGATTTTAGAAAGAATCATGTCTCTTTCTTCAGGAGTTTCTTTAAAATCAGAATTTGCAGCAAAAAGTAAAATGTAGGCTACGAGTTCATCTCGTGTCCAGTCGATTGTGTTCATTGAATTAAGGTGTTAAGCTTCCATATTCTGTCCATGAACCATCATAGACAATTAAATTATTATAATTACAAAGTGTCGCTCCTAAGGCTAAAATACAAGCCGTAATACCAGAGCCGCAACTAAAAACTATTTGAGTTTCATTTGCGACTAAAGTATTAAAGATTTTTAGAAGTTCTTTTTTAGGTTTCATTATATAACCATTAAATAATGTCGTGTAAGGTAAATTTTTTGAATTAGGAATTGTACCACGTCGCAATCCTTCCCTAGGTTCATCAACCTTACACATAAAGCGGTCTTTTGAACGTGCATCTACAATTAAAGTGTCTTCTTCAGTAATGTACTCTTGTAAACCTTTAAAATCCGTCATTAATTGCGGCTGAAAACCAGCAATAAAATCACCTTTATCATAACAGTCTTCATTATAATTTTCAACTTGAAATCCTTTCAGTTGCCATTGCGGTAGACCTCCATCTAAGACCGCTACATTTTTAAAGCCAAATACTTTAAACAGCCACCAAACTCTAGCACTAGAATAGATACCCTTATCATCATAAACGATAATTACGGAATCGTTATAAATACCTAAGCCTTGAGCTTCGCTTTCAAATTGTGATTTTGAAGGTAACGTGCTCGGAAATGGAGCGGCAATATCACTAAACTTTTGTTTAATATCAAAATACCGCGCATTGGGTATACGTATAGCAGCCGAACTGATTACCTTATTTATGGTACCATCTAGCAAAATGAGGTTACTAGCGTTATAGTGCTTTTGAAGCCATTCAACTGAAACCAAATCTGAAGTAACATCAACTAGGTCCAACGGATTATTCATGATCTCTGTAGAATTGAATATGACACCTTAATGGGCAAATCATGTATTTCGTTTTAATTTGAATAGCATAAAGTTAAAATAATTTATCAAACTTCAATAGATAGCTTTTTAAGAATCTAAATCAAATGTTTCAGAAGGATTTTCGTGTGCTTCATAATTCAACATATTTTCACCATCTGCAATTATAGAACATACTGTAGCATCACCTGTGACATTCACTACCGTTCTAAACATATCTAATATTCTATCTACAGGAAATATGATGGCAATCCAAGCCGGATTTAATCCAACAGAGCTCAATACAATAATCAACATAACTAAACCTGCACTTGGTACCGCAGCTGAACCGATGGAAGCTAACGTAGCTGTTAATACTACTGTAATTTGTTGACTTATGGTTAAATCGATCATATGTAATTGCGCTAAAAATATAACAGCTACAGCTTGATACATACTTGTACCATCCATATTAACAGTGGCTCCAATAGGCAGTACAAAACTACTTATCTTTTTATCGACGCCTAAATTCTCTTCTACACATTCCATAGTGACAGGAAGTGTGGCAGCACTACTCGATGTTGAAAATGCTAAAGTTTGTGCTGGACTCATAGCTTTAAAGAATCCGGTATATGGTATTTTCTTAACAAATAGTTTTAAAACTAAAGGATAAATTACAAATATCATTAATATTAATCCCGCTAAAACAGTTAACGAATACCAACTTAAGCCTTTGAAAATCTCGACAACTTTACCGATGTCATCGCCAGCCATTTTACTTACAACACCTGCAAGTAAAGCAAATACAAAAAATGGTGCACCTTGCATTACAATGTCCACCATTTTTAAAAAGACTTCATTTATTCCGTTAACTAAGTTTAAAACTGGAAGTGATTTGTCTGAAGGTATAAATAACAGACAGACACCAAAGAATATGGCAAAAAAGATGATTTGTAACATTAAGCCATTATCGGATAAAGAATGGAAAAAATTACTAGGAACTACATCTATCAATGGTTGTAAAGGGGATGTTTCCTTACGTTCTTCAACTGTTTCCATTTTGTCTGCAACAGCAGCTTCTTTTAATTCACTTTTGGATAATTCTGAAATTTGCTGCGCACGTTTAAAAAACTTTGGATCTTGAAGGTAGTTGATGCCATCTTTTATGTCATGGCCTTCGCTATCTGCCCAAATCTCGTAACTAATACGATTATCTATTCGGCTTTGTTCATCAATAAGTTCTCCTGGTTTAAAAACATTAACAAGTACTAATCCCAAAGAAATAGCCATAATCGTGGTAAGCAGGTAAATCCCTAAGGTCTTCCCTCCCATTCTACCTAAGCTTTTAGGATCGCCAATATTAGCTACACCACTTATAATTGAAAATAAAACCAATGGTACTGCTATAAGCTTTAATAAATTAATGAAAATAGTACCAA
Source organism: Winogradskyella sediminis (assembly GCF_003387355.1). Taxonomy (GTDB): domain Bacteria; phylum Bacteroidota; class Bacteroidia; order Flavobacteriales; family Flavobacteriaceae; genus Winogradskyella; species Winogradskyella sediminis. The sequence goes on from NZ_QUNH01000003.1 coordinate 406,577, forward strand.
AAGGATCAATCCAATCTATAGTAAATTGACTCCATCCCATTGAGCTAGAAATTAAAGCCCAAATGATACCGAGTACCATTCCTATAATAATTTTCCAATGTAGTGCTAGTTTTTTCATATGTAATACTTCTATAAAGCAGGATTTTGTTGGTTTATAATTATATTTCTAATCTAAGGAGAATTACCAATCTCTAGATTCTTGTCGTCGCAGCAACATGTTATCGGCTATCACTAAAGCAGCCATAGCTTCAACAATAGGCACAGCTCTTGGCACTACACAAGGGTCGTGCCTGCCTTTACCTTGCATTTCTACAATTTCACCAGCGCTATTTAAAGCATCTTGTTTTTGAATCACGGTGGCTACAGGTTTAAAAGCCACTCTAAAATAAATATCCATACCGTTAGAAATACCACCTTGGATGCCTCCAGATAAGTTCGATTTAGTACTTCCATCTTCATTAAACAAATCGTTGTGCTCACTACCTTTCATTTTAGCACCACAAAACCCACTTCCATATTCAAAACCTTTTACGGCGTTTATAGATAGCATCGCTTTACCGAGTTCTGCATGGAGTTTATCAAAAACAGGCTCACCTAGTCCTACGGGTACATTTTGAATCACACATGTAACCGTTCCTCCAATGGTATCTCCTTGTTTTTTAATAGCTTCTACTTTTGAGATCATCTTCTCAGCTGAAGCTTCATCTGGACAACGAATAACATTTGATTCAGTTTTACTAAAATCTAAATCTTGATAAGGTTTGTCTATAAATATGTCACCTACCGAAGAGGTAAACGCATGTATTTTAATGTTACTTAACATTTGTTTAGCAATGGCTCCTGCAACCACACGAGATGCGGTTTCGCGCGCAGAACTCCGTCCGCCACCTCTATAATCTCTAATACCGTATTTTTTATCGTAGGTATAATCAGCATGACTCGGTCGATACACATCCTTTATATGCGAATAATCTTTAGATTTTTGGTTGGTGTTATGAATTACAAAACCAATTGGAGTGCCAGTAGTGACTCCTTCAAAAATACCAGAATAGAATTCAACTGTATCAGGCTCTTTACGTTGTGTTACAATTTTAGATTGCCCTGGTTTTCTTCGATCTAAGTCGTGCTGAATCGCTTCTAAATCGATTTTTATTCCTGAAGGACAGCCATCTATGATGCCGCCAATTGCTTTACCGTGAGATTCACCGTAAGTGGTAAGTTTAAATAGTTTTCCGAAGGAATTTCCTGCCATGACAATTTATTTTACGCTAATGTAATTGTTATATTATAAAAATGGAAATGACTTACCGTATTTCATGCCTTCTCTTCCAATTATCTACTTGTAAGATTAATAATGTTAAGGTAATATATAAATAACATTTTCCTCATACTTAGTTAATTATGTGATAACTCAAATCATGAAAAAAATAAGGTTCTTTGTAATACAGATCCTAAACATTGTGAAAATAAGACGAAAAATAGAAATAGCGGTCATTTCAGATGTGCACCTTGGCACTTACGGTTGTCATGCCAAACAGTTATTAACCTACCTGAACAGCATTGAACCTAAAAAATTGATTTTAAATGGTGATATCGTAGATATCTGGCAATTTAAAAAACGTTATTTTCCAAAATCGCACCTTAGTGTTATTAAAAAATTAATGGATTTTGCTGCAAACGGTACCGAAGTCATCTATATCACTGGTAATCACGATGAAATGTTACGAAAATTCGCAGAAACTGAAATAGGGAATATCTCAATTGTAAACAAACTGGTGTTAGATTTAGATGGTAAATTGGCTTGGTTTTTTCATGGTGATGTGTTTGATATTTCTATTCAAAATGCTAAATGGCTAGCAAAACTTGGTGGTTGGGGATATGATTTTCTAATTTTAATAAACCGCTTAGCCAACTGGTTTTCTGATAAAATGGGGAAAGAGCGCTATTCGTTGTCTAAAAAGATTAAAAACAGCGTTAAAGGAGCCGTAAAGTACGTTAATGATTTTGAAAAGGTTGCGACGGATTTAGCCATAGAAAAGGGTTATGATTATGTGGTATGTGGGCATATTCACCAACCTAAAATGGTTATTAAAAAGAATAAGTTTGGTAAAACCACTTATTTAAATTCTGGAGATTGGGTAGAGAATTTTACAGCTTTAGAATACCAGTTTAAGCGTTGGAAAATATATAATTACAACGAGGATAAGTTATCTGCCTTTTATGCCGATGAAGACATAAAGGACATGGATTTACAAGACTTAATTGCTGCCATAACTATTGTGGAACAGCCTAAGTCGGAAAAGAAAAAGAAGAAAAATAAAGACTAAACTAAATCAGTGCTTCTTTTAAAATTGAAATAGGATGTTTGGCTATCTTCCCTGTACCATCCTTTATTTGATGTCTACAACTTGTGCCATTTGCAGCGATAACGATTTTTTCTGAAGCTTTTCTAATTGAAGGAAATAAGGTCTGTTCGCCAATAGACATACTCACTTCGTAATGTTCCTTTTCGTAACCAAAACTACCAGCCATACCACAACAACCACTCGGAATAATTGTAACGCTATAATTTTGAGGTAAATTCAATACATCAAAACTCGATTTCTGATTAGTTAATGCCTTTTGATGACAATGCCCATGAAACTTTATCGTCTTTGAACTCGATGTAAATTGCTCTGGCCTAATATGTCTTAATTCTATTTCTTGTTGAATAAATTCTTCAATTAAGAAGGTATGATTAGCAATAGCTTTTGCGCCTTCTTTATCATCTGCTAACCGTATGTATTCATCTTTAAATGTTAAAATAGCTGAAGGTTCAACACCTATTAATGGTGTAGTTTCCGAGATAAGTGGTTTAAATTTTGTAATGTTATCATTCGCCATTTTTTTAGCGTCTTCAAGTAGACCTTTAGATAGCATTGCACGGCCAGATTCCGAATGGGAAATTAGCGTGACTTTGTAATTTAAACGACTTAAAAGTGTAATCGTATCGATACCAACTTCAGTATCGAGGTGATTTGTAAACTCATCATTAAATAAATAAACTTCTTTAATGTAATTTTCGTCAACTCTATCATTTTTAGCGACTTGAAATTCTTTATATAAACTCTTTCTTGATATCAATGGTAGACTTCTTTCCTTAGCAATACCACTAATAGATTTTATAATAGAACTGGTAAAACCATTTGTAAACATAAAATTTGTAAGCCTTGGTACACGACTCGCATAACCATTAATTTTATTGTTGTAGGCAAATAATTTGGTGCGTATTGGTACTCCATTGGCTTTTTGATATTGGTATTGAAATTCGGCTTTTAAACTCGCCACATCTACACTACTTGGACATTCACTACCACAGGCTTTACAACTCAGACATAAATCAAAAACTGCTTTTAATTCTTTATGGTTAAACCTATTTTCTTTTTCAGAATTGGTTAAAAATTCCCGTAGAGCATTTGCGCGTCCTCGCGTTGTATCTTTTTCATTTCTTGTGGCTCTATAACTGGGACACATGGTACCACCAAATTCTGGTAATTTTCTGCAATCACCAGAGCCATTACATTTTTCAGCTTCGCGTAAAATACCTTGCGTACTAGAAAAATCCATTAAGGTCGTAATCTTTGGTTCGCTTTTGTTAAGTTCATATCTAAAACTTTCATCCATCGGATAAGCTTCGACAATTTTACCAGGATTGAATATGTTATACGGATCGAAAGCAGATTTAATTTGTTTTAAAATAGTATAATTGGCTTCACCAACCATTAAGGGTATAAATTCCGCTCGGACAATACCATCTCCATGCTCACCTGACATTGAACCGTTATATTTCTTAACCAATAACGCCACATCTGTGGTAATGGCTCTAAATAATTTTACATCTTTCTCTTGTTTTAGATCTAAAATAGGACGTAAATGCAGTTCACCAGCTCCTGCATGTGCATAATACACGGCATTTTGCTTGTATGAAGCCATTAAAGCAGTAAATTCAGAGATGTAGGTATCCAAATCTTCTAAAGCCACTGCAGTGTCTTCAATACACGCTACGGCTTTTTTATCACCAATTAAATTTCCTAATAAGCCTAAACCTGCTTTTCGTAATTCTACAGCTCTATCAATTGCTTCTCCTCGTAGAATCGGTGCAGCATAGGCTAATTGAAGGGTATTTACAGCATTTAAAAATGTTTCTATAGCTACTGCTAATTGTTCTTTAGAATGTGCTTTTAGCTCGCACATTAAAATGGCTGCTGGATTTCCTTCTACAAACTGTCGGTTAACTTGCTGAGTTTTATTGTGCTTAGTGAGGTTTAAAATCGTGTCGTCCATCATTTCACAAGTATGCAAATTATGCTGCATTACGGTTTCTACGGACTTTAAGCATTGAGCGACACTTTTAAAATGTAACGCAATTATGGCACTTTCTGTTGGAGGTAAGTCATCGAGCTGTAAAGTGATTTCGGTGGTAAATGCTAGCGTTCCTTCACTACCAGACAACAATTGACACATATTAAATGATTGCGAACTCGACGTTGAAAATACTCCTGAATTTAATAACTCATCAATCGCATAACCTGTGTTTCGTCTATGAATTTCAGGTTTTGGAAAATTATCTCGAATCTGTTTCTGAACTTTTTCAGGTTTTAAGGTTTTATAAATGGTCTTATAAATAGCACCTTCTAGCGTTTCCATCTTTAGTTTTTGATGAAATTCATCCACAGATAAACTTGAAAATACCGTCTCACTTCCATCACTTAAAATGGTTTTCATTTGTAAGACTTTATCTCGAGTTACTCCGTATTGTATAGAAGTCGTACCAGACGAGTTGTTTCCTACCATACCACCAATCATACAACGATTTGAAGTCGACGTATTAGGACCAAAAAACAAACCAAACGGCTTAAGGTAATTATTCAATTCGTCCCTAACCACACCTGGCTGAACTGTAACCGTTTTTTTAGTTGTATTAATATCTATAATTCGTGTAAAATATTTAGAAACATCAACGACAATACCATCACCAACGCATTGTCCGGCTAAAGAAGTTCCGGCAGTTCTTGGTATTAAGGAGGTGTTATAGGTCTTAGCAAACGCAATTAAAAGCTTAATATCATTGTTGTGCTTAGGGAGTGCGACAGCCAAAGGTAATTTTCTATACACAGAAGCGTCTGTAGCGTAAAGCTTACGCATTAAATCATCAAAGAATAGTTCGCCGTCTAAGTTAGACTTTAAAGTTTGAAGTGCTTCTGTATATTTTGGTTGCATAAGCGTTAAGAATGATGGGATATGAGTTATAATTTTGTCTTAAAATTAATCTAAATCATCCAATTTTGATATAATTTTGGTGTTATGATTAAATGCAATGTTACAGTTGCTAAAACTAAGAATTTAAAACTCAATTTTATTATGAAGAAATTATTTTTATTAGGTGTATTTGCTTTAGGGTTCGCAAGTTTTTCTAGCGCACAAGAGATTGCAGAGAATGCTATTGGATTAAGATTAGGTGATAGTGATGGCTTTGGTACTGAGATTACATACCAACGCGCACTTGGAGACAACAATAGATTGGAAGTAGATTTAGGATGGAGAAGCGGAGATAATTATGACGGCTTTAAATTAGCAGGTTTATACCAATGGGTTTGGAATATTGAAGGAGGATTTAACTGGTATGCAGGTGCTGGTGGTGGATTAGGATCGTACAGCTACGATAATAATGCTGGTGATGATTATAGCGATACATTTGTTTTTGTTGCTGGTGATGTAGGTATTGAATACAGCTTCGATTTTCCGTTATTATTATCCCTAGATTTTAGACCAGAACTTGGTTTTGGTGATTATAATGATGATCTCGATTTTGATATTGCTTTAGGGATTAGATACCAATTTTAAAATAGTTCTAACTTTTATATTCAAAACCACCTTTAGCGAGGTGGTTTTTTGATTATTTTTAATCCCTATGAAACAACTTGCAATCATTGGCATGGGACCTCGAGGTTTATATGCTTTAGAGAATCTACTCATAGAATTGAGTCGTGCTAACACAACAATAGAGATCCATGTGTATGACGCAACTAGCCATCCAGGCACTGGAAATGTTTGGGATAGATCACAGCCAGATTCTAATTGGATAAATATTACCGAACGCGCTTTAGTTGGCATTGAAGCACGTTCAGAAATAAGATATAACAATCATATTATTAAAGCATTTCCATCGTACCTTGATTGGTGTCATTTTTCTCAGTCTAAAAATGAGCCAGATTCATTCCCTCCTCGAAATAAAATGGGACGTTATCTCAATGAACGCTTTCAATCTTTAGAAAATGTTTTAACACAATTTAAATCTTTTAAGTGTATTAAAGCTGAAGTAACACACATCAATGTTAAACATCAAAAACTTCAGGTTTTAACCCATGCGCATCAATTACAATACGATGATGTGTTGCTAACTGTAGGACACCAATCTACAACACCATCTCAACAACTTAAAGAATGGCAATCTCATATTGCCGCATATAACGATTTAACATTATTCAAAGCTACCTACCCTATTTCTCAATTTAAAGCACTTCAAAACACGACGAATACAACCATTGGCATAAGAGGTTTTGGTTTGGCTATGATTGATGTAATGCGCTATCTTACCATTAATAACTTCGGAAATTTTAAAGTTATAAACTCTAATACTTTCGAAACAGTTTATTACAAAAGGAAAGTACAAAATATTACGTTAGTGCCATTTTCGTTAGATGGTTTACCATTAGTACCAAAGCCTCTAAATCAATGTATAGATGAATGGTATGTACCAACTCATCAAGAATTAGATGTTTTTAAATCTGAAATTGAAGCTGTATCGAAATGTACCCAAGAAAAAGATAACATCAATTTTTTAACACATGCTATAGCAACAATTGCGTCGCGAGTGTTTATCGATTTACAAGATAAAAGCATATCGCATACCTTAAGTGAAATCGAAATAAAATCACTGATTATAAATTGGTTAGATGACGAGAATTTTAGTCACAACCTCATTCAGGATCAAAATATTTCTACATATCAACTCATTCAAACGTATATTGATATGGCTTTGGGAGTAATTCCTGTATCGTTAGATTATTGTATCGGACAAGTTTGGCGCCATTGTCAGCCTACACTATATAGAGCGTTTTCACATGCCAAGGTAAATGAAACTATTGTTGAAAAGGTTATTGCTTTAGATGAACGTAGTAAACGCTATTCATACGGACCACCAATTGAAAGCATGCAACAGGTTTTAGCCTTGGTTGACGCACAAATTTTAAACTTAGATTTTGTGTCTCATCCAGATATAAAAGTTTCACATGAAGGCTGGACATTAAAGAATTATAAAAACAAATCCATAAATTGTTCGATAATGATTAATAGCGTTTTGGACGCACCAAAGTTGCTCGATGTAGACACACCTTTAATTAAAAATTTATTGCAGAATGATGTAATTCAGCCTATTCATTCAAAACTAGGAATAGAAACAACTACGGATGGATACGTAAAAACTCCCAAAAGCAAGTCTAAGGTCCACATCGCTGTTTTAGGTCGTTTGGCTAAAGGAAGCGTTATTGGCGTGGATGCTATTTTAGAGTGTTTTGGGCCACGCATAAAAAAATGGGCAAAAGCTTACGTCACAAAACGCACTACTAATTAGGCTGTTTCTCGCTAAGGTATTTCCAATAACGTTTTGGAACGTGCCTAATATGAAGTTTCATATTTTTACGAGATTCAATATTTGTTGCTTTAAAATAATCTTGCCATAACTTTTGAAATTCAAATTCTTGCATCGCAAAAAAAGCATCATCTGTTTTGGTAAAATCGAAATGCTCAGGAAAATCCATGTGCATGAGGTCTACCTTTTCTAAATCATAAAACAAGCCATAACCACGTTTAATATCATAAATCACCCATTTTTGATCTGCATAACGTCTTTTAAAATGTTTTTCTATGAGCGGTAATACATTAAAGTCTGGTTCTATACTCCCAAAATATATCTGATCTTTAGTAAGTCTAAAACGTACAAAAGCTTCCATTCTATGTTTTTCTCTTCCAACGGATTTTGCTATTTGAGCAATTTTTAAAATAGAAGGATGCGAGTAATCGTTGTCTACTTTGTGCTGTTGCCCAAAGGCATAACGCATATAATCTAGCAATAGGTCTTCTACTCCACTGATTTCACTTAAAAAAGCATAATATAATTGATAACTGCCTTGCGCTGATAATTTTAATTTAACACCTTTCCACACTCTATTTGCCTTCTCCTCCTCAGTAATAATAGTCACATTTTCTGAAAACAAACCTTGTTGCGCGGTAAATTTATTTTGAATTTTCACCGAAGTAAGTCGCTGTTCAAAAACATAAAACACGGTAGATAAAAAACCGTCAAACGTACCGTCGTATATAAGATGTTTGGTTTCCATTTATCCGAATAAACTGAGCTGATTACTCAACATCTTTTGATACTTACTGGTTGAATTCTGAAGGATTAAGCCTTTGATTTTTTCAGGAGTTAAATCTCTTTTTTCAAACTGATTACTCTCACAAACCATAAAATATTGTGCTCTATTTAGAGCGACACCTATTTTTTTGAGATGTTCCCAATTTAATCTTCTAAAGCGTCTAGCATTTATAATTTTAAATACAGATTTCATACCTAAACCAGGAATTCTAGCAAGCATGCGCTGATCTGCGGTGTTAACATCAACCGGAAATTCATGAAGGTTACGTAAGGCCCAACTCAATTTAGGATCCACATCTAAATCGAGATGCTGATGTTGCTCATTTAAAATTTCGCTGACATCAAAACCATAAAAGCGCATTAACCAATCGGTTTGATATAGTCTATTTTCTCTTAGCATAGGAACGGCACTTCCTATTTGCGGCAATCGATTATCGTAACTTATAGGCACATAACCAGAATAATACACGCGTTTTAAGTTATAGCTTTTATAAAAATGATTAGAAGTTTGCATAATCTGAAAATCATTTTCACCACTCGCTCCAATAATCATTTGAGTACTTTGTCCTGCAGGTGCAAATTTAGGGGTGCTTTTAATAATTTTCTTTTCGGCTTTATATTGAATGATTTCATTTTTCACCTTAACCATAGGTTTAATAAAATCTTCACGCTTTTTATCGGGTGCCAGTTTTTTAAGTCCGGCTTTCGTGGGAATTTCAATATTAACACTTAAACGATCCGCATAAAGTCCGGCTTCACGCATCAAGTCATCTGAAGCTCCAGGAATAGATTTTAAATGAATATAACCATTAAAGTTTTCTTCGGTTCTCAGTTTTTTAGCCACAGCCACTAACCGTTCCATGGTATAATCGGCACTTTTAAAAATGCCAGAACTAAGAAAAAGACCTTCAATATAATTTCTACGATAGAAATTAATCGTTAAATCCACAACTTCTTGCACTTTAAAAGCTGCACGTTTAACATCATTGCTTTTACGGGTGACGCAATACGCACAATCGAAAATACAGTGATTGGTCAATAAAATTTTTAACAAGGACACACAGCGACCATCTTCTGTATAAGAATGACAAATGCCCATGCCTGTTGCATCTCCTAAACCTTTATTGGTATTAGCGCGTTGACTTCCGCTCGATGAGCACGATACATCATATTTTGCGGCATCGGCTAGTATTTTTAATTTTTCTTGGGTACGTTGAAAAGACAAATAGTTTCCTCCTAATAGCTTTAATTTATTTCTTCACGACAAAGATACTACAATACGTAGCGATTGATTGCCTTTATTTGTAGCAATACTGTATTTTTTAATTATACTTTTTCTATCGCTTTTATGAACGTAAATGGGTCAATATTTTGATGATATCATTTAAGTCTTCTTAGGTAATAACCCTATTTTTCGAAAAGATGAAAATTATTATAATCATATTAATCTTAACGCTACACCAAACTATGAGTGCACAGCACATAATTCCTGAAGATATTAAAAACAACGTCCGTAAAGCTCTGGCCTATTATCCACAGCTGGAAAACACCAAAATTGAATTTCGATTTAAAAAGAACATAAAAAAATCGACCATGCAAGCACGACCGACTTTAGGTAGTTTTTTTAAAAGCAGGAAGAACAGAAACTATGTTATTCTTATAAGTGAAACCTTTAAGATTGCCGACAAATCGTTTTTAACGCGTCATATTCCAGATGATATATTTATTGGCTGGATTGGACATGAATTAGGACATATAATAGATTATCAAAATAGAAGCAAGTTAAATCTTATTTGGTTTGGACTAAAATATCTGCTTTCTCAAAGTCATATCGTTGAAGCTGAACGAGCAGCTGATTCGTTTGCTGTGGCTCATGGAATGGAAGATTACATTCTAAAAACAAAAGATTTTATACTTAATCATGCAGATATAACACCTTCTTATAAAGCCCGAATTGTAAAGTATTATTTGTCACCTGAAGAGATTATGGAACTCGTACAGCATCGTGATGCTTTAAAATAAGATCATTGCATTATATTGAAGCGAAAATCCCCTAAAGTAACCTTTAGGGTTAAAACAGCTATTGTTCATTCACAAAGTCTTCCCAAGCTTTAAACTTTTCATCTCCCATAACACGTTCCATTTTTACTTGGCCTCCTTTTTTCTTATTTCTTTCATTCCAATCGTAAAAATGATGCGGAGGAATTACTTTGACCTTTACGCCTTTTAATGCTTTACTTCGTGCCACTTTATAATTTTTATTGGCCTTTTTTAAACTTTCATCTAAAGCATTTGCAATGGTTGCATTATCTATGGAATTACCTTCAGAACCCAAATACCAATAGTGATAAAACTCACCATCACCACCACGTTTGGCACAGATGGTATATTCTGAAATAGTGATATTAAATTGGTCTTCTAAATCACGCATAGCCGCATCCATCTTATTGACCGATAATTGCGACCCTACGGTATTTAAGAAGAATTTGGTACGACCTGTAATTTTTATTTCAGCACGTTCAATATTGGTAAATTCAATGGTGTCGCCTATTAAATAACGCCAAGCTCCACTCACTGTACTAATGATTAAAACATAATCTTGGTCTAGTTCTACATCATCTAATGTTAATGCCGGAGCCTCTTGTTTTAAGGAACCATCTTGATTGATATATTCAGGTTTAAACGGTACAAACTCAAAATAAATACCATTATCGGTGTTGAGCTGCATGGCATCTGTTTCTGGTCTTACTTGTGTTGCAATGTACCCTTCGGATGCTAAATAAGTATCTATAACCGTTACTGGTTTCCCTAAGAGTGCGTTAAAACTTTTCTCATAAGGAGCAAAAGCTACACCTCCAGATGTATACACTTGTAAATTAGGCCAAATCTCATGGATATGATTTAGGTTATGATAATCAATTACTTTTTGAAGCATTAATTCTATCCACGAAGGAATTCCACTTAAAGCACCAATATCCCAATCTTTGGCACGTTCTGCAATACGTTGTACGCGTTCGTCCCAATCTTCTATTTGTGATATTTCTTCGCCAGGTTTGTAATAACCTCTAAACCACGAGGGAATATTGCTTGCGCTGATACCACTAATTTCGCCTTCGAGATGGTTGTTGTTTTCTTCCAAATCTGTGGAGCTACCCAACATCATTATTTCCTTTTCAAAGAAATCGGCAGGCAAATCAAAATTATTTAAAGAGAAAACCTGTTTAATACCTGCATTTCTTATGGCATCAATCATAGCATCTGTGACAGGAATACGTTTACTCGTTTTCCCAGTAGTACCAGAACTCAACGCAAAATATGACGGTTGTCCTGGCCATGTTACATCTGCTTCACCATTATGATATTTGTGCCACCAAGCTTCATTAATCTGGTTGTAATCAAAATAAGGTACAGATTTTGAAAATTGGTGTTGCAGGTCTTCAGATTTAAGAAGGGCTTCAAAATTGTAATGTTTACCAAACTGTGTCTGTTCTGCTGTTTCGAGTAATTCTCTTAGTACTTTTTTTTGTGCATCTCCATGAATTACTTCAGATGTAAAGGTATCTTTGAGTTCTATAACTCCTTTAATAATATTCCCTAGTATGGCCATTTTTTAGATTTAAGATTTAATTATGCTGCCAATGATTTACAAGCTTCGGCACAGGCTCTACATGTTTTTGCACATGTTTTACAATGCTCATGTGTATGGTCTTCGCAATGATCAGCACAATACTCACAAATTTCTGCACATAATAAGGCATACTGTTTAACATAAGCACTATCTGATGTTATCATTTTTAAAACCGCCTCGCAGGCATCTATACATTGTATGCAGCATTTAGGACAATCGTTATGACTTTCTTTTCCTGCCATTTCAGTAAGGCAAATTCTACAATCTACGATACATTGCTGAACGGCTTCAAGCGTGTTTTTATAAGTTGAATTCATAATTTTTTGTATTTAAAAGTTACAACATCTAAGATCTTGCATATTATTATATAAACGTATTCCGATTCCTAAAACAATTAACCCATTTGATTAAAGCGTAATCAGAGTAACCAAAACAGTAATTGAGCTAAGACCTTCTTAAAATTTATAACATCTTGCCATACCTATTAAAATATAATGTATTATGAAAGACTGGTTTAAATTTTCTACAGATGGACTTTTAGCAATAATTCTCACAGCCATAGGCATTTATATGGCTTTGGTAATTTTAACGCGCATTAGTGGTAAGCGTAGTTTTTCAAAAATGTCGAGTTTTGATTTTGCAATGACTGTTTCTATTGGATCTATTTTAGCAACTGTAATTGTATCGAAGTCAGTGTCACTACAATATGGAATTTTAGGCTTAGTTGTTATCTACAGTCTACAAATGGTTGTGGCAGCAGCCCGACGTTGGACTCCAATAAGAGACATGGTTGATAATACACCAACACTTTTAATGAAAAATGGTAAGCTCATTGAAGCCAATTTAAGAAAATGTAAAGTAACTGAATCTGATGTTAAAGCTAAATTAAGAGAAGCTAATGTTATACAATTATCTGAGGTCAAAGCAGTGGTTTTTGAATCTACAGGAGATATCTCTGTTTTACATGGCTCTGATGATAAAACCATTGACGACTGGATTATGGATTTTTAAAAAATAGCATACAGTGAATCTTATAGAGCACTACGATTTCCTTAGTATCAATTTATAATATTCTTCATAAAATTTATGTAGTTTTGCACATCTAAAATTAAAACAATTCTTACATGAAAGATACAGCCTTATCCTCTACTCACGTTGCACTTGGTGCTAAAATGGTTCCTTTTGCTGGTTATAATATGCCTGTTCAATACGAAGGCGTAAACATAGAACATCAAACCGTTAGGGATGCTGTAGGTGTTTTTGATGTTTCCCATATGGGTGAATTTTTAATTGAAGGTCCAAACGCATTAGCTTTAATACAAAAGGTATCAAGTAATGATGCCTCTAAACTAGAGATCGGTAAAGCTCAATATAGCTGCTTACCAAATGATGATGGTGGTATTGTTGACGACTTAATCATTTATAAAATAAAAGAAGACACTTATTTATTAGTGGTTAATGCAAGTAACATTGAGAAAGATTGGAATTGGATTTCATCTAAAAATGATGTTGGTGCTGAGATGCGCGATTTAAGCGAAGCTTATTCCTTATTAGCCATACAGGGACCAAAAGCTGTTGAAGCGATGCAGTCTTTAACCAGTCATGACTTATCTGCAATTAAATTTTATAATTTTGAGGTTGGTGATTTTGCAGGCATAGAAAATGTAATTATTTCTGCCACAGGTTACACAGGTAGTGGTGGATTTGAAATTTATTGTAAGAATTCTGAAGTAAAACAAATTTGGGATAGCGTTTTTGAAGCCGGAGCTGATTTTGGAATTAAGCCAATAGGTTTAGCGGCTAGAGACACTTTGCGTTTAGAAATGGGCTATTGTTTATACGGAAATGATATTGATGATACCACCTCTCCTATTGAAGCAGGATTAGGCTGGGTTTGTAAATTCAATAAAGATTTTACAAATAGTGAAGCCCTAAAAGCTGAAAAAGAACGTTCGCCAGAACGCAAATTAGTAGCTTTTAAACTTGATGAGCGCGGTATTCCTCGTCATGGTTACGATATCGTAGATGGCAATGGTAACACTATTGGTAATGTAACTTCTGGTACAATGAGTCCAAGTTTAGGAATAGGCATTGGTATGGGATATGTACCAACGGTATTTTCTAAAGTAGATAGTAAAATAGGTATTCAGGTGCGCAAAAAAAGGATTCCTGCAACGGTTGTAAAACCACCTTTTTATAAAGGCTAATTCTATAGAGAGTAGTTTTGATTAATGACGAAGAAAGATTTAGATCCTCAAAAACATCGTATTTTAATACTTGGAGCTAGCGGTTACATTGGTAATTCTATTTATAAGGAATTAGGTCCTTATTTTAGAACTTTTGGAACTTATAGAACACCTAAAAAAGAGTTTGAAAACAATCAGCAATTCTTTCAATATAATGTTGAAGAAGATGATGTATACGAGATCTTACAAGTCTGCCAACCTACTATTGTCATTTCGGCATTGCGTGGCGATTTTAATGCGCAGTTTATAGCACACCAACATATTGCAGAATATATTGTGGCATATAATTGTAAAATTATATTTCTTTCTTCTGCCAATGTTTTTGATGCGTATAGTAAATTTCCTAGCTACGAGCTCGACAAAACTTTAAGTCATAGCATATACGGCCATTTTAAAATTAAAATTGAAAATGCGCTTTTACGCTTGCCTAAAAAGCAAGTGACTATTGTAAGGCTTCCTATGGTTTTTGGAGCCAACTCACCACGATTATTAGACATGAAAACTGCAATTTCGGATAATGACGCCGTTGAAGTTTTTCCGAATTTAATAATGAATGTGATGTACGATAAAAAGTTAACGCAACAGATTCATTATATAGTGAATAGAAATAAAAGCGGAGTTTATCACTTGGGTAGCACGGACTTAGTGCATCATGACGAATTTACAAAAGATCTTTTAGCTTTAATTACGAAGAAAAAAGTAGTTATTAAACAAGTTTTTACAACAAATGAAGATCGGTATTTGGCTGTACTTCCAAAATTTAATAAGTTACCTAAACATCTTCAAATTACGAGTCAGGAAATTTTAGAAGAGCTAGAAAAGTAAACGATTAGTATCTGTGATGTCATTTTACTATTTCTTATTCAAATTACCATAATCACTTCATATTTTTTATTAATTTTAAACTTATAAAAACGATAAAACTACCATATGAAATTAGACGATGCTACTATAGAGAAAAAGTTATTACAATTTCCGGATTGGGACTATTATAATAATGCTATTCATTCAGAATTTGAATTCGACAATTTTAAAGATTGTTTTAGTGCCATGAGTCGCATTGCTTTTGAGTGTGAAGCTCAAAATCACCATCCTAATTGGAGTAACGTATACAACGTGTTAAAAATTTCGCTATCTACGCACGATGTTGGTGGAGTGAGCCAAAAAGATTTCAAATTAGCTGAAGCCATTGAGAATATTGTGGAGGTTGAGGAATAGTTGTTTGTTCTAATGTTTGTACAGATTCTAGTTTTACACTTAAGTATGTTTTGATCTCGGGTGATAAAGTTTCAGAATTTTTAATTTTCAAATTATGACTTATATTTTTTCATATTTAGTTATAAACCTACTCAAACAATTTTAATATTTTCTTAAATTTGCTTTCACCTAATTTTTAGGCATTTTTGTAAAATATAATATCATAAACAGATTTCCGTTTTTTTTCGGAAATTAAAAAAATAAATTTTAAGATGGGAAGAGCTTTCGAATTTAGAAAAGCAAGAAAAATGAAACGTTGGTCAGCTATGAGCAAAGCCTTTACACGTATTGGTAAAGATATTGTAATGGCTGTAAAGGAAGGCGGACCTGATCCCGATAGTAATTCGCGTCTTAGAGCTGTAATACAGAATGCAAAGGCTGTAAATATGCCTAAAGATAATGTAGAACGCGCTATTAAACGCGCTTCAGATAAAAGCCAAGGAGATTATAAAGAAGTCCTTTTTGAAGGTTATGCTCAGCATGGTATTGCAGTTTTAATTGAAACAGCTACAGATAATAATACTCGTACAGTGGCAAATGTGCGTTCGTATTTTAATAAAACAGATGGTAGTTTAGGAACTTCAGGATCTGTTGTTTTTATGTTTGATCACACTTGTAATTTTAAAATTAAAGGAGATAATTTAGACTTAGAAGAATTAGAGTTAGAGTTGATTGACTCTGGTGTTGATGAAATTTTTGAAGATACAGATGTCGATGAAGACGGAGTGGAACACACCAGCGTAATGGTATATGCACCTTTTGAAAGTTTTGGGAGTATCCAGGCTTACTTAGAAGCAAACGATATTGAAATTATTTCATCTGGTTTTGAGCGCATTCCGCAAGTTACTAAGAAGCTTACACCAGAACAAGCCGAAGATGTTGAGAAACTTTTAGAGAAATTAGAAGAAGATGATGATGTACAAAACGTGTACCATACGATGGAAGAGCATGCAGACTAACACTTAGAATATATAAATATGTATTGAGAGGGCTTATGCCCTCTTTTTTTATTCTAACTATAGCTACAATTTGTAGTTTCTTTATATAACATCGAAATTTGTCATGTTTTTAATGTAATTTACATGGATAACTATCACCATGTAAATATTTTACGTTATGACAATTACATTAACTAAGTTAAAGCATAAGGATGTAGATCAAATTGCTATAGGTTTTAATTATTTAACCTCTACCAAAACTTTAGTTAAGCAAGTTGAAGGTGTCCGTTGGTCGCAAACGCACAAGACGTTTTATAAGCGCTATTCTAAAACTGAGGTACACATTTTATACAAATATTTTAGAAGTCATGGTTATTTTGTTGACTATAGTGCATTTAAACAACCAAAACCACAACCTTATCAGCCATTAAAAAAAATAAAGCCAGAACTTAGCATGGCTGAAATGTATGCTGCGCTACCCTTAGATTTTAAGGAATCTCTAAAAGGTTATGCAGGATTTTTAAAAGGTAAGCGATTAAGTTCTAGTACTATAAAAACTTATGGTTATTTTGTGTTACGTTTTTTGTACTACTATAAACAAAAGGACATTTCAGCCATACAGAAAAAGGATATTGATCATTTTTTTGAAATTGTTTTGGCTGGTGAGCATTTTAGTATCAGTAGTCATCGCCAATGTGTAAGCGCATTAAAATATTACATTTCTTATTGTGATTTACCGGAATTGGTTGCTGAAGATTTAAGTCGGCCTAAAAAGAGTAAGAAGTTACCTGTAGTCTTGTCTAAGAGCGAAATTATTAATCTTATTCAAGTAACTAAAAACCTAAAACACAGAGCGATCATTGGTTTGCTATATTCGTGTGGACTTAGAATTGGAGAGTTGTTGCATTTAAAAATAAATGCTTTAGATTTTGAAAGAAATATGTTAAGCGTTCGTCAAGGCAAAGGTCGAAAAGATCGCAATGTAGTAATGAGTGCTGTTTTAAAACCGTTAATTTTAAATTATTTAAACACTTATAAACCCCAAGTGTTTTTAATTGAAGGCCGCAATGGAGGACCATATTCAGCAACGAGTGTGCGCCAATTTTTAAAGAAAAGTTGTTATAGTGCTAATATAACAAAACAAGTGACACCACATGTTTTACGACACAGTTACGCGACACATTTAATGGAAAATGGTGTAGATTTAAGACATATACAATTGTTATTGGGACATGCTAAGCCAGAGACAACAATGATCTATACACATGTTGCTCATAGAGATTTAATGCAGATTAGCAGTCCTTTAGATACAGCGATAAATGCAATAACAAAATCGACAAAAAACAATACAGAAGTTTTGTTATCCCGAAATTATAACATATAATCGCCTATATTTGTTTTTATATAACACGTTGGCATTAATATAAACGAACCATCAAACGAATGGAAAACGAATTTGCGAAAGTAATGTCCGAAAGGACAGATGAAGAACTAATTAAGATTGTAACAGTCGAAAGAACAAGTTATAATCCGACTGCAATTGAAGCGGCAGATGCGGAAATTGAAAAACGGAATATTGACACTTCTGAATTTGAAAAAATAAGAGAAAAAGCAACAGCGGAAAAACAACAAAAAGAAAAAGTTGACTCAAACGTAGTTGGCTCTGGAATTCGTTTTTTGAACTTTATAATTGATTTCATTATTTGGTTAATTATTGCAGGAATTTTGACTTTCCCATTAAGTGCAAATGACGAAAATCAAATGTTACTTGGATATGTAATTATGTTTGCGACATTCATTGGGTATTATGCAATAATGGAAATCAAGTTTCAAAAAACAATTGGGAAATTTATTACTAAAACAAGAGTTGTAAAGATGAACGGAGATAAGCCTGAAAATTCTGATATTATTTCTCGTACTTTTTGCAGACTTATTCCATTTGACCGAATTTCATTTCTATTTACGAAAAACGGAATTCACGATTTTTTATCAAAAACTAAAGTTGTGAAAGACACAGCGGAATAAAATACTAATGCCAACACCGTATATAATTTATTGCTAACTTTTTGCCTACTTACGAAAGTCCTCGCGGACTTTCTTGGTCTATAATTATTTGCTAAATTAGGTGCTTAAAACACGCAACAAACCATATACAAACACGTTGTGGTTAATTTGACAGACCAATGAAAATAAGACTAATTTTAATATTTCTACTTACCATTTTCCAAACTTCTTGGGCTCAAGATTGTGATTTTGTAATACGGAATTTGTCGAATATTCTAAATGGAAAATCGGAACTTATTGACAAATCGGAATATGATAAAGTTGTTAGAATTTCAGAAAAATTTATTGATTTTAAGCCAATATCTGAAATTGAACTGACCAAAAAATATCCTGAAATTTTCAAACTTAAAGACTCTTGCTATACATTTCCAGCAAATGCTAATAATGGAATTGGAATAAAAACACCTGAATTAAAAGCCTGTAAATATTTATTAAAAGAAAAAGGATATTCAAATTACGAATTTAAGGGAACTTATTGCGGAAACGCATTAATTGAAATTACTGAATTTGAGGGTTGGGGATTTTTATCAGTTGACTTGAAAAACGGACTGACTTGTTTTACAATGGGAAAACCTTTGACTTCAGATGGAGAAACAGCCATTTCTCACTCAAACTATTATGGAGAAGAGGAAATTGCATTAACGGATTTAAAAACGAAAGAACAGTACGTTATTGGAATTCAAGGTTGGAGAACGATTGAATCTAAAGTTTCAAATAATAGTTACTATTTAAAACTTGAATCTGAATTTCAAACAAGTTGCGAAAAGGAAATAAAATATTTGAAAGTGGAAATAAAAAACTAACCACAACACCGTGTATAATTAATTGCTTTATTGAGCCTACTTGCGAATATTCCTGCGGAATATTCACGGGTTCGTAAATGTTTGCTAACTTAGTTGTTTAACCACGCAACTAACCATACACAAACACGTTACCCAACATTTGACCAAAAAACCGTAGAAATTGAAATTTAAAATTGGACTTTCATTATTTTTTATTTTCGGATTTTTCTTTTTCAAAATAATCGGACCAATAATTACTGGAAAACTTAAAGATTTTCATATCAGAAATAATACAGGATTAGTTGAGAAAGCACCAGGTATTTTTAAGTTTTTTAATCTTTTTTTTAAAGGTTTCGCAATATTCTGTTTGATTTATGTAGTAATGATTTGGACTGGATTTGTAACAATACCAAGCGAATAATGTTCTGGAAAAGAAAGAAAAATAAAACAGCGGAATTTAAATGTCCTGAGTGTGGAAAAGTCAATTCGGAATGGCCTGCTTTGACTTTTAAATCACCAGCTAATTACGATTTTTTATCTGACAAAGAAAAAACTGAACTTGGAAAATTGGACTCTGACTTTTGCGAAATTCATTACGAAGACCAAATTGACCGATTTATAAGAGTAACACTGACTCAAAAAGTGAATGATACTTGCGAAAACTTGGATTATGGACTTTGGGTTTCGTTAAGCGAAAAAAGCTATTCAGATTATAAGGCAAATTTTGACAATGAAAACCACGAAACTGGATATTTTGGTTGGCTTTGTAGCAATATTCCAGAATACGGAGACACAATGTCAATTCCTTGTGATGTAATGACAAAAAGTGGAAATGATAGACCTGAAATTTTTCCTCACGAAGATTTTGACCATCAATTTGTTCGCGATTATTATGATGGAATTTCAAAAACAGAAGCGGAAAATAGAATAAACGAAATGATAAAAAACGTTGGGTAACAACGTATAAAATTAATTGCTAGTGCAAGCCTACTTACGAAAATCCTCACGGATTTTCTATTCGGTTTGTATTTGCTAAATTAGTTGCTTAAACAACGCAACTAATCTTATACAAAACCGTTGTGTACAATGCCGAAAATGATAAAGAAATTTAACCTAAAGCTGATTTTATTAGAGTGTTTTGCTTTGATTTTTATCATTAGCGGATTGAAACGCTTATATGTCGCATATAATGGAAAACTTTTCGACGCTTTAATGAATGACGATTGGGAAAAATTTAAAAGTCTGACTGACGTGCGAATTGGACAATTTTTCGCTGACCAAGCTTATTGGACTTTAGCTAGTTTAATAATCGGAATTTTAGCAGTTGGACTGGTAAATTGGAAATATAAATTCGGAATCATAAACTCAATAGTAGTTCTAATTCTGACATTCGGAATTTCTGCAACTGGAATTTACTCATCTGGAATTATAAACAGATACTTGAATTACTTTTGCGGATTTTTCGCTAAAGGATATGGAATGGCTTTTCTAATTGGTGGTTTGATAATATTATTAACTGGAATCACTATGATGTGGAAAACCATAACAATGAATAAAAAGCACAGTACACAACAACGGCTATAATCCATTGCGGCTGAAATTCCTATCGGAATTTCATTGCAATTTACTATCTTTCGGCTACGGCGGAAAGAATCCTGCGGAATTTTCCGCAACGTATCATAGCCAAACACGTTGTAAAACATTTGAATGAAAATTCTGCTAACCATTTTATTACTACTGAATTTTGGAGTTTCTAACTCACAAAGCTTCATTGATGGAATAATTTCTTGTGCCGAACATCGAGTTGAAGAGAAACTTAAATTTATAGTTGATAAAGACATACTGGAAACAAATTTCAAATTTGAGGAATCAAAAACAATCGTTGAAATTCATAATCCCGAAAAAGGACTGGAACGCATAAGTTTGGCTGAATTCAAAAAATCTGATTATCCAGCGATACAATTTTGGCTGAATTATAAAATAACTTCTCAAAACCTCGAATTAACGGAATTATTGATTCCATTCAATTTGAATTGCACAACACCTTGGAACAAAAAAGATACTCAAGAAATTTTAGAACCTTATTTGAGAGTTTTGCAGAATAAGACAAAAATTGACTTGAAAAAAGCACTTGAAATCGGAAATGAAAATGGTCTGAATGAAATATATTTTTGGGACATTGATTTTGAGAAAAAGAAACTGATTTGGACTTTGAAAAGTAAATTAGAAAATAATCAATCGAAAGTGATAAAAATAAATTCTAAAAACGGAAAAATATTATCGGAATTTATTGAAGTCCCAATTGATTAAAAAACGTTTTACAACAACGTGTATAGCTCATTGCGGCTGAATTCCTAATCGGAATTCATTGCAATTTGCTATCTTTCGGTTACGGCGGAAAATCATAGCTGATTTTCCGCAACGAGCCATACACAAACACGTTCTATGCAATTTGAATGACCAAGGAGATTTACTATACAGCATTAGAAATTTATGATTCCCAAACTGGAGATGAATTCAGTTGGGAAAAATATATTGAATGGTCAAAATTGACTCATTTGAAAGAATTAGTTTCTCTAGACGGGCTTTTGAATGGACTCGCTTTTAAACCTGATTTTGACTCTAAAGATGATTGGAATTATATAGTGACTGACCAAAATATGGTAACTGTATTTTTCAATTCAAAAAATTATGTTTTAGAAAAAGTTAAAGATTTAAAGTATTATAACTTTTTAGCTGTTGTTAAGGAACCTAATAAAGAAAAAGCGGAATTAGAAACTGAATTTGAATTTGTTGGATATGACCTAATTGAAAAGGATGGAGATATTAGTGCATTAACTAATTGTGGCGGATTTGACGAAACGTTCTTGCCAACTGACTTGAATGAATACGGACTGATTCCTGATTTTCATAAAGCAAAAAAAGTCCAAAAGGAATTGCCAATTAATAATCCAGCTGAACATCACGCTGATTGTTACTTATATGAAGTTTGGAGACATAAAAAAATAGGAAGAAAAACTGCATAGAACACCGTGTATAATTCATTGCTAGTACTCGCCTACTTACGAAAATCCTCGCGGATTTTCTATTCGGTTTGTATTTGCTAAATTAGTTGCTGAAACACGCAACGAAATCATACACAAACACGTTGTGCATAATATTGAAAACGCATTCGAGTGAAATTAATTATTGGAATAATCGTAGTCTTAATAGGAGTTTTTATAGTTCTCAAAAAAAGAAATCTTGAAAAAACTAATATCTATAAATGGAATCTTGAAAATAAGAATCTAAAAACTGATTTCATTAATATTTTAAGTAAAAAACCCAATCTCGAATACTTAATAATTGAATTTGACTCTTACTATATCCAATACAAAGGATTTGACAAGAGCAAAGAGTTTTACTCTGAAATTATAAGTAACGAGTTTTTGGACGAAAAAAATTAGTATTCGGAGAATCAAAAAAATGGAATACTTGATTTAGGATTTTTAGAACCGCAAAAAAAAGATTCTGATGGAAATATAAGTCCTAACTATTCAAAATGGTACGGAGGAAAATCAACAGAGGAAATTGACTTGATTTTTAATGAATTGATTAAAATCTTGGAATCTATTTATGAGTTAAAAAAAGGAACTGAAATCAAAATGAGATGGTAAAAATACTATGCACAACAATGTATAACCGCAATTACGGCGGATTCGACTACGTCCGAATCCACTCGGAATTGCTAACGCCAGTTCTAAACCGAAAATTAATACATATTAACCCGTAACTGACGGTTATACGAGACCGTTAGCCACAAGCTGAAAAAACTATGACGATAAAAGATTTAAGAAAAGAAATTAATCAATCTGAACACGTTGACTTTTTTAAAAGTTGTACTGTTAATATCGATTATCCTCATTTAGACTTTAAAACTGACTTAAAAGGAATTGATGCTATTTATGGTTTTATTTTAAGACAAAACAAAGGTTGGGATAGCACAGAACTTCCCTCTTACCTTAACAACTCAAAAGAACACTTTAAAAGATTAAAATCTCTAATACTTGATTTAGTAAATGGAGGTCATTATAATGTTGAAAGCAAATGGCAACAAATAAAAGCTCAAATACAAAATCCAGAAACTAATAACCGAACAAAAGTTTTTTTACCTACTTCAAGCATAACAAAGTTTCTTGAAGAACTTCATAAAGAAAATCCGAATTTTGTTAGAGGTGCATATAACTTTCTGACTGGACAAAACGAAACTATTAATTCTAATGATTTGCTTACAGGATTAATTAGAGCTTATGAATTTAAAAACCAAGGTCGAACTGATATTTCAAGAAGACGCTCTAATGAAAGAGCTTCTATATCAACAATAAGAAACTCTTTTGAAAATTATATTTCAGATACGCAAGGAGAAATCAATGAAGTTCTTGACGATTCAAAAGAGAAATTAGTTGGACAAACAACAGAAATAGATGAATTATTAAAATCCAAAAAAACGGAATTTGATGATTGGATGAATTTATCCAAAACTGGGTTTACAGAATTTGATGATGATTCAAAGAGAAAAATAACGGATTTAGAAGACACTTATCGTAAAAAATTACAATTAGAAGCACCTGCTCGATATTGGAGAAGTAAATCAATCAAATACAGAAAAGATGCAATTAAATCGAGAAATATATTGTTAGCAATGGTAATTTTTTCAGCAATATTTTTTTCAATAATTCTTATAAGCTCGCCAGATTGGATTTTCAAAAATGTCTTTAAAGGTAATACTACCGCAATTGTTAGATGGTCAATAGTATTTATAGCATTGATTTCTCTTTTAGCCTTTGCTATTAGAGCAATTACTAAAGTTATGTTTAGTTCTTTTCATTTGGCAAGAGATGCAGAAGAAAGGCATACATTAACTTTTTTCTATTTAGCATTATTAAAAGACACTGAAATAAATGAAGAAGATAGGAAACTGATTTTACAATCATTATTTAGTAGAGCTGAAACAGGATTATTGAAAGATGATTCTGGACCAACTATGCCTAATGATATTGTTGGAAAAATATTAAGGAATTAAATAAAGCCAGTGGCTAACACCGTATATAATTTATTGCTAGTTCTAGCCTACTTACGAAAATCCTCGCGAATTTTCTATTCGGTTTTTATTTGCTAAATTACGTGCTAAACCACGCAACAAACCATATACAACAACGTTGCCCACAATTATGAAAAAAATTGACAAGAAGGAAATTATAGTAAGTACAGCAAAATCAATTTTTGGAGCAATCCCATTTGGTGGAACAGCATTAAATGAATTATTTTTTGAATATAATGGACAAATAAAACAAAAAAGGTTAAACAAGTTTGTTGAAATATTGGCAGAGAATTTTACTCAAGACTCTGAAATAAATCTTGAAAATATTAAAACAGAAAACTTCAACGATTTATTCGAATCTGTTTTAAGGCGTGTTGTGCAAACAAAATCTGAATTAAAATTATTGCGATTTAAAGATATCTTAATAAAAGAGTTGTCACAACCTTCTGAACATTACGAACTTATTGACCATTATTTAGACCTAATAAGTAATTTAACCGAAGAAGAAATTACTATTCTATATAATCATAGACACTTCACAATTGAATTTGAAGAAGAAATTGATAAATTGAATTCATTAAAAGACAAAATGAACTCATTGGAGCAACAAATGAAAAAGGAAACGATTATTATAAACGAATCTAAATTCCAAAAACCATTTGACAGCACTAAAGTTGAATTTCAAAAACAAAAAGAATACATTGATTCATTTTTAAAATATAAAAAAGCGGAATTTTACGGATTGACTGAAAATAATTTTATGTTCTACAAACAAAGATTATTCTCGAAAGGACTTTTAATTGACAACAGAATGAATCGAATAGGAAATTTACCTTTTGGTCATATGGGAATAACCGAATTTGGAATTGAATTTATTGAGTTTATAAAAAATAATGCGGAATAAAAACTGTGGGCAACACCGTATATAATTTATTGCTTGTTCTAGCCTACTTACGAAAATCCTCTCGGATTTTCTATTCGGTTTTTATTTGCTAAATTACGTGCTAAACCACGCAACAAACCATATACAAACACGTTGGTTGCAATAGCGGAATTAAAAACTAAACGTGAAAATTGTTCGAATTCTGAACTTTGAAAACAGCGGAACTTTGCGCAAAAAAGATTTTCGGAAACTGAATTTAATACTCAAAACCGAATCATAACGCTGAATTGAAAAATGTAAAACGGAACTGTGCGCAGAAATCAACTTGAGCGGAATTTAAAAAACGTGAATTGATCACTGCTACTCTATCGAATTCCAAAATTGCGGAATCATAACGTGGAATTGAATAGCAGAACGCAAAAAATACTCTGAATGAACCTCAAAAAACTGAATTATAACTGCAACCAACAATGTATAAATTCAATTGCGGCTGAATTTCCTACGGAAATTCATTGCAATTTTCTATCTTTCAGTCTCAATCGGAAAATCGTACCGATTTTCCGCAACTGTAATTTATACGCTAACGTTGTACACCATTTGACAGACCATATGAAACTTAAATCAATTTTAGGAAATACTTTAAAAAATGAGATTAGAGATTTATCTGAAAAGATATTGAATGACCAATGGAAAAGTCGAATCGAATCTACAGAAATAGATAGCGCTGGAATTATAGACTGTGAAGAAATTATTTCAGAGTTTTTAGAACAAAACGAATTTGGTTGTGCATTTAAACATTTGACCTACGTTATATCTGAAACAGAAACTAACTTAACAACTGAACAAGCAAATCGAATTAAACAGTTAAACAAAAAGTTGAATTCATAAAATAATTTCAAAATGAGTTGGGACATTGTACTTTTTAATTCAAAACAGAAAATAGAATCAGTTGCGGAATTGGACGAAAACCAACTCGAACCGACTGATTTTACCAGAATATTGGAAAACTCATTTGACCGAATTAAAAAAGACGATAATCACAGAGAAATAATCGGAACTGATTTTACAATTGACTTTTATACTCATAGCGAGTCTGTGAGTAATACAATGTTAAATTTATATGGAGAAAACGGACTTTATGCTTTAATCGAATTAGCTAAAAAGCATAATTGGCAGATTTACGACTCTGGAATTGGAGAAATGATTGACTTGGAAAGTCCTGAAAAGAACGGATTTGACAATCATAGAAAATATGTTGAACAGATATTAAAAATAAATAAAAACGGTGTACAACAATGGCTATAAGTAATTGCTTGTTCTCGCCTACTTCTGAAAATCCTCGCGGATTTTCAGTTTGGTGTGTACTTGCAAAGTTAACTGCTAAACCACGCAACTACTCATAGCCGAGACCGTTGGCAACAAGCTAAAAAAACATCCGAACACAATTTAAATGACAGGTAGTAAAAATATAATAGGAATTTGTGGAAGTGCCAGCCAGAATTCAGCGAATCTGAATATTCTCAAATGGATAGCGGAATTTGGAAAATCTGAATTCCATTTGGAAATAATAGATGATTTAGCGGAATTACCGCATTTCAAAACTGAACTGACTGACAAAAATGTACCTGAAAAAATTACGGATTTGCGTAATAGAATAACGAATGCTGACGGAATTATTATTTGTACACCTGAATATGTTTTCAGTATTCCGAGCGGTTTAAAAAATATGATTGAATGGTGCGTGTCGACAACTGTTTTATCTGACAAGCCAATTGGACTTATCACAGCTTCCACAAGTGGAATTAAAGGACACGAAGAATTAAAATTAATAATGGAAACTGTTCAAACGAAATTCACGCCCGAAACCACATTATTAATACAAGGAATAAAAGGAAAAGTTGACAAAAATGGAAAAATTATAAATAAAGAGACGGAACTGGAATTGGTGAAATTAATTAATTCATTTAAGAATCTGATAGAAAAGCCAGTTGCCAACACCGTATAAAATTAATTGCTAGTTCAAGCCTACTTACGAAAATCCTCACGGATTTTCTATTTGGTTTGTATTTGCTAAATTAGTTGCTTAAAACACGCAACTAATCTTATACAAACACGTTGGCAAACATTTATGAAACGCATATTAAAAATCATCGGAATACTCTTAATTGTATATTTCTTTTTAGCTTATGCTTTTCCGAAATTTATTGCAGTACCATTTGCAGCGTGGAATTCTCAACAAGTATGGAAAGAAGTTGAAAAAGAGCATCTGGAAACTCAACTGGTCGATAATGAAATAATTGGAGTTTACGAATATCAAGCCGAAAATAAAGAAGAAAATCATTCCATTTTTATTGACATAGTTGACAACAAATTAGTTGGATTCTATTTTGGAACTGAAGATGGAAGTGGACACGGAATTTTTCATTACGGAAATCCGCTCTTGAATTTTAAACTGACCGAAAAAGAAATTGCGTTTGAAATTGGACAAAGAGAATTATTTGAAACAACACGAAATAAAGTTTACAAAGCGGACGAAAAGCCGAAAAAAGAAATCGCAATCGGAATTTCGAAAAGCCCTTTAAAATATTCTGGACAATTGACTGAATTAGGGTTTGAATTAAATTGCGAATCTGAATTTAACGATTGTTGGGAAAATAAAATGGAATTTAAAAAAGTTTACGATTTATAAAAAACGATTTGCCAACACCGTGTATAATTAATTGCTTCGTTCTAGCCTACTTGCGAAAATTCCTGCGGAATTTTCACGGGTTCGTAAAAGTTTGCTAAATTAGTTGCTAAACCACCCAACTAATCATACACAAACACGTTGTAACCCATTTAAAGTGAGCGATAGTAATAAAATAAGTAGGTCAGAAAGATTAAGACTGCAAGCTTTTAAGAATGTGCAGGAACGTAAAGCTATGTCCGAAAATGAAAGGGCACGTATTCAAGCGTTCAAGAATGTTATGGAACGTAGGAATTTGAACGAATAGTAATTATGGAACTGAAAGGAAAATACGAAATGTCCGTAACTGAATTTAAAAACTGTTTAGTTTCGATTGAAAATGGAATTATCCATAGCGTTATAGTTGACAATGTAAGACCAATAGATTATTTCGGAATTAACCCAAAAGAGAACTCTGGAATTGAATATTATAAACTACCTACTAAAAAAGGACTTATACCAATTGGATTGAACTATAAACTACAGTACGAAAACAAGAGTGGTGACACTAATACCATTTTATTGCATTTGAATAAATGGGAATTGTTTAAGATAAAAAGGCAGAAAAAAGAACTTTTGATACAAGACAAGAACTTACACCTGAACCTTTTAAAAACAAGTATCGTGTCTTTGTTTAGCTTGGCATCTTTTTACGCAGGAGTGATTTATGAAAAGCATAATGACCGAAATACAGAAACGAACACAAAAACCCAAACTAATTCAATGACTATAAATGCAAAAAACAAGAATAAGGTTGATGTAATAAAACCAAAGATAATATCAAGTAAGGATAGTAGTCTCTTAGAAACCATGTCTAAATAATAATATATGAAAACAATTGAATTAATAACAGGTAATGATAAAAAAAGAACTTTAGTGTTTTTAGATAAAGTAAATTTTATTAGAGTACGTAGCGAAAACGAAGTTTGGATATATTTCAACAACAAACAGCCAACGATAGCTCAAATATCATTTAACGAATTAGTTGACAAGATTAAACAACTTTAGACACCTCTTCAACTTGATATAAACAATCCGTTAAAGCATCTTTTGACTCACGAACTGATTTTCCTTTTAAGACATTTAATATCTTAGACTTTAAATCATCGTCCGTTGACTTTGGAAAAAAATCGGACATAAAAAACGTGTTACAACACCGTGTATAATCAATAGGGCTTAGTGTTAGTTTATAAAATTATTCGCTTTCCCAATCTACGAGCTTATGTAAGTCTTAGTTTATACCTCGCCCTACTAATCATACACAATCTCGTTGGCAGTAATTTATCGACACTCTAAAAGAATTAGCAATTATGATAACAGAGAATACCAAAATAACTATTCGCGAATTAACTGAGAGTGATGTAAAAGTAATTTTTGAACTTTATTCAGACAAAGAAGCGATGAAGTTCAGAGGAAGTAAACCCTTTGAAAGTTTAAAGGAAGCTGCTGATATGGTTAAAAAGGTTAGAGAAAACATTAACAATGGAACTGAATATTAGGTATGGTATAATCGAAAAAAAATCAAATGAGTTAATTGGAACATATTTAATTACACCAATTTCAGATTTAAACTGTATGGTTGGATGCTCTTTTGGTAAAAAATACTGGAGACAAGGTTATGGTACGGAAGTTATGAATCTTATGTCAGAATATTTAAAAAACCTAAACTATAAAAAAATAATTGGATTAATAAAAAAAGAGAATATTCCTTCAATAAAATTAGTTGAAAAAATGAATTATAAACTAGTTAAACAGAATAAATATCCTGAATTTCATCAATATGAAAAGAGAATTGTATAATTAAAAAACGTACTAAAAAAGAAAATGAAATTTAAGAAATTAAAACTTTACACAAATAAATTAGAATCAGAGCTTAAGTTTTATTCAGAAATCTTGGGATTTCAAATATTAGAACAGAACGAGAATTTTTTTTCTGTAAAAGTTGGTTGGAGCGAATTATCATTTGAGAGATCTGAGAAAGAATATAAATATCATTATTGCTTTTTAATTCCTGCGAACAAATTAAACGAAGCATTGGAATGGATGGAGAAAAGAACTGAAATTGTAAATATTGAAAACGGTAGAAAAACTCAAAACTTTGAATCTTGGAATGCTGATTCTTTTTACTTTTATGATGCAAGTGGAAACATTGCAGAATTTATTGTGCGATACGATTTAAAAAACAATGACAATTCTGACTTTGATATTTCTAAAGTTTTAGGAATAAATGAAATGGGAATGCCAACAGCGAATGTTAAAAAGGCAAACGACCAACTTCACAATGAATTAGAAACAGAATATTGGAAAGGAGATATTGAACGATTTGGAACAAATGGCACACAAGAAGGATTATTTCTTTTACCAAATTATAATTTAAAAGATATTTGGTTTCCAACTTCAATAAAAATAAAACCTGAACCATTTGAAGCTATTATTGAAAATGGAAAAAAGGAATATCATATAAAATATAGGAACGAAAAAATAAAAACTACTGCCAACAACGTATAAAATTAATTGCTGGTTTTAGCCAATTTACGAAAGTCCTTTCGGACTTTCTATCTGTGATTTATTTGCTATCTTTAGTGCTTAAAACACGCAACTAATCTTATACAAACACGTTGTAGTGCATAACCCATAAAACCGAAAAAAAAATGTTTGACGGAAAAAATTCAAAAAAAATTGAATACTTAGAAGAGGAAAGAAAAAAGCTTTGGGAAAGACTTTCTGTTCTTGAAAAACAAGTTGCTGAAAAACCGTCAGATATTGAAAAAGAAGCTAAACAAGCATCAAGAAAAGCAGCTGAATATAGAAACAAAGCTGAAACTAGACTAAACGAAGCAAACGAAATACACTCAAAATTAGTCAATATAGAATCTGAAATTGATAATAAATTGAGTGATATAACTTCAAATCACACAAAATCAGTTGAAGTTAGTAATGCTTTACTTGAAAACAGTACAAATTTATCCAATCTTGTAACAAGAATAAGTGAAGTTCTAGAGGAACATCCAGAAATCGATGAAGAAATTGAAAAATTAGATGAATTAATTTTAAAAATTGAGGAAAATTCTAGTAAAGCTAATACAACTTATAAAGGAATATTAACAAAAAAAATAGAGATAGACGAACTTCATAGAGAAATCTTAGGTTATGAAGACAAAGACGAAGATGGAGAAATAATTAATGTAGAAGGTTTAAAAAAAGAACTTGAAACATCTTACAATCAATTGACAGAAGTTTCTGGAAACTTAGAAGAAAACCTTGAAAATCTAAAAGAGACAAGTAAAGAACAATACAACGATTTTATTAAAAAAAATCAAGTTGACTTAGACAGCCTAAAATCAAATTCAAAAAAAGAATATGATAAAATTAATAAGCAAATCGAATCATTACTTCCAAATGCTTTAACCGCAGGTTTAAGTTCTGCTTTTGTTACTAAAAAAGGTGAAGAAGAAGAATTATACAAAGAATACAAGAAGAGTTTTAATAAAGGAATTTTATACATTTCATTATCAGCTTTATTGCCGATTACAATTAGTATTGTTTATCTTTTATCAGGAGCAACTTTAACTGATACAATAGAAAGAGCACCAAAAATAATGTTAGCTTTTCTTCCTCTTTATATTCCATTAATTTGGACAACAATATCTGCTAATAAAAAGGTCAACTTATCAAAAAGACTGATAGAAGAATATTCACACAAACAAGTGTTGAGTATGACAATAGAAGGACTTTCTAAACAAATAGAAAACATTGAAGATGCTGATATGTCAGAAGAATTAAGAATAAAACTTCTGAATAGTTTCTTAAATGTAACAAGCGAGAATCCTGGTAAATTAATATTAAATTATCAAAAATCTGATAATCCGTTTTTAAACTATTTTGACCGAGATAAGAAAAAGAACAAAACAATAGTTGAGACATTAGAAGATAACACAAAAAGCATTATTGAAAAAGCAAAAGACGAAATCGAAGATGGAATTGTTAATAATGGAAAAGAATTATAAATAAAGAAATTACGCACTACAACAAAGTACTGTGGCAAAAAACAAGTAAAAACTCATTATTTTTTTACTAAAGTACTTTTATAATTTCCATCATATATTAACCCTGATTTAGCTA
>NZ_QUNH01000004.1 GCF_003387355.1 Winogradskyella sediminis
TTTGTTATATTAATACTTTGATAGAGAAAAAATAGCTATGAATGTAAATAAGGAATTAGAATTAGCATGGAAGTTTGTAAATAATACAAATAGGAATATCTTTCTAACCGGTAAAGCAGGAACTGGAAAAACGACATTTTTACATAAATTAAAATTTGAAAGTAACAAACGAATGGTTGTTGTTGCACCTACAGGTGTCGCGGCTATTAATGCCAAAGGGGTTACTATGCATTCTTTCTTTCAACTACCCTTTGGACCTATTTTGCCTCATGATGACTTAGGGAAATCTTCAAATTTTACAAGAAGATTTAGTAAAACTAAAATCAATATCATTAAATCATTAGACCTGCTAGTCATTGATGAAATCAGTATGGTTAGAGCTGACTTACTTGATGGTATCGATAAAACCCTAAGACGTTATAAGAATAGAAATAAAGTATTTGGAGGTGTTCAACTATTAATGATTGGTGATTTACAGCAATTATCTCCAGTTATTAAGGATTCCGAATGGAGGTTGTTACAGGCTTATTATAAGAATGTATTCTTTTTTAGTAGTATTGCTTACCAAGCGGCTAAAGTTATTACTATTGAACTTAAGTATATCTATAGACAAGAGAACCCTCTGTTCATTAATATTCTTAATGAAATTAGAAATAATACGCTTAGTATTGATTCTGCTACTGAATTAAATAAGCGTTTTATTCCAGATTTTGAAGCAAATGAATCAGATGGATATATATCGTTAACGACACATAACCATAAAGCGTTACAAACAAATCAGCTAAAGTTAGATAAATTAGATGGTCCAGAAAGAATATATAGAGCTAAAGTACAAGGGAATTTTCCAGAACATTCGTATCCTAATAAGGAAGAATTAATGCTTAAAGTTGGTGCGCAAGTAATGTTCATTAAAAATGACAGTTCACCTGAGAAACGTTATTTCAATGGAAAAATAGGAAAAGTTATTTTTTTAGATAAAGATGAAGTGGTCGTTAAATGTCCCGATGATGATTTTAACATTAATACCCAAGTCGAGACATGGGAAAATATTAAATATACAGTAGATAAAGATACTAAAGCGATATCGGAAGATAAAATAGGTAGTTATTCTCAAATTCCGTTGCGTTTGGCATGGGCTATTACTATTCATAAAAGTCAGGGACTTACTTTTAATAAAGCTATTATTGATGCGCAAGGTGCTTTTGCGCATGGTCAAACCTATGTGGCGTTGAGTCGTTGCAAATCTTTAGAAGGCCTAGTATTAAAAAGTAAAATTGAATCCGATCAAATTATTAGCGATTCTAATGTAATTGCATTTAATCAAAATGCGGAAACAAATCAACCTAATGAAGCCATTTTAACTGAATCTAAACGAAGTTTCCAGCTAGATTTAATATCAGAAATTTTTAACTTTTATAAGTTTTTGTATCCTGTTAACCGCATTTTAGATATATATTATAAAAATAGAGGTAGTGTTGAAGGGCACGTTGAAACTCCATTAGTTATAATAAAAGATTGTGTTACTCATCTTCTAAAAATTAGTAATGGATTTAAATCACAACTTAACACCTTATTAGATCCTACTGATTTACCTGAATCGAGTTCAATTATTCAAGACCGTTTTAAAAAAGCATTACATTATTTTAAAGAAGAAGTAAAGACTAAGATCGGAAGTCCATTAAAAGACTTTAAATATACAACGGATAATAAAGCGGTTCAAAAAGATATTGATAAGCAATTAGACACTATAGAAGAATTACTAGAAACAAAACTATCCTACTTTGAAGGTTTAAGAAATGGATTTAAAACCGTTGATTTTTTAGCATTAAGAGCCAAATCAGTTTTCTTAGCTAAAGAGAAGCCAAAGAAAACCCGTAAATCGGTGGTAGATGGCACTGCAAATTTAGAATTGTTTGAATTATTAAGGGAGCTTAGAAATGACATTGCAGTGAGAGAAGATTTAATTCATTATCAAATTTTTACTCAAAAATCACTTTATGCCATGTGTGAAACTTTACCTGTAAGTCAAAAGGAATTAAAAGAAATTCATGGCATGGGTAAAACTCGAGTTGATAAATATGGTGATGAAATCTTAAAGGTTATTAAAACTTACTGCGATGAAAATGATATTGAGTTTAAAAGTGAAGAAATAGCTTTTAAAACTGCTAAACCAAAAAAGAAGAAAGCTGATACCAAAAAAATATCTTTAGATTTGTTTCAATCTGGAAAATCCATTGAACAAATTGCTTTAGAACGAGAGCTTACGACAAATACTATTTTTAGACATTTAACAGATTTCATAGCAACAGGTGAAATTAAGGTCACGGACATTATTTCTAAAAAACATTATGAAGAGTTAAAAAAAATAATTCCTACTAAAACATTTGATAGTCTTTCAGATTTAAAGCATCAAATAGATGATAAATATTCTTATAACGAGATTGGGTTAGTGTTACAAGAATTAAATGCAACGATGTAATTATTATTTTACGCTTTATTGTTTAGCTTTAAATTGTAGTTATTATAATTATTTTATAAAGTTTTTACGAATAAGTCTACTGAGCTTTTTTTTACCATAAAATTTATCTCGGTACTTATTATGGAAAATAGGATAATCTCAAAAAATAAAAAACCCATCAAATTTTTTGATGGGTTTTTTAATTAAAAAGTAAATGAGTTTGTCTTATGTCTATGACTTTATAAGACCTCTAGAAATTACAATTTTCTGAATTTCAGATGTACCTTCATAGATCTGTGTAATTTTTGCATCACGCATTAAGCGTTCCACATGATATTCTTTAACAAAACCATTTCCACCATGGATTTGTACAGCTTCTACAGTTTGCTCCATAGCAACTTTACTTGCGTATAATTTTGCCATAGCGCTACTCATGTCATAATTATTGCCTTGGTCCTTGTCCCATGCGGCTTTCATAACAAGCATTCTTGCTGCTTCTATTTCAGTATACATATCTGCTAATTTAAAAGCAATGGCTTGATGATTACAAATTTCCGTGCCAAAAGCTTTACGTTCCTTAGAATATTTTAAAGCCAATTCATAAGCTCCCGATGCGATACCTAAGGCTTGAGCTGCAATACCAATACGTCCACCAGAAAGTGTTTTCATTGCAAATCTAAATCCAAAACCGTCTTCACCAATTCTATTTTCTTTAGGAACTTTGACATCATTAAATTGTAAGGTGTGAGTATCACTTCCCCTGATCCCTAATTTATCTTCTTTGGGACCAATATCAAAACCTGGCATCCCTTTTTCTAATATAAATGCATTAATGCCATGAGAGCCTTTATGCTTATCGGTTTGCGCAATCACTAAATACACTTCAGCACGTCCTCCGTTAGTAATCCAGTTTTTTGTACCATTTAAAATGTAATGATCACCTTTATCTATGGCAGTTGTTTTTTGGGATGTTGCATCACTACCAGCTTCTGGTTCACTTAAGCAGAAAGCACCAATGCATTCTCCAGTTGCTAATTTTGTTAAATACTTTTCTTTTTGTGCCTCATTTCCGTAAGCTTCTAATCCGTAGCATACTAAAGAGTTATTCACAGAAACCATAACAGAAGCAGAGGCATCTACTTTAGATAATTCTTCCATGATGAGTATATAAGAAATAGCATCCATTCCGCTACCACCATATTTAGGATCTACCATAATACCTAAAAATCCTAATTCACCCATTTTGCGTACTAGGCTATCAGGAAAAGTTTGTGCATTATCACGTTCTATGACACCAGGAAGTAATTCTGTTTGTGCAAAATCGCGAGCAGCATCACGAATCATTAGATGTTCCTCTGTTAAGTTAAAGTCCATATATTATAAAATATTATTGATTTCTTAAAAATTTAAAGCAAAGATAATTTTTTATTACGGTATTTTCAATAAGGAATATTATTTTTACTCATATGACAAAATCTACTTATAATATTATCGGAGTAATGTCCGGAACTTCTTTAGATGGTATCGATATTATTTATGCTAGTTTCGATGTGGGACGTACTTGGGGTTTTAAAATTTATCAAGCCGAAACGGTGTCCTATTCTAACTCATGGAAATTCTTGTTATCTGCACTTGTTAATTATTCAAGGTCTCAATTACAGGCAATTGACCTCGAGTATTCTCAGTATTTAGGAACTGTGATTTCATCCTTTATTAAACGGCATAATATTGATAACATCGATTTTATTTGTTCTCATGGACATACCGCTCTGCATCAGTCAGATCTCGGATTGACTTATCAAATTGGAAATAAGCAAATTTTGGCAGATACTTTACAACAAAAAGTAATTTGCGATTTTAGAATTCAAGATGTGCGACTCGGAGGACAAGGAGCTCCTTTAGTGCCAATTGGAGATCAGCTGCTCTTTAAAGACTATAATTATTGCTTAAACTTAGGCGGCTTTGCTAATATTTCCTATGAAGTTAATAAGGAACGTATTGCTTTTGATGTTTGTCCTGTAAATATTGTATTAAATTATTACGTAGGCAA
This sequence comes from Winogradskyella sediminis, assembly GCF_003387355.1. Classification (GTDB taxonomy): domain Bacteria; phylum Bacteroidota; class Bacteroidia; order Flavobacteriales; family Flavobacteriaceae; genus Winogradskyella; species Winogradskyella sediminis. Next base: position 4,509 of record NZ_QUNH01000004.1, read on the forward strand.
CCTTAATTTAGAATATGATGATAAAGGACAATTGGCAGCCACAGGAAAAGTTAATAAAAATTTATTATCTGAGCTTAATGCGCTTGCGTATTTCAAGGAGGAAGCACCAAAATCTTTAGGCTTAGAATGGGTAGATGTTAATGTATTTCCTTTAATAGATGAATACAACCTTCAAGTTAAAGATGTATTAAGAACATATATTGAGCATATTGCAATGCAGGTTTCAGAGGTTTTAGTTACACCTAATGCAAAACTTTTAATAACAGGTGGAGGAGTGTATAATAGTTTTTTAATGGAAAGAATAAAGCATTTTTCTGAAGTTGAAGTTATTATTCCTAATAACGAAATTGTAGAATTTAAGGAGGCTTTAATTTTTGGGTTACTTGGTGTGCTAAAAGATAGGAATGAAGTCAATTGTTTAAAAAGCGTAACTGGTGCTAAAAAAAATCATTCATCTGGAAAAATTTTAATGCCGAAAAAATAAATTAAATTAAGCTTTCACATAGATTGTTTTTTATATTTGTTACTACATAATAAATGCACAAAAATTGATAAAAGATTTACTTCAGAAATACGAAAATAAGGAACCTGAAATCGTATTTCATTGGAACGACGCAGAGACCGAAGCAGAAGGATGGACTGTAATTAACTCATTACGAGGTGGAGCAGCGGGTGGAGGAACCAGAATGCGCAAAGGATTAGATAAAAATGAAGTCTTGTCACTGGCTAAAACTATGGAGGTTAAATTCACCGTTTCTGGTCCTGCTATTGGAGGAGCTAAATCTGGAATTAACTTTGACCCACTAGACCCTAGAAAAGAAGGTGTACTACAACGTTGGTATGCAGCCGTTTCACCATTACTTAAAAGCTATTACGGTACTGGAGGTGATTTAAATGTAGATGAGATTCACGAAGTAATACCAATTACTGAGCAAAGTGGTGTTTGGCATCCCCAAGAAGGTGTTTTTGAAGGTCATTTTAAACCTACACAAGCCGACAAGATTAATAGAATTGGTCAGTTAAGACATGGAGTGATTAAGGTTATTGAAAACCCAAACTATTCTCCAAGTGTAAGCGAAAAATATACTGTAGCCGATATGATAACGGGCTATGGTGTTGCTACAGCTGCTCATCATTTTTATGATATTAATGGAGATTCCATAAAAGGGAAACGTGTCATTGTTCAAGGTTTTGGAAACGTTGGTGCGGCCGCAGCATTTTATTTTGCTCAAATGGGAGCTAAAGTTGTAGGTATAATTGATAGAGATGGAGGATTAATAAACCCTTCTGGTTTTTCTTTTGATGACATTACAGATTTATATCTTGCCAAAGTAGGTAACACCCTTATTGCAGATAACCTTATTCCTTTTAGTGAGATCAACGAACAAATATGGTCTTTACAAGCAGAGGTATTTGCTCCATGTGCAGCATCTAGATTAGTTACACAAAATCAAATAGACCAAATGATAAATACAGGTTTAGAAGTAATAACCTGTGGAGCTAACGTTCCTTTTGCCGATAAAGAAATATTTTTTGGTTCTATAATGGAATATACTGATCAAAAAATAAGTTTAATACCAGATTTTATCTCTAACTGTGGTATGGCAAGAGTCTTTGCCTACTTTATGGAACGCAAAGTACAAATGACTGATGAAGCTATTTTTAAGGACACCTCTAATGTCATTAGAAAAGCATTACAAGACGTGCACAAAATTAATCCAACAAAAACAGGTATAAGTGAAACTGCTTTTGAGATTGCACTTAGACAACTCATATAATTAACTACAATTATAATTAACACTATGGAAACAGTAATAATACTTGTATTCGTCCTTGGTTATTTGGCCATAACCCTAGAACACAATATTAAAATAGATAAATTAATTCCAGCTCTAGTAATGATGGCTATTAGTTGGGCATTAATTTCTCTTGGTATCGATGATTTTACACAATGGTTTGATTCTGCCAAACATCATCTAATGGAAAATTTTGGGTTGCTTCCGCATGAAGACAAAATGCATTTAATGGAAGAAACCTTACTACATCATTTAGGTAAAACTGCAGAAATATTGGTATTCTTACTTGGAGCAATGACCATCGTAGAAATTATTGATTATTTTGATGGATTTTCAACAATAAAAGGTTTTATTAAAACCAAAAGTAAAAAGAAAATTCTTTGGATTTTTGGCTTCTTAGCATTCTTCCTTTCTGCTATTATTGATAACCTTACTGCAACAATAGTATTAATATCTATTTTACAAAAACTGATAAATAATAGAGATGTACGTATTTGGTATGCCGGTTTAATTATTATAGCCGCCAATGCCGGTGGAGCGTGGTCTCCAATAGGTGATGTTACTACTACAATGCTTTGGATTGGGAAAAAGGTAACCAGTGGGCATTTATTTGTGTATCTGTTTTTACCCTCATTAATTTGTATGTTGGTACCAACATTTATAGCTTCTTTATTACCTGCTTTCAAGGGAAAAATAGAGTCAGAGGAGAATCTCGATGAAAAACCCAAAAGTAAATACAGTGCTATAATGTTGTATATGGGACTTGGAGGTATTGTTTCTGTTCCAATTTTTAAGACCGTAACACATTTGCCTCCTTATGTAGGCATGATGTTAGCACTTGGTGTAGTAGCAATATTTGCAGAAATATATAGTAATACTAAATTTAGCATGTCTAGTCACGATTCAGTAGAGAGTGATGCACACGCACATCACAGTCCTGTTCATTATTCACTCTCTAAAATAGAATTGCCAAGTATTCTATTCTTTTTAGGAATTTTAATGGCAGTTGCTGCTCTTGAATCTTTAGGTATTTTATTTGGCTTTGCAGGCACACTTCAAGATACTATGCCAATGATGGGTACTGAATTGCACCATGCAGGAGTATCAGATTTGGTAGTGTTATTATTAGGAGTAGGTTCTGCGGTTATTGATAATGTTCCACTTGTTGCAGCAAGTTTGGGGATGTTTACAGAGCCAATCGATAATGAGTTGTGGCATTTTATAGCCTATTCTGCTGGTACAGGTGGAAGTATGTTAATAATCGGATCTGCGGCAGGTGTTGTGGCTATGGGAATGGAAAAAATAGATTTCTTTTGGTACTTAAAGAAAATATCTTGGTTAGCCTTAATAGGATTTCTGGCCGGAGCTGTGGTCTTTATGTTTACCAGAACTATATTTTAATAGATATACTTTTGTTACAATATAGACGTTATACAATTAATGAAAATAATTTCAATTTTTAGAATATGATAGCATTGAGTACTATTCAAGATGAAGTAGATGTTTTAACTGATGGTGAATCAGTAGAAAAAACTTTATCCATAATAGAATTAATAACAAGCGGAGGAACATCAGGAATGGTGATTATTATTATTTTATTCCTATTGTTAATCGTAGCGACGTTCATATATTTTGAACGTATTTTTGCTATTAAAGCGGCATCTAAAGTTGATTCAAATTTTATGAATCAAATTAAAGATCATGTTAGTCATGGTAAATTCGATTCTGCTCAGATGTTATGCGCTCAGCAAAACTCACCGGTCTCAAGATTAATTGCAAAAGGAATCACACGCATTGGTAAGCCCTTAGAAGATATCAATTCTGCAATAGAAAATGCAGGAAAATTAGAAGTCTATAGTTTAGAGAAAAATGTGAGTGTTTTGGCTACTATTTCGGGTGTAGCACCTATGATTGGTTTCTTGGGAACTGTAGTTGGTATGATCATTTCAATTTTTGAACTGGCAAATGCAGGTGGAACCATTCAAATGGATGTGTTAGCAAGCGGATTATATACAGCAATGACCACAACTGTAGGTGGATTAATTGTGGGTATTATTGCTTATGTGGCTTATAATCACATTGTCGTTAAAACCAATAAGGTCGTTTACCAAATGGAAGCAAATTCTGTTGAGTTTTTAGATCACCTAAACGAACCAATCTAATATGAACATTAGAGGACGAAATAAAGTAACTCCAGAATTCAATATGGCGTCTATGACGGATATTGTATTCTTGTTATTAATCTTTTTTATGATTGCATCGACGCTGGTGACAACGAATGCTATTGATATTCTTTTGCCCAAAGCAAGTGGTAAAACCGAGAATAAAAAATCAATAGCAGTAAGTATTAAGAAAGATTTGACGTATTACATTGACCAGAATCGTGTTGGAGAAAGTGTTTTAGAATCAGAATTAGTTTCTATCATGGCATCCCAAGAATCTCCAACAATTGTATTACGAGCAGAAAAATCTGTTCCCGTAGAGAATGTGGTAAAAGTAATGGATATTGCAAATCGAAATAAATTCAAAGTTATTTTAGCTGTACAACCAGAATAGTCGACATTATTTTTGAAAACAATGTTATCTTTCTATGAATTTAAAACTTAATAAGTTTATATAAAACACATGAAATATTTAGAGACCAAACACGAACGTAATTCTGCAAAAATCACAGCGCTCATAGCTCTGATTCTGCTATTGCTATTGTTTGTGGTTGGACCTCAATATATGGATCCACCTGAAGAGTATGGTGTAGCAGTAAATTTTGGAACAACCGATTTTGGAAGCGGTAACAAACCACTAAGCGAACCAAAAAAGGCTGTTGAAGATAAGGTTGTTGAAGAAGAGGTGGTAGAAGAAGTGATAGAGGAAGTTTTGCCAGAAGAAACCGAAGTGGCACCTGCAGAAGAAGCTACTAAAGCTGAAGATGTAATGACCCAAGAAAATACTGAAGCTATTGCAATTAAAAAACAAAAAGAAGCTGAGGCTAAACTAAAGGCAGCTGAAGCTAAAGCTAAAGCGGAAGCAAAAGCAGCAGCTGAAAAACTAGAACGTGAAAAACGTGAAGCTGAGGAAAAGAAACGAAAAGAAGAAGCCGAGAAAAAAAAGCAGTTAGATGCCTTAATCGGTGGAGTAAAAAATGCTGACGGTGATACTGATGGCGGTGAAGGACCAGATGACAAAGGTGGTAATAAAGGACAGCTAGATGGTGATCCTTATGCTACGAGTTATTTTGGTGGTGCAGGACCAGGAAAAGGTGGAGTTGGTTATGGGTTGGGAGGAAGAGGAAGACCTTCTAAACAAATATATAAGCAAGAGTGTAATGAATATGGCCTTGTAGTCGTTAGAATTGAAGTTAATCAGCAAGGAAAAGTCATAAAAGCAGAACCTGGTATTAAAGGCACTACAAATAAGCATCCTTGTTTATTAGAACCTGCTAAAAAAATAGCCATGTCTCATAAATGGCCAGCAGATCCAGATGCCCCAGAAAGACAAGTTGGCTTCGTTAGTATTAACTTTGATGTAGGTCAATAGAATGAATTATCAAGATACGGTGAACTGGATGTTTCAGCAACTTCCAATGTATCAAAATAAAGGTAACTCTGCTTTTAAAAAAGACCTAACCAATACACTTAGTTTAGCGAAACATTTAAATCATCCTGAAGAGTGTTTTAAATCAATTCATGTCGCAGGTACCAATGGAAAAGGATCTACCAGTCATATGTTAGCTTCAGTTTTGCAAGAAGCTGGTTATAAGGTTGGATTGTATACGTCTCCACATTTAAAAGATTTTAGAGAGCGAATTCGTATTAATGGCCAGGTGATAACTAAACCATCCGTAATTGGTTTTATTAAAAGAAATAAAGCGTTTTTAGAAGCAAATAACCTATCGTTCTTTGAAATGACTGTGGGAATGGCTTTCGATTATTTTGCAAAGCAGAAAGTAGATATAGCAATTATTGAAGTTGGATTAGGTGGTCGTTTAGATTCTACAAATATTATAACTCCACAATTGTCTGTAATTACAAATATTGGTTTAGATCACGTACAGATTTTAGGAAACACATTAAAAGATATTGCGGCTGAAAAAGCAGGTATCATTAAAAAACATGTACCTGTGGTGATCGGTGAAACTCAGACTGAGACTGCAGATGTTTTTAAAGTTAAGGCAAAAACGATGCTTTCAGAAATATATTTTGCAGACCAACTTATTAATACCATTTTAGAGACTGATTTAAAAGGAGCTTACCAAAAACATAATCTAAAGACGGTTATACAGTCGGTAAAGGTGTTAAATAATTTAGGTTTTAGTATTTCAGAACAACATTTAGAAATAGGACTATTAAACGTTGTTGATAATACGGGTTTACAAGGACGTTGGCAGATTTTAGATAAGACACCAATAATTATTTGTGATACTGCGCATAATAAAGAAGGCTTAACTTCTGTGATGACTCAATTAGAAGAGGAAACATTTTACCACCTTCATATGGTATTTGGTGTGGTTAGTGATAAGGATTTACAGTCTATAATACCTCTTTTACCAAAGCACGCTACCTATTATTTTTGCCAACCAAATGTACAAAGAGGCCTAGATGCAGAAATTTTGAAAAAAACGTTTCAAAATTATGGCCTAATAGGGTCCGTTTATAAAAGTGTTCCATTGGCTTTAAGTGCTGCAAAATCAGTTGCTAAGGTAAATGATTTAATTTATGTAGGCGGAAGTACTTTTGTGGTTGCAGAAATTATTTGATTTTTATTGATAAAATATTTTGAGATATTAAAAACTATAGTAACTTTGCAGTCCTAATTAAATAGGGCGACTAGCTCAGTTGGTTCAGAGCACTTGGTTTACACCCAAGGGGTCAGGGGTTCGAATCCCTTGTCGCCCACATAGTTCACAGAAATGTGAGCTATTTTTATATGTTACTTCATTTATTAGGGCGCGTAGCTCAGTTGGTTCAGAGCACTTGGTTTACACCCAAGGGGTCAGGGGTTCGAATCCCTTCGCGCCCACTTTCACAAAGAATCCCGATTTACAAGGTAAATCGGGATTTTTTGTTTTTACGATATGATTTAACTAAATTATAATGTCTAAGATGCGCTCTAAAGCCATACCTCGAGACCCTTTAATGAGTATTGTGGCATTCTTTAATTTAAGAGCTTTCAATATTGGTTTTATATCTTCAAAAGTTTGAAATTTATGAGTCGAAGCCTTGGTCTCTGTTGTATAGAAGTGTTTACCTATCAGATAAATATTCCCATCAAATTGCGACTCGATAAAGTGAACAATTTCTTGATGTTCTTTTTCGGTTTCAGTGCCCAATTCAAACATATCACCTAGAAACATATAAGTTTGCTCTGCTTGTAATTGTTTTAAATTTTTAAGAGCAGCAAACATGCTCGTTGGGTTGGCATTGTAGGCATCGAGAATTATTTTTGTAGAACCTTTTTCAATGATTTCAGACCGATTATTATCTGGTTGATAATTTTCTATAGCGTGTTTGATATCAGTTGTACTTACTTTAAAATGCTTCCCAATGGTCACTGCAACGGCTATATTTCCGTAGTTGTAATGGCCAATAAGTTGACTTTCAATTTTAATATTATCGAATAATAAAGTCACATTAGGATTAGCACTTTTAAAAGACACGACGTAGTCATTTTCTAAATCATTACCAAATGTTATAATTTTAAAGTAATCCTCAATTTGTTGTACTTGAGTGTTATCATCCTTATTTATGAATGCTGTTTTGTGATTTAGTTTTATAAAATCATACAATTCTGATTTTGCTTTGATAACACCCTCAACGCTACCGAATCCTTCTAAATGTGCTTTTCCAAAATTAGTGATGAGGCCAAAGTCAGGTTGTGCAATACTGCATAAAAATTCGATTTCCTTTTGGTGATTCGCGCCCATTTCTACGATGCCAAAATCCATGTTTTGTGTAAAACTAAGTAGAGTTAAGGGTACACCTATGTGATTGTTTAAGTTGCCTACAGTTGCTTTTACATTGTAAGTTGTACTTAGAACGGTATTAATAAGTTCTTTTGTGGTTGTTTTACCATTACTACCTGTTAACGCAATAATAGGAATGTTAATGACTGTTCTGTGATATTTTGCCAGTTGTTGAAGCGCTGTAAGCACGTCCTCGACATAGAGGCAATGATCATTAATCACTGCGTCTATACAATCTACTACACAATATTTAGCACCTGCCTTAAAAGCGTTTAAAACAAAAGTGTTGCCATCAAAATTATCTCCTTTAAGAGCAAAATACATACTATCTTCTTGTAGTCGTCTAGTGTCTGTAGAAAAGCTTGAACACGTTTTAAAATTCTGATAAAGATCCTCTATTTTCATGTATGGGAGTTTAGTGTTTAAAAGCGGTTAGGTTTTATAGTTACGAGATGTTGTTAGTATGTGTTGACGTATGGTTAGCACGCTTCCAATATCGGTTTAAAAATAAAAAAAGTCCTGATATATTTATCAGGACTTTTAAAACTTATTAAGTTACGCTTTTTTAATTACGTCTCTTTCCTCCGCTTTCACTTTTAGATCCTACTCTCGAAACAGCACATCTAAAGCCAATATAATCGGTTGCCATATCTTGTGGGAAGTAGCGACGTTGTGCTGGGTCAATCCAGTACGCTCTATCTCTCCAAGAACCACCTTTATAAACTCTAACTTCATCGTTAATTAGTGATGTTCTGCTGTTAGATTGGTCGTATTCTCTTATTAATTTTCCATCGGTAGAATCCATTTCTACTCTATGCTTTGGAGAATTGTACATTTTACTTGTTGTATTATCTCTTTCAGATTCGTCAAAACTTTCTCTGTAATAACGTGAAGAACGCTTATCTCCATCTCTAAAGTTTCTGTTATCACTTTGGCTAAAGTTAGTTCTTAAGTATGTTTCTTCTTCATCGATAGGAACTCTAGCAATTTCACCTGGTAAATCTCTGGCAATAATTTTACCATTAGATAGTGTATCGTACACAATTTCGTCAACAGTTACGATTTTTACTGTACCGTCTTCGTTGATTGCATTTTTAGAGTATACGTTACCTCTATAGTAGTTAAAGTCATTAAATTCATCATCTACGATAGGTCTGTAAACATCAGCTACCCATTCCGCAACGTTTCCTGCCATATCATATAAACCGTAATCATTTGGCTCATATGTTCTAACCTCTGCAGTAATATCAGCACCATCATCAGACCAACCTGCGATTCCACCGTAATCACCTTTACCTTGTTTAAAGTTAGCTAACTGATCTCCACGGTTTACGCGCTTACCAGATCTTGTATATTGACCGTCCCATGGATATTTTTTACGTCCTCTGTAGACGTTGTATTGACGTAACTCACTCATACCTAAAGCGGCATATTCCCATTCAGCTTCGGTAGGAAGTCTGTATTTTACTGGGATTAATCCAGATTCTCTATCTGCATAAACATTAATAGGGTTTCCGTCTGCATCTACTTGTTGTCTACGTTGTCCACCTTCTAATACTTCAGAATTACCACCATAAGTTTGTGATGGTGCATTAATATAAGTGTCGGTGCTAAATGTACTTTCCGCGCTTACGTCTGTGTACTGTGCGTCTCTTTTAATATAACCAGCTTCTTGTAAAGATAATTCTGCAACACGGTCAGTTCTCCAATTTGCATATTCTACAGCTTGAATCCAACTAACACCAACTACAGGATAATCTGCATAACCAGGATGACGTAAATAGTTTTCTGTCATCATTTCGTTATATCCTAAACGGTTTCTCCAAACTAATGTGTCTGGAAGTGCTCCTTTATAAATTAATGCATAATTAGGATCATCTGGTGGGTAAACATTTTTTAAGTAATCTAAATAGAACAAATAGTTAACGTTGGTAACTTCTGTTTCATCCATATAGAATGACTGTATATGCTGTTGTGTTGGAGTATTATTCCAATCGTGCATAGGGTCATCTTGTACTTTTCCCATTGTAAAGGTTCCGCCTTCAACGAAAGCCGTTCCTGGAGGAGTTTCTTGCTCTTTAAATTGTGTGTTGTACTGAAAACCACCTTTTTTATCGTTGATTTTCCAGCCTGTGGCACTATCTACATTGCCAGAATTAGAAGAACGGTTGCAACTTACAATTGAAGCGCAAAGCGTTACTGCTATTAAAAATTTTAGGTTTGAGACATGTTTCATATCCATACGTTTAAGTAAGCTCGTTTAATTTTAGAGTCGCAATATAACAATTAAAGGTAAACTGACAACTTTTTTTAACGTCTAAATGTAAAAAAGTATGCATTTCATCCTTTTTTTTGTACATAACAACGGATATTTTTCAATTTACCGATGTATTTTGCCCTTTAATAACGAGCTTAGAAATGATTTATTGTTGTATTTTTGAAATAAAAATTGTGTAGTCATAATAACGGTCTTTAATCAACGTTATTCTTTAGGGAAATACAACGGGTAATTTGATGATGCAAATTCGCTTGTAATTCTAAATTGAGACTAAAAACGAAAATGAATCAATGAAAAATTGCTACTTATTCTCTTTTCTCTTTTTTACGATACTTTGTTTTGGGCAACAAAAACAATTCAATATCAACTGGAATGGCACTGCCGTTTTAGAAACGGGTTACAGTAAAATTGAAATTCCTGTTTTTGATGAAAACCATTATGATTATGATGTCAATAGGGGCTTAACTTATTATACGCAATGGGATAGTAATGGTAGCCAAATTGATGAAAGCTCGGTTGTTGTTACAAATATTTCTTATGAAACGATATCTTCTAGTGATTTAAAGGATTTAAATACTAGTCTTATACCACCAGCTCCGAAATACAAGTTGTATAATACCAATGCTAGAGGGAAGTATAGTCATTACTTCGAATTAAGTCCTATAATAAAAGATCGTGGTGTTTTTAAGAAAATAACAGCCTTTACTATAAACTATAATACACGTTCTAGCCGTTTTACAAACGGAGTAATGGGTGTTACAGAAATTACTAATTCAGTTTTAAGTACGGGACAATGGTATCGTTTTTATATTGAAGACTCAGGTATCTTTAAACTTTCTAAGAGTTTTCTAAACGGATTGGGTATTAATACCAATGCTGTAGATCCGAGAACTATAAAAATTTATGGCAATGGTGGACGAATGTTGCCTCTAGAAAACTCAGAGAATTATCCCTTTGATGTTGTAGAAAATGCTGTAAAATTTGTAGGTGAAGCGGATGGTAGTTTTGATAATGCAGATTATATTCTTTTTTATGGAGAAGGTCCAAAAACTTATAGTGAAGAAAGTAATACCAATTTAAATTTATATACAGATAAGACTTATTATTACGTCAATATTAGTTCGGGTACTGGTAAGCGCATACAAGATATGCCAACAATTGATGCTTCTCCAACGATTGAAATAGATACATTTCAAGACTACCAGTTTTACGAAGTTGATGACTATAACCTTGCGAAGTTAGGTAGACGCTGGTTTGGTGATGATTTTGATATTGAAAACCAAAGATCTTATGAATTTGAATTTCCAAATTTAGTTACAAGTATTCCTGTAGATTTTAGTATTGCTGTAGGTTCGGTTTCAGAAGTGTTAACAACTATGAAAATATCCATCAATGGTACCGAAGCAACTACTTTAGGTTTGAATGCGATAAATCCAGGTTCTGTATTAGGTACTGACGCGTCGTTTAATCAACAAATGAATATATCTTCTGATGTTATTACAGTAGATTTTGATTATAATAATAGTGGTAACCCATCTGCAAATGCTTTTTTAGATTACATTAATATTGAAGCGACAAGAAGCTTACGCTACGAAGGAGAGCAACTGGTGTTTAAAAATAAAGAAGTGATTACCACACCAGGAATTGTACAATATAATGTGGCAAATGCATCGAATGTTCAAGAAATTTGGGATATAACTAATCGCTTTGAGGTGAGTTCGTTTGTTAATTCAGACAACGCCAATACATTATCTTTTAAAGCACAATCTGGAGAAGAACGAACGTATTTGGCTTTCTCTAATGGAAATGTTTATGTGCCTAAAACAGATTCTAGAACTACCGTTGCCAATCAAGACTTAAAAGGAACTATTTTTAATAATTCTCAAGGGGAATTTGAAGATATTGATTATATCATTTTAGCACCTTCACAACTCTTAACGCAAGCAGAACGATTAGCTCAGATTAATAGAGAGCAATATAGCTTAAATGTTAAGGTGGTTGATCTTCAGCTTATTTATAACGAGTTTAGTACAGGTAGCCAAGACATTGCCGCATTGCGAAATTTCGTAAAGTATGTTTATGACAATGCGAGCACGCCAAGTAAACGTTTAAAATACCTTTGTTTGTTTGGTGATGGATCTTACGATTATAAAGATAGAATTAGCAATAATACCAATTTAGTGCCTTCATGGTATACCAATACAAGCTTTAGCCTAACGAGCTCATTTGTTTCAGATGATTTTTACGCCATGTTAGATGATAATGAAGGCGGTATGGTAAATGCTATTGATCGTATGGATATCGCTGTAGGAAGAATTTTAGCAGAAGATGTGCAACGTGCTAAAGAAATGGTCGATAAAATTGAAGCCTATTATTCAGCACAAGCTTTTGGTAGTTGGCGCAACAATATTTTACTTATTTCAGATGATGTTGATGAAGCGTGGGAGCAACGCTTACAACAAACTACTGATGATCTAGGAACAACTTTAGTAGAAGAAAAACCATTTTTGAATGTGGTTAAAATTCATTCTGATGCTTTTGAGCAAGAGTCGTCGTCGGCCGGCAATCGCTATCCTAAAGTTAATGATGCTATAAAAGATGCTATTGAGGTTGGCGCATTAGTCGTTAACTATTTTGGACACGGAGGTGAAGATGGTATTGCTAAAGAACGTATTTTCGATAAAATAGATTCACAAGAAGTTAATAATATTTGTAAGTATAATTTGTTTATTACGGTAACTTGTGAATATACTAAATTCGATGATCCCAACCGAGAAACTGCTGGAGAATATACGTTTTGGAATACCAATGGTGGTTCTATTTCCTTAATAACCACAACGAGACAAATTATTGTATCGGTAGGTGAATCTCTTAATGAGGTTTTAGATGATTATTTATTTGCTTTTGGGTCTAGTGATTACGTGTCTATGGCAGAAGCATTGCGTTTAACAAAAACAGACGGAAATATTTCTGGATCTAGTCAAAAACGATTGGTATTTTTTATTGGAGATCCAGCAATGAAATTAGCCTTTGCGCAACCAGATGTAAAATTAACAAAAGTCAATGATGTAGATATAGCACAACCTGTCGATGTTCTAGAAGCATTGAGTTATGCCAAACTTTCAGGTGAGGTTGTAGATACAAATGGTAACATCCTATCTAATTATAATGGTACATTAACAGCAACTGTATACGATAAAGGAATTGAGCGACAGACCTTGGGTAACGATGGAGTCACAGGAACCGACAGTGAGCTTATTATTATGGATTTTACCACCTTGGGTGAGATTATTTTTAAAGGACAGGCCAGTGTGGTAAATGGTGAGTTTGAGTTCGATTTCATTGTCCCAAAAGATATTGGCATTCCTATTGGTAGTGGTAAAGTGAGTTTTTATGCTCAGGCAACCAATCAACTTTCTGACCAAGCTGGTGCTAGTTTTGATATCGAAATAGGCGGAATTAATGAAGATGCACCAGAAGATAACATCGGACCAGTTATTAATTTATATATGAATGACGAGAATTTTGTTTCTGGTGGCATAACCAATGAATCTCCAACATTATTAGCTAAGCTTCAGGATGACAATGGAATTAATACGGCAAGTGGTATTGGTCACGATATAACGGCTATTATTGATGGAGATGAAACCAATGCTATTGTTTTAAACAACTATTATCAAGCTGATGTAGATGATTATACAAATGGTACGGTATCTTACCCGTTTAGAGATTTAGAACCAGGTTTGCATACGCTTACTTTAAAGGCCTGGGATGTTTACAATAATTCAGCGACATCAGAAATACAGTTTATGGTATATGACGAGGACGAACAACTTGTAATTAATAATGTTCTAAATTATCCCAACCCTTTTGTCGATTATACTGAGTTTTGGTTTAATCACAACAGTTCAGATCCATTAGATGTGTCGGTTCAGATATTTACAGTTTCTGGTAAATTGGTGCGAACTTTAAATGGACAAACGAGTGCAGATGAATGCTGTTCTGATGGTTCTTCATCTTTATCTAGAAATATAGTATGGGATGGAAGAGACGATTTTGGTGAGAAAATTGGAAAAGGAGTCTATGTCTATAAACTAAAAGTAAAATCTAGTCGTTTAAATAAACAGGTTGAAAAAATTCAAAAACTTGTCATACTATAATAATAATTTATATTTGCTAACGAATTAATACGAATGTAGACGTATTAATATTTCAAAAATTGAACATGAAGAAACAAATTATAGCCTTAATGGCTCTTGTTACACTAAGTAACTCTTTTGCCCAAGATGGTACTGTAATATTACCTAATTCTAATGACAGTAGAGTAATTACTACAGGTTTACCTTTTATGTTAATTGCACCAGATGCAAGGTCTGCGTCTTTAGGTGATATGGGAGTTGCGACATCAGTCGATGGGTTTTCTCAACAATACAATCCGGCAAAATATGCATTTTCTGAAACCAAACAAGGAGTGAGTATCAGTTACACACCGTATTTAACCCGTTTAGTTAACGATATCTCTTTAAGTTACGTAACGTATTTTAATAGAATAAACGAATACAGTGCATTTTCGGTAGGACTTAAGTATTTTTCTTTAGGTGAAATTGTATTAACACAAGATGCTAATGACCCAGGAACCGCTGTAAAACCTAATGAATATGCTATTGACGGTGCATATACGCTAAGATTGGGTGATCAGTTTTCTATGGCTGTCGCAATGCGTTACATGAGATCAGCATTAAGAATTGGACAAGTGGATTCTAATGCACAACCAGGAAGCACATTTGGAGCTGATATCACAGGTTATTATCAAAGTGAAGAAGAAGCTTACAATGATTTTAACGGACGTTGGAGATTAGGTTTTGCGATTCAGAATTTAGGCCCTAAATTTAAGTATGACGATGGTGGTGACGATGTGTTTCAACCAACAAACTTAAGATTAGGTGCTGGTTTCGATTTTATCTTTGACCAATACAGTAAACTTGCCGTGACGGGTGAGGTTACTAAATATTTGGTGCCAACGCCTCCAATTTATGGTAAAGAATATAACTATGATGACGAGAATGGGAATGGAGTTTATGATGAAGGTGAAGAGTATGATAATCCTGTTAGCAATACTGATATTATTATTTCGGGTCAAGATCCCGATGTTAGTTTCTTAAATGGAGTGTTTCAATCCTTTGGTGATGCACCAGGTGGATTTAGTGAAGAGTTAAGAGAATTTACTTGGGCATTAAGTGCAGAGTATACCTATCAAGATAATTTTTCATTCAGAACCGGATATTTTAATGAAGCAGATGATAAAGGAGCACGTAAGTTTTTTGCCCTTGGAGCAGGTTTTAAATACACTACTATAAATGTGGATTTATCTTACTTATTCTCAGCCTCTAAAGTTCAAAGTCCGTTAGAAAATACTTTACGTTTTTCACTAACATTTAATTTTGGTGACGGCGAATACGATGAATATTAAATATTTATTACTAACTTGAGATATCAAAAACTATTGTTTACTAAAGCAATAGTTTTTTTGTCTAAACTAAACAGTATCATATGAAGGAAGTCAAAATAGAAACTACATTACAAGTCTACGATGATATACATGAGCTTCCTAAAGCACTTCAAGATTTAATGCGTACGGCTATAGAAGCTAGAGAAAACGCTTATGCACCGTATTCAAAATTTAATGTAGGTGCAGCTATTTTGCTTGATAATGATAGTGTGGTTATTGGAAGTAATCAAGAAAACGCTTGTTTTCCTTCTGGTTTATGCGCAGAACGTACGGCAATCTATTACGCAGGAGCAAAATATCCTAACGCTAAAATTTTAATAATGGCGATTACAGCATCGTCTCAAAACCAAGTTACGGACAAACCTATTCCGCCATGTGGAGCTTGCCGTCAATCTATAGCAGAATACGAAATAAAGCAAGAGCAACCTATAGAAATTTACTTCATGGGAGCACAAGGAAAGGTGATAAAATCTAATTCACTAGCCAATTTATTACCACTTCTTTTTGAAAGTTCAGTATTATAAGGTTTTCGTTGCAATAAATTCAGTAATCTCTTTTTTTTTTACGATATACTACTTCTTCATTATTGTCTAAAGTGTTATTTTTGTTATTCTATTTAAAAGAACTCATCATAAAATGCAAAAAATAACCAAAGAAGTTTACCTAAAGTGGTACGAGGACATGTTGTTTTGGCGAAAGTTTGAAGATAAACTTGCCGCAGTGTATATTCAACAAAAAGTTAGAGGATTCCTACATTTATACAATGGACAAGAAGCCGTATTAGCAGGTGCTTTACATGCTATGGATTTAACGAAAGATAAAATGATTACAGCTTATCGTAATCACGTTCAGCCCATAGGTATGGGAGTAGATCCTAAACGTGTAATGGCAGAGTTGTTTGGGAAAGCAACAGGAACGTCGCAAGGTCTTGGTGGATCTATGCATATTTTTTCTAAAGAACACCGATTTTATGGAGGTCACGGTATTGTAGGTGGTCAAATTCCTTTAGGTGCAGGTATTGCTTTCGGTGATAAATATCACGATAAGGATGCCGTAACCATTTGTTGTTTTGGTGATGGTGCTGCAAGACAAGGCTCATTGCACGAAACCTTTAACTTGGCTATGCTTTGGAATTTGCCAGTTGTATTTGTTTGTGAAAACAATGGATATGCGATGGGAACTTCAGTTGCGCGTACAGCAAACCATACCGATGTATGGAAACTAGGTCTTGGCTATGATATGCCGTCTGGACCAGTAGATGGTATGAATCCTATAAAAGTTGCTGAAGCATTTGATGAAGCTATTCAGCGTGCAAGAAAAGGTGGTGGACCAACATTTTTGGAGGTTAAGACCTACCGTTATAGAGGCCATTCTATGTCTGATGCGCAACATTACAGAACGAAGGATGAGGTTGAAGAATACAAAAAAATTGACCCAATTACTCAAGTTAAAGATATTATTCTTGAAAAGGAATATGCAACAGAAGCAGAATTAAAAGCTATTGACAAAGCTGTTAAGCAGCGCGTTTCAGAATGTGAGAAGTTCGCAGATGAATCTCCATTCCCAGATACCAAAGTTATGTACGATGTTGTATACGAACAAGAAGATTACCCATTTATAGACCACAAAATTAAGTAAGCTATGGCAGAAGTAATAAATATGCCGCGTTTAAGCGACACCATGGAAGAAGGAACCGTTGCCTCTTGGTTAAAAAAAGTAGGTGACAAAGTAGAAGAAGGAGATATTTTAGCCGAAATCGAAACGGATAAAGCAACTATGGAGTTTGAATCTTTTAACGAAGGAACATTACTTCATATTGGTATTCAAGAAGGTGAAACGGCTAAAGTAGATACGCTGTTAGCAATTATAGGAGAAGAAGGTGAAGATATTTCTGGCTATTTAAACGGAGATGCCACATCAGATGTTGCTGAAAAAACGGAGGATACAACACTTGAAACTTCTGAATCTGAAAGTTCAGACGCTGACGATACACAAGAGTTACCAGAAGGAGTTACTGTCGTGACCATGCCACGATTAAGTGACACTATGGAAGAGGGTACTGTGGCTTCCTGGTTAAAGAACGTAGGTGATGAAGTAGAGGAAGGTGATATTCTTGCTGAAATAGAAACAGATAAAGCGACTATGGAATTTGAATCATTCCAGTCCGGAAATTTATTATATATAGGTTTAAACGAAGGTGAGAGTGCTAAAGTAGATTCGTTATTGGCAATTATTGGTCCCGAAGGTACTGATGTATCTAATATTGCTAAAAACTTTAAGTCTGAAGGTGCGGAAGCTAAAAAAGAAACACCTAAAGCTGAGGTTAAGAAAGAAGCACCAAAAGCTGAACCTAAAAAAGTTGAAGAAAAGAAAGAAGCTCCTAAGGCTTCAGTATCTAATACAACATCAACTTCAGGACGTATTTTTGCATCTCCATTAGCTAAAAAAATGGCTAATGAAAAAGGTGTAGATTTAAATCAGGTAAAAGGGTCTGGCGAGAATGGTAGAATTGTAAAGAAAGATATTGAAAACTTTACGCCTGCTGCTCAAAATACTTCGGTTGGAAAATTTGTAGCTACAGGTCAAGAGGATTTTGACGAAGTACCTAATTCAAATATGCGTAAAGCAATTGCTAAAAACTTGGCTAAATCTAAGTTTACAGCACCACATTATTATTTAAATGTGGAATTTGATATGGAAAACGCTATTGCATTTAGACAACAATATAATTCTATTCCAGATACCAAGATTTCATATAATGATATGATTGTGAAAGCTTGTGCTTTAGCTTTAAAGCAACATCCACAAGTTAACTCGCAGTGGTTTGATGATAGAATGCGATTAAATAATCACGTTCATATTGGTGTAGCTGTTGCCGTACCAGATGGTTTATTGGTACCAGTGGTTAAATTTGCAAACGAGCAAAGTTTACCACAAATTGGTGCAGCTGTAAGAGAATTTGCAGGTAAAGCCAGAAACAAGAAACTAGCATTAGATGAAATGGAAGGTAGTACATTTACAGTGTCTAACTTGGGTATGTTTGGTATCGATAGTTTTACATCTATTATTAATCAGCCTAATTCAGCTATTTTATCAGTTGGGAATATAGTAGAAAAGCCAGTAGTTAAAAACGGACAGATTGTTGTTGGTAATACCATGAAGTTATGTTTAGCTTGTGACCATAGAACAGTTGATGGAGCTACAGGTGCACAATTCCTTCAAACATTAAAAGGCTATATTGAAAATCCATTAACAATGGTTGTGTAATAACTAGATAATTAAGGTCTAAGAAAGACTATTAATAATATAATCCTGATTTGATCATTTTTCAAATCAGGATTTTTTTATCTTTAAACGCAAATTATTATTTATGAAAAAAATTATACCATTGTTTATTTTACTTCTTATTTATAGCTGTAAAACCAGTGTACAATCCGACTCAGAGTCAATTACAATTACTGCAGAAGAATTGGAATCTATGGTAACTTATTTAGCGTCTGATGATTTAAATGGTCGTGATACGGGTTCAGAAGGTATTGATAAAGCTGCTAATTATTTAGAAAATCAATTAAAGTCATATAATGTAAAACCATATTTCGAAACCTATAAAGATGAATTTAAAGTTGGTGATTTAGATGCTTTTAACATTGTAGGTGTCATTGAAGGCAATGATTCAGACTTAAAAGATGAATTTGTGATAATTGGTGCCCATTATGATCATATCGGTATTTCAAAGAAAATAGTACAAAACGATTCCATTGCTAATGGAGCAAATGATAATGCTGCAGGCACAAGTTCGGTTTTAGCAATGGCAAAATATTTCGCGGCTAAAAAAAATAATAAACGCAGTTTGATGTTTGTGTTTTTTTCGGCTGAAGAAAAAGGATTACTAGGATCTAAACATTTGGCCAATAAATTAAAATCAGAAAATTTAGATCTTTATACTATGGTGAATATGGAAATGATTGGTGTACCATTTGTAAATAGAGATTATGTTGCCTTTGTAACAGGATATGATAAATCTAATATGGCTAATAAAATGAACGAGTACTTAGGGTCTAATTTGCTTGGTTTTTCAGAAATTTCAAAAAAATATAACTTATTTCGTCAATCGGATAATGCGGCATTTTACGATGAATTTAAACTTCCTTGTCATACTATTTCGTCTTGCGATTTATCTAATTACGATTATTATCATCATGTCGATGATGAAGCTGATAAATTAGATTATAAACACATGGCAAGTCTAATTAATGGGATTATTCCTGGTATAGAGAAAATGAGTAATACAGCAACTAAGGAAATTGTTTTAAAAGATGAGTAAAAATATAATTATTACAGGTACAAGTCGTGGTATAGGGTTTGAATTGGTTCATTTGTTAGCCAATCAAGGACATAATGTTTTAGCTTTATCTCGAAATGCAAAACCAGTGTCTAACCTTAATTTTGATAATATTTCATCCTTTGCATTTGATTTGTGTAATGAAGAAGATTACCAAAATGTGGCGGATTTTGTGAAAAATGAATGGAAACACGTTGATATTTTAATAAATAATGCTGGCGCAATTTTAAATGAACCGTTTGCTGATACCACATTTAAGGATTTTGAAAAAATATATAAGACCAACGTATTTGGTGTTGCAGAATTAACAAGAGTTGTAATTCCGTTTATGAAAAGTAACGGACATGTAGTTACAATTAGTTCTATGGGAGGCATACAAGGTAGTATGAAGTTCGCTGGCTTATCGGCTTACAGTTCTAGTAAAGGAGCTGTGATTACTTTAACCGAATTGTTAGCGGAAGAATACAAAGAAACAGGGCCTCAGTTTAATGTGTTGGCATTAGGTGCTGTGCAAACGGAAATGTTAGCAGAAGCATTTCCTGGGTACAAAGCACCAACAACAGCGATAGAAATGGCAAGGTATATTCAAGATTTTGCATTAACAGGAAATAAATATTATAACGGAAAGGTATTGCAGGTTTCTAATTCTACGCCTTAACAACTATTTAATCGTTTGTATAACGTTGAAGTTTATTTTGCGCTGAAGTTAGTTCAGCTTTTAAATAATCAATTTTTTCTAGAAGGTTGAAGACGGTGTCGATACCTTCATAATTAAGGTGTAATTCTTGGTGTAATCGAATCATTTTTTCGATATCAGCTATTTTATCTTGATGAATACAATTTGTTTTTTCAACCGAAACAACTTCGATAAGTCCATAGTCTTTTAACCCATTAAAAAATGACATTTCTATTTTATAATGGGTACATAAACTAGGTAGTGGTATTAAATGTTTATTCTGCATAGCTATTGTAGTTTTGCCAGTTCTTCAAAAAGTTCTTTTTCTTTATCCGATAGGGTTTTTGGTAATTCAATATTATAAGTAATATACAAATCACCAAACTGTCCTTCTTTTTTATATTTAGGAAAGCCTTTTCCTTTTAATTTTACACGAGTGCCATTTTGAGTTAATGGTTTTATATTTAATTTTACTTTACCGTCAAAGGTATTAACGGTAACGTCTCCTCCTAAAATAGATTTATACAAGTCGATATTTACAGTTTTGTATAGGTTTGCTCCATCTCGTTTAAATTCGGTATTGTTGGTAATGATAAATTCTATAAGTAAATCTCCATGAGGACCACCATTTCTACCTTCTCCTCCTTTGCCTTTAATTTTTATAATTTGACCATTGGTTATTCCGGCAGGTATGGTGAGTCGTATATTTTTTCCGTTAACGGTTAATACACGTTTTTCTGTAGTGTAAACATCTCTTAAATCTAGTTGTAATTGAGCATTAAAATCTTGACCTCTAAATTTTGTTCCTCCACCTCTATAATCAAACCCACCTCCAAACATAGATTCAAAAAAATCAGAGTAATCACTTCCTTCAAATTCTTGTGAACCAGAAGAACGTTGATACTGTTGTTGAGACTGACGCTGCTGTTGTTTTTGGGCTTCTTCATAAGCCTCTCCATGCTGCCAATTTTCACCGTATTTATCGTATTTTTTACGGTTGTCATCGTTACTTAAAACTTCGTTGGCTTCATTAATTCTTTTGAACTGTAATTCCGCTTCTTTATCGTTAGGGTTTAAATCAGGATGATATTTTCTAGCCAATTTACGATAGGCTTTTTTTATATCATTTTTAGTAGCACTTTTATCTACACCAAGTATTTTATAATAGTCAATAAATGCCATAATCTTAAAATCTGAATATAATTTTGAGTATTTATTCAATATTGTCTAGCTAAGTTAACGTTTTTTTATGCCATCATCAAGAGGTGTATTGTTAATTAAAATGTAATATGAAAGGTTTGTTAGAGTATTGAAAATCTGGTGCATTAGAGGTTCTTAATTTTTATATTAAAAGTTAATTAAATGTTAATTCTTATTTTTTATATTTATAAAAAAATAGTGTATGCATAGAAAATTACGTAATCAAACATTCTTTTTAAGTCTCATTTTTATATTGCTTTTTATTGCTGAAAACGGGTTTGCTCAAGAGTTTATACATGTGGAAAATACGGTAGGCTTAGGTGTACTCGAGGAAAATAATGGCGTGGCGGTTGCAGATTATGACGGTGATAATGATTTAGATGTTTTTGTAGTTGCAAAGGCACAGGATGACCCAAATAGTCCCAAAACGATAAGTCGTTTGTTTCAAAATAATAATGACGGCACATTTACAGATGTAACTGATACAGCTGGCTTTGTTAATTTATTGACACCAGAAGATGGCGTTAGTGAGTATTTTGGTTTAGCTGGTTATAAATCGGGAGCATTTTGGGGAGATTATAACAATGATGGTTATCCTGATTTATTCCTAACAAACTCCCTTAAAGTGCAACTCTGGAAAAATTTAGGTGATGGTTCGTTTATCAACATCACTGAAACGGCAGGTTTTCTACCTACCAATTTATGCAGATATACTGGGGCAACTTGGTTTGATTATAATAACGATGGCTTTTTAGATATTTATATTAACGATTGGAATGGCTGTGGAAGTAACATATTCTATAAAAACAATGGAGATGACACTTTTACCGATGTTACAGTCGAAGCCGGTCTATTTACTAGTCAGGGTAGACCAAGTTATACGGCATTACCTTTTGATTTTAATGAGGATGGTTTTATGGATTTATTGGTCTCAAATGACTTAAGTAAAGCAAATTACCTTTATATAAATGACAATGGTAACTCCTTTTCGGATCAAGCTCCACCTTATGGAGTTAATACAATGGGAGATGATATGGGAATAGCCATGGCCGACTATAATCGTGATGGTGATTTTGATATATTTATAACAAACATAGATGAGAATTTCTTCCTAGATAATAATGGTGATAACACATTTACGGAAGTCACTACTGAACTTGAAGTTAATAATACAGGATGGTCTTGGGGTGTTAAATTCTCTGATTTTGATTTGGACGGAGATGAAGACCTATTTATAGTTAATGGCTTCGATTTTGGTAACAGAAATGAAGAGGCTAATTATTATTTTAGAAGTAGTTTTGCTCAAGACGAGGATAAATTTCAGAATGTATCGTCTCAATTAGGACTTAATGAAGTTACAATTAGTGTGGAGGCGATTGACTGGGATTATGATAATGATGGAGATATTGATGTATTTGTTACAAACAGTGATAGACCTTCGTATTTATATGAAAATCGAACCTTAAATTTTGATACTACAGATCCCCAAGTACATTTTTTCAAAGTTATATTAGAAGGTACTGTTTCTAACCGTGATGCTATTGGCACCACGGTCACCCTTACAACAGAAGAGGGAAGTTTAAAGCGATATTATTCTGGTGTTGGGATCTTAAGCCAGAGTTTGCAAGCAGTACATTTTGGATTAGGAGAAGTTACAGATATTACGACTTTAGAAATTCAATGGCCGTCAGGTTTAATAGAAACTTTTAATAATTTAAATGCAGATGTTACAATAAAAGCCACAGAAGGCGAAGGATATGAGGTGTTAGATATTCTCCCAAGTCAAAAGGTTTACGGATGTATTGACCCATTGTCATGCAACTTTAACCCTGATGCTACATTGTCCGATGGTACTTGTAGCTATTTAGAATCTAACGTTATTTTGGGTAACATGTCTTCAGCTTTTTTAAATACTGAAACCTATACTTATGCTATTGGGAATAACTCCATGGCCAATTGGCAGGTTGTTGGTGGCGAGATAGTAAACGGGCAAGGCACCGATACCATTAAAGTGAAATGGCATTTAGAGGAAATTGGTTATTTGTCCGTTATAGAAATAGGTGAGAATTGCAATAGTATTGAGGTTACTGCGGAAGTGAGTTTAGATCTCGATACTTTATCAGAGGATATCTCTATCGCTCGCTTGTGGAATGAAGCCTTATTAGAAGCGATAAGAAGGGATTATGCAAGACCGACAATTCATGCCCGAAATTTGTTTCATTCAAGTGTTGCTATGTATGATATTTGGGCAATTTATGATGAAGTTGCCGAGCCTTACTTAATAGGTAATACAGTGCATGGCTTCAATAATACGCTATCCGATTTTATGCCTCTAGAAAACCTTGAAGAATCCAAAGAAAAGGCAATTAGTTTTGCGATGTATCGTCTGTTGTCTCATCGATTTCAGAATTCACCAAATTTAGACGTCACACAAGCCAGATTCGATTTATTAATGGACAAATTGGGCTATGATACCTCTTTTACTTCACTATTATATGAAGATGGAAATGCAGCAGCTCTAGGGAATTTTGTTGCGCAAACATTAATAGATTATGGTTTACAAGATGGTTCTAGAGAAGCTACAGGTTATGATAATACCTATTATCAGCCAGTAAATTCACCTTATGTTTTAGATTTAGAAAATGATCCCATTAACGACCCTAACCGCTGGCAGCCTTTAAGTTTAGAAACTTTTATAGATCAAAGTGGTAATATTATAGAAGGTAGCGTTCCGCCTTTTTTAAGTCCAGAATGGGGAAATGTTGCGGCTTTTGCATTAACGGATGAAGATAAAGTAACTTATGAAAGAGACGGAAATAGTTTTCATGTTTATCATGATCCTTCTAATCCACCAAATATAAGTACAACGGAATATACCATGGAAAGTGAAGCTTATAAATGGGGTTTTTCAATGGTGTCCGTGTGGCAATCTCATTTAGATCCTAATGATAATGTAATGTGGGATATTTCTCCTAACACTATAGGAAATGTAGATATTAGTACATTCCCTACAGATTATGAAGACTTTTCAGATTTCTATAACTTTTTTGATGGTGGAGCCAATAGTAATGGTCACGCTATTAATCCGTATACAGGCAACCCTTATGAATCTAATATAGTACCACGAGGTGATTATACTAGAGTGTTAGCTGAATTTTGGGCAGACGGACCAGACTCGGAAACACCACCTGGTCATTGGTTTTCTCTTTTGAACTATGTTAACGATCATCCGGCTTTTGAAAAACGTTTTCAAGGTGAAGGTGAAATTTTAGATCCGTTAGAATGGGATGTTAAAGCCTATTTTATTTTAGGTGGAGGAATGCATGATGCAGCAATTTCTGCGTGGAGTATAAAGGGATGGTATGATTATATTAGACCAGTATCTGCACTACGTTACATGGCAGAACAAGGTCAGAGTACAGATCCAACTCGAGATAATTATAGTGTATCTGGCATTGAATTAATAGATGATTATATCGAAATTGTTGAAGAAGGTGATGCGTTAGCTGGAGATAATGGCCAAAATATTGGAAAAATAAAGATGTATACTTGGAAGGGACATGATTATATTGATAATACGGAGACAGATCAAGCAGGAGTTGGTTGGATTTTAGCTGAAGATTGGTATCCTTATCAAAGACCTACCTTTGTAACTCCACCTTTTGCAGGGTATGTCTCTGGGCATTCCACCTATTCGAGAACAGCATCAGAGTTAATGACATTTATAACTGGTGACGAATATTTTCCAGGTGGATTAGCTGAATTTGTAGCGAGAAAAAATGAGTTTTTAGTTTTTGAAGAAGGACCTTCGCAAGATGTGGTGCTGCAATGGGCAACGTATAGAGATGCTTCAGATCAAACTAGTTTAAGTCGTATTTGGGGAGGTATCCATCCGCCAGCTGATGATATTCCAGGTCGGTTTGTAGGACAAGCCGTAGCTGAAGAAGTGTTTGATTTTGCCGTGCCTTACTTTGTTGGTGAAAACTTACATGTAGTTGATTTAAAACAAAATATAGGAGTGTATCCAAACCCAACAACAAATAGAGAGCTACATATTACAAATACCGGAACCGAAGATGTTATTGCGATTTTTGATATGCGAGGACGTAAAATTGAAATCGAAAATAGAAGTTATAATGCAATGACCAATACCACCACTATAAAATTATCTTCTGCAGATATCGGATTGTATTTGCTAAAGGTAAATGTATATTCTAAAATATTTATGGTAAACAATTAATCATTAAAGTTTGTAATGATCGATGATTTCTAATCTTCAGATATCAAGTGTATTCCGAGGATTATAAAAAGACAGTTACAGGCGAATTAAAATAGGGCTTTCTTACGGTTGGGTTATTTATAAGTTATTGTTTATAGCATGGTTTACTTTTAGCCATTTATTACTAATAGACTAATACTTTTGTTTTGATAATGAAAAGAGTTAGAAAATAATAATTTATCCATTATTTTTGTTTCAATGCAAACACCACTTTTAAATTATATACCAAGTGCTGCTCAATCCATGGTTACGGAGCTTTTAACCGATGATAATTTAACCGTAAAAGTAAAAAGCGAACGGAAAACACGTCATGGTGATTATAGAGAGTTACCAAATGGTAAACATCAAATAACCGTAAATTCAAACCTCAATACCTATCGGTTTTTAATGACTTTAATTCATGAAATTGCACATTTCACTGCGTATAAAAAATATGGAAGAGCCATTAAACCACATGGTAAAGAGTGGAAACTCACATTTCAACATTTAATGTTACCTTTTTTAAGGCCTGATATATTTCCTTCAGAATTACTACCATTGTTAGCCAAGCATTTTAAAAACCCAAAGGCGTCTAGTGATACAGATGCAAATTTGTCATTAGCATTAAAACAATATAATGAGGTCAATGATAAGACCTATGTTTTTGAAGTGCCTTTTGGTGAGACGTTTAAATTATATAATGGAAGAGTGTTTAAACAAGGGAAACAAAGAAGAAAACGGTTTGAATGTTTAGAAGTTAGCACAGGAAAGTTATATTTGTTTAATCCTAATGCAGAAGTTGAATTATTAAGTTATGAAGAATAAGAATTATTATGCCATACTAATGGCAGGTGGAGTAGGGTCGCGATTTTGGCCAGTGAGTACACAAGATTTTCCAAAGCAGTTTCACGATATGCTTGGTACTGGTGATACACTAATACAAAAAACCTTTAATCGTTTGGCTCAATTAATACCAGAGGAAAATATCTTTATTTTAACTAACGAACGCTATAACAATCTTGTTTTTGAACAATTACCCAACGTTACTAAAAGACAAGTGGTTTTAGAACCAGCCATGCGTAATACAGCTCCTTGTATTTTATATGCAGCATTAAAAATTCAGAAGGAAAATAAAGGTGCCGTAATGATTGTTGCGCCAAGTGATCATTGGATTGAAGATGAACATGCTTTTACTAATAATGTAAAAACAGCCTTTGATCATTGTGCTTCTAATGATGCGTTAATGACGCTGGGCATTACACCAACTTTTCCTAACACAGGCTATGGCTATATAGAATATGATAAATCTACAACTCAAGATATAAAACCCGTTAATCAGTTTAGAGAAAAACCAGATTACGAAACTGCAAAATCTTTTATAAGTCAAGGTAATTTTTTATGGAATGCAGGAATATTTATGTGGAGTGCTACGTCAGTAATTGCAGCTTTTAAAAGAAATCAGCCAGAGTTATTTCAGTTATTTAATAGTGGTTATGATGTGTACAATACAGAATTAGAAGATAATTTTATTAGAGACAATTATGAGAAGGCAGAAAATATATCTGTGGATTATGCACTAATGGAAAAGAGTGATAATGTCTTTGTGATTCCTGCAAATTTTGATTGGAATGATCTTGGGACATGGGGAAGTCTATATGATAAATTAGAAAAAGACGATGCTAATAATGCTGTTGTAAATGCTAAAACCTTATTAGAAGACACTAATGGGAATATGATTCGTTCTAAAAAAGATAAAGTTGTAGTTATCGATGGACTAAAAGATTATATAGTTGTAGACAAAGACGAAGTTTTACTTATCTTTCCTAAAGCTAAAGAACAAGATATTAAAAAAGTGCTTCAAAATGTGAAAGCCACTTTTGGGGAAGAATACGGTTAGACTATGAGTGAGGAAAATAAATTCAATTTCTCCGAGGACGAGAAAAATTCTCAGATACACAAGGAGAATGTCGTTGAAGAAAAGAAAGCTGCTGTAAAAAAAGATGCTCAAGGCCTGTTTGCCAGTGTGAAAACATTTCTTAATGAGCTCTTAGATTTTAGGGATGATACAGATAGAGATGCTACGATTTCGGCAATCAAAGCGGATATCCCTTTTAAGGGAGCTACGGCTTGGATTTTAATTTGCTCTATTTTTGTCGCCTCTATTGGTCTAAACGCTAATTCCACAGCTGTAGTGATTGGTGCCATGTTAATTTCACCTTTAATGGGACCGATTTTAGGTATAGGAATGTCTATTGCTCTAAATGATATTGATACCTTAAAAAAATCATTAATTAACTTAGCTACAATGATTGTGCTGAGTTTGTTAGCAGCCTATTTGTTTTTTAAGTTTTTCCCTTCTGCCGATATTATGACAAATGAGCTTTTTGGTAGAACAAAACCAGATTTAAGAGATGTTTTAATCGCATTTTTTGGTGGTGCAGCACTCATTATTGCTAGAACTAAAAAAGGAACTATAGCCTCTGTAATATTTGGGGTTGCTATTGCTACAGCACTTATGCCTCCTTTATGTACTGCTGGTTATGGATTAGCACACAATTGGGAGATCTTTGTTGGAGCCATGTATTTGTTTACCATTAATACTATATTTATTGCTTTAGCAACGTTTTTGGTATTGAAGGTTTTACGATTTCCGATGCTTAAATACGCCAATTCAAAAAAACGTAAAAGAATTGCACAACTGGCTTCATTAATAGCTGTTTTGGTAATGGCACCAGCTATTTGGACGTTCATTAATTTTATAACTCAGAGTGGGTTAGAAGGTGATTATGAAAAATTTCTTAAGGAAGAAGTGAAATCTAATAACGAATTATGGTTTCAAAATGCTATTCCACATTGGGAAGATGAGGAAATTATCCTATATTTTAATGGCGAAATCACTGAAGCTACTGTCACAGATTTAGAAAATGAAATTAAGAATTATCCGAAAATTAAAGATTTCAATTTAGTAATAAAAGGTAATAAATACAGAAGTATTGATAAAATTTCGGATGCTTATGATCGTGCGATAAAAGATTTAGATCAGAAAGATTTAATTATTAATGGGCTTCAAGAGCAAATTGAAGATTTAAAATTAAACATTACCAATCTTAATAAACAAATAGAATCCAAAAGCAGCAATCAGAATACAGTTTCCTTTAGCACGTTATCTCGCGATGCGAAGATAAAATTTAGTGATTTAGAGTATTTTGGCTATGCTAAAATGCTAGAATCTAAAGATTTTATTAATATAGATACGGTTACTGTTGCTAATGTGAGATGGAAACTAGAGCTTGAGGATAGCTTGGTATCTATTAAAGAACGCAGTTTACAGACTTGGTTAAAAAACGAGCTTCAGGTAGATACTGTATTTATAAAACGTAACTAGAGTTTAAGAGCTTTCTTCGAGGTACATTTTACGTACTTTTCTAAATAATTCAGAAGAATAAACAAAGTTGGTTACCGCTTCGTTTTCAGTTCTAAATATGGTTTCGCTAGAGCCTTCCCATTCTAAAAGTCCGTTTTTCAGGAAAACAATTTTCTCCCCAATTTCCATAACAGAATTCATATCGTGCGTATTTACAACAGTCGTGATATCAAATTCATCTGTGATTTCTTGAATTAGGTTATCTATAACAATAGCTGTTTTTGGGTCGAGACCAGAATTAGGTTCATCACAAAATAAATATTTTGGCCTGTTAACAATGGCTCTTGCAATAGCAACACGTTTTTGCATACCACCAGAAGCTTCACTTGGCATTTTTTTGTGAGCATCAGCTAAATTTACACGCTTTAAAACTTCGTCAACACGATCTTCCATTTCACTTTTACTTTGTTTTGTAAACATGCGTAAGGGGAACATTACGTTTTCAGCAATAGTCATAGAATCAAATAAGGCGCTTCCTTGAAAAACCATACCCATTTCTGACCGTAAATTTGTTTTTTCTGTTCGAGAGAGTTTACTGAAATTTTTACCTTCATAAGAAATAGAACCACTTTCATATTCAAACAGTCCAAGTAAACATTTTAAAAATACTGTTTTCCCAGATCCACTTTGCCCTATGACTAAGTTGGTTTTACCTTTATTAAATGTTGTAGTGATACCTTTTAAAATTTGAGTATCTCCAAACGATTTTTTTAAGTCTTTAACTTCTATCATAATTAGCCGAGCAATATACTGGTTAGTAAAAAGTTGACAAGTATTATTAATACACTGGTCCAAACAAAAGAGGTTGTACTTGCTTTACCAACTTCTAATGCACCACCTTTCATAAAATAGCCATAAAACGAAGGTATCGTTGCTAATAAAAAAGCAAAAACAAAGGTTTTTATAAAGGCGTAAATAAAGTGAAAAGGAATAAAATCTAATTGCACTCCTTCAATGTAATTTTCCATGGTGCCATAACCACCATAGACACAGGCCATAAGTCCGCCTAATATGCCTAAAAACATAGCAATAGAAATAACAAATGGATATAAGGTTAAAGCAATAAATTTAGGAAACACCAAATAGTTAATGGCATTAATTCCCATAACTTCTAGAGCATCAATTTGTTCTGTAACACGCATGGTTCCAATACTAGATGTAATAAAAGATCCCACTTTACCAGCCATTATTATAGAAATAAATGTCGGTGCAAATTCTAGTATTATTGATTGCCGAGTTGCGAAGCCTACCAAGTACTTAGGCATTAAAGGGCTTGTCATATTCAGCGATGTTTGTATTGCTACAACACCACCTACAAAAAACGAAATAAAGGCTACAATACCGAGCGATCCTATAATGAGATCATCAATATCTTTTAAGATTAAAGGTTTCATTACTGACCATTTAGTAGGTCTGCGAAAAATATCTTTAATCATTATAAAATAGGTGCCTATATTATGCAGATAAGTTATGGGTGTTTTCATTAATGCTAAAGTATAAAAAATGATTAGTTATTAATGTTAATTTAAACTAAGATAATTTAAAAATTGTATTTTTGAGACTCAAATTAAAGACTGATTCAAATGAAAAATATCTTCTCCATAATTGTTGTTTTTTTAATTCTTTCCTCTTGTGGTGCACAAAATACGACTACAGAAATAAATAAGAAAACTTCTGATTTGGAATCTAACGGTAGACCAAAATTAGTGGTTGGTATTGTTGTAGATCAAATGCGTTACGATTACCTTACACGGTTTGCATCACAATATGGAGATGGTGGTTTTAATCGTATGATAGATGAAGGTTTTAACTGTAAAAATAATCACTTTAATTATGTCCCAACTTACACAGGTCCTGGTCACGCTTCTGTATATACAGGGACGACGCCAAAAAATCATGGTATAATTGGTAATAATTGGTATGATAAAGAAATTAAAGAAATGGTGTATTGTGCCAGTGACGCTGATGTAAATTCAGTCGGAACCGAAGATAAAGCAGGTAAAATGTCACCACATAGATTGCAGACCACCACGTTTGCAGATGAAAATAGATTGTTTACGCAAGGGCAAGGGAAAACTATTGGTATTGCATTAAAGGATAGAGGAGCAATTTTACCAGCGGGTCATACTGCAAACGCAGCGTATTGGTTTCATGGTAAAGATCAAGGTCGTTGGATATCGAGTTCGCATTATATGGAGGAGTTGCCAAAATGGGTTTTAGATTTTAATACGTCTACACAAGCCGAATCATATTTAAAGGAATGGAATACGTACTATGATATTTCAACATATATTGAGAGTGGAGTTGATGAGAATACCTTTGAAGGAGGTTTTAAAGGGAAAGACAAAGCAACCTTTCCTTACGATTTAAAAGCTTTAAGTAAGGATAACAGAGGATATGATATTTTAAAAGCAACACCTTATGGAAATAGCTTAACCACAGATTTTGCATTGGCAGCTATTAAAGCCGAAAATTTAGGGCAAGACCAGATTACAGATATTCTAGCCGTGAGTTACTCGGCAACGGATTACGTTGGTCATAATTTTGGGGTTAACTCGAAAGAAATTGAAGATACGTACATTCGTTTGGATAAAGATTTAGAGCGTTTATTCCAATATTTAGATACTACGGTAGGCAAAGGTGAGTATACTGTTTTTTTAACAGCTGATCATGGTGCTGTAGATGTACCTTCTTACTTACATTCATTAAAAGTGCCAGCCGGCTATGTTGATAATAAGGATAGAAAGGCTATGTTCAATGCTTTTTTAAATGCAACATACGGTACTGATTCTATCGTAGAAAACATTAGTAACGACCAAGTATTTATCAATAGAGATAAGGTTAAGGAATTAGGGTTAAAACTTAGTGACGTTCAAGAAACGATTGCTATGGAACAATTGAGTTACTTAAATGTCGCTAAAGTATATACAGCGACAACAATGAGTACTACTAGTTTTTATGAGGGTATAGAGGCTTTATTGCAGAATGGTTTTAATCAAAAACGATCAGGCGATGTTTTGTTGGTAAATGATACGTCTTTCATTTCTTACGGAAAAACAGGATCTACACATGGTAGTGGCTTAAACTATGATACACATGTACCTTTGTTATTTTTTGGTAAAGGAATTAAGCATGGTGAAACATATGATAAAACCGTGATTCCTGATATTGCTGCTACTATGTCAGCGCTTTTAGGTATTAGTTTTCCTAATGGAGCAACAGGCCAGCCTTTAGGATTTGTGATTGATTAATCCGTTGCTTTGAAGAGAAAACCCATTTTTACAATTATTGCAATTCTAATTGTAATAGGTATTTATAGCTATGACTATTACCTTACTTCTAAAGAAAACGCTATAATTATAGAAGAAGGAAAAACGTTAAAGGAGCACACAAATAACTTTTTTTTACCAACGAGCACAACAGGTCAAATAATACATCATC
The DNA here is from genome assembly GCF_003387355.1 of Winogradskyella sediminis. GTDB lineage: Bacteria > Bacteroidota > Bacteroidia > Flavobacteriales > Flavobacteriaceae > Winogradskyella > Winogradskyella sediminis. The sequence continues at coordinate 37,392 of NZ_QUNH01000004.1, forward strand.
AAAATTACTCGTTATCGTATAGTGAGTCTTACGAACAAGCAGAATGGGTAGCCTATGAATTAAAAGCATCACACTTAAGTGCTACGAATCATAAAAGACCCTATTTTGAAATTGATGAAGCCGTAAAAACCGGCGCAGCACATTGGCGTAATTATAAGAAATCGGGCTATGATAAAGGGCATTTGTGTCCTGCAGGCGATCGACGTTTTTCGAAATCGGCACACGACGAAACATTTTTAACCAGTAATATTAGCCCTCAAGAACATCAATTTAATGCAGGAGTGTGGAATCGCTTAGAACAAAAAATACGTTATTGGGCCAAAAAGAATGATGGTGTGTTTGTAGTGACAGGTGGTGTTTTAAATGAAAATTTAAAAACTATTGGTGATGAACATGTGGCGGTACCAAATCAGTTTTACAAAGTAATAGTAGATTATACCCAAGGGAAGGTTAAAATGTTAGCTTTTCTTATGGAACATAAAAATTCAAATTTACCTTTATATACCTTTGTGGTTTCAGTAGATGAGGTAGAAGCATTAACAGAAATTGATTTTTTTCCAGAATTAGAAGACCGTTTAGAAAATCAGTTGGAGGCCTCTCGCAGTTATAAAAGTTGGAGTTTTTAACGAAGTTTGTCTGTAATACCTTTCCATCTCAAATCTCTTATAAACTTACCTTCCTCCTTAGAGACTAAAAATGCAGATGCATTAGATTTTGCTTTAAAATACCCATTCATATAATCCTTAAACAACCTAAAACTTCTTTTTTTGTATGCGAGTTTCAGTGCTGAAATTAAAGTAATCCAAAAACCATAACGCATTTTGTACATGGCTTCTCCCTGTAAATATTTGGACGCTTTGTTATAAGAGTGTCCTGTGGGTTTTAAATGTTTTACATGAAGAGATTCATCCGTTAAAATAGTCCAGCCGTGGTATCTTGCTAATAATTCGTCTACGGTGTCCCAACCCATTGACGGTTTAAGTTGACCTATTTGCTCAAAGCATGCTTTTCTATACGCTTTTAAAGCCCCTCTTATATGATCTTTATTAGTTAGGTTTTCTAAAATCCAGTTGCCATTATGTGCAATGTAGCAGAAACCAGAAACCATACCTAATTGTTTATTTGAATGGAAATGGTCTGCTAATTTTTCCAAATAATTCTCAGGAAAAATAAGATCAGCATCAAATTTACAAATGATGTCATAGTCATCATCAAGAAATGCTAAACCTTTGTTGAAGGCATTTATAATTTTAGATCCAGGGAGGTGCTTATCTGAAGATTTTGAATTTATAATGGATAACCAAGAGTGCTTCAAAGTATAGGATTCAACAATGTTTTGAGTCTTGTCTGAAGAATGATCATTGACTACCACAACACGTTTGGGAAGCAGTGTTTGCTTCGCTAAAGACTCTAAAGTGTCACCAATGTAATCTTCTTCGTTATGCGCAGGAATGATGATGTAAAAGTTCAAAACTGAAGTCTATTTTTTCAAAGTTAAACTCTTTCTGCATAAACAATATAATATCTCGGAGTAAAACGTCTTAAGATGGGTCTAATGCCTAATTTATTTACAGGATTGGTCCATTTTTGTCGATCTTTAATTTGCCATCCTGTTTTTTCTAAAAGCCAATCGAGTTGCCAATCTTCAAACTCATGGTAATGTCTATCTAACATGTCTGTTTTACTCTTATAAGCAGAAGAAAACCATAGTTTTAAAGGCACACTAATTAAAAGTTTGTCTGTTTTAATAGATTTTAAAACTTCATATGGAGATAAAAGGTGTTCAAAAATTTCGAAAGCCGTAACTACGGCTGCTGAAGAATTTTTAATAGCAGAGGTGTCTTCGTCTAAATCTTCACCTGTAGTGTTTTCAACTGAAAAACCTTCAGAAATCATAATCTCTGAAAATGGGTTTTTTACACCCAAATCTAAAATTGATTCTGAAGTGCTTATATGTTTCTGTAAAAACTGGAGTGTGAGTTTAAAACGTTTATTTGGAAAAGTGTTTTCGTACATTTAAGCGAGTTATGAAATTTTAATACTGATAAACAATAGCATTAATATTCATACCAGCACCTACACTTGCAAAAATAATAACGTCACCTTTATGAATCTCTTGATTTTCTACCTGCCCTTTTAAAATCATATCAAATAATGTTGGCACGGTTGCAACACTAGAATTACCGAGCATATTGATGGTCATTGGCATTATGCCATCTGGCATTTTCATGTTATGTAATTTATAAAAGCGATTTACAATGGCTTCATCCATTTTTTCATTTGCCTGATGAATCAATATTTTTTTGACATCTTTAATGGCTACACCACTTTTATCAAGGCAAGATTTTAAAGCTTTGGGAACATTAGATAGTGCAAACTCATAAATTTTGCGACCATACATTTTAATGTATCTACGTTTGTCTTTACTTTGCTTATCGTTTGTTTCACCAAAGAAAATATAATGCGCTTCATCAAAGGCGAAGGTTGCCGATTCATGAGCTAAAATGCCACCTTCTATGTCGCTTTGCTCAATAATAGCAGCGCCAGCACCATCACTGTAAATCATAGAGTCTCTATCGTGTTTATCAATAACACGAGATAAAGTTTCAGACCCAATAACTAAGCAACGTTTTGCTATGCCTGAAGCTATAAATGCTTTTGCTTGTATAACACCTTCAATCCAACCCGGGCAACCAAAAAGTAAATCGTAGCCTACGCATTTTGGATTTTTAATTTTAAGTAAGTGTTTTACACGAGATGCTATGCTCGGAACCGTATCGCTTTGTTCAGAGTTATGCAATACATCACCATAATTATGAGCAACAATAATGTAATCTATCGTTTCTCTATCAATATTTGCATCTTCAATGGCTTTTTCGGCAGCAAAAGATGCGATATCGGAATTGCTAAGGTCTTGTGTTACATACCTTCGTTCCCTAATGCCTGTAATGGCTTTAAATTTTTCTACAATAACTTCATTGGAATTCTTAATTGTAGATCCATCTGCATTTAAAAATTGATGATTATAAAAGTTCTCGTTTTTCTCTATATAACTTGGTATATAGCTTCCTGTCCCAGTGATTTTAATCCCCATCATAATTTATTTTCGTAATTACAAAATTAATGATTATTAAAGAGCTATCATCACGGCATAGTTTTAAAGATACAATTTTTAATAAATTCTTAAAAATTGTAGTCTGTCACTATATAAAACATAAAAAAGTATTCAAAATGAATACTTTTTTACGTTTTATGTGCTTTTAATTAGGCTTCCATGTAGGCTTCTATAGGTTCGCAGCTACAAACTAAATTTCGATCTCCATAAGCATCGTCTACACGTCTTACACTTGGCCAAAATTTATTGTCTTTTACAAAATCTAATGGATATGCAGCAGCGGTTCTACTGTATGGTAAAGTCCATTCATCTGATGTTAGCATACCTAATGTGTGAGGTGCATTTTTTAAGATGTTATTGGTGTCATCTTTAGACGAGGCATCGATTTCTTTTCGAATAGAAATCATAGCATCACAAAAACGATCCATCTCAGCTTTACTTTCACTTTCTGTAGGTTCAATCATCATTGTGCCAGCAACAGGGAAAGATACGGTTGGTGCATGGAAACCATAATCCATTAAGCGTTTTGCAATATCTGTAACTTCAATACCATTGGCTTTAAAGTCACGACAGTCAATAATCATTTCGTGAGCGGCTCTTCCCATTTCACCAGAGTAAAGCGTTGGGTACGATCCGCTTAAACGTTCTTTGATGTAATTAGCATTTAAAATGGCTATTTCAGTAGATTTCTTTAAACCTCTGTAACCTAGCATTTTGATATAGCCATAAGAGATTAGACAAACTAAGGCTGAACCAAACGGTGCACCAGAGACTGCAGTGATAGCTTGATGTCCACCTGTTTTTATAATTGGGTTGCCTGGTAAAAACGGCACTAATTGTTTAGCCACGCAAATTGGTCCAACTCCTGGTCCACCACCACCATGAGGTATAGCAAAAGTTTTGTGTAAATTTAAGTGACACACATCGGCCCCAATATTTCCTGGATTGGTTAAACCTACTTGGGCATTCATATTGGCTCCATCCATATAGACTTGGCCTCCGTTATCGTGAATAATCTTAGTGATTTCCTTTATAGAAGCTTCATAAACCCCATGCGTAGATGGATAAGTTACCATAATAGCAGAAAGATTATCTTTATGTAATTCTGCTTTTTCTCTTAAATCTTCAACATCGATATTACCATTTTCAGAGGCTTTGGTTACGACCACTTTCATTCCGGCCATTACAGCACTTGCTGGATTGGTACCATGTGCGGATGAAGGAATTAAACAAATATTTCTATGGTGATCTCCACGCGATTCATGATAGGCTTTAATAACCATTAAACCGGCAAATTCACCTTGAGCACCAGAATTAGGTTGCAGTGATGTGGCTGCAAATCCTGTAATTTCAGATAACTGATTCTCTAATGCTTTTAGCATTAATTTGTACCCTTTAGCCTGATCAGTCGGTGCAAAAGGATGCATACTTCCCCAACTTGGCCAGCTTAATGGTAACATTTCTGCGGCTGCGTTTAATTTCATAGTACAAGACCCTAGAGAAATCATGGAGTGATTTAATGCTAAATCTTTACGCTCTAAGCGTTTGATGTAGCGCATTAATTCAGTTTCAGAGTGATAAGTGTTGAAAACGTCAAAGGTTAAGAAATCTGATTGACGTTGTAAGTGTGTTGGAATGGTTTCATTAATTGATATAGATTCAATTTTATCTGTTGATTTTCCTGTTACTTTTTCAAAAATTGAAATAATATCATTTAAGTCTGAAATAGTTGTAGTTTCGTTTAAAGCAATTGTAACCGTATTGGTGTCTGGATAATGAAAATTTACTTCCTTTTGTTCTGCTTCATACTTTACATTAACAGCATCTGCTTTAATTTGAATGGTATCAAAATAATGTGTATTGACTTGTTCTAGTCCTAAACGCTCTAAGGCTTGTGCTAGGGTAGAAGTGGCGTTTTTAACTTTGTCTGCGATAAACGTAAGACCTTTAGGGCCATGATATACAGCATACATACCAGCCATTACGGCTAAAAGTACTTGTGCTGTACAGATGTTAGAGGTGGCTTTGGCACGCTTAATATGTTGTTCTCTGGTTTGTAAAGCCATGCGTAAGGCTCTGTTGCCATTAGCGTCTTTTGTGACTCCGATAATACGTCCTGGAACATCGCGCTTATAGGCTTCTTTAGTCGCAAAATATGCGGCATGAGGACCACCATAACCCATAGGAATACCAAAACGTTGTGTGGTACCGATAACGACATCAGCACCAAATTTTCCCGGAGATTCTAGTTTTACCAAACTTAAAAGATCTGCAGCCACAGCGACTTTAATATTTTCAGCATTGGCTTTTTCTATAAATCCTTTAATGTCTGTTATTTGTCCATTTTTTCCAGGGTATTGTAATAACGCTCCAAAGTATTCATTAGATAAGTTGTAATCTGCTTCATTACCAATAATTAATTCGATACCGATTGGATTGGCTCTCGTTTCAAGTAAATCAATAGTTTGGGGTAATACTAAATCTGAAACAAAGAATTTATTGACCTTAGCCTTCTTTTGAGCACGATCTCTTACAGCAAACAATAATCCCATGGCTTCAGCAGCTGCAGTACTCTCATCTAATAATGATGCGTTAGCAATTTCCATTCCAGTTAAATCAATAATCATGGTTTGAAAATTTAACAGCGCTTCTAATCTCCCTTGTGCTATTTCGGCTTGATATGGTGTGTAGGCGGTATACCATCCTGGATTTTCTAAAATATTGCGTTGAATTACAGCTGGTAAGTTTGTAGGGTAATAGCCTAAGCCAATGTACGTTTTGAAAATCTTATTGTGTTGTGATAATTCGTTGATATGATTAAGATATTCTTGCTCACTCAATGCAGCATCAAGGTTTAAATCATTATCTAAACGAATATTATCTGGAATGGTTTCCGTTACTAATTGTTCAATATTTTTAACACCAATAGTGTCTAACATGGCTTGTTGTTCATCTGAATTTGGGCCAATATGTCTGAGTGCAAAAGAAGTTGTGTCCATTAAAAAAATATAATTTATATAATTCTGCAAAAGTACGGATTTAGCCTAAGTTTTTAGTTAATGAAAACTAAAGTTTTGAACCGATATTAGAGGTTATTAACACAATTCTTACTTTTGTGTTATGGAAGTTTTTAAACGCCTCTTTAACTTTTATCTCAATAGTAGTATTCATGTTGCTTTGGCTGCCTTGTCTTTAGTATGGGTGACCATAATTGAGCTCAACTTAGAGTTTGATACCGCTTTGCTTTGCTTTGTGTTTTTTGCAACCGTAACAGGATATAATTTTGTGAAATACTTTGGAGTGGCAAAGTTTCATCACCGTAGTTTGGCGAGCTGGTTAAAGGCCATACAGGTATTCTCGTTTGTAGCCTTTGTAGCCATGTGCTATTTTGTTTTGAAGCTTAACGTGGAAACATTAATTGTTATCGGAATACTTGGGATTATTACATTTTTTTATGCTATTCCTATTATGGTTCCGAAGCGTTATTTATTCGATGATCATAAGAATCTACGGCAAGTGAGTGGTTTAAAAGTGTATCTTATTGCATTGATTTGGATGTTTACCACTGTAATACTGCCTATAGTAAATGGAGACATTGCTATCAACTTCGATGTCATCATAACAAGTGTTCAACGCTTTAGTTATGTGCTTGTATTAATGTTGCCTTTTGAGATAAGAGATCTTAATTTTGATAGTTTAAAACTGGCAACTATTCCTCAGAAAATAGGTGTCGTAAAAACTAAAATTTTTGGAGCTATTCTTTTAATGGTCTTTTTATTATTAGAAGTACTTAAAGTTAAATCAAATCAAGAATCGGTAATTTCAACCATGAGTATGACGTTAATAACGTTAACGTTGTTGCTTTATTCAAATAAAAACCAATCGAAATATTTTAGTGCTTTTTGGGTGGAGAGTTTACCAATTATATGGCTGTTAATTTTGTTGTTGCTTAGTTAACTCTTTATCTATTACAGACTGTAGTTTGTGACGTTCCTCTGCTTCTAAGCATTGCACTTTAGAGGATTCTATAGTTTCTGATAACTTTGTGTTCTTTTTAGAGTATGTTTTAGTGATGCTGCAATAAAAAAGACGTATTCGTAGCTTAAATTGCTCCCAAGTTGTCGCTTCATCATATTGTGCTTTGTCACAAATATGTTTGGCTTCATCACAGCTTATAAATAAAAAACTTTTTTTCATCATTAGTGTCCTTGTAAACGGAATATCATTTATTTAAACCAATTATCCTCCATGCATTCAGACAATGCTGTTCGTGCTCTGTGAATAATTACCCATAGGTTAGACGCAGTAATATCTAATTCTTTACAAATAGTTTCTGTATCGTAACCTAAAATGGTTTTCATCTTAAAAACATCTGCTTGTTTTTCAGGTAACTTAGCTAAACAATCGTAGATAGCGTCACCTAATTCCGAATTTACCAACGTGTCTTCTGCAGTTTTAACCGTGTTATCTGCAACTCGTTCTTCTAGCCAATCTCCTTCAGTATCTGTATCCGTATTATAATTCATTCTAACTTCGGCTTTACCTTTATTAGAATTAATTTTACGGTAATAATCTATAATTTTTCGTTTTAAAATTGAAATAAGCCAAGTACGTTCGCTAGCCTCACCTTTAAAATTTTTCATAGATTTTAGACCAGCCAAAAAAGTTTCAGAGATTAAATCTTGAGCAATTTCTCTGTTATTTACACGGGTTATCGTGTAATTAAATAAGTAATCCGAATAAAGAGTTACCCAATTGTTAGGGTCTATGGTATGCTTAGGCATCGTTCAATTGCATTGCTGAGCCAAAAATAAGTTAAAAAGTTGAGATTTAATTTAGTTAATGAAGATTACTTATCGCACGGTCTATTGTTTGATATTTAAACTTAAAACCTGCTTGTATTAATTTTTCAGGAATAACATTTCTACTTTTTAAAACTAATTCGGATTCTGTACCTATTAGTTTGGCTCCAAAATCTATTAACCATTTAGGTTGAGGTATGGCAATAATTATTTTGAGTTCTTTTCTTATGGTTTGCATTAAAATAGAATTTGTTGTTGGCGCTGGCGATACAATATTATAAATACCTTTTAGTTTATTTTCTATTATGAAGTTAACGGCTCTGGCAAAATCTGTTTCATGTATCCAACTTACTTTTTGTTTACCATGCCATTGTTTGCCTCCTAATCCAAGATGGGTAAGTCGTTTTAGTGGCATTAAAGCACCTCCATTTTTTCCTAATACAATGGAGGTTCTTAAAATAATTTTTCTTGTTCGTGGTGTTTCGATATGATTAAATGCAGCTTCCCACGATTTAGCTATATTCATGGAGAAGTCATTACCAATATCTCCGTGTTCTTCTGTCATTTGTTTATGGTAAGAATCGTTATAAATGGTAGCAGTAGACATATTGAGCCATGTTTTGGGTGGATTTTTACATAGATTTATAGCTCTGCCTAGTGTTTTCGTTGAATCTATTCTAGAGTCGTGTATCAATTTTTTATTGGTTTCTGTATATCTGCAATCCACAGATTTACCAGTGAGATTGATAAGCACATCTGTATGTTCTAGTGTTTTCGCCCAATCATCTAAATCCTTTGCATTCCAATAAATATGATTTGTTTTTGTAGGGTTTCTGGTTAATATTTTTATGCCGTATTGTTTTTTAGAATAATAAGATTCTAGAACCTGTCCTAGAAATCCGGAGCCGCCTGCGATGATGATAGTTTTCAAGTTATAGAAATAAAATTAGAAGTAAAATAAGTAGACGATACAGTATCCAAGTAGCTGATAACAGCTTTAGTAACTCTAAAAGTTTTATACGCCTTATATGTTCAAATAGCATAATGGCTGCTGTGAATCCGAACCAAAAGAGTAGGACTAATTCAGGTATTTGAATCATTGAATCTATTATTAAAACAGGAATTAACATAAGACTTCCCATTAAGGAGACCGTCATAAGGTTTCCGAAGTAGTTGAGTTGTTTTTCAAAGTTTAATTTCGAAATGAATAAAGCTTGAAACCCAATCTGGCCTATAGTAATTAAAGCTTCTCTTATAAAATTAGACTCAGGTATACGTGTAATTAGTTTGCTGAATTTAAACAGTACAAGACTCGCTATTAGTGTTGCAAATAAAATGTAAATGTATCTGTACGTGTAGTTAAAATTTGGAACACATTGTAGTGTTTGTGTTTTGTCTTCTTTACTCGGAATTATGACTTTTCGGTTATAAGATATAAATGAGTACAGTTTTTTTAATCCGAATTTAATAGGTTTTACATGGCCTATTTTTTCTACCCATGGCATTGAATTGCCTAGGACTTTTAGTAAGCTATCAATACCATAAATAACGGTTTTGTTTTTGTTGTCAATTAGCGCAATTTCATTTGTGGCACGTTGTAAGTCTATAAATTTTTGCTCCTCGTTGGTTAAATCGCAATACGCTTTTCTGCCGTTATTATCTAACATTTTTACTTTTATAAATCCACTTGTATAGATATTACATAAGGGACAATCTTTGTCATAAAGTAAAGTTTGGTTTTGTAGAGTTTTCATGATTTTTGTTTGTTTTAAACTTTCAGAAAAAATTGAAAGTATTTTGTAAAAAAATATAGTATTACTATTTCATCAGTTTTAAAACAGACTTTGTTAGCCAATTTTGTTTCTGATTCACCATTTTATTCATCAATGTGTCTAAATCTTGCGTTAATTGATTTAGTGCCTTCGTTTGCTTAATTAACTCTTTTGCTTTTTCTGAACCATCATCTTTTATGGCAGATACTTCGTCTAGTACTTTAATAACAGGTCTAATTTCTCTTCGGCTTCGTTCTTTGGCTATTGTGCGTGCTAATTCTTGTACGTCTTTTTCTGTAGTAAAGAATTCTTTTCGTTCACCAGAAACAAGAACTTTAGTTACTATTCCCCAATCCATAAGTTGTCTTAAATTCATACTGGTATTCCCACGCGAAATTTTAAGCTCATCCATAATATCTTCCATAGACAAAGGGCTTGTGGAAATAAAAAGTAACGCTTGTATTTGAGCCATGGCTTTGTTTATGCCCCATAGTGACCCTAAACTTCCCCAAGTACTAATAAATTTTTCTTTTGCTTCTTGATATTCCATAATGCAAATATATGATAAATTTTAAACTTTCAATAAACTTTGAAAGTTTATTTGGTTTGATAATGTATATGATCATCATGTCGAACCGCTTTACAACCGTGAAAGCGTATTTTCGATCTATGACTTAAGCCAAGGGAATGCTTAAGATGGGGTTCTATAAATAGTTTGTGTGCTGAAGGACTAGAAAGTAATTGTTTAATCAATATAGCCGTTTTACCCTTATCAAGTTGCAGATTATTTAAAGTTCCAAAAGTGAGGTGTTTGGTGAAATCGTACTGCCAGTACCCTTTCTGTAAACATGAATTTGTACTATAATTTTTATCCGAATGGGCAAATACACCATAGCCAGAAGTCGAAGGTTTTTTGTTTGTAGATTTTCCTTGAGGATCTAAATACATTAAGGAGATATCGATTTTCTTTCCGTCATTATGACTAAGATGTGGTAATAAAGGAAAACCATTAAGAAAAGGAAAATTTCCGTCTAAATAGGTAATTGTAATATCTGAAACCGATAAAGCATAAGCAGCATCTTCTAGCTGAACTTTTAATTCTGAATTAACATAATTACGAAAGGCTAAAGGATAAAACCAGTTTCGAGGTTTTAAATGGTCATTAAACCAAGGTAGTTTTTCTCTTCCAAAAAAGGAGGCTATAGGAGGGATTATAACAATATTAAATAGCAGATAAAGTAAAGGGAAAACAATGCGCTTTCCCTTTTTTATTTTATGTGAAATAATCATAGCAAGTAGCCAGATGATTCCGCCAATTTGCGTGATTGCTGTTAACACTATAATGATCGCGACATGTCTAAAAAGTTTTAATACTTTCATAAACAGTGAACGCTTAAACTTTAAGTTTTATTTTAATAAACCTGCACGTCTCAATAAAGCTTCAGGCTTTGGTTCTTGTCCTCTAAATTTTTGGTACAATATCATTGGGTTTTCAGTACCTCCTTGAGATAGGACATAGGTTTTAAATTTATCGGCAACCGTTTTATTAAAAATACCTTCTTCTTTAAAGTATTCAAAAGCATCAGCATCTAAAACTTCGGCCCATTTGTAACTGTAATAGCCAGAAGAATATCCTCCTTGAAAAATATGAGAAAACGATGTGCTCATACAGTTTTCTGCAACGTCAGGATATAAGTTTGTATCCCCAAAGGCTTCTACTTCATGAGATTTAACATTGTTGATGTTTGAAGGATCTATACCATGCCAAGACATATCTAGTAATCCAAAACTCAATTGACGCAATGTTTGCATCCCTTCATGAAATGTAGCTGACGCTTTTATTTTTTCAATGAGTTCCATCGGTATCACTTCACCCGTTTCGTAATGGGTTGCAAATAATTCTAAAGCTTCTTTTTCGTAGCACCAATTTTCTAACACCTGACTTGGTAATTCTACAAAATCCCAATAAACACTAGTTCCAGAAATACTAGGGTATGTTGTGTTGGCGAGCATACCATGAAGCGCATGCCCAAACTCATGAAACAAGGTGGTAACTTCATTAAAAGTTAATAATGATGGTTTACTCTTAGTTGGCTTAGTAAAATTACAAACGATAGATACATGTGGTCTTTCATTAACCCCATCTTTTATCATCTGTGGTTTAAAAGAGGTCATCCAAGCACCATTTCTTTTGCCTGCTCTTGGGAAAAAGTCAGCATAGAAAATGGAAACTAATTCTCCTTCGTTATCAGTAACTTTATACGTTAAAACGTCTTCGTGATATTTATCAATAGTATTAATTTCTTCAAATTGTAAACCAAATAATTTATTGGCCACAGTAAACGCTCCATTAACCACATTTTCTAACTTAAAATAAGGTTTCAATTGCTCGTCATCCAAGTCAAATAATTTTTGTTTCAACTTTTCTGAGTAATAGCCAGAATCCCATTTTTGAAGCTGGTCAATACCATCCAAATCTTTTGCAAAATCTTCTAGTTCTTTAAATTCGTCCTTAGCGGCTGGCTTAGCCTTTTCTAATAGTTCATTTAAAAACGAGGTTACTTTTTCTGGTGTTTCTGCCATACGCTCTTCTAATACAAAGTGTGCGTGTGTTTTATAGCCTAAAAGTTGTGCACGTTCAAAACGCAATTGCGCTATTTTAAGAACTATATTTTGGTTGTCTAATTCATCGTTTTGGAACCCTTTTCTGCCAAAGGCCTTAGAGAGTTTTTCTCTTAATGCTCTATGATCTGCATAAGTCATAAACGGAATATAGCTTGGGTAATCTAAGGTGATTAACCAACCGTCTTTGTCTTTGCTTTCGGCTAGTTGTTTAGCTGCTTCTTTGGCTCCTTCTGGTAAACCTGAGACCTCGGCTTCGTCGGTAAGATGCATTTCAAATCTATTGGTTTCTGCTAAAATATGTTCACCAAATTTTAATTTTAACTGACTTAACTCTTTGTCAATAGCACGTAGTTTTTCTTTTTTATCTTCTGGTAAATTGGCACCATTTCGAGAAAAGCCTTTGTATTTTTTATCGAGTAGTGTGTTTTGTTCTGTAGTTAAGTCTAAACTCGATTTTGCATTATAAACCGCTTTTACACGTTTAAATAAAGCTTCATTTAATGTGATATCATTACTAAATTCAGAAAGTAAAGGGGACACCTCTTGAGCAATTTTCTGAATCTCGTCATTGGTTTCAGCCGAATTTAGATTAAAGAAAATACTAGATATACGATCTAATTCTTCACCTGAATAATCTAAAGCTGCTATGGTGTTTTCAAAATTAGGAGCTTCTTCATTTGAAGCAATGGCATCAATTTCAGCTTTAGCTTTTTCTATAGCAATATTAAAAGCCGATAGATAATCTTCTGTTTTTATTTTAGAAAAAGGTGCTGTTTTATATGGAGTATTGAAAGAATGATTAAGAATTGTCATTATATATTATTTTTTTTATCAAATAATTGATAATCTGATTTTTAACTAAAAATTAAGAGAATGAATATAGGAGTAATTTGTATTTTTGCAACATCTTTTTAGTGATACATATGACTATAAAGAATTGATTAATAGCAAAGAGAGGCCTTGATGTAAATTGAGGCTTTTTTTATAAGCTTTTTGAAGCATCAATAACCTTCGCTTTTAAGCCTTCTTTATAAACCATTATCTTGTCTAAAACACATTGGTCTGAACTGCCTATAATCTGTGCAGCTAAAATTCCAGCGTTTTTTGCACCATTAAGTGCTACAGTTGCTACAGGAACACCTCCTGGCATCTGAAGAATAGACAATACAGAATCCCAACCATCAATAGAATTACTGCTTTTTACAGGCACTCCAATTACTGGTAAAGGAGACATTGAAGCTACCATACCTGGTAAATGTGCTGCTCCACCTGCGCCTGCAACGATAACTTTAATGCCTCTAAGGTGAGCGTTTTTACTAAACTCATATAGCTTTTCTGGTGTTCTGTGTGCTGAAACGATATCGACTTCAATATCTATGTCAAATCCGTTTAAGATATCAATAGCGTCTTGCATTACTGGCATGTCGCTAGTGCTTCCCATTATAATGGCTACTTTACTCATTTTTATTCGCTAATTACTTCGATTGTTTGTTTTACTTGTTCTGCTATGGTTCTCGCTGTATTTAAATCTTTATTGACTATTGTAACATGACCCATTTTTCTGAATGGCCTGGTTTGTTTCTTACCGTAAATGTGCGGTGTAACTCCATCCATAGCTAAGATGTTTTCAATGTTTTTATACACTACATTTCCGGTGTGATTTTCTGCACCAACCAAATTCACCATAACTCCAGCAACTTTACTCGCGGTATCACCTAAAGGTAAACCAAGAATACATCTAATCTGTTGCTCAAATTGAGATGTATAACTAGCCTCAATGCTGTAGTGTCCAGAGTTATGTGGTCTTGGAGCCACTTCATTAACTAAAATGTCATCGTTTTCAGTTTGAAACATTTCAACAGCTAATAAACCAACATGTTTAAATTCAGAAGCTACTTTCAAGGCGACTGATTCTGCTTTTTTGGCAATCTCTTCAGGAATCCTTGCAGGACAAATAACATATTCTACCTGGTTGGCTTCTGGATGAAATTCCATTTCGACAACAGGATAAGTCTTCACATCGCCTTGTGCATTACGCGCAACAATGACAGCCAATTCATTTTTAAAAGGAATTAATTGTTCAGTAATACATTCTACATTTGGTAAATCCTTCAAATCTGAAATGCTTCTTACCACTTTCACTCCAGTACCATCGTATCCAAAACGTGCGCTTTTCCACACAAAAGGGTAATTTAAGCCTCCATGATTTATGGCGTCATCAATCTCAGAGGTATAGGCAAATCTTGAAAAATCTGCTGTCGGAATCCCATGATCACGATAAAATAATTTTTGAGTGCCTTTATTCTGAATTGTTCGTAATGTTTTTGACGAAGGAAAGACTTTAACTCCTTGTTTTTCTAGTGTTTCTAAGGCGTCTACATTAACGTTTTCAATTTCAAAAGTTAAAACGTCTAGGTGTTTTCCGAAGTTGACAACGGTATCGTAATCTAACAAATCACCTGTTGTAAATTCATCGCAAGCTAAGCGCGATGGTGCTTCTGGACTAGGGTCGATTACACATGTGTAAATATCAAATTTTCTGGTGTCATACAACATCATTTTACCAAGTTGGCCACCACCTAAAATTCCGAGTTTAAAATTGGAAGAGAAATAGTTCATCAATTTTTTATATTATTCCCAAGTTTAAGGGAAACTTTTTAAGATTAAATATCTGCTTTTCAATAGCAAAAATACGCTAAAAATGACACATACTTCTAAATTCGTAAATCAAAAATCCCTGAAACAGCAATCAAATATGTATCTTTGCATTTCTAAAATAAAAAGAAAGTGATTAAGCTTCACGATTTATACTTTAAACCTTTTATCTCTGAACAAGAAATAGATGCTGCTGTCCAAAAGATGGTAGATGGTATTGCTGACGATTTGGGTGATGAAGTGCCTGTTTTTATAGGAATTTTAAACGGCTCATTTATGTTAGTGAGCGACTTTGTGAAAAAATATCCCAAACCTTGTGAGGTAACTTTTATTAAACTAGCTTCTTATGAAGGAGTAAAGTCTACGGAAGATATTCAACGTTTAATTGGTTTAACCCAAGATTTAACAGGAAGAACGGTTGTTATTTTAGAAGATATTATAGATTCAGGTAACACTTTAGAAGAAGTGCACCGCATTTTTGAAAACGAAAATGTAAAACAATTAATTATTGCAACATTGTTTTATAAACCTGAAGCTTATAACAAAGATTTTAAACTTCATTACGTCGGTATGGAGATTCCTAACAAGTTTATTGTGGGTTATGGCTTAGATTATGACGGCTTAGGAAGAGACTTACCAGATGTATATCAATTAAAAACCACACAACATATGACAAACATAGTGCTATTTGGCCCTCCAGGTGCAGGTAAGGGAACTCAAGCTAATTTTCTAAAAGAAAAATACGATTTAATTCACATCTCTACAGGTGACGTTTTTAGATTTAATATTAAAAACGAAACCGCATTAGGAATGTTAGCTAAATCCTATATGGATAAAGGAGAATTAGTGCCAGATCAGGTGACTATTGATATGTTGAATAAAGAAGTGGAGAAAAACGCTGGAGCTAACGGTTTTATCTTCGATGGTTTTCCAAGAACCAACGAACAAGCTAAAGCCTTAGATGAATTAATGGAAGCAAAGGATTCTCAAATTGATGCTATGGTTGCATTAGAAGTCGATGATGAAGTGCTGGTAGGACGTTTGTTAGAGCGCGGAAAAACGAGTGGTAGAACCGATGATTCGGATGAAGATATAATTAGAAACCGTATAAAACAATACTATAAAAAAACAGCAATATTAAAGGATTACTACGCAAATCAAAATAAATATTTTGGTGTGGATGGTGTTGGTAGTATTGAAGAAATTACAGTGCGTTTAAGCACAGTGATAGATAAACTGTAAACTATCATTCTTGCTAAGAGCAGGAATCTATTGTTTTAATTAATTAAAAAAGTTTCCGTATCTACGGAAAGTAAGCATGACTGAAGGAAATTTTGTTGACTACGTAAAAATGCATGTTTCTTCTGGTAACGGAGGAAAAGGTTCTGCGCATTTACATCGCGAAAAATATATACAAAAAGGTGGTCCAGATGGAGGAGATGGTGGTCGTGGAGGTCATATTATTTTGCGTGGAAACTCTAACCTTTGGACGCTAATTCACTTAAAGTTTAAACGTCACTTTAAAGCGGGTCATGGTGCACACGGAAGTTCGGGGCGAAGCACAGGAGCTGATGGTGAAGATATTTACATCGATGTACCTTTAGGAACTGTAGTTAGAGACTCTGAAACAGATGCCGTTCTTTTTGAAATCACAGAAGATGGTGAGGAAAAAATTGTTGTAGAAGGCGGTATGGGAGGTCGCGGTAACTGGCATTTTAAAAGTTCTGTAAATCAAACTCCACGTTACGCACAGCCAGGAATGCCTCTTGAAGAAAAGGATATTACGTTAGAACTTAAAATCTTAGCAGACGTTGGCTTGGTAGGCTTTCCTAATGCTGGTAAATCTACATTATTGTCTGTATTAACCTCTGCAAAACCTAAAATTGCAGATTATGAGTTTACTACATTAAAGCCAAATTTAGGTATTGTAGAATATCGCGATTTCCAATCGTTTGTAATGGCAGATATTCCTGGTATTATTGAAGGTGCAGCAGAAGGAAAAGGTTTAGGTTATTACTTTTTAAGACATATTGAACGTAACTCTATACTCTTATTTTTAATTCCGGCTGATGCCAAAGATATCGTTGAGCAATACGAAATTTTAGAAGACGAATTACGACGTTATAATCCAGAAATGCTAGATAAGGAACGTCTAATTTGTGTCTCTAAGTCAGATATGTTAGACGATGAGTTAAAATCTGAAATAGCAACTATTCTCGATAAAGACTTAAAGTCAGAGTATCTTTTTATCTCTTCTGTGGCGCAGCAAGGCCTTACCGAATTAAAAGATAAACTTTGGAAGATGTTAAATGATTAATGTTTAGAACGCATTAAAATGAAATCATATCTTAAAAATCTGGTTGAGTTAAACGACACTATACAAAGTAAACGTTTTGCTTATTTTATTCAGTTTTTAATTATTGTTTCATTCATTACATTTTCAATTGAAACTTTACCAGATTTAAAACCTCAAACTAGAGTTGTTCTCAACGCTATAGAAGCCTTTTGTGTTATTATTTTTACGTTTGAGTATTTAGCGCGTATTTATGTGGCTGATCGTAAACTGAAATTTATCTTCAGCTTTTTCGGGATTATCGATTTCTTAGCCATTTTACCGTTTTACCTCGCTTTCGGAATTGATTTAAGATCGCTGAGATTACTTAGAATGTTTCGACTGTTCCGACTATTTAAATTGGTACGGTACAATAAAGCCATACGTCACTTTGCGAATGCTATGAAATTGGCGAAAGAACAGATCATTCTCTTTATGATTATTACCATCATGCTTATTTATTTTGCAGCAGTTGGTATTTATTATTTTGAAAACGAAGCGCAACCAGAACATTTTTCTTCTATTTTTTCTAGTCTTTGGTGGTCCATCGTAACTTTAACTACTGTAGGTTATGGTGATGTTTATCCGGTTACCGTAGGTGGTCGTATTTTTACGTTTTTCATGTTGTTAATTGGCTTAGGGATTGTGGCTATTCCGACAGGGATTATTTCATCATCTTTAACAAAGGCAGTAGAGCCCACTGAAGATAAAAAATAGTATGATTTTTTAGTATAATCCTAAATTCTGTATGATGAGAATGTATTTTGTATTAATGGCACTGGTTTTTAGTTTTATTGGTTTTGGACAATGTCCGGGAGAAGATGTTCTATTTTTCAGTCAGGCCGAAGTCAATAATTTTAGTTTAGAATATCCCAATTGCGATACCATAGAGGGCTTTTTATTAATCCAAGGGAGTGATATTACCGATGTATCCTCACTATCTCAAATAAACTCCGTAGGAAGTCTTCTTATTAATGAGACAGCACTTACTAGCTTACAAGGTTTGGAAGCCTTAACAATAACTGGTTTAAGCGACGAAGATGCCTTTATCGTAATTGATGACAATCCCTTACTTCAGCATATAGAATTCTTAAATAACTTTACGGTTAATCTACCTGTGGTATTTCTAATTAGAGATATGGAAAACTTAACGTCATTAGAAGGATCAGAACCAATTGGCGAGGTTGTAACACTCATTTTAGAGAATAACGATGCGTTAACAGATTTAAATGGTTTAAACGAGAATCTCAATATTATTGGCGGACTAGTTCAAAGTCCTTTTCTATATATTGGTGAACATGCTAATTTAACGGATATTTCAAGGTTAAACACAGCACAATTCAATAGTTTTACCTCTGCTGAAATCATTAACAATACTCAACTTTCGGTATGTGAAAATGATTTGGTCTGTACTTTAATAGCTAATAATGCCATTACTATTCTAGATAATGCCTTGGGCTGCAATACAAGGTCTGAAGTACAGTTAGTTTGCAACAATTTGTCACTTCAACAAAATGAAATAGCTGAATTTAAACTGCACCCAAATCCAGTCTCTGGAACATTATTTATAGATGACATTAATACACATCAATTAATAAATGTGAAGCTGTATTCGAGTTTGGGTAAAAAAGTATTTGAAACTACTGAAAAGAAAATCGATTTTACAAATTTCCAACCTGGGATGTATATGATTGAAATTACAACCACGACAGGGAGTTTAACAAAAGTTGTGATAAAGGAATAAAGGGATTTTACTATCTTTAAATTAAAAAGATGAAAGCTTTAAAATTCTTATTTCTAACGTTTCTTTTAACGTCTTGTGGTGCTGTAGTTCACTACGATTACGAGAAATCTACTGACTTTAATCACTACAAAAGTTACAATTATTTTGGTGATATGAAAACGGGTTTATCTCAATTAGATACCAAACGCTTAATTAGAGTCATGGACGCAAAACTAGAATCGATGGGTTTAACACGATCTGAACATCCAGATTTTTTTATTGATATTTTTAGTCAGGATATTCAAAACCGAACAAATAGCAATGTTGGTATTGGTGTGGGTGGTTCTGGCCGTAATGTTGGAGGAGGTTTATCAGTAGGCCTACCAATTGATGGTCAGAAAAATACAAGAGAATTAACTATTGAGTTTGTAGACGATACTAAAACAGGCATGTTTTGGCAAGCTATCAGTGAGAGTAATTACAGTGATAATGACACTCCTAAAAAGCGAGAAGAACGATTTCATTCTTTGGTAGAAAAAATGTTTTCAAGCTATCCGCCAACATCAGAATAATTTCTGCTTTTATTGTTTAACAAGTCTCTTGCTTGCAATTAATACAGAATTAGCATAAAAGTTAGTTACGTATATTCCTGAACTCAAATTACTAATATCTAGTGACGTGTTTTTTTGATTATATACGTTTACAGACTTTACTATTTTTCCATCAAGACTTACAATGTCAACGGTTAAAATATCATTTAATATGTTGTCTATTTGTATGTTTACAATATTCGTGGTTGGGTTAGGGTATAGCTTCAAGCTAAATTCGTTTTCCCTTACATTTTGTATTCCTAAGGTATTGTCAATTGTCCAAGTGACGGTCGCTACATGAATTGTTTCATGATTATCGATATTGATTAAGCTAGTTTCATCTTGTACCAAAACAGTTAACGTGTTGGTATCCGTAACTAAATCACTCTCTTCAATCGCAATGTTCATTTCATTGGTTGCAATGGTGTCTCCGTTTAAAGTCCACGTTGTTGTTATAGTGTTTTCTGGAAGTGTTTGAATACTGTTGGCTTCAAAATTTAAGGGAAAACTTGGGGTGTTAATAGTAGCTTCAGTTGGAGCATAAGAATCTATTGGTGATACTAAATCGTGAATTTTTTCAATAATTCCTTCTTTACACACTGCGCAAAAATCATAACCAAGGTAACGCATTTTGCATGTTTGATGCGGTCGGTTCCAGGTTGATGCTGTTCCCGAGCTGGCATAAGCATAGATACCCACATTGTCTATGTCAATCCAATTTTTCCATCTCACTAAAGTAGGATCCGTTTCTTGGGTCATGTTTATTGCTTCTGCAGCAAGTAAATCTCCTGGGTAATATTCATCTTTTAAATTTACAAACGAATGTCCTAATTCGTGTATGGCAATTTCGCTAGCACTTGTACCTGTTGAAGTCACTGGAAATGTGCCTCCACTTCCTCCGTAATAAGGTGAGTTTACCAAAAGAAGTGCTTGGTCATATAGCGGGAAATTGTTGGCTAAAACAGTGCTAATTAATGCGCTATTTTCTGTGTATAATAATCTGTGAATGTCATAGCTGTCATAAGATGTGCCAAAATAATTATCTACAGTCAAGGTGGGCACGGTTGAAGTCGGCTCGTCTGGAGCCGTTCCTGGATGCGTGGCGCCACTTTCATTAGACGGGACTTTAATAATATGTACGTTGAAGTAGTTTTCGTAATTAGAAAAAGGTTCTTGAGAAAACATATCATTCATAAAATTAAGAGCATCAGCTTCAAACTGTGCCATTTCGCTGGCTTGATATCCTTCACTTAAAATGACGAGATTAATCCGCTTGTCATCGCTACCCGAAGTTTTAATGGTTTCTACTTCAAAGGTTTGAGAAAAAACGAAATGTACATGGCAAAATAAAATAATTAAGAGTAACGGTTTTTTCATTATTATTCAATTTTAGTCGTCTTAAGTTTGATGTTTCCGTTAGGGTTAATCTCGTGAATTACTGCATATGCAGCTTTAGCGTTTAATTGCAATTTTAAAGAAAATTGTGCGTAATCTAAATTCAGTATTTTCTTTTCAAAATGTCCAGAATCGTTGATGTACTCAACAATTTTTAACAACGGGTTTTTTATAGAATAGGTTTCAAGAATATTAGAGTCTTTATCTAATATTACACATTCTAAATCGCCTAGATCTGGATTTGGATTATGATTAATGTGTTGTTTTAATCTCCCATCCGTCGTCACTTGGTTGATAAGTGAAATCGACTTTTTATTTCCATATGTTTTCATTTCATAGTTTAAAAAAAGTAACTGAGGTGCTTCTAGGACTGTGGGTTCTTCTTCAGAAGCCTGAAGTGTACTAGCGCAAGACAGTAGGCCAATAGTTAAGGTTAAGGCAATGGCGTATGTTACAATTTTCATTTATGAAATTTCAATATTTTTAGGAGGCTAAAGTTAGTTATTATTAAGATTATATAGAAATAAATGTAGTGTGAAACAGAAGTTTAGCAATTGTTAAGTGTTATTTTATCATAATCCTAACAATCTATAATTTTAGTTATTATTTGTGTTTTGTAAATTTGAGTAAAAGAAAACAAACGAGTAGATATGAAAGATTTAAAAGGAAAAGTAGCTTTAATTACAGGTGGTACAAAAGGCATTGGTTACGGTGTTGCAGAAGCTTTACTAAATCAAGGCTTAAAAGTTGTAATTACAAGTAGAGATAAAAATGCAGCCAATTCTGCAGCCGAAGTATTGGGCACAAAAACAGATTCAGTAGGATCTGTTATTGGTGTTCAGGCCGATGTAAGACAACTCAAAAGTCAGCAAGAAGCGGTAGGTCAAGCATTGAGTACTTTTGGGCAATTAGATATCGTTATTGCTAATGCAGGGCTCGGTCATTTTGCAAGTATTGAAGATTTAACCTCAGAACAATGGAGTGATACTATTGATACGAATCTTACCGGAGTATTTAATTCTATAAAAGCGAGTGTTACAGAACTTAAAAAATCGAAAGGCTATTATATAACTATTTCGAGTTTGGCTGGGGCAAATTTCTTTGCAGGTGGTTCGGCTTATAATGCCAGTAAATTTGGAGTCACCGGATTTACCCAAGCGGTAATGCTAGACTTAAGGAAGTACGGTGTAAAAGTGAGTACTATTATGCCAGGATCTGTGTCAACACATTTTAATGGAAATACCCCAAGTGATGAACAAGCATGGAAAATACAAATTGAAGATATTGGTGAACTGGTCATAGATTTACTAAAAATGAACCCAAGGACATTACCAAGTAAAATAGAAGTGAGGCCAACAATGCCTCCAAGTAAATAGAACTAAAATTAAAAAAAAGAGGTTTCAACTTGAAACCTCTTTTTCTATTTATTCAGTACTAAAGTCTTTTTATAGACGCTACGTATTATCAATTGAGTTTTTAGTCAACCGTAATTCGTACACCTTCACTATGACTACTAAATTCTGGTGCATACATCGATTGAATAGTACTAATGCCATTACTCATATCACCAGCGTTATTCACACGTAAATCGTATTCAAACACATAAATTCCTTTTGGTAAATAGTCCATAAAGAAATTGGTGGCAGCATCTTTTGTGCTTTCATAATAGCCTAATCCATCTTGCCACTTGTATTGAGACAGAACGTTTATAGGTTCCAAACCAGCGGCACGCATATCTTTAAGATGCACAAATTCCATGGTGCGATCGGTTCTTAATTCAATTCTAACGCGTATTAAATCACCAACTTTTAATTCTGTATTTGAAGTGATTTCAGTGATTTCTTCCCCTTTATCTGTATTTGATTTTAAGAATAGCTTTTTACTTAGTTTTAAAGGAGTTTCAGCTGAGGTTATTTTATCTAAATCTTCAAAGTATTGCCAGTACAACACGCCCCAAGCAATGCCTTCTCCTTTTTTTGTGATGGTAACATCTGCTTGTTCAGGTGTAATTTCAGAACCAGTCCAAGATGTTTTAAAGTAACCTGTTCCAGCTTCCACTTTTACGTTGTCTAAGGTTTCTGGTGAAATCGTTTCACGCCCTACTTTAACGTCCACTTGCTCTGTGGCACTTAACCAATCGCTACCTTGCAATAATAAAGCATAAACAGCTTCTGTCGTCGCTTTGGTGGTTTTCCACCGATTCGTTTGCTTGTTTTTAAGTAACCAGATTTTTAGGTTGTCTATGTCTTCAAGATTTTTTTCTTCGCTTTGTATACTCGAACCAACTTCAGAAAATACTTCCACCATTAAAGCTTGTGTTTCAACAGGTGCTTGGTACCAATGCCATGAATTCGTATTTGATTTCCAGTACATGCCTAATTCATCTGAAGTAATACTATTTTCTTTTAAAGATTTTATAATCTTACCAGCTGTTTTTGCATCACCTGTTCTATGCATGGTTAATGCCATTAAGCCTTTAGCGTATAAGGAACGCGACAACCAATATTTCTGAATCTGTCCTTGGTAATAATCCATGATCTTTTGAACTTCACTCGACGTTTCAATTTCAGGATAAAAACTTCGCGTATATAAATAATGCAGTTGTGTGTGTGATAAGTGATCTTTGCTTAAATCTACATCTTTGTTATACTTTCTGATGTCTTTGTATTCTTGAATAAATTGCGCATCTAAATAACGAACTGCGTTGTGAATCGTAGACTTCTCGACTGCGCTCGAAGAGACATTTAGTTGTTTAAGATGTCCAAAACCAGCAATAATATGTTGGGTAATAAATCGATTATCACGTCCACCATTAAACCAAGGCCAAGCTCCAGAAGCGTGTTGATTAGTCTCTAGTTTACGAATAGCCGATTGCAACTCATTAGTCATTTTATTTAAGTCGAATAATAAGGCAATACGTTTTTTCTGTTCTGTTTCAGATTGTGCATCACGTAACCAAGGTGTTTCTTGAATCAATAAAGATTTCAATTCTTGATTTTTCTCTAAGTTAGACAATAAAGCATCTGTCGATTTCCATTGGTTAAAAACAGCTTCAATTCTCGGATTCGATTTTACAATATGTTGTGCCAAAGCATTGGCATAATAACGTGAAAACGTTTGCTCGTTACAATCATAAGGATATTCCATTAAATACGGTAAGGCTTGTACCGCATACCAAGCTGGATTAGACGTCATCTCTAAAGTTAACTGATGATTGGTAAGCGTTGATGAGGTATTATCCTTCAACTTATCCAAGGTGAATGTTTTAGTTTCGTTAGAACGAATCCACATCGGAAGCGTTTCAGTCACTAGCATTCTATTACTTAAAACAGGTAAAGCATTTTGTTCACCGTCACTAAAGTCACCAGCTTTTGCAATCACTTTATATTGAACAGCTTGTAAACCTTGAGGGATTTTTAATTGCCATGAGACTTGTGTATTGCCTTTGGCATTTACTGTGAAATTTTTGTAGTCTGAAGAGGTCTCGACTGCGCTCGACCAGACAAGTTGTTTCGAAATATCTTTTCCTGTAACTACATCTGTCAATACTAATTGTGCAAGACCAGATAATTCTTTTTCTGTAAGATTTGCAATTTTAGTGCTAATGGTAATGACATCGCCTTCCCTCAAAAAACGTGGTGCATTTGGCAGGACCATTAATTCTTTTTGCGTCACGGTTTCTAATCGGCTTATGGCACTTTCTAAAGTTTTTGTGTGCGCCAAGAGTTGCAATTTCCATTTGGTCAACGCTTCTGGTGCTGTAAAATTGAAACTGACATTACCATCTTTATCGGTTTGTAATTGTGGAAGGAAGAAAGCGGTTTCGTTGAGGTTTGTTCGGATTTGGATGTTGTCTAAGTCTATTGATTCTTTTTTGGTTTTTACTCCAGTTACATTAAATCCACTTGATTCTGTTTTACTTTTAAAAGCTATAGCTTTATCAGAATCTGATTCCATATAATCAATACCAAAATCAGTTCGTTTAACAGAAACATTACCAACTGAATCTTCCATAAAGATTAGCTCTTCTTCAGGTGTATTTTTGTATTCTGCTAAAGTTGCTTCCGGTGCTCTTGATAGCATTCTTCTAACACGTGTATTTCCATAACCAAAATATAATCCAAACCAATTTAATTGGTCGTAATCTTGGTAAGGGTAAGATGCTATAGTATTAAATTGGTTAATAACCCTAAAGCTGGTATGCCCAAAACTTTGTCTGGAATTTTTATTGATATTTGCGTAGTAGTAAGGATTGTTAATAGGACTAAATTTCCAGCTATGTGCTCTAAACTCATCTAAAGAGGCATCATACATACTAGCTAATAATTCCGCAGCAAATTTATCTCCTTTAGGTCCTTTTATCTTAAAACTCCAAGTTTCATCTTGTCCTGGTTGTAATTTGTCTCGGAAGGTGGTTGTTTCAATTTCTAAATCGGTTTTAGGGTAAGGTACATTTACTGTAAAACTTTGAGATGTAAAGGCATTGAAAGCGGCAAATGATGTATGAATTGCAAAACCACCTAAATCGCTTTCTAAAACAGGAATCGATATGTTTTTTTTAGAATTGTTGAGTTCAACTAATTGCGTCATTATAATCTTACCTCCTTTTTCAATTTCAACAGTAATTGTGATATTTTTTGCAGCAGAACCTAAAGTTAATTTTGCTATGGAATTAATGTCATAACTATCTTTATCTAATTGCGCTTTATATAACTGGTTATCAGCAATGGTTTTATCGGTATCACTAAAAAGTGATGTGAAAATCTGGTCGGTTACTGTTTGTCCAAACTTATCTTTGCTTTCTGCAACAATAATGTACTGGCCAGAATTCCATTTATTAAGCTTTTTAAGCGTTATGGTTTTGTCTTTTTCAGTATCGAATTCGGTGCTAAAAACTTCGTCGCCTTTTGTCCAATTGGTCAATTCATCTTCATTGTCATACGGGTCGTTCGGGAATAATTTAACAAATTCGTCTTTAGAAAGTGTTTGGTAATCTGGCGCTTGCCAAGGTCTAGGTCTTAAAACACGATTGGGAGCGTTGAGTTTATAGATTTTTAATTTTCCTTTAGCAGGTGCAAATTGCCCATTAAGGTTTAACGAAGCTAAACTGAGTTCTATCTCTTTTTGTGTTTTGTCTATGTTTTGAGGAGCATCAATATGAAGTGTCAGGGCATGATAACCTACATATACATTGGTTGATGTTGAACGTGTTTCTCCATTAATATCCGTAACATCTGCAGTAATTTCATAATTAAAAACGGGTAGGTTGTCCTTTGATACACTATCGTCTGGAAGGGCTTTAAACGCAATCTCAAATTCCCCTTTAGCATTGGTTTTGGTCTCTCCAAAAGTGATTTCTTGAGCTTCTGCATTAAAATAGGGGCGTCTCCAATAATACCAACTTGGGAAACGTACATATCGTTTTACACGGTACACCACTTTGGCATCTGTAATGTTACTGCCAGCAAAAGCGATTGCCGTTCCGTTTACGATGATGCTGTCATTTACTTTATACGTTTCAGTAATAGGTTGAAACTCTGGCTTAAATTTTGGTCGCTTGTATTCTTCAACCGAAAAATTGGTGTAACCATAAGTTTCAGAAAACATATCAATACTGAAATTACCAGTTAAACCATCGTTTGGTAAAATAAACTCACCGTGTACAGAACCATATTCATTGGTTTTTAATAAGTGTTCACTAACGACTTCTCCGTTAACGTTTTTCAATCTTATTTTGGCCGCTTTATGAGCAGAAACTTCTGTTTTGCCGTTTTTAGATTTGGTCGCTATACCTTTAAAATATACCGTTTGTCCAGGTCTGTATATACTGCGATCCGTAAATAAAAAGTTTTTGTATTGGGTGTCTTTATTTTGGTTTTGTTTGTACGTTCTATTAATGTAGTAGTCTCCAAAATATGCCGTGTCATTTTTTGTCGTTACGACTATTTGTACCGCGTTATAATAATTTTTGTCCTTTTTAAAGTTGAACTTTCCGAAGCGATCCGTTGTGAAAGATTTTGTAAAAGATTTGTTGTTATAATTGGTATAAGACAACTTGACTTTTACATTAGCCAAAGGCTTACCGTCATTTCTATTGATGACTTGATATAACTGTTTGTCATTTTGAACGCTCTCAACTAAGGCTATATCTGTAACCTGAATATCAGCTGTAGCAAAAACGTTATGTTCAGAATTGGTATTTGCCTTAACAATGTATAAGCCATTGGTTAAATTAGGTAATACAATTTCTGTGCTGTGATTCTGGTAATCGCCTTCTGTTTTTAATGCTCTTGAAAAAGATTGAGCTAGATTTAGTTTTTTGAAAAATGCTTCTTTTACTTCCGCTCTATAAGTGTTATTAAAAGTTTCTAATTGATGCTTAGAAACCTTATAAATTTCAAAATCTAGTTGGTCCAAGTTTTTATAAGTCACTAATATTCTTGAAGGAGAATGAATACCTATAAATTCTTCAGTTAGAATTTGTAAACTAGGCTTATGAATTTGCTTAATTAAAACCTCGCTTTTTTGTGCGCCTGAGCTATTTGGAAATCGAGAAATTGCCGCATTACAAAGTGTTATCGCCTCTTTTAACTTCCAACGGTTTTTAGTGTTAATTGTGCTTTCTCTTAGTGTGTTATTGTATAAATCCCCTTGTTTCTTATAGACTTTGGCAATTTCATAATCATATAAAGTTGATAAACTAGAAGTATTTAATTCTTTCGATTTTCGTTGTAGAGTCTTAATTAGAAGATCATCTTTACCTGAAAATGTACCATGTTGTGCTACAAAATTTAAGCGTTCAATATCCACATTTACAAAAGCTTTGGAAGCTTGGTCTTTATGATGAAATTTTAATAAATTTTGATAAATTTTTAAGGCATTACGTTGCAATGATAAGGTGTCCTTAGATGTTAAGTTTATCGAGGTGAAAATATCACTGTCGGCAATTAAATCAGGATTATCAATAGTAAATTTATACGACGGTTGTGTAATACTATTTTCATCTGTTTTATAAAATTCTAAAGCGTTATGACTAAGTAAATCAAATAAGGTAGGACGATAACTCTTAGAGTTTTCCGCTTCATGGAGAAGTATGGAGTAGTGGTTTAATGATTCTTGTTGAAGTACATCTGCATCCTGAAGCGAAAGCTGATAATACCAATGTATTTCATTAAATAATGTTTCTAAATCCCAGGTTCTAAAATCATCGCTGACTTTTTCAGTAGTTTTAGTTCTATCATAAAATTGATAACGATGTTGCTGAAAATATTGCCAATACATGGTTGCCAGCATATTCTCTAGTAGATGCTTATTTACAACGTCTGAAGCACTTTCAATTTCGGTTTTAAATCGATTTACAATGGTGAGTTGTGCATCTTCTTCAAGAATTAATAGATACTTGCTAATATGCAATAAGGCTTTAATGCGTTGAGGAGTATTATGAGCAGAAACGGCCTTCTTATATATGACTTCTGCCAATGCCGAAGCACTTTTTGTCAGGCCTTCGTTTTCTAGTTTAGAAATTTCCTTCCATTGCTTATCAAAATCATTTTGAGCCGAAGCGAATGAAGCAAAGCAGATGAGTACGAGAATAGAGATATAGTTTTTCATGTGAGTTTTATTTTCCTTCAAAATACATTCAAAATGTATTCCAAAAATAGTGCTAATGAGTAGTTGTCTCATTTAGATGAGTGAAGTTAACAATTTGTTGAGTAAACTAAGCGTTAATAAATTGTATTTTCGCCAAAAGAGACTTTAGATCTATGTATAAATATTTGTTTGCTTTTTTATTTTCTACCTATAGTTTTTCTCAAACGCTTATTGAGGATGCTCAAACCTATATCGCTAAAAAGGAATATGTGAAAGCGCAAAATAAAATGATTTTATTTCTAGAGTCTAATCCCAATGATCTTGAGGCTATTGAGCTTTTGGGTGATGCGTATGGCTTCCAGAAAAAATGGGATGATGCCATTGCGCAATATCAAATCTTAAAACAAAAATGCCCCAAAAATGCTAATTACCATTACAAATATGGTGGAGCTTTAGGAATGAAAGCGTTGAGTATTAGTAAGATTAAAGCATTAACCATAATTGGAGATGTTAAAGAGGCATTCCATAAAGCCACACAGTTAGATCCTAATCATATTGACGCGCGTTGGGCGTTGGTAGAATTGTATGTGTCACTTCCAGGTATTGTAGGTGGAAGTTATTCTAAAGCCTTAAGATATGCCGAGCAGTTAGAAGAACTGTCTAAAGTAGACGGCTATTTAGCCAAAGGTTATGTTTACGAGTATGATGACGAACCAGAACTGGCTGAAAAGTATTACCGATTGGCTATAAAAGTAGGGGGTTCTGTCACCTGTTATGAAAAATTAACCAATTTCTACGAAGGGCAAGAGCAACCCGAAAAAGCTATTGACAACTTGGAGGAAGCTAAGGATAAACACCAACGAAATGCCATGCATTATCAAATAGGAAAAGTGTGTGCCGATTATAATATTCAGTTAGATAAAGGCGAAAAGATGCTAATGGTGTATCTTGAAAATCATTCAGCACAAGATGGCGTGCCAAAAGAATGGGCATATTATCGTTTGGCGCAAATCTACAAGCACAAAAATGATAAAGCGAAAGCTTTAGTTTGGATTAATAAAGCCATTTCTGGTTTACCAGATATTGATGTGTTTCAAGAAGAAAAAGCAACTATTTCTGCACTATAATTCTTAAGTATTAATTTATTATAGCAATCACCTCCAAGATTAATGGAGATAATTTTTTGTTAATTATTTTTAAATTAATAGTATTACTATCATATTTGCAATTAAATTATATTTATATGAAGAGTTTGCTTTCAAATTTAAAAATTTCAGTGCCTGATAAAATCTACCTTAAGGACCCTGAATCCTCTAAGTTAGGTAAACGAATAATTGAACATGGTATACTTCTAATAGATGAAATTGGTTTCGATAGCTTCACCTTTAAGAAATTAGGAGCTAAAATTGGATCTAACGAGAGTTCGATTTATCGTTATTTTGAGAGTAAGCATAAATTGTTATTATACTTAACATCTTGGTATTGGGCTTGGATTGAATATCAAATGGTGTTTACAACTTTTAATGTTCCAGATGCAAAAGAGAAATTGTTTAAAGCCATTGATGTGGTCACAAAAACTATTACACAAGACGATACCTTTTCGCATATCAATGAAATTGTGTTAAATAGAATTATCATAAATGAATATTCTAAATCGTATCTAACAAAGGAGGTTGATAGCGAAAACAAAGAGGGATATTTTGTTATCTATAAGCGTATGATTAGGCGCCTAAGTGATATGATTTTAGAAATAAACCCCGAGTATAAATTCGCTTCTAGTTTGGCTAGTACTATTGTAGAAGGTGCACTACATCAGCATTTTTTAAAAGTGCATTTTAAGTCTATTACAGATTGTAACGATGAAATTACTCCCTCTGATTTTTTTAAGGAATTAACAATTAATGCCATTACCAAAGTAACTTGATATGAAAAAGAAAGAAATCATGTCTCCATGGCAACGTTTTGTTGGTTTAATAAAACTTGAGAAACGCGATATTTTACAAGTTATTTATTACGCTATTTTTTCAGGGCTTTTGGGATTAACCTTACCCTTGGGGATTCAAGCCATTATTAATTTATTACAAGGAGCACAAGTCAGTACCTCTTGGGGTGTTTTGGTGGTTTTGGTTACCATAGGTGTTGCCTTTGTAGGTGTTTTACAATTAATGCAAATGCGTATCGTAGAAACCATTCAGCAACGCATTTTTACACGCGCGTCTTTTGAGTTTACGTATCGCTTTCCAAAAATTACGATGCGTGAATTACGTAATTACTATCCACCTGAATTAGCGAATCGTTTTTTTGATACATTGAATATTCAAAAAGGATTAGCTAAGATATTGGTAGATATACCAGCAGCGATCATACAAATTGTTTTTGCCTTGGTGCTGTTGTCTTTTTACCATCCATTTTTTATTGCTTTTGGAATGCTATTGTTGATCTTAATTTATGTGGTATTTAAGTTTACAGCACAAACAGGAATGGATACGAGTTTAATTGAGTCTAAGCACAAATACAGAGTGGCACATTGGATTCAGGAGGTTGCTCGAGCCATTGTGAGTTTTAAATTATCTGGACAAACAAATTTAGCTATAAATAAAAATGACGATTTAGTTAATGATTATTTAAAAGCTAGAGAGAGCCATTTTAGAATATTAGTAATTCAGTTTATTCAAATGATTGGTTTTAAAGTTATCGTAACAGCCGGACTATTGTTAATTGGAGGATTGTTAGTCTTAAATCAAGAAATGAATATCGGTCAATTTGTGGCCGCTGAAATTATTATTTTATTAGTCATATCATCTGTAGAAAAACTAATTCTTAGACTAGAATCGTTTTATGATGTATTAACGTCTTTAGAAAAAATGGGACAAGTTGTCGATAAAGAACTTGAAAATCAAGAAGGGGATAAACCAAACTTTAATGATGATTTTAGTATTGAATTAGATAATGTGTCTTATGGAGTACCCAACCGAGAATTGCATATTCTAAGAAAGATTTCTTTAAAAATAAACCCTAAGACCAAATTGTTGATTCGTGGAGAAAGTGGTTCGGGCAAATCGAGTTTACTACGTTTAATCGCAGGTGTTCTAGAACCTACTATAGGACGTGTTTTCGTAAACGACTATGTGTTAGATAATATTAATCTCAATCATTACAGGGCGCATTTAGGCATGTCTCTTGCTGATGAAACTCCTTTTGAAGGCACCATAAGGGAAAATATAACCTTTGGGAATGATCAAATTTCAGAAGCGCAATTGCGTTGGGCTATAGAAAAAGTTGAACTTAATGAATTTGTAAAACAAAGTCCACAAGGCTTAAGTACAGTTTTATATCCAGAAGGTAAGCAAACCTCATATACCATCTCCAAAAAGATTGTGTTGGCTAGAGCAATAGTTAATAAACCAAGAATTTTAATATTAGAAGATCCATTAGAGTATTTTGAACCTAATGAGGTTAATCGTATCATCTCTTTTTTAACTGACAACAGCAGCCCTTGGGCATTGGTTGTAGTGAGTAAAACGAATAACTGGATACAAAACTGTACACAGGTCATAACTCTTAAAAATGGTGAAATAATTTAAAATAATTTACAATGTTAAATATATCTCATAATCAGCTTAACAAATCAGTAGATTTAGAAAAGTATAAATCAGGACAACACATTTTTAACGTTAAATACTATAGTTATTTTAACCGTTTTTTAATCGTATTTGTTATTGTAGGTCTACTTATTTTGTTTTTACCGTGGACGCAGAACATTACAGGTAAAGGCAGTGTGACGACGTTAAGACCAGATCAAAGACCACAAACCATTCAGTCCCCAATTCCGGGTAGAATTGAAAAATGGTATGTTACGGAAGGTGATTTTATAGTCAAAGGCGATACCATCATGCAGATTTCAGAAATAAAAAGTGAATATTTTGATCCTAATTTGGTTGAGCGCACCGCGGAACAACGAAATTCTAAAGCCCAATCTGTAGGGTCTTATACTGAAAAAGTAAAAGCATTAGATCGGCAAATTGCAGCTTTGTATAAAGAGCGTAGTTTAAAATTAGAACAAGCGAAAAACAAATTGCTGCAATCTAAATTAAAGGCTAAAAGCGATAGTATTGATTTTGAAGCTGCAAAAACGAATATTAAAATTGCACAATCTAAATACACAAGAACAGCCACTTTAAAAGATGAAGGTTTTAAAGCGACAAAAGATGTTGAGGATGCTCGATTAAAGCTTCAAGAAACGGAAGCGAAATTAATTTCTCAAGAAAATAAATTATTAGCAAGTCGAAATGAAATCATAAATGTCCAAGTAGAATTATCAAGGATTTCAGCGATGTATACTGATAAAATTTCAAAAGCTGAAAGTGATAAATACACCGCACAATCGAGTCAGTTTGATACTGAAGCACAGGTCTCTAAATTAGATAATCAGTATTCTAATTATCAGATGCGAAATGATTTACGTTTTATTAAAGCTCCTTATGATGGTTATATCAATAAAGCCATACGAGGAGGTGTCGGACAAACGTTTAAAGAAGGTGAAGCTCTCGTGGGCATAATGCCTGCCAATGCAGATTTGGCAGTAGAAACGTATGTGGCTCCCATCGATTTGCCATTAATTAATATTGGAGAGAAAGTTCGCGTACAGTTTGATGGTTGGCCAGCAATTATTTTTAGTGGTTGGCCAGATATATCGTACGGGACTTATGGAGCTAAAATTATTGCTGTCGAGAGTTTTATAAGTGATAACGGCAAGTTTAGAGTGCTTTTAGCACCAGATGAAGATGCCCACGCTTGGCCAAAAGAAATTAGAGCAGGTTCTGGTGCCTACACCATGGCGTTATTAGATGATGTGCCGATTTGGTATGAATTATGGCGTCAACTCAACGGTTTTCCACCCAACTATTATAAGCCAGAGAATGCTTCAACCACAAAAAAGAAATAGAGAATGGAGTATCGTTTATTTATAATTCTGGCTGTTTGTTTTAGTGGCTTTGGGTTTTCGCAGTCTGAAGATTTTTCTAATGTCCTCCGCTTTGATGAATACTTAGGGTTTGTAAAGAAATTTCATCCTATTGTAAAGCAAGCGGAATTAGTCATTGACGAGAGTCAAGCAAAACTTATGAAGTCACGTGGTGCTTTTGATCCTAAGATTGAAGTTGATTACAGTCGAAAGCAATTTAAAAACACAGAATATTATAACAAGCTCAACGGAACGTTTAAAATACCAACATGGTTTGGTGTTGAGGTAAAAGCAACATTTGATGATAACGAAGGCAGCTATTTAAATCCAGAATCCAATGTGCCAGACGACGGACTGTATAGTGCTGGTGTTGCTATTCCTTTTGGTCAAGGCTTATGGATTAATAATAGAATGGCATCCTTAAAACAAGCAAAGCTATATAGAGAACAAGCAAAAGCTGATCGGGATATTTATGTAAACAATATTTTATTTGAAGCTTCTTTGGTGTATTTCAATTGGTTGCAAGCCTATAATGAGTTAAAGTTATATGAACATATTTTAGGCAATGCAGAGTTGCGTTACAAAGGCGTCGCTAAAGGAGTTGAAGTCGGCGAGAATGCCCAAATTGATGCTACAGAAGCGCGCATTGCAGTGAATAATAGAAAACTTGGTTTAGAACAAGCTAAAGTGAAATTATTAAAAACGGCTTTAGAGTTATCGAATTTTTTATGGTTAGAAAATAATGTACCTGTGGAGTTGCAACCCAATATGATTCCGGATGTGAATACAGCACCAATAGTGGATGCTACTTTTAATATCAATCAATTACGGACTGCTGATATGCCATTAGAAACACATCCTAAAATGATGTCTTTAACCTATAAACGAGAAGGTTTAGAAGTGGATACTAAATTGAAAGCGAATAAATTGCTACCAAAAATTAATGCGGAATATAATTTCTTAACCGAAGCACCCGATGTTGCAAGAACCTTTAATACTGCAGAATACAAAGGGGGATTAAATGTGAGTTTTCCGTTATTTTTAAGAAAAGAACGCGGTGATTTAAAATTGGCAAAATTAAAACAGCAAGATGTGGAGTTTGAGATTGATGCCACACGTGTCAATCTTCAAAATAAAATTTCAGCCTTAAAACAAGAATTAGAATCCTACAGCATTCAAACTGCAATTACTGTAGATATGGTTTCAGATTATCAGCTTATGTTGCAAGCTGAGGAACGTAAATTTCAACTTGGAGAAAGCTCGTTATTTCTTGTCAATTCAAGAGAGTCTAAACTTATTGATGGTCAGTTAAAAGCTATAGAAATTCAGAATAAATTCTTCAAGACAAAAGCAAAGCTTTTTAATAGTTTGGCTGTAAATCCTGAATTATAAGTAGTATTTTTACGGTATACAAATTATACAATGAACGTACATTTTATAGCAATTGGTGGTGCAGCAATGCACAATTTAGCCTTGGCACTTCACAATAAAGGATATAAGGTCACAGGTAGTGATGATACTATTTTTGAACCTTCAAAATCGAGACTCGATGCTAAAGGGTTGTTGCCTGAGGCTTTTGGTTGGTATCCTGAAAAGATTACTTCAGATTTAGACGCTATCGTTTTAGGAATGCATGCCAAAGCTGATAATCCGGAATTGCTTAAAGCCCAAGAACTCGGTTTAAAAATCTACAGTTATCCTGAATTTTTATACGAACAAGCCAAAAACAAAACCCGTGTGGTTATTGGAGGAAGTCATGGAAAGACTACGATTACCTCTATGATTTTACATGTAATGCATTACCATGATCGTGATGTGGATTATATGGTTGGCGCACAATTAGAAGGTTTTGATGTGATGGTAAAACTCACCGATGAGAATGATTTTATGGTGTTAGAAGGTGATGAATATTTGAGTTCACCGATTGACTTACGACCAAAATTTCATTTGTATAAACCAAATATCGCCTTGTTAAGTGGCATTGCTTGGGATCATATTAATGTGTTTCCTACCTATGAAAATTATGTAGAACAGTTTAGCATTTTCGTTGATTCTATAGTTAGAGGAGGAAGTATTAATTATAACGAAGAAGATCCGGAAGTTAAACGTGTAGTGGAAGCTTCAGAAAATCAAATCAGAAAAATAGCTTATCAAACACCTGAATATACGGTTGAAGATGGTGAAACCTTATTAGAAACTCCAGAAGGACCAATGCCTATTGAAGTCTTTGGAGCTCACAACTTAAATAACTTAGCTGGTGCCAAATGGATTTGCCAACATATGGGCATTGATGAAGATGATTTCTACGAAGCTATTTCAACCTTTAAAGGCGCGAGCAAACGCTTAGAGAAAATTGCTGAATCTAAGTCAAGCGTCGCTTATAAAGATTTTGCACACTCTCCAAGTAAAGTAGAAGCCACAACCAAAGCGGTAAAAGAACAATACAGCGATCGTACTTTAGTGGCGTGTTTAGAGTTACACACCTATAGTAGCCTCAATGCCGAATTCTTAAAAGAATATAAAGGGGCTTTAGATGCTGCAGATGTTGCTGTGGTATTTTATTCTCCACATGCTGTAGAAATTAAGAAACTAGAGGAAGTTACAAAAGACCAAATTGCTAATGCTTTTGAGCGCGATGATTTAATTATTTATACGAATCCAGAAGCATTTAAAGATTTTTTATTTGAACAAAATTTTGATAATAAATCGTTGTTATTAATGAGTTCTGGGAATTATGGAGGTTTGGATTTTGATGAGGTGAAGAATTTGATTAAATAGATTCGTCATTCTTATCCTGTAACAAAATATCATAATCATTTAGTTATTAAATCGTAGGACGTAACAATTATTCTTTTTATAAGACTGATATGTTAGAACTTATCACTTATGAAATTCAATCGTATTTTCTATGATGCACATGTAAACTTCAAATCAATTTCTATGAAGAGAATTGTTTTGTCGGTTATTATTGGATTATTATCTGCGATTATACTCTACGGTTTTTATGATGTTTTGCGAGAAACGGATAGGATGTTATTTCTTGATTTTGAGAATAGACCCGTTATAATTCCTGAATCTGAAAGACAACTACATAATTTATTCTTCGCTGCAATTTCGATGGTAATAGGAAATTCTATTGGAATTAGCTATTTGTTTTCTAGGTCTCAAAAAGCATTTTCAAGAAGAAACAATAAGCGGAATAGAATTCTTAATGATCAAGCATTTTTAGGGGCAACTTTTCTTCATTGGTTTACAAAAATTTGGTTTTTGTTTTGCGTTTTTACTTCTCAGTTTATGGGGACGAAATTTATCGATACATTTTTATGGCCTTCAATCTTATTGGTCATAGTACTTTATTTGGATACATGGAAAACACTACTAACCGTTATAAAAAATAACCGTTGGAAAATTCAAAGTGTTCATTTGATAGTTTTTGTAGTGCTAACTTTTATGCTTAGTCGTATTAATTTTGTAGATTATAAGTCATTGGATGCGTCCATGATAGCTTCAAACCCAACAATGGATGTGCCGTCTAGTGCATACCTAAATGATAACTATCGTAGAAATCATTATGATAATTTAGTCATTAAAATGGATTTTGATTCGAAGCATCGGGTCAGCTTATTTAACGAAGAAAATGAACAAATTGAATGGTCTGAATTATACGAATTAATATTAGATTTTAATGAGGACCTATATTATTCTAGTCGAACGCTAGTACGATTACGCGCAAATAGAAATATACCTGTTAAGTATATTAAAGAATTTGAACTTCAACTTTTAGAAATGAATCAATGGAGATTGGTTTATGAAGTTGCCAATAATGATGAATTGACAGCAAGCTATTATAATAATGAATTAGACAAACGTATTTCTCCTTCCTTACAAGATGCTTTTCCAAGAACAGGAAAACCACCTAGAATTCCAGGTTGGGATTTTTATAAAGATCAGAAGTTTCAAGATACATTAAGCGTTTATATTTCAGAAGGGATTAAAATAGATAATCGTGAGGTTCCACTACATATGCTCCCTGAAAAGCTCAAAAGTCATATTAATGA
Source organism: Winogradskyella sediminis (assembly GCF_003387355.1). Lineage (GTDB taxonomy): Bacteria > Bacteroidota > Bacteroidia > Flavobacteriales > Flavobacteriaceae > Winogradskyella > Winogradskyella sediminis. The sequence continues at coordinate 75,012 of NZ_QUNH01000004.1, forward strand.
ATCATATATTATTGAATACATTTATGGAGTTAATGTAACCTATCAAGATTATATTAATGTATTATCAGCCCATAAAACAGCAGCTTGGGAATTGAGAGCAACTGAAAATTTTGATAAGATAGATTCAGTAATTCGTAGAAATATATTCAGTCGTGATAAGAAACTTTATGAAGAAAGAGATAGAATTACAAAGAAGTATCCGTTCCGCATTACGGAACGTTTTGAATGAGTGCTTGTAATTACAAAGCTTAAGATTTTAAAGCAACTAAGGAGCTTTATTGAAGCTCCTTTGTCATTTAGTAAAACATTTTCTTTTTCAATTCATGCTTTATTTATAAGTCACCAAAATATCAGCCACCTTTTGTAAATCTGATTCTATAATTTCTGTTTTTGGTGCTAATGGAAATAACTGTTGACCAGGTCTACTGATAAAGGCAGCTCTCCATCCTGCCCACATAGCACCAGCCACATCCCAACCATGTGCAGCGATGAGCATACAGTCTTCGGGTTTTATATTCAATTTACGTGCAGCCCAAGCATAAGTATCAGTAGAAGGTTTAAATTTTCCGATATCTTCAACACTCAAACGTTCGTCAAAAAACTCGGTTAATCCAGCACTTTCGAATTGTTTTTTAACTCCTTCGTTTGATGAATTTGTAAAAGACACCAATTTATAACCATCTGCTTTTAATTGTGTTAAGGCTAGTTTTACGTCTGGATGTGCTGGTAACCCTCTTAACGAATTCACAATGACGTTTCGTGCTTCTTTTTCAGAAATTGAAATATTATTATTAGCGGCTACCATTTGTAATGCTGCAGCTCCTATATGTCCAAAATGCTCGTATTGTCCACTTGCTGTCGTTACTAAAGAATATTGAAGCATGGTTGTAAACCAAAGCGCTAATAAATCTTCTCTGCCGTTTAATGCCTCACCAACTTGTTTTTTCATTTGGGTGAGGTCTAATAGGGTTTCGTTAACATCAAAAAATAATACTTTAGGTCGTGTTTGATTTGTCATCATATTTATGTTTTTTTGAGGGTTTCCTAGAACTAAATTTGGCATCAACATTCCTGTTGCTCCCATAATTCCTAAGTTTTTAATAAAATGCCTTCTGTTGTTTTTCATTAGTCGCTTTAGAGAGGTGAATAAATGAGCTTAATCGTATTAATTAGATATTTATAGAGTGCTTTATTCCGCAATTAATTCAGAAAGTACTTGTTTAAAAGTGTCTATAGGTTGTGCTCCTGTAACGGCACTTTCTCTATTAAATACTATAGTAGGAACAGAGTTCACTCCCAGATGTTTCCAGTAATCCTGTTGGCTTCTAACGGCTTTACGTACCTCTTCATCATTTAAGGTCTGTAAGGCTTCCTCTGCATTTAAGCCCACTGCTAAAAGAGCTTCTTTTAAGATTGTTTTTTTTGAAACGTCTTTACGGTCACTAAAATAAGCTTTTGTAAGCTCCATTTTTAGTTCCGTTTGCTTGTTAAACGCTTTTGCATAGTTTAGTAAAACATGAGCATCAAAGGTGTTAACAATGCGCATGTCATCAAAATAATCGAATTTAAATCCTAATTCTTCACCAGCATCAACCATGTGTTGTTGTGATGCTCTTTGTTGCTCAAGTGTAGAACCGTATTTTTCTGAGATATGTTCAATGATATTTTGCCCTTCTGTGGGCATATTTGGATTCAACTCAAAGGGGTGCCACTCTATAACGATTTGGTCTGCTACGCCTAAGTCTGAAATTGCTTTTTCCAAACGTTTGTATCCTATGGTACACCAAGGGCAGACCACATCTGAAACGATATCTATTTTTAATTTATTAGTCATAACTTTATTTTTTAATTGAATTTTAATGATTTCTATAACACTAATCAATTTATTTACTAATGAGATTAGTGTTTAGAAAGTTATTTTCTTTTTGTTGATCTTCTGTGATTTTATCTTTTGACACAAGATTTAAAACCATAGAATTTACGATTCTACTTGTGCTTAAATCCTCCTTTATAATTAAAGCTTTATGAAAAACACCTAAAGTCTCGATATCCAATTTTGGACTGCTATTATTAATTATAATTATAGAATAATTATCGTTATTAGCTAACTTTATTTTTGAAATGAAAGGCAACAATACACCCTCATTATCTTTAAAAACAGGTGAAAAATTATTAAAATAATCTTCAGGTGTTTCAAAGGCTTCATTAGCGTAAGAATAATAATCCGCTATATGCAGTTCACTTTTAATATTACTAGGTTCATAACCTAGAATTAGTATAGATTGCTCCGAAGCATTATCAACATGAAAAGGTGTGCTTACCTGCTGATCAAATCGAACTAGCCAATGATAACTTAACTTTTTGTTGAATTTTGAAACACTAAGTTTTGATAATTCCTTTTTCAGGTTTATCATAATTGACCTGAATTGGTAAGGGGTTATGTTCTTTTTTTTAAAAACTAGGTTTACAAAGCCATGCGCTTGCGTACTGGTTCTAAAAACTTCTTTAAAACTTTTATTTGCTATTTGTTTTATGGGTTCCCCTTCAATCTTCATTAAACACCTTTATCGTTTCTAGTTTTTTGTTTTAAAAATAATCAAGTCACTTATTTGTAGTTCCGCCTGCACATTACTATAGTTTTTTACATCAGCAGCAAAGGCTGCTGCATGAGGGCCAAAAGCCTCTTGGAAAGACGCTACATCGTCAAAGAGTAAATGTGCAATAGCGACATAAGGTGCAGATTCGTCAGGAACCCTACTTGCAATTCCTAAATCTAATTCTAAACCTTTTAGGGCACTACCAACGAGTTTTGTTACCATTGGTAAATGCTTATTCTGATAATAATGTGTATCAAACTGAACATCTTTGCCGTTCGGATACATTACAGATACTTTAATCACAATTCTAAATTTTTAAAGTTAATAAACCTTCCGAAAAGACGGAAGGTTTATTGCTATCAATCAATATGTGGCTTTTTATAGGGATTATTTTACCACATTCTCTTTAGACCATTCAAATTTTTGGAATGGAGCATCTACTGGTGTGTTTGCAATATGGTTAACATAGTTACTTATTGTTTTCTGAGATAAACCTAAGATGATTTCTAAGACCTGTGCTTCACCATAACCGGCAGCATAAAATGCATCAAGATCGTCTTGTGTAACATAACCACGATTTCTAACAATAGTTAATGTCATAGTACGTAAAGCTTCTAATTTTGAGCTTTCTAACGGTGTTTCGTTACGCAAGGCTTCCGTAATGGCATCATCAACTTTCATCATTTTAGCGATGCCTGTATGTGCAGGTACACAATAATGACAAGCGTGCTCTACATTAATGGTTTGCCATACTACTGTTAATTCTTCTTCGTTAAATGACGAGTCTACGAATAATTGGTGTAAAGTTTGGTACGCTTCTAATATTTTTGGTGAACTCGCTAAAACGCCATGTAATCCAGGAATCATACCAAAAGATTTTTGAGAGTTTTCTAAAAGTGATTTGCTACCTTCTGGCGCAGATTCAATGTCGTGAATTTTTAAAGTTGTCATAATTTTCTTTTTTATTTAATGTGTTTCTGTTAATTAATTCTAAACGTTCGTTTAGTTATTGTGTAAAAAAATAGGGTTATAAATTTTTGAAGGTCATTTCAATATAATCCTCAATTTCCTCTTTAGTATTCACTCTTGCTGCAGCTGCTAAACCATGTTTTGCTAAGAGTAAATAATTGGCTTGTTTTGTAATGGTCGCTTCGTCTTTTAAAGGATCTAGGCGTAATTTGTCTATAATTATACTTTTTAAGTTTTCCATAAAGGAAGTCATTTGCTCTTTTATAAGTTGGTCTTCGTTTTCAGAGAACTCATAGTAGGTATTGGTTACAAAACACCCTTTTTGATTTCCTGTTTTAAAATTAGAACTTATGGAATCATAGAAGAATTGTTTTATGTCTTCAACACCTTTTGTTCCATTTTTTAATTTTACAAGTACATCGTTAACTCTCGATTTATATCGCTTTAAACTTTCGAGAAATAGCCCGTGTTTATTACCGAAACTAGAATAAATAGAAAACTTATTAATGCCCATTTCTTTTTCAAGCATTTGCATAGATGTCGCTTCATAGCCATTCTTCCAAAAAAGATTCATCGCTTTTTCGACCACCAAGTCTTCGTTATATTGTTTCTTTCTAGCCATTATTTCTAATTACATTACAAAACTAAACAATCGGTTAGAAATGTAAAAATATTTAACGTTAATTTGGGTTTTGAATGTTAACTTTCGTTGTTTCAACCTCATACCAAGGTCTAATAAAATGTCGCTGATTATTGAAAATGTGAATTATTCATTTTCAATTTTCTCTATCATCTCTCTGAATAAATTAAGTAAAAAGGTTAGTTTGCTAGCATCACCAGCGGCTCTAAATCTTCTATTCTGAATTTTTACTCCATACCAATCTTGTTTCCCATTTTCATTGAGAATCCATTTAATTTCTAAATTCGCAATAGACGTATTGGAAATATCAATTTCTACATCCCAGCCCAAAGGATCATCTAAAGTGGTAATTTGAATGGCATCGCCTTTTTCCCATTCACCATCGGCATTGTCTTGAAGCCAATTCTGTATCCATTCTAAAATTTCCATTGTTTTATAAGGTATTGAAGTTGATTATTTGTTATTACGTCAGTTCGATAATACGTGCGTCAGTTCGAGTGATTTTTCCTTTTCTAAAAATTGTATCGAGAACCTATAGTAAACCTAATGGTTCTCGATACATTTATTTATTCGTCGTTGCACTTTGAATAACTAAACACTCGAACTGACGATTGTGGAGTGTTTAGCCATTTGTATTTTTTATTTACAACTTCCGTCAGTTCGAGTGATTTTTCCTTTTTGAAAAATTGTATCGAGAACCTATAGTAAACCCAATGGTTCTCGATACATTTATTTATTCGTCGTTCTACTTTGAATAACTAAACACTCGAACTGACGCGCTAAGAACAGAATATCCTGCAAGGTTTCTTTTTAACCTTGTAGGTATAGTGTGTTAGCTTTACAGACCTACAAGGTATTCAAAACCTTGCAGGACAAGGCTGTTTTAGTAAATAATAATTAATGATTAGGAATCTGTTAAATCTCAGAAACAAATTTCAAAAACACTGCTTTATGCTTTTCCAAATCCATATCTGGTGATAAAGACACACGTGCAATATAATCTTTGTCACCTTCTTTTGTGGTGCCTTGCGTTGAGGTCGCCGGAATCGTCCAATAACAGCCTTTTAACTGGCCGTAACTCACGCAGTATTTGCTTTCGTTAGGAATTTCGGTAATCATTAAATGGATTAATCTATGATTCAAAGCACGTTTATACGTTTCTTTTTCTTCAGGTGTATTTCCTTTTGTAGGAAGATCTAATGAAAATACCGAAGGTGTAAAGCCTTGTGCTGCCAATTCTTCGGACACAAAATTGATTTTCGCTTCTGGTAAAGTATCGTGAATAAAATTCACAAACTCACGCGTGTTTTTATAAGCCTCTGCAATACGCTGATTCATAGATGGTAATTGCTTGGCCAAAATCTCATATTGAAGCGCAGTCGCTTCGTTATCGCAAAGCGTCAAATGCAATGCTATTTTGCTCATTAAAGCATCTACTTTTGCATTTCCTACAATATAACCAGCCGTGCATTTTCCACCACTAGGGAATTTAGAACCACTAGCATAAGAAATGGTACGCATGGTAGATAATATTTCACCTTCTCCTAAAAAGTGCACATTAGGACAAAAGGTTTGATCTAATATAAACACAGGATCAATCGCGATGTCTCCAGAAGCGGTTCTACGTTCTTCGCTCAACGCTTCTTTTAATTTTTGTAAATCCGGAACTTCAACACGTGGATTGGTTGGGATTTCTGCAATGATATAAGGAATCGCGTCCTCGTGTGCAATTTTGTCTAAAACGGTGTGGATACTTTGCACCATATCATTATCACCATCTACTGGTAAATCTACCACTTCCACATTATCTAAACAGGCAGCCACACGTCTGGCTTGGTCATTGGTGCCTCCATAACAATTTGGTGGTACCACAAATTTAATCGCTTTACCTTTATGGTGTTCTAAAGCATAGTCCACTAAGCCCATCATAATAGCATACTGCACCGACAATCCGCTAGAACCGACTAACGGCTGAGACGTTGTGCCGTTAATTTCCTTAATGGAGTTTAAAACACTTGCTTTATTGGCTTCAAAATGATGGTCTAAATTAGTAATTGCAGTATGTGCTGTTAAGGCTTTTAAAGCGACTAAACAATTTGATGGAGTCATCGCAATCGTTTCACGACGTCTCACATGCTGAATATCTGAAATATAATGATCGTTGTGACTGCCATTCACGATGAGTACACTTCCAAGGTGTGCGTGAAGATTGATATAAAAATCAATATTCACATTGTCCTCAAGATGTGAAATGTCCTCTTGCTGCGAGATAAAAACAGTACTGCCGTTAAACTCTAAAATAGCATCTGCACTATCTACCTTTATGACATCGAAATGATAACCATAAACCTGCTTGATGATTTCAGCATCGAAAAATTCTGGAAGTTCGCCTGTATATACAATTTGGGTCTTTTTGTTTTCTAATAAATTTGTTCTTAAAATAGCCAACACAGGTACCGTTTGTGACGAAAAACTAATCACGTTGTCTGCTTTAATGTCGTTTAAATTCGCAATTCCCCATTCTAGAATACAAGATAACGGATGCCCTAAACGAATATAATCGTAAGCGGTTGGTAATTCGCTTAATGCTGAAGGATCTGAATTATTGTTTTTATATAGGTTTTCAAACGCATCTAAAAACTGTGTTTTAGCTAACTTTTCGTTGTAAATATCTAAACGATGCGTGGTTAGGTTTAACCAGTCTGTTGGCATATCCTTTAGAACGTCTTTTATGTAATTTAGGGTTTTATTGTCTTGCATAATTCTCAATTTTCAATATGCAAAAATATGGATTAATTGGATGGATGAAGAAGGTTTAACATGACGTTTTGATAATGGGTTTTAAAAGCTGTTTTTTCTGAGTTTCAGAGATTATAAATTCCGTTTTTAGCTAGTTAAAGTCGTTTCTTATTTAGTTTTTTCAGCTTTAAAAACTACATCTTTTTTAACTAATTCATTGACGTTTAATGTGGGAAGTAAAAACTTATTAAATGGTGTGTTTTCTGTTTTGCTATGTAAAACTCCTCTAGTTGTTCCAATAGTTAACATTACTAAATGACTAATAAAACCTTTTGGTACTATTAATTCAGTTTTTGATTCATTATAGAAACTGTTCCAAGCTTCGATGTTAATATTGAAATGACAGCCAACCGCAATGAGTAAAAAGGGTGACTTTTCTTGAATTAAACTTGTTGAAAAAACAACTGAAATAATATTGTTATCAAAATTAATCCCAAACTTTAATCCAGCTTTTAATTCTACAATTTCACTTTCTTTATAAGAGGATTCAATAATAGCAAACTGTTCAGTTGTAATTTTTTTTAATGCAAAGCCAACTTTATTTTTTTCTTCTGCCATTATGCAACTAATTTTAGATAATAATCTGGTTCATTCTCATAAGAATATGCGCCGAACAATTCTTCATAATTTGAAAGACTTGATTCTACGTTTACTGATTCATCAGATTTATTGTATTGTTTATATTCCTCAACTTGAACATGAACCGTTGTTTGAAATTCGGGAACCTCAATTAAATTAATATTTAAAATTTGTTGAATTTTAGTGATAGTTTCTAATTGTAAGTTTTCTGTTCCTTTCAAAACTTTGTTAACGTACTGTGGTGAACAACCTAATGCTTGTGCCAACTCTTTTTGAGTTTTTGGAAAAGTATTAGAAGTTTTATTTGTTTTAATTGCAGACATTACCTTTACAGCTATTGCAAAAGAAATATCAAGCCAAGCTTTATTCTCTTTTCTGTACTTTGCTCTTTCAGCCCAAGTATTGTCTTGTTTTGAAGATTCTAGAAGTCTGTTTTTTATGTTTTTAATACTCATTAGTATTTGTTTGGTTGATTTAATTCATTTCAATTCAACGAAATCTAAATTTTCGTCTTCTCCATTTTGTAGATAATTGCGAGTGAATTCTAACTTTTCTAATTCTAATAGTAAATGGGGTTTTTCATTCATTGTTGCTGTAAGTTTTATTGCTCCACCACAAATAACAAATAAGTTAGCTTCAATTCTTATGGCATATATACGTAGCCAACTTCGTCTTTTTAACCCTTTAGCTTTGTCTTTTTCAAAGTTTTCTTCAATAATCCCTTTTGATAAGGGTTCAAATAATGTAGATAATGTTTCAAGTCTTTCAGTTTTTCCGGTTTCAGCTATATAAAGTAATTCTTCTTCAAAAAGACTAGCATCTTCTCGGGTTTTAATAATTGCTTCTTCAATAGTTATGCCCTTCCAAAATTCATTGTCTAAGTCTTCTTTGTTTTTTTCGAAAAACTCTCTTAAGTAGACAGGATCGTTCCATAATTCAAAACATTTAGCAAATTCATTTAAGTTTTCAGTTTCATATTGAACCGAAAATAAACTTTCTTTTACTATTACAAATGTATTAATTATTTTCATTAAATCAACCTGTGAGTTTATTTTTTTGACAAATTTAACACGATTTCCTTATTATAAGCTAATTGTTTATTTAAAAAGTGTAACAAGATATTAACAATTTTATATTTTTACTACTCAATTTGTAATTGAAATTCAGCTTATTACTGATGTTAATGGTTATAGATGTTATGTGTTTTTCAATTCATTTTCGGATATAAATGCTTTATGACTATTAAAATCTACAAAATCAAAAGTAGAAAATCTATCGATAATAGGATAAAATTCTAAACCAATCAAAACCCTATTCCCCAGAACCAAAAACCGTCTGCCAAACCAAAACAAACTTACTCCTAATCTTATTTGAATTCGATACCACAAAAGCAAAACCCATAGTGGTCACTAAAGCAATAAACGCAAGTGCGCCAAGTGCACCTCCATAGCCATCAAAGACATGGCTTTTCGTAATGTAAATCCCAGTAAATAGTGCTCCTGCTATGGCAAGCAAGGTGTAACTTTTCAAGGTTTTAGCAGAGACCATCCCAATAAAAGAGGTGCCAACAAATACAATAGGGAGGTGTTCGGTTAAATAGCCATTGAGTACGTTAGGAAAGGCATAAAAAAACAGACCAACTATTAGCGATAGTAACGCAGAGGCTTTTACAGCGCCAAAGCGTAAGTGCTCGCTAACAAAGTGGGTGATTGTGGCGCCTAAGATTCCGGTGATGATGAGGATGAATGTATTCATACTAATAACGCATACATTAAAGTTGCTGTGATGACACCTGCAAATGCCATGGTGCCTAATTTTCCGCCAACACCAAGAAATAAGTTTTTAGACATCATAAAAAACAGACCTGCAAGCGTGCCTGCAGCAAGCGCAAAACCAAGGGAAGGACTGGTTTCTGCACTAGACATACCAACAAAAGCGCCACAATAAATGCTTGCTGGTAGTTGTTGTAAGTAGTTCGATTTTTTATTTAAAGATGGTAAAAATGACGCTACTGTCCCAACAATGCCCATAGCTAAAATGGGGCCTAAACCACCAGGAACATTTAAGAGGTAACACAATACGGCTCCGATTGGCACCCAAATGACGACGGATATTTTTTCGTAGGCGTAATCTTCGTGGTGTAAATCTAAGTAGCGATAGCCAAAAACGATGGTAAGTATAATAACAAGTGCGGCTATAATTATGGCTGCGTTGGTTTCGTAATGCGCGTTTACAATCATGGTTAAAAAGGTAACCTGTGTAAATAAAACAGTAGCGACCATTAAAAATCGAATGGCTTTATGTTTTCTCATTAAGAAATTTTAGAGGTTTTACCTTTGGCTGGGTGTAATCACTCAGTCTTAGATTTTACAAAGGTCTAAGAAAATTTTTAAGCGACAAATTGTAGCGTGGAAATTTAGAACAGCTTATCCATTTATATCCAGATGATCATCATCTAAACCTTAGTCTCAAATTAAAACTGAACCGATTTCCATTTTTGCACAGTTTTTTAGAAAACGCGTTATAACATTTTGAGAGATAAGTTTGAATTTTGCAGTATGAAAAAGATATCAAACTTCGGGATTTTTACATTGCTATTGGTGAGCAGTTTAACCATCATGGTTGGGACCGTTATCGCTCCGTCATTATCAAGCATCGTTGCACATAACGATTTAGGTTTTTCACCCAGTTGGTTAATTACGCTGCCTTCCTTAGGTGTTGTGCTTTTTGCTCCTTTAATTGGCCGCTTGTTACATAAACTCGGAACACTCAAGTTACTAAGTTTAGGTCTTGTGCCTTATGCCGTTTTGGGTGTAGTTGGAGCTTTTATATCCAATGATGTACTCTTAATTTTAGACCGCATTTTATTAGGAGCCGCAACGGTTGCTATTCAGGTGTCGGTGACGGCTTATATTGCGGAATTTTTTGTTGGTGAAGACCGTATGAAAATGATTGCCTATCAAGGTATGTCCATAGAACTTGGTGGTGTTGTCTTTTTGGCTATTGGTGGTGTTTTGGGTGAATTGCATTGGCAATTTCCATTTTACATCTATTTAGTCGGGTTATTCTGTTTGTTGTTAGTGGCAAAAACCTTACCCAAACCAGAAAAAAAGGAGACGACGGAAGCGCAGGTAACTTCTGAAAATGATAAAAGCAAAACCAAGGTAAGACTCATTTTTATAGCATCGCTATTTGCCATGATGTTGTTTTTTGTAGGATTTGTAACCTTGCCATTATACTTACCAGAAACCTTTGGTTTTAGTGAATCGCAAACCGGATATTTAATGGCGTTTATATCTTTAATTGCTATTATAACGGCGAGTCAGATGCCAAAAATGGTGAAACTTTTGGGTGATGGCAAAACCGTTGCTCTCGGGTTTCTATTTTTTATGTTGGGTTATCTAGTTCTGGCAAGTACAGCGAGTTTACCGTTCTTGGTGCTCACAGCGATATTTATAGGCATTGGTTTTGGATTTACCATTCCGTTGTTAAACCACATGATGCTTGAAGCAAGTACTCTGCTAAACCAAGGAAAAAATTTAGGCTTGTTTTCAATGGCTGTTTTTGGTGGTCAGTTTTTATCTACGTTTATTGAGTTTATTTCTAAAAACCATATAGCTGTTTATGCGATTGCGTCAGGTTTAGCCTTAGTGATTGGAGCTGTACTTTATATTCGATTTCAAAAGTTGACTAAGAATGAACTTGACTAAATTCTTCTTACTTTTGAGGGAGACCTTAAAAGACGATGCACAAAACAGATTGGAAACATAAATTTCAAATCAGTAATAATTTTGAAACTATAGAAGGGATACTCTCTGGTAATTCCATGGGCATTTGCTTTGAACATAAGCATGATGCTAGTTTATGTATTCATTTTAAACCTTTGAATGAAACGTTTAAAGTCGATATCCATAAGCTTGAAAACGCGACTTTGTTAAATTTTGAACGCGATCTTATTGATGAAGACGATATTGAGTATGCGTTGGATATTATGACGCTGTTTAATAAATATCCACAATGGGTTGTAACAAACACGTCGGAAATTGAGCAATTAAAAAAAGTCATTCATTTACTTGAAGACGAGTACCAAAGTGATGCAGCATCGTACATTATGCTCAAAACGTTACTGAAGGTTTTGATGTTGCATCTTATCCGTTATCAAAACGATGGATTTTTAGAACAAGATTTAAATCAGAAGCGTGTTTTTCAGTTTTTAGAATTAATGGAAACACATTTTTTAAACGAAACCCATAGTAGCTTTTATGCAGAAACTATAGGTGTGAGTTCGAAACGTTTGAATCAAATTTTAAAAGAAAAACTCAATTTAACAGCGAAGCAGATTATTCAACAACGCCAGATTACCGAAGCCAAAAGACGACTTGTTAGAAGCGAGATATCGCCAAAAGAATTGGCTTTTGAGCTTGGTTTTGATTCCCAAAGTAGCTTTTCACGGTTTTTTAAAAAGAATGTCGGAGTGAGTCCTTCAACATTTAAGAAATATCACTAATAATTGGTGTTTAGTACTGCTCGATTCGTGCTAAGGGTCTAAATATTATAATACTAACAAACCAGAATCTCTCAAAATATCAATAGGTTTCGAATGCCAAAACACTTCAAAATCTTCAAATTGAGTTTCAAAACTAGTTTTTAATTGCTTAAACGATTGTGGCTTGTGTTGCGGTGTGATATCTTCTAAAATATCTAAAAGCCAAAGGCCTTTCTCTTTTTCTAAGGTAATTTGATAGCTATCTGTTGTATCGTGAAAGGTGAATTCTAAGAAATCTTTAGTCGTACCTTTTTTCGTTTTTGAGAATTCAGCCACTAAAGGCATGCTGCCTAACCAAACAATTTTAGCGGTCGGTTTAATGTTGAAAACAGGTTCTTGTGCTAAGGAATTATAGATGAAATCTGGGGCAATTTCGGTGTTAGGAATATCAAAGTCAAACCAATCTTGTAAAGGACTATCAAAGCCAATACCATGCATAAAATTGAACAGTGATTTCTTTAATCCGTAACTAAATTGTGAATGGTCAATACCAGTTGAATCTGTAAAATCGACATCATTATTGGCAAAACTTATGTTTTTATAATTAGGTGTAATGCCATAATCACTAGGATTTAATCCCACAGGACTGTGTGCTGTTAAAGCAAATTGATGCCAAAAACCAGATTGTAATACACCAACTTCAAACAACTGACGTACCATTTCTAAACTATCTACCGTTTCTTGAACCGTTTGCGTTGGGTAACCATACATTAGGTACGAATGCACCATAATGTTGGCTTCGGTAAAATTGCGAGTCACTTGCGCGACTTGCTCAACGGTGACACCTTTGTCTATCAATTTTAACAAACGATCTGAAGCGACTTCCAATCCACCCGAAACGGCAATACAACCAGAGGCCTTTAATAAAATACAAAGATCTTGCGTAAAGTTTTTCTCGAATCTAATGTTGGTCCACCAGGTAACGCTGAGGTTTCGTTTTAAGATTTCGAGCGCTAAAGCTTTCATCAACGATGGAGGAGCGGCTTCATCGACATAGTGAAATCCAGTTTCGCCAGTTTGCGCAATGAGTGTTTCCATGCGATCCACTAAAAGCGATGCCGCAACAGGTTCGTAAATTTTTATATAGTCTAAGGATATATCGCAAAAGGTGCATTTTCCCCAATAACAACCGTGTGCCATGGTGAGTTTGTTCCATCTGCCATCGCTCCATAAACTGTGCATTGGGTTGGCGATTTCTATAACAGAAATATATTGGTCTAATAATAAATCTGAATAATCAGGAGTGCCAACATCGGCTTGTTTGTAATCTGGAGAGCTGCTGTTGTTTTTATAAACGATGGTACCGTTTTCTAAAACAAAGGTGCGTTTGAATGTGGTGTCGTTTTTAAGAACCGCATTGTATAATAATTCAATAGGTAATTCGCCATCATCTAAAGTGATAAAATCGAAAAATTCAAAAACCCTGACATCTGTAACAGACCGTAATTCGGTATTTGGAAATCCGCCTCCCATCGCAATTTTTATCTCAGGATAATTCGCCTTAATAAATTGTGCACAACGAAAAGCACTATATAAATTTCCAGGAAACGGTACCGAAAAGCAAATGAGTTTGGGTTGGGTATTTTTAATCCGAGTCTCTAATATTTCTAATGTGATTTGGTCGATGTATGTTTCATGATCTTGCAACTGCGCATAAAGTTCGTCAAAGGCGTTGGCACTTTGTCCTAAACGTTCGGCATAACGACTGAATCCAAAATCGGGATCAATACATTCGACGATGAAATCGGATAAATCCTCAATGTAAAGTGTGGCCAAATGTTTGGCTTTGTCTTGCATTCCCATGGCACCAAAGGCAAAATCCATATCGTCTAGCTGTGCAAAACGCGAGGCCTGCGGTAAAAAGTTAGTGGTGCAAATTTGTCGGGCAAAGGTTTGATTTTTGCCTTGAAGAAATAAGATAATATCGTCTAAAGACTTTAGATAATGATCTTTTAAAGCATAAATGCGTTCGCAATTTTCAGTTTGAATACGATCATTTTCAAAAGCTAATTGAAATATTTCTTCAAAGGTTTCTTTTTTAAACAACTCTAAAATCACTTCAATACCCAAATCCATTTGAAACGCTTCAATACCTTTGGTATTCAGGAAGCCTTTAAGATAGGCCGTTCCAGGATACGGAGTATTGAGTTGGGTAAATGGAGGTGTTATGAGTAAGAGGTCTTTCACTGGTTGAAATTGAAATTGATGATTGCAAATATAGAAGTTATATCGTTGTGTATTCTGAATTTTAATGGGAGTAATATCGTCAGTTCGAGTGATTCCGTTTTTTCGGAATCGTATCGAGAACCTTAGTAGTATATAACCTGTTCTCGCTACATTTATTTATTCTTCGTTCTACTTCGAATAACTAAACACTCGAACTGACGTAGGTGGTTCGTTTGAGTGGTTTGGATTTCAATTATATCCTTCCGTCAGTTCGAGTGATTTTTGAGGCACGATAAAATTGTATCGAGAACTTTTTTGTAAACGAATTGTTCTCGATACATTTATTCGTTTTTCGTTGCACTACAAACGAATAAACACTCGAACTGACGCTGTAGGTTTATTTTAGATTTTATAACTTTAACTATGAAAATATCATATGTCTATATTTTAATGTGCTCAGATCATACGTACTACACTGGTATTACAAGTAATTTAAATAAGCGATTATTTGAACATAAATCAGGAGCACATATAGATAGTTATACGTACAAAAGACGACCGGTGGAATTAAAATTCTACGCCGAATTTACCGATATTAATCTCGCTATAGAAACTGAGAAACAAATAAAGAAGTGGTCGAGAGCAAAGAAGGAAGCTTTGATTAATGATGAATATGAGAAGTTGCCTAATTTGGCAAAAAGAATTTTAAATAAAGTTCAGTCGTCAGTTCGAGTGATTTTTTAGGTACGATAAAATTGTATCAAGAACTTTTATGTAAACGAATTGTTCTCGATACATTTATTCGTTTTTCGTTGCACTTCAAACGAATAAACACTCGAACTCACGATTGTGTAAAGCGAGATAAATAGTTACCCATTCCTCAAAATCTCAGCAACCGCTTGTTGATACGCTCTTGGATTACTCGCCTTTTTAATTTTCTTAAAGGTCTTCCGTGGATCTGAAAACGACAGGGAAAAGTATTCCCAAAAGCCTTGCATTTTCATTTTTATCGGAGTTGGACCAGATAGGGCTTCATCGTATTGATGATAAATAGTATCATGGAATTCTCTAAAAATGTCCCATCGGTTTTCCGGATAGTCTGTCGTGTTGTTTTTAATCATACTTGGTAAAAACGGATCAGCGATTAAGCCTCTGCCAATCATAAAATGATCGATACTTGGAAAACGCACTTGCATTTCTTTCAGCTTTGTAACGGAAGTAATATCACCGTTGTAATACAATTTGTGTTTGGTGCTTTCGATACACTTTTCAAAAGCTTCGAGATTCACACCGCCTTTATAAAGCTGTTTGCCAATGCGTGCGTGAATGGCTATATTTTTAAGCGGATAAGCATCTAAAATAGGGAAGGTATGTAAAATTTCTTCAGGGTTTTCATAACCCATGCGCATTTTCATAGATACCACAATGTCCGTTTCTTTATGCACACGCTCTAAAATATGATTGATTTTTTCCGGATCGCAAATGAGTCCAGAACCCATCCCACGATTCGTCACCATGGGATAGGGACAACCTAAATTCCAGTTCAACTCTTTATAGCCTAATTCTTGAATATAATCGACCACGAATAAAAACTCATCAGCGCTATTGGTCATGATTTGTGGAATGACTTCGAGTTCAGAATTGTTTTCGAACTGTAAATCTATCTTATAAGAGTTCTTAATGATTAATTTTTTATTAAATCGAATGTAAGGAGCATAAAACGTATCGATACCACCAAAGTACTGATTAAAAGCATTCCGGAACCGGAAATCGGTAAACCCTTGTAATGGAGAAGAAAGCAGTGTAAGGGGCATTCTGTTGTTTCGTTTTTAGATGATTTTTTACAACCGCTAAATAACGAAAAACTAATTTGTTATTCTGACAAATCTCAGTGTTTTGTTATTTTAAATGTTGGTTAAAAAAAGCAATAGTACGTTCCCAAGATAACGTTGCTGCAGCTTTATCATATCGTGGTGTAGTATTATTGTGAAAACCATGATTCACTTCAGGATAGATGTATGCTGTATATTCAATGTTGTTCGCTTTCAGAATTTTTTCAAACGCTGGCCAACCTGCATTCACTCTTGTGTCTAATTCGCCATATTGGAGTAGAAGTGGAGCCTTAATTTTAGCAGCATCTTCAGTTTCTGGTTGTCTGCCATAGTAAGGTACTGCGGCTCCTAAATTTGGTAAACGCACAGCCATCATATTAGAAATCCAGCCTCCAAAACAAAACCCTACAACTCCGACATTTCCATCGCAATTCTCGTGATTTTTAAGGTGATGATAAGCGGCAATAAAATCTTCAAGCATTTCTTGTTGGTTGCGCTCTTTTTGCATCGTTCTACCGTCGTCGTCATTACCTGGATAACCTCCAAGTGGACTTAAGGCGTCTGGTGCTAATGAAATAAAACCTTCTTTTGCCGTACGTCTTCCTACATCTTCAATGTAGGGATTTAAACCTCTGTTTTCATGCACCACAATAACTCCCGGTAATTTGGTTTTATTGTCTTTTGGTTGTGATAATAACCCTTTTATAGTACCACCTCCTTTTGGAGATTCATAGGTGATAAATTCAGAATCAAGTGTAGGGTCGTCCGGTTTTACCATTAAATTAGAAATATAGTCAGGAGACATAAAACTCATTAAAGAAGATAGTGTAATCCCTCCAACAGCATAGACTCCAAGTTTTTCGACAAACTGTCTTCTGTTAAGTTTGTTGTGCGCATAGTCATCATATAAATCGAAAACTTCTTGTGTAATATCTTCTTTTTTTAAGTCTTTCATGGTTCTGAGATTTAATTAAACTAGGCATTGGCATTTAAGCGCGCTAAATTGTTATTGTACTCGTTTTAATACCATGGTGTCTTCACCAAAAGTAGTCGGTCTGGCGGCATCAAAAGCCATATTAAAGTTTAGGGTGTTTTTATCCGTAAATTCAGCAATACCAAGAATTTTTTTAGATTCTCCACTTTCAATTTTTGTCAGTGTAAAATCGACTTCAATCGGAGTAGTATTGTAGTTAATGGTATAGGTCATTTTTCCTTTTTTGCCTTTCATGTAAAATTCTTTACCTCCAATGACTTGGCCATCAATTTCAAATGCTGCGTGGCCTTCATTATCAAAAATTAAATAGCCAATTTGATTTTGGTCTTCGCCAACCCATTTGCCTACAATGGTTTCTTTCTGGCTTGTTGTATGTAATATTAAAGGAATAATAAAAAATGTAAATAGATACTTCATGGTCTTTGGGTTTAAAATACTTTGTTTAAAAATTGTTCAATACTTTCTTGGCTTGATTGCTTTAATGCTTTACGTGCGGCAGCCGTATCCTTTGGTTTTTTGTCTTGAGACAGTTTAAATTTACCTTCCCAATGGGTAATGGTAATTTCAAACATTACAATATAATCAAGATTTTTATCTAAACGCGGATTATTGGCATTTAATGTATAGCGATGTTCTGGAGCCTCTAAAAAATCTGTCATGCTAATTAAGGATTGTTTCAGCGCCATTTTATCCAAATTGAGCTTTACTTTTCCTTTGAGATGTACCTTAATGTAGTTCCAGGTTGGTAATTGTGTGGTTGTATAAATGCTAGGCGAAATATAGCAGTCAGGTCCACTAAAAATAACCGAAATCTCGTGGTTGTCTTTTAACAATTCAGTTTGTGGGTTATTAATATCGATATGACCTATAAGTTTACCGTTTTCAAAAATTAACGGTAAATGAGTAATGAAAGGCTGATTGTAATGTACAGAAATTACCGTAGCTAACGGATATGTTTTTATCACTTCGATAAGGTGATCTCTGTTATTATCTTGATGATGTTCTGGAGGATAATTCATGTTTTATCTGCCTAAATAAGGTTTAAGATATCATTTTTTTAATTTATACTAAATTAATGACTTTCGAAATTTACAATTTTTTATCTTTAGTGCATGTCAGGGAAACCAACTTCATTTTCAATTAAAAATTGGTCGCAAGACGATCAGCCTCGAGAAAAACTAAGAGATAAGGGCAAAATGGTACTTAGTGATGCGGAATTAATAGCCATTTTAATTGGATCAGGCAATAGGGATGAAAGTGCGGTAGCCTTGTGTAAACGCATTTTTGCCACTGTAGATAACAATTTAAATGCGTTAGGTAAAATGTCTATAGCGCAATTAATGGAGTTTAAAGGTATTGGTGAAGCTAAAGCAATTTCTATTGTTGCTGCTTTAGAGTTAGGACGCCGTCGTCGCTTAGAGGATGCCTTACAGATGGATGAAATTTCATCGAGCCGCTCCGTTTTTAATGTGATGCAACCAATTATTGGCGAGTTGCCACACGAAGAATTTTGGATACTCTATCTTAATAATTCTAATAAGGTGATTCGGAAAAACCAATTGAGCAAAGGTGGCATTACTGGAACTTTAGTAGATGTTAGATTGGTGCTTAAAACAGCACTCGAAGTTGGAGCAATAGCTTTAATCTTATGCCATAACCATCCTTCGGGAACATTAAAACCCAGTCAAGCAGATAAAGACATTACTTACAAATTAAAAAATGCAGCTAAAAGCTTAGACATTTCGGTTTTAGATCATCTTATTATAACAGAAAATGCATATTATAGTTTTGCGGATGAGAATCTTATGGGTTAAATTATAAATATCACAGCTTATAAGGTAAAAGGAACCCATAGAATTTGTTACTTTTAGCTTTTGCAAATTGCACTACCTATGCTTTTAGTCTATACACATAAAATAACACCACGCGTTACGTATACGTTTAAGCACATCTGCAAACGTATATTGGGTATAGAGGTGCGTTTTACTTCTAAGGTAGAAGACTTTATAGCACACGATAGTCTTAAAATGTCGTATACAAAGCAACCATTAAGTAGTGAGTTGTTCATTAGAAGTAACGATTTACTATTTGAAACAGGGTTATCGGATATAGATATCAATGTGCAAACATGGGAGAATACAAAGGGATTTTTTCCTACAGGAGAACGAAGTGATTTGCCTTTCGATATTTTTGCAGCAGCATTTTATTTACTTAGTAGATATGAAGAGTATCTGCCACATGTTAAGGATGATTATGGTCGGTTTTTAGCTTCAGAAAGCTTAGCATTTATAAATAAATTTTTGCAGCAACCTGTTGTAGATATTTGGGCTTATAAACTTAAAGCTGTTTTAAGTGAACGCTTTCCAAATTATGAGTTTCCAGAAAGATCGTACGGCGTTCAGCCAGTTATAGATGTGCCCATGGCTTATTACTTTAAAAATAAAGGCTTTTTGAGAACTATAGGTGGCACCTTAAATGATCTTAGACGTTTACGCTTAAAACAATTGTATTTTCGTTATTTGGTACTTTTTGGTTTTAAACGCGATCCTTACGATACGTTTAAGTGGATTATAAGGAGGCAAAAACAACACAACTTTAAATTTACCGTACTATTTTTAATCGGAGATTATTCAACATATGATAAAAATATAAATACCAATAAAAAGGATTTTATTTCTCTAATTAAATCTGTGGCCGATTATTGCGATGTCGGTTTAAAGGCGTCTTACTTTTCGCTAACAGATATTTCTATTTTAAAAAAGGAAAAACTTAAAATGGAATCTATAACGCATACCGACTTAAAAGCGGTACGTCACTCGTTTTCGAAATTGAATTTACCAACCTCGTATCGAAATTTGGTGGAATTAGAAATTCATCAAGATTATACCATGGGCTATATAAATACGTTGGGTTTTAGAGCTGGTACATGTACGCCTTTTCAGTTTTATGATTTGGATTATGAGGTGCAAACTCCTTTGCAAATTAATCCTTATCACTGTCTCGATTTTGGGTTGTTAAAATATAATTCGTTACTTGATAAGACAGAGCATTTACAAAAAATAATTAATGAAGTGAAAGCTGTTAATGGGACGTTTACAACTGTATTTCATAATTATAGTTTTAGTGATTTAGACCGTTGGAAAGGTTATAGATCACTATTTAATTTAATTTTAGAATCTGCAGAATGACAAAGGCTATAAAGCATATTTTTTTTGACTTGGATCATACACTTTGGGATTTTGATAAAAATTCTGGATTAACTTTTGAAAAGATATTTAAAACAAATAATATTGATATCGATTTAAATGACTTTTTACAAGTTTATGAACCTATTAATTTCGAATACTGGAAACTTTATAGAGAAGAGAAAGTAACCAAATCGGCATTGCGTTACGGAAGATTAAAAAAATCCTTCGAAGGAATAGGTGTTAGTGTAGAAGATGATCTTATAAACCTTTTATCTAACGCTTATATTGATGAGTTAACCTCATTTAACCATGTGTTTGAAGGGACGTATGAAATCTTAGGTTATTTAAAAGAAAGATATCAATTGCATATCATTACCAATGGATTTGAAGAAGCACAAGAGAAAAAATTAGTAAGTTCTAAGATTAAAAAGTATTTTAATACCATAACAAATTCTGAAATGGTAGGAGTAAAGAAACCCAATCCTAAAATATTTAACTTTGCCTTGGAGTTAGCTAAAGCAAATGCCAATGAGAGTATAATGATTGGTGATAATATTGAGGCTGATATCGAAGGAGCTCATAATATTGGTATGGATACTATTCATTTCGATTATAAAAATTGCCATACAAATCATCGTTTTAAACGCATTACGAATTTAAAAATGATTATTAATCACCTTTAAAAATAAAATCATGTTTAAGAAAATAATTTTCACCACTTTAATTGTCCTTTATGCTTTATACGGCAATGCACAAAAAAGCTTAAATGATTATAAATATATTATAATACCAAATGCATTTGAGTTTTCTAAAAGCGATGACCAATACCAATTGAATTCATTAACAAAATTTCTTTTTAATAAATATGGCTATAAAGCTTATTCTATTGATGAACTTTCGGAAGATTTAAAAAAGGACCGTTGTTTAGCGCTTACAGCTGATGTATCTAATGATGAAGGTGGTATGTTTAAAACCAAGTTAGAAATCATTTTGAAAGATTGTTATAACGAAGAAATTATGAGATCCAAAATAGGAGAATCTCGTATAAAGGAATTTAAAAAAGCGTACCACGAAGCCTTAAGAGATGCTTTTGAAACATTCCAAAATTTAGACTACAAGTATGAAGGCAAGGGTGTTGCAAATAATATGTCCAAGCCAGAACCTCAAATAGACGAAAAACCAATGCAGTCAGCAAAGGTAGTTTCTCAAACTACTCCTAAAAAAGAAGAGATAACAAAGGAGGTTGAAGCACCTCGTAATTTAGGCGCAGAGATTTATTATGCACAATCTATTCTCAATGGTTATCAGCTTGTAAATTCAGAACCAAGAATTGTAATGATTTTATTGAAGTCTTCAGCAAAAGAAGTCTTTATTGTCAAGGATAAAGATGCCATTGTTTTTAAGAAAGATGGACAATGGATTTATTCTGAAAACGATGAGAAAACTACCACAGAAAAGGTGTTAAATATTAAATTTTAAACTATACCAACAACTGATAATTAATATCCATATTTATCTTTCCAAAGCATTTTAAGATGGTTGCGTTGGGCTTGCTCTCTGGCATTGTTCCCGGGATTATACAATTTAGTGTTGGCTATTTCTTTAGGTAGAAATTCTTGTGCGGCAAAATTATTTTCGTAGTTGTGAGAGTATTTATAATTATCTCCATATCCTAATTCTTTCATCAGTTTAGTCGGAGCGTTTCTCATAGCAATAGGAACTGATAAATCTCCAGTTTCTCTAACTAATTGTTGCGCTTTACCAATAGCTTCGTAAGCTGCATTACTTTTAGGAGAACTAGCTAAATAGGTGGCACATTGACTTAAGATTATTCGAGATTCAGGGTTTCCAATGACTGATACCGCCTGAAATGTGTTGTTTGCAATAACCAAAGCTGTTGGGTTGGCGTTACCAATATCTTCACTGGCTAAAATTAATAAGCGCCTTGCTATAAATTTTACATCTTCACCACCTTCAATCATTCGGGCTAAATAATACACAGCAGCATTTGGATCACTACCTCGAATCGATTTTATAAAAGCAGAAATAATGTCATAGTGTTGCTCTCCCGTTTTATCATAACGAGCGGCTTGATTTTGCACTTGTTTAGTAACTAAATCATTAGTAATTACAATAGCATCACTTTCAAAAGAAGCGACTAACAATTCAAAAATATTAAGTAGTTTTCTAGCGTCACCTCCAGATAAACGCAATAAGGCTTCCGTTTCTTTTAATTCGATATTTAATTTTGAAAGTAAGGTATCTTCTTTAATAGCACGTTCTAATAAAGCTTCTAAATCTGTTTTGCTAAAGGCGTTTAATGTATAGACTTGACATCTTGATAATAATGCAGAAATAACCTCAAAACTCGGATTTTCTGTGGTTGCTCCAATTAATGTTACCCATCCTTTTTCAACAGCTTCTAATAAGGAATCTTGTTGCGATTTACTAAATCTGTGGATTTCGTCAATAAACAAAATCGGATTTTTTGCAGTAAACAAACCTCCACTTTTCTTAGCTTTATCTATGACTTCTCTAATATCTTTAACCCCAGAATTAATAGCACTAAGTTTAAAGAAAGGACGCTCAGATTCGTTGGCGATAATATGAGATAATGTTGTTTTTCCTATACCAGGTGGTCCCCAAAAAATCATAGAAGGAATAACTCCACTTTTAATTTGTTGATACAACATACCATCCTTACCAACTAAATGTTGTTGGCTTAAATAGTCGTCTAATGTGTGAGGTCGTAAACGTTCTGCTAATGGAGTATTCATGCTTCAAAATTACAAAATGCTTTTGTGATGGATTAACGAAATCAATGAAAATCATATTAAAATTACATTGAATATGATTTTGTGTTTCTGCCATTATTTCATACAATTCAATTTTGGTTACAAATTTGAAAGACTTTCTCTAAATTTGAATATGAGTACACCACAACACTTTAAATACTCTAACAATATCATCATCTATCCATTGCTGATATTGTTCGCTAATTGGTTGGTGTTTTGGTATCAAGTACGGATTGATAGTGGTATAAGAGCTTATGGCATTAGGCCACAGAAATTAGAAGGACTTATAGGAGTCGTAACGAGTCCGTTTCTGCACGGAGACATACATCATATTTATAATAACTCTATTCCTCTTTTTGTTCTCACTGTGGCATTATTTTATTTCTATAATAAAATAGCATGGAAAGTTATTGGATTTGGTATTTTACTTTCTGGATTTATGACGTGGTTTATTGCGAGTTCAGGAAATCATATTGGTGCAAGTGGGTTAGTATATGTCTTAGTTAGCTTTATGTTTTTTAAAGGTATTTTTGCAAAACATTATAGACTTATAGCTTTGTCATTAGTAGTTATTTTTCTGTATGGAAGTATGATTTGGTACGTTTTTCCCATAAAAAGTGGTATGTCTTGGGAAGGTCATCTCAGTGGTTTAATTACAGGATTGGTATTTGCTTTAATATTTAGAAAACAAGTTGCTAAACCTGAACGTTACACATGGGAAGAGCCCGATTACAACGAAGAAGAAGATCCGTTTATGAAGCATTTTGATGAAAACGGAAATTTTATTGAGTTTGAACCAGAGGTCGAAACTGAAAATGAAACTGAAAGCGAAATTGAATCTAAATTAAATAGAGCTCCAAGTATCAATTATATTTACAAGAAAAAGGAAGACTGAATTTTAGAGGCTCAAAATCACCTCATGTAACTCGAGTTAATAAATAATTTAAGTAATTTCAATGTTACAATTTTCGATAAAAATTAACTACGTTGCCTAACCGCTTCATATAAGAATGCTCCACAAGCTACTGAAACATTTAAAGATTCTATTTCACCTAGTATCGGAAGTTTGGCTTGGTTGTCTACTATTTTTAATACGGAAGGATTGATACCTCTACCCTCAGATCCCATAATTATGGCACATGGTTCTTTAAACGAAACATCGTAAACATAGTCTTTTGCCTTTTCAGTGGCAGCAATTACTTTAATTCCTGAAGACTGCATATGAAAAACGGCATCTTTTATATGGTCAACTTTACAAATGGGTATTTTAAAAATAGCACCAGCACTTGTTTTTATAGTATCTCCATTAATAGGAGCACCACCTTTTTTCTGAATAATTATACCATTCACACCAGTACATTCTGCTGTTCTAACAATAGCTCCAAAATTTCTAACATCGCTTAATTGATCTAATAAAAGGAACAAAGGAGTTTTATCAGATTCAATAACTCGCATCACTAAGTCGTCGATATCATGGAATTCAATTGGAGATATTTGAGCAACAGCACCTTGGTGATTTCCACGCGTTAATCGATTTAATTTTTCAACCGGAACGTATGATGAATTAATGCCTCCAGCTCGTATGGCCTGTTCTAACTCTTGAAACAATTCACCATGTAAGCCTTTTTGCATAAAAACTTTATCAATTGTTTCTCCAGATTTTATGGCTTCAATAATGGCTCTAGTTCCAAAAATGGTGGTTTCGTTTTTCATGGGGTAAAGTTATGTAAAGAAATTTATAATTAATTAATGCTATGCATTTTTAAATTAAAAAATCTCCAACAGCATATTACTGATGGAGATTTCATGATATTAATTAAAATCCATTAATCTTGTTTATTAATTTTGATCACCTGATGTTAAATTTGGGTTAGCATCAATTTCAGCTTGAGGGATTTTCCAAATCCAAGCATCATTTACTGAAGGCTTTGCCTGAATGAACCCGTCTTGATATAGGGTTTCAGAAGCACCAGAACCTCCATTAGCTCCGTGATCTATACCTTCGTCCCAACGAATTTTATCTGAATACGTAAAGCCTTCTCCATATAATTCTACACCACGTTGAAACTTAATCTGTTCCATTAAACTCGCTTGAGTAGTGAAAACTGAAGCGTCAAACTCTGAATCTCTTGCTCCACCTAAAGTTTGTAATGCTGTTTGTGCTGCAGGAATGTTTGGAATCATTGCATAAGCTTCTGCCTCTATTAAGTACATTTCCGAAGAACGCATATAAATAATATCATCAGGATCTGTTGTTCCTGGATTAGCATTTCGTAATTTAACATGCATATAAGGGTGTAAATTAAAGCTAGAAGATAAACCATATTGAGAGCGAATAGCATCTCTTCTATCATTAAATACATCTTCGTCTGTATAATTAGGGTC
The DNA here is from genome assembly GCF_003387355.1 of Winogradskyella sediminis. Lineage (GTDB taxonomy): Bacteria > Bacteroidota > Bacteroidia > Flavobacteriales > Flavobacteriaceae > Winogradskyella > Winogradskyella sediminis. The sequence continues at coordinate 100,502 of NZ_QUNH01000004.1, forward strand.
ATTACCAAATCCTCCTTCACCATTAGCAGCAGAAGTATTAGTGTTAGGAGCATCTGCTAAGAATAAGTCTTTTCTGTAATCTGTGTCTGGAATTTGATTATACAATCTTTTGTCAATTAATTTAGGATTGTTTCTAACCTGGCTACCATTAAAGGTATTACTAGCTAAATAAAAGTATGATCGGAAATAGGTCGTTTCGGTACCTATATTATTACTTCCCCAAATGACTTCAGATAAGTTGTTTGTGTTAAATCCAGATTTATAATCATCTTCTCCCATTAATGGGTAATCTTGTCGAGCGGCTGCTGCTGCACTAGCTGCTGTACTCCAATCACCACTAGCTAATGCTATACGTGCTTTAATCCCGTAGGCTACGTCTATATTGAGTTGTGATTTATATTTTGCATCTCCCGTTTGTCTTGGTGTTGCATTTTCAAAATATGAAATAGCAGTATTGATATCAGATCTACATTGGTCATAAATCTCTTGTACTGTAGATCTTGCTTCACTTTCAAAAGGTGCTTCAGAAGCAAATAATAAAGGTACTCCAGGGTCTGTAGATGGGTTCCCAATTAAATAGCCTTTTGCATAATGCGTCACTAAATCATGGTAAGCAAATGCTCTGTAAGTATAAGCTTGTCCTAAAATTTCTCTCAATCTGTCATCTTCTGGAATACTTCCGTCTGTCGCTTTATTAATAATAGCATTGGTGCTCGCAATAACGTGGTAGCGCTGATACCATAATTGTTCTGTGGTAAGTGAGGTTTGTTGCGTATGAGACGTCCATCTTGCTTCATCTTGCCATCCTAAATTGTTGGCAGATGCAGAGTGGATTAATCCACCTCCTAAATTGTCTCCTAAAGGTACCCAGTAATGGTTACCAGATCTGTAGCTGTCACCTCCAGATATTAATGTTTGTGGTTGCGCGTATTGTAAACGATGCAGTCCATTAAGTATTAACGCCATATTGTCGGCGGTAGCTAAGGCGTCATTAGAAGATATGGCATCTGTTGGTGATGTTTCCAAGAAATCTTCCTCACACGAGGCTACAGTTAGGGCAATACCCACTAGTAGTGTTATTTTTATTTTTCTTAACATGATATATATATTTAAATTAGTTTAATTAAAATGAAACATTTAATCCTAGAGAGAAAATCCTGCTAGGACTATAGTCATTTCCTGAACCTGTACCTGATAAATTGTATTGAGGATCTAAACCTGTTCTTTTACTTTTAAGATATAAGTTTTCACCCGATACGTATAATCTTAAGTTATCCATTTTAAGGGCTTCGGTAAGTTTGTTATCAAAAGTATATCCAAGGTTAACATTTTTTAAAGACCAAAACGATGCGTCTGTTAAGAATCTTGTTGATTGAGTTTGTACTAAATCGCTATTTCCATTTTGTAATCTTGGCACGTCAGTTATATCGCCTGGCTCTCTCCATGCGTTTAAGATATCTGGGTGAAAAGAACGACCGTAAGTACCACTATGCATCATTGCAGAATAGCCATTATCTAATACCTTACCGCCAATACCATATGTAATTAAGAAGTCTAAAGAAAATCCTTTATAACTTAAACTGTTGGATATAGAACCTAAAAAGTCTGGTATTGAACTATCTCCAGTATATGCTCTTTCTGTTTCCTGCCAGTCGTTAGTCGTTTCTTGAACTCCATTGGCATCAAATACAGGAACACTGTTACCATCATCATCTAACTCAAACATGTAAAATAATTGATCTCCATTGTCAGGGTCTACACCAGCTGTATGGAGTAAGTAAAAGTCATAACGCGAACGTCCTGTTTCCCAGCGTTTTGAGCCATTTATAAATGGGTCAGGAAGTGCAGTTATTTCGTTTTTAAATGTTGAACCTTGTAGCGTTAAATCCCATCTGAAATCCTCTTTATTCACAAGATGTGCTGTTAATCCAATTTCAAAACCTGAATTATACATATCACCTACATTTGTTGGGAATTCATTTAACCCATTACTTAATGCTATTGGTAAATCATATAATAGGTCTGTAGAGTTCTTCTTATAATATTCAAAAGAACCGTCAATAAAATTATTGAATAGTGTAAATTCTAATGCTACGTCATAACTCGATGATGTTTCCCATTGTAAATCTGCATTACCAATCTCTTGCCATACCAATGCAGGATCAGCAGCATTGGATGTTAACCCATATCTAGGTTGAGATAAGAAAAAGTCTAATAAGTTATCATTTCCTACTTCACCGTAAGATGCTCTAATTTTTAATTTATCGATAAAACTCACATTATCCATAAATTTTTCTTGATCTATTCGCCATGAAGCGCCTACAGAATAAAAAGTACCCCATCTTGACTGTTTGTCGAATACAGAAGACGCATCTCTTCTAACGGAAGCACTTAAATAATACTTATCATCGTAGTTGTAATTAGCTCTTAAAAAGTAACCTTCTAGAGTTTTGTTTGTTGTTGCTCCTCCTAAGCTTACAGGTTCAGAGAAATTATCAAATTCATAAATGCCTTCGACAACTTGTGTTATAGCTGTAGCATTATTACTGGTGTATGTTCTATCAAAACTCTCATGTCCTGCCGTAATATCAACATTGTGTACGCTACCAAAAGAATTAGAATACGTTAAAATTTGATTGAAATTTTCAACCTCTCTTCTAAATCTTACTTCTGCATATCTGCCGGTTGGCTGCGCATCTCCAATGATGTTATTTTCGTAACTTTTATTTATACCTTCATTAATATCTCTACCGTAGTTTACTTTAAAGTTTAAACCTTCTAGTATTTTTGCATCTGCATAATATCTAAAACCATATGTGTTATTTTGATTGTTTTCGTCATTTAAAACAAGTTCTTGTAATGCATGACGATCTTGATTAGTTGGTCTAGATCCAATGTTGTATTCTGGATATCCAGATCCATTATCATAAACAGGGTTACCAGAGACATCTCTGACTAAGTTTCCGTCTAAATCATTTACGTATACAGGGTAGATAGATCCAATATTTTTAGCAAAACTAAAGGGATTTGCTATGCTTCCTTCACCTCCGTTAGCAGGACCGTTAGACTCTGATATAGTAACATTAGCACTACCGCCCATTGTTAACCAATCATTAACATTAAAATCTGCATTTAGTCTAGTTGTTAGGCGATTATAGTCTGATGTTACGACGTAGCCATCTTCATCTAAGTAAGACGTAGAGAAAAATATTTTGTGATTATCTCCTCCACCTGCTACATTAACATTGTAGTTAGTTCTTACTCCCGTTCTGCGTAAAACATCATACCAGTCTAAAGATTTGTAAATAACCTGAGCATCCGGATTTAATTTTCCGTCAATTCCAACAATTTGATCGTTAGAAACATTGAAGGGGTTATAACCTAATTGGTTATAAATATTTTCTGAGGCAAATACAGGATCTCCACCTGCAGCACTTGAGTTTTTTAGTGCCTCCCACATGGTTTCGTAGTACTGGCCAGGACCTATATAATCATATTCAGGTATAGCATTTGTTACGTAACCAGTTTGCACTGATACATTCGTTTTAATTCTTCCTTTTGTTCCACTTTTTGTGGTTATTAGTACAACACCATTAGCAGCTCGAGACCCATATAAGGATGTTGATGCAGCATCTTTAAGAATTGTAAAAGATTCAATGTCTTCTTGATTAATAGTGCTCAATGCTCCTTCAAACTGTATACCGTCAACTATATATAGAGGGCTTGAAGATCCATTTAACGTTCCAACTCCACGTATTACGATATTAGGAGAAGAACCTGGTTGTCCAGAAGGTGACGTAAATTGAACACCTGTTGCTCTACCTTCAATAGCAGCAATAGGAGAGGTAACACTTCTTAATGCTAAATCTTTCTCTCCAATGACACTTGCAGATCCTGTAAATGCTTCTCTACTCGAGGTTCCAAAGGCAACGACAACGACTTCATCTAACGTGGAAGAATCTTCTGATAATGTTACATTAATGATATTTGAGTCACCTACTTTAACTTCTTCAGTTTTAAGACCTATATAACTAATAACGATAGTGTCGCCTACATTAGCTGCAATAGAGAATTTACCATCAAAGTCTGTTTGAGTTCCCGATGTTGTTCCTTTAATAACGATATTTACTCCGGGTAAGGGTAGTCCGCTCTCATCGGATACCACCCCTGAAATTGTTTTTTCTTGCGCAAATACTAATTGAGCAAAAACCACTAATAAAAGTGTGAAAATTCCTGTGTAGTTTGTTTTCATATTGTTATAGATTAAATGTGATTGTTATCAAATTTGATAAAATTTTGTTAAAAAACCTATTATTATTCAATATATGTTTATAAATTAAGATGTCGATATAATGTGGAAGCCTGTCCAATTCAAGGCCTACGTGATTATTTTTTGTACTGCTAAAATAGGTGATGTAAGTTTTTCTCTTAAAAGGTAGCTGTCAAACTTAAATGCACTTTAGAATCCGATAATTTAAATTGTCGGTTTTCTGTTTTTCCGCTAGAATAATTTAAACGAAATAGCCCTGCATTGGTAAGTAAACCTAGGCCAAATCCAAAACCAAAAAGTTTCTCCTTGCTTTCTGTAAGTTTATTTTCAAAATAGGCAGCATCTAGTACTGAGTGTATATATAGTGCAGAGCCTAAACGGTAACGGTATTCCGTGCTTAATACGCCGTATAGATTTGCAACTAAGCTGTTTTCTTCGAATCCTCTGATAGAGTTAATACCGCCAAATCGAAACATTTCATTATCTAAATAATTATCGGAAACGAGCGTAGCACCGTTTAGTCTTGCGTAAATGCTATTTCTTAAATTAAGATTAAATACCTTATATGTATCTATGGTAAATATGCTTTGCTTTTGGGAGGCAATATCATCGGTTCTGTTTCCAAACCCTGAAGAAAAGTCGAACCAAAAATTCACAGGAAATAATGGGTCGTAAAATTGAGGTTTTGTATAGTTGTAATGAACCGTGTAATAATTGGATTTGTAATCGTTAAGGATGTCTGTATCATTTTCGAGCAAATTGGTAGATGTGGTTGTGTTAATTCCGATACCTACTTTGTGCTTCGCGTTTACCAAATAATTTAGTTTCGCATATTGTTTGGCTGTTAAAAATGTAGAATCTTTTCTAAAAATATTAAGTCCAACTTGCAATCCAATTGGAGAGTTAAATAGATAAGGTAAATCTGCATCGACATTAAATGTTTGCTGATCTATTTCATCACTTTTGTAAAAAAGGTTCAGCGTTTCACCGTAGTTTAAATTGTTAATTAGCCTTAGGTCTATATACCCGTCAAACTCAAGTTTATTGGTGTTTTCATTGGAGCCAAAGCCTAGGAAGCCGTCAAAATTATTGGTTTTAGTTTTTTCTACATATATATATAGTGTTGTAGAGTCTTGGGTAAATAATACTTCTGGTTCTTTAATTTTAGAGGCAAAACGCAATTCACTTAATAAATCTATTTTGTCTCTTATAGCATTTAGGTTGAAAGATTTTTCTGTTTTCAACTTCATATAATGTTTTATATAAGACTTCGGGAATTTTTCGTAACCTTTAATTATTATTTTATCTAATTGCCTTTTTTTATTAGAAATAATTTCTAAATCGGCCTCAATTAAATCAGAGTTTAATTTAGATACATTTATAAGTTGTAAGGACGAAAATGGGTCACCTTCAGAAGCCATTCTAGTATTTAAGTTTTTTAAATACGGTTCTACTTCAGCGATGTCTAAGTCAAAAAATCTATGAGTTGAATTATAAGAAATGTCATTTAATAATTCGGTGTTAAAAGTTGCATCATAATAAATTCTTATTCTAGGTACTCTTTTTCCAATAAAAAAATGAGCTTCAAAGAGAGAATCATTTTTTCTTATCACTTTACGAATCGTATTATCAATATAGCCGAGTTTACTTAAAGTTTTTGAAAGTACTTTAATTTCCGTTTGTATCCCTTTGTAGTTATTAAATGTGTCTTTGTAACCTATTGAGTCGATAAGTGTGGTTGAGAGGTTGTTTTCACCAGAAATCTTTAGATGAATAGATTGCGCCATGCTCTCACTTACGAGTATCAAAAGAAATGTAGTAAAAATAATACGGCAGTAAAACGACATGAATACGATATAAAACTAGTCTTATAGTAACGTAAAAATAAGCGATATTATATAGTGAAGGAATTAAAGTTTGTAAATCTTTTAAAAATTAATTCTCAAGTATTTGAATAATAGATATTAATTAGTACATTTGCACCCCTCAAAAGTGAGGATTAATAAAATTTTATATAGAAATATATGCCAACAATTTCACAATTAGTACGAAAAGGAAGAGCCAAAATAACCAAGAAGAGTAAATCGGCTGCTTTAGATTCGTGTCCTCAAAGACGTGGTGTATGTACTCGTGTTTATACAACGACACCTAAGAAACCTAACTCAGCAATGCGTAAGGTGGCAAGGGTTCGTTTAACAAACGGAAACGAAGTAAATGCATACATTGGTGGAGAAGGTCACAATTTACAAGAGCACTCGATAGTATTGGTTAGAGGTGGAAGGGTAAAAGATTTACCAGGAGTTAGATATCACATCGTTCGTGGTGCTTTAGATACAGCAGGTGTATCAGGAAGAACACAGCGTAGATCTAAGTATGGTGCAAAACGCCCTAAGAAGTAATTAAAAACTTTAAGAAGAAGACATGAGAAAAAGAGCAGCAAAAAAGAGACCGCTTTTACCAGATCCAAAATTCAATGATCAGTTAGTAACACGTTTTGTTAACATGATGATGTGGGACGGTAAGAAGTCTGTAGCTTTTAAAGTATTCTATGATGCAATTGATATTGTTGAACAGAAAAAGAATGATGACGAAAAAACAGCTTTAGAGATTTGGAAAGAAGCTTTATCAAATGTGATGCCTCACGTAGAAGTGCGTAGTCGTCGTGTTGGTGGTGCTACATTCCAGATTCCAATGCAGATTCGTCCAGATCGTAAGGTTTCTACTGCGATGAAATGGTTAATTAGCTTTTCGCGTAAAAGAAACGAAAAATCTATGGCGCAACGTTTGGCCGCAGAAGTATTAGCTGCAGCTAAAGAAGAAGGGGCAGCTGTTAAGAAAAGAACAGATACTCATAAGATGGCAGAAGCAAATAAAGCATTCTCACACTTTAGATTTTAAGAAATGGCAAGAGATTTAAAACTTACAAGAAATATAGGAATTGCAGCTCATATTGATGCTGGTAAAACAACAACAACAGAGCGTATTCTTTTTTATACGGGTGTTTCACACAAAATTGGAGAAGTGCATGATGGTGCTTCTACAATGGACTGGATGGAGCAAGAAGCGGAAAGAGGTATTACAATTACTTCTGCAGCTACAACTTGTGACTGGACGTTCCCTAAAGAAAATGGTCAGCCAACAGCAGATGCTCAGGATTACCATTTTAACATTATTGATACTCCTGGTCACGTGGATTTTACGGTAGAAGTTAACCGTTCATTACGTGTATTAGATGGTTTAGTATTCTTATTTAGTGCAGTTGATGGTGTTGAGCCACAATCTGAAACTAACTGGAGACTAGCGGATAATTATAAAGTTCCAAGAATTGGATTCGTTAATAAAATGGACCGTCAAGGATCTGACTTTTTAGGAGTTTGTCAGCAGGTTAAAGATATGTTGAAGTCTAACGCAGTGCCAATTGTATTAAACATTGGTGATGAGATGGACTTTAAAGGTATTGTAGATTTAGTTAAAAATAGAGCTATCGTATGGCATGATGATAACTATGGTTCTACTTTCGACGTTGTTGATATTCCTGAAGATATGAAAGATGAAGTACGTAAATACCGTGCTTTATTAATCGAAGAAGTTGCAAGTTACGATGAGAACTTATTAGAGAAGTTCATGGAAGATGAAGATTCTATTACAGAAGAAGAAGTGCACGCTGCACTTAGAGCTGCTGTAATGGATATGGCTATTATACCAATGGTATGTGGTTCTTCATTTAAGAATAAAGGTGTTCAGTTCTTATTAGATGCTGTATGTCGTTATTTACCATCACCTTTAGATAGAGATAGTGTAATTGGTACTAATCCAGATACAGATGCAGAAGAAAGACGTAAGCCTTCAGTAGATGAGCCGTTTTCAGCTTTAGCGTTTAAGATTGCTACAGATCCTTTCGTAGGGCGTTTAGCATTCTTTAGAGCGTATTCTGGTCGTTTAGATGCTGGTTCTTATATCTTAAATAACCGTTCAGGTAAGAAAGAGCGTATCTCTCGTATCTATCAAATGCACTCTAACAAACAAAATGCTATCGATTTTATTGAAGCAGGAGATATTGGAGCTGCAGTAGGATTTAAAGATATTAAGACTGGTGATACCATGTCTGATGAAAAACATCCTATCGTTTTAGAATCTATGGATTTCCCTGATCCGGTAATTGGTATCGCGGTTGAGCCTAAAACTAAAGCAGATGTTGATAAAATGGGGATGGCTTTAGCTAAATTAGCTGAAGAAGATCCTACATTTACAGCGAGAACTGATGAGTCATCAGGACAAACAATTATATCAGGTATGGGTGAGCTTCACTTAGATATTATTGTAGATCGTTTAAAAAGAGAATTTAAAGTTGAGGTTAACCAAGGTCAACCACAAGTAGAATATAAAGAAGCTATCACAAGAGCTGCTGATCATAGAGAAGTTTATAAGAAACAATCTGGTGGTCGTGGTAAGTTTGCTGATATTGTATTTACAGTAGAGCCAGCAGAAGAAGGAAAAGTAGGTTTAGAGTTCGTATCTGAAATAAAAGGTGGTAACGTTCCTAAAGAATTTATACCTTCTATTGAAAAAGGATTTAAAATGGCTATGGTCAATGGTCCTTTAGCAGGTTACGAAGTAGATGCTATGAAAGTTACACTTAAGGATGGATCTTACCACGATGTGGATTCGGATCAACTATCTTTTGAGTTGGCTGCAAAATTAGGATTTAAAAATGCTGCAAAAGCTGCAAAAGCTGTAATAATGGAGCCAATCATGAAGCTTGAGGTAATTACACCTGAAGAAAACATGGGTGATATTGTTGGAGATTTAAATAGAAGAAGAGGTCAAGTAAGTGACATGGGAGATAGAGCTGGTGCAAAAACTGTAAAAGCTACTGTTCCATTATCTGAAATGTTTGGATATGTTACAACATTAAGAACATTATCTTCAGGTAGAGCAACATCAACAATGGAATTTTCTCACTATGCTGAAACACCTTCAAATATATCTGAAGAAGTAATCAAAGCAGCTAAAGGAGTTGAATCGTAAATCTTAAGAAAATGAGTCAAAAAATCAGAATAAAATTAAAATCTTACGATCACAACTTGGTGGATAAGTCTGCTGATAAGATTGTAAAAACAGTAAAAAGTACAGGTGCAGTTGTAACAGGGCCAATTCCTTTACCAACACACAAAAAGATTTTCACTGTATTGCGTTCACCACACGTAAATAAGAAGTCTAGAGAACAATTTCAATTAAGCTCTTATAAGCGTTTATTAGATATTTACTCTTCATCTTCTAAAACAATTGATGCTTTAATGAAGCTTGAATTACCAAGTGGAGTAGAAGTTGAGATCAAGGTGTAATTACACGCTAACATGTCCTAAGCTGCGAGCGAAGGAAAAACGGGAAAAAATACAATTCAAGGCTGAAACGTATTTTTCAGCCTTGAATTTTGAATAACAAATAGTAATAATTAATATATATAAATATGTCTGGGTTAATTGGAAAGAAAATCGGTATGACCAGCATTTTCGATGAAAATGGAAAGAATATTCCATGTACAGTAATCGAAGCTGGACCATGTATCGTTACCCAAGTCAGAACTGAAGAAGTGGATGGTTATTCTGCCCTTCAATTAGGTTTCGATGACGCGACAGAAAAAAGCGCTACTAAAGCAGACTTAGGTCATGCTAAAAAAGCGGGTACTTCTGTAAAACGCAAAGTTGTTGAATTCAAAGGTTTTGATTCGGAGTACAAGTTAGGTGATGCTATCACAGTAGAGCAATTTATTGAAGGAGAATTTGTAGATATCGCAGGGACTTCTAAAGGTAAAGGTTTTCAAGGTGTAGTAAAACGTCACGGATTTGGTGGTGTAGGTCAAGCGACACATGGTCAGCACAACCGTTTAAGAGCTCCAGGTTCTATTGGTGCAGCTTCTTATCCTGCGAGAGTATTCAAAGGAATGAAGATGGCCGGAAGAATGGGTGGTGAAACAGTAAAAGTTCAAAATTTAAGAGTTTACAAAGTGGTTCCAGAAAAGAACTTGCTAGTGGTAAAGGGATGTGTTCCTGGTCACAAGAATTCTTATGTAATCATTGAGAAGTAATGAAGGTAGCAGTTTTAGATATAAACGGAAAAGATACGGGTAGAAAAGCAGAGCTTTCTAAAGACGTATTCGCTATAGAGCCTAATGACCATGCTGTCTATTTAGATGTTAAGCAATACTTAGCAAATCAAAGACAAGGTACACATAAGGCAAAAGAAAGAGGAGATATCTCTGGTAGTACACGTAAAATAAAGAAACAGAAAGGTACTGGTACTGCAAGAGCAGGTAGTATTAAGTCTGGTGTATTTAGAGGAGGTGGTCGTATGTTTGGTCCAAGACCAAGAAACTACGGTTTTAAATTAAATAAAAACGTAAAGCGATTAGCACGTAAGTCAGCCCTAAGTATTAAAGCAAATGATAAGTCAATTTTAGTGATGGAAGACTTCAATTTTGAAGCACCAAAAACTAAAAATTTCCTTAATGTTTTAAAGGCTTTAGAGGTTGAAAACAAAAAATCTCTTATTGTGTTGGGAGGTACAAATAATAATGTATATTTGTCATCACGCAATTTTAAAGGTTCTGAAGTGGTAACTGCTTCAGAATTAAGTACTTATAAGATTATGAATGCTAATAAAGTTATTCTAATTGAAAGTGCATTAGAAGGAATTGAATCGAATTTAAGTAAGTAGAACAGATGAGTATCTTAAAAAAACCGATAATCACAGAAAAAGCAACCATGCAAAGTGAGTTGTTAAATGCGTATGCATTTGAAGTGAGCACAAAGGCGAACAAGGTAGAAATCAAAAAAGCGGTGGAAGCTGCTTATGGAGTTTCTGTTGAAAAGGTTCGTACAATAAATGTCCGTCCAGATCGCAAGACTAAGTTTACAAAGACTGGTGTGCAACATGGTAAAACAAATGCTGTTAAAAAGGCAATTGTACAACTGGCGGAAGGTGAAACAATAGATTTATACACTAACATGTAATTTTAGACATTAATGTCAGTAAGAAAATTAAAACCGATCACATCAGGTCAGCGATTTAGAGTAGTTAATGGATTTGACGCCATTACTACTGATAAGCCGGAGAAAAGCTTGCTTGCTCCGAAAAAGAGATCTGGTGGTAGAAACAGTCAAGGAAAAATGACCATACGCCAAGTGGGTGGAGGTCATAAGAAAAGGTATCGTATTATCGATTTCAAACGTAACAAAGCGGGAGTTCCTGCAGAAGTTAAGACTATTGAGTACGATCCCAACAGAACAGCATTTATTGCTTTATTAAACTATCAAGATGGTGAGAAACGTTATGTTATTGCTCAAAATGGTTTACAAGTAGGGCAAAATATAGTGTCTGGTGAAAAGGGTATCGCTCCAGAAATTGGAAACGCAATGCCTTTAAGTGAAATACCATTAGGAACAATTATTTCTTGTATAGAGTTACGTCCTGGTCAAGGTGCTGTTATGGCGCGTAGTGCAGGTGCTTTTGCTCAGTTAATGGCAAGAGGTGATAAATTTGCTACTGTGAAGTTGCCATCAGGTGAAACTAGAATGATTTTAGTAACATGTATGGCTACTATTGGTGCGATTTCTAATTCAGATCATCAATTGTTAGTATCTGGTAAAGCAGGTAGAAGTAGATGGTTAGGAAGACGTCCAAGAGTAAGACCGGTAGTGATGAACCCGGTAGATCACCCAATGGGTGGTGGTGAAGGTAAATCTTCAGGTGGTCATCCAAGAAATAGAAACGGTGTACCTGCTAAAGGTTACAGAACGCGTTCTAAGACAAAGGCGAGTAATAAGTATATTGTAGAACGTAGAAAGAAATAATTAAGATAGTATGGCACGTTCATTAAAAAAAGGACCTTATATCCACTATAAATTAGATAAGAAAGTTGCAGAGAATGTAGCTTCAAACAAAAAGACGGTGATCAAAACTTGGTCTAGAGCTTCAATGATTTCTCCAGATTTTGTTGGGCAAACTATAGCAGTTCACAATGGTCGTCAATTTGTTCCAGTATTTGTTACTGAAAATATGGTAGGTCATAAATTAGGAGAATTTTCACCAACAAGATCGTTTAGAGGTCATGCAGGTGCTAAGAATAAAGGTAAAAAATAAGAATCATGGGAAGTCGTAAAAAACAAATGGCGGAAGCTATTAAAGCCGAGAAAAAGCAGGTTGCTTTTGCAAAGCTAAATAACTGTCCTACATCTCCAAGAAAAATGCGGTTAGTAGCGGATTTAGTAAGAGGAGAAAAGGCTGAGAAAGCTCTTCAGATTCTTAGATTTAGTCAGAAAGAAGCGTCTCGTCGTTTAGAAAAACTTGTAATGTCTGCAATTGCAAACTGGCAAGCTAAAAATGAAGATGCTGATGTTGAAGAGGCTAAATTATTTATCAAAGAAATTAGAGTAGATGGTGGTTCTATGTTAAAGAGATTGCGTCCAGCACCTCAAGGTAGAGCACACAGAATTAGAAAAAGATCTAACCACGTAACTGTGGTTGTAGATGCAATCAATAAAACACAAAGCTAAGATAGAGATATGGGACAAAAGACAAATCCAATCGGAAATCGCTTAGGAATTATCAGAGGATGGGAATCTAACTGGTACGGAGGAAACGATTATGGTGATAAACTTGCCGAAGACGATAAGATTAGAAAGTATATTCATGCTCGTCTATCTAAAGCTAGTGTAAGTAGAGTAATTATTGAGCGTACGCTTAAACTTGTAACCGTTACTATAACTACTGCTAGACCTGGTATTATTATCGGAAAAGGTGGACAAGAAGTAGATAAGTTAAAAGAAGAGCTTAAGAAAATTACTGGCAAAGAAGTTCAATTGAACATCTTTGAAATTAAGAGACCTGAACTCGATGCGTATTTAGTAGCAGCAAGTGTTGCTCGTCAAATTGAAAGCCGAATTTCATACAGACGTGCAATTAAGATGGCTATTGCAGCTGCCATGCGTATGAATGCAGAAGGAATTAAAATTCAGATTAGTGGTCGTTTAAACGGTGCTGAAATGGCACGTTCAGAACACTATAAAGAAGGACGTATTCCTTTGTCTACTTTTAGAGCAGATATTGATTATGCTTTAGTAGAAGCACATACTACTTATGGTAGATTGGGCATCAAAGTTTGGATAATGAAAGGCGAGGTATATGGAAAGAGAGAACTTTCTCCATTAGTCGGTTTATCTAAACAACAAAAAGGTAAAGGTGGACGTGGTGGAAACAAGAACCAATCTCGTCGTAGAAAGTAATTTTTTAAAGAAAAGACAAAATGTTACAGCCTAAAAGAACAAAATTTCGTAAGCAGCAAAAAGGACGTATGAAGGGAAATGCGGGAAGAGGTCATTTGTTATCAAATGGAACTTTCGGTATTAAATCATTAGATGCGTCATTTATCACTGCACGCCAAATAGAAGCAGCACGTATTGCCGCTACTCGTTATATGAAAAGAGAAGGATCGTTATGGATTAAAATATTTCCGGACAAGCCTATCACAAAGAAACCTCTTGAAGTACGTATGGGTAAAGGTAAAGGTTCTGTAGAATATTGGGCAGCAGTTGTAAAACCAGGACGTATGTTATTTGAAATAAGTGGAGTGCCATTAGAAACCGCTCAAGAAGCGCTTCGATTAGCAGCTCAAAAACTTCCTGTAAAAACTAAGTTTATCATAGCTAGAGATTACGAAGCTTAATAGAAAGATATTATGAAGCAATCAGAAATTAAACAGCTTTCAACAGCTGAGTTACAAGAGAAACTTAGTGAATCTAAAAAGAGTTATACGGACCTGAAAATGGCTCATACTATTTCTCCTTTAGATAACCCAATCCAGTTACGAGTTGCACGTCGCGCAGTAGCTAGAATGGCAACAGAATTAACTAAAAGAGACGTACAATAATCGTATTCTGCTGAAAGATGGAAAAAAGAAATTTAAGAAAAGAACGTATAGGGATCGTAACGAGTAACAAAATGGAGAAATCTATTGTTGTTTCTGAAGTTAAGAAGGTAAAACACCCTATGTATGGAAAATTCGTGTTAAAAACTAAGAAATATGTTGCGCACGATGAGACAAATGACTGCAACGAAGGAGATACAGTAAAGATCATGGAAACACGACCTTTAAGTAAATCTAAATGTTGGAGATTAGTAGAAATAATTGAAAGAGCGAAGTAATTATGTTACAACAAGAATCAAGATTAAAAGTAGCTGATAACACTGGTGCAAAGGAAGTATTAACTATCCGTGTATTAGGTGGAACTAAAAGAAGGTATGCTTCTGTAGGTGATAAGATTGTGGTATCTGTTAAAGATGCAACACCAAACGGGCAAATCAAAAAAGGTGCTGTATCTACAGCAGTTGTAGTTCGTACTGCTAAAGAAGTAAGACGTCCAGATGGTTCTTACATTAGATTTGACGATAATGCATGTGTACTTTTAAATCCTCAAGGGGAGATGAGAGGAACTCGTGTTTTTGGTCCTGTAGCAAGAGAACTTCGTGATAAACAATTCATGAAAATAGTATCATTAGCACCAGAAGTGCTTTAATTGATAAATAAAATGACAAAGCTTAAAATAAAATCAGGAGATACAGTAAAAGTAATTGCTGGTGATCACAAAGGGTCAGAAGGTAAAGTACTTAAAGTATTACTAGATAAGAACAAAGCCATCGTAGAAGGTGTAAACATGGTTAAGAAACATACTAAACCAAGTGCACAAAATCCTCAAGGTGGTATTGTAGAGAAAGAAGCATCTATTCATATTTCTAACTTATCGTTGTTAACTTCAAAAGGAGATACAACAAGAGTTGGTTATAAAATGGATGGAGATAATAAAGTGAGATTTTCTAAAAAATCTAATGAAGTAATTTAATATGGCTTACGTTGCAAGATTAAAAAAAGAGTATAAGGACAAAATTGTTGCTGCTCTTACGGAAGAATTTGGATATAAAAATGTAATGCAAGTACCTAAGCTTACTAAGATAGTAATATCTAAAGGTGTGGGTGCAGCTGTTGCGGATAAGAAATTAATCGATCACGCAGTAGATGAGCTTACTAAAATATCTGGACAGAAAGCTATACAAACAATGTCTAAGAAAGATGTCGCGTCTTTTAAGTTACGTAAAGGAATGCCAATTGGTGCCAAAGTAACATTAAGAGGTGAGCAAATGTATGAATTCTTAGATCGTTTGGTAACTTCAGCTTTACCACGAGTTAGAGATTTTAACGGTATTAAAGCTACTGGTTTTGATGGACGTGGAAACTACAACTTAGGTATTGTAGAACAAATCATTTTCCCAGAAATAGACATTGATAAAGTGAATAAAATTTCTGGTATGGATATCACATTTGTGACTTCAGCTGAAACCGATAAGGAAGCGAAGTCGTTATTAACAGAACTAGGATTACCTTTTAAAAAGAATTAAATTATGGCTAAAGAATCAATGAAAGCCCGTGAGGTTAAGCGTTCTAAAACGGTTGCTAAATATGCAGAAAAACGTAAAGCTTTAAAAGAAGCTGGCGATTATGAAGCATTGCAAAAGTTACCAAAAAACGCATCACCTATACGTCAGCATAACCGTTGTAAACTTACGGGAAGACCAAAAGGTTACATGAGACAATTTGGTATTTCTCGTGTAATGTTTAGAGAAATGGCTAACCAAGGTTTAATTCCTGGTGTTAGAAAAGCAAGTTGGTAAAATTATAAATTGGTTTCAGGTTTGACAATAGTGTCGAAAACCGCTACCGCAAATTAATACATATGAACACAGATCCAATAGCGGATTATTTAACGCGAGTTAGAAACGCAGTTAAGGCAAATCACAGGGTGGTTGAGATACCTGCATCTAACTTAAAAAAAGAAATAACTAAGATATTATTCGACCAAGGATATATCTTAAGTTATAAATTTGATGACTCAACAGTACAAGGAACAATTAAAATTGCCTTAAAGTACAGTAAAGAGACTAAAGAGTCAGTTATCAAAAAAATTCAAAGAATCAGTAAACCAGGTTTACGTAAGTATGCTTCATCTAAAGAAATGCCAAGAATCCTTAATGGATTAGGTATTGCAATTGTTTCTACGTCTCACGGAGTGATGACAGGAAAACAAGCGCAGAGAGAAAATGTAGGTGGTGAAGTATTATGTTACGTATACTAAAAACAGGAAATTATGTCAAGAATAGGTAAAAACCCAATAACAGTTCCTGAAGGTGTTACAGTTGAGATTAAAGACAACGTAATTACCGCTAAAGGTAAATTAGGTGAATTAACTCAAGAGTATTCAGATGTTACGATTAAATTAGAAGACGGTACTATTACATTAGAGCGTGCTTCTGATAAAAAAGATTTAAGAGCAAAACATGGTCTTTACAGAGCATTAATTGCTAATATGATAGAAGGTGTTTCTAAAGGTTGGACCAAAGAATTAGAATTAGTTGGTGTAGGTTATAGAGCGTCTAATCAAGGACAAAAATTAGATTTAGCCGTAGGATTTTCTCACAATATTGTTTTGGATATTGCTCCAGAAGTAAAAGTTGAGACAGTTTCAGAAAAAGGTAAAAATCCAATAGTTAAATTAACGTCTTTTGACAAACAATTGGTAGGTCAAGTCGCTGCAAAAATCCGTGGCTTTAGAAAACCTGAACCTTACAAAGGAAAAGGTATCAAGTTTGTTGGTGAAGAAATTAGAAGAAAAGCAGGTAAATCAGCTTAATAATTAAGTTATGGCATTGACAAAGAACGAAAGAAGAATAAGAATAAAAAACAGAATCCGTAAGGTAGTATCTGGTACTGAAACAAGACCAAGATTAGCTGTTTTTAGAAGTAATAAAGAAATTTATGCTCAGATCGTAGATGATGTAACTGGTAAAACTTTAGCTGCTGCATCTTCTAGAGATAAAGATATTGCAAAGTCTGAAGGAAACAAAACAGAAATAGCTGCGTTAGTAGGTAAATCTGTAGCAGAAAAAGCAAAGAAAGCGGGTGTTGATACTATTTCTTTTGATAGAGGTGGTTATTTATATCATGGAAGAGTAAAATCATTAGCTGAAGGAGCTAGAGAAGCAGGACTTAAATTTTAAGACATTATGTATCAAAAATATAAAAACGCAGAGCTTGTTAAACCAAGCGGATTAGAATTAAAAGATCGCTTAGTTGGCGTTCAGCGTGTAACTAAAGTAACAAAGGGTGGTAGAGCATTTGGTTTTTCTGCAATTGTTGTTGTAGGTGACGAAACAAATGTTGTAGGACAAGGTTTAGGTAAATCTAAAGACGTTGCTACTGCAATTGCAAAAGCAATCGAAGATGCTAAGAAAAACTTAGTAAGAATTCCTATCCTTAATGGTACTATTCCACACGAGCAAAAAGGAAAGTATGGTGGTGCTAGAGTAAACATCATTCCAGCTGCACCTGGTACAGGAGTTATTGCTGGTGGTGCGGTAAGAGTTGTTCTTGAGGCAGTAGGTGTACACGATGTATTATCTAAGTCACAAGGATCTTCTAACCCTCACAACGTGGTAAAAGCAACATTTGATGCATTATTACAATTAAGAGATGCTAAATCTGTAGCTAAAGAACGTGGTATTTCACTTGAAAAAGTATTTAACGGATAATCAAGGACAAGATGGCAAAGATCAAAGTAACTAAAGTAAAAAGTGCAATCAATCGTACAAAAAGACAAAAGCAAACATTGGAGGCTTTAGGTCTTAACAAGATTGGTCAAGTAAAAGAGCACGAAGCTACATCAAGTATTCTTGGTATGGTTAAGAAAGTTGAACACTTAGTTTCTGTAGAGGAAGCTTAAAAATATAACTTAACAATGGATTTAAGTAATTTAAAACCTGCAGAAGGTTCAGTAAAAAGTCAGGGGAAACGTATTGGACGTGGACAAGGTTCTGGTAAAGGTGGAACCGCGACTCGTGGTCACAAAGGGGCAAAGTCACGTTCAGGTTATTCTAAGAAATTAGGATTTGAAGGTGGTCAAATGCCATTACAAAGACGTGTTCCTAAATTTGGATTTACAAATATTAACAGAGTAGATTACCAAGGAATTAACTTGGATACGATTCAGAAGTTGGTAGATGAAAAAGTAATCAATGATACCGTTGATTTTGAAACTTTATTATCTCTAGGATTAGTTGGTAAAAACGAACTAGTTAAAATCTTAGGAAGAGGAGAGTTGAAAGCAAAATTAACCGTAACTGCTCATAAATTTACTGCTACGGCAAAAGCTGCTATTGAAGCTGCTGGTGGTGAAGCTGTAACTTTATAAGATTATAGGATGAAAATAATAGAAACATTAAAAAACGTTTGGAAAATCACAGAGCTTAAGGATAGAATTATCTTAACCTTAGGTTTATTATTAGTGTATCGTTTTGGTGCTCAGGTTGTATTACCTGGTATTAATATAGACGCACTGGGTGGTTTACAAGCTGGTATGGATGGTGGTATACTAGGGTTGTTAAATGCATTTACAGGTGGAGCTTTTGCTAACGCCTCAGTATTTGCATTAGGTATTATGCCTTACATTTCTGCTTCCATTGTTGTTCAATTAATGGGTATTGCGATTCCTTATTTACAGAAGCTTCAAAAAGAAGGGGCTAGTGGCCAGAAAAAAATTACTCAAATTACACGTTGGTTAACCATCGGTATTTGTTTAGTACAAGCTCCTGGTTATTTAGCTAGTATACCAGGATTATCTGGTTCTACATCAATGAGTGCCATGTTGGTACCCGGTTTTAGTGAAAATATGTTTTACTTTTCTTCAGTAATTATCTTAGTTACAGGTTGTGTATTTGCAATGTGGTTAGGAGAAAAAATTACAGATAAAGGTATTGGTAACGGTATTTCATTATTAATTATGGTAGGTATTATTGCTACATTGCCTCAGTCATTTATTCAAAACGCAGCTTCTAGATTAGAAGGTAACGGAGGATTTATGATGATTTTAATTGAAATGGTAATCTGGCTATTAATTATTTTAGGATCTGTATTCTTAGTAATGGCGGTGAGAAAAATTGCAGTTCAGTACGCAAGAAGAACGGCTACTGGAGGATATGAAAAGAATGTCTTTGGTTCACGTCAGTTTTTACCATTAAAGCTTAATGCTTCTGGTGTAATGCCAATTATCTTTGCGCAAGCAATTATGTTTGTTCCAAGTTTAATCGGTGGTTCTGCTTGGTTAAAAGATACAAGTACTGGAGTTTGGATGCAAACCAACTTCGCTGATATGTTTGGGTTTTGGTACAATTTAATTTTCGCTTTATTAATTATAGTGTTTACTTACTTTTATACAGCAATTACAGTACCAACAAACAAAATGGCAGATGATTTAAAACGTAGCGGTGGATTTATTCCAGGTATACGTCCAGGATCAGAAACCTCTGAGTATTTAGACAAAATCATGTCACAGATAACCTTACCAGGTTCTATATTTCTAGCTTTAGTTGCTATTTTTCCAGCATTTGTTATGAAATTAATGAACGTGCAAGCAGGTTGGGCATTATTCTTTGGTGGAACATCACTATTAATTATGGTAGGTGTGGCTATTGATACTATGCAACAGATTAATTCTTATTTATTAAATAAGCATTATGATGGCTTGATGAAAACAGGTAAGAACAGAAAAGCTGTGGCGCAATAAGAATAATTATGGCAAAACAAGCAGCAATAGAACAAGATGGAACTATTATTGAAGCATTATCAAATGCTATGTTTCGTGTTGAATTAGAAAATGGTCATATAGTGACTGCACATATCTCTGGTAAGATGCGTATGCATTATATTAAATTGTTACCAGGTGATAAAGTGAAATTAGAAATGAGTCCTTACGATTTAACGAAGGCTCGCATAACATATAGATACTAAAACGATGAAAGTTAGAGCATCAGTAAAGAAAAGAAGCGCAGACTGTAAGTTGGTGCGCAGAAAAGGTAGACTTTACGTCATTAACAAAAAGAATCCTAGATTCAAACAAAGACAAGGGTAATTATGGCAAGAATTGCAGGTGTAGACATACCAAAACAGAAAAGAGGAGTTATCTCTTTAACTTATATCTACGGAGTAGGTAGAAGTAGAGCTAAAGAAATTTTAGCAGCCGCTAAAGTTGACGAAAACACAAAAGTTCAAGATTGGACTGACGATGAAATTGGAGCAATCCGTGAAACTGTTGGTACTTTTAAGATCGAAGGTGAATTACGTTCTGAAACACAAATGAACATTAAGCGATTAATGGATATTGGATGTTACAGAGGTATCCGTCATAGAGTTGGTCTCCCTTTAAGAGGACAACGTACTAAGAATAACTCACGTACAAGAAAAGGAAGACGTAAAACAGTTGCTAACAAAAAGAAAGTAACTAAGTAATCATAGTCTTTAGTCTATTAGACGTTGGAAAGAATCTGTTTGAAATTTAACGGTTTAGGATTCTAGCGACTATAAACTAATACTAAAAGCTAAAAATAAAATGGCAAAGGCAAGTACAAAAAAACGTAAGGTTATAGTAGATGCAATTGGAGAAGCACATATTACAGCTTCTTTTAATAACATTATTATCTCTTTAACAAATAAAAAAGGTGACGTAATTTCATGGTCATCAGCTGGTAAAATGGGCTTTAGAGGTTCTAAAAAGAATACTCCATATGCTGCTCAGTTAGCTGCAGAAGATGCTTCAGCAGTAGCGAAAGAAGCTGGTTTAAAGAAAGTGAAAGTATACGTTAAAGGACCTGGTAACGGTAGAGAATCTGCAATAAGATCTATACATAATGCAGGTATTGAAGTTTCGGAAATCATTGATGTAACTCCATTACCACACAACGGTTGTCGTCCACCAAAAAGACGTAGAGTGTAATCTGAATTGTTATTCAGAAATCTAATTTACTTAATTAGAAAACATACTCAAATTTTTAAATAAACTAATATCACGCATTTATGTGCTGATATTAGTTTATTTTTTATACATTTGCAAACTGAAAAATATTAACAAGTATTAATAAGAGATCAACGATTTTTGAAGGATAAGATTAAGACCTTAATTCATTTATCACTCTTAAAAAACAATTTAAAATGGCAAGATATACTGGTCCTAAAACTAAAATCGCCCGTAAATTCGGACAAGCTATTTTCGGAGACGATAAGGCTTTCGAAAAAAGAAATTACCCTCCAGGGCAACACGGTAACAACCGTCGTCGTGGTAAAAAATCTGAATATTCTATTCAGTTAATGGAAAAGCAAAAAGCTAAATATACCTATGGTATTTTAGAAAAGCAATTCAGAAACATGTTTAAAAGAGCAACTTCTGCTAAAGGAATTACAGGTGAAGTATTACTTCAATTATGTGAGTCTCGTTTAGACAATGTTGTTTATAGAATGGGTATTTCTCCTTCAAGAAGTGGAGCAAGACAATTAGTATCTCACAGACATATTACAGTAAATGGTGAAAAGGTAAACATTCCTTCTTATCAATTAAAAGCTGGTGATGTTGTTGGTGTTAGAGAAAAATCAAAATCATTAGAGGCTATTCAAAATTCATTAGCAAACTCTAGTAATGTTTACGAATGGATTACTTGGAATACAGGTTCTATGGAAGGTACTTATGTTGCTGTTCCTGCAAGAATTCAAATTCCAGAACAAATCAACGAACAATTAATCGTTGAACTTTACTCTAAATAATAAACTAATCATATTGGTATTTGGCCAAAGGGTTTATAGTCTTCTTCATACTTATAAACCGCGCAACTAAATAACAATTAAAACGAAGAACAATATGGCAATATTAAATTTTCAGAAACCGGATAAAGTAATCATGATTGATTCTACCGACTTCGAAGGTAAATTTGAATTTAGACCTTTAGAACCAGGTTATGGATTAACTGTTGGTAACGCCTTAAGACGTGTGTTATTATCTTCTTTAGAAGGTTTTGCAATTACATCTGTAAGAATAGAAGGTGTAGATCACGAGTTTTCTACAATCGCTGGTGTAGTTGAAGATGTAACTGAAATGATTTTGAACTTAAAGCAAGTTAACTTTAAGCGTCAAATTGATGAAGTGGATAACGAAACGGTTACCATATCTATCTCAGGTCAGAATCAAATTACAGCTGGAGATTTTCAGAAGTTTATTTCAGGTTTTCAAGTACTAAATACAGATTTAGTTATCTGTAACTTAGATCCTAAAGTAAACATCAATATGGAATTAACGATTGAAAAAGGAAGAGGTTATGTGCCTGCAGAAGAGAATAAAAAAGCATCTGCTGCAGTTGGAACTATCTTTACTGATTCA
The DNA here is from genome assembly GCF_003387355.1 of Winogradskyella sediminis. Taxonomy (GTDB): domain Bacteria; phylum Bacteroidota; class Bacteroidia; order Flavobacteriales; family Flavobacteriaceae; genus Winogradskyella; species Winogradskyella sediminis. The sequence continues at coordinate 123,077 of NZ_QUNH01000004.1, forward strand.
ATTTTTACACCAATCCAGAATGTAAAGTATGCTATTGAGAACTTCCGTGTTGAGCAAAAAACGGATTACGAAAAATTAGTTTTCGAAATTAGAACTGATGGATCAATTAATCCTAAAGATGCTTTAACTGAAGCTGCTAAAATATTAATTCACCACTTCATGTTATTCTCTGATGAGCGTATTACATTAGAAGCTGATGAAATAGCACAGACTGAAACTTATGATGAAGAGTCACTTCACATGAGACAACTATTGAAAACTAAATTAGTTGATATGGATCTTTCTGTACGTGCACTTAACTGTTTAAAAGCAGCAGAAGTAGATACTTTAGGAGACTTAGTATCGTTCAATAAAAATGATTTAATGAAATTCAGAAACTTCGGTAAGAAGTCTTTAACTGAGCTAGAAGAACTAGTAAATGTTAAAGGTTTAAATTTCGGAATGGATTTAAGTAAATATAAATTAGATAAAGACTAAATATTGTATGCCATTCCTGTTTTTATGGGAATGGTATTTATATTTAAAATAATTATTAATAATCATATTTTGCTCCTCAAAAAAGAGTTTGGTAGCAAGATGATAAAACAAGAGTCATGAGACACGGAAAAAAATTCAACCACTTAGGTAGACAAACAGCACACAGAAAAGCAATGTTAGCTAATATGGCTTGTTCTTTAATAGAGCACAAACGTATTAACACAACAGTTGCTAAGGCGAAAGCTCTAAAGCAGTTTGTAGAGCCTATGATTACAAAATCTAAAACTGATACAACACATAACAGACGTATTGTAATGGCTAAGCTTAGACAAACGCATGTTGTTGCTGAATTGTTTAGAGATGTAGCACCAAAAATAGGTGATCGTCCTGGTGGATATACACGTATCATCAAATTAGGAAACCGATTAGGTGATAACGCTGATATGGCAATGATAGAATTAGTTGATTACAACGAAATCTACAATGCTGGTAAAGCACCTAAGAAAACAACACGTAGAAGTAGAAGAGGTGGAAGTAAAGCGGCTGCAACAGCACCTGCTGCTACTGAAACTAAGGCTTCAAACGAAGAAGAATAGAATAAATGCTAACGAAAGTTCTAGACGATTTTAAATTCAATGTAAATAAGAATTTTGCACTAGCTTTCGCATTATACAAATCTCGATTATCGAGTGTTAATAAGCATTAATAAATATAAAGGATAGACTGTTTCAGTTTATCCTTTTTTTTTGGATTTTTGCAAATATATTGATTGATCATTTGGGCGTTACCCAATTAGTTTTTTAGAAAACTAATTCCGTCGCGCTTTCACTACTCGCTCTCTGCGAGGAGCTCAAACAAATCGTTCAATCACTAACGCAGTGAAATCAACAATATAATAGTAGAGTTAAGTTACACACAACACACATGAAATATCAACAAAGAAAAAAAGCGCTTATCTTATTGGCAGACGGAACCATCTTTCATGGTAAGTCCATAGGAAAAGAAGGTTCTGCTTTTGGTGAAGTTTGTTTTAATACAGGTACCACTGGTTATCAAGAAATCTTTACAGATCCTTCTTATTATGGCCAATTAATGGTTACAACTAACGCACATATTGGTAATTACGGAACAAAAGAAGAAGAAGTAGAATCCAATGATGTAAAAATCGCAGGACTAATCTGTAAAAATTTTAGCTTTAATTATTCGAGACCAGCAGCGGATGCGTCGTTAGAAGATTTCTTTGAAAAACATAACACCTTGGCCATTGCAGATGTAGATACAAGAGCCTTAGTAAGCTACATTAGAGATAATGGAGCTATGAATGCTGTAATAACTACTGAAATCGATAATCTAGAAGCGCTTAAAAAACAACTTGCCGAATTTCCGTCAATGAAAGGTTTAGAATTAGCTTCAAAAGTTTCCACAAAAGAACCTTATTTTGTAGGTGATGAAAATGCAACTTATAAAATTGCTGCTTTAGATATTGGAATCAAGAAAAACATTCTAAGAAATTTGGCAAAGCGTGATGCTTACATCAAGGTATTTCCTTACAATGCAAAGTTTGAAGACTTAGAAGCATTTAATCCAGATGGGTATTTTTTATCTAACGGCCCAGGTGATCCAGAGCCGTTATCAGATGCTATCGATTTAGCTAAAGATATCATCGCTAACAACAAACCATTATTCGGAATTTGTTTAGGTCATCAAATCATTGCTTTGGCCAATGGAATTTCAACTTACAAAATGCATAACGGTCATAGAGGGATCAATCATCCTGTTAAAAATTTAGTGACTGGTAAAGGTGAAATTACATCTCAAAATCATGGTTTTGCTATTAACAGAGAAGAAACTGAAGCCAATGCTAATGTAGAAATTACACATGTGCATTTAAATGACCATACTGTGGCAGGTATAAAGATAAAAGACAAAAATTGTTTCTCTGTGCAGTACCATCCAGAAGCTAGTCCTGGACCAAATGATTCACTGTATTTATTTGATCAATTTATTGAGAATATAAAAAATAAATAATACCAAAAACGCAATAAAACACCCTTTTTATTGCGTTTTTTTAGTTACGAAATCATTATCGTAAGGATTAATCATAAATTTGATTTTTGTCAAGTTTTGCGCCATAGATTTTCGTAAATTTGGGTGACACTATGAGGTGCAGAGCCTTGTAGCCTTTTAAAATTATAGATAACTTAAATTAAGAAATAATGAGCATTATTATCAATGTACACGCAAGACAAATTTTAGATTCCAGAGGAAACCCAACAGTAGAAGTTGATGTGACCACAGAAAACGGTATTATGGGAAGAGCAGCTGTGCCATCTGGTGCATCTACTGGTGAACATGAAGCTGTTGAATTAAGAGATGGTGGAGATACTTACATGGGTAAGGGAGTTTTAAAAGCGGTAGACAATGTAAATTCTACAATTGCTCAAGAATTAATGGGTGTTTCTGTTTTTGAACAAAACGCGATTGATCAAATGATGATCGATTTAGATGGTACGCCAAACAAATCAAAATTAGGTGCTAATGCCATTTTAGGGGTTTCTTTAGCGGTTGCTAAAGCTGCAGCGAATGAATTAGGTATGCCATTATATAGATATGTTGGAGGGGTTTCTGCAAATACAGTACCATTGCCAATGATGAATATTATTAATGGTGGTTCTCATAGTGATGCTCCTATTGCTTTTCAAGAATTTATGATTATGCCTGTTAAAGCAAAAAACTTTACACATGCGATGCAAATGGGAACTGAGATTTTTCATAATCTTAAAAAAGTATTGCATGATAGAGATTTAAGTACAGCAGTTGGTGATGAAGGTGGATTTGCACCTAACTTACCAGGAGGTACTGAAGATGCTTTAGATACTATTAAGACTGCTGTTGAAAAAGCGGGGTATGTTTTCGGTGAAGATATTAAGATTGCTTTAGATTGTGCGGCAGCTGAATTCTATAAAGATGGTAAATACGATTACACTTTATTTGAAGGTAATAAAGGTGTAGTAAGAACAAGTGCAGAGCAAGCAAAATATCTTGCAGAATTAGCATCAAAATACCCAATCATTTCTATTGAAGATGGAATGGATGAAAACGATTGGGATGGTTGGAAAGACCTTACAGAGCAGATTGGTGATAAAGTACAATTAGTTGGTGACGATTTATATGTAACTAACGTAGAACGTTTATCTCGTGGTATCGAAAATGGTATTGCCAATTCAATTTTAATTAAAGTGAACCAAATCGGAACACTAACTGAAACGATTGCAGCAGTAAACATGGCACACAATGCTGGCTATACATCTGTAATGTCTCACAGGTCTGGTGAAACAGAAGATAATACTATTGCCGATTTAGCAGTAGCATTAAACTGCGGACAGATTAAAACTGGTTCTGCGTCTCGTAGTGATCGTATGGCAAAATACAACCAGTTATTACGTATAGAAGAAGAATTAGGAAGTGTTGCTTATTTTCCTGGAGCAAATGCTTTTAAGGTGAAAGCATAAGTTTTTTTGGATTGTCCCCTTGAGGATTAGTGAGAAACAAAATATTTTTTGTTTTGAAACTACAGAGCGAAGCTCTTTAGGGGTGTTTTTTTTTGAGTGTATAGAACAATACACAATGAGAATAGACCATCCAACTAAATATGCTGAACATATACTAAACCATCTAAAATATTAAATTTTAGATGGTTTTTTTATGCGATAAAACCAGGCATAGGCCTATTAAATTATAGAGGTATCTCATATTATTCAATGTGTGTTTTTCCAACTTAGTCTAATTCTTAATATTGGGTTAATACTAATTTTAAAAATAGTGCATGATAAAAATAGAAGTTAAAAACAATGTGTTTCAGATTTAATAAAGCATAAAAATATGGTCGTTATTTGCCTTCCAAATTATTGAATTCATAGTAATTTATACGAACACTCTCAAATTGTTAAAACCATTATAAATCTCCTTTCTAAATCGTTTGAGATTTCGTAAATTTACAGTCCTTATAATTTATTAAAATCCGAAAAGAAAATATGTCAGATAAAGCTACATTAGAAATTAATGGTGAAAAATATGAATTCCCTGTTATAACAGGAACAGAGAACGAAGTCGCTATTGATGTTAAAAGTTTGAGAAATGCAACAGGTGGTGTTATTACCCTAGACCCAGGGTTCAAAAATACAGGGAGTTGTGAAAGTGAAATCACATTTTTAGACGGTGAAAAAGGCATTTTAAGGTACAGAGGCTATTCTATTGAAGAATTGGCGGAAAAAGCAGACTTTTTAGAAGTTGTATTTTTACTGATATTCGGGGAATTACCAAATAAAAAACAGCTAGATAAATTTCACGAAGACATAAAATCACATTCAGTTGTAGACGACGATCTTAAAAAGATTTTGGATGCATTTCCTAAGTCTGCACATCCAATGGGTGTATTATCGTCTTTAACAAGTGCACTTACGGCTTTTTATCCAAGTTCTGTAAATGTTGCATCAGAAGAAGCAATGTATAACTCAATAGTAACAATTCTAGGAAAATTCCCTGTAATTGTGGCATGGACCATGCGTAAGAAACAAGGTTTACCATTAGAATATGGAGATGATAATTTAGGCTATGTTGAGAACATTCTTAAGATGATGTTTAAGAGTCCAAATAGTGAGTATAAACAAAATCCAATTCTGGTAAATGCCCTAGATAAGCTATTAATTTTACACGCAGATCATGAGCAAAACTGTTCAACATCTACAGTGCGAATCACGGGATCATCACACGCTGGACTTTTTGTGTCATTAGCATCTGGAATCTCTGCACTTTGGGGACCTTTACATGGTGGTGCTAACCAAGCCGTTTTAGAAATGCTAGAAGCCATAAAAGAAGATGGTGGTGATACTAAAAAATATATGGCTAAAGCTAAGGATAAAAACGATCCTTTCCGTCTTATGGGCTTTGGACACCGAGTTTATAAAAACTTTGACCCTAGAGCTAAGATTATTAAAGTGGCTGCCGATGAAGTATTATCAGACTTAGGTATTGAAGATCCTATCTTAGATATAGCTAAAGGATTAGAAAAAGAAGCTTTAGAAGATCCGTATTTTGTAGATAGAAAATTATATCCTAATGTAGATTTTTATTCAGGTATTATTTACAGAGCTATGGGAATTCCGGTAGAAATGTTTACTGTAATGTTTGCCTTAGGTCGTTTACCAGGTTGGATTGCACAGTGGAAAGAAATGCGAAGAAAACAAGAACCAATTGGTCGTCCTAGACAATTATATGTCGGTGAAACTTACCGAGCATTTGTACCTGTAGAGGAAAGATAATATCGTAGAAAATATTAGTTAAAAGCTTCATAGATATTATGGAGCTTTTTTTATTTTTAAGCATTCTAATCGCGGTCATATTACAAGTAATAAATACAATTTGATTGCTGATATTAATGATACTAAAGCACTGTGACACATGAAATTAAATATACAGAACGAAACCTCCCGTCTTAGAGCCGTTATATTAGGTACAGCCGAAAGTATAGGTGCTATGCCGTCACTTGATCAGGCGTACGATCCTAAATCTATTTTGCATATTAAGGCAGGTACTTATCCTATAGAAAGTGATATGCAGAAAGAAATGGATGCTGTTGCGGAAGTATTGGAAAAGTATGATGTAAAAGTTTACAGACCTGAAGTCATTAAGGATTACAACCAAATATTCTCTAGAGATATAGCCTTTGTTATAGAAGATAAATTTATAAAAGCAAATATATTACCAGATCGCGAGCGCGAATATGACGCCATTCAGCATGTACTTAATACAATCGATAAGGATAATATTATTACACTACCAGAGGAATGCCATGTAGAAGGTGGAGACGTTATGCCATGGAATGATTATATATTTGTAGGCACCTATTCTGGTGATGATTATCCAGATTATATTACTGCCAGAACCAATATGGATGCTGTCATTGCTTTGCAAGAATTATTTCCTCATAAAACCGTAAAATCCTTTGAACTACGTAAATCTAATACAGATGCTAAAGAAAATGCATTGCATTTAGATTGCTGTTTTCAACCTATCGGAAGTGATAAAGCTATACTTCATAAAAATGGATTTCTAAATGAAAAAGAGTACAATTGGTTATTAAATTTCTTCGGGAAAGAAAATGTATTTGAAATTACAAAAGAAGAAATGTATAACATGAATAGTAACGTATTTTCAATCGCGGAAGATGTTGTTATTTCTGAACGCAATTTTACCAGATTAAATACTTGGCTACGTGAGCATGGTATTACGGTAGAAGAAGTCCCTTATGCAGAGATTGCCAAACAAGAAGGGTTGCTAAGATGCTCTACATTGCCACTAATAAGAGATTAATTAGCGTCGATACAAGAAGTACTTTGTAACAAGATTAATATATTCTTGTTTCGCTTCGTCTTTAGAAATGTCTTTAACTTGAAATAGCGCGTTGGCTTTAAACGCATTAATAATAGGTTTACGACTGCTCGGACGATCGTAATTATCCGTCGCTTTTTTGAAATAAGCATAGAGGCGAAGTAAAAAATCCGCAGGAAAAGGCTCTGTATGATCGTTTACACGATTTACAGCGTCTTTAAATTCTATATCTAATTCTTCGGGAGTCATTTCATTTCTGCGATGATGCTTTCACCACCACGAACTTTTTGATTAAGTTCTACTTTAATTTCAGCGTCTAAAGGTAAGAATAAATCTACTCGTGACCCAAATTTTATAAATCCAGAATCAGATCCTTGTGCTGCTTTGTCATTAACTTTAGCATAGTTTACAATACGTTTTGCTAATGCACCTGCAATTTGTCTGTATAATACCTTGCCAAAACTTTCATTTTCAACAACTACTGTAGTACGTTCATTTTCTTCACTTGCTTTAGGGTGCCAAGCGACTAAAAACTTTCCTGGATGGTACTTACTAAAAGTAACATTCCCCGAAATCGGGTAACGGGTAACATGAACATTAACAGGAGACATAAATACAGAAACTTGAATGCGTTTATCTTTAAAAACCTCATTTTCTTCAACTTCTTCAATAACCACAACTTTGCCATCTACAGGCGATAACGCTTGTTTTTCATTAGGATGTGTATGACGTTTTGGATTTCTGAAAAACTGTAAAATTAAAATGAATAATGCTAAAACGACTAGCATTAAACCTTTTCTTAGCCATTCATTAACAATAAATTCATCAATTAAAAAAAATGAACCCACAACAATAACGAGTGTTATAAATATAATTTTGTGACCTTCTTTATGAAACATAGTCTAAATTTCTTAAAAGTGAATAATTCTTAAAAATAAATATATAAATGGAGCTGCAAAGATAATACTATCTAAGCGATCTAAAAGGCCTCCATGTCCTGGCATAATAGAACCACTATCTTTAACTTCTGCTTGGCGTTTAAATTTTGATTCTATAAGATCTCCGAATGTACCAAAAACACTCACAATAATAGCTAGAATGAGCCAGGGCGTAAAGTTAAGTGTTTCTGTGTACAATGCTATAAAATAGCTCGATATACAAGCAAAAAATAATCCACCAAGGAAACCTTCAACTGTTTTTTTTGGTGATATACTGGGAAACAGTTTTTGTTTTCCAAAATTCTTTCCAACCATATAAGCTGCACTATCATTAACCCAAATAAGTATAAAACCACCTAGCAATAACAATGGAGTAAAGGCTTTATGATAATTAGATATAAGAAGCATAAAAATAAATCCACTTGTTAAATAAAATGTTGAGGCGATAAATCGTTTGGATTCAAAAAGGGGAATGCGTTTCGATGTAAAAAGATCTTTGATTAAAATAAGATTGACAAATATGGTAATTACTAATAATATCTGAGTAGCCTCATCACCCACAATATTTGTAGTATTGTGTACTCTTAAATACCAAAACCCTCCATATAAAATTAGGAAAATAGCGTACTGTATGTAAGATTTTAACTTTATTAAACGGCTAAATTCCATTAAGCAAATAATACCAAAAATGCCAATTAAAATAGCTAAGGCAACTTCGGAATAAAGAGAACCAATTAAAAGTAAAACATAGATAGCACCAGAAATGGCTCTTGTTGCTAGTTCTTTCATTATAAGTCTTCTAGTAAAAGTAGGTATAGGTTTTTAGAACTACTTCCATAGGTAAGAAAGTCCTTGTCTTCAGCTGTTTTAAAATGCTTTATTGTAGTAATATTGGTAGGTATTTTTGTTTTGCTCTTTGCTTTAATACCTTTTAATCCTTCTCCTATAGTTTCTACAAATTGACTTGTAGTAGCGTAGATGATAAAATGATCTGGTAATTCTATTAATTTTTTTTCTGCAATTTGATTTGAAGAGATCAATAACGAACCATCATCCGAGATTAAATACTCACATGTAGATAAAAAATAAGTGCTTTCAGAGAGTTTTGTGGTGCTATTAAGGTTAAAATCTTTAAATAATTCTGTTAAACGTTGATCAATAGCAAAAACTTTATCATCATGCCAATTATTTTCATCTAAGATCGCATTGAAACTTTCTTTAACTTCTTCGAGATTTTCACAATACAAAAACTTACCTCCATTACCTTTAAAGTTAATTGTAAAACGTTCGTCTACAGGTAGCTTAACTTCAGGCATGTACTTGCCACGCTCTTGATTTGGTATGTGTTCTTCAGTCTTTTCAGACTTTTTTCCGAAGAATTTACGAAATAAGCTCATTCAATAATTGCTATTAATCCTTATAATTGGTGTGATTCCCAAATATAAAAAAACTTAAATTAACATGGGGTTAATTTAAGTTTTTTATATGATTGTAAGATTTAGACTATATTATTCTTCCTCTTTTGAGAGAATGTCTTGATTGTTTTTTTCAACAGTTTCTTTTTGATCCTCTGCTAGCTGTGCAGAATTTTCAAAGGCACGTTTTCCAAAAATCTTTTCAAGATTATCTTTGAAAATAACTTCTTTGTCTAATAAGACTTCAGCCAATTCGGTAAGTTTATCTTTATTATTTTCTAGTAATTTAATAGCACGCTGATATTGTTCTTCAATAATATCAGAAATTTCTCTATCTATAAGTTCTGCTGTTTTTTCACTATATGGTTTTGTAAAACCGTATTCTGATTGTCCTGAAGAATCATAATAAGTTAAGTTTCCTACTTTATCGCTAAGCCCATAAACTGTTACCATAGCTCTGGCTTGTTTGGTCACCTTTTCCAAATCACTTAATGCACCAGTAGAAATCTTATCAAAAATTACTTTTTCAGCAGCTCTACCACCTAAAGCAGCACACATTTCATCTAGCATTTGCTCTGGGTGTACAATTAAGCGCTCTTCTGGTAAGTACCAAGCGGCACCTAAGGAACGACCTCTAGGTACAATCGTTACTTTTACTAATGGAGCAGCATGCTCTAACATCCAACTCACTGTAGCATGGCCAGCTTCGTGAAATGCAACAGCTCTCTTTTCTTCAGGTGTAATAATCTTGTTTTTCTTTTCTAATCCACCAATAATTCTATCAACGGCATCTAAGAAATCTTGTTTGTTTACTGATTTTTTACCTTTTCTGGCAGCAATTAATGCCGCTTCATTACATACGTTAGCAATATCTGCTCCAGAGAAACCAGGAGTTTGTTTCGCTAAGAAATCTATATCTAAGGTTTCTTCTTTTTTAAGTGGACGTAAATGCACTTCAAAAATTTCTTTACGCTCTCTAACATCTGGAAGATCTACATAAATCTGGCGGTCAAAACGACCAGCTCTCATCAGAGCACTATCTAAAACGTCTGCACGGTTTGTTGCTGCTAATACAATAACGTTTGTATTGGTACCAAAACCATCCATCTCGGTTAAGAGTTGATTTAGAGTGTTTTCGCGTTCATCGTTAGAACCAGACATGTTATTTTTACCTCTTGCTCTACCGATAGCATCAATCTCATCAATAAATATAATGGAAGGTGATTTTTCTTTTGCTTGCTTAAATAAATCTCTTACTCTAGAGGCACCTACACCAACAAACATCTCTACAAAGTCTGAACCGGATAATGAAAAGAAAGGCACTTTAGCTTCACCAGCAACAGCTTTTGCTAATAATGTTTTACCAGTTCCTGGAGGTCCTACAAGTAATGCTCCTTTAGGAATTTTTCCACCTAAAGCAGTATATTTTTCTGGGAATTTTAAGAAATCTACAATCTCTTGTACTTCTTCTTTAGCGCCTTCTAGTCCAGCGACATCTTTAAATGAAGTCTTGGTGTCTATTTTTTCATCAAAGAGTTTAGCTTTAGACTTTCCGATATTAAAAATCTGTCCGCCAGCTCCTCCGCCACCGCCTCCAGACATACGACGCATAATAAAGATCCAGACTCCGATAATTAATATAAATGGTAATAAGGTGAGTAGAAAATCTCCCCAAACATTATGTTCGGTTTCGTATACTAATTCGGTTTGAAGATTATTTTCTTTGATAACCTCGTTAACTTCTTTTTCGAAATTCTGAAGATCCCCAAATTCAAACTTATAGTTTGGAACAGGTGTTACAGAAGGAAATATAGAATTAGGTTCCGTTTTTTTATGCTCAGATTGTTCTTTTGCTTCTTTCGTAAGGTAGACTCTTGCTTCTCGCTTATTTACAATTTCAATTTTTGAAACTTCACCTTGACTTAGATAATCTAAGAATTGAGCAGGAGTAGTCTGTGTACCTGTAGAATCCCCAAACCCACCAGAAAAAATCTGGACAGATAGGAATATAGCAATGATAATTCCGTAGATCCAGTACGGATTTAATTTGGGTTTTTTGTTTAAGTTTTTATTGTCTTTAGCCATTCGTAGCGTTTCTCTTTTTAGTAACTAGTTTCTATTCGGGTTATTTTAGCATCTCCCCAAAGTTCTTCAATATCGTAGTATTCTCTTATGTGTTTTTGAAACACATGTACAACAACATTAACATAATCCATTAAGACCCATTCGGCATTTTCTGTACCTTCAACGTGCCAAGGTTTGTCTTTAAGTGTTTTGCTAACTTGTTTTTGAATAGAACCGACGATTGCGTTTACTTGCGTGTTTGAAGACCCTTCGCAGATAATAAAATAATCACAAACAGTATTTTCAATTTCTCTTAAATCTAGTAATGTTATTTCTTTTCCTTTAACATCTTCAATACCTCCTATAATTGATGTAATGAGTTGGTCTGTAGGGATTTTATCTTTCGTCATTAAATTGTATTAATTTTGTGCAAAGTTATTATTTTTTTAGTTCTTGTGCGCGCATATTGTCATAAGAAAAATATAAAATAAAATTGCCTATTAAATGTACATAATCAAACTTAATGCCATTGACTCTACTAATACATATCTCAAAGAGATATCTTCTGTGTCATTACCTCAAGATTACACTGTGGTGGTTGCCGAATTACAGACCAAAGGTAGAGGGCAAATGGGAGCTGAATGGATAGCCGAAAGTGGTAAGAACCTTACAGCGAGTGTGTTTAAAAGGTTTACTGCATTTAATGTTACAGATCAGTTTTATATTAGTATGACTGTTTCTTTGGCTATTATTAGAGCATTAAGTAGCTTTAAAATTCCTCGATTACATATAAAATGGCCTAACGACATTTTGTCAGCAGACCGTAAGTTATGTGGTATTTTAATTGAAAATGTCATAAAAAATAATAGACTACAAGGTTCAATTATTGGATTTGGCTTAAATGTAAACCAAAAAAGTTTCGATAATTTACCACAAGCTTCCTCAATGAGTTTGCTTACTGGTGTCATTTATAATAAGGAAGAAGTCCTTTCAGAGTTACTAAAACAATTAAAAATTTATTTTACACTATTAGAACAAAAGAAGCTTCTCGAAATTAAATCGGAATACGAAAGTCTTCTTTTTAGAAAAAATAAGCCATCAACCTTTAGAACACCTAAAGATGATAGCTTTTCTGGTATTATTCAAGGTGTCACCGAAACGGGACAATTACAAGTTTGGACAGAAGATGATATCATTAAAACCTTTGATTTAAAGGAGGTTAAATTAATGTATTAATTCATCTTTTTGATATGGTTAAACCTTTGTTTTCATATTAGTGACTAATGTTTCTATAAATTTACTAATTGGGCCTTTAATCATCATACCCATCATAGCATTAAACTCTCCTTCAAAATTTAATTTTACGTCCGTTTTTTCTGGTTCAACTTCGGTGATATTCGCAACTAATGCAAAATCTAATTTTCCGCCAGCAGCACCTAAAACGATTTTGTTATAAGGAATAGCTTCTTTTTTCTTTAAAATAATCTCTGGCATTCCTTTTAACGCGAAAAGAAATTTATCATTTTCTAAAACTTCAAATTTGCTGATGTTTTCTGGCATTAAGCTCTCAAAATTTTTAACATCAGAAAGAAAGTTGAATGTGTCTTCTGCAGATTTATCTAGAGTTACTTTAGGTGATTCTAATTTCATGTGTATTGTTTTAACTAGTTTGTTTTTAAGTATAAAGGTGTACTGTAACTATTCACTTTAATGAGAAACCGTAAACAGTTTTATAACCTTTACAACCGTAAGTGTTTTTCCTAAATAGCTATCAATTAGCATTCCATTCACTAGGATTGGCATTCCATTGTGCTAAAATGTCTTGTTGTTCTTTAGTGATATAGAAGGTGTCGAGGGCTTGTTCTAACAAGTTTTCGTAATTACCCAATGTATGTAGTTCTACATCAGCGTCTTTAAAGTTTTTAGAGGCAACATCAAATCCGTAAGAGAAAATAGCGACCATACCTTTAACATTGACTTCAGCTTCCTTTAATGCTTTTACAGCATTAAGACTACTCATACCAGTACTTATTAAATCTTCTACAACAACAACTGTTTGGCCTTTTTCTATATACCCTTCAATTTGGTTTTGACGACCGTGTTTTTTTGCTTCTGGTCTTACATAAACAAAAGGTAGATTTAAATATTCAGCCACTAAAGCACCTATGCCAATAGCACCTGTAGCAACACCAGCGATAACATCTGGTTTTCCATAAAGATCTTCTATGTTTTTAGCAATTGTAGCTCTAATATAATTCCGTATAGGAGGAAAAGAGAGTACAATACGGTTGTCACAATATATTGGTGATTTCCAGCCAGATGCCCAAGTAAATGGATCGTTGGGTTGTAATTTTATAGCATTGATTTGCAATAAAACTTCGGCTGTTTTTTTGGCGGTATCTTTGTTAAAAATCATGTTACAAAAATAATGATTTTTCAAGGTTAGAAAATTTTAATCGAAAATAAATTTCATTTCAAATAGTTTCTCGTAAAAAATAATATTTTTACAATAGGAATGCTAAATATATACGCAACGATGTACACCATATATGTAGGTGATAAGCCTATTATTTTAACTACAGAAACACAGAAAGAAACCGATTTTAAATCCTATCTTTTAAAGTCTGTAAATATTGGTAAGGTGATAAAGACCTTAAATAATACAGATTTAAAGGCTGTACATTTAGTTCATAAGAACGAAGAAAAACTGCTTAGCAAGTTTTTAAAGCTGCTACCTAATGTTGTTGCTGGTGGCGGAAAAGCGTATAATGCAAAAAACGAAATTCTTTTTATTTATAGAAATGATAAGTGGGATTTGCCTAAAGGAAAAGCTGAACGAAAAGAAACAATTGAAGAAACTGCCATTAGGGAGGTGGAAGAGGAGACTGGAGTTACAGGTTTAAAGATTAGAAAACCTTTACCAACGACGTATCATATATTTAAACGTCACGGGAAACTTAAGATTAAAATTACCTATTGGTTTGAAATGGTAACCGATTTTGAAGGCAAATTACATCCGCAAGAAAACGAAGGTATTTCTAGAGTAGAATGGTTAGATGAAAAAGCATCTCAAAAAGCTTTGGAGAATAGCTATGCTAATATTAGAATATTAGTTTAAGCCTCAAGGACCATGTATTATACAGAATAGTAAGTTATGGTTTTTTAGAAAAATGCGAAGCGGCATACTCGCCACAGTACGCTGTGGGAATACCAGTAGCTTTGGCTTCCTTAATTCTTAAATTAAACACGTCGATAGACTTATCTGACGCAGCATAATGACCTCTAAATAAAGGTAACATTGTAGTTGCTTCCGCCTCTTCTATTTTGATATTAAATTCTTGAATGGATTTGTCTGAAAAAGCAAATAGACCTCTGTACATCGGCTTCATAGATGCCACTTTAGCCGCTTTGATTCTTTTTGAATATTGGTCTAAGGTTTTATTAGAAGCAGCATAATGTCCGTAAACAATTGGGATTAGTGAAGACCGTTTGGCTTCGTTAATTTTTTCTGTAAAATCTTCAACGGATTTGTTTGAAGCTGCGTATAAACCTCGAAAAGCAGGCAGAATAGCGGTAGTTTCGGCTTCTTTTATTCTATTTTTAAAAGCCTCACTATCGTTAGCCGTACAAGATCCTAGTAGAAATAGCATTAATAAAGTTATGGTGACAAATAGTGCTCTCATTATAGTTTATTCTTAGAAATATATTTAAAGGTGATAGTATTCATAAAACCAAGCATTCTGGCAATATTTAGTTTTTTATAGATTCAAATATTTTAGCATATTAACTATAGATTACTGACCAAAATAATTAAAAATTAGTGTAAAATCAAGTCTATTTAAGTCTATACACAGGATACTGCATATGTGATTTTTCATAATGTTTACTCTGTTTATGTAACCAGCCTAATTGTGCATACCAATTATTTGCAAAGTCTTCATCATAACTGATTTTTATATTGTATTCTACTTTTAATTTTGGATTCTCATCTAATAATTGTTTGGCTTTATCTTCCCATACGTATGGCGAAAAGCCTTCCTTTTGTTGTAAGATGGTATCAAAGAAATTCCAGTTAAAGAATGAATCTGGTGCAATTGGTTCTAATGTCTCTAATAAATAACGGATAGATTTTTGATTCAAAGGTATAAGATAGTCACCTTTTCTAAAGTTGTGGTTTTCGTTAGAGCTGTTTATGGTTGTTTCGTAGTGTGCATAATGACCTTCATAAGGCGATGTGCGCGTTTTATAACCGCCTATTTTATAGGATTCAACGGTGATGGTAGTATCGTTATTAAATCTGGTCATCTTTACATTATTCAGTTTTAATAAATCAATAATAGAATGCCAGCCTTGTGGAATAATGTAGGCTTTAGGAATAGTCACAGTATCTGTAGCTTTAAAGTAATTCTGATATTTAATATCTTTTATAAAAGGTTTTGAGCGGTTGTATTTTAGTCGGTTGGCTCCTGTAAATTCACTTGCTACCATTTCACCTTCATAGCCCTTAAATTTTAAGGTAGAACTTGCAGAGGTGTCTACTTTCCATGTTAGAGGGTATTGATCTCCTGGTTTCCATTGCTTGTTTTGTGCTTTTCTCAGTTTTGCAATGTCTATACCTTTTTCTTCGGTGATTTCTATCATGCTTTTCATGAGTTCGTAAGTACCTTCTACACGCTGTTTATATGGTTTTAGCATGTGCGTTTCTACCAGCATTCCTAGTGTGTTGAATAAAGTGGTGTAGCCTGTAGAATATCTTGGAGTATCTAAAAATTGTGTAAATCCAGAGTCTGGTGTGCGGTTAAAAACATTAACATATGGAGTAATATCCCAAGATTTTGCCAGTAGTTTTTGTTCTAATGAAGGCATCATTTCTGTATGAATAAAATTTCCGAGATCACCACCGAGTTTATTGTGTTGTGTAAATAAATGAGTTAAGGTGTATTGGTAATCGGCGCCATTACTGACATGATTATCTATAAAAACATCTGGCTGTATGATGTGAAATAATTTAGCAAAGGATTTTGCATTTTTTGAATCTGATTTTATAAAATCTCTATTTAAATCATAATTTCTAGCATTGCCTCTAAAACCATAGGCTTTTGGTCCATTTTGATTGGTTCGAGAAGTGGTATTTCTATTTAAACTACCTCCAATGTTATAAATAGGAATAGTCACCACAATCGTATGTTTAGGAGCTTCGATTTTTCCATTCACCATATCTCTAAACAGCATCATAGTGGCATCAATACCATCAGACTCTCCTGGATGAATACCATTGTTTATTAAAAGTATTCTATGGTCTTTTCTAAGAGTTTCAAAATTATCACCAGAACCACTCATGTTCATGGTTGCAATATGAAGAGGTTTTCCTGAGTCTGTTTCACCCATTTCCCTAAGTGTAATCTCGGGATATTTGAGCGCTAAATTTTTATAGAATGCAATTGTTTCGTCGTAAGTGGCGGTTTCGATACCATTACTTTTTTCGAAAACGGTTGTGAGGTCTGCTTCAATAACGGTGTTTTTAGGATGGTTAGTTTCCTTTTTTTCGTTACAAGCAATTAACAATAAGGCTAATACTAATAGTTTTTTCATTGTCTATAAATTTAGCTAAAATTACTTATATTTATTCACATGAAAACACATAAACTCAGCTTTGGTAGTATTAGCTTATTAAAAGTTAATTTGGCAGAAGTTGTAATAAATGAAGGAGTTGTAATGGACTCTAAAATGGTGGAAGAATACCATGCTTTTTTAATCGAAAAATTGGAAGCTCCTTTTTCGCTTTTAATTAATAAAAAACACTCATATACATACACGTTTGAAGCGCAGAAAACTATAGCAAACATAGGGCTAGTTAAGGCTATGGCGGTGGTTACTTACGCTTATGTTTCTCAATTAGCAACCGATGTTTTAATAAATGTAAATAGGGATAACGACTGGAATATAAAGATGTTCAAGTCTCGAGAAGATGCTTTAAAATGGTTAGAAAATCAAAGCTGATTTTATTGTAATAGTCGTATAAAAAAACAATAACTTTGCGTTTCATTGTACACTATTATTTATAAAAAAATGCAACAAACTACTGATACCATATTAATGATTCGTCCTGTTAACTTTAGGATGAATGAGCAGACTGCTGTTAATAATTACTTTCAAGAAGATTTAGATATAAAAAATGCTGAGATTAATGCCAAAGCTCAGACTGAATTTGATGCTTTTGTTCAAAAATTAAGAGCTGTTGGTATCAATGTTATTGTAGAAGATGATGATAAATTAAATGATACTCCAGATTCTATTTTTCCAAATAATTGGGTGAGTTTTCATGCCAATGGAGATATTGCAAAATATCCAATGTTTGCAGAGAATAGAAGGAGAGAGCGCAGAGATGAAGTTTTTGTAAGATTAGAAGATGAAGGTTTTCTTATCGAAAACATTGTAGATTATACTTCAGCAGAACAAGAGGGTTTTTTTTTAGAAGGAACTGGGAGTATTATTTTAGACCGTGTAAATAGAAAAGCGTATTGTGCTTTATCACCAAGAGCAGATGAAGATTTATTCATTGAATTTTGTGAGGATTTTGAATATACTCCTGTAATTTTTACTGCATATCAAACCGTTGAAGGAAATAGGTTACCAATCTATCATACAAATGTTATGATGTGCATTGCAGAAAATTTTGCCGTAATCTGTTTAGACACAATAGATGATAAAAAAGAGCGAAAAAATGTTGTTAAACATTTAAAACAAGATGGCAAAGAAATTATCTCTATTACCGAAAAGCAAATGCATCAATTTGCAGGGAATATGTTACAGCTTCAGGGAGAAAATAAACAGCTTTATTTAATAATGAGTGCATCTGCACACCAGAGTTTAACTCCTAATCAAGTGAAAAGTATAGAGAAATATTGCCCAATTATTTCTAGTACTTTAGAAACTATTGAAACTTGTGGTGGTGGAAGTGCGCGTTGTATGATGGCCGAAGTATTTTTGCCTAAAGCCTAAGTGAATTGCAGAATAGGTTTCTATTAGTGTGTGATATGCTTTTTATACCCTAAAAGCAAAATCAGAAATCGGTTGTAGTTAAGAAGCGCTTTTAGGAAGCTCTACAAAGAATTTACTACCTACATTTTCTATACTTTCTACCCAAATTCTACCATGGTTTAATTCTACTAAATCTCTAGCAATAGACAATCCTAACCCTGTTCCTTTTTCATTTTTAGTACCAGCCGTTGTAAAGTTTTTATGAGCAGCAAATAACTTGTCAATATTACTTTTAGAAATACCAACACCTGTATCTTCAATACAAATAAGGGATTTGCCATTTACATCTTGGTTAGAGATGGTTATTACGTCTCCCGTACGGCAAAATTTAACAGCATTTGTAATTAAATTCTGAATAACAATTTCTACCATACTGCGATCTGCATAGATGTAATCGTCTTGAGATTCGTCAATCATAACAATACGCTTGTCTTCAACTTTTTGTTCAACTAACGCCATTTTTGTATGAAAAACTTCCTGAATATTAAAACGTTCGGGTTTAGGCTCTAAATTTTGCATTTGAGATTTGGACCAATTCAATAAATTAAATAATAATGAAGATGCATTATTAGCATTGTCACTTAATTCAGGAATTAATTCGTAAAATTCATCTTTAGAAATACTATCTTCTTTTAATAAATCTAAAAACGCTTTAATTGATGAAATTGAATCTTTTAAATCGTGAGAAACAATAGAGAAAAGTTTGTCTTTTACTTGGTTAACTTCTTCTAAATGATGGGTTTGTTCTAGTATGGCTTCAGTTCTTATTTTTTCTTCAGCCAATATTGCTTTCTGCTTTTCTAAGGCATCTTTATGAGATTTAGATTTTAAAAGACTAAAAATAAGTAATCCTAAAAGTAAGGCTAATGCTAAGATGCCACCGTATAACACTAAAGGATTATCTAGTGTTTTTGGTGTGTTATGTAAAGGTGTTTCTTCAATAGACGCCTCTTTATTAGTGTTTTTGGTTTCAATTAAATTAATAGGTTCTAAATCTGTTGGTAAAATAGGGCTGTCAATTTTGGTCAATGAATCTCTTAAATTATAGAATTTATTTTGCCAGAAAAAAGCATTTTGAAAATATCCACGCGTAGAATCTAGAGCAATATGTAATTTGTAGTTTTCTAATAATTCGGTTTTATTATCTATACTTTGTGCAATCTTATAAGCTTCATTCAATTGCTTTTCTGCGAGTTTAATCTTTTTCTTTTGAAGGTTTAGCTGTCCAACAGCATTTAAGGCTCTTAATAGGCCTTCTTTATTATTTTGTTGTCTATTGTACTTTAAGCCTTCTACTAAATATTCTGAAGCCTTATCGTACTCGTTAAAACGTAAATATTCGCTTCCTAATTTAGGGAGTATTTCACCACGTAATTCTTGATCTGTTTTTGAATTAAGAATGTCCAAAGTCTTTTCATAATACTCAATAGCCTTACGATGTTCTTTTAATTCGGAATAAAGACCTGCAATGTTTTTAGTAGATGTTTTAACTCCCTCTTTGTCATTAATCTGTTTGCGTACCTCTAAGGCTTTAAAATTATAATCTATCGCTTTATCAACCTGATTGGTCTTATGGTATGCTTCAGCAAGGTTGTTATATGCTAAACTTAACTCATCTCTGAGGTATTGTTTTTCAAAAATGGCAATCGCAGAGAGTGAGTTCTGTAATCCTACTTTATAATTACCTCTTTTAATTTCAATAAGACCTATGCTATTACTAACCTTGGCAACACCAAGCGTGTCGCTAATTTTTAGATATAAGTTTCTAGATTTTTCATAGTTATCAATAGCATTAAAATAATCATTACGTTCGGTAAAAATTAAGGCTCTGTAATAACTGCTTTCTGCTAGTCCTTTAATGTAATTAAGGTCTTCCGATAATTTGGCGGTTTCTTTTATATAAAGAAGTGCTTTGCTATAATCTTTATTAATGTATAGTTCATTAATGAGCACAAGCGACTTGTCTACTTTTGTAGAGTCTGCGTTTAAATAAGCTATTTCTACTGTAAGTTTATCTATCTTTTCATTTTGTGAAAAAATGGAAAACGATATAAGACATACAGCTAGTGTCAGTAACTGTCTCATCTTAAAATAGCGTTAAAACGAATTGCGCTGTTTTGGATTGAAAAACTTTTAGGGAGGGACGACAAAAGTAAGTTAATACAAAACAAAAACAACTGGGTTAATGTTTGATAATTAAGCCTCATTAATGTTTGGGACATTGATTAATAGCCTTCCAAAAATGCTATTATGTAAACAAATATGCTAATAATTGGGATTTAATACCTATTTATTAGTTGAACTGACAAATATAATATTTTGAAAAAAAGCCTTATCGATAAAACGCAAATTTAACGGTAGTAATACGCTTTTATCGATGAAATGCGTGATTTGTGTAAATTATTGATATTTAGGTTTTTGAGGTTGTTTGATGTCTGCTTGATATGTGTAAATTTTAGCTTTAAAACCGTAATCCGATAACTGAATATATAATAAAATTTATGATTTTTTAACTCCTTGGAGGTTCTTGAGACTTCTAAATTAAGTTTATTTAAATTTTAAGGATCATATAATAATATCTTTAACCTTTTTAAGGATTAATGTCTCCTTTATATATCAATTCGATATGATACATTTTCAATTACTTTATAAACATGTTTGATTTCAACTTTGTCAACAGACTAAAGTTGCACAATAATGTTTAGATAGAATCTTAATAAAACAATAAAACTTCTATCTTTGCCAACGTTTTAAAATTCCAAAATAAAGCAGAATGATGACCCTTCA
The DNA here is from genome assembly GCF_003387355.1 of Winogradskyella sediminis. Taxonomy (GTDB): domain Bacteria; phylum Bacteroidota; class Bacteroidia; order Flavobacteriales; family Flavobacteriaceae; genus Winogradskyella; species Winogradskyella sediminis. Next base: position 144,189 of record NZ_QUNH01000004.1, read on the forward strand.
AGAGACATTAGAATTACATGTAAAAGCAGCGATTAAAGCATTGTTTCAATCGGATTTAGACTCTGTAGAATTTCAGGCCACTCGAAAAGAGTTTGCTGGTGACGTTACAGTGGTCGTTTTTCCGATGTTGCGTGTGGTTAAAGGAAATCCGGTTGTTATTGGTGAGCAAATAGGTCAATATCTATTAGACCATGTAGATTTGGTAAAAGGTTTTAATGTGGTTAAGGGCTTTTTAAATATTGAAATCGCAGATAGTTATTATTTTAATTTCTTTAAATCTGTAAAAGATAAGGTAAACTATGGTTATGTAGACCAAACAGACGATGAGGCCATTATGGTAGAATATTCTTCGCCTAATACCAACAAACCTTTGCATTTAGGCCATGTTAGAAATGTGCTTTTGGGCTATAGTGTTTCCGAAATCTTAAAAGCTTCTGGTAAAAAAGTTTACAAAACACAGATTATCAATGATAGAGGTATTCATATTTGTAAAAGTATGTTGGCTTACAAAAAGTTTGGAGACGGTGAAACACCAACCGAAGATTTAAAGGGAGATAAATTAGTTGGGAATTACTATGTAAAATTCGACCAAGCCTATAAAGCTGAAATAGCATCATTAATCGCTGAAGGCCAATCTGAAGAAGAAGCAAAAAAGAATGCACCTATTTTATTAGAAGCTCAAGAGATGCTTAGAAAATGGGAGGCTGGTGACAAAGACGTTGTGGCACTATGGAACACAATGAACCAATGGGTTTATGATGGTTTCGATATTACCTATAAAAATATAGGTGTAGATTTTGATACGTATTATTATGAAAGCAATACGTATTTATTAGGGAAGGAATTTGTTGCGGAGGGTTTAAAAACTGGAGTTTTTGAACAAGATGCCGACGGTTCTGTGTGGTGCGATTTAACAGAGGATGGTTTAGATAGAAAAATTGTGCTTAGAGCAGATGGTACAGCTGTTTATATAACGCAAGATATTGGTACAGCAATACAACGTATTAAGGATTATCCCGATGTTGGAGGAATGGTGTATACGGTAGGAAATGAGCAAGATTACCATTTTAAAGTTCTATTCTTAATTTTAAAGAAATTAGGATTTGAGTGGGCAAAAAATCTTTTCCACTTAAGTTATGGAATGGTCGATTTGCCAAGTGGAAAAATGAAAAGTAGAGAAGGTACCGTTGTGGATGCCGATGATTTAATCCAAGAAATGTCAGATACAGCTGAAGAGATTTCTAAGGAATTAGGAAAGCTTGAAGATTATTCTGAAGACGACAAAAATGAGTTGTATAAGAAGATTGGTTTAGGGGCTTTAAAATATTACATTTTAAAAGTAGACCCTAAAAAACGAATTTTATTCGACCCAAAAGAGTCTATCGATTTTCAAGGTAATACCGGACCTTTTATTCAGTACACGTATGCCAGAATCCAGTCTATTTTAAGAAAAGCCAATCTTAAAGATGTACATAATGTTGTTGAGGTGACACTTCACGATAAAGAAAAACAACTCATTAAACAATTAGAATTGTTTCCAGAAGTAATTCAAAACGCTGCCGAGCAACACAGTCCGGCGTTAGTGGCCAATTATACTTACGATTTGGTTAAAGATTTTAATTCTTTCTATCAGAATGTTTCTATTCTTGGGGCAGATTCCGATGAAGAAAAGAACTTTAGAGTTGCATTGTCTAAATTGGTAAGTCAGACTATAAAAAACGCATTACAAGTATTGGGAATTGAGGTTCCAGAGCGTATGTAGATTCTTTTAAATACTAGTCGTTAATAGTATAAAAACAGTAAAAACTGAAGAGGATTTTAACTAAGCTTTCTGTTCAATTTTTACTGTTTTTTTATGTTTTATAACTAGGGAAATGATATAACGTTCTATTATTTCAATGAAGATACGTTAAATAGTATTCGTAACATTTTGTAACAAGATCTTTACTAAGTTTTTTAGGCTATCTCCTTCAGTTTTTCGAAAGCAAAAAAAGTAAATTATAGTTGTTATTTGCAGTTTAACATTTTGAAACAGAAAGTTTTAGTGGCTTTTTTGTATCTTAGTAAGCGTTATAATGTTCCTTAAATCTTATTGTTATGGAAAAATCTCACACGCTAAAACGTTTCATGAGTACTTTATTATTTATGGTATTTGTGTTATTTTCTTTAAATGCTCAGACGGATTTTAAAGTATACCAAGGTAAAGTTATTGACGGTAAAACTAATAAAATATTAGAGGCCGCAAGTCTTAGTATTAATAATACTAACATTAGTACAATTACCAATTCTGAAGGTTATTTTACCTTAAAAGTTCCTAACAATAAGTTAGATTCTAAAGTGTTGGTTTCTTTTTTAGGGTATAATACCTATGTGGTGCCTTTATCAGAATTAAACACGGAAAAAACTATTATTGAATTATTCGAAGCTGTAACAGAACTGTCTGCTGTAAATATTTCTTCGTACCAAAATGCTGAAAGTCTTGTAAGAAAAGTATTTAGCGATAAAAGCGTTAATGTTGGGGATGAGTCTGTTTTTATGACGGCTTTTTACAGAGAAACCATTAAACGCAGACATAGAAATGTATCCTTAACAGAGGCTGTAGTTAATATTTTAAAACAACCGAATTCCTCTAAACAACGAGATGCTATTCAGCTAGGTAAAGCGAGAAAAAGTACGGACTATAAGCGTTTAGATACTGTTTCTGTGAAATTGCAAGGTGGTCCGTTTTCAACGATGTATTTAGATATAATGAAATATCCAGAATATATTTTTACAGACGAAAGTATTAGTAGTTATAATTTTAGTTTTAATAAGCCGTCAACTATAAATAACAGAACTGTATTTGTTGTTGATTTTACTCCAAAGGGTAATCAGCTCGCAGTGAATTATAAAGGGAAACTTTTTATTGATGTACAATCATTAGCGTTAGTCAGCGCTAATTACTTTTTAGATGTTAGTAATATGAGTAAAACTAAAAATCTTTTAGTCAAAAGAAAACCGAGCGATGTTGTCGTTTACCCTTTAGAGGCAATTTATAAAGTAGATTATAAAGAAAAAGGGGATAAGTGGTATTATAGTTATTCTAACTTAAGCTTAACTTTTAAAGTGAATAAAAAGCGTCAGCTCTTTAATAAGGTGTATACTTTGTCTAGCGAAATGGCAGTAACGGATTGGGAGGTGAATACTACTGACAAGAAAATTAAAAACAAAGATAAACTTAGACCTTCTATAATTATTACAGATGCTATTTCTGGTTTTTCAGATCCTAATTTTTGGGGAAAATATAATTTAATAGAACCCGATAAGTCTATTGAATCAGCTATAAATAAAATTAAGAAAAACATAGAGAAACAAAAAGATAAAGCGAAAACAGCTAACGGCTAAAAATATCTCTTTGAAATGTAAAAAAGTCTTGAATCTATTTCGAGGCTTTTTCTGTAATTAGAAATTCAATCTAAAGCTTAAGTTGGGAGTCAATTTTAAGGATCTGTTATCTATCTGTGTTATGTCGCCTTCAGTATTTAGTGTGTAATAGCGGTTTATAATATTGGTTTGGTTAAAAATGTTCCAGATAGAGGCTCCGATTTCAGCTTGTATTCCTTTTGAAGCTTGAAATTTATAAATCGCGGACATATCTGTTCTAAAATAATCGCTAAGACGAGAACTATTGGGTGCATTGTAAGCTATGGTGGTAATCGTGTTGTCTTGCATATCTAAAGGAGCTGTAAAAGGTCTGCCTGAGTGCCAATTAAGTCCTATACCAATTTTAAAATTGTTACGATTATAGGTTAAAGAAGCATTAGCCGCATGCCTTAAATCAATTGAGTTAGGAAACGCGTTACTATTATTAATTTCATTAAAATTATAGTCGTTTTTACTATACGTGTAACTAAGCCATGTGCTAAAATCACTAAAGCGCTTGTGAATAAGAAAATCTACACCTTTAACCGTGTAATGACCAATATCATTTATAAACTGAAATTGATTTTGAAATCCTTGACTACGTGCTGTGATATGATGAACACCCTTATAGTATCCTTCAACCGAAATGAGTAAGTTGTTTTGGTTATAACTGAGGCCTAAAGAGGTTTGTTCACTTTTAATTAACGGAACGTCTTTACCGTTAGCTAGTTGCCATCTTCGTTTTTCGATACCAAAAAAATCTTGTTGTAAATCTATAATTTGAGTAATTGATTGACTTTTTAATTCGCCAATAGCTTCTAATCTAAAATAATCGAGAAATTTATAATTTAGAGTAACACGTGGTTCTATTAAAAATTCAGATAATTTACCAAAATAACTGACTCTAGAGCCCAAACGAATATAGGTGTCGCGAGAAGAAGAGTACCATTCTATTTCACCAAATAAGGCATGTGTTCTTATAATTTCTTTTACCAAACTTGTGTAATTTGGGTTGGTTACATGTTCAAAATTGGTGACACCAACTTCATTAAATTGATACCCTCCATTAAATTTTAAGTCTTTACTTATGGTGTTAGATACGTCTAACCGCAAACCAAAATCTTCCACTTTATTTTCTTGTGTGAATAATTGATTCTGGGTAATATTATTATTTTGTGCATCTAAATCGTAGATTGAAGAATAGATTTGTGCCGATAGTTTGGTGTCGTTATGTAACTGTTTTATGTAAGTAACACTTGCTCCATAACTCATTTGATCTAGATCACTTTTAGTCTCTTGAAAATTGTTGTCTACGGTAGTAAAAATTTGATCAAAATTCAAATTATTAGATATGTTCATTACGTTAATTCGCAATTTAGAAGTACGGTCTATATCATATAAAAATTTAACATTAAAATCATAAAATAAAAAGCGTTCGTCTTGGGCTAAAAGTGTATTCATTTGAGAAGCCGCATTGAGTTCAGAGTCTTTAAAAATCCGTTCAAAATAAGCATCATACGTTTCAGACACTAGAATGTCTGTATAAGAACGCCTTGCAGATAGCTGTAACTCTGTTTTTTTTGATAATGGTATTTTGGCAAAGGCATCTACACTCAGCATGTTGCCGCCTATTCCAGCCGAAATATTATTGTCTAGCTTATCACCATTTTTTATGGCAATTGTACTAGAAACTGCATTACCATATTTAGCACTTGTACCGTTTTTTGAAACAGTAATGTTTTCTGATAAATGCGGATTAAAAGCCGAAATTAATCCGAAAAAATGACCTGATTGATACATTCTTATGCCTTCGTATAATATTAAGTTTTGGTCGTTAGTACCACCTCTAACATTAATATTTGAGATGCGTTCGTCAACACTCATAATTCCAGGTAGATTCTGTACAATTTGTAGCACGTCTGGTTCAATTAATCCAGGTAGAATGTCAAACGCTTTGGTGTCTGCTTTTATGGTTCCATTGTTTGTTTTAGAAATACCTTTGGTAAGATAATTAGTGATAACCACTTCTTCTAATTGTTGAATTTCGCTTTGGCTTTTATCGGTCTCCTTCGGTGTTATGGCAATAAATCGGTCGCTTAGCATTTTAAAATTAAAATCCGTTGTTCGATTTAATTGAGCTAAGACCTGTTGAATAGAAAGGTCTTTAGACAGAGGTTTAATTGAAATGCCTTCAATGATTTTAGTTTCAAACGAAAATATAACATGGTGTTTTTTTTCCAATGCTTGAAGAATTTCAGTAAGCGGTTGTACTGCTTTTTGCTGCTGACTATACGCAAGGTTGCAAAAGGCAATTGCTATAAAGTAAAAAATGAAACTAAGTAATTTTTTATTCACGCTTTAATAATATAGATTCTTCAGATATGCTGTAGCTTAAATTTAATGGTATTGTGACAGACTTTAATGCTAAATCTAAATTATTATGTGTAAAACTTCCTGTATATAAACGCGAAAGATCAACGTTTTCGGTAGTTAAAGTTCTATTATATTGGTTTTCCAACTCTTTAATAACATATTTCAGAGGTACACTTGTAAAGCTACTTTCGCCATTCAGCCATTGTGGTTGCACAGCGTTTTCTTTTTCAGTTGCAAGTAGTTTCCCATCAATAATCTTAAAACTATGGCCTGGTTTTAATTTGGTTGTTTTGTTATTATAAGTGACAGCAACTAGTCCTTCATAGCACGTTACTTCAAAATAAGATTGGCGTTGTTTTACATTAAATTGTGTGCCTAGTACACTTACAATACCGTCTGCTGTTATAACATCAAACTTTTTACCTTTTGCCACTTTAAAAAAAGCTTCCCCTTGCAGTTCTACTGCTCTTGTTTTATTCCAGTGGCTTTCATTAAACGTTACAGTAGAGTTGGCGTTAAGGTTAACCATAGAATTATCTGGTAACGCAATTGTTGTTTGTTCTGCGATTTCTGTGTCTATGGTGGTATCTAAAGAGGTGGTGTAATAATAAATGCTAAACCCTATAGCTAATACTGCTGCAATTCTAAGTAAAGGTTTTAGCCATTGCTGAGGTTGTGAAACTCTAGGTTTAAGTTTTGTTTTAACTTCTTGATAGCTTTGGGTACTAGAAAATTTTGGAGCTTTAAAATCTCTTAAAGCGCTGTCCATTTTCATTAATTCATTATAATCGTCTAACTGTTCAAAAGCAATTTGCTCTTCAGTGTTAAGATTATGATCTAACCATTTTTTTATAAGTTCTTCTCGCTTCATAATGTGATTTCAAGTATATAACAGCTTATCATTAAAAACTCCTACTTCTAACATTTATTAAAGTTCATCAATATCTTCTCGTAACTTTTTTAAGGCTCCATAGATGCGTTTTTCTACTCCTTTTACAGAGATATCTAATAGTTCTGCAATTTCTTTAAATCGTTTGCCTTCAACTCTATTCATTAAAAAAGCAACACGTTGGGCTTCGGTTAATTTGCTGAGTGCTACTTGTAATTTTTGATGATACTCTTTTTCCTCTAAAAGAAATTCTGGGGTTTCGTTAGTAGATGTTTTTAGAGGTTGCTTATGGTGTTTCAGTACCACTTTCTGATGCGCATAAGCATTAAGCATTAAATTGTTTGCTGTGGTAAATAAATAGCTCTTTGCTTTATTTGGCGCGACTTTACTGCAGTTTTGCCATAATTTAATAAAGGCTTCTTGTACTTTGTCTTGCGGATTTAATTGATCTCCGTATTTATAATATAAAAAATCATGCAGATTTTTAGCATGCTTTTTATAAAAGCGCTCAAATAATTGCGATTCACAGATATTATCTTGTAAGGGTTTACTCATGGTTCTTAATAGGCTCACAAATTATAAATAATATTTTAGATTATTGGGTAGGAATTATAGAAGCCTAACTGTTTTATAATAAATGGAAAAGCATAACGCTATGAAAATCAAGTTAAAATATTTATTTGTTTACCTCCTTTTTGCCCTATTTTACTTTACGTCTTGCCAAGAAGAGATTACTGATATTGAAAATCCTAATGATCAAGAAACCATTATTTCTAATTCTAATTTGGCAATTCTATTGAGTAGAACTACTGCAAATTTTGGTGCGGCTGATGATATCTTAGATGGTGCAAGTTGTTTTTCCGTAGAACTACCAGTGACTGTAGAGGTGAGTGATATTACCATGATTATAGAAACACCATCTGATTTACAACAATTAGAAAACTTGTATAACGAGTCGTCTATGGACGATGATTTTTTAGATTTTATATTTCCAATCACCATAGTATTTAGTGATTACAGTCAAATTGTAATTGAAAATGAAGATGAACTGCAAGATTTTGTGAGCGATTGTGAAACAGAGGACGCTGACGCTATTGCTTGTGTAGATATAGTATATCCTATTTCTTTTTCAGTTTTTAATGCCGATTTTAACCTTATTGATACCATAGTTATTGAAAGTGATGAGGCTTTACACGGATTTTTAGATAATTTAGAAGATGATGAGAATGTGGTTGTGGTGAGTTTAAATTTTCCAGTAAATTTACAATATAGCAACGGAGATAGTATTGAGGTCAATAGCAATGAAGAATTAGCGGATGCTATTGAATTGGCTGGTGATGATTGTTCTATTGATGATTGTTCAGAAGCTTCTTTAGTATCAAGTTTAGAGGCATGTCCTTGGGAAATTACAACTTACTCAAGCTTACCCGAATTTATTGGAATGGATCTCGTGTTTTATTCCGACAATACCTTCGCTTTTTATCAAGATGGGAATACTTATAATTTTGTGAGTTATTGGTCGCTTATTACTACAGAAAACGGATTATATCTTAATCTAGAAACAGATTTTGAAGATTTTAATGGTGAATGGCACGTGGTAGAATGTGCTAACGCTATTTTACAATTAACCAAGGAAGGGCAAACTATGGTGATTAACCAAGAATGCGAAGATGATTTGGGTTGCTCGCTTACTGATATTAGTAGCATTTTGCAAGAGTGTCCTTGGGATTTTAGTAATGGTAGCGGTAATTTTGAGACAAATCAAATGATTTTTAATGCCAATGGTGATGTTCAAATTTCAGAAGGAATGGCTGCTTCAGCAATTGGAGGATCTTGGGATTTATCTGCAACAGATGCTGGTATTTGGTTAACATTTGCTGAATTAACGGCTTTTCAGGAAAGCCTCCATGGAGACTGGTTAATTGTTGAATGTGATACAGATCGAATCGTTTTACATAAAGACGATCAAACTTTAGTCCTAGAACAAAATTGTAATACCGATCTTTTTAGTTGTTTTGAAAACACACAACTTATAGCGTGCGGAATTGATGGTTTTGCCACTTTTAATTTAACAGAAGCCAATGCCGAATGTGGTCCAGATTTAGCGATTTATGGAATTTATTATTATGAATCGGAAAGCGATTTGCAAAGTAATATCAACCGTATCTATACTCCAGAAAGTTATAGTAATATGTATAACCCAACGGTAATTTATGCTGCGATAATAAATATTTACGATGAAGCGATAGTACATATGTTTACAATCGATTTAATTGTTGAGAACTGTAATTATTTTGCGTGCTTTGAAAGTGTCGATGCGGTTTTAGAGCTTTGTGATGAAGGAACAGATGGTTTGTATGAATTTGATCTTTCAATAGCATTTGCAGATTGTACACCAACTGCAGATCTTGTGACTTATCATGAAACTCTAGCTGACGCAGATTCGGGTTCTAATATCATTGTAAATCCTGCTTCTTATAGTGTAGCAGATGTGTCCTCAACAATTTATGCAAGAGTTGAAATTGAAAATCAAGTTGACATTTTTCCTATTCAATTAAATGTTATGACCTGTAACGCTGGCAATTGTTCAGAAGCAGATGTCGATGGAATATTAATAGCCTGTGAGTGGAATATAACGAGCTATAACGGTAGCGATAACTTAAGTCATTATAATTTTCATTTCGAATATAATTCAGGTATAGTCGTAATCTATACTGATTCCATTACCATTGACGCAACGTGGAATACATCACAAACAAGTGATGGAGTCATCATTGATTTTTCTAATGTAACTGGGCCAAATATCCAAGCTGTAAACGGAAGCTGGTTAGTAGTAGAGTGTACTGCAAACCAATTGATCTTACATAATGTAAATGACAGTAGTTTAGAAATTGTTCTAGATAATAACTGTGAATAAATCCACTAGAAGTTAGTAATTTTAGTAAGTTAGGTTGTTGAAAAGAGTCATTTGTCATGAGTGACTCTTTTTATTTTTAACCTCATGGATAGTCTCAAAACATTAAAATATAATATAGAGGATGTGTTAGAATTTTTCTTCTATTGTAGTGCATTCTTTGGGCATTATTATGCTATAAGGTATTAACTAAAAACTAATTCTTAAACCCATTCATAATTCTCTCATAAATTATTAAATTTGCAGCTTATTAAAATATTGTGGATTGCAAACCGCAGCCTGCAAACAGAAGACTATAAAACATGTTCAATAATTTAAGTGATAAGTTAGATAAAGCGTTACACGTATTAAAAGGTCATGGTAGCATTACAGAAGTAAATGTTGCAGAAACTTTAAAAGAAGTAAGACGTGCGCTTTTAGATGCCGATGTTAACTTTAAAATTGCGAAAGAATTTACCGTTCGTGTAAAAGAAAAAGCGCTTGGTCAAAATGTATTAACAACATTACAACCAGGTCAATTAATGGTTAAAATCGTTAAAGACGAATTAACTGAACTCATGGGAGGTGATGCAGAAGGTTTAAACCTTTCTGGTACTCCAAGTGTTATTTTAATGTCTGGTTTACAGGGGTCTGGTAAAACGACCTTTTCTGGTAAATTGGCCAATTATTTAAAAAACAAAAAAACTAAGAAACCGTTATTAGTTGCATGTGATGTTTATCGTCCGGCTGCGATTGATCAATTACATGTTGTAGGAGATCAAATAGGGGTAGAAGTATATAGTGATAAAGGAAATACTGATCCTGTAGCTATTTCGCAAGCCGGTATTGCTCACGCTAAGGCAAACGGTCATAATGTGGTGATTATTGATACTGCAGGTCGTTTGGCTGTAGATGAAGCGATGATGACGGAAATTTCTAATATTCATAAAGCCATTCAGCCACAAGAAACCTTATTTGTGGTTGATTCTATGACAGGTCAAGATGCTGTAAATACAGCAAAGGCCTTTAATGATATTTTAAATTTTGACGGTGTAATCCTTACCAAATTGGATGGTGACACACGAGGTGGTGCAGCCATATCTATTAAGTCTGTAGTAGATAAACCAATTAAATTTATTGGTACTGGAGAAAAGATGGAAGCCATAGATGTATTCTATCCGTCGCGTATGGCAGATCGTATTCTTGGAATGGGTGATGTGGTCTCTTTAGTAGAACGTGCACAAGAGCAGTTTGATGAAGAGGAGGCGAGAAAATTACAGAAAAAGATTGCTAAAAATCAGTTTGGCTTTGATGATTTCTTGAAACAGATTCAACAAATCAAGAAGATGGGTAACATGAAAGATTTAGTGGGCATGATTCCTGGAGCAGGAAAAATGATGAAAGATATAGATATTGATGATGATGCCTTTAAAGGGATTGAAGCCATTATTCATTCTATGACTCCAGAAGAACGCTCTAACCCTTCTGTTATAAACGCTAGTCGTAAAAAACGAATTGGTAAAGGTTCTGGGACTTCTGTTCAAGAAGTGAATCAGTTGTTAAAGCAGTTTACTCAAATGAGTAAAATGATGAAAATGATGCAAGGTGGAGGCGGAAAACGCATGATGCAGATGATGAAAAACATGCCTAAATAAAGTATTTAATCAGTTTTTATAAAATAATATTAAAAATAGAGCTTTGCGCCATAGCGTCTTTGCCTGAAAACAATAACCAAAAGCATGACAATTCTAGACGGAAAAAAAGTAAGTAACGACATTAAAAACGAGATCAAAGCCGAAGTTGATAAGATGAAGGCTAATGATGAAAAAGTACCACATTTAGCTGCAGTTATTGTTGGTAATGATGGTGCAAGTTTAACCTATGTTGGTAGTAAGGTAAGAGCTTGCGAACGTGTGGGGTTTGAGTCTACGATGGTGCGTTTGTCAAATACAACTAGTGAAGTTGAATTATTAGATAAAATTGATGAATTAAATAATAACGATGATATCGATGGCTTTATAATTCAGTTACCATTACCACCACAAATTAATACTCAAAAAGTATTAATGGCAGTAAATCCAGAAAAGGATGTAGATGGTTTCCATCCTATGAACTTTGGAAAAATGTCGTTAGATATGTCTACTTTTATTCCTGCTACACCGTTCGGTATTCTTGAATTATTAGACCGCTACGAAGTTGAAACTAAAGGAAAACACACTGTGGTAATTGGTCGTTCTCATATTGTTGGTCGACCTATGAGTATTTTAATGGGGAGAAAAGGGTTTCCAGGAAATTCTACGGTAACCTTAACACATAGTCACACAAAGAATATTACTCAAATTACATCGCAAGCAGACATTATTATTTCGGCATTAGGAGTCCCTAAATTCTTAAAAGCTGAAATGGTAAAAGATGATGTGGTGATCATCGATGTTGGTATTACAAGAGTGCCAGATGATTCTGAAAAAGGCTATTATATTACTGGTGATGTTGATTTTGAAAATGTGAGCAAAAAAGCAAGTTATATAACACCAGTTCCTGGTGGAGTAGGTCCTATGACTATTGCTATGTTGTTAAAAAACACCTTATTGGCAAGAGAGCAACACAGAAAAAATCGCAGATAATTTTTAATGGTGACACTAATGCTATACATCGTACTTTCAAAAGTAACGGTTGGTAGTTTTCAACATGTGTTTCCAATAGTACTAGCATTTGTATTTATATTATTTCTAATAAATTATTCAAGGAAGAATTTTAACAGTCTTCAAAAACAAAGAGCTGTTCATTATTTAGGATGGTTTGTTTCGGTTACTTTGGTAAGTTTTCATTTGTATCGAATTCTGTTCGATAACTATAATTTTAAAACTGATTTGCCACTTTACCTCTGTAGTTTAATGGCACTGCTCATACCCATTTTTACGTATTATCGTAAATATGTGATGTTCGAGATTCTAGTATTTTGGATCATTGGTGGAACGTTACAAGGTGTTTTAACTCCTGATATAAGTGTAGGTTTTCCTAGTTTTGATTACTTTAGATATTGGGTGGTGCATTTAGGCTTGTTGGCTATCATTTTCTATTTCATATTTGAATTAAAAATGAGGCCAACCTTAAAAAGTGTTTTCAAATCCTTTTTGGCACTTCAGGCATATGTGCTACTCATGATGTTTCTAAACAATCTTTTAGATGCCAATTATTTTTATTTAAATGAAAAGCCTCAGTCGGCTTCACTATTAGACTATTTTGGGGAATGGCCTTATTATATTGTTGTAGGGCAACTGATTATAATTCCGATGTTTATATTAATCTACTTGCCTTTTTTTATTGCGCATAAACGCGGTAAATTACTTTGCAAATAATTGGCTCATATCTTTAAAAGCCTTGAATTCTAATGCGTTTCCTGAAGGGTCTTTAAAAAACATTGTTGCTTGTTCTCCGACTTGTCCTTCAAAACGAATATAAGGAGCAATGATAAAATCAATGTTTTTAGATTTCAATAATTCTGAAAATTGATGAAAGGCTTCCCATTCTAAAACAACACCAAAATGTGGCACTGGTACGGCTTTCCCGTCTACATGGTTGGCATAACTGTTGTTTTCACTTTCCTCTTTATAATGAATTACCAATTGATGACCAAAGAAATTGTAATCTACCCAGTGGTCACTGCTGCGTCCTTCTTCAAATTGCAACAAATTGGTGTAAAAGTTTCTACAAGCCTTTAAATTATGAACAGGAATAGCGAGGTGAAAAGGAGTTAAATCCATAATTAACGTCTGTTTTTTCTAGGTGTATGGTTTGCGCTTGCCTCAAAAGTTTTTGTAGAATTACTGATTAAATCATTGAGTGTTTTAAATTCGGCTTCTGATAATTCTCTATATTTTCCTACAGGGATATCAAGGTTTATATTCATTATACGAATTCGTTTTAAGGTTTGCACGTCGTAATTACAATACTCACACATTCTTCGAATCTGTCTATTTAAGCCTTGGGTTAAAATAATACTAAATGTAAATTTGTCAATCTTCTTCACTTTACATTTGTTGGTATGCTTTCCTAATTCTTCTAAATAAATTCCACCAGCCATGCGCTCAATAAAAGTTTGAGAAATCGGTTGGTCCACAGTAACTATGTATTCTTTTTCATGGTTGTTACTTGCTCGTAAAATCTTATTAACGATATCTCCATCGTCCGTAAGTAAAATTAGGCCTTCACTGGGTTTGTCTAACCTTCCAATAGGAAAAATGCGCTTAGGATAATTAATGTAATCAATAATATTATCCTTTTCAACTCGTGTATCTGTGGTGCATACAATACCAACAGGTTTGTTAAAAGCGAGATAAACAAAGTTTTGTTTGCGTTCCCCAATTATTTCGCCATCGACTTTAACAACATCTCCAGGTGCGACTTTAGTTCCCATTTCTGGTATAGCATCATTAATAGTGACTCTTCCAGCTTCAATTAAGCGGTCTGCTGCTCTTCTGGAGCAATAACCTGCTTCGCTGAGGTATTTGTTTAGGCGTTTTAAATCTTCTGACATGTTGTAAAAATACAATAAAGATTAGTTATTTATAAATTCAATAATCTTTGGAGTGAGCGACGGGTCTTTTAAACCATGTCCATATCCTGTCGTTGTTATAAATTCGGAGTTCTTATAGCGATTGGCTATGAGTTGTCCATCTTCATATGGAATAATTCTGTCCTTTTTATCATGAATCACTAACCCTTTTGCTTCAATAGATGTGGTGAAATTAGCGACAGAAAAATAAGAAACGGGTTGTCCAAAACGTTCAATAATAATATTATCTAATCCTTTTGATATTTTTTTATTGAATCCCATCATGGATTTGTACCGTTCAAAAACACCTGTAAAATGCGCAGGTGCTCCCAGTAAAACCATTTTGTTTAAGGAAGGTAATTGATATTTGTGCATATAAAATACAGAGGACATGCCGCCTACAGAATGTCCAATTAAAACATCTGGCTGAAACTTATTAGCAACAATATTTATAAATTCTGAATATAAAATAGCATTAAATTGTTTTCCATCTGATCGCCCGTGAGCAGGTGCGTCTAAAGCTACGATATTGTAACCTTGTGACTTTAAGTCTTTAAGTATATAAGCCCAACGTGATGTGTTGCTCTCCCATCCATGAGCGAGTAAAACTGTTTTGCCTTTACCTACCCAACGATAGGTGGCAATATTCATATTGTTATATTTTATTTCTTCATAAAATGCAGAATCAATAATGCGTTTTTGCTCATCGTTATACCTCCCTTTTCTAGGAGATGCAAAGAGATTTATGGCTTTTTTAGCCGCATATTTAGACGAAATAATGCTGGTAGCGTTAAGTGCACTACCAATAGATTTAATGACCAAACTACTCATGCTTATTCTTCTTCTCTATTAACAGCCTCAATTGAAAATGCCGGTAAACAAATGGCTAAATATTCACAAGGCTCAGTAAAAGGGTTAGAATACTGTAAGCGTGTGTTTTTTTTAACTTTTATAGATTGTCCTGCTTCCAGAACGATAGTGTCACCATCTATAATAAATTGTTTTTTTCCTTTTATAATAAAGGTGTATTCATCAAACTCTGGTGTTTGAAATGGTTCTGACCAACCAGCGGGTGCAACCATATGAGCAATACTAATATTGGAGTTTCCGTCTGTTGCATTTCCAAAGTGTTCTTTTATAATTTTACCATCTTCTGTTGGAACTACAAAAGGTGAATTTTGAATGGTGTATTTTTTATTTTTTTTCATATGAATTAGTCTACCAGTGAATCATAAAATATTTAATTTTCGCTTTTTCTGGAATTTGAATAGGATCAATTTCCATACTCATATTAAAGCGCATACTCGCAGGTAATTCTTTTTTGTCAATAGTAAAAGAGGCGTTGATCTCATTAACTGTTACCATAATTACGTCAATAAGATTATTAACTTTCGAAATTTTATAAGCTGATTGTATATCCTTAAAGGTACTTAAGTTTGATATGTTTTTTGCTGTGATATATCTTGGATCAATAATGTTTATACTAGAAATTACTGAAGTAGAGTCTAAGGCTTCTTTAGGTGTTAAATCGAGTAGTTTTTCACCTCCTTTTTCATAAATTTCAATGGTATTTACAGAACCTATAAATTCGTCTCCGGCAATGTATCTTACAATAGAATCATTACTGTAAATAGAATCTAGTTGTTTTACCTGCGTAGAATCTGTTAATAAACCAATACGGTTTTTAGATATTTTAAATGGATTAGGTGAATTGTCGTTACTGCAACTGGTTATTAATAAAGCACATACAAGTGCTGATAATACGTTTTTCATATAAGATTTTAGATGTTATTTATTTAATCATTTTACTAATAATACCCAACACTCCTCTAATAACGGTAGCGCTAGTGAGGACTTTAACAATTGGATTCATTCTGTTACTTTTTGTAGAGCTAGAACGTGTTTGGCGTTTAGTTTGTGCACGTTTAATTGCTTCTTTTTCTTCTAATGCTTTTTGTTTAGCCTCTTCTGCTTCAGCTTTTTTAATTTTATCATTAAGCATTTCGTAGGCACTCTCACGATCGATTTCTTTATTATATTTTCTTGCGAGCTTAGACTGCGCTAATAAACTGCCAAGTTCGGCTTCTGTGAGAATATCCATTCTACTCATCGGTGCGCGCAACATAGTTGCAGCTAATGGTGTGGGCTTTCCTTTTTCATCTAATGCAGAAACCAGTGCTTCTCCAATACCTAATGAGGTTAAGACTTCTGCAGTATCATAGTAAACGGTGTCTGGATAATTTTGAGCGGTTAATTTTATGGCTTTTCTATCTTTTGCAGTAAAGGCTCTTAATGCATGTTGAACTTTTAAACCTAATTGCCCCAAAACAGCCTCAGGGACATCAGTGGGATTTTGAGTTACAAAATATAACCCGACTCCCTTACTGCGTATTAATTTTACAATGCTTTCAATCTGATCTAATAAAGCATCCGAAGCTTGATTAAAAATTAAATGCGCTTCATCAATAAACATTATAAGTTCTGGGCGCCCACTGTCACCTTGCTCTGGAAATGTAGAATAGATTTCAGCTAATAAACTCAACATAAACGTTGAGAATAATTTAGGTTTATCTTGAATATCAGTTAATCTAATAATATTAATAAACCCACGACCATTCTCGTCGATTCGAAGTAAATCTTGCGTATCAAAAGACGTTTCCCCAAAAAAGAGGTCTCCACCTTGTTGTTCTATTTCTATAATTTTTCTTAAAATAGCTCCTGTAGATGCAGTTGAAATTCTGCCGTAAGCATCCTGAAACTCTTTTTTGCCCTCGTTAGTGGCATATTGTAAAATTTTCTTGAAATCTTTGAGATCTAATAATGGTAATTGATGATCGTCACAATATTTAAATATTACAGAAATGATTCCAGCTTGGGTTTCTGTAACATCTAATATTCTTGAAATTAAAACGGGACCAAATTCACTTACAGTAGCCCTTAACCGTACTCCGTCTTGTTCAGATAAAGTCATAAGCTCAACAGGAAATGCTTTAGGTTCAAAAGGTAAACCAATTTGTGCATGGCGTTCATCAATTTTTTCATGACCAGGACTCGGTTTCGCGAGGCCACTAAGATCTCCTTTAATATCCATAAGTAAAACAGGAACACCTTTTTCTGATAAGTTCTCAGCTAAAACTTGTAGCGTTTTAGTTTTTCCGGTACCCGTTGCGCCTGCAATTAGACCGTGTCTATTCATGGTTTTCAAGGGAACGTTAACAAAAGTGTTCGTCATGGTTTTGCCATCTAACATTGCAGAACCTAAGGTGATATAGTCTCCTTTAAACGCGTTTCCGTCGTTGATATCCTTTACAAAAGCTTCAGAGTTTTTCATTAGTCAGAAAATTTGGATAAAAATAATGTAATTTTCATCAAGTATGAAATTGTTTCTAAACCCAATATTTGTGTGTAATTGTAATAATTACTTCATTTTATTAGGATAACTTCTAAATGTGCGATGATTACCTTGAGTTTACAGGCTTTGGTGATTAAATACTGCATACTTATTAATATATTTGCACCCTTATGACAAGAAGAGAACGACAAGAGTTAATAGATAAAGGGCTGTTACTCCCTTTAATGGAAGAGTTTTATACCATACAAGGGGAAGGTTTCCATAAAGGAACAGCTGCATACTTTGTTAGAATTGGTGGCTGTGACGTCGGTTGCCATTGGTGTGACGTAAAAGAGAGCTGGTTGGCTGAGTTACATCCTCCGACGGCTACTGAAAAAATTGTAGAAAATGCAGTATCGTTTAGCGATACTATTATTGTTACAGGTGGTGAGCCTTTAACTTGGGATATGGGGCCATTAACGGCACAATTGAAAGCTAAAGGTGTGCAAACTCATATTGAAACGTCTGGTGCGTATCGGTTAACGGGTGAGTGGGATTGGATTTGTCTATCACCTAAGAAAATGAAATTACCAACAGAAGATGTTTACGAAAAAGCCCACGAACTAAAATGTATCATTTATAATAATGATGATTTTAAATTTGCTGAAGAGCAAGCTGCCAAAGTTAATGGTAATTGTATTCTGTACTTACAACCAGAATGGAGTAAACGAGATAAAGTGATGCCTAAGATTGTGGATTATGTGATGGCAAATCCTAAATGGAAAGTATCTCTACAAACGCACAAATATTTGAATATTCCTTAGATTAAATTTTAGTATATTTTTTTAATTGATAAATTATGCAAATAAAAAAGTTCTGAGAAGATTAAATCTTCTCAGAACTTTTTTATTATTTAGCTAACAGCTATATCTTAAAAGGTACAGCAACTCTAACGGTTCCCCAGCCTAAATGCATGTCTACACCATTTTCAGCTTTATCAAAAGCAATAGAAAAAGCATCTAAAGAGCTATCCCCTTTAGTTACAGGTACATTTAAACGGGCAATGTCATTTTCCTTATTATAAAAATAGCTTCCCCAAACATTAAGGTCTTTACTAATAATAGCAGTCCATTCTTTTTTTCCAGGAATAATATAAAAAGTATAAGTACCAGCTTTTATATTTTTGTTTCCAAGCTTCATGTCTTTATATAGGGTAAGCTCAGCGGCTTCGTTTGCTCCTGTTCTCCAAACTTCTCCTTCCTTAGCAAGTTTCTCTACACTACGACCTTTTAATTGAGGGCGGCTATATGTTATTTTAATTAACTTTTTGGACTCTTTATAATCTGCAGGGTACGCAGCTGCATCCATAGGGCTCTTGTCTAAATCTTTAAATTCTTGAGCTCCAATGCTTAGGGTGAATAGCATTACAAATGCAAATGCGATTGTAGTTAGTACGTTTGATTTTTTCATAAAAAATAATGGTTTTTGGTTTGGTTAAAAATAGTTTTTAATTGAGCAAGTAGTCGTAATTAATTATTAAAATTTACAGATTCATCGTTAAACTATTTAAATAGTGCTTAGTTGGTTGTTAAATTGTATGTATTTTGTGTTTATAGTTTTAGATTGAAACCATTATTCTATTTAATGTTTTAAAAATGAAAGTTTAATTTCATATTTGTCCTGTAATTAATAATTATAGCTGTAGTTAATCAGCTAAACTCTAAAACTAAAAGTTATGTGCGGAATAGTATGTGCGTTTGATATAAAACAAAAAGCTGAAGATTTAAGACCTCAAGTATTGGAGATGGCAAAAGCAATCCGTCATCGTGGACCAGATTGGAGCGGAATTTATAGTGATGATAAAGCTATAATGGCCCACGAGCGATTGGCAATTGTAGATCCGGCTTCAGGAAAACAACCGTTATTAAGTCCTGATAAAAAATTAATCTTAGCAGCAAATGGTGAAATCTATAACCACAAAGTATTACGTGCGCAGTTTCCGGATTATAATTTTCAAACGGAAAGTGATTGTGAAGTAATCTTGGCCTTATATCAAGAAAAAGGAGTGGACTTTGTAGATGAAATGAATGGTATCTTTGGATTTGCAATCTATGATGCTGAAAAAGATGAATATTTCATTGCAAGAGACCATATGGGGATTATTCCTTTGTATATAGGTTGGGATAAAAACGGAACATTCTACGTCGCTTCAGAGTTAAAAGCATTAGAAGGTATTTGTACTAAAATTGAATTATTTCCTCCTGGACACTACATGTCTAGTACAGATGGAGAATTTGTAAAATGGTACAAACGCGATTGGTCAGAGTATGATGCTGTTAAGGATAACGAGACAAGTATTGCAGAAGTTAAACAAGCTTTAGAAGATGCGGTGCATAGACAATTGATGAGTGATGTGCCCTATGGGGTATTATTGTCTGGCGGATTAGATTCTTCGGTAACTTCAGCTATAGCTAAAAAATATTCAGAACGACGTATTGAGGCAGACGATAAAGAAAAAGCGTGGTGGCCACAGTTGCATTCGTTTAGTGTAGGTTTAGAGGGATCACCCGATTTAGCTGCAGCTAAAAAAGTAGCCGATCATATCGGTACAGTACATCATGAGATAAAATTTACCATTCAAGAAGGATTAGATGCTATTAAGGATGTGATTTATAACATCGAAACATATGATATTACCACAATAAGATCTTCAACTCCAATGTATTTAATGGCAAGAGTAATTAAATCTATGGGGATTAAAATGGTTTTATCTGGTGAAGGAGCTGATGAGTTATTTGGAGGTTATTTGTACTTTCACAAAGCACCCAATGCACAAGAGTTTCATGAGGAAACTGTACGTAAGTTAGATAAATTACATATGTACGATTGTTTGCGGGCGAACAAAAGTTTAGCCGCTTGGGGTATTGAAGGTCGTGTGCCATTTTTGGACAAAGAATTTATGGATGTGGCAATGCGTATCAACCCAAAAGATAAAATGATTAACGGAGAACGTATGGAAAAATGGGTTATTCGTAAAGCCTTTGAAGATTATATTCCAGAAAGTGTTGCCTGGAGACAAAAAGAACAGTTTTCAGATGGTGTTGGTTACAGTTGGATTGATACCTTAAAGGAAATTGTTGAAAAGGAAGTGACTGATGAGCAGTTAGAAAATGCTTCGTTCCGTTTTCCAATAAATACACCACTAAATAAAGAGGAATATTATTACAGAAGTATTTTTGAAAGCCATTTCCCTAGTGATGCAGCGGCATTAAGTGTGCCCCAAGAAGCAAGTGTAGCATGTAGTACAGCAACAGCTTTAGAATGGGATGAAGCCTTTAAAACGATGAATGAGCCAAGTGGAAGAGCTATTGCAAATGTGCATTCCGATTCTTATGTGAAAGGATAAACTGTCATAAACACAACAGGATAAAAAGACCAATCAAAATTAAGATTGGTCTTTTTTTATATCCAGCATTGTTGTAATTTCATATCCTTAGTATAAAAACAATGAAGTTCGCAAATTTTAAAAAATTTCTTATTGAAAAAGGCGGCTTGTCTGAAGATGAAATCGTTCAAATAGAACCTTTTATTCAAACCAAAACTTTGGCTAGTCATGAGTTTTTGTTAAGAGCAGGAGAGGTGTGTTCGCATTCCTTTTTTGTAGAGCGCGGAGTGCTTCGATTTTATGCTTTAAATGAAGAAGGAAAAGAAAATATACTTCAATTTGCTACCGAAAACTGGATTGTTAGCGATCGTGGTAGTGTGTTCTTTCAACAACCATCTACTTATTATATCGATGCTATAGAAGATGCTGTGGTGGTGTTGTTGAGTGAGGAATTTGTGAGCGAAGTAGCTAAACTGAATCCTGGTTTTAGAACACAAAACGAACGTCTCTTACAAAACCACATTCGCCATTTGTATAAGCGCGTCAGTTTATTAATAGGCGCCTCTGCAAAGGAAAGGTATTTAGAATTTGTTGCCATGTATCCAGATCTTTTGCTACGTGTGCCACAGTGGATGATTGCTTCTTATTTGGGCATTACACCTGAAAGTTTAAGTCGAGTACGTAAATCTTTGGCTAAAGAAAATTTTAAGTCAAATTAACCGCTTCGTAGCCTTTATAGCGCTTCTTACCAAATGTCAATGCACAGCGCTTTAAGTTCTAGTAATATTGTCTAACAGTATACACTTAAATAATTAAAGAACTATGAAAACAAATAAAAACAGAAGTATAGAAAAAGTAACCCAACCAGGAACACCACATTTTGTGGGCGATGGATTTAGAGTTCATAATTTTATACCAGGAACTTCGACCATGCAAAGGATGGATCCGTTTATTATGCTAGATTATAATTCTAAGTATCATTTTCCTGCTACAGATAAACCAAAAGGTGTTGGTGTGCACCCTCATAGAGGTTTTGAAACGGTCACCATAGCCTATAAAGGTCGTGTTGAGCATAACGATAGTGCTGGTGGAGGCGGTGTTATTGGGGAGGGTGATGTGCAATGGATGACAGCCGCGTCTGGAGTATTGCACAAAGAGTTCCATGAAACCGAATGGAGTAAAACAGGAGGAGAATTTCAAATGGTGCAATTATGGGTTAATTTACCAGCAAAGGATAAAATGAGTGCTCCTAAATATCAGGCTATTTCTAATTCGGAAATTACCAAAATCACTTTGCCAGACCATGCAGGAGTTGTTGAGGTTATTGCAGGTGACTACAAAGGGCATAACGGAGCTGCTTCCACATTTTCGCCTATACATATGTATAATGTAAAGTTGAAAAAAGGCGCCAAGACAACATTGGCTTTTCCGTCCAATTACACAACAGCACTTTTAATGGTAGAAGGAGACACCATTGTAAATGATATAACAAAAGTACCACAAGACCATTTTGTTATGTTTAGTAATGATGGCGAATCTTTTACTGTTGAAGCCATAAACGATGCTGTGATTTTAGTGTTAAGTGGTGAGCCTATAAACGAGCCTATTGCCGCTCATGGTCCTTTTGTAATGAATACTCAAGAAGAGCTAGTGGAGGCGTTTCAGGATTTCAATACCGGAAAATTTGGCTATCTAGAAGAGTAATTTTAATCAAAGCAGTTTAATAATTTAGACTGCTTTTTTTATTAGGCAGAACATTTTGTGTCATTGAATGAGTGGTCAAAAGTGAAAAAAGGAGTTGTTTTTAAGCAGAAATTGATCTATTGAAAGCGTATTACGGTTTTAAAAAGAGCGCTTCTAAGCGATTTTGATAATTTTGGTTCAAATTCAGCTGTAAAAAAATCACAAAATTCAATTTAAGCTACTTTTTAGCGATTCTAAGAGTGTTTTAAGTAATTAACAAATGTTGATAATTATCAACGGCATTCGGGAAAATGCTTTTATAAAGCTTTTAAAAAACGTATATTTGTTAGTATTCAAAAAATGATACAAGCGTGTCATTTTTTTTATGTCAAATCAGGACTTAATTTTAACAATGGAACGAAATTAAGATACCTAAATAGATTCCGTTTAAAACGGAATCGTTTTTTAATTGTGATTCGAACTAAAATGTATTCAAAATAATGAGCGAAAAAAGAGAAGAATTTAACAAGGATAACTATTCAGCAGATAGTATTCAGGCCCTAGAAGGGATGGAGCATGTGCGTATGCGTCCTTCCATGTATATTGGAGATGTTGGCGTACGTGGTTTACACCATTTGGTGTACGAAGTTGTCGATAACTCTATCGATGAAGCTTTAGCAGGTCATTGTGATAATATTACCGTTATTATTAATGAAGATAATTCTATTACCACAGAAGATGATGGTCGTGGTATACCTGTAGATCTTCATAAAAAAGAAGGAGTTTCTGCACTAGAGGTCGTAATGACTAAAATTGGTGCTGGTGGTAAATTCGATAAAGATTCTTATAAAGTTTCTGGTGGATTACACGGTGTTGGTGTGAGTTGTGTGAATGCATTATCAGACCATTTAAAAGCCACAGTTTACAGAAAAGGTGAAATTTGGGAGCAGGAATACGAAAGAGGTAAAGCGCTCTATCCTGTTAAAAAGGTTGGAGATACTGAAAAACGAGGAACCATAGTTACTTTTAAGCCAGATCCAACCATTTTTACGCAAACTTTAGAGTATAGTTACGATACCTTAGCAAGTCGTTTACGTGAATTAGCGTATTTAAATAAGGGTATTACTATTCATTTGGTTGATAAACGTCATAAAAAAGAAGATGGCGAATTTGAAGGAGAAACATTTCATTCTGAAGAAGGATTAAGTGAGTTTATCAAATTTTTAGATGGTAATAGAGAACCTTTAATGAAAGATGTTATTTCTTTTGAAGGTGAAAAAAACGGTGTGCCAGTTGAGGTAGCTATGGTGTATAATACATCTTATGCTGAAAACTTACATTCCTACGTAAACAACATTAATACGCATGAGGGAGGTACACATCTTTCTGGTTTTCGAAGAGGTCTTACCCATACATTAAAGAAATATGCCGATGAATCTGGCATGTTAGATAAGCTGAAATTTGACATCTCTGGAGACGATTTCCGTGAAGGTTTAACGGCAATTGTATCTGTTAAAGTAGCAGAACCACAATTTGAAGGACAAACTAAAACAAAATTAGGAAACCGTGAAGTGTCAGCAGCAGTAAGTCAGTCTGTATCAGAGATGCTAACGGATTATCTAGAAGAGAATCCAGAAGATGCAAAAACCATTGTCCAAAAGGTGATTTTGGCCGCTCAAGCACGGCATGCTGCTCAAAAAGCACGTGAAATGGTGCAGCGTAAAACCGTGATGAGTATTGGAGGTTTACCTGGGAAATTATCCGATTGTTCTGAACAAGATCCTTCAAAATGTGAAGTTTACCTTGTTGAGGGAGATTCGGCAGGTGGAACTGCAAAACAAGGTAGAGACAGAATGTTTCAAGCAATACTTCCATTAAGAGGTAAGATTCTTAACGTAGAAAAAGCGATGACACATAAGGTTTTTGAAAACGAAGAAATCAAAAACATCTTTACAGCTCTTGGAGTCACTATCGGAACTGAAGAAGATAGTAAAGCCTTAAATCTTTCAAAATTAAGATACCATAAAATTGTGATAATGTGTGATGCCGATATTGATGGTGCGCACATTGAAACTTTAATTTTAACGTTCTTCTTTAGATATATGAAAGAATTAATAGAAAACGGACATATTTATATTGCTACTCCTCCTTTATTCTTAGTTAAAAAAGGAGCGAAGAAAGAATATGCTTGGAACGATGAAGAGCGTTTAGCATTAATGGAAAAGTATGGTGATGGAGCTAAAATTCAACGTTATAAAGGTCTTGGAGAGATGAATGCAGAACAATTATGGGACACCACTATGAATCCTGAATTTAGAACGTTGCGTCAAATTCATATAGAAAATGGAGTAGAAGCAGATCGCGTATTTTCAATGTTAATGGGAGATGAGGTACCGCCTAGAAGAGAGTTTATTGAGAAAAATGCAATCTATGCTAATATTGATGCATAAATAGCTATCGAAATAATGAAAATGAAAAAGCAATTATGTATTTACATAGTTGCTTTTTTTATGGTATAGAATCCTAGAAATACACGGCAAGTAAATTACATTCTTTCTTCTTTAAAGGTAATTTTATTCGTAAATTTACAGTCGTATTTAATACGTTATTTACACATTACAAATATTTATATAACTATGAAATAAGCTTATAAATTGTTATGACTGAAAATAGTAGTTTTAAGCAAGTTCCATTCGACATTAATTTAAAATAAAAAAAACAAATGAAAATTACCGTAGTTGGCGCTGGTGCAGTTGGCGCAAGTTGTGCAGAGTATATTGCAATTAAAAACTTTGCTTCAGAAGTTGTAATTTTAGACATTAAAGAAGGCTATGCAGAAGGTAAAGCAATGGATTTAATGCAGTGTGCATCCTTAAATGGTTTTGATACTAAAATCACAGGAAGTACAAACGATTATTCAAAAACAGCAAATAGCGATATTTGTGTTATTACCTCAGGTATTCCTCGTAAACCAGGAATGACTCGTGAAGAATTAATTGGTATTAATGCAGGTATTGTAAAAACAGTATCATCTAGCTTAGTAGAGCATTCTCCAAACACTATTATTATTGTGGTGAGTAACCCAATGGATACTATGACATATTTGGTTCACAAAACTACAGATTTACCAAAGCATAGAATTATAGGGATGGGTGGAGCACTAGATTCTGCACGTTTTAAATACAGATTGGCAGAAGCTTTAGAAGCACCAATTAGTGATGTAGATGGTATGGTAATTGGTGGTCATAGCGACAAAGGTATGGTGCCATTAACATCGCATGCCACAAGAAACAGTATTAAAGTTTCAGAATTTTTATCAGAAGAGCGTTTAGAGCAAGTTGCTGCAGATACTAAAGTGGGTGGAGCAACATTAACTAAATTATTAGGAACTTCTGCTTGGTACGCACCTGGTGCTGCAGTAAGTGGTTTGGTTCAGGCTATAGCTTGCGATCAAAAGAAAATTTTTCCATGTTCAACTTTACTAGATGGTGAATATGGTTTAAGCGATCTTTGTATAGGTGTGCCTGTAATATTAGGTAAAAATGGAATTGAAAAAATAGTAGATGTTCCTTTAAGTGATGCAGAAAAGGCTCACATGGCAGAAAGCGCTGAAGGTGTAAAGAAAACTAATGGTTTATTAGAGTTGTAATATATCTTATACCGAATTAAAAAAACCTTACTGGCATAATTTTGTTGGTAGGGTTTTTGTTTATTTACTAATAATTAAAACAATTAAATTATGAAAAAAATACTAGTATTGGGTTTAGCATTAATGTTAAACATGGTTGCAACAGCCCAAGATCAAATGCAAGAAGGTGTTCTTACGGCTAAGCAAACGATGGCTAGCGATAATGAGCAGATGAATGCACAATTAAAAGCTATGGGAGATTCTGAAGCTACAACCTATTTTAAAGGTACAAAATCACGTAGCGAGACTAGTAATCCTATGACAGGAGATATGACAATTATTGTCGATGGCGAAGAAAAGCAAATGTTAATGCTTATTGATCAATTAGGCGTGGGTAAGAAATATATATTGCAGTCCTTTGTGCCAAGTGAAGAGGATTTAAAAAGTGTTACAGTTGAAAAGGGTAGTGAAACAAAAACGGTTATGGGTTATGAATGCCAACAATATATCGTTAAAATGAAGCAAAACGGACAAGATGTAGAAATGCAAATGTTTACTACAGATAAAATTTCTGCTTTTAGCCATAACACAACAGCAATGGGTGATCAGGTTGAGGGTTATCCACTTTATTTTGTAATGAAAATGAATCAAATGGGGGCAAGTATTGAAGTTACCTCAGAGGTAACTGAGATTAAACAAGAATCTGTTTCAGATGATAAATTAAGCTTAACTCCTCCTGAAGGTTACACCAAAATGGAAGGCATGTAATTATATATTACATTTTGAAATTAATTTAGATAAGACTGTAGAAATACAGTCTTTATTTTTTGTCTATATTTGGCCCATGAAAACCAAATTACATTTTGGGTTAATAGTTATACTCTTGGCGTTTTTAGGAACGTATTTAGAGCAAAATACGCTACCAAATCAACAGATTGTAATTCAGTTCTCAGATACTGATATTTCTACAGAAGATACAGAAAATGCTATTGAGAGTATTCAAAACAAACTTCATAGCATTGGTGTTACACGTATTCAAATCGGCCACAGTAAAGATGGTCAGCTTAGAATACTTTATCATAGTAACACAGATGTTGGCTATATTCAAAAAGCGCTTTATAATGTTGAAGACTTAAACATTGCTTACAATGCTGGTCAACCTAATTCGGAAGATTTTCCAGAACCTAAAGATCAAAAAGATTACGAGCTTAATATCTCTGAAATTAAGTCTAATACTAATATTAATTGGGACTTTGAGCGTACCCAAATTGTAGAGGTCAATCAGAAAACAGATCGCTGGTTGTTCTCAAAAACCTATAGTTTTGGAGGGTGTTTACAGAATATTGAGCGTTATTATGATCATAATGTTGCTATTCTTATAAGTAACCATGCTCGTTTAGTAATCGATAACATTTGCGATATTATTCCAGAAGTTAGAGCCGGACCGTTAGTATAAATGGAATGGTTTCATCTGAAATAAATTCCACTTCACCACGAATAGCTTTTTCAATCAAAAGGCTAAAAATCAATTTATAAAAAAACATTGTCGAATTATAGTGTAAACTCTATATTTGCGCGTTAAAAATTCGACATTAAATAAACATTACAATGCAAAACAAAGGATTAATTAAGCTTTTTGCAATTTTATTTGGTTTAGTAAGTATTTATCAATTATCATTTACTTTCAAAGCTAATCAAATAGAAAAAGAAGCAGAAGCAGCAGCAATTGAAAAATATGCTGATACAGAAGAAGATTATCAAAGTAAAAGGAATTTAGAAGCCATTCGTTACTTAGATTCATTAAAAACTTCAAAAGTAAAAGTTGGTGATACATTTGAGCCAATTGAGGTTTATAATTTAGGTGTCGCACAATACACTTATTCAGATGTTGAAAATAATGCCATGAATTTAGGTTTAGACCTTAAAGGTGGTATTAACGTAATTCTACAGATTTCAGTAAGAGACATTTTAAAGGGTTTAGCTAATAATAGTAAAGATCCTGTATTTAATAAAGCATTAGATGATGCAGAAGAATTACAAAAAGATTCACAAGATTCTTATTTGCAATCTTTCTTTACAGCATTTGATGCTATTAAAGGAGATACAAAATTAGCCTCTCCAGATATTTTTGCGAATAGAACGTTGAGTGATGAGATTAAATTCAATATGTCAGACAACGAAGTTAAAGGCATCATTGAAACTAAGATTGATGAGTCTATCGTTTCTGCTTTTGAAGTATTGCGTAAGCGTATTGATAAGTTTGGTGTGACTTCACCAAATATTCAGCGTTTAGGAAACTCTGGTCGTATTCTTTTAGAATTACCAGGTGCTAAAGATATAGAGCGTGTTAAAGATCTAGTAACTAAAACAGCACAATTACAATTTTGGGAAACATATAAAACCGAAGAAGTTTTACCTTATATAATGGAGGTGAACCAAAATTTAGTTGAGGCGAATAAGAAAAAAGAATCTAAAGAAGAAGTCGCTGAGGCTACAGAAGATGAAGGTACTGAAGATGCTATTGACGAACTTACAGGTCAGATAGAGTCAGACTCTACAAATGTAGCCGATATTAATCCGTTAGGTATTCAAGGATATGGAAACGGTGGAGCTGTAGTAGCAATGTTCTTATCTAAGGATAAGGAAAGAGTGATGGCAGAACTAAACGCTTCTAAAAATAGAGCATCATTACCTGCTGAAATGCGTAATATTAGATTTGCTTGGGGATTACAAAATGAAGAATCTGAATTTTCAGAACTTTATGCTATTAAAGGTAATAGAGAAGGAGTCCCAGAATTAAGTGGTGCTGTAATTACAGATGCAGGTCAGGATTACGACCAACTAAGCAGACCAGCAGTTAGCATGCAAATGAATGCTAAAGGAGCTAAGATCTGGGAAGAAATGACTAAGAAAGCATACGAAACTCAAGGTTATATCGCTATTGTATTAGATAACATTGTATATTCTGCACCTAGTGTTTCAACAGGAGCCATAGCAGGTGGTCGTTCTCAGATTTCAGGATCATTTACCTTAACTGAGGCTGTCGATTTAGCAAATGTTTTAAGAGCAGGTAAATTACCAGCTTCAGCTCAGATTGTTCAAGCAGATGAAGTTGGACCATCATTAGGTCAAGAAGCTATTGATAGTGGTATGCAATCATTCATCATCGCCTTAGGTTTTGTATTGCTTTGGATGATTTTTTACTACGGAAAAGGTGGTGTTGCCGCAGATATCGCTTTATTATTAAACATTCTGTTAATCTTTGGTGTATTAGCGAGTTTAGGGGCAGTATTAACTTTACCTGGTATTGCAGGTATTGTATTAACAATTGGTATGTCGGTCGATGCGAACGTACTGATATTTGAGAGGATTAAAGAAGAAATAGCAAAAGGAAAATCTCAGAAAGAAGCTATAAAAGATGGTTTTTCTAACGCATTATCTTCAATTTTAGATGCGAATATTACTACAGGTTTAACCGCTTTAATCTTATTTGTATTTGGTACTGGACCAATTAAAGGTTTCGCAACAACCCTAATCATAGGTATCTTAACATCATTGTTTACAGCAATTTTTATTACAAGATTAGCTGTAGATTGGTATGCAAACAGAGGAGGTAAATTAGTATTCTCAACAGGGTTAACTAAAAACTTATTTACAAATGTAAATATCGATTTCTTAAGAAAACGTAAGATTGCTTATGCTTTTTCTGGAGCGTTAATACTAGCGAGTTTAGGTTCTCTTTTCACTGTAGGTTTAGATCAAGGTATTGATTTTGTAGGAGGTAGAACATACCAAGTACGCTTTGATCAAGATATGAGTGTAGAAGAAGTTAAGAGTGATTTAGAAGCGGTTTTTGAAAGTGCTGAAGTGAAAACCATTGGTGGAGCTAATCAGTTAAAAATTTCTACGAAATACTTAGTAGAAGATAGCACAATCGAAGCTGATGAAAAAGTACAATCTTTATTATTTGAAACACTTAAGAAGTACCTTCCAGAAGGTATGACATATGATGAGTTTTTAGATGGTTCTGGAAACAAGAAAATTGGTAAAATGCTCTCTAGTAAAGTAAGTCCTACGATTGCAGATGATATTAAAAAATCATCAGTATGGGCAATTTTAGGATCTTTAGTAGTGGTGTTTTTATATATCTTATTAAGATTTAAGAAATGGCAATTCTCACTTGGAGCTGTATCTGCTGTTTTTCATGATGTTTTAATTGTATTAGGTATCTATTCATTAACATGGAGATTTATGCCATTTAGCATGGAGATTGATCAAACATTTATTGCGGCAATATTGACTGTTATTGGTTACTCACTGAATGATACCGTTGTAGTATTTGATAGAATTAGAGAGTATTTCAATGAAAACTTAGGTTGGAAATTTGATACTACAATAAACAAGTCTATAAATAGTACAATCAGTAGAACATTGAATACGTCGTTAACAACCTTAGTTGTATTATTAGCGATGTTCTTATTTGGTGCTGATTCACTTAAAGATTTACTATTCGCATTAATCGTAGGTGTCATTGTTGGTACATATTCTTCAGTATTTATCGCAACACCAATTATGTACGATACAGCTAAAAAGGGTAATGTAACTGATGCGCTTAAAAATAAAGTGAAAGAGGTTGAAGAAGAAGCTTAAGCCTTAAATCATAATCAGAATGATACACTAAGTGAAGTCGAAGTGTTGATTTATATATCTAAAAATGCCTTTCTTAATTGAAAGGCATTTTTTTTCTCTATGGAGAGTATTTATTTCTAATTAAGAATATTTTATCAAACTTAGCTTGATAAAGACTTAATAACTCTATTTTACCAACTGTAAATTGACTAAATAATTCAACTTTTGTACTATTAATATGTATTCAAATGCTCTCAGTAAGTGCTTCGGGTTGAGAAGGATTAATCTAGATTCTATGAGATTCAATTATAAGTACTCTAGCTTATAAAATAAGGAGTAAGTCTACTGTTAAACGAATAGTTTTATTAGTAAAAACTGTTGTATTATTTATTATTGAAGTTATTAGTGTATGCTTAATTCGGGATAAAAGATTTTTGTTGCCGTAAGTAATCCCAAGACAATAGGAGTATAGCAGATATAAATAAGAAGTTATACCAGCGAGTGTATCGCTATAAAAATTAATAATATGGATTCTTATTCTAGGATTTCGAAAGATATTTTATCTCCAATCTCTAACTGCCACGCATCCGAGAGTCCTCCGTTAATTTCTAAAACATATTTGGCAGGAGCTTCAGAAGGAAGCGACGTTTCGTCCATGGGTTTTGCGTTCTTCTGAAAACTAACAATAGTTAAATCTTCAGCTATATAAATAATATCTAAAGGAATTTTTGTGTTTTTCATATAGAAACTACGCATTTGAACGTTAGGAAATATAAATAACATCCCATGATTGGTTTCAAGCTTTGTTCTATACATTAACCCAGTTTGGGTAGTGTATTCATCATCAGCGATCTCAATATCTATGGTTTTTATTATAGCGTCCGAATCCGCTTTTTTTAATGTAAGTGTCCCTTCTTTTTTAAAGCTAACTACAACTTTATCTTCGGTAATGGTTTTCTTTTCTTCTTTACAAGATGACAGTAAAACAAGGCTGAATACAATTATTACAGATTTAAAAATCAGTGGAATTCGCATTAGCTTAATTTTGTTTTAGGTTTATAAATAAACATGAAGTAAAGTCCTATAATTATAAAAGGAATACTTAACCATTGTCCAGTATTTAAAACCCAATCGGCACGTTCTATATTTTGAGCTTCCTTTACAAATTCTACAAAAAATCTTACCGTCCAAAGTAATACAAGGAACAATCCGAATAAGAACCCTTGTTGTTCCGATTTTTTTGTTTTCCAATAGAAGTAAAATAGAATAATAAAAACAAATACATAGCAAAATGCTTCGTATAGTTGTGCAGGATGTCTTGGTGCGGTTTCCCCTAATTGCTTAAATACAACACCGAAATCACTTTCTGTGTATTTTCCTATAATTTCAGAATTAATAAAGTTACCTATTCTTACAAATACAGCACCAAGTGCTACAGGTATAACCACACGATCTAAAATCCAAAGAACAGATTTGTGCAAAATCTTCTTATTATAAATGTACATGGAAATTATCATGGCGATTGCTGCACCATGACTAGCTAATCCTTGAAAGCCAGTAAATTCAAAACCTCCTTTAAATTTGAAAGGCAAAAAGATGCTAAAAAAATCTTCGGTAATTAATTCGGGTTGGTAAAAAATAACATGACCCAATCTGGCGCCTAGCATAATTCCTAAAACAGAATAGATGAATAACGAATCTAAGGCTTCATCAGTTAAACCTTCCTTTTTGTAGATACGCTTAGTGATGTAAAAACCTAAAATGAAGGCTACAATCCACATTAAACTGTAAAAGTGAAGTTTAAAAAATCCTAAATCGATAAATTTAATTGGATCCCAATCAATCTGTAATAAAAACATAAATATATTATTTGTGCCGTAAATATAATATTTTGATAGCTATTGAAAACAGGATTAACGTAATATTAATCCTTAATAAAGTTTAAGATGTTTGAACCAAAAATAAGATGAGATAAATAGGATATTGATTTATATTCTATATCTTTAAATGTGACAGAATTTCTAATTACTTTGAATTACGATAGTCGTTTATAGCAAATTCTTGAGAGCTAATTTTAAGTTTATTAACACCGTTAAAACACTTAAGTTTTTTAGTTGTCATCCTTTCTGGGAACAGGATCAAATCCACTACCTCCCCAAGGCGACGGAACGCAAAGAAAATGTACGGAGTACATTTTTAGTGAACGGGCGAGCTGGCGCGTAAAGGCAATTTTTTTAGTTGTCATCCTTTCTGGGAACAGGATCAAATCCACTACCTCCCCAAGGATGACAACTAAAAATACGTTTTATCGCCATCCATCCTCCTTTAAAAAAGCCATGGACTTCTAATGCTTCTTTAGCATAATGAGAACACGTTGGTTGGTATCTGCAGGTCGCTGATGTAAAAGGTGAAATAAATGTTTGGTAAAACTTAATCAGTAATAAGAATGGATATGTTAAGAATTTTTTCACGATTAGTTAGTCGTAAAAGTCGTTCCTTCTCTACTATCTTTCAGTTGAATTCCAGCTTCGGCTAGTTCGTCTCTAATCTTATCAGATAAAGCAAAATCTTTATTTAAACGGGCTTCTTTTCTTAAGTTGATTAATATTTCAACAGCACTTGTTAATTTATTGTTGTCTGTACGCTCTTTAGAAATGTTTACTAAACCAAGAACATCAAAGACAAATGACGACATAGTGTCTTTTAATAAGGCTAAATCTTCAGGAGTTATACTCGCACTTCCATCCTTAATTTGGTTAATGAATTTTACAGCTTCAAAAAGTTTAGCAATTAATATAGGAGTATTAAAATCATCATTCATTGCCTCGTAACATTTCTGTTTCCAATCCGATACATTGAATAAGGTTGTTGTAGAAGCCGTTTTTAAGTGCTCTATTAAATCAAAAGCATCCATAAGTCTATGAAATCCTTTTTCAGCTGCAGCTAGGCCATCATCGGTTAAATCTAAAACACTTCTATAAGAGGCTTGCATCATAAAAAAGCGAATAACACTAGGGTTGTAAGCTTTAGACATTATATCATTATCACCAGAAAGTAATTCAGCCGGATTAATATAATTGCCTGTAGATTTACTCATACGAGCTCCATTGAGCTCTAACATATTAGCATGCATCCAATATTTTACAGGTGTTTGTCCTTTAGAAGCTTGGTTTTGTGCAATTTCACATTCGTGGTGCGGAAATTTTAAATCCATACCACCACCATGAATATCGAAAAAGTCACCGAGATATTTGGTACTCATAGCAGTACATTCTAAATGCCAACCTGGAAAGCCATCACTCCATGGAGACGGCCAACGCATAATGTGTGTTGGCTCTGCTTTTTTCCAAAGTGCAAAATCTTGAGGATTTCTTTTATCACTTTGTCCGTCTAATGCACGTGTATTATGTATTAAATCTTCGAGTTTACGCTTACTCAAAATACCGTATTCGTTAGATATATTGTATTTATGAACATCAAAATAAACAGATCCATTGACAACATACGCAAAACCATTATCTATAATAGACTGAATTAATTCAATTTGCTCAATAATATGGCCAGTTGCTGTAGGCTCTATACTTGGAGGAAGAAAGTTAAAAGTATTGAGTACATTATGAAAATCTACGGTATAGCGTTGCACTATTTCCATAGGCTCTATGGCTTCTAAACGAGCTTTTTTTGTGATTTTATCTTCTCCAACGTCTGCATCATTTTCTAAATGTCCGGCATCTGTAATATTTCTTACGTAGCGTACTTTATATCCTAAGTGCTTAAGATACCTAAAAATCATATCGAAAGACATAAATGTTCTAACGTTTCCTAAGTGTACATTGCTGTATACCGTTGGACCACAAACATACATACCAACGTAACCATCAGTTATAGGTTGAAAAATTTCTTTTTCACCAGAAAGTGTATTGTATAATTTTATGTGATGCGTATTGTATAATGACATGATGCGATTTTTGAAAAAATGAATCGAAATATTCTAGAAACTAATTTAAAGATGATGCACTAAAACTGGGTGTCTAACTGTATGTAGTCTAAAAGCTCTCTGCGTTTTGTATTTTCTTTGAATTTTCCACCAAATTCAGAGGTTACAGTGCTACTTTCAATATCTCTAATACCTCGAGAATTTACACACAAATGTTTTGCATCTATAATGCAAGCCACATCTTCAGTGCCTAATACTTCTTGTAGCTCTCTTACAATTTGAATCGTTAAGCGTTCTTGTACTTGTGGTCTTTTGGCATAATAATCTACAATTCTATTCATTTTAGATAACCCAACAACAGTACCATTAGAGATGTAGGCAATATGTGCTCGTCCTACAATAGGTAGTAAATGATGCTCACAAGTAGAATATACCGTAATGTTTTTTTCTACGAGCATTTCTCCGTACTTATATTTATTATCAAAGGTAGAGGCGCTAGGTTTTTTATCCGGGTTTAAGCCACCAAAAATCTCATTAACAAACATTTTGGCAACTCTGTTAGGAGTTCCTTTAAGGCTGTCGTCATTTAAATCTAAGCCTAATGTTTCTAATATATGTTTTACGTCTCCTTTTATGCTTTCTATTTTATCTGCATTAGATAGCTCAAATGCGTCTGGTCGCAAAGGAGTATCGCTAGAAGAACCGATATGGTCATCTCCTATAGCTTCATAATCGTTAAAATCATTTTCGATTTTCATTGTCATATAATTATTATCAGTTTCTAAAAACGAGTGGCAAAGATAAACAATAAAATAGTTTGGTTGAGGTAGGAGTTTTATAATTATAGCTGTTATATAGTTAAAACCGTTAAAACACCAATATCCTTGATAAATTAACAACTGTTTTACTAAAATTTTATTAATTTTCGAAATTCTAATATTCTGAATTAACTTATGAAAAATCTATTAATTATTACCGCATTGATACTGATGCCTTTATCTGTTTTTAGCCAACAATCTAACCACAAAAACCCATTACCACTGGCTAAATATAACGACAATGTTAATCTACCTCTAACAGCAAAAGAACGTGCTCAGATTATTGAGGCTTTTGGAGATTCTGCCGATAAGATGGTTTTTAGTAATCCGCATCGCTTAAAAAGTATTAAGCATATTCTTAGGAATAGGGTAAAAGTAAAGTTAATTACCGATAAAAATGAAACGAAACCATGTCCTATGTTATCAGATGTAACTAATTCGGAGGATTTAGATTCTCGAAACAATAAACCATTTGATTTAGATAGTTTTAATCCATTGAAGTATGATTTCAATTTCCATTCGAGATCTGCTAGCATGTATCAAGTAGATAATACCAATTATTATATAATTATTAACTCGCAATATCAATAGGAACACATCGATACTTAAATTGTATTATCACCATTGTTATAAAAGGTATCCGTTTTATAATGATAAGTGTCTTAAAAAATCAATAAAATTAATTTTATGAAATATTTATTTACTATAATCCCTCTATTATTTTCATCGCTTTTATTGGCTCAAGATATCACAATGCAAACCGCAACAGTCAATCAGTGTGGTGGTGTGTTTTACGATTCGGGAGGAGAGTTTGCAAACTACAGTGATGACGAAGATTTTGTTTTAACAATTTGTCCAGAAAATCCTGGTCAAAAAGTGCAACTAGATTTTACTTTTTTCTCTACGCAATTAAATAATGATGTAATGACAATATTTAATGGAGATAGTGTTGCAGCTGATGCCTTTGGTGATTTTTCTGGGCCAAATAGTCCTGGCTTTGTAGTAGCTACAGGAGATAACCCTTCGGGTTGTATCACCATTCAGTTTGTTTCTAATGACTCTGGAACAATAAACGGTTGGGCAGCGGATATATCTTGTTTAACTCCTTGTCAAACTATAAACTCCGAAATTGTATCAGCGAGTCCAGCTCCAAATGGAGATAATTATATAAGAGTTTGTCCTAATGAAGAGATTACATTAACAGGTGATGGTGATTTTTCTGTTGATGGAACAGGAGCTACATATGAGTGGGATTTAGGTGATGGTAACACAGTTGCTGGTCAGACAGCAACATTTTCATATCCAGATCCAGGTGTATATATTGTGAATTTGAATATTCGTGATGCCAATACTTCAGTGGATCCTTTAGGCTGTAAAAATGATAATTTAATTAATCAGGTTATACAAGTTGCTACTGAACCTGACTTTACAGGAACAGAGGCGGCTAATACAACTCTTTGTTTTGGTGAAAGTACAGATATTACAGGAGTGGTAGAAGCTGTAGAATTTATAAATGACTGTACTCCACCTGTAAGTGGTGTTACCTTTTTACCTGATGGGAATGGAGTAACTTATGAAACTTCGATTACTGTAGATTGTTACGATTCAGCTCAAAATATGGATGATATAAGTCAATTGGTGAGTATTTGTCTAACCATGGAGCACTCCTTTTTAGGTGATTTGGATATTGAGATCATTTCACCTAATGGACAGGTTGTAAGAATGCATGATCAAGGAGGTAGCGGTGCAAATTTAGGTGAACCTTGGGCCACAGCTTCAGTTGATGGGGAAAGTTCTAATACAACTCCAGGAAGAGGATTTCAATATTGTTTTGTGCCTGATAACAGTTTTCCAACCTTAGCTGGAGGTGTACAGTCTGGTGGTGTTTTTGTAAGCGGTAATGGACCTGGTACCTACACAGATTCCTACGTTCCAGCAGGAAACTATAGTTCAATAGAGCCTTTGGAGGGACTTGAAGGATCTCCGTTAAATGGAGATTGGACAATTCGAGTTGTAGATAATCTTGGTGCTGATAATGGGCATATTTTTGCTTGGAGTATTGAGTTTGACCCGAACCTTCAGCCACCAGAACTTTCGTTTGAACCAGTAATAACTTCTGAAGCATGGGATACTGATCCTACAATAACTAATACAGCTGGAAATGTTATAACAGTTCAGCCATCAACCGCAGGACAATTTTGTTATACTTATAGAGTTACAGACGATTTTGGATGTGAATATACAGAAGAAGTTTGTATCGATGTGTTACCAGAATTTATCACAGAGAGTCCAAATAGTTTGTACGTATGCGATACAGGTGTGCCTCCTTATATCTTTAATTTAGAATCGAATACTCCTGTGGTGCTAGCGAGTGCCACAAATGCTTCTGACTTAGTGGTTACTTATCATAACTCATTAACAGATGCAGAAGGTGATCTTTCGGCGATTCCAGATTCTGGAAATTATACAGGTACAGATGGAGAAACGGTATATGTGAGAATTGAATATTTAGATTCAGGATGTTTTGATGTATTTCCTTTTGTGTTAAATGTATCTGGTCAACCTACTATCAACCCTGTTTCAGACTTAGAGTTATGTGATGATGAAAGTAACGATGGCTTTGAGACTTTTGATTTAAGTAGTCAAACGTTAGGTATTTTAGGTGTACAACCAGAATCTGATTATACGGTAACTTACCACTTAAGTTTTAATGATGCTGATTCAGGTGATAATGCCTTACCTTCAGACTATACAAATACTGTGAATTCTCAGCCAATTTTTGTTAGAGTTGCAAGTTCAGGAGATTCTAATTGTTATAATGCTTCGAGCACAGCACTTTTTAATCTAGTGGTTAATCCAAGAGCTTTAGCAACAACGCCAGATAATATGGTAGTTTGTGATGATGTGAGTAATGACGGTTTTGAAACTTTTGATTTAAGCAGTCAAGAAGCAGCGATTTTAGATGGACAAGATCCTACTGTCTACAATGTGTCCTTTCATAGTAGTGAAGATGATGCAATTAATAATGTAGATAACCTACCAACAAGCTACACTAACAATACAGCTAATTTAGAGACTATTTATGTTAGAGTAGAAGATCCAGCCTTTCCAAGTTGTTATAGTACCACGAGTTTTGATTTAGTGGTTAATGAATTACCTATAGTAACATCGGTGACACCATTACAAGTTTGTGATGACGATACCGATGGTTTCGCTGCCTTCCCGTTACTTACTAAAGAATCGGAGTTATTAAATGGTCAAACCGGAGTGTCTATTTCTTTTCATGAAAATTTAGTAGGAGCAGAGACAGATAGTGCTGAAATTTTTGACGGATATATTAATTCAACAGTTAATAGCGAAACTATATTTGTACGTTTAGAAAATACAACAACAAACTGTTATAATGTAACTAGCCTTACACTTGAAGTTTTAGAAAATCCAGTAGCTAATAGTACTACTCCATTAGAAGTATGTGATGACAATGCAGACGGTATAGCAATATTTGATTTAAGTATAAAGGATTCTGAGATTGTGGGAGCGCAATCGGGCATGACCGTTCTTTATTACGAAAATTTAGCTGATGCTGAAGCAGGAGGTACTCCGTTACCAGTTAATTATACAAATACTCAAGCAGGCGCTCAAGAAATTATAGCGCGTATCGAAAATGTCGCAACGGGTTGTTATGCAACAACACCACTTCAATTGATTGTGAACCCAAAACCTTTAATTTTAGATGTTTCGGATTTTGAATTATGTGATGAGAATACACCTGGAGACGAGGAAGAAGCTTTTGATTTAACAACGAAGACCTCAGAGATTTTAGGTACTCAAGTAAATGTAAGTGTAAGTTATTTTGCTAATCCTTCAGATGCAGCTTCAGGAACAAACGCAATAATGGCACCTTATACTAACATTAGCAACCCACAATCTATCACAGCAGTACTGACTAATACACTAACAGGTTGTACGTCTAGCCTTAGCTTTGATATAATCGTCAATCCACTACCATCATTAGTATCTCCAACAGCTTTAGAAGTTTGTGATGACGGTACACCAGATGGATTAACAGAGATGGATTTAAGCTTAAAGAACACAGAGATTACAGGCAACAATCCATCCTATTCGGTAAGTTATTATGAGAA
>NZ_QUNH01000005.1 GCF_003387355.1 Winogradskyella sediminis
TAGAACCATAACAAGTATGTGCGTTAGCGGTAGTAACGGCATCCTTTTTTGTTTCTATATTCTCTTTATATAAAGTAGACAATCTTATATTATAGGTAGCAATCATTATAATATAAGCGTTAAACAAAAAAGATATAGCGGATGACGCGGCACTTTTGCTCATTAAAAGCTAAAGTGAAACGCTATAATAACACGAATCAATAATTATAGAAACTTCACTTTGTCTATTCCTTATATAGGTATATCTTTGTAGGCTAAAATTTATACTATATATAATGATACAAATTACTCTACCAGATGGTTCGGTTAGATCTTTCGAAAAAGATGTAACTCCTTATGAAGTGGCTGTAGACATTAGTGCTGGATTTGCGCGTAATGTTATTTCAGCAAAATTCAATGATACAGTTATTGAAACCACCACTCCATTAACCACAGACGGTAGTCTTACCTTATATACTTTTAGAGATGATGAAGGAAAAAAAGCATTTTGGCATTCTTCTGCTCACGTTTTAGCTCAAGCCTTAGAAGAATTATACCCTGGAGTAAAACTTTGGGTTGGTCCAGCAATAGATAATGGGTTTTATTATGACGTTGATTTAGGTAAAGAAGGCACTATTTCTGAAAAG
Source organism: Winogradskyella sediminis (assembly GCF_003387355.1). GTDB lineage: Bacteria > Bacteroidota > Bacteroidia > Flavobacteriales > Flavobacteriaceae > Winogradskyella > Winogradskyella sediminis. Next base: position 627 of record NZ_QUNH01000005.1, read on the forward strand.
GATTTTAAATCTATTGAAACTAAAATGATAGAAATCGCTAGAGGCAAGCACGATTTTAAGATGCGTGATGTTTCTAAAGCTGAAGCTTTATCCTATTATGAAGGAAAAAACGAATATAAAGTTGATTTAATTGACAACTTAGAAGATGGTACGATTAGTTTTTGTGACCATTCTACTTTTACAGATCTTTGTCGGGGTGGACATATACCAAATACCGGAATTATAAAAGCAGTTAAGATTTTAAGTGTTGCTGGTGCTTACTATAAAGGTGATGAAAAGAATAAACAATTAACTAGAGTTTACGGTATTTCTTTTCCTAAACAAAAGGAACTGACAGAATACTTGGAGCTATTAGAAGAAGCTAAGAAAAGAGACCACCGTAAACTTGGTAAAGAATTAGAACTGTTTACGTTCTCTCAACGAGTAGGACAAGGTTTACCTTTATGGTTACCTAAAGGTGCTGCTCTAAGAGAAAGACTAGAAAATTTTCTAAAAGCCGCACAAAAGAAAGCTGGTTACGAAATGGTTGTCACACCTCATATTGGTCAAAAAGAATTATATGTTACTTCTGGCCACTATGCAAAATATGGAGAAGACAGTTTTCAACCTATTGCAACTCCTTCTGAAGGTGAAGAATTTTTATTAAAACCAATGAATTGCCCTCATCATTGTGAGATTTATAATTCTAAACCTTTTTCCTATAAAGAATTACCAAAACGCTATGCAGAATTTGGAACTGTTTACAGATACGAACAAAGTGGTGAATTACATGGCTTAACAAGAGTTAGAGGTTTTACGCAAGACGATGCTCATATTTTCTGTACACCAGATCAATTAGATAAAGAATTTAAAGATGTTATCGATTTAGTACTTTATGTATTTGGCTCTTTAGGTTTTGAGAACTTCACAGCTCAAGTTTCATTAAGAGATCCTGAAAACCTAGAAAAATACATTGGTAGTGATGAAAATTGGCAGAAAGCGGAAGAAGCTATTTTAAATGCAGCAAAAGATAAAGGCCTGAACTATGTTGTTGAAACTGGTGAAGCTGCATTTTATGGACCAAAGTTAGACTTTATGGTTAAAGATGCTTTAGGTAGACAATGGCAATTAGGAACCATACAAGTAGATTATAATCTACCAGAACGTTTTGATTTAGCTTATAAAGGCAGTGATAACGAAATGCACAGACCAGTAATGATTCACCGTGCGCCCTTTGGAAGTATGGAAAGATTCATTGCAATTTTACTAGAGCATACTGGCGGAAATTTCCCACTTTGGTTAATGCCAGAACAAGCAATAATACTTTCAATAAGTGAGAAATATGAAAAATACGCCGAAAAAGTTTTAATTTCGCTAGAAAATGACGAAATTCGCGCCCTCACAGACAATAGAAATGAAACTGTAGGTAAGAAAATTCGTGAAGCTGAAATGCAAAAGTTTCCTTTTATGATTATTGTTGGTGAGCAAGAAGAAAAGGATAATACAATAACAGTGCGTCAACATGGTGGCGAAGACCTTGGCACAATTAGTGTAGAAGACTTTGTTAAAATAGTAAAAGAAAGAATTAGTAAAAGTTTAAAGACTTTTAAATAATAAAAATAAGTTTAATTTAAATACAGAAGCCATAGCAATACGTAGAAACAGAAAGAATTTTACAAGACGTGTATCTCAAGAAGATAAACACCGTATAAATTCTAAGATCAGATCTGAAGAAGTAAGATTAGTCGGAGATAATGTAGAAATAGGAGTTTATCCTATCAAACAGGCATTATCCTTAGCCGATGAACAAGGTTTGGATCTCGTTGAGATTTCGCCAAATGCGAACCCTCCTGTTTGTAAAGTTATGGATTATAAAAAATTCCTTTACGAGCAGAAAAAGCGAGAAAAAACACTGAAGTCTAAAGCGACTAAAGTTATCGTGAAAGAAATTCGTTTTGGTCCTCAGACAGACGACCATGATTACGAGTTTAAAAAGAAACACGCTGAAAAGTTCCTAAAAGATGGAGCTAAATTAAAAGCGTTTGTATTCTTTAAAGGACGTTCCATAGTTTTTAAAGAGCAAGGTCAAATCTTATTATTAAGATTGGCACAAGATCTTGAAGAATTTGGAAAAGTAGAACAAATGCCAAAACTTGAAGGAAAGCGAATGATTATGTTCATTGCACCTAAGAAAAAATAAAAGCTGAATAATTCAGCAAAACGATAATAAGCGAAACGTAAATTAAAAAGAGGAGAAAATGCCTAAAATGAAAACAAAATCGAGTGCTAAGAAACGTTTCAAACTAACTGGCACTGGTAAGATTAAAAGGAAGCATGCTTTTAAGAGTCATATCTTGACAAAAAAATCTAAAAAGCGCAAGCTTAAATTAACTCATGATGCTTTAGTACATAAAGCAGACGAGGACAATATTAAAACTTTATTACGTTTAAAGTAATTCTGTTTTAATCGGTTAACACAATTTATAAACCCTGGAGTTAGGCAAAATAATTTAGCAAGTGTCTATTAATTTAGACCGCCTACTACAAAAAACAATTAAAAGAAATGCCAAGATCAGTAAATTCAGTAGCAAAGAGAGCCAGAAGAAAAAAGGTTCTTAAGCAAGCAAAAGGTTACTTCGGAAGACGTAAAAACGTTTGGACAGTAGCAAAAAATGCGGTTGATAAAGCGATGCAATATTCGTATAGAGACCGTAGAAATAAAAAGAGAACATTCCGTTCGTTATGGATTATGCGTATTAACGCAGGTGCAAGACAACATGGAATGAGCTATTCAAAATTTATGGGAGGATTAAAATCTAATAACATTGACTTGAACCGTAAGGTACTTGCCGATTTAGCAATGAATCACCCAGAAGCTTTTGAAGCTATAGTAAACAAAGTAAAATAGGCTTTTAGCCAAATTGATAACAACATTTCGCTTATAAAAACCGATTCATTAATTTGAGTCGGTTTTTTTTATGCCCTTATCCTAAAAATCAAAAGCTATTTACTGCGCTTAGGTCATATGCACAAACTCATTTTTTATGTTTAACTTACACTTTTATTAAAACTAATAATATGAAGCGTATTTTACTCATTATCAACATCTTTATTCTACTACTTACTCCTAATGCATATTCTCAAAAAACTGAAAAATCAAAATCTTGGAGTGTCGCAAATCCTGAAGGTGATTGGGATTTTAAATCTATAAAACTCTCCACTAACGAAGGCACATGGATGAACCTCGATGTTAGTCCAGATGGAAAACACATTGTTTTTGATCTATTAGGAGATATTTATAAACTAGACATTAAAGGTGGAAAAGCACAACTTTTAAGAGAAGGATTACCTTTTGAAATTCAACCACGATTTAGCCCTAACGGTAAATACATTACATTTACTAGTGATGCAGGCGGAGGTGATAACATTTGGGTTATGGACGCAGACGGCTCAAATGCAAAGCAAATTACAAAAGAAAATTTTAGGTTATTAAACAATGCCATTTGGACTCCAGATGGCAATTATATTATTGCAAGAAAACACTTTACCTCTAGTCGCTCATTGGGTGCAGGAGAGTTATGGATGTATCATAAAACTGGTGGAACTGGACTTCAACTTACTAAAAAGAAAAACGATCAACAAGACGTTAATGAACCTAGTATCTCTCCAGATGGCAAATATTTATACTACAGTGAAGATGTTTATCCTGGTGGCTATTTTCAATATAATAAAGACCCTAACAGTCAAATCTATGTTATCAATAGATACGATATGGAAACGGGAAAAACGACAAGAATTACTGGTGGTCCTGGAGGAGCAGCACGTCCTCAGGTCTCTAGAGATGGAAAAAAATTAGCCTTTATAAAGCGAGTACGCACAAAATCTGTACTATTTATTCACGATTTAGAAACGGGAGAAGAATGGCCAGTCTATGATCAACTCAATAAAGACCAACAAGAAGCTTGGGCCATTTTTGGAGTGTATACCAATTTTAATTGGATGCCAAATAATGAAGATATCGTAATTTGGTCTGGCGGAAAAATTAACAAAATCAATATCAATTCACTTCAAGTTTCTGATATTCCTTTTCAAGCCAACGCCACAATCAAAATTGCTAAAGCGGTTAAATTTAATACTCCTGTAGCACCAGATACTTTTAATGCTAAAGTTATTAGACATGTTGAGACTTCACCCGATGGAAAATCAATTGTATTTAATGCCCTTGGCTATTTATACACTCAAAAATTACCTAATGGTAAAGCTAAAAGATTAACTTCAGGTACCGATTTTGAATTTGAACCAACCTTTTCACCAGATGGAACTACCATAACCTATGTTACATGGAATGACGACAATCTAGGAGCTATTTACGAGATCCCTTCAACTGGAGGAGCACCTAAAAAATTAACATCAGAAAAAGGTATTTATAGAAATCCATCATATGCACATAACGGCAAGCAAATTGTTTATCGAAAAGAAGGAGGAAACAATGAACAAGGCCGTACATTTTCTAAAAAAACAGGTATCTATCGTATGGATAGTGATGGTACAAACCATAAACTAATTACTAAAGAAGGAGATTATCCACGGTTTAATGCAGACGATTCTCGCATTATATATCAACACGGTGGGCAGTTCTTTGGAGCTCTAACTAAAGAATTAAAAAGTATTGACCTTAATGGTTTTGATAAGCGTACACTAGTAAAATCCAAACACGGTAATATCTTAGTACCTAGTCCTGATAGTAATTGGATTGCTTTTGTGCATTTACATAAGGTATATTTGGCACCGATGCCAAAATCCGGAAAAACTTTAGACTTAACCGATAAAAGTCAATATGTTCCGGTAACTCAACTCTCTAAAGACGCTGGTATCAATCTACATTGGTCTAAAGACAGTAAAACTTTGCATTGGACCTTAGGTAACCAATATTTTTCGGCAGAAGCTTCTGAAGATGTTAAGCTTGTAGAAAAAAGCATTACCATTAATGTCGAAGCTAAGACTGATAAACCTTCAGGAAGAATTGCTCTAAAAGGAGCACGACTCATTACTATGGAAGGTGATAGAGTTATAGAAAACGGAACGATTATTATTAACCAAAACATAATAGAATCCATAGGACAATCATCAGATATTACAATCCCTTCTGATGCCAAAATATATGATGTTTCAGGAAAAACAATAATGCCAGGCATGGTAGATGCACACGCCCATATTGGTGGCTTTAGATACGGATTAACAACACAAAAGCATTGGCAATTTTATGCAAATTTAGCCTATGGAGTAACAACATCCCATGATCCCTCTGCCCATACTGAAACCATTTTTGCTCTTTCCGAATTACAAAAAACAGGTGAACTTGTTGGACCACGCCTCTACTCTACTGGTTTTATACTTTATGGAGCTGATGGAGATTTTAAAGCCGTTATAAATAATCTTGAAGATGCACGTTCATCAATTAGACGTACAAAAGCGTTTGGTGCATTATCCGTTAAGAGTTATAATCAGCCAAGACGAGAACAAAGACAACAAGTGTTACAAGCAGCTAGAGAAGAAGGTATATTTGTGGTTCCGGAAGGTGGTTCTACATTTTACCACAATATCACCATGGTTATGGATGGACATACTGGAGTTGAGCATAATATACCAGTTGCTCCGGTTTATAAAGATGTTTTAGAACTTTGGGGAAAAAGTAATGTTGGCTATACGCCTACACTTATTGTCAATTATGGTGGTATGAATAGTGAAGTATACTGGTATCAAAAAACAAATGTTTGGGAAAATGAAAAATTATTAAAATACACACCAAGAGGCATTATAGATTCGCGTTCTAGACACCGTATTATGGTACCAGATGAAGAGTACGAAAACGGACATATTTTGGTTTCAAAGACCACAAAAGCTCTTAGTGATGCAGGTGTAAAAGTAAACCTTGGTGCTCATGGACAACTACAAGGTCTTGGTGCCCATTGGGAACTTTGGTCTCTTCATCAAGGAGGTATGTCCAATCTAGAAGCTTTAAAAGCAGCCACTATAAATGGTGCTAATTATATAGGTGCAGGCAACGATATCGGTTCACTAAAAAAAGGCAAATTGGCTGATTTAATTGTAATGGACAAGAACCCTTTAGAAGATATTAGAAATTCTGAAAGCATTATTTATACCATGATTAATGGACGATTCTATGATACTGAAACCATGAATGAAATTGGAAATCATCCGAAAGAACGTACTCTATTCTACTGGGAAAACAATAAATACAACCAAGCCTTTCCTTGGCATGAAGCCTCTCATAGCTTTACTCGGGAAACCTGCGGTTGTCATATAGGTTCTCACTAAAAACAAAAAACCGATTCTATTATGAATCGGTTTTTTATTTCACTTAATTTGAATTCAACTTTTGATATATATAACATGAAAGACGTAAAAATGGTCGTAACAGACATGGATGGTACTCTTCTAAATTCTAATCACGAAGTCAGTTCTAAGTTCTTTACACTATTTAAAAATTTAAAACAGAAAAATATTCAGTTTGTAGCAGCTAGTGGTCGACCATATTACAGTATTATTGAAAAACTTCAATCCATAAAAGAAGACATAATAATCGTTGCTGAAAATGGAGGTTTAGTTATTAAAGCTGAAGAAGTATTGCTTTCAAACACATTGCATACTAAGCGATTAAAAGCATTATATAACACAGTAACATCTATAGCAGATACCTATCCTATTTTCTGTACCCAAAATCAAGCATTTATTCTTAGAGCACCAGATGAATTAGTAAAAACGTTTTCTGAATATTATTCTAATTATACCATCATTAATACTTTTGAAGAGATTACCGATGACATTATAAAAATAGCCTTATACCACACTTCAAATTCTGAAGCCCATATTTTTCCATTTGTAAAACACCTAAAACCAGAACTTAATGTGGTGGTTTCTGGAAATCATTGGGTGGATATATCTGAGGCCATTACTAATAAAGGAAATGCTCTTACATTTCTACAACATCAATTAAATATTACGCCTGCTGAAACAATGGTATTTGGAGACTATAATAATGATTTGGAAATGCTAAAACGAGCCAAATACAGTTATGCCATGAAAAATGCGCATCCGGATGTAAAATTGCTGGCCAAATTTGAAACATCTACTAATGATAACAATGGTGTAGAATTAGTTTTAGAACAACTCATTGCCGAAAGCGGTAAGCACTAATTGCCTCCTACTTGCTCTATTTCTGTGTTCGCAAAGATAAATGCCTTGCCAAATTCCAAGATTTAATTTACCGTCTGTAATAGGAATTTGTACCGATGTTTCCATTAAAGACGCTTTAATATGTGCTGGCATATCATCAGAGCCTTCAAATGTATGCTGGTAATAGGATTGATTTTCTGGTACCATAACATTCATATGACTTTCAAAATCTAACCTCACCGTAGGGTCTGCATTTTCATTTATCGTTAAACTTGCTGAAGTATGTTTTATAAAGACTTGTAATTGTCCGATTTTTATTTGGCTGATTTCTGGAATTGCCTGTAATATGTTTTTAGTAATTAAGTGAAACCCTCTACTGTATGCCTGAAGTTTAAGTTCTTTCTGAAAAAATTTCATAATATCGCATCATAATTTTAATTAGATTCATCTGACATTTCGTCGATTGCAAATTTAAATTCTTCCCAACTAATAAGATCATCACCATCTTTATCATAGCCTTCTATTAATTTTGAATACACCATACCACGTATAAATCCAGTAATTTTAGCTTCTTTCAATAATTTTACAATTTCAGCTTTATTTAGTTTTCCGTCTCCATCTTTATCAAAAAACTTAAACGCGTCCTCTGGAGTTTCAAAATGGTTGGTAATTAAGATTCGGATTTTGTTTAGTATGGTTTCTTTAGAGAACATATGTAAAGCATTTTATTAAAAATAAGTAATATTACTGTAAGCGCATTATTATAGAGTAGAAAAAAGTGATTCTAAAGTAAGCTTTAATTTTGGTTACTTCAAAATTCTACTTCCTAATCAATACTTCGGAAATATTAAAAAATCACGATTTAAGACTTAACTGGTCTCATTTTAATTAAGCGTTCGCTATAAATGGTATTACAAATTCAGAATGGGAGAATGAGATACGTAATAAAATATTTCATTTTATGTTTTCTGCTTTTTCTTCTTAGCTGCTGGAAACAGAACATTATTCAAAATCAAACGATAGCCTGGTGATGTTGGATGTAGGTCTAATTCTGTTTTAGGATCTCCTACTCTATGTGTATAATCTTCAGGATCGTGACCACCATAAAATGTAAAGAAGCCTTTTCCTTTAATACCATGAATGTATTTAGCTTCACCATTGGTACGGTTTTCTCCCATAACCAAAACATTAGACTTAATTTGGCCGCGAGCAAAAGCTGTAGTTTGGCCCATAAATCCTTTAACCAGAGCTGTATGGTTTTGAGTTAACATGGTTGGAATTGGATCCCATTTAGCCGAATATTCCATCAACGAAAAATAATCCGTGGTTTTAGGTATTTTTCGTTTGGTTGTCATGTCTATAGATGAAAACTCATAAACATTAGGGCTGCGTTCTAATATATAATCTTTAAAAGCAAACGTTTTACTAAAATCAATTTTATTCTGATATCCTGGATCGCTACCGTCTCCATCAAACATTGGTTCGCAAATATCAACTCCTTCAGCCGATAATGCAATATCAAAACTATCCGTAGCAGAACACATAGCAAACATAAATCCACCACCCACAACATAATCTCTTATTTTCAAAGCCACCGCTAATTTTTCATCAGACACTTTATCGTAACCTAATTTTCTGGCCAAAGCTTCAGCTTCTTTTTTATCTTCAATATACCAAGCTGCAGAACGGTATGCTCTATAAAACTTTCCATATTGACCTGTAAAATCTTCGTGATGTAAGTGCAACCAATCATAAAGAAGCAATTCGTCCTTTAACACTTCTTCATCATAAATGGTTTCATAAGGAATTTCAGCATACGTTAGCACCATGGTCACAGCATCATCCCATGGTTTTAATCCCGTTGGCGTATAAACCGCAATTTTTGGTGCTTTTTCTAATACAACGGCTTCTTGATTTACCGCAGGACTAGCAATACCTTCTAAAATTTGTGTTGCTTTAGCATCAGAAATAACTTCAAAAGACACTCCTCTAATTTGGCATTCGCGTTGAATAATTTCCGCATCAGGTAATAAAAACGAACCACCTCTATAATTTAGTAGCCATTTTACTTTCAGTTCGCGTTCTAGCGTCCAATAGGTTATACCATATGCCTTTAAATGATTGCTCTGTGTTTCTGCATCCATTGGAATAAGAATATAAGATGCAAAAGCATTTAAACTAAAGCATAGGCTAAAAATTATAAAAAGTAGATTTTTCAAGGTCATAGATTTATAACGAAATATAGCTATATTTTAGTCTATAAAAGATTGATTTAGCATTCTTTTAAGACCTATATTGAATAAGTTATAAGTTGGTTGTAATGTGTAAGACATTCATTTAATAATGGTTTTAAATGTTCTGAAATTTTTTCTTCTTTTGGTTTATAAGGTATAAAACCATGAGATAGGTGAACATTTTTATACCAATACTTTGCCCAAATACCATCTTCTTTAAGCTGTTGTGGTTGCCATGAGAGCATCTTGTTATCAAAAGGAATATTAGCAAATGTGCATAGCTTTTGCAATGTTCCTTTTGGGTTTAATAATACTTTTTTTGCATCTAATACCACAAAAGGAATCTGATGTGTTTTAAAATATTCTATCAACTCTACATGCAGTGCATAGCCAACATCATCTATGCTTGGATTTTTTATAACTTTATTAAAAGAAGGTAGCATCTCTTTTGGATCTCTTGTAAGGATGACGTTCACCATTTTTTTCATAAAATCACGCTTCAAGTTCCATAAATGATGTGTCATTTGTTTAAAAAACAAAACTGGTTTTTCAGTATTCTCTAGCATCATGCTAACGACCTTTTCTCCGTCGTTTTCCATGCTCTTCAATATTAAGTCAGCACCTGGATGGTACGTATGAGCTTCAGGATGATTTTTTAAATAATAACCATACAATGGTTCATCAAATACTTTGGTATCTTCTCTTTGGGCAAAAGCATACATTAAAGCTGTCGAAATATTTCTTGGTCCAGACCATAAACAAATACGTGTTATGTTATTCATTGTGTACCGTATTTTCAATTAACGCTTCGTAAAGTGCATTCAGTTTTTTAGTGACGCTCCCATAATTACCTTCGCCAATCTGCCTTCCGTCAATTTTTGTTACCGGAGTTAAACCACCAAAAGTTCCTGTCACAAACGCTTCATCGGCTCCATAAACATCAAATAGTGAAAAGTCTTTTTCAAAACAAGGTATATGGTTTGTATTACAGATTTCAATAACTTTGGCTCTGGTAATACCATTCATACAATATTTGCTAGTTGAAGTCCACACTTCTCCTTTATGCACTATAAAAAAATTAGTCGCATTACAAGTAGAAACAAAACCATTAACATCTAACATTAAAGCTTCGTCTGCACCAGCTTGTATAGCTTGAATAAGCGCTTGAACTTCATGAAGTTTACTGTGGCAATTTAACCTTGGGTCTAAATAATCTGGCGAACCTCTTCTAATTGTACTTGTAAAAAGAGTAATTCCTTTTTCTTTAGAATCTTGTGAAGCCGTTTTATATTCTGGTATAATCACTACATTTGGACCAGAAATTGTGAGACGAGGATCTTGTGATGGTGTTTTCTTGATACCGCGAGTAACCATGATTCTCACATGTACTCCGTCGGTCATGTTATTTGCTTTTAGTGTTCGCATTACTTTAGCTTGTAATTCTTTCTTTGAAAAAGGTAAATGCATACCAACTGAAGCTGCAGCAGTCCATAAGCGATTAAAATGATCGTCCAAAAATACTAATACACCATGATGTAATCGTAAGGCTTCCCAAATACCATCACCGACTAAGTAACCACTATCGAAAACGGAAATTTTAGCGTCTTTACGCGGAAATAATTGATCGTTTATTGAAATTAGAATATCGTTATTTCTACTATCTTCAATAGCATTGTGCGTTCCATGAACCATATTTATAATTTTAATATCGAAAGATAAATAAAATTATATTTTAAAGCTCTAAAAAAACGATTTACTCCATGGTAGTTTCATTACCTGAGAGTAAGCTTGCAATCACTTTAGTTCCTTCAAATTGTTCTAAAATAATTTTGATAAAAACCGTAATTGGAATGGCCATAATTAAACCAGGAATGCCCCAAAGAAATCCCCAAAACATCAGCATTACAAGTACCGCAATGACATTTATGGAAAAAGATTTTCCCATAAAAATAGGTTCTAAAATTGCGCCAAAAGTCACTTGAACCATAGAAATAGAAAAGATAAAAAAGAACAATGTACTCGTTGGATCTAATTCTACAAAAGCAAAAATAGATAAGAGAATAACAGAAATAAAAGAACCTACCATTTGAACAAAGTTAATTGCAAAAGCAAATAAACCCCAGAAAATAGGAAAACTAACATCAAAAAAGACACACATTAATCCTGTAAATATTCCGGTAAGTGCACTGACTAAAACTTTAACTTTTATAAATTTAATTAAGTCTTTTTCAATTTTCATAAAGGTTTTAACAGAGGTATGCTTACGTTTTAGCAACGTGCTATTGAGTAATTTATGCACATTAATCGATTCTGCTAACCATAATACCACAAAAAATACGGTCATTAATAAAGCGGTTAAAAACGAGTTTACGAATCCGAGTGTAGAACCAAGATTTTCTTTTTCGAATAGTTGACCAATAAGGCCGTGTTCTTGTTCAATCTCTATCCCAAAGTTATCAAATAGATATACTTTTAGATCCGCTATTTTTAACTCTGCTTTAGATAAAAACCCAGTGTTATTCGCTAATATTTGCTTGCTTGATAACTGAACAAGCTCTACCCCAATCTTGAGACCTATTGCAACTAACAAGAGTACAATAATAATACTGACAATTTTAGGTACATTTCTACGTCCCAACCATCGCATTAATGGCAAGAATAATAATGCTATAAACATTGAAAAAATCAATGGAATAAAAATAAAAGACAATATCTTTAGTAAATAAAATACTAAAGGCACCACTAAAATTAACAGCAATACATTGGTTGTACGTCTTTGTTCTAACATGAGGCAGATTACTTTTTAAACTAAGCCCTCAAAGATAAGTTAAAATACAGTTTTTAAAAGCTTAAATTGCTGTTAAAATGGTACTCCATCATCCTCTGGTCCACCAAAGGCATCTGAGGCAGACGGGAATTTATCTGGAGTAAAGGTATTATCATTAGCTGCTTCATTCATTTTGGAATGGTATTCACCAAACGGTGTGTCAAAATCATCTAAATTATCGAACTTACCTAAATGACCGATAAACTTTAATCTAATATTTTCTAAGCCACCATTTCTGTGCTTTGCTACAATAAATTCTCCTTGACCTTCGGTTGGTGAACGTTCTTCATCATCCCATTCATCAATTTTATAATATTCAGGTCTATAAATAAAGGATACGATATCTGCATCTTGCTCAATGGCACCAGATTCACGTAAATCGGATAGTAAAGGTCTTTTACTTCCACCACGCGTTTCTACAGCACGTGATAACTGAGATAAAGCTATTACCGGCACACTTAATTCTTTTGCTAGAGCTTTTAAGTTTCGAGAAATCATGGAAATTTCCTGTTCACGGTTTCCTCCTTTTTGACTTCCACCTGCGGTCATTAACTGCAAGTAATCTATCATAATCATCTTAATGCCATATTGAGACGCTAAACGACGCGCTTTTGCTCTTAAGTCGAAAATAGAAAGTGATGGAGTATCATCTATAAATAACGGTGCTTGCTCTAATGTTTTAACTTTAACATTAAGCTGTTCCCATTCGTGCTTTTCTAATTTACCCGTTCTTAACTTTTCTGAAGACAAACCCGTTTCACTAGAAATTAGTCGTGTAATTAACTGTACAGAGGACATCTCTAAAGAAAAGAACGCTACAGGTGTATTACTATTAACAGCCACATTTCTGGCCATGGTAAGTGTTAAGGCTGTTTTTCCCATACCAGGACGTGCCGCAACAATAATTAAATCACTTGGTTGCCAACCTGAGGTTAATTTATCTAACTTATCGAAACCAGAAGGCACACCACTCATTCCCTCTTTATTGGACATTTCTTCGATTTTCTTCTTCGCTTGAATTACCAAACTCTGAGCAGATTCTGTAGATTTTTTTACGTTACCTTGGGTGACTTCATACAACTTTGCCTCTGCAGTATCTAATAAGTCAAAAACATCTTTAGTTTCATCATACGCTTCTTCAATAATTTCGTTTGAAATTTTTATTAAACTTCTCTGAATATATTTCTGAAGAATAATACGTGCATGGAATTCGATATGCGCCGAAGACGATACACGTTGTGTTAAAGAAATAAGATAAAAATCACCTCCAATAGCTTCTAGCTTTTGATCTTTTTTTAATTGACTAGAAACGGTTAATAAGTCAATAGGCTCACTGTTTTCGAACAATTTAAAGATGGCTTCAAAGATATACTTATGCGCTTCTTTATAGAACGCATCAGGACTAAGGATATCAATAACTTCATCGACTCCTTTTTTATCTATCATCATCGCACCAATTACAACCTCTTCTAAATCAGTTGCTTGAGGAGGTATTTTACCTTTCTCTAAATTAATGATAGTGCCTTTATCAACTTTGTAGCCTTGTACTGGATTGGGTTGTTTCATAAGTAACAAAAGTAGTTAAATAGTGTTGAGGAAATGAAAATCTTCGCTTTACGATTTCAACATATCTTCAACAATCTAACTGTTAATAACTTGATTATATTTTTAATAGCGCCAAAAAAAACCGAAGCCTAAACTTCAGTTTTTTTAGTATCCTATGTTTAGTGGAATTAATCCTTATAGACACCCATGGCGTCGTATTTTTCCATTCGTTGATTTACTAAATCTTTTGGTGATAAGTTTTTAAGTTCACCATACGCTTTTTCGATTGCATTTTTTACTGCTAAAAACGTTTTGTCTCTATCCGTATGAGCTCCACCAAGTGGTTCTTTAATAATTGAATCGACCAATTTCATACGTTTCATATCCTTAGCTGTAAGTTTTAACGCTTCTGCAGCTTGTTCTTTATATTCCCAGCTTCTCCATAAAATAGAAGAACAAGATTCTGGTGAAATTACAGAATACCAAGTATTCTCTAACATCATAACACGATCTCCAACACCAATACCTAAGGCTCCACCAGAAGCACCTTCACCAATTATGATGGTGATGATTGGTACTTTAAGACGTGCCATTTCTAAAATATTTCTGGCAATTGCTTCCCCTTGTCCGCGCTCTTCTGCTTCTAATCCTGGATAAGCACCTGGTGTATCGATTAACGTTACTACAGGAATTCCAAATTTTTCAGCAGATTTCATTAATCGTAAAGCTTTACGATACCCTTCAGGATTAGACATTCCAAAATTACGATACTGTCTTGTTTTGGTATTAAACCCTTTTTGTTGTCCAATAAACATATATGATTGGTCACCTATTTTACCTAGACCTCCAATCATGGCCTTATCATCCTTTACATTTCGGTCTCCGTGTAGTTCTAAAAATGTATCACCACAGAGTGCTTTTATATGATCTAAGGTATAAGGTCTATTAGGGTGGCGAGATAACTGAACACGTTGCCATGCTGAAAGATTTTTATAAATATCTTTCTTAGTTTCAGCGAGCTTTTTTTCAATCTGCTTACAAGTTTCGGTGACATCGACATCACTTTCTTTACCTATAATCTCGCATTTATCTAATTGCTCTTCAAGTTCTTTTATTGGTAATTCAAACTCTAAATATTCCATACAATTTGAAGTTAGTTTTGTTTAGTTAGTATAGTTAGGTTACAAACCTACGTATTCTTATTTCTATATTAGAAAAAATACTCAAAAAAGTAAGTTCGCATTTTCAATTTACAAAAATAGAATTTATTCAAGAAACATTAAAAATTTAATTGGTAATACTATTCGATTTGCGTTTTTGCCTTTTATAATTCTTAAAAATGGCATCGAATAAAACGGTCATTAAAACGAGAATAGCACCGATATAAAATTGTGGAGACATTTTTTCAGTCTCAGGAAAAAGTGCCAAGGCTATAGCAATACCGTATACAGGTTCTAAGTTATAACTTAAAATAACAGTAAAAGGACTGATATATCGCATGATATCTACAGATCCAATAAATGCATAAGCCGTACATACTGAAGCCAAAATAAACAAATACATCCAATCGGAATTTGAAAGTGTAAAAAACTCAGCATTAAAAGTTTTACCTGTACATAAAATAAAGACCGTTAAAAACAAGACACCACTGACAAACTCATAAAATGAAATCACAGTCGCATTATGCTTTGTTATAAAAAGACCATTAATGACTGCAAATAATGTTGAGAATAAAGCGGAAAGCAACCCTAAAATAATACCATTAATATATCCCATTTCGCTACTCGTAATTAAATAGACTCCAAGAATAACAATGATTCCAAAGATAATTTCATAGCCCAGAATACGTCGCTTAAATATTAAAGGTTCTATAAATGAAGCAAAGAAAGCTCCAGAAGAAAACATAGCTAAAGCAATAGACACATTGGCTTGGTTGATGGCTTCAAAAAAAGTAATCCAATGTAAAGCGATGATTACACCAGCTGCAGAAAATTGTAAAAGTGAGGTCTTTGTTATTTTAATATTTACCTGTACGACTTTAATATAAATAAACATTAAAATTCCGGCCATTGCCATTCTATACCAAACGAGTTCTATGGCACCAATGGTAATTAACTCACCTAAAATGGCTGTAAAACCGGCAATGATAACAAGAAAATGTAAGTGCAGATAATGCTTTAATTTAGCGTTTGGCATTTTGAAGGAGATATACAGCTAAAATACCAAATATTACATTAGGAAACCACACTGCAACTATCGCTGGGAAATTAGATTGTTCTGCCATGACTCCAAATACTTTATCAAAGAACACATAAATCATAGCAATGGCAATACCAACGGCTAAATTTGTTCCCATACCTCCACGTCGTTTTACAGACGATACCGCAACTGCAATAATGGTAAGAATAAATATAGATACAGGTAAACTCCACTTTTTTAATTTCACTACTTCATAGCGACCAATATTTGGCGATCCGCGTCGTTTTTCTGCAGCAATAAATTTCAATAATTCTCCATAAGATTTCGTCTCGGCAGCATATTGTACGGGAGTAAGATCTTCAAGCTCAAAAGGGAAATCCATAAGTTTCTGACCTTCTTGCTCAACCGTTTCAACTCCATCATTAAACGAACGTTTTATATAAGTAATCAGTTTATAGACACTATCTTTTTCAACATAACTAATGCGGTCTGCAAAGATTTTATATTTCAGTTCGTTATTTTCAAAATGTTCGTAAGTGAATTTTAAACCTGTGCTGGTTTTAGGTATAAAATTACTAACGTAGATATAATCGTTATCATTAATTTGTTGATACACATCTTTGGTTTGCTGAATAGATCTACCTTTTTTAAGGTATTTAAATTTAAATTCATTAAAACCTTGGCTGGCAATTGGCGCTAAATACATCCCTAAAAACAAAGCGAAACCTGCAACAATTGAAGCTCCTATTATATACGGCCTTAAAAACCTCGAAAAAGAAACACCCGAACTTAAAAACGCAACAATTTCTGTATTATTAGCCAGTTTAGAAGTAAACCAAATCACCGATAAAAATAAGAATAATGGAAATAGAAGATTAGCGAAATAAACAGTAAAATCTAAATAATAAAATGCTACCTCTCCAAATGGCACATCATTTTCTAACATCTTACCTACCTTCTCCGCTAAGTCTACAATTATTCCGATAGGAACAAACAGCAATAACATCATCAGGAATGTAAATAAATACCGTTTTAATATGTACCAATCTAGTATTTTCAAGTTGCTCGTTTAATTATGGATTAAAATTATAATTTCTGAATTTACACTAAAAATTACCTTACAGTCTGTTGTCCATTTGCTTTACCATTTTATCCTTCCAAGTACCAAAATCACCTGCAATTATGTGTTTTCGGGCTTCTCTCGTTAACCATAGATAAAACCCTAGGTTATGAATAGTTGCAATTTGTTTTCCTAATAATTCATTTACAGTGAACAAATGTCTTAAATATGCTTTGCTATATTCTGTATCTACAAAGGTTATTCCCATTTCATCTATGGGTGAAAAATCATTTGCCCATTTTAAATTTTTGATATTAATAGAGCCATGTGCTGTAAATAACATACCATTTCTAGCATTTCTTGTTGGCATCACACAATCAAACATGTCTACACCTAACGCAATATTTTCTAATATATTGATTGGTGTCCCTACTCCCATTAAATACCGCGGCTTATCCTCTGGTAGAATGCTACAAACCACATCGGTCATTGCATACATTTCTTCTGCAGGCTCTCCTACAGACAATCCACCAATGGCATTACCTTCAGCTCCTGCATTGGCAATATATTCTGCAGATTGTTGACGTAAATCTTTGTACGTACTTCCTTGCACAATTGGAAAAAACGTCTGTTCGTAATCGTATGTAAACGGAGTCTTTTTTAAATGAGTTAAACAACGCTCTAACCAACGATGCGTCATATGCATAGAACGCTTAGCGTAATGATAATCGCATGGATAAGGTGTACACTCATCAAAGGCCATAATAATATCTGCGCCAATACTACGTTGAACTTCCATTACATTTTCTGGTGTAAATACATGGTAGCTACCATCAATATGCGATTTAAACTTTACACCTTCTTCTTTTATCTTTCTATTAGACGATAATGAATAAACTTGATATCCTCCAGAATCAGTTAAGATATTACGATCCCAATTCATAAATTTATGCAAACCGCCTGCTTGTTCTAAAATTGGAGTTTGAGGTCTTAAATAAAGATGGTATGTATTTCCTAAAATAATATCTGGATTGATATCATTTTTAAGTTCTCTTTGATGCACACCTTTTACCGAAGCTACAGTGCCTACTGGCATAAAAATAGGTGTTTCTATAGTGCCATGATCTGTAGTAATAGATCCTGCTCTAGCTTTGGTTTGCTTATCGTTTGCTACTCTTGTAAATTTCATGTGTTATTACTTATTGTTTTTCAGTGCACACATGTGTTTTGCAATTTACCACTCTATTGAATTGATAATTCTTCAGCATGCTCATGTCATTAAATATAAGTCTGAGGGCAAATATAAATAACTCTACTACATTCCTTCTTAAATTAGATTTAAAAAATAGTGCAGTCACAATTTTTAGATTTTACATTGTGAATATTACAATTTTAAGCATATTGTTAGCAAATCATTCAATTCGTTAATAAGTGCACGTTTTCAACTTTTGATAAGCCTAAGTAAAAAGTTATTTTTGTAGCATAAAACTTAAGCAAAATAACATGCCAAACATTAAAGAATTAACTGATTTAACTACTCAAGTTCGTAGAGATATTTTACGAATGGTACACAAGGTAAACTCTGGTCATCCAGGTGGATCACTAGGTTGTGCTGAATTTTTTGTTTCTCTATACCAAAAGCTCATGGAAACTAAAGACGGTTTTGATATGGACGGTATTGGAGAGGATTTATTTTTTCTTTCTAACGGACACATTTCTCCTGTATACTATAGTGTATTGGCTAGATCTGGATATTTTCCTGTTGAAGAATTAAATACCTTTAGACTTATCGACTCACGTTTACAAGGCCATCCAACTACGCATGAAGGCTTACCAGGCATTAGAATTGCTTCGGGTTCTCTTGGTCAAGGTATGTCTGTGGCTATTGGAGCTGCACAAGCCAAAAAACTTAATAATGATGACCATTTGGTATACAGTCTGCATGGTGATGGAGAATTACAAGAAGGTCAGAATTGGGAAGCTATAATGTATGCTTCTGCTAAAAAAGTGGATAATCTTATTTCAACCATTGATTTAAACCAACAACAGATTGATGGCTGTACAGACGATGTTTTACCAATGGGAAGTCTAAGAGCTAAATTTGAAGCTTTCGGTTGGACCGTTTTAGACATCGAAAAAGGAAATGATATTGAAGCTGTACTAGAAGGCATGAAAAAAGCAAAATCATTAACAGGACAAGGAAAACCTGTTTGTGTACTTCTACACACGGTAATGGGTAATGGTGTCGATTTTATGATGCATACACATGCTTGGCATGGTAAAGCACCAAATGACGAGCAATTGGCTATTGGGTTAGAACAAAATACTGAAACTCTAGGAGATTACTAAAAAAGTATAATTAAACAGATACCCATTTGTATGGGCATTATTATGAAAACATACACATATACAGAAAAGAAAGATACCAGAAGTGGATTTGGTGCAGGTTTAGCAGAATTAGGACGTACAAATCCTAATGTTGTAGCACTTTGTGCAGACTTAATTGGGTCTTTAAAAATGAACGAATTCATTGATGAAAACCCAGAACGTTTCTTTCAAATAGGAATTGCAGAAGCTAATATGATGGGCATTGCAGCAGGTTTAACCATAGGAGGAAAAATTCCTTTTACCGGAACGTTTGCTAATTTCTCTACTGGTAGAGTTTACGACCAAATTCGCCAATCTATTGCTTACTCTGGTAAGAATGTAAAAATTTGTGCATCTCATGCTGGGTTAACCCTAGGAGAAGATGGTGCGACTCATCAAATTTTAGAAGACATCGGATTAATGAAAATGTTACCAGGCATGGTTGTTATTAATCCTTGTGATTATAACCAAACAAAAGCTGCAACAATTGCAATCGCAGACTACGATGGACCTGTTTACCTAAGATTTGGTCGTCCGTCTGTACCAATTTTTACTCCTGCAGATCAGAAATTTGAAATCGGAAAAGCTATTCAACTTACAGAAGGAACTGATGTAACTATAGTAGCTACAGGGCACTTAGTATGGGAAGCTTTAGAAGCATCAAAAGCATTACATGAAGCTGGTATTTCTGCCGAAGTTATAAATATTCATACCATTAAACCTTTAGACGATAAAGCTATTATAGAATCGGTATCTAAAACGGGATGTATTGTAACCGCAGAAGAACACAATTATTTGGGTGGACTTGGAGAAAGTGTTGCTAGAGTATTAGCTCAACACAAACCAACCCCTCAAGAGTTTGTGGCAACCAACGATACGTTTGGTGAATCTGGTACACCAGCTCAACTTATGGATAAGTATGGTTTAAATAGCGATGCCATACAGAAAGCGGTTAAAAAAGTGATGAAAAGAAAATAAATTTCATCTGGCATCGTTTTTGAAAGTAAGTTCTTAATCTTAAAAAACGAACATTATGAAACATTTACAAAAAACAGTTATTGCAACTGCGATTTTGGCTTTAGTTGGCTTTTCAATGACAGCACAGAATGGTAATTCTTTTGGAATTAAAGGAGGCCTGAATTACAGTGCTAATGGAGATTATTTTGAATCTGCGAGTGCTAATGCTAAAAATCCGGATCGTAATATTGGGTACCACATTGGACTTTTTGGTAAAATCGGTAATCGCCTTTATTTAAAACCAGAGCTAATGTATACCGCAACGCGAAGTGATTATTATAGTGATGAATTTTCTGTTAAGAAAATTGATGCTCCTGTATTAGTAGGTGTTAAAATCTTAGGTCCTGTTAGCGTTTTTGCTGGACCTTCATTTCAGTATTTATTGGATACAGAGTTTGAAGGTATTGAAATTGATAATGTTGAAGACGATTTCTCTATAGGTTTAAATTTTGGCATCGGACTTAGTTTTAATAATATTGGAATTGACTTAAGGTACGAAAGAGGCTTTAGCGAAAATGAAGCGACATTCATTGACACTAATCTTAATCTTGATGAAGTATTCGAAAGCAGAATTGATACAAGACCAGATCAATTAATATTAAGTTTATCCCTTGCGCTTTAGTAATAGATGATAAATAAAACATATTAAAAAAGCCGCTCATTTTTTTGAGCGGCTTTTTTTAATGTTGTATGTATAATTAATTTTAATGCTTAGATTTCATTATAATTAATAGTGATTGTTTCGTCTAAATAATCTGGTGTGCCATCGTTATTAGAGTCTGCTATAGTTACCGTTTTAATTGTTATAACACCATCTATTGTAACTCTACTTATTTCATATTCATTAGCACCAAGCACTGGTTCTTCGTCATTATTATTTGTATTTACGATATATGTCGATGGTATTAATTCATCAAGCGTTGCTACATTATCTCCATCATCATCAATATCTATAAAGTTTGGAGAAAAATCTTCATCTGTATCATCATCAACCACATCTAAGTCACCATCTCTATCTTCGAGATAAGACGGCACACCATCACTGTCATGATCTTCAACTTCATATTGTAACAATTCAAATTTAAACATTAAATTATCATATGAAGATCCTGTGCTAGTCCCAGAAAAATACCCCAATCCAGAAGGAATAAACATTATTCCTAAACCAGGATTCGTAAAGGTAAAAATACCATTGTCATCTATTTCATAGCTAGATGATGCATTAAACGTTGGCATTACTAGTTGCCACGCCTTAATAACGCTAAAGCTAAATCCATCTGTTTGCAAATTAAAATTAATTGGAGTAACACTAGAGTCAAAAGTTTCATAATTATCATCTAAGGCTTCATTTATAGAACTTCCGCTATATCTTACACGAACCATATCTGTAAATGCTGGAGAACCACCACCTCCTTGATTAATATTTAAAACGTAATATTCATAATCTGTTTCAAAATATGTAGTTGTACGCAATTCTACTGCCGACATTAATAATGTATGGCCATCTGGTACGGTTTCACCTTCTTCTAAAGCTGTTATTACTATATCTGTATATTTATGATTTGTACCTGTTTCAAAAAAACCAGAGTTATAATAATGTGATGTTAAATAGGCTATTAAAGAATCTTTGTCTTTTGCTTGCTGCTCAGTTCTGTCTTCCTCAACAAAATCTACAGAATCATCGTCATCGTTCTTACACGAGACTAGAATGTTTAATAAAACCACTAATAAAAGACTAAATCTTAAAATTTTAATTTTCATAGAAACTAATATTGTTTGTAATAAACCTCTACAGTTGATATTGCAAAGTTCATTATTGCTTATTTTTAACGCGCAAGATACAATAATATAATATTTTTGCACTACAACATTAACGTAGATTTTAGTAAAAAAGATATGCGAATTGATAAATATTTATGGTGTGTACGCTATTATAAAACAAGAAGTATTGCCACGGGTGCATGCAAAAAAGGGCAAATAAAAGTTAATGGAGCTCCAGTAAAACCGTCAAGAGAAGTTTTCCCTACGGATAAGATTGAACTGAGAAAAGATCAAATCATTTACCAACTTACAGTTAACGATATTCCTCCAAATCGCGTTGGAGCAAAATTGGTGGACCTTTATAGAACTGATACCACACCTAAATCCGCTTTTGAAGCCAAGGAGCTATTAAAATATAGCAAAGATTATTATCGAAAGAAAGGTTCTGGAAGACCAACTAAAAAAGACAGACGCGATATTGATAGCTTCTATGATGATGAAGAGTAATTATTTTTGCAAAACGTAAGTTTTAAACTCTAACAATATACTCTAATTAATACCTTTTGCATATGGATCACATGGATAAAACTTATTGGGAAGCTCGCTACACCTCTGAACAAACAGGTTGGAATATTGGTTACGTTTCAACGCCACTTAAAGCATACTTTGATCAACTTACGGACAAAAGCTTAAAAATTTTAATTCCAGGTGCAGGCAATAGTTATGAAGCCGAATATCTATGGAGTATAGGTTTTAAAAACGTCTATGTATTAGATTTCGCTAAACAACCGTTACAACATTTTAAGGAGCGTGTTCCAGATTTTCCTGATAACCAACTTCTACATTCCGATTTCTTTACCTTAAATGACAATTTTGATCTTATTATAGAACAAACTTTCTTTAGCGCCTTGGATCCTAACCTAAGAACTCAGTACGTATCGCAAATGTCTCAGTTGCTAAAACCAAACGGCAAGCTGGTTGGATTATTATTTAATTCTGAATTTGATAAAGCCGGACCTCCATTTGGCGGCTCCCTTTCAGACTATCAATCCTTATTTAAAACAAATTTTAAAATAAAAGTTTTAGAACCTTCAATTAATTCTATAAAAGAACGACAAGGTAAAGAACTGTTTTTTATCTTTGAGACTCCATAATGGGTAGTGAGCAGATTTTGTCTTTTGCAGAATAGCACTGTGGAATTAAAAGCTGTTTCTTATATTAAATCTTAATTTTCTAAAATTAATCTATGGCACTGACAAAAAACACGATTTTAAGTCATAAAGAAATTGAGCATAAAATAAAACGAATAGCGTATCAAATCTATGAAAGCAACGTTAACGAAACTGAACTTATCATTGCCGGCATTGAAAGTAATGGCTATATTCTTGCTAAGAAAATAAAATCTAATTTAGATAAAATTTCACCGATTAAGTCCACTTTATGCAAGGTATCTATTAACAAATTAGAACCTACTAATCCTATAACAACGTCAATTGTAAAGGCTGATTACACCAATAAATCTTTAGTCCTTATCGATGATGTCTTAAATTCTGGAAGTACACTTATATATGGAATAAAACATTTTTTAGATGTGCCTTTAAAGCAATTTAAAACAGCTGTTTTAGTGAATCGAAATCACAAAAAATATCCTGTAAAAGCTGATTTTAAAGGGATTTCGCTGTCAACTTCCTTATTTGAGCATGTGCATGTTAACATCTCTAAGCAACCGTACGAGGCCTATTTAGACTAAATGCGACATTAGATCTTCTAAAATTTCTTGTTCTGATTTATAATCGGTTTGTAAGGTAAAATCAGACTTACTATAATATTGAGTGCGTTCAAATAAATGTTTTCCTATAAATTCTAATAATTCTGCCTCTATCTCCAAATGACTAATTAACGGACGTGTGTCTCTCTCATTAAATAAGCGTTTCGCTAAAAGAGGAATCGATAATTTAAGATAAAATGAAACGACATGAGACGTTTCGGTTAGCAGAGTCATATTATTACCATAACAAGGTGTACCTCCACCTAAGGCAAGTACAATAGGCTGAGAACTATTTACAAGCTCCTTTAAATACTCAGTTTCTTTTTTTCTAAAATAAATTTCGCCTTTCTTTTTAAAGAGGTTTGAAATTGAAGTATTTTCTTTATCAGAAATATAATCATCGAGATCTAAAAATTTACAATTCAACTTTGTAGCTAATGCCTTACCAATAGTTGATTTTCCCGAACCCATATACCCTATTAAAACTATTATCATCGTACTTATAAATTGATTATTAAACCAATAGGTTTATTCATGACAAAAAAACGAAAAAAAATTAAAAAAAGTATTGTTAAATTAAAGAAAGCTTATATATTTGCACCCTCGTTAGAGAAAAGCAGTATTGACCAGTTAGCTCAGTTGGCAGAGCATCTCCCTTTTAAGGAGAGGGTCCTGGGTTCGAGCCCCAGACTGGTCACTAAAAAGTTAAGCATTGTGCTTAACTTTTTTTTTTTGTTTTATACTGAATTGAAACTACATGACATAAAATTAATATGTCATAATAATTTTTAATTTGTAAGCCATATACCACACACGTAACAAACTCATATCCAAACCACAAGAATTATATAGCTTTTAAGATCTATTTTTTTAAATAAAAAAATGAATATTTTTTTAATTCTGTTCTTTGTATTTGCATAAAGATATTATATTTGCACCCTCGTTAGAGAAAAGCAGTATTGACCAGTTAGCTCAGTTGGCAGAGCATCTCCCTTTTAAGGAGAGGGTCCTGGGTTCGAGCCCCAGACTGGTCACTAAAAGAAAGTTAAGTTTTATGCTTAACTTTTTTTTATATTTACTTCATAATTATTTTGCGCACGTGGCGGAATTGGTAGACGCGCCAGCTTGAGGGGTTGGTGGACATTAGTCCGTGGAAGTTCGAGTCTTCTCGTGCGCACAATCACTTTAATCAATATACTTTTTATTAGCAGTAAACAGCATCTTTTTAGAAGCCTACTCCTCCTTTTTAAATACTTTTTTCATAATTTTTGTTAATTCTACTTTTTCGTATTACTATAAACCTTATTTTTGTTTAAACATTTTTAAAAATTAATGAACAATATTAAGGAGAGATTCAGTATTAAAGACCTCGAAAATCTTACAGGTATAAAGGCACACACTATTAGAATTTGGGAAAAGCGTTATAATCTGCTAGAACCAAAACGTACAGATACCAATATTAGATATTACGATTTAGCCAGTTTTCAGAAACTACTTAATGTTAGTTACCTTAACAATAATGGTTATAAAATTTCTAAAATTGCAACAATAGATACAGATGAAATTCCGCAATTAGTAAGAGAAATAGCTACTGAGACTAACATGGAGAGTCATGCTATTAATTCTTTTAAACTTTCCATGCTTAATTTTGATCAAGCTTTATTTTACAAAACTTATAATTCACTTTTAGAGGAAAAGTCTTTCGAGGATATATTCTACCACATATTTCTACCTCTATTATCAGAAATTGGTGTATTGTGGCAAACAGACACGATTAATCCCGCTCACGAGCACTTTATCTCTATTTTGATACGACAAAAAATTCTTATCAATACAGAAAAAATTCTTTGTGAGCAGACACACGAACCGAGTAAAACATTTGTACTTTATTTACCCGTTAATGAAATACACGAGTTAGGTTTAATGTTTCTTAATTACATTATTGCAAAGCAAGGCCATCGTTCTATATACCTAGGCCCTAGTGTTCCTATTGAAAATTTAATAGAACTAAAAAACTACTACAACGATATTAATTTTGTATCTTATTTCACTATAAAACCCGAAGAAGAAAATATTTCAAAGTATTTAAAGGAATTTGATGAACTCATCTTAAGCACTCCTAATACTAAATTATGGATTTTAGGAAATATGATTAAAACCATTGATAAAGCAAAATTACCCAATAATATTACTGCGTTTAATCTTATTACAGACCTCACTGAAGAATTAAAAAACAATGCGTAAAACAATATCTATAATAGGCTCTGGGTTTTCGGCTTTATCTGCTTCGTGTTATCTCGCAAAAGCAGGACACCGTGTTTCAATTTACGAAAAAAATGAAACGGTTGGTGGACGAGCTCGGCAATTTAAAAAAGATGGATTTACCTTCGATATCGGTCCAAGTTGGTATTGGATGCCAGATATTTTCGAAAAATTCTTCAATGATTTTAACAAATCAACTTCAGATTTTTACCAACTCGATAAATTGAGTCCTGCGTATAAAATATTCTTTTCAGATGATGTCATTACGGTTGGTGACCACATGGATAAAATTTGTGAAGAATTTGAGCGTATTGAAACTGGCAGCTCTAAACCACTAAAGAAATTTATAGCAACAGCTCAAGAAAATTATAATATTGCTATTAATAAAGTGGTTTTAAAACCAGGACTTTCTCCATTTGAACTGGTAACCAAAGAAACAGTAACACGTTTAGATCGTTTTTATAAAACCATTAGCGCTGAGATTAGGAAAAATTTTAAAAACCCAAAACTTATCTCCACTTTAGAATTTCCGGTTTTGTTTCTGGGTGCTAAACCCAATCAAACACCATCTTTTTATAGTTTTATGAATTTTGCTGATTTTGGTCTCGGCACCTGGCACCCCAAAGGTGGTATGTACGAAATAGTTAAGGCTATGAAAAATTTAGCGGAAAGCTTAGGAGTTACCTTTTACACCAATAGTAATGTTACAAAAATAAATGTCGAGCACAAGCAAGCAATAAGTATTATTGTCAATGGAAAAACGATATATTCGGATGTTATTTTAAGTGGTGCTGATTATCATCATTCTGAAACTCTTTTAGACCTCAAACACAGGCAGTACAGTGAAGCCTATTGGAACAATCGCACATTTGCACCATCTTCTCTACTCTTTTATGTTGGGTTTAGTCAGAAATTAAACCATGTGGAGCATCATAATTTATTTTTTGATACGGATTTTGAGCATCATGCAGAAGAAATTTATGATACCCCTAAGTGGCCAACAAATCCTTTATTTTATGCTAATTTTCCTTCAGTAACAGATTGTACTATGGCGCCGGATAACTGCGAAACAGGCTTTTTTCTAATTCCAATC
This sequence comes from Winogradskyella sediminis, assembly GCF_003387355.1. Taxonomy (GTDB): domain Bacteria; phylum Bacteroidota; class Bacteroidia; order Flavobacteriales; family Flavobacteriaceae; genus Winogradskyella; species Winogradskyella sediminis. The sequence goes on from NZ_QUNH01000005.1 coordinate 27,936, forward strand.
GCACCAGGTTTAGAAGACACACCAGAGCTACGTGATCAGTATTTTGAGCTTATTTTAGATCGTTTCGAAAAACAAACCAATCAACGCGTTGCAAACCATATTTTATTTAGAACATCCTATTGTGTGAATGATTTTATTGAAGATTATAATTCCTATAAAGGCAATGCTTATGGCATGGCTAATACCTTAATGCAAACAGCATTTCTAAGGCCAAAACTAAAAAGTAAAAAAGTAGATGGACTCTATTTTACAGGTCAACTTACCGTACCTGGACCAGGAGTGCCTCCAGCTTTAATTTCAGGAAAGCTTGTTGCAGAACTGATTCAAAAAAATGAAGTTTAACTCTCAAAAACATTACCGCTATGAAATCAATTTTCGACAACGTTTCCCACACTTGTAGCAAAGTCGTTACTAATGCGTACAGTACATCATTCTCATTAGCCACAAAAATGCTATCTCCTACCATTAGACAAGACATTTATAATATATATGGTTTTGTAAGATTTGCGGATGAAATTGTAGACTCATTTCACGATTACGATAAAGACAAACTTTTCGATATGTTTGAAACTGATCTCGAAGCCGCTTTAGAAAACAAAATAAGTCTCAACCCTATTCTAAATGCTTTTCAAGAAACCTACCATACTTATGGCATCGAAAAACATTTAGTAGATTCATTTATGAATAGCATGCGATTAGATCTTCATAAAAAGGATTATCTCACTGATTTAGAATACAAGCAATATATTTACGGCTCTGCAGATGTGGTGGGTTTAATGTGTCTAAAAGTATTTGTTAAAGGAGAGGATTCTAAATATAACGAATTAAAAGACTCAGCCATGAGTTTAGGATCGGCCTTTCAGAAAGTAAACTTTTTACGAGATTTAAAAGAAGATTTTGAAGACTTAAGCAGAACATATTTTCCAAATACAGATTTAAATCAACTTGACGAAACTTCAAAACAGGCAATTATCTCAGATATTGAAGACGATTTTGCTAAAGGCTTAAAAGGCATTAAACGGCTCCCAATCGAAGCACGTTTTGGTGTATTTATGGCTTATAGATACTATAGTAAACTACTCGAAAAACTCAAAAAAACACCAGCTTTACAAATTAAATCAACGCGAATAAGAGTGCCTAATTATAGAAAAATTGAGCTACTCACTCGTAGTTATGTAAAATATCAATTAAATTTACTATAAATAAACAAAGCTATGCATATTGCTTTTTGGATTTTAATATTTCTTTCTACATTCTTTATTATGGAGTTTAATGCGTGGTTTACGCACAAGTATATTATGCATGGATTTCTATGGAGTTTACATAAAGATCATCACCATAAAGATCACGATAGTTGGTTTGAACGCAATGATGCTTTTTTTATATTTTACGCCATAGTTAGCATGACCTGTTTTTATCTTTGGAGTTATGAAGACGTATGGTACACTCTTCCAATAGGTTTAGGGATTTTGGTTTATGGAGCTGCCTATTTTATTGTTCATGATATTTTTATCCACCAACGGTTTAAATGGTTACGTAATATTGACAATAAATACGCCAGAGGATTGAGACGTGCTCATAAAATTCATCATAAACACTTAGGTAAAGACAAGGGTGAAAACTTCGGAATGCTTATTGTGCCTTTAAAATATTTCAAATAAATTATTCCGACAGTAACACATTTAGTTGTTGTCTTACTGAATCACTATTCCAGTTTACAGCACCAGACTTGTCCACAACGATTTCACTATTTTTATTTATAATAAAAGTCCTAGGAATAGCATTGACATTAAACTCAGAAGGAGGAGCATTTAAAAGTTGATGTACTTCAAAACTAAAACCATTCTTTGATTTAAATTGGTGAACTTTATTCATATCATCATTGGTAACAAAAAGAAACACAACCCGATCTTCATAATCATCATATAACGCTTGAAGGCTTGGCATTTCTGCTATACAGGGCGGACACCAAGTAGCCCAAAAGTTAATAAATACAACTTTTCCTTTAGTGTCTTTAAATCTTAAAACCGAATTTGTTTTATTGGATTTTAAAACCCAATCCGTTGATTGTATTGTGATTCTTTCGTCGGAATCAATAACTGAAGATGTATTAATATAACTTATCCCTTTATGAACCCATACTTGCATCGTCTTTCTCGTGTACGGAAAAATAAATGCGATAAGTATTGCAATACCTACGATATTGTAAATTCTGTATTTTTTATTTTGGGAAGTCGTCATAAGCGCAATATAAAGAAGCGTAACACCAAAATTAGCGTTACGCTTCAAATCTAACAAATATGAACCTCTTTTAATTTCTTATTACGGTACCTGATACTACAGAAATTGGACCTGAACCCATAGTAATAGCAGTATGTGTCATAGCATCATCAGGAACAACATGTGCTAATGGTTTTAAGGTAAAAGGTGCTGGGTCATTATCCGGACTCGGCTCTACAGAAATTACAATTGTAGCTCCTTTTAAATCCGTAGGAAACGTCATCCCTTCTGGTGCATTTTGTAAATAATCTTCACCAGGATAGTTTGGACCATTTCCTGCATCACCTTTAAAAATTGATGTTGCGGCATTATCATCTGCCGTAGTAGGATCGAGAAAAGTTCCTGTACTAATTGGTGTACCATCTAAAACAGCCCAGCCTTCATATATCCATCCATCTGCTAAGGTTGGTAAATTTAAACCTGCTACAGCACTTCCGGTAGAATTGTCTAAAAACCAAACTCCACTCTCTTCATTAGTGTCATCTGTATCTGTTGGAGTCGCTAAAATATAAGTTCCAGTGGATGCACCAAAATCAGCAACAATACTATTGGAATTGACACTTGCTGTAGTTCCAGAAAAGTCACCTGCTAAAATCTTTGTAGCCGCTGGAGCAGGATCCGTATCTACTGCTGGCTCAATAGACAGTACAAATGTATTAGCCGCTTCTAGCTGTGTACTGTTTACGGAAAAGGTTTGCGGAAAATCCACGCTACTAAATGTCCCAGTAGATACTGGAGACCCATCGACAATAATCCATCCTTCATAAACAAAATCGTTCCCTAATGCTTCTAAACCATCAAGATTAAGGGTTAAATTTGAATTGGTAGGACTACTGTTATCGTCATCACTACTGCATGAGCTGGCAATCATTCCTAATGCCAAAACTCCTAAAATCATTTTTTTCTTCATTGCAATTTAATTTTAAATTATAACTCAAAATTATAGCAAATCCGTGTCATTAAATGTTAGCTAGCTAACATTAAGCCGATGTTTTTAAGATTCTTATCTCTTTTCTGTTAAAATCTAAGTAATTTTCTTCTTTAAGTTCATTGAGAAGAATATTTATGGTAGGTCTTGAAGTTCCAATTAGTGATGCAATATCCTTTTGTGTAAAAGGATGCTTTATAATCTGATCTCCTGTAGCCTGGCAGTCGCAACCATAATCTGCACAAAGCTCATCTAAAAACTCCTTTAAACGGGTTTTGGTATCTTTAAATAATAGTAACTGTAGCCTGCGTTCTAACTTTTTAAACTTAAAACCTATAAACTTATAAATCTTAAGACTAAAGCTTTGATTATCTCGCATAAGATTGTGCATTGTATCTACACTTATTGGGCAAATAGAGGTTATATCATCTATGGACTGTGCAAATTCATCGCGTTTTTCATCTCCTAATATTGCTTTTTCTCCAAACAATTCCCCTTTGGTTAAAATCGCTTTTACAACCTCCTTACCATCATCGGTGCAATACCCAATTTTGACTTTTCCTTTTTCAATTAAATATACTTTATTGGCTGAGTCTGATTCGAAATAGATATAATCCTTCTTTTTATAGACACAAAAATTATGGCCTTTTGCATAAGTCTTAATTTTATGAGGACAAAGGACCTTAAAAAGGTCGACATCGTCAAAGAACCACAATGACTGCATAGTGAGAAAAAAATTTGTTAGATTTTAAGATAGTCGAAATAAAGACCCAAAACTTACATAAAAAAAGCTCTTGATTTCTCAAGAGCTTTTTTAGTAAATGTTTATACTTTTTTAAGCATTATTCTCCTTTTTAATTAAATTTAAAGCAGAACCTTCATTATACCATTTTATTTGTGCGTCGTTATAACTATGATTAAGAGCGATAACATCTTTACTTCCATCAGCATGAACAACTTCTACGTGTAGCTGCTTATCGGGAGCAAACTCATTCAAGTCAGTAAAGTTGAAAGTGTCATCTTCTTGTATTAAGTCGTAATCGGCTTCATTAGCAAAAGTTAAACCTAACATACCTTGTTTCTTAAGGTTTGTTTCATGAATACGTGCAAAAGATTTAACTATCACTGCAGCCACACCTAGATGTCTTGGTTGCATAGCTGCGTGTTCTCTAGAAGACCCTTCACCATAATTATGATCACCAACTACAATAGATTTAATGCCAGCTTTTTTATATGCCCTTGCTGTATCTGGAACACCACCATACTCTCCAGTTAACTGATTTTTTACAAAATTCGTTTTCTTACCAAAAGCATTCACAGCACCAATTAAAGTATTATTTGAAATATTATCTAAATGACCTCTAAACCTTAACCATGGTCCAGCCATAGATATATGGTCTGTAGTACATTTTCCAAAAGCTTTAATTAATAATTTCGCTCCTGTGATAGAATCTCCTAATGGTATAAATGGTTCTAATAATTCTATACGTTCTGATGTAGGACTTACTTTTACTTCCACTCCACTTCCATCAGCAAGAGGTGCTAAGTATCCATTTTCCTTTACTTCAAAACCTTTAGGAGGTAATTCCCATCCTGTTGGTTCATCGAACATCACTTCTTCCCCATTTTCATTAATAAGTTTATCGGTCATAGGATTAAAGTCTAAACGACCTGCAACCGCAATAGCTGCCGTTAATTCTGGAGATGCTACAAACGCATGTGTATTTGGATTTCCATCTGCGCGTTTAGCGAAGTTTCTGTTAAACGAATGTACAATGCTGTTTTTAGGAGCATTCTTAGGGTCTTTGTACCTTGCCCATTGTCCAATACATGGCCCACAAGCGTTGGTAAAAATTTTAGCATCTAGTTTCTCAAAAATCCCCAGGATACCGTCGCGTTCTGCCGTGTAACGTACTTGTTCTGAGCCAGGGTTAATTCCTAAATCCGCTTTTATTTTCAAACCTTTATCTAGGGCCTGTTGAGCAATGGATGATGCCCTCGATAAATCTTCATAAGATGAATTAGTACACGACCCAATTAAACCCCATTCTACTTGCAGTGGCCATTCGTTAGCTGTTGCTTTTTCAGTCATAGAACTTCCAACTTCTGTAGATAAATCTGGCGTAAACGGTCCATTTAATAATGGTCCTAATTCAGAAAGGTTAATTTCTATCACTTGATCAAAATACTGTTCTGGATTTGCATAAACATCTTCATCAGCGGTTAAATATGGTCTAATCGCGTTTGCTGCATCTGCAACATCTGCTCTATCTGTTGCTCTTAAATAGCGTTCCATGGAATCATCGTATCCAAATGTTGATGTCGTAGCTCCTATCTCTGCACCCATATTACAAATGGTACCCTTACCTGTACATGACATAGAGGTCGCTCCAGGACCAAAATATTCTACAATAGCACCTGTACCACCTTTTACGGTAAGAATCTCTGCTACTTTTAAGATAACATCTTTAGGTGCTGTCCAACCAGACAAAGTACCTGTTAATTTAACTCCGATTAATTTTGGGAATTTAAGCTCCCAAGCCATACCTGCCATAACATCAACAGCATCAGCTCCTCCAACTCCAATGGCCACCATACCTAGTCCACCTGCATTAACAGTGTGAGAATCTGTACCAATCATCATTCCACCAGGAAAAGCGTAATTTTCGAGTACAACTTGATGAATAATTCCTGCACCTGGTTTCCAGAAGCCTATCCCATATTTATTAGAAACTGACTCTAAGAAATTAAACACTTCACTACTCGTTTCGTTGGCATGTTTTAAATCTGTACTTGCACCATCTTTAGCTTGAATTAAGTGATCACAATGTACCGTAGTAGGCACAGCTACTTTTGGCTTACCTGCTTGCATAAATTGCAAAAGCGCCATTTGAGCCGTTGCATCCTGACAAGCAACCCGGTCTGGAGCAAAATCTACATAATCCTTTCCTCTAGTAAAAGCCTTATTTGGTTCTCCATCCCAAAGATGAGCGTATAATATTTTTTCAGAAAGTGTTAACGGCTTACCCACTATTTTCCTCGCTGCATCAACGCGCTCAGTCATTTTAGAGTAAACGTCCTTAATCATATCAATATCAAATGCCATAGTCTTTAATTTTTTATAAATTTAATTCCACTAATATACAAAATGCAAAAGGACTTTAAAAAGGTCTCTTATATATAAATATTGATAGTGATATAAGTTTTCTCTATGCTTCTATTTCTCTGAAATAAAAAAGCCCGAATCTGAGATTCGAGCTTTTAGTTATAAAGTCTTAATTAATTATCTAACTAATTGTTTTGTTGAAGGTTTAAACTTTGTCAACACAATACCATCTACAGCAGCTTCATATTCTGCTAAGGTTGGTGTTCTACCTAAAATTGTAGATAATACCACTACAGGTGTTGATGATAATAGAGACTCACCTTTTTTATCACCAGCATCTTTAACGACTCTTCCTTGGAATAATCGTGTTGAGGTTGCCATAACAGTATCACCAGGCTCCGCTTTTTCTTGGTTACCCATACAAAGGTTACAGCCAGGACGTTCTAAATACAGCATGTTTTCATATTTAGTACGTGCTAAACCTTTTGGTGCACTATCATCAAATTCAAACCCAGAATATTTTTGTAATACTTCCCAGTCTCCTTCTTCTTTTAGTTCATCGACAATGTTATATGTTGGTGGAGCCACAACTAAAGGAGCTTTAAATTCTACTTTTCCTTCTTGTGCTTCAATATTTTTTAGCATCTGTGCTAATATTTTCATATCTCCTTTATGAACCATACATGAACCCACAAAACCTAAATCGACTTGTTTAGTTCCTCCATAATAAGATAGAGGTCTAATATTATCGTGCGTATAACGTTTAGATACATCTTCGTTGTTCACATCTGGATCTGCAATCATTGGTTCGGCTATCTCATCTAAATCGATAACAACTTCCGCATGATATTTAGCATTAGCATCAGGTCTTAAAGAAGGTTTTATACCTGTCTTTAACTCTGTTATTCTAGTTTCTGCTTTTTCTACAAGACCTTTAAGAACTTGTTTTTCATTATCCATACCTTTATCAATCATGATTTGGATACGACCTTTTGCAATCTCCAGAGATTCAATCAAAGTTTCATCTTCTGAAATACAGATAGATGCCTTTGCTTTCATTTCGGCGGTCCAGTCTGTAAATGTAAAGGCTTCATCTGCAGTTAATGTTCCGATGTGTACTTCAATCACACGACCTTGGAAAACATTTTCACCGCCAAATTGCTTTAACATTTGTTGTTGTGTTGCATGTACGACATCACGGAAATCCATATAAGATTTCATGTTACCCTTAAAGGTTACTTTAACAGACTCAGGAATTGGCATAGACGCTTCACCTGTAGCTAAAGCTAGTGCAACAGTACCAGAATCAGCTCCAAAGGCTACACCTTTGGACATACGTGTATGTGAATCTCCTCCAATAATGATGTCCCAATCACCAACTGTAATATCGTTTAATACTTTATGAATAACGTCTGTCATTGGAAAGTACTTTCCTTTTGGATCACGACCTGTAATTAACCCGAAGTCGTTCATAAAACGCATTAATCTTGGAATGTTAGCTTTAGATTTATCATCCCAAACCGATGCTGTATGACAACCCGATTGGTACGCTCCATCTACTATAGGAGAAATTACCGTTGCAGCCATCATCTCTAATTCTTGAGATGTCATTAATCCGGTAGTATCCTGAGATCCAACGATGTTAACTTCTGCACGTACATAAGAACCTGCATGTAATGTAGCACCTGAAGTCCCTACGGCATTTTTATTAAATATTTTTTCTACTGCTGTTAGGCCCTGACCTTCAATAGACACTTCTTTAGAAGGTGCATAAACTTGAGGTACGTCAATACCTAATACGTTACAAGCAAATGTTTGTAATTTTTTACCAAAAACAACAGCATAAGATCCACCTGCTTTCATAAACTCCATTTTCTGTGGTGTAAATGCCGCAGAAACATCTTTAAGCTCTTGGTCTCCGTTGTATAATTTTTTCTCTTTTGTATTTATAGTTAATACCGTACCTGTAGCAACGGAGTATACTTCTTTTAAAATTGGCTCACCATCTTCATCAACAATAGTATTACCATTCTCATCCTTTTGTTGTACCCAGTTTTTAAGATCTAAACCAATACCTCCTGTAACTCCTACTGTAGTTAAGAAGATTGGTGCTATTCCATTTGTCCCAGCAATAACGGGAGCAATATTAATAAATGGAACGTATGGACTAGAAGGAATACCTGTCCATAAAGCGACATTATTTACACCAGACATTCTAGAAGATCCAACTCCCATAGTACCTTTTTCTGCAATTAGCATGACACGTTTATCTGGATGTGCTTCTTTTAATGCTAATAATTCCTTTTGCATTTCTTTATTATGCTCAAACATACACTGGCCATGTAACTCACGGTCTGACCTTGAGTGTGCATCACCACCTGGAGATAACAAATCGGTTGAGATATCGCCAACACCAGCGATATAAGTTACCACCTTAATTTCTTCTTCAATCTCTGGTAACTTAGTAAAAAATTCTGCTTGAGCATAGCTCTCAATTAAATCTTTAGCTATTGGATTACCTTCATTATAAGCCGCTTCAATACGCGATGTGTCCGCTTCGTATAAAAACACCTGAGTTTTTAAAACTTCGGCTGCTTGCTTTGCAATATCTATATCGTCACCCAACGCCAGGTCTAATAGGACTTTTACAGAAGGTCCACCTTTCATGTGTGATAATTGTTCAAAAGCAAACGCTGGGGAAATTTCTTCTACAATAGCCTCACCTAAGATAATCTCTTTTAAAAACTGAGCCTTAACACCAGCTGCACTCGTTGTTCCTGGTAAAACATTATAGATAAAAAAGTTAAGAGAATCTTCTCTATACTCATTGTCTACATCTTTAATCTGCTCAATTATTTTACTTAATAATTCAGCACCATCAATAGGTTGCGGATGAAGTCCTTGTGTTTTTCGTTCTTCTATCTGCTTTAGGTAATCTTGATAAATACTCATGGAAGGATTGTTTAGTTCTATTTTTTTAATCTAAGGGATATAAAAAAATTACAGTCTTATTTTTTTTTGTTTAAAAGTTTTGCAAATTAATATAAAGATTTAAAAATACACTATACTAAAACATTATTATCATACTATTTTAGTATAGCGATATAAAATTTTGATATGCCTATTAAATTCCTAGAAGAATTGACCATATAGTTGACTATTTGTATAGTATACATACAGCATAACAACCATTATTTTATAGCATCAATGCTACTTCTATAATCGGTTTGAAAAAAAAATATGTAGAAAGATGAAGTTAGAAGAGTTAAAATAAACTTTGAATAATATTCTCATCACTAACTCCTTCGGCTTCGGCTTTGTAGTTTTTAATAATACGATGTCTTAAAATACCTGTTGCTACAGCCTGTACATCTTCTATATCTGGCGAGAATTTACCATGAGTTGCCGCATGGGTTTTAGCCGCTAATATTAAATTTTGAGAGGCTCGTGGTCCTGCTCCCCAATCTACAAACTCTTTAACGATTTCTGCTGCAGAATTTTCTTTGGGTCTAGTTTTAGAAACCATCGATACCGCGTATTCTATAACATTATCTGCTACAGGCATACGACGAATCACATTTTGGAAATCAATTATTTCTTGAGCAGAAAATAAAGCATTAACCGTCATTTTAACATCTGTAGTAGTGGCTTTTACCACATCTACTTCTTCTTGAAACGATGGATATTTTAAATTAATAGCAAACATAAAGCGATCTAACTGCGCTTCTGGTAAAGGATATGTTCCTTCTTGCTCTATAGGGTTTTGAGTCGCCAATACAAAATAAGGTAAATCTAATTTATATTGATGTCCCGCTACAGTTACCGAACGTTCTTGCATTGCCTCTAATAAAGCAGCCTGTGTTTTAGGAGGTGTTCTGTTAATCTCATCAGCCAATATAATATTGGAGAAAATTGGCCCTTTTATAAATTTGAACTGTCTGTTTTCGTCTAATATTTCGCTTCCTAAAATATCACTTGGCATTAAATCTGGTGTAAACTGAATACGTTTAAAATTGAGACCTAATGCTTGTGCAATGGTATTTACCATTAAGGTTTTTGCCAATCCTGGAACTCCGATTAATAAAGAATGACCACCAGAAAAAATAGAAATTAATATTTGGTCTACAACATCATCTTGACCGATGATAACTTTGGCAACTTCTTGTTTTAGTGCAGCATATTTTTTTACAAAATTTTCAATTATTGCAACATCAGACATATTCAATTATTTTTTTAACCAGTTACTTTTAAAATCACAGTCTTTATACACACCATTGACTTTTACATAAGTTTCTGCAATGGTTTCTTTCTGCCATTTTGCAATCGCATCGACTTGCTTATCTTGTAAGGCTAATTCTTTAATTTTTAAATAATCTTTTGCGAAGTCAGCTTCATGATCGTCAATACGATCTGTAACAGTTAAAATTTTAAATTTAATTCTATTTACACGGTCTTCATCTTGAATAACTTCACTAATCTCTCCGTCTTTTAAATCTTGAATTTGTGCATACAATTCTGGTTCCATACGTGTTAATTCAAAATTAAAATCTTGAGTTACTGGATTGGTCATTTGCCCTCCTTCGTATTTAGTTTCTTTTTCGTCACTAAATTCTCTTGCCGCTTCAGCAAAGGTTAATGTACCGTCTACAATTTTAGCTCTCACTTTATCAATTTCATCTTTTGCCTCTTGAATTGCTTCTTGAGTCAATTCTGGTCGGATTAAAATATGTCTAACGTCGTATTCCTGACCTCTAATTTTTTCTAATAAAATGATATGATATCCAAAATCTGTTTCAAATGGCTCAGAAATTTCACCTTCTTGTAATGAGAACGCAACATCTCTAAACTCTTTTACCATTCTAGGTTGATTTCGGTTTAAAGTATACTTCCCTCCTGTTGATTTTGAAGCAGAATCTTCAGTATAAAACAATACTTTAGTGGTAAAGCTAGATCCGTTTTCTTCCACATCTTTTTTGAAACCTTTTAATTTATCAATAACGGCTTGTTTAGATTCTTCTGTTACTTCTGGAATAATAACGATTTGAGCCAATTTAAGTTCTGTTCCAAAAATTGGACGTTCGTCTACAGGAATATCGTTAAAAAACGTACGTACTTCTTCTGGTGTAACTTCAATATCACCAATAACTTTGGTACGCATTTCTTGAGCGAGATAACCATTTTTATTAATCTCATACATCTCATCTCTCAAAGCTTGTTCAGAATCCTTTTTATAGAAATCTAATAACCCTTGCATATCTCCTTTGGTCTGTGCTAAGATACCTTGTATTTGCTGCTCTGTACGCGACTTAATATATAGCTCGTTTACAACAATACTATCTTGTATGGCTTGATGTGCATACAATTTACTTTCTAACAGACTTCCAAAAAGTTCGCATCGTGTTACATCTTTTAAATCAGCACCTTGGGCTTTTAATTGCGCAATTTCTCTATCTAAATCAGATTCTAAAATGATAAAATCACCTACAACTGCAGCAACACCATCTGCTTTTATGCGTGTTTTATTAACTATAGTGTCCTTAGTTTGCTCAACTTCTACAACATCATCATTAATGATTTCTTGAGCATGACTAAAGTTGAAAGATATAAAACCAACCAGTAAGGCCGATTTAATTAAAAATTTGAAATTTATTCTGTTTAATAGCATCGTTTGTAATATCATTTTCGAGTTGCTTAATGAGCTCTAATTTTCTCTTGTTTATAACAATTTTCTTAATTGACGAACTTACATAATCCAAAGGTGCATAGTCGTTTTGAAGTCGTACGTCATTTACTAGCATCAAATATAGGTTTAATGAATCTTTGAGTTGTAAGAAATTAGTTTTTTTTAACAGTTCATTTTTATTGCTGTTATTGATAATTGGAATTTTTTCGGCCACACGACTTAATTTTAACCAAATGGAATCGTTTAAAGAGTACGACCTAAACTGTACCGAAATAGAATCTAAATACATTTTGTCTTTAGTTTCGAAACGTTTAAATCGTTTTTTAATTGTATCTAAGTTAACTGGATTTAATGGTAAACTGACATACCTAAACTGAATTAAATCGTCGTTAAGTTTAAAAGACTCTTTATTATTATCGTAAAATAATTGTAATGTCTCGCGTTGCACTGTAGAATCAATATTCTTTTTCACCAAACCTTCTAAATACGCTTTGGTGTACAAATCATTTTTATATTGTTCTACTAATTTAGAAAACTCATTTTGCTTGTCTTCAGAAAGATTCACTAATGCTCCATCCATTAACAGTAGGCGTCTTGCCCAACGATTAATATAGGCATTAACCATTAATGTACTATCTTGTTGCGATGTCCCTTCTGGAACCACATCCTTAATATCATTCATATAGAGGTAACTTTCGTTAACTCTAGCCACAGGGTTATCATCATTAGCCTTTTTAAAGTAGTCACAGCTACTAAAAAGGAGACAAACACTGCATATGTATAAGAACTGTTTCAAAAAAAATGGGAAATTAGTTTTCTACTTTATTTTTTATATCTGTTAAAGTGTCTTGATTGACTTCAACATTAAAGCGATCGTAGAGGCTGTTAATCCAATTGGTTTCAATTTCCGCTTGGTAATCATTGATGACACTTCCCCTTGCTTCTTCCAAAGTTTTTTGTCCGGCTGGTAAAACTTCAATCACATTGATAACATGGTAAGCTTCATTATGCTTGTAAATTTCTGATATACCTTTTTTAGCTTCGAAATTTGAAGGCATAATTGAATTATCTGCAGCGTACGTTCCTTTTGTAAAGATAACGTTTTGCTTTTCCTTAGTATTTAGCGCACTTTCAATGTCTGCTTCAGAAGCTCCTTTTTTCATCATTTTAAGAATCTTCTTCATCTTAGATTTACTAGCAGACGTTGCCATAACGACACCCACACGGTCATTCCATTGATAATTAGATTTGTTTTTAGCGTAGAACTCTTCAATACCTATAGAATCTTTAGAAGCCTTATTCCATACTTCTTTTTCCATTAAATCAAATAATAATAAACCGTCTCTATATTCTTTTAAGATGTTGGCATATTCCGGATTTTCAACTTCTAAATTATCCTCTCTATACTTTAAAATTGATTTTTCGAAGAAGCTTTCAAACTCGTTATCAATTACGGTTTCGAAAGGCACATTTTTCCCAGTATAAATACGCTGAACATTTTTTAAATGTTTTCCAAAATCGTTAAAAGTGAAAATGGTTTTATTTATTGAAAATAAGGTTTCGGTTCCTTTGAAATCCGCAGGTACCTCCCAAGTACGATTATAAAAATCTGTAGTCAGTAAACCTGTAAAATAGGGTTTAGCTTCAGCATTATAATCTATTTCGTAACGATTTTTAAGTTTCTCAACTAAAGATTTCTGAATTAATTTAGATCTTGAATCTCTTTTCACTTTGGCTTCTAAAGCCGATTTTACATTCTCTAAAGGTTCTATGGGTTGCCATTCAATTCGTTTTACAATATGCCAACCATAGGCTGATTTAAATGGCTTACTAATTTCTCCATCTTGACTTAAACCAAAAGCCACATCCTCAAACTCTGTAGAACTTAGTTGACCACTCTTAAATGGTGCAATCCTTCCTCCTTCTCTGGCTGAACTTTTATCTTCTGAAAACTGTTTTGCTAATGCGTCAAAACTTTCACCTTGTTTTAGTTTTTTGTAAATATCATTAATTCGATCTTCTGGATTTACAAGTGAATCTTTAGGATTTAAATTTACCATAATATGTGCTACAGTAACCGTCCCACGAGAAGGACGTCTGTCATTAACTTTTACTACATGGTAACCAAACTGCGTACGAAATGGCATTGAAATTTCTCCCTCTTTGGTATTATACGCGGCAGTTTCAAAATCGTACACCATTTTAAACGCTGAAAAATAACCTAAATCTTCAAGAAAGATAGTTTTACCGTTATGCATTTCAGCTTTTACCTTGTCGTAACCTTCTTCCAAAGCGCGTTTTCTTAACGCTAAAACTTCGTTATAAGCATTAATGGTATCTTTTGCTGAAGCATCTAAGCGCACTAAAATATGAGAAGCGTTAATATCTATATTACTGCGTTCATACGCTTCTTGTACTAACTCTTCTGTAACTTTATTTTCTGAAATATAATTGCTTATCAACTGCTTCTTGTATCTAGCAAATTCGCGCTGGTAGCTTTTGTCTTCATCCAACTTTAAGCGTTTAGCTTCTTTTAATTTGAGCTGGTATTCGGTAAATAGTTTTAAGTAGCCATTAACATCCTTTTGACTTTCATCTTGAACTAAATCTAAATTTTTATTATAGACTCTTAAAAATTCTGAAGCCATTATTGATTCTCCATCTACTTTGAGAAGCACGGCGTCATTATCTTGCGAAAAAGAAAAATTTAGTGCAAAAAACACTAAAAACAAACATTTCAAACTAAGTTTCATAATTTAATCGTGATTTGTATTGATATAAATAACGTACTTTTAAAACTCAGCAAAAGTAACATAAATAGCGTATTTAGCAAGCGGAATAAAAGGCATTATTTTAATAATCACTGCTAGTTACGTCGTAAAAATCACACCCGAATGATAAGTAGTTATAATTTACAATGATTTTAACAATTAAAATTAGCCTAACATCGATTAGATTTAAATATCGCTAAGGCATTTTATAATTTTATAAAAATTGTAAAGTGCATGAAATACACCAGCGAGATCCTTATTAATGAATCCATTTCGGAAGTAATTAAAAAATACAGTTCTGCAGCCAACTTAAAACACTGGCAAGCAGGTTTAGTTAGCACCGAACACATTTCTGGAAATCCGAGTGAAATTGGTGCTACGATGCGTTTAATCTTTAACTTTGGCAAACGCAAAATGGAAATTATTGAAACGGTAACCAAACAAGATTTTCCTAATGAATTACATCTTACTTATACTACAAATGGTGTACGCAATATCCAAGAAAATTATTTTAAGGTTTTAGAAAACAATACTACAAAATGGATTTCTAAAACAGAATGCCAACCCACAAGTTTTAAAATGAGCGTCATGTTGTTTTTAATGCCTGGTTTATTTAAAAAACAGACAGAAACCTATATGAATAATTTTAAAAATTTTGTAGAACAAGGAACTTCTATTTGTTAGGCTTACTTTTACACCCATTCAACTTTACATAACAACAACATTAAAACAATGCGCAAATTAAAATTGATTTGGGATTTTAGAGGACCAGCAGGACAAAAAACCGCAGAACACCATCTTGTACATTTAAAAGAATACATAGAAATTAACCAACTAGACATTACGGTTACTGGTGTAGAAACTATTAACGATATGCATAGCTTAGCCTATTTAGTCGTTGATGAAGCCGAAATGAAACCAATTAGAGACCAATTAAAACCGCATAGAGGTCTGGTTTATTCTTAATTTTTACTTTCTGTTTTTAAAATAAGCGCTTTAAAAATGCCTGTATAAATCGTTTTGGTGGTACAGATAAAATAATTTTTAAATCTTCAATTAAAGTCGATTCTTCGTCTAAAAACCGAAAAATAGTGGTTACATCAGCCTTTTTAAACATAGATGAAAAAAGGGCTGCACCTTCATTGTTATGTTTAGCTAAAACATCTAAAAATATTAGATCATAGAACCTGTATTTAGTACGTTTATTAAATGTAGACAAATCCTGATTTTTCTTTAGAAACTCCACAACGTCTTTTGTTTTTTTTGAAGTACTTGTAAAGGTGTAGCCTGTACTTGCTTTTGTCCAACCTCCTGCTGTTCCAATATGCAGAATACGATTAGAATTTAAACGGTTAAACTTAAAAGAGGTCATGGGAATATTTCCCTTTTCCTTTTCAATTATAGTATAATCAACAATATTTTTACGGTCTAGGTAACGTTTTATAGCCTCTTCATAGACTCTATATTCTAACAATTCTTTAGAAAATAAAGTATACTCAAATAAGGCTGTTTTTTTGTCTATGGGCAAAACATACATAAAGCGCGTATTTCCGTTTTGAGGCACTGAAAAATCCATAAATGTCGCTTTAGAATCATCAAACGTATCTACTGGTGTTTTTATAAACCAACCTACAAAATGCTGATGAATTAAAGGATACTTATCTTGCGATTTATATATATCAGAATTAGGTAAGCTATTAAAAATATTAGTGCCTTTATATTTTCCATTTGTAGTCTCAATTATAACACTATGGACTTGTTCGGAGACATTGTTAACCTTACCTTCAACAAAACTAATATTTGATTTAGTGTTTATTTCTTTCCATAATGTATCATAAAAGTTGCCACTCCTTATCATTTTATACTGAAACGGCATTATAGCAATGTTTTTAGAAAACCATGCACTACCAAAATAAATCTTAGACCATTGTTTACAAACAAGTGCATCCCATTCTCCTACTCCGTTTTCCCAATAACACCAAGTTCTGTCGTTGCCCTTATTTTTTACTTGGTCTATGATTAAAATAGATTTATCATCAAAAAAAGCATCTTGAGACATTCGGTATGCTAAAAGCAACCCAGACGCACCTGCACCTAAAATAATATAATCGTATGTAATCAACGTGGTATTTAATTTTAACAGCAAAAGTAAACCATTTTGTTTGGTTTAAGAGGTCGCTAGTTGTGGTTGATGGTAAAATACAACATCTTAATTTGAAGGGTCATTCCATTTGTTTCAGATATAAAACATTAATATACTGCATAAAAAAATTATATTTACATTAGTGCATTAGCCAAAAACACGACTTATCCAGAAAGTTTTATGGGATATAAACTATTAGGGTTAATATATAACGAGTTGTACAACATTTGATAAATACGAAATTCATATCATTTTTAGTTCTGATTTTAATAATCGGATGCAAAGCAAAAAGCGGAATAGAATATTCTACTCAAAATAAATTTGAATTTGAATATTTCAATACCGACAAAAGTTTTGAATTGGAATTAGTTGAATTTTATCGGAATTCAGCAAGTTGCGGAACTGAAGGATTGCCATATGCACTTTTGATTGGAAAAACAAAAACGGAATCTTTACCTGAAAAAATTTCTGTTCTTTCATATTGCGATGATAGAATATTTGAAATAGGAGACAAATTAAAAATAGAACCAACAGAAAATCCAACAAAAAAAACAACAATGAATCCGATATATTTTGTGAAAGACACGATAATAAACGGAAACAAAAATCGGTGGATAATTGGCTCGGAATACAAAGCGATTTGGGGAAGACCAATTAAACGAAATAAATAAAAACGTTGTACAACACCGTGTATAATTCATTGCTAGTTCTAGCCTGCTTGGAAATTCCTTCGGAATTTCCTCTGGTTCGTTTTAGTTTACTAATTTAGTTGCTCAAACACGCAACGAAATCATACACAAAACCGTTGTAACACATTTAACCAAAAAACTAAAAATGAATGAAATAAGAATAACTTTGAGCAAAACAAAATTAGTGCTTATGCTAATTGGCTGTATTGCCTTTATTTTTGGTGGAGTTTATATGATTATAGAACCTTATAAACCTGACAATAATCGGTATTCCGAGGATTTTCTTTTATTTATTGGACTAGCTAGTGTTATATTCTTCGGTTTAGGTCTCTTTTTTATCTTAAAAAAAATTTTTAGCACAAAAATTGGATTGATTATTAATGAACTAGGAATTATTGATAACTCAAATGCAATTAGTCTTGGTCTAATTGAATGGAACGATATATCTGGAATTTCTATAATTCAACCTCAAGTTCCAGTTTTTAATTTAGGGACAACTGTCTCTACTAAAAAAATGATAATCCTGAAAACTGACAATCCGGAAAAATTTATTGAACGATTAAGAAATCCGATTTTAAAAGAAACTTTGATATACAATAATAAAATTTATGGTTCCTCTTTAACTATTATAAGTTCAGGTCTGAATATAAAATTTTCGGAATTAGAAAATACAGTTAAAGAACAGATGCCTAAATGGAAAAAATAAAAACGTGTTACAACAACATTTATAACTAATAGCTGTGTTGAGCCTACTTGCAGAAATTCCTTCAGGATTTAAACTGGTTTCTAAATATGTATTAACTTAATTGCTTAACCACAAAACATATTGAAACTCGCTAGGCCCTCAATTAAGAAAGCCAATAAAACAAACCAAGTATTAAGTATTCTCGATGCTTGGTTACTATAAACTTAAATTAACTATATGCTAACAGACATCAATCCAAAATTACCCATGCGTGATAAAAAAGTGACTCGAGAATTTTACTCAAACCAATTGGGTTTTAAGGAATTTGGTAGCACTGATTATGAAGGTTATTTAATGATGGAAAAAGATCGCGTTCAAATTCATTTCTTTGAATTTAAAGAAATTGACCCGAAAGAAAATTATGGACAAGTTTATATTAGAACGAACCATATTGACGCATTTTATAAATCATTATTGGAAAAACGGACAAAAATTCACCCTAATGGAACATTGGAAATTAAACCTTGGGGACAAAAAGAATTTTCTATTCTTGATCCCGACAGTAATTTATTGACATTTGGCCAAGCTATCTAAATTGAGTTCCTAATTAATAAAACCTGAATACAATGAAAACCATATCTAAAAGAAAATCAGCGCTACTATTGTCAACTGGTATGTTGCTAATAGCAATATCACTAACAAGCACTAAATATCTAGAAGTACCCGATTTTGCAAAAGGTACTTGTATAGGCATTGGAATTGGGTTGTTACTTATCTCACTCTTTTTTAGCAATTATAAAAATAATAAGTAGTAAACAGCACAACAAACATGGTGAAAACGATTGAAAAAACACCATAAAACTCTAAGAAGTTAAAATTAAGAAGCCAAACACAAACTTACATAACCAAGACTCTACATGTTACGTAAACTAATTTTATACTAGTAAACCGTTTCTAAGAGGTAATTATAGGGACAACAAGATGTTCTTGTATATGAAGTCTATAAGTTGAATGCTGTCTCAAAAAAAATTAAATAATCACAGTACTTCCTCCCTTATTTATCATGTCGTCTTTCTGCATAATCATAACCTTCTTGCCACCATTTTTCCATTAGGCGTTTGCTAAAAATTAAAGAATTTTCTGTGAGACTGGTTGGTGTGTAATACAAATTGAGCTTTACATTTTTATTGCGAGCTGCCAATTTTCCTATAATAATATCATTTCGCTCTACCTGATCTAACAAATGTCCGAACAAGCTAATCATTAACGAAAACGGATTCTTTCCCAGCACTTTTTGCTTGCCTAAGGTTTCCGCCTCTAAAACAATAGCATCTACTTCTGTGGCACCGCGTTGTATAGCTTCTCTAATAGGAATTACAGAACCTAAACCACCATCTGCATACTCATAACCATCGACTTTTGCTAAAGACATAAACGGAATGTAATTACACGAAATCCATATCCAGTTACAAAATTCCTCATAAGAACACTCTTGTATCGATTTATATTCCACACGATTCATAGACAAATTAGATACCGTAACTACCACGTCATGCTTTTCCTTTTTAATTTTTAAATACTCTTCATAAGTTACATTTTTCCGAATATGCTTGCGCAAGGCTTTACTTTCTCCAAAAGTGCGTTTACGTCTAATAAACTGCCATAAAGAATTTACAAAATCAATAGACACATACTCTCTATCTCCTTTTTTATGCTGCACGAATGGACTAATACTAAAAATATTATGCTGCTGAACATTGGTAAAAATGTCGTAAAGTTTACCAATTTCGTTAACGGCTAAATGCGGAATTAAGAGACTTCCGGTTGAAGTTCCTAAAAACATATCGTAATTATGTTTTTCGCGTTCTATTAAGTATTGCGCAACACCTCCTGCAAATGCTCCTTTACTTCCTCCTCCGGATATCACTAATGCTCGCATGTTATTATGGTTTATTTTATTTTATTCCTAATGGAATTCAGTTTTATTGTTTTCACTTCAAATAACAGCTTTATAATTCTATGCTATTATAATTCCTGTTAAGTTCTACTTTGAGATTTCATTACAATGTATAACGACTACTCTTTTTCTAATTTTTTAGAAAATTCCTTAGCAAATTTTACAAGTCTCCAATTGTGATGAGATTTCGCTATTTCAAGATTAGAAAGACACTTTTCGTTACAAGATTGTATTAAAGCCAGATAATTAAAAGCTTTTATTCTTACATCGGCATTATATTTTTGATCTGTATAACGTACAAGTTCATCAAATAGTTCTTGTTTATTATCCGCTTCGTAATACGGTGTGTTTAGATTTAATACAATCCAGAGCATACGTACATTTTTATCGCTAAACCCTTCAATATGTCTTGTTTTAGAAAGGTATTTAGAACGCTCTAGCGGAAAATTAACCCACAAATTATATAAAGCATTTTCTATAGTAACATACGACTTATCATTGAGTAACGACTCGTAATCGGTTTTTATCGCTTCTGGAATTTTGGTAACATATTCCGAAATAGTCTGTCGAACTTTTAAGCTATTCTTAAACACCTGTGAAGTAACCAATGAAGGCATTTGCGATATCACTTTAATCTTTGCTTCATCAGAAACATAATATTTAAGATATTCTGCACATTTAGATGTTTTAGCTTCGCAGTCAACCATAGCATATTCATTGATAAAACTCGATTGTTGTTTTAAAATTGCAAATGCTTCTTCGTAAGGAAAAGCTTTGTTTTTAATCCAAAAACTTACAAAGTAAGATAAGGATTGTCCGTATAAATTTTCAACTTCAGCAATAAAATTAGAAGTATCTACACTAGCGAATTGATATTTTTTTAGATAATTCTTCACGGCTTTTTTAAACACCTCATCACCAACAGCACTTCTTAACGCATGTAAAACCCACGCTCCACGTTGATAAAACGTTAAACTACTCGATTTAGGATCTAAAAGCGAGGTACCATTACCGGACAAATCTTGTCTGCTAAGTTCTATAATAGACTGCAACAGTTTAAAATTGAAATAGTCTTCACCAAACACTTCGCGCTCTGCTAATAGCGCATAATAGGTAGCAAAACCTTCTTGCAACCAATGGTGCTCTCCAGAACTTGCTGTTACCAAATCTCCAAACCATTGATGTGCTAATTCGTGCGCATTTACATTTACGTAATTTTTATCGTTAAAACCAATTG
This sequence comes from Winogradskyella sediminis, assembly GCF_003387355.1. Classification (GTDB taxonomy): domain Bacteria; phylum Bacteroidota; class Bacteroidia; order Flavobacteriales; family Flavobacteriaceae; genus Winogradskyella; species Winogradskyella sediminis. Next base: position 49,415 of record NZ_QUNH01000005.1, read on the forward strand.
CATCAACCATAAAAGCATCTGAAAAAATAGTGACGCTCGTATTTTCCATACCTGCATATAGAAAATCGTGAACAGGAACTTGTTTATAGATTTGCCATGGATAAGCAAAACCTATTTCTTCTTCCAAAAAATCGAACATTTTTTTAGAATAACGATACGTGGGCTCCACTTTTAAAGAATCTTCTGGATAGAAGTAATACTCGAGAGAAACTCCGCTGTTTGAAGTTTCGGTCTTTTTATGATACCTCCCATATACAAAAGCTAATAAATAACTAGAAATTGGTTTTTGCATGGTATAAGACACTTTTTCTTGTCCGTTTGGCAAAAGAATGTCATCTGTTTTAATACCGTTTGCAATAAAATTATATTCGGAATCCTTAATTGCACTGAGATTAAATATCATTTTATCATTTACATCATCTAAACTAGGAAACCAATGACTTGTATATTTTCCTTGGCCTTGCGTCCAAACTTGTGGTTCGTTTTCACGTTGCAAAAAATACAAAGCTTGTTTAGGCTTTACAACATAGTCTAATGAAATAATATAGGATGAGTTTTTTTTAAACTGATAAGCAAAATAGATTTTTTGATTGTGATAAGTGTAGTTTAATTGTTTTGCTTCAGCATTAGTCTCACCTACTCTAATCTCTACATTATTAAAACTCATATTAACGGCATCAAGAAAAATAGAGTCTACAGATTTTAAAATATCGAGATGATAACTTACTTTCCCTTTAACTTTAGACGAATCTACCATAATATTAAGTAGAGCGTCCGCTCTTTTAAAATCAACATATTCAGTTTGTTGCGCATAAGACAAACTGACAATACAGAAACAAAACGCAATAAAAAATTTCTTCATAAAATTAAATGAGTCAAGAATAAGACCAAAATACACAATTCAACTCTTATATCACAAAAACTCAATTCTTAAAATAATATTACCGTCGATAGATCGCAATTCTATAACTATACCAAATTACACTTTCGGTTTAGTCTTACTAAAAAATTGTTCTCATATACAATAGCAGAAGTTTTACTATAAATTATGCACTAAATACAACCTTTTAATACAACTGACAATTATCATTTTCTAAACTAATTTTATATGTATATTTGCTGAAACGCGTTTTTAATCACCTACACACCAGCCCTTTTACTTAAACAAAATCTATGGATGCAAACCTATTTGAAATTGGATATTATGGTGACACCGAATTAAAGTCACTTGGATTTAAATCTTTGGGGACAAACGTAAAAATCGCTAAAAACTGTTTAATTGTAGGTATTCCTAATATTTCAATTGGAAGTAATGTTATTATTGACTCGTTTTGCTCCATTATTGTGCCCGGAGAAGGGTATTTAAATATTGGATCTTATACTCATATCGCATCTTATTGTCACCTATTGGCCTCTGATGGTATTGAGCTTCGGGATTATTGCGGATTATCTCAAGGTGTTAAAATATACAGTAAGACAGACGATTATTCCGGACACTCATTAACCAACCCAACAATTCCAAATGCCTTTAAAATCATGAAAAAAGGCCGTGTTGCGCTTGGAGAACACACTATTATTGGTGCAGGATGCGTAATACTTCCTAACGTTTCAATTGGAGAAGGCACATCGGTTGGTGCTCTTTCGTTGGTCAGCTCAAATTTAGATACCTGGACCATCTACTTTGGAAACCCATTAAAAAGACTTTCTAAACGTTCTAAAAAGCTCTTAGATAAAAAGCAAGAATTTCTGGAAGGATTAGAACACTACAAGACTTCAGATTTATAAACAACTTTTTAGCCCAAGCGTTAACTAACTTATGAACAATAATTTAGAATAACTTATCTCTAAACTTCTAAAACCATTTAAAGAAAAACAATAAGTTTACACTTCATAATTGATATTGACATAGTTCTAGAAAACAGATAACAACACTACTATAATGCATATAGATACGGAACGAAGAACCAAAGTAAGAAATTACATTATTGAATCTACTTTTGATGATGTAGAAAAAATAAAGGATGATACGCTTATATTTGAAGAAGGTATTCTCGACTCCATGGGCTTACTATTTTTAATTGAATTTTTACAAGAAGAGTTCAACTTAACAACTAATGATGAAGAGTTGGTTGTAGAAAATTTTCAGTCCATCAATAATATCCTAACATTTATAGAGAGTAAAACGCCTTAATTAACTTTTTTTCTAAAGTATGTGTGGGATTACCGGCTTTTATAATTTTAATACTAATACCAACAACAAGGTTACTACGCTAAAGCAAATGCTTACAAGGATTAAGCATAGAGGACCTGATGAAAGTGGTATCTATATCTCTAATAATATTGGTCTCGGTAGTGTACGTCTCAGCATCGTTGATTTGGAGACCGGTACCATGCCGCTTTCTAACCATGATGATTCTTTATGGATAGTTTTTAACGGTGAAATATTTAACCATATTGAACTTAGAGAAGAACTTTTAGCTCAAAACCATACATTTAAAACCCAAAGCGATACTGAAGTCTTGGTGCACCTATACGAAGCCTATGGACCAGCATTTCTAAACAAATTAAATGGTCAATTCGCCATAGCTATTTGGGACAAAAACAAGCAAGAGTTATTTTTAGCGCGAGATCGTGTTGGCATTAGACCTTTGTTTTATACTACAATCAACAATGCCTTTGTCTTTGCTTCAGAAATAAAATCGTTTTTAGAGTTTCCAGAATTTAGTCCTAAACTTTCAGCTAAAGCTTTATCAGAATATTTCACCTTTTGGACGACTATAGGCTCTAACACAGCATTTACAGATGTACACGAATTGCCTCCTGGCAGTTACATGCAGTTATCTTCTAATTCTAAAACCATAAAAACATATTGGGAATTACCACTAAGCACACCAGAAAATTATAAATATAAAACGGTTAGTGAAGCAGCAGAAACATTCGAAACCCTATTTACCGATGCTGTTAAATTACGACTTAGAGCTGATGTGCAAGTTGGCGCCTATTTAAGCGGAGGATTAGATTCTAGCATAACCACGTCTTACATAAAAAAGCTTTCACCAAAGCAGCTCCATACATTCTCTATGGGCTTTACAGACAAGGTATTTGACGAATCAGATTTTCAAAATACAGCAAAAGATTATTTTAAAACCCAACACACCAGCATTACCTGTAGTCCTAAAGCTATCTCAGACAACTTTAAAGCGGTTGTTTGGCATTCTGAAGCTCCGTTACTTCGAACTGCACCTACACCAATGCATCTATTAGCAAAAAGCGTAAAAGAGCATCATATTAAAGTCGTAATCACTGGCGAAGGAGCCGACGAACTTTTTGGTGGCTATAATATTTTCAAAGAAACAAAAATTAAGCACTTTTGGGCTAAGGATCCAAAATCGAAATACCGCCCTTTACTTCTCAAAAAACTCTATCCTTACATTCCGCAAATCAGTAAAGCGAACAACGCGATATTAAAACTGTTTTTTAGATATAAATTGAATGAAACAAAGTCGCCTATTTATTCACATTTATTACGATGGAATAATACTTCTCGACTCAAAAACTACCTCTCTAAAAACTACAAAAGCGCTATCCAAGATCACCACCCAATTAAGGACATAGAAATGCAATTAGAAACAAAATTTAAAAACCTCGATTATTTGAGCAAAGCACAATGGATAGAGTTCAACTTTTTTATGTCTAAATACTTATTAGCTGCGCAAGGAGACCGAATGGCTATGGCAAATTCAATAGAAGGTCGCTATCCTTTTTTAGACCACAGAATTATAGAATTTTGTATGAGCCTACATCCCGATTTAAAACTAAATGGACTCAATGAAAAGTATCTTTTAAAAAAAATTGTGAAAGGTAAATTACCAGAATCTATTGTTAACAGGTCTAAACAAGCTTATAGAGCACCAATACAAAGTGTGTTTTTTTCTAAACATATGCCTCCATATCTAACTTTGATGCTCTCGGATAAAAAAATTAACGAATTTGGTATTTTTAACGCTACCTACGTCAATCAACTAAGAAAAAAAATGACCGTAAACAAACAGGTTTCAGAAATTGACAATATGGCCATAACGGCCGTTTTATCGACTCAAATATTATACGATTTATTCATTTTAAAATCCATACCAGCATTGCAAAAACACGAACTTGTAGTGCTAAATAAAACCATAATAGATTAACCATATTGCAAAAACATTCATTATGACCACAGCACGTAAACCTTTTTCAAAAGATATTTTACACCTCGAAAATATAGATACCGTTTGCAATGACATTATTAGCAAATTAAAAAATGATGTGGCTCGTAAACTACAACGTAGAGGTGCTGTAATTGGTATAAGTGGAGGTATCGATTCTTCCGTGTGTATGGCGTTATCTGCAAAAGCCTTTGGCCCCAATAAAGTGACTGCCATTATGCTACCCGAACAAGATTCTAGTGACGACAGTCGATTACTTGCCGAAAAATTAGCTACAAAATTTAATGTTACAGATACTATAGTTGAAGATATCACCAAAGCTTTAGATGGTTTTGGATGTTACCAGAGACGAGACGACGCCATCTCAAGAGTTATAACCAGTTTTGACCCTACCGTGGATAAAGCAAAAATTGAAATTAAGCAATCGGCAGCATCTCACTTACCACCTGCTTTTTCAGTTACAGTTATAAAACCTAACGGAGAAATCATTAGCAAGCTCTTACCTGTAAAAGAATACCTTCAAATTGTAGCATCTACAAACTTTAAACAACGCAGTAGAATGAGTATGCTGTATTACCATGCAGAACGCTTACATTATGCCGTTATTGGTACACCAAACAAACACGAAGTTGAACAAGGCTTTTTTGTAAAATATGGAGATGGTGGAGCAGACATCATGCCTATCGGACACTTATATAAAACACAGGTTTACCAATTAGCACATCATTTAGGTGTACCTCAAGAAATCATTGACAGAACACCAACAACAGACACTTACACAGCAGAGCAAACCCAAGAAAATTTCTTTTATCAAATGCCTTTTGAAGAGATGGACCTTATTTGGTATGGTTGGGAACATCAGTATCCTGCTGACGAAGTCGCTAAGGTTATGGGCAAAACCACTGAGGATATAGAAAATATTTATAAAAACTTTGAACGCAAAAGAAAAACTACTGAATATTTAAGAATGCGTCCCATATTCTAAAACTGTCGCCAATGAACGTTTTTGACCATCTTTTTGATTCCTCTAAGACCCTTGATAAAGATTTTTTACTAAGCTCTAAAGAAACGGTATCATTCGAAAAAATCTATAATGAGAGTTTAAAAATAGCATCCTATTTAAAGCAAAACCAAGGAGAAAATAAGCATATTACTCTTATCAGTGCTAATTCCGTGTTTTTTATAACTGCGTACTTAGGCATTTTAAAATCGGGAAATATCTGTGTCCCCTTAAATTTCGCTATAGAACAAGAAAATTTAGATGAAATTTTAAGTACAACCGAAAGTACTACAGTATTCATCTCTAAACCTTTGCAAAGAAAATTAGAAATTTGTTCTACTATTGCTATCATAGATGAAGAAAAAACCGCAGCGATTTTAGAGCATCAAACTATCCTTGACTTTAATATAGATTTTAATCACCAACGTATCGCAGAAATTATTTTTACTTCGGGCTCAACAGGACACCCCAAAGGTGTAATGCTTAGCCATCAAAATATTATAGCCAACACAGACTCCATAATTTCATATTTAAAACTAACCTCTAAAGACATTATGTGCGTGGTACTACCGTTCTTTTACTGCTATGGTTTATCATTATTACACACACATCTAAAAGTGGGAGGCGCTTTAGTTCTCAATAACAGTTTTATTTTTTTAGGATCAGTAATTAAGGACTTAAAAGCATATAAATGCACAGGTTTCGCTGGTGTTCCTAGTCATTTTCAAATATTATTAAAAAAGTCAAAAACGTTTAAAACCGAAACATTTCCAGATTTAAGATATGTCACGCAAGCTGGAGGAAAATTACATCCCATGTATATTAATGAGTTTGGGGAGGCCTTTCCAACTAAAGCATTTTTCGTAATGTATGGTCAAACCGAAGCTACTGCACGCTTATCGTATTTAGCACCAGAATTTATTAAAACAAAAACCAGCTCTATAGGAAAAGCCATTCCTAATGTAGAATTAAAAATAGTAAACGCCAAAGGTGAACCTGCTGCGATTGACGAAGAAGGTGAACTTTTAGCTCGTGGAGAAAATATAATGGTAGGCTACTTTAAAGACACTGAAAGCACTAATAACACAATTACAAATAACTGGTTGCACACAGGTGATTTAGCCACCATGGACCAAGATGGATTTATCTATGTTGTCGCTAGAAAAAAAGAAATTATTAAAGTTGGAGGAAAAAGGGTAAGTCCAAAAGAAATTGAAGATGTTATTCTCGCCATTCCAGAAGTCGAAGATTGTATGATTACAGGTTTTGACGACGAACTTTTAGGAGAAGCAATACTTGCAACAATCGTCATTACAGACGTTAATAAAGAGAAACACATGAAAGATAAAATTCTCAAAGAGTGCTCTAATCATTTATCTGCTTATAAACTACCACAAAAAATTGAATTTGTCAATACAATAAAATTAACCGCTACAGGAAAAAAGAGTATCAAATAACATAAGTATATCAGAGTCGTTTTCTTTACCAAATACAAAATCCTATAGTTTTTTACTAGCGGCAAAATAGGTCTCATAGATTGCAGAAATAACAAATCTAAGCTTTAACGATTAAAATAAAGTTAAATTCTTCATCCGATGGGATTCCTGCGTTCGTAGGAAATTGGTAAATTCGCAACTATGAGTGTGAATTTACAAACTCCCATTGATTACCTAAAAGGTGTTGGCCCAAACCGCGCAGATTTGTTGCGTTCAGAATTGGGTATTCAGACTTATCAAGACTTAATCAATCTTTTTCCTAATCGCTACATAGATCGTACCAGATACTATAAAATTAACCAATTGCAACGCAACAATGCTGAAGTTCAAATCATAGGAAAACTAACAGGTTTTAAAGAAGTTGCACAAAAAAGAGGCAAACGTTTAGTGGCTAACTTTATAGACGATACAGGCATGATGGAACTCGTTTGGTTTAGAGGTCAAAAATGGATACGTGAAAGTTTAAAAACAGGTCAAACCTATGTGATTTTTGGAAAAACGAATTGGTTTAATGGTAAATTCAGCATGCCGCATCCTGAAATTGAATTGCAATCGGAACACGAAAGACATCTACGTTCAGCCATGCAAGCCATTTATCCTTCCACAGAGAAATTATCAAACAAGGGAATTACCAATAAAGTCCTAACCAATATTATTCAGCAATTATTTTTAGAAACCAAAGGCCGATTTGTTGAAACCTTACCGGATGATGTGATGACGGAATTAAAATTAATTCCAAAATCTGAAGCCCTTTTTAACGTACATTTTCCAAAGACTCCAGAGCTCTTAGCGAGAGCACAATTTCGATTAAAATTTGAAGAATTATTTTATATTCAACTACAATTAATTATTAAAAATCTCATCAATAAATCGAAGATAAAAGGTCTAACTTTTGATAGTGTTGGAGATTATTTTAATACCTTTTACAAGGACCATTTGCCTTTTGATTTAACTAATGCACAGAAACGTGTTTTAAAAGAAATTAGACACGATTTAGGTAGTAAAGCACAAATGAATCGCCTTTTACAAGGAGATGTAGGCTCAGGTAAAACGATAGTTGCTTTTATGTCAATGCTCATGGGACTTGACAATGGTTTCCAATGCTGTTTAATGGCACCAACTGCAATTTTGTCAGTACAACACTACCAAGGATTACTAGAACTATGTAAACTGCTAAACATCAGCATCTCACTGTTAACTGGCTCAACTAAAGCTTCAGAACGAAAAATAATTCATCAAAATTTAGAAAGTGGAGAATTACAAATCTTAATTGGGACCCACGCACTTCTAGAAGACAAAGTAAAATTTAAAAATTTAGGACTTGCTATTGTCGATGAGCAACATCGATTTGGGGTAGAACAGCGTTCAAAATTATGGTATAAAAATGAGTTGCCTCCAAATGTTTTAGTTATGACAGCAACTCCAATTCCTAGAACTTTAGCCATGTCTGTTTATGGAGATTTAGATATCTCTGTAATCGATGAATTGCCAGCAGGAAGAAAACCCATAAAAACAGTGCACCGATATGATAACAATCGTCTGAAAGTTTTCAAATTTATGAAAGACGAAATCGCTTTAGGTAGACAAATCTATATTGTTTATCCCTTAATTCAAGAAAGTGAAAAAATGGACTATAAAGACCTGATGGATGGTTATGAAAGTGTTTCTAGAGAATTTCCGATGCCAGATTATCAAATTTCAATTGTTCATGGAAAAATGAAACCTGCCGATAAAGATTATGAAATGCAGCGTTTTGTAAATGGTGAAACACAAATTATGGTGGCCACAACAGTCATTGAAGTTGGTGTTAATGTTCCTAATGCGTCGGTAATGATTATTGAAAGCGCAGAACGTTTTGGCTTATCGCAGTTACACCAACTTAGAGGACGTGTAGGGCGAGGTGCCGAGCAGAGTTATTGCATTTTAATGACCAGCCATAAATTAAGTCAGGATAGTAAAACCCGATTAGAAACCATGGTACGAAGTAGTGATGGTTTTGAAATTGCAGAAGTCGATTTAAAGTTACGTGGACCTGGCGATATAATGGGTACACAACAAAGTGGTATTTTAAATCTTAAAATTGCAGATATTGTAAAGGATAAGGATATTTTACAAGAAGCGCGCTTACATGCAAAAAACATTCTAAAAGCAGATCCTAGCCTTGCATCTCCAGCACACCGTGTTATTCTCAATACCTATAGGCAGATGAGTAAGTATCGTAACATTTGGAATTATATTAGTTAAGCGATTATAAAATATAAAAAGAGACACCTTTAAAAGGTATCTCTTTCTCGCTATCTAACCAATTACCTCACGATAATTTTCCTCTTTCTATTTTCTAGTTATTTATTTGCTGAAGGGCTTCACCAATAATGGTATCTCCTTCTAATATCTCGAACGTTGTGTTATACGGTGCATCGTCGTTTAAAGATTTTACTAGCGTTTGTGCCACGTCTGCCCTACTAATTTCACCACGTTTATTCATTTTTTCTTTAAGCTCAATCGTCCCTTGGCCTTCATTATTATTTAAAGACCCTGGCCTCACAATAGTATATTTAAGACCACTATTTTTAAGATGTTCATCGGCATTGTGCTTCGCTTTTAAATAGTCTTGTAATTCTTCTGAAGCCTCTGGTTGATCTGCTCCCATAGAGCTCAACATCACAAATCTATTAACATCTGCCATTTTAGATACAGCCATTAAACGCTTAGCACCTTCTTGATCGACCTCAACAACATTTTTCCCTCCAGAACCTGCGGCAAAAATCACTTTATCAATACCTTTTACTGCATGTGTTAAATCTTCTGTTAAGTCTGCAAGTACCGTCTGTACTCCATCATCCTCAAATTGCTTTTGTTGCTCTTCTTTTCTCACCATCGCTACAGGAGTAAAATACTGCGATGCTTTTAAAAGATTAACCACTTGTTTTCCTGTTGTCCCGTTAGCTCCAGCAACTAATATATTTTCCATTGTTTTTATTTTTTATTAACTATTAACATAAAAGGCATAAATAACTCCAGGTAACCATCCAATAAGCGTTAGTATAATACTAATTAGAAATTCGGACCCTAATCCATGTTTTAAAAACACTGCTAATGGTGGTAATAGAATAGATATGACAATTGTTAGTATAGACATTTTTAAATTCGTTTTTGTTCACAACAAAATTATGGCAGATGCCTAGAAATTCTTGACTTGTTTAAGAGTTATCTTAGCGCATATTAAAAACACTCTTCGATGAATGTTCTCATTTTGAACTATAATAAGGTTGTAATTTGGCAGCAATAACGATTAAGGTATTAGCAATTTTATCTGTTGCTGTAATTCCACCGTAGAAAATAAAAATTCAATTTTTACCAATAATTAAAGACGATTATCCCCTTTGAAAAGAGATATTACCTTACAAAACGACCAGAAATATTTCCTTCAATAATTTGAATAACATCATTGACATTGCTATAATTAACATCACCTTCGTAAGTATGTTTTAACGCACATGCTGCGCATGCAAACAACATGGCTTTATAATCATCGTAATTCTGTAAACCATAGATTAAACCTGCCGCAAAAGCATCACCTGTTCCTATGCGATCTACAATATGCGTAATGTCTAAGTTATCCGTTTTCCTAAATTCTTTGCCATTCCACATTCTGGCTCTAATCTTATGAGAGGATGCATTCAATGCCGTTCTTATTTTATCAAATACCTTTTCAATAGAAGGAAACGTGTCCATGAGCTGTTTGCTCGCTTTTATAAAATCGTCATTAGAATAAGTGTACGCTGTGCCCAATACTTCATTAATCTCGTTAATACCTCCAATAAAGATATTAGAATAATGTAATAAATCGATTAATGTTTCTTTAGGATCCTTTCCATATTTCCATAAACCACTACGATACGTTGGGTCTGCTGAAACCGTTAAACCTTTTTCTTTAGCTAAAATTAAACCTTCTTTTAGAGTTTCATATGCACCTTGCGTTAAGGCAGGTGTAATACCTGTCCAATGCATCCAACTTCCTTTTTTTAATGCTTTTTCCCAATCTACTATAGCAGGTAAAATCTCGGAAAACGATGAATGCGATCTGTTATAAGATATTTGACTTGGTCTCATCACAGCACCTACCTCTAAAAAGTAAACACCTAAAGGCCTCTGAGAACGTTCTATAGACGAGGTGCTCACCCCAAATTTTCGAATATAGGATACCGCAGTATCTCCAATAAAATCATCTGAAACTAAACTAATATGTTTCACATTACCACCAAAATTTGCAATTGAGATTGCCACATTTAATTCTGTACCACCAAAATAAAATTCTACAATATTAGATTGCATAAATTTTTTGTTTCCTCGTGGCGAAATGCGCATTAAAACTTCACCGAATGTAATAATTTGATTCATAACTTGATTTTTAGCATCTTGCTCTTTAAAATAATTATTTTAATAGACCTTTGAAAGATAAAAGATAGTGACTTAAATTTATTTGATAGCACATCTACTAGAATTTGTTCTCATAATTAAATCACAACTTAAAAATTAAGCTATGAAATTTAAGCCTTTAGAAACCAAACGACTTATCTTAAGACCGATTACAACAGAAGATATTCAAGATTTCTTTGAATTAGACTCAAATCCTAAAGTGCATCTATTTCTTGGTAACCAACCTGTAAAAACTATAGAAGAATCTGAAGCTATGGTCGCTAACATTTTAGAGCAATACAAAACCAACGGTTTAGGAAGGTTAGCTGTAGTTAAAAAACATACAGGTGAATTTATGGGCTGGTCTGGACTAAAATATGAAAAAAATGTAAGAAAGGAGTTTAATTACTACGACATTGGGTATAGACTAAAGGAACAATTTTGGGGTCAAGGCTATGCTACTGAGGCCGCTATTGCTTCGTTAAACTATGGTTTTAAGGATTTACAATTAAAACATATTGGTGCAGCTGCCGATATTAACCATATAGCGTCTAATACCATTCTGAAAAATATTGGGATGCAACCATCCGGCACTTTTAAATTTGAAGATACATTATGCAATTGGTACGACATAAAAAACCCAGCAATGTAAAATTATCGGAACAAAAATGAATATGAGTATATTTTAATTTATGGTTAAACGGAAAAATGCCATTATGAGTCACTTAGAATTAAATTTAAACTTAACTATGAAAATTCTAAATAATCTCACAATGACACTTCAACCAGCTTAAAACTCCTAATTAAAAAGTTATAGTTATTATTAGGGTTAATTTAGTTCTAACTTAAAGTTAATTGGAATACTATATGGTACACCAACATTCATATCACGTTGTTTCCCAGGTTCCATTTTAGGCAATAAATTAATTATACGTTCTGCTTCAGTCTCTAAAAGTCTATCTGGACCTCTACTTTTCACCTTAGTAACTCTTCCTGTTTTATCAATTAGAAAGAAAACAAACACTTTTCCATCAATATTAAGTTCGGCAGCAGCAGGAGGGTATCTAAAATGCTTTTGCAAATGCTCTTGAATTTTACGTTCAAAACAAGCTCTTAGCTCGGCATTATTTCCTGTACAACCTGGAAATTGCGGCACTTTTTCAATCAAGGCAAAAGGCACTTCCACATCTTCTTCAACTTCTTCCACTTCCACTTCTTCTATACCAACTTCACGATCATCAATTATATCATCTTGTCCTATCTCTGTACTCTGTATTACCGTTTCTTCTACGTCATCTACATCTTCTACTATTGTAATTACCTCAGACACCACTTGTTGTTGCGGAGGAGGTGGAGGCGGCAATACATCTATAACCGTAATCGGAATATCTTCATCGTATTGATCTTCTAACATTAAAAGGTCAACCTTCACAGCTTCTTTATCATAAGTCTTATGTTCTAATCCTATATACGTTAGGAGTAACATTACGTTTAAGCCAACAGCAAAAAATAAACTGCTGTTTCGACCTACATTGGCTTTTGGGTTTTTCTTGAGTTCCATGACGTTTAATTTTGTTATATAAAATTACTCATCATAACTCATAAAAATTATGATTTATATCATGTTTGATTTATAATCAACCACTTAAGACTTACAAATTATCTAACTGATTATCTTTTCCGTCTTCGCTAATTGTCCAAAAGAAACCAACAAAAAAGAACTGGTCTGCTGCTGGTGTTAAAGCTCTTCTGCTAAATTGCCCATTTACATCTGGCGTATCTGCATACTGATAACCATTGATATTTTTAAAACCTAGCACATTATTTACCGAAAAATAAAGAATCTTTTGGGAATCTAACAGATACGCCCAATTTAAACTTAAGCTGTGAAATGATTTTGTACGTGCATCCATAAAAGCTGTGGTATTTGGGTTATCATATGGTCGTCCTGATGAAAACCCATAATCAACACCTATTTGACTTTTCCAACGATCTATCCAATATTTACCCACTACAGAAAGGTTATGATTTGTAGCATAACTAGGCTGTGCTGCAGTTGTAAAGTTTCTATAATTGCGCTCAGTATCTAGATACGAGTAGCTTACCCAGTAATCTACATTCTTAAAACTGGTATTGTCGCGCCAAAACAAATCTAAACCTTGAGCATAACCCTCTCCTGATGTGCTAAAATTGGTAGAATAAGTCTCATAATCACTATCAAATTTTATTAAATGGTCATAATCTTTACGATAAGCCTCTGCCCTAAAAATTTTACCTGCCTTAACATATTGATAGTTTAAGATGTAGTGTGTTGTTTTTTGAGCTTTTAAATCGTCCTCAAACTTTAAAACACTACTATTAGGATTCTGAAAAAAGTTTCCATACGCCAATGAGAACTGTCCGTTTTTAGAGCTTTTGTATGCCAAAGCCGCTCTTGGCGCCACATTTATTGTATTAAACAAAGCACTATAATCAGCCCTTACTCCTACTTTTAAAGCTACATCTTTTGAAAAAATAATATCTCCTTCAGCAAATCCTGCGGTAATAGTATTGTCGAAGCCATACGTTTCGTTAACTGTATGATCTCTAAAATTTTCATCAAAATCTGTGATAAACTGCTCCGCACCAAAATTTAGTTTCAATCGACTATTGAATCGTTTTTTTAGCTTCAACTTTAAATGTGCCGAGTTTTCTTTATCCTCTATGTTACTAGTCTGAATCCCAATTTTGTTTTTTGCATAAGTATAACTTACACCTGAAGATAATGTCCAATTGTTGCCGAAAACACCTTTGTAAGAAGTATTGAGATAGAGGTTATTATTATTTAATTTAAAATTTATTCCCTCTTCATAATTGATATCTTCTTGATTTAATTCAAATTTAGAAGTATCAAAAGCCGCATAAAATTTTAATATACCATTATTAAATTTTTGTCTAAATACCATTTCACCTTGAGCACCAGATACAGGTGTTTGCCATTCATTTCTATCTTCAAACAGCGCTAAATAAGGAGCTAAATTAATATAACTAGCATTAAAGCTTAAAGAGGATTTTTCCCATTTTTGAGTATTTCCTAGACTAGCACCAACACTCATTATCCCAATATCTGTTTTCTCTTGGTCGGGTTCATCAATAGTATTTAACAGCAATACACTAGATAGAGCTTGTCCGAATTCTGAAGAATAGCCACCTGTAGAAAATGTAATTCCATCGAACAAAAATGGCGAATATCGTCCACGCGTCGGAATATTATTTGTCGTTGGTGTGTAAGGCGTAAATACACGAATGCCATCTATAAATATCTGAGTTTCGTCGGCACTACCACCTCTTACAAACAGACGTCCATCTTCTGCCACATTAGAAGTTCCTGGTAAGGTTTGTAATGCTCCTACGTAATCTCCTAGTGCGCTAGCTGTGGTTACAACATCTAATGGTTTTAGCACCGAGACCTTAGAATTATCACTAGCCTCAAAGCTTCCTGCACTGATAACTACAGCATCTAAAGACTCTACATCTTCGCGTAACTTAATGATTAGATTATTTAATTTTGAAACATCTTCAATAATCGTTTTAGTTTCAAAAGACAAAAATGAAATGGTTAAAGTTTGTACTCCAGTTTCGGTTGTTGTAAAAGAAAAGCGTCCTTCTTCTGTTGATGTCGCTCCGTCGTAAGTACCTTCTAAATATATATTAGCACCGTAAACAGGATTGTTTTTAAAATCCACTACCTTTCCAGAAATGGTGGTTTGCGCCGCAGCAACTGCGGTAAAAAAAAGTAAAATGGTTGACAAGACGTTTTTAAGCTTCGCTCTACTTTGATTATAATAGTGGAAGTGGGTTTGTGGTGTCATGATTTGATTGATTATTAAAAGTTCGAATTTTGATGATGAGGCAAAAGTGATGTCTTTTTTATTGAACATAAATTCTATTATACCGAACTGTATAAATTCTATGACGAATTGAATATATTTGAGTCCATGCATAGCAATCCTTGCTTTAAAACAACTATATATGTTATCTCAAACCGAAAAACACTTTAGCTTATTATTCGCAATTATTGTATGTATTGAACTCTTAACCGGAAGCATTACCGCCTTAAACACCATTCATTATATAGCCAAACCTGCTATAGTTATTAGTCTTTTAGTTTGGTTTATAAGACATTCTAAAACACTCTCAAAAACCATAAGAAGCACCACAATACTTGCTTTAATTTTTTCTGTTTTAGGAGATATATTTTTACTCTTTGTTGCACAGTCACCGCATTTTTTCACCTCAGGACTTGTAGCCTTTCTAACAGCACACATCATGTATATTTTAGTATTTTTAAAACATAGGAATCCACAAAAATCAGCAATTAGCTTTGTCGTATTGCTTCTCGTCTACGCGGTGAGTGTTTTCTATTTTTTAAATGGTAATTTAGGAGCTATGCTAATTCCTGTGATTATCTATATGCTGGTCATCTTAATTATGGCCACGACCGCTTATCTCAGAAAAGGCAAGGTAAATTTATTGAGTTATGGCCTTGTATTTTTAGGTGCCCTGTTTTTTCTGGTTTCAGACAGCATCTTAGCACTCAACAAGTTTTACAAACCTTTAGCATACTCTAATTACACCATTATGTTCACCTATGCGCTTGCACAGTATTTGATAGTTATAGGCCTATTAAAATTAAACGAGAGTCGTTAAATTTTACTTTTTAAATGGACGGATGATTAGTCGGGCTGCTTTATCAAAATTGATGTAATTATAAGTCCAATTGAATAATACAATCACTCGATTTCTAAAACCAACCAAAGACATAAGATGTACAAACATCCACACAAACCAAGCAAAAAACCCTCCAAACTTATAGGGTTTTAAATCTACAACTGCTTTATTACGACCAATTGTTGCCATAGAGCCTTTATCTTTATAAACAAAAGGCTTCATAGACTTTTTATCTATCAGTCTCAATAAATTTTTTCCGAGTAATTTACCTTGTTGAATGGCAGGTTGTGCCACTTGAGGATGTCCTTTTGGGTAAGCTTCTGAAGCCATTAATGCAATATCTCCAACCGCAAAAATATTGGTATAACCCTCTATTTGATTAAACTGATTGACCTTATACCTATTAGCATTTGCTACTATCGCTTCCGCTTTTAAACCCTGTATAGGTGCACCTGTAACTCCTGCCGCCCAAATAAGCGTTTCGGACATCATTGTTAAATCGGAATTTGTAGTCACATTAGTACCATCATAGTCTTTAACAAACGTACCACAATGTACTTTTACACCTAACTTTTTCAAAAACTGTAAAGCTTTTTTTGAAGCATGTGCACTCATTGGCGGCAACACTCGGTCAGCACCTTCTAATAAGTGAATATGCATATCATCAGGATCTAAATCGTGATAATCTCTTGGTAAGATATTATTTTTTAGTTCTGCAATAGCACCTGCAAGTTCTACACCTGTTGGCCCACCTCCAACAATCACAAAATTTAAAAATGCTTCGCGTTCTTTGTTTGAACTTGCAATAGCTGCTTTTTCAAAATTCTGTAAAATAAGGCTGCGAATATTTAGTGCTTGTGGTACCGTTTTCATAGGCATACTATTGGATTCAATAGTCTTATTACCAAAATAATTAGTTTTTGTACCCGTGGCTAGAACTAAATAATCGTATGACAAATCACCTATAGAGGTGGTAATCATTCGATGCTCTGGCAAAATCTGTTTAACTTCAGCAAAACGAAAAAAGGTTGATTTATGCTTTTTTATAATTTTTCGAAGTGGATAAGCAATAGAATCTGGCTCTAAACCCGAACTCGATACTTGGTACAATAAAGGTTGAAAGGTATGATAGTTGCGTTTATCTATTAAAACTACTTGAACATTTTTATTAGCTAAAGACTTAACTAAATTAACGCCAGCAAATCCGCCACCTATAATGACAACTCTTGGTAGGTTAGACTTAGGAATATTCATTAAGAAGTACGTTGAAATTTCACCGTAAAAATACAAAATATCCCAGTGAAAATGGCCATTTAAAAGAATAGTTGAATAAATTTGTAACAAATGCCAAACACTTACTACTAATAAGTCAACCAACCAATTTCATCAATTGAACAAAGAACTTGAACATAGTTTTGTAGAACAGTTGCAGAAGCATCAAAACATTGTACATAAGGTGTGTCGTTTATACACCAATAATGTTGATGCACATAATGACCTGTTTCAAGAAATCACGATACAGTTATGGAAAGCGTTTCCAAAATTTAGAGGTGATGCTAAATTTAGCACTTGGATGTACAGGGTAGGTTTAAATACCGCAATTACATTATACAGAAAATCAAAACGACGTATAAACACACAAGAATTTGACGCTGTAGAGTTTAAAATCCGAGCAGAAGAATATGACGATACCGAAGAACAACAGTTAAAACTATTATACCAAGCCGTACATCAGCTAAATGATATTGAAAAAGCCTTAGTGTTCTTATATTTAGAAGACAAAGACTATAGAGAGATAAGCGCTACGTTAGGTATTTCAGAAGTCAATGCACGAGTAAAAATGAATCGTGTTAAAAAGAAATTAAGAACAATATTAAATCCGTAAGATTATGGATGAATTAGAATTATTAAAAAAGGATTGGAATAAATCCGACAATCAATATAAGTCATTTTCAGATAGCGATATCTATAAAATGAGCCATAAAAAATCGTCTAGCATTGTAAAAACTTTATTTTACATTAGTGTGGCCGAATTAGCATTTTGGATTCTAATTAGTTTTCTACCTTATGTGCTTTCAGATCAAATGAAATCACAGTTAGAAGAAATGAGTCATAGCTGGATTTATATCGGTTTAAATATTTTAAGCTATGTCGTTATCGTTTTATTTGTATATCTGCTTTGGCGAGCACACAAAGCCATATCGGTTACTGATAATGCCAAAAAGCTTATGGAAAGTATCCTAAAAACAAGAAAAATAATTAAGTATTACGTGCTCTATAATTTATTTATAGCTTTTATAAGCATTCCTGTGTCCTTGTATTTTTCTATCAATGAACACCCTGAAATATCAGAACAAATTAGCACTGCAAATTTCACACAACTGCTTATTATGGCTTTAATAACTCTTGGTATTACAGCCGCATTTTTAGTTGTAATTTGGTTATTCTACAAGCTAATTTACGGTATCTTGATTAAGCGATTAAATAGAAATTATAAAGAATTAAAAAAGCTAGAAATCTAAATTACCTTTAAAATGTGCGTTTAGTCTACGCGTTACACAAGCGCTTTGAGTTCAAAAATGTATTACATTTCTCGCAACTCTTTATTAAGTCGCTCGTTTTCTTCTAATACTTCTCGTGGAATTACTTTAAGGAATGAAGGGTGTTGCTCTATAGCATATTCAATTTTTTCAACAATATCTGCAATGGATTCGTTATCATAATCGATATCTAAAGGCTCTTTAATTTCAAAAGATTGAAAAATATTTTTCTTTTTAATACGGAGTCCTTTTTTATCAAAAGAACGCCTAAATCCATCGATAACAATAGGAACAACAATAGGTTTATACGTTTTAATTATATGAGCTGTACCTTTTCTAATCGGCTTAAAAGGTGTCGTTGTACCTTGCGGAAAAGTTACAACCCAACCATCATCTAAAGCTGTTTTAATCATGGTAATATCGCTCATTTTTACTTGCCGGTTAACATCTTTGCCCTTAGAGCGCCAAGTACGTTCTATACTTATAGAGCCAGTGTAAGCAAATATCTTAGGAAGCAAACCCGATTTCATGGTTTCTTTAGCAGCAACGTAGTACATATTCAGTTTAGGATTCCACAAATACCCCACATTTTTAATGCTATCTAATCGTCCACTTAAACTGGCATTAAACACATGAAACATAGCAATAACATCAGCAAAATACGTTTGATGATTAGAAATAAACAATACATTGGTATCAGGAAGGTTTTTAATAATCTCAGAACCTTCAATTTGTAAGTCGTTAAAACCTCTAAAACGTCTGTGTGTAAATGCACCCAGAATTCTAATAAGCCATTTTTTTACCCAAAGTATATGTCCAAAAGGATTCTTTTTGAATAATCCCATAATTAATTTTTCAAATTTTGTCGACTACAAATGTAACCATTAAGTTAAATTATAAAACTTGTTTTAACAAGTCTTTTACTTCTCCGAGCATCATAGCTGTTGCTCCCCAAACCACATGGCCATTTAAAACAAAGGCTGGCACCTCCAAATCGACATTAAAAGAAGTTGGTACTGTTGCGGTTATGGTATTAGAATCATTTAGAAAATCAGCAAGTTTAACTTCAATGATTTTTTCTACTTCTTCATCTTGCTTTACAAAAGTTAATTCTTTTTCAGACACTCCTAGAAAAGGATGCACCATAAAGTTACTTGGAGGAATGTATAATGGTGACATTGTTTTTAATACCTTATAATCTAATGGGTCGACACCAATTTCCTCTTCAGTTTCCCTAATTGCGGTACGCATTAAATCGCTATCATCAGAATCTTCATATTTACCACCAGGGAAACCCACCTGAGCAGAATGGACACCCTTATAAGTTTTGCGCAGTATTAACACTAACATCGTTTGGCTTGCCTTAGGATAAAAAAGCGCCATTACTCCTGCCCTTCTCGCCGTTCTAGACTTTTCTTTCATCTGTTCTGCCATATCTAAACGGTAAGGAGGCGACATTTTTACATGAGAGTCTTCGCCAAAAAGTTCTAGATGTTTTATTTTTACTACAGATTCTAAAAACGAATTAAAAAGCATTTATGAGATTTCTATTACTATTTCCGATGGCTTTCGGGATTGGATTATTATTTATGAGTTGTGAAGATAAACAAACTTCAAAAAAAACAAATACTACGGTTATAAAAGATTCTATAGCGATTACAACAGATCCTAAACCTAAAAAGCCCAAACCTTCAGAATACCCAAAACTTACGGATCAAAATGCCATGGACTTCTTTTTAGAGTATGAGAAAGAAAACCCAGAAAATAAAATTCGGATTATAACCGACTTCGGAAGTATAGATATTGAACTCTATGATAAAACTAAGTTCCACAGAGCTAATTTCGTTTACCTCACTAAACGTCAATATTTTGATGGCACACAATTTTATAGAGTGGTAAAAGATTTTGTTATCCAAGGAGGTAGCAGTGACGATTACAATATTGCTAAAAGACGACAGAAAATTGGCAAATACCTACTACCTCCAGATACCAAGCATGGTTACACTCACAAACGTGGAGCTGTATCGATGCCAAGTAGCGAAATTGATAACGCTTATAAATTAGCCTCTCCTTTTCAGTTTTTTATTATTCAACGGCCTGGAGGAGCGGATTATTTGGACGATGACTATACTGTTTTTGGCGAAGTTACTTCCGGTATGGACGTCGTAGATAAAATTAATGCCGTGAAAACGGATGACGGAGATTGGCCGTTACAAAATGTGTATATAAGGAAAGTCGAATTGATTGAATAATTGTTCTTGTATATTGAACATTAAAGTGCTGTATTTTAAAATAAATCGATAGCTATAGTTTAATCCTTTATCTATTTTATAGACTAATCATAAAGATCATCTTATCTATTAAAACATTTTAAACCAGTTATAATCTTTCATCTCTCGCTTACTCTTAAACTCAAGCCCTCTTTACGATAAATTAAGTATCTTTCTGCCTGTAAAATTAGTGAGTTAATTCTCTAATTTCTACATAAGCTATTATTGTAATTTACTAAAAATAATTTAATTTAAATACAACCTAAATGGGAAAAAAGGGAGCCATGCCAAGCTATAAGACCGTTCACGACTACATTAACAATCAAAATGAAGAAGCCAGAATAATTTTAACAGAACTAAGACGTTTAATAAAAGAGGCTGTTCCTGAAGCCAGAGAAATCCCTAACTATAAAGTTCCTTCTTTTACGCTTATCCCAGAAACCAAACCCAAACAACAATTAATGATCGTGGCCTACGCAAAGTATGTTAGCTTTTATCCTTATCAAAGAGCTGTAGAACACTTTTCGGATGAGTTAAAAAATTATGAATTAGGCAAAGGCACAGTAAAATTTCAATTTAATAAACCATTACCAAAAGACCTCATAAAACGTATGGTTGTATTTAGAAAGAATGAATTATCAAATAAGTAACCTTATTTTTCGCTTTTTTATACTGTTCTATATATTATTATTCATCTAGCAATGTATTAACAAAAGCTTCAAACTCTGCTTTAAATTCCACATACTTTTCACCTGTTGCAGGTCCATTAAATCCGGTGTGAATTTTTCGCACTTTTCCCGATTTATCAATAAAAATAGAGGTTGGATATGATAACACCCGATTTAACATCGGAAGTTTTTCTTGAGCTTTAGCTTTATCAGAACTCCCATATTGTGCCAAAAGAATAGGATAATCAATTCCAATATTTGATTGTAGCCTATCAATACTACTAAACGCACTTTCTTTGGTTTTAGCATATTCAAAAGCTAGTGCAACAATTTCGACTCCTCTCGATTTATTCTTTTTATAGTACTCAGTGTAATATTTACTTTCGTCTAAACAGTTAGGACACCAGGACCCCATAATTTGGACGACGACCACTTTACCATTAAAACGATCATCATCTAAAGAAACCATTTCATTAGAGCTATTAGGAAATGTAAATTCTAAACTATCATAGCCTTCCTTAAGAAAGGTAAGTTCTGTTGCATTTGGCAGTTTATAAGCTGCATTTCTTTTAGCGTCGAATGGTACTTTCCAATGGTTTCCTGAATAGAAGGTTCCTTGCATTGTAGAGTCCGTAACTTTGGCGATAAAGAGAAAAGCATGTGCTCCATCAAAAGTTGAAAGTTTCATAACATCACCATCCATAACGCCTTCTAAATAACGATAATCACCAGTAGTGGTTCTAAAGGTACCTGTTACTTTTCCTCCTTCTTGTTTAAAAATACCTTTGGCGAGGTACTCTTCTGCACCATTTCCTCTGTCAAAAACGGTTTCCCAAATACCAGAAATATCAGTTGTTGGTTGCGAGGTAACTTTAAACCTTGTTGTCTGATTTGTTTCGGCTTTAAACGGCACTGTTCTATCTAAAGCTTCTTTAATATAATAACCATGTAAGCTATGGTCATTATTAATTTTTGCCACCAAATATCCTTCAAAAACAGGAGCTTTAATATAAACCGAATCGTTTTTATATGTTATTTCATCAACCTCAATACGTTCTTCTGCATTGTAAATTTTTAAATGATCCGGAGATGTTACTTCAAAAATAAAGGGCAACACCTCATTATCTTGAACCTCTAGTCTAGCTCTATACATACCTGCTTCTAAGGTTTTATTCTTAATTTCTTCGTTACAGGAAAAAAACAATAACGTTATAATACAAGCAAATAAAGGGCGCATAAATAATGATTTTTAATAAAGTTCGAAATAACAACAATTACCTTACATAAAAAAGATAAAATCAAATTTCGCAACATA
This sequence comes from Winogradskyella sediminis, assembly GCF_003387355.1. GTDB lineage: Bacteria > Bacteroidota > Bacteroidia > Flavobacteriales > Flavobacteriaceae > Winogradskyella > Winogradskyella sediminis. The sequence continues at coordinate 72,038 of NZ_QUNH01000005.1, forward strand.
CTTTGAATTACTATCTTTGTGCCCTGAATAAATTGAAAAAATGAAGATTTCATACAACTGGCTAAAACAGTTTATAAACACGGATTGGGACGCTGAAAAAACGGGCGAATTATTAACTGATCTTGGTTTAGAAATAGAAGGGATTGAAACATACGAGTCTGTAAAAGGTGGCTTAAAAGGTATCGTTGTAGGCGAAGTATTAACGTGTGTACAACACCCAAATGCAGACCGTTTAAAAGTAACAACGGTAAATATTGGTAGCGATGCTCCTGTACAAATTGTATGTGGCGCACCTAATGTTGCTGCCGGACAAAAAGTACCTGTAGCGACTATCGGAACAACATTATATACTGCAGAGGGAGAAGCTTGGACTATTAAAAAAGGAAAAATTAGAGGTGAAGAAAGTCATGGTATGATTTGTGCCGAAGACGAATTAGGTCTTGGTGAATCTCACGATGGTATTATGGTCTTAGATGCCGATGTTAAAGTCGGTACACTAGCTGCTGAACTTTTTAAAGTTGAAAACGATGAGGTTTTTGAAATTGGTTTAACGCCAAACAGAGCTGATGCTATGAGTCATTATGGCGTAGCACGCGACCTTAAAGCAGGTTTATTGCAAAAGGAAATTTCCTTAGAGCTTATTACACCTTCTGTTAGTTCTTATCACGTAGATGCAAGAGCGTACAAAGTAGATGTCGATGTTAAAGATTACGACAAAGCTCCACGCTATTGTGGTGTTACAATTTCTGGTGTTAAAGTAGAGACTTCTCCGGCTTGGCTACAAAACCGTTTAAAATCTATAGGCTTAGCTCCTGTAAACAACATTGTAGATATTACCAATTATGTGTTGCACGAACTAGGACAACCTTTACATGCTTTTGATGGTGATAGAATTTCGGGAAGTAAAATAGAAGTTAAAACCTGTGAAGCTGGTACAAAATTCACCACTTTAGATGGTGTTGAGCGCGAATTACACGAAGATGATTTAATGATTTGTGATGCTCAAAAGCCTATGTGTATTGCTGGTGTTTTTGGAGGTTTAGATTCTGGTGTTTCAGAACACACCTCTCGTATTTTCTTAGAAAGTGCATATTTTAATCCTGTAAGCGTGCGTAAAACCGCTAAACGTCACGGTTTAAATACTGATGCCTCATTTAGATTTGAACGTGGTATTGATCCAAATCTTACGGAATACGCTTTAAAACGAGCGGCACTTTTAATTCTTGAAATTGCAGGTGGTGAAATTACGAGCGATATTGTAGACACCTACCCTAAGAAAATTAAAGATTTTGAGGTACGATTAAGTTTTGATAATGCTAGAAAACTAATTGGTGAAACCATTCCTGAAGAAACCATTAAAAGTATTTTATCGTCTTTAGAAATAAAGGTAAATAATGTAACGGAAGCTGGTTTAGGCTTAACCGTACCTGCATACCGAAATGATGTGCAACGTGAAGCCGATATTATTGAAGAAATCCTTCGTGTGTATGGGTATAATAATATTGCGACAACAAAGAAGTTAAATGCTTCTATTTCAAACTCATCGCGTTTTGAAGATTATAAACTTCAAAATATTATTGGTAATCAGTTAGCGTCTCAAGGCTTTTTTGAAATAATGGCCAACTCATTAACAACACCAAAATATGTTGAATTGAGTGCCGATTTAAACGCCGAGCATAATGTAACCATGATTAATCCTCTAAGTAGTGATCTAGAGGTAATGAGGCAGTCCTTATTATTTTCGGGCTTAGAAGCTGTAGCCCATAATATTAATAGAAAACGAAGCGATTTAAAGCTATTTGAATACGGCAAAACCTACCACCAATTCTCTGATGCTCGTGAAGAATTTAAACACTTATCGCTATTTGTAACAGGTAACAAAACTGAAGAACGCTGGAATGCAGCTACAAACCCAAGTGATTTCTTTTATTTAAAAGGAACTATTGAAGCAATTTTAGAACGTTTGGGCCTAACCCGTTTAAAATCGTCACCAAATTCCTCTGATGTTTTTAGTGAAGGGATGAGCTTTTCTATTGGAAAGAAAAAAATTGTAGATTTTGGTTTGGTGAAGAAATCTGTTTTAAAACACTTCGGAATTACTCAAAATGTATTATTCGCTGATTTTAATTGGGATAATGTATTAGAGATGGCAAAACACAACAAAATTAAATTCAACGCCATATCAAAATATCCTTCTGTGCGGCGCGACTTTGCTTTGTTACTAGACCAAACTGTCTCTTTTGAAGATATTGACACTATTGCAAAACAAACAGAAAAGAAACTACTTAAAAATGTTAACCTCTTTGATGTTTACGAAGGTAAAAACTTACCAGAAGGCAAAAAGAGTTATGCAGTAAGTTTCATTTTTCAAGATGAAAACAAAACGCTTAACGATAAGCAAATCGATAAAATAATGTCTAAACTACAAGCTAATTTTAAAAATAAGCTTGCTGCCGAATTAAGATAACAATCTTAAATTATAAAACTAGGCCCTTAAATATCTATTATTTAAGGGCTTTTTTACATCTTAAAAAGTGAAGGTGTTGATTTTTAATATTTAATCTTTATTTAAGAGAAGTCATTATAAAAGTTGGTATTTTTAACAAACTAAAAAAATATATTAAACATGGCAAATATAACATTAGGAGGAAGTCCTATAGAAACCATTGGACAATTACCATCAACAGGAAATAAAGCACCAGATTTTAAATTAACAGCAACCGATTTATCAACTAAATCGCTTTCAGATTACGAAGGTCACCGATTAGTTTTAAATATTTTTCCGAGTGTAGATACAGGTACTTGTGCTCAGTCTGTAAGAACATTTAATGAAAAAGCGAGTGCATTAGACAACACCAAAGTTTTATGTATTTCTAAAGATTTACCTTTTGCCTTAGCGCGTTTTTGCGGAGCTGAAGGTTTAGATAATGTAGAAAGTCTTTCAGATTTTAAAACTGGTAATTTTGGTGAGGATTATGGAGTAACCTTTAAAACCGGACCTTTAGAATCATTATTATCACGATGTATTGTCGTTGTGGATACAGATGGCACCGTACTTTATACCGAACAAGTCTCAGAAACTAAAGACGAACCAAATTACGAAAGTGCTTTAGCAAGTTTATCATAAACACTGCATGCAAAAAAAAGAACCTTTTATATTAAACAGGATTAAAAGTGTGGGTTATGCTTTTAGAGGCATGATCACTCTGATTAAAACAGAAGCCAGTATTAAAGTTCAGCTGTGTATTGCATTGACAGTAACTATTGCTGGCTTCTATTTTAATATTTCAAAAACAGAATGGATAGCGCAAGTAACCATGATTGGTTTAGTGCTAAGTATTGAAGGTCTTAACACAGCTGTTGAAGCCATTGCCGATTTTATACATCCTGATTACCATAAAAAAATAGGCTTAATAAAAGATGTTGCGGCTGGTGCTGTTTTAATTGCTTCTATCGCAGCCGTGATCATTGCAGGTATTATTTACATTCCTAAATTCTTTTAATATCAGATTAATAATTTGAATTTTAACGCATACAACCATATGGTGTAGCGTTAGTTCTGTTATGGGTGGTCTCCAAATATATATTGTCTTTACATACCAAAATCAATTCGATTAACGTTTCATATTTGTATTTTTGTCCTAATCAAACTCAAATCTTACTTTTAACCTTCAATGAAACTATTAATTGCCACATTTTTATGTCTTATCTGCCTTTATAGTTGCAACTCAAAGGCTAAAAACAAAAATGAATTGGCAACTAAAAAAGTTATAATAGACACATTACCAACAATCAAAAAAAAGGAACTTAATATTACTAAAGCCTTTGTATTAGGGACGTTTAATTATAAAACAGATTCAACTTTCGTTAAAGTCAACTCAGAATATTCGGCAAAACCATTATATTTAAAAAGTGAGGTTAATGATGCATTTATAAACATGTATAATGCCGCAAAGCAAGATGGTATTTTTCTAGTTATTTTATCTGGCACACGTAATTTTAATGAACAAAAAGCCATTTGGGAACGCAAATGGAATGCGTATTCTAATCTTAAACCTTTACACCGTGCTCAAAAAATATTAGAATACAGTTCTATGCCTAGTTCTTCTCGTCATCATTGGGGAACAGATTTAGACCTAAATAATTTAAGTAATTCGTATTTTAGCACTGAAAAAGGAAAAGCACTTTATAATTGGTTAAATTCTAATGCACATCGTTTTGGATTTTACCAAGTATATACCAACAAAAAAAATGGAAGAACTGGTTATAACCTAGAAAAGTGGCATTGGTCGTATTTACCGTTAGCAAAACCTTATTTAGAATTTTATAATGCAAATATAAACGTTGATGATATTAATGGTTTTAAAGGTTTTGAAACAGCTAAAGACCTTCGTATTATAGAAAATTACGTAAATGGTATTTCTCAAGCAGCAAAAAATTACAATTAAATAATAGATTTCTGAAACATTCAGGAAGTAAGCATGGCAAAAAAAACAACAAAAAAGAAAACTACAACTAAAGCATCCTTTAAAACTAAGACAAAGAAGGGTTTAAAAACACCTTCGCTTAAGTTAACTAATCAACAAAAACTTATTTTTGGAAGTTTTCTTATAATACTAGGTGTTCTCCTTTTTATATCATTTTTATCTTTTGTATTTACAGGCAAGGAAGATCAAAGTGCGCTTCATAATTTCCCAGAACGCTCTAACGAATACAAAAACTGGGCAAGTCAACTTGGAGCATGGGTTAGCGAACTATTTATTACAAAAGGTTTTGGTTTACCTTCTTTTATTTTTGCCGGATTGCTTTTTCTTTCAGGTGTTTATGTTTCTCTTAATTTAAAAAAGTCTAAACTTAGAACACACTGGATTTGGGGCACACTCATCGTTGTTTGGTTATCTATTCTTTTTGGTTTTTTTACTCATAAATTCGATTTTCTAGGAGGAACTATTGGTTTTGAAATGAATCAATTTATTCAAGATTATATAGGAAAAATTGGAACTATTCTTTTATTAGTGTTTGGACTTATCACCTATTTAGCCATTAGGTTTAAACTTACCGGAGATACTATTCTAAACAGTTTTAAAAGTGCAAAAAGCTCCATTAAAGAAGATTTACAATCTGATAATACAACATCTAATCCAGAACCTGCCGTGGTATTAGACAATAGTTTAACGGAGGAAGCCGAAAACATTAAATCTGCTTTTGAAATTCCTTTAGAAAAAGCAGAACCCACTATAAGTAAGCACTCTAAACCCGTTACTAAAACCACTTCACCAGCAGAGAACCTTACCATGGAACTTACAGAAGAACCAAAGGAAGAAACTATTGAGACCTCGGAATTAGAAATGAAAGTAGAAACTGTAGAAGAGGAAAAATCAGAATCCGATAACTTAGCCGATAAACTGGTGGAAGATTTTGGTCAATTTGACCCTACATTAGAGTTAGGAAAATATCAATTTCCAACGTTAGACTTATTAAAGAAATATGATAACGAAGGGATTTCCATCGATCAAGAAGAGTTAGAAGAAAATAAAAATAGAATTGTAGAAACTTTACTCAACTACAAAATAGGAATTACAAGTATTAAAGCCACGATTGGTCCAACAGTAACACTTTATGAAATTGTTCCTGACGCTGGCATCCGAATTTCAAAGATTAAAAATTTAGAAGATGATATTGCCTTATCCCTTGCTGCTTTAGGTATTAGAATTATCGCACCGATTCCTGGTAAAGGTACGATTGGTATTGAGGTTCCTAATAAGAACTCTACTATTGTATCTATGCGTTCTGTTATTGCATCTCAAAAATTTCAAAAATCAGAAATGCAATTGCCAATTGCATTTGGAAAAACCATCAGTAATGAAACCTTTGTAGTGGATTTAGCTAAAATGCCACACATGCTAATGGCCGGAGCCACAGGTCAAGGTAAATCTGTAGGACTAAATGCTGTACTTACATCCTTGCTTTATAAAAAGCATCCTGCGGAAGTAAAATTTGTATTGGTAGATCCTAAAAAGGTAGAATTAACGCTATTCAATAAAATAGAACGTCATTATTTGGCAAAATTACCAGATAGCGAAGATGCCATTATAACAGATAATACAAAGGTGATTAATACCTTAAATTCACTTTGTATTGAAATGGATAACCGATACGAAATGTTGAAGAATGCATTTTGTAGAAACATTGCAGAATACAATGCAAAGTTTAAAGCCCGCAAATTAAACCCTAACGATGGCCATGCGTTTTTACCATATATTGTCTTGGTTGTCGATGAGTTTGCCGATTTAATAATGACCGCTGGTAAGGAAGTAGAAACACCAATTGCGAGGCTAGCACAACTGGCACGTGCCATAGGAATTCATTTAATCATTGCAACGCAACGTCCTTCGGTAAATGTTATTACTGGTATTATTAAAGCCAACTTCCCTGCACGTATTGCATTTAGAGTAACCAGTAAAATAGATTCTCGTACCATTTTAGATGGTTCTGGTGCAGATCAATTAATTGGTCGTGGAGATATGTTATATACTCAAGGTAATGATTTAATCCGAATTCAATGTGCGTTTGTAGACACACCAGAGGTTGAAAAAATCACAGAATTTATTGGATCTCAGAAAGCTTATCCAGACGCACATTTACTGCCAGAATATGTTGGTGAAGAAGGTGGCACAAATCTTGATATTGATATATCCGATAGAGATAAACTGTTTAGGGAAGCTGCGGAATTAATTGTCACAGCACAGCAAGGATCAGCCTCCTTATTACAACGAAAACTAAAATTAGGTTATAACAGAGCAGGCCGTATCATTGACCAGCTCGAGGCTGCAGGTATTGTCGGCAATTTTGAAGGCAGTAAAGCACGCCAAGTTTTAGTTCCAGATTTAGTAGCTTTAGATCAGTTGTTAGAAAATGAACAGTAATAAGTAAAGACTATCAATAGTTAATAAAAACATCATTTTATAATATTTTAAAAAGAAAAAAACACGAATGAAAAATTTAATTATTATCGCATGTCTCGCTATAGGTTTCAACACTTTTGCTCAAAATGATAAGCAAGCCGAAACATTACTTGATGAAGTGAGTACAAAAATTAAAAACTATAAAAACATTAGTTTAGACTTTAAGTACGAACTGAATAATATTAGCGAAAACATTAGTCAAGAAACACGTGGAGATGTGGTTATTGCGTCTGATAAATACAAACTCAATATCTTAGGAATTACAAGAATTTTTGATGGAAAAACCTTATATACCATTAGCCCTGAGGATGAAGAAGTTACTATTTCTACTGATAATACGGAAGACGAAAGTACAATAACACCAAGTAAAATGTTGTCATTTTACGAAGATGGCTATAGCTATAAAATGGATATCGTTCAAAATGTGAAAGGACGAAAAATTCAGTATGTAAAGCTAACTCCGATGGATACAAATTCTGAAATAAAACATGTACTCTTGGGGGTTGACGCGACTACAAAACACATTTACAATTTAATTGAAGTTGGTAAAAATGGCACTAAAACAACATTAACTGTTAATTCTTTTAAAACCGACCAACCTATATCAAAAACCTTATTTACATTTGACAAAAGTAAATACAGCGATTATTTTATCAATAATATTGATTAATACAATTTAAATAAATATAATCGCGTAAATTTCATTTTTTCTAAAATTGATATTAGGCTAAATTTTTAACAGTGTGAAAATATTAGATAGGTACATACTTATCACTTTCTTAAGGACGTTTTTTAGCGTCTTTATTATATTCATGTTCATCTTTATTTTGCAAGGAGTTTGGTTATATATTTCCGAACTTGCAGGTAAGGATTTGGACGTAATAGTGACCGCTAAATTTATTCTGTACTATATGCCAAGGCTTATTCCGTTGGTAGTACCGCTTACCATTTTACTATCTTCTATAATGGTTTTTGGTAATTTTGCTGAGAATTACGAGTTTGCAGCCATGAAATCTACTGGTATTTCATTGCAACGTGCCATGAGAAGTTTAAGTGTTTTCATCGTTGCTCTTGGTATAGCCTGTTTCTTTTTTTCGAATAATGTTATTCCTTGGGGAGAGTACAATTTTTATAATCTAAGACGAAACATCGCTAAAATGAAACCTGCCTTAGCAATTGCAGAAGGTCAGTTTAATGAAATTGGAAATATTAATATTAAGGTTGCTAAAAAATCTGGAGATCGAGGGCAATTTTTAGAAGGTGTGGTCATCCATGAAAAAAGCACTACCAGAAGAGGAAACTATAAAGTTATTGTTTCTAAAAAAGGGGAACTAAAAAGTAGTACGGATTCTAATATTCTTCAACTTGAATTAAAAGATGGTAATTTTTATGAAGAAATTATTAGCAATGATTTAAAGAAGAATAAAAATAAACCACACGTCAGAAGTTATTTTGACACCTATGTCACTAATGTAGATTTAGAAATCTTGAATAATGAAGATTTAGACGAAAAAAGCCAATCTAACAGATACAACATGTTAAATGTAAGTCAATTGAGTAACCAAATTGACACTTTAGAGCAAATGAAAAGAAACGATTACAACGCCTTATCATCAACCTTATACAATCGTAGTACTTTTGAATCACTTAATATAAATATAGATACTTCTAAGACAAGAAAAAATATACCAAAAGACTCAATAATTCCTATTGAAGATCCGTTGAGTTTATATAAGACTGCACAAAAAATTCAGATTCTTAATTTAGCTGTAAACTCTTCTAATAGTACCAGACAAATTTTAGATTCTAATAAGAAGAACTTACAAATTAAACAGGTTCATCTGAACAAACATATCATTGCATTGCAAGATAAATTTGTTTTAGCATTTGCTTGTGTTATTCTGTTCTTTGTAGGAGCACCTCTAGGAGCTTTAATCCGTAAAGGAGGACTTGGATTACCAATGGTTATTGCTATTGTGTTATTTCTTGCTTATCACTTCTTTAGTATTTTTGCTAAAAACAGTGCAGAAAAAGGTAGTTTTAATCCAGTAATTGGCACATGGCTCTCTACAGCCGTAATGTTACCTCTAAGTATTTATTTAACTACGCGAGCTACTAACGATAAAGGAGTTTTTCAATTTGATCAAATTTTAGTTCCATTAAAGCGATTATTCAATCCAAAACAAAGGCTTCAACTTTCAGAGAGCGACACTAAGGTATATAATTTCTATTCAAAATATTCTATCGCAGAATTAATCGCTATTATAAAAAAACAAGATGATTTTGATATAGATAAAAAGCCTAAAGAGATTGCGCTTCATAATCTTCTAAACCGTAATATTTCATTAGAAAGTTTACAAACTGAAGGATTAGAAATCCCAAACACATTAATTAAAGCTAGAGTTTTATTAAGAGATTATAAGGATTATTCTAAAACAAGCTTAATAAGCTATGGTATTGGAGTTGTATTATTAGTCTTACATTTTGTGTTTAAAAACAATAAGCTTCCTGAACTGGCAGAAACAGGAATTACTCTAAGTATTATTGCCTTTATCTTTTTTATCATTTATGTGATTGTGAATGCATATGTGTATTCAAAGTTCTATAAAACCATCAATCAAAAAGGAAAGCGTATTAATCCTTTGTTATTGGCATTAACACTTCCTATTTATCCTTTAAAATATATCATTGTAAGAAGTAGAATTTCTCAAGACTTCTATCACAGCTGTCTTCAGAATATAAAATAAGCGTATCTTTGCATCGTCTAAAATTAATATTATGACCACTACAACATCTATGAATACTCAAACTAGCCTTAACACTATTGAAGAAGCCATTGAAGACATTAAGCAAGGTAAAGTTATAATTGTTGTTGATGATGAAAATAGAGAAAATGAAGGTGATTTTTTAGCGGCTGCCGAAAAGGTAACTCCTGAAATGATCAATTTCATGGCAACACATGGTAGAGGGTTGATTTGTGCGCCACTTACTGAACATCGTTGCGAAGATTTAGAGCTTAATGTGATGGTGCGCAACAATACGGATCCTATGGAAACCGCTTTTACGATTTCTGTAGATTTAAGAGGAAATGGTGTTAGCACAGGTATTTCTGCTAGCGATAGAGCAAAAACGGTAAAAGCTTTAGTGAATAAAGACACCAAACCTTTTGAGTTAGCACGACCAGGACATATTTTTCCGTTAATTGCTAAAGAAGGTGGAGTCTTAAGACGTACAGGTCATACGGAAGCTGCTATAGATTTTGCACGTATAGCTGGTTTTGAACCTGCTGGTGTAATTGTTGAAATCATGAACGAGGATGGCACCATGGCACGATTACCACAATTACTTGAAGTCGCTCAAAAGTTTGATTTAAAAATTGTGTCTATTGAGGATTTAGTAGCTTACCGCATGGAGCACGATTCTTTAATTGAAAAGAAAGAAGATTTTGATATTGAAACGCGTTTTGGTAAATTTAGATTAAGAGCATACCAACAAACTACAAACGATCAAGTTCATATCGCTTTAACTAAAGGTACGTGGAAATCTGATGAACCTATTTGTACACGTGTTAATAATACGCTAGTAAATAGTGATATTTTGAGTGCATTGACTAATAATGCAGATCAGAAATTAGATGATATGTTCAATGTTATTAATAAAGAAGGTAAAGGAGCTATTATCTTTATTAACCAACAGCCAGAAGCCATGAATCTCCTTACTCGTCTTTCTTTACTAAAAGATAGTCAGGTAGAAGGCGAGTTAATAAAAGCACCTAGTTTAGGTATGGATACCAAAGATTTTGGAATTGGTGCTCAAATTTTACACGATCTTAAAATCAGTAAATTAAAACTTATATCAAACAGTCTCCAAACCAAGCGTGTTGGAATGATTGGTTATGGATTGGAGATTGTTGAATATGTTAACTATTAGTAACGAGGACTACAGACGCTTATTAACAACTTATTTTAGGTAATATGCATTTAGAGTTAGAGATCTACACAGTAGATACTATACTCTTATAAGCATAAAACAAAGCATATTAAGCCTAATTTTCAATAGGTTCAATATGCTTGAATAGTTGTTTTTAAGTTACAATTATGATAAAATTTGTATACCTAAGTATATAAATACGGTATACAAAATTACATAGAAGATATAATATTCGCCATCTTTTCCGCTCGTGCTTTAACTTCTTCTTCCGTCCAAGACAATTTAATTAAACAAGAAATATTTCGACCGATATAATGGTCCGATTGTTCAAAGGTTTTTGTTTGAAGATATTCTAAACCTTCTCTGACTTCTTTTGAAATTGGAAATAATGATTTCTGATCTTTTAGATGATTCCATTCTTTAATATAGTGCCAGTTGTTATGGTAATAATTCCAACACGCATCTACTCCATTTTCTTTAAATGCTGTTGCAACTTTCTCTGCAGATTCTAAATCAGGTAAAAAGAAATTTAAAAACGCATAACTTTCTTCTCCTCCTTGAGGAACGGTTCTAAACGTCACTCCAGATACTTTTTCCAAAGCATTTCGTAAAATGGTATAATTACGTTTTTGAATAGAAATAAATTCAGGTAATCGTCTTACTTGTGCTAAACCAACGGCTGCATGTAATTCTGAAATTCTAAAATTATAGCCTAAAAACGGATGCGATTCTGCACCTCTATCCTTTCCGATATGATCGTGACCATGATCGCTATAATGATCAGCATTTATATAGTAACCTTTATTATTTGTTACTACAGCTCCCCCTTCACCACAAGTGATCGTCTTTACAAAATCGAATGAAAAACAACCAATATCTGCAATACTGCCTAGTGGCTTACCCTTATAGGTGCCTCCAATAGCTTGACAAGCATCTTCTATAAATAATAAGTTGTGTGTGTTACAAATAGTTTGTAAGGCGTCCATATTTGCCATACTACCGCACATTTGTACCACCATTACCGCTTTTGTTTTTGGTGTAATTGCAGCTTCAACTGCTCTTGGGTCTAGACTTAAGGTGTCATCGATATCGACTAAGATTGGAATTGCTCCAAGCATCATTATCGCTTCAAAACTAGCCACAAAAGTAAACGTTGGCATAATTACTTCATCACCAGCTCCTACTCCTGCAGATGCTAAAGCTACAGATACAGCGGCTGTACCACTAGAAACTAATTGAACGTGTTTAGATTGAAAAGTGCTCGCCAATTCTGATTCTAATTCTTTAGCTTTCCAATGGCCTTTACGCATACCATCAAATCCATAACGCATTAATACTCCATTATCTAAAACATCATTTACTTCTTTGCGTTCTAAATCGCTAAATAACTCGAATCCTGGCATATTTAATTTTAGTTTTGTGTTGTTTTTAGTCTTAAAACAAAGATATCATTTTAGATATTTTAAGCTATTAAAACAGCTATAATTCTATAACGGTTTTTGCAATAGGTTGTCTTACTTTTTTAAAATCCGCAAACATATCGTCAGCTGCTCTATATCCCACTGGTAGTAACAAAACCGAACTTAATCCGTAACTTTCTAAAGCTAATTTTTTATCTAATTCTTTAGGTATAAAACCTTCCATAGGACAACTATCGATACCTTCTACAGCACAGACGGTCATTAAATTACCCAAAGCTATATAAGCTTGACGTGTTGCCCAGCCAACTTTCTTGTCCGTTTTCATATCCTCTATTGTGGATTTCATTTGTTCTTTAAAAGGTTCTAAAATCTCATCAGGCGTATTTCGTATGGCCTTAATAGTTTCAAAATGATTATAAACATCTTTACTATCAATTTGATTTTGAATGCACAACACCAATAAATGAGATGCATCTACTACTTGGCGTTGACCATAAGCCACTTCTACCAAACGCTCCCTTACTATTTTATCTTCTATAATAACGAGCTTTAAGGTTTGCAAGCCGTAGGATAAAGCAGTTAAATTAAAAGCTTCTTTTAAAGTTTCTAATTTTTCTTTTGATAGTATTTTGGTAGCATCAAATTTTTTGGTCGCATAACGCCATTGCAACTTTTCTATAATGGACATTTGTTCTTAATTTTTGTCAAAAATACAGAATATATCGTTTCAACTATAAATTGACATCTAGTCGAATATTTTACAATGAAAAAAAGCTGAATAACAAAAAACGTTATTCAGCTTTGAACTCTTCTTTTATTTTAAAAATATTATCGCTTTAAAGTAAAATTCGCTTTAAACTCTTTGCGTTGACCTGTACTTGGTTCGTCGTATTCTACGGTAAACCAGTAATCGCTTGTTGGTAACGCGTTACCATTAAATGTACCGTTCCATCCCTCTCCATCAGGACTCAATTGCTTTAATAACTTACCGTAACGGTCAAAGATGTAAATGATGGCATTACTTCCAATACCTTCAATATTCCACGTGTCATTAGTTCCATCTCCATTAGGGGTAAAGTACAATGGGTAATCAATAACAAATATAGACTC
>NZ_QUNH01000006.1 GCF_003387355.1 Winogradskyella sediminis
GCTACAGTTGAACCAAGTAAGAATAATAATTCATATGGATTTGTATATTCAACATTTTCGTATTTCCGCATTGTTCTGTGTAATGTTTGCCAACGTGTTTGTGTATGATTAGTGGCGTGTTTAAGCACCTAATTTAGCAAATAAAAACCGAATAGAAAATCCGCGAGGATTTTCGTAAGTAGGCGAGAACTAGCCATTAATTATACACGGTGTTGCCACACGTTTTTATTTCTTTCCACCTCTTTTTGCCATTTTCGGAACTCCTTCTCCAGGGGAAATTATAGTAACAACTTTAGCATCTGACATTAATCGTTGCATAATTTTTCCAATTGGTTTTTTCGTTCTTTTACTTTCCTCCATAGCTTGTTGAATTAATTCTCCAGAAATAGTTTGACCTTCAGGTGCTTGTATCATAGTCTGTCTATTAAAAGGTGCATTTTCAACATCATCCGTTATCTGCATTGCATCGTCAAAAATTTCGAGATTTTCTTCATCTTCAAGAATTGACATTCCGTGACCAAATGAATGTCCCATTTTTACTTTATCACTCGCTTGTTCAAATAATTCTATTGTGAATAAATCTCCATCTGAAAACGGTATATGATAATCGTTAAATTTCAAGAAAATTCTATTGTCAACTTTCATTTGAATGTGATAATGTGGAATTTCTCCAACTGCACTATTTTTATGACCTTCAACATCTGTATGTCCTATAGAAAAAGCCCACTCGATATTTTTATATTTATATGTTGTTTCTAAATAAGATGTTTTTGAAGTTTCGTCTTTCAAATCGTTAATATTCCCAATTGGTTTTTCTGTGTTAGCTAACCATCGAAAATAACTGTCAAGTTGAAAAAAACCTATAGGATTTTCAAGATATTTTTTGAAGAATTTTTTCTTAATTCCAGTCGGATAAGTGAACCAATGGAAACAAGGTTTAGATTCCACAAATTCGTCCATTTTTTCATTACATAAAAAACAAGTTCCATTTTTAAGTCCATTTATAAATTCAGCATAAACTCTTTTGTTCTCTTCATCTTGAAGGCGAGTTTTTTCATCAACTACATCTTGCGGTATAGATTCAATAAATTTTTTAAGGTCTTGTTTTTTGTATGGATTCATAGTGTTTTTCTCAAATGTGTGGCAACGGTTTTGTATATGGAAAGTTGCGGGTTTGCGTGCGAGGATTTTCCGAAGGAAAATCAGATGTAGCAAACGTGCAACGACCTTTTGATTTAGCACAAAATAGCAATTTTTTATATACGTTGTTAGCTTTTAGTGCTTTTTTGTCCGCTTAATATTTCGTTCCTATTTTCTTTTTTCGGTCAGTTTTTAATTCCGCAAACTTGCTAAATTTCCGCAATATTTTTCAATTCCGATTGAGTGAGCAATTCCGCAACTTGCTAAATTCCGATTGAGTGAGATTCCGAGTTTTTAATTCAGATTTCGATTCCGAAAACGAGCTAAAAAATCAGACGCAATTCAATTCAGAGTTTGAGTGATAATTCAGCGTGTTTTTAAAAATTTTTCAACATTATTTTTCGGTTTTTACTTTCTTAAAATTCAAAAAAAAAAATCGGAAAACAAACAGGCTTTTTTCAATTCCGCAAACTTGCTCCAGCATTAAAGCTAACGGTCTTGGCTATGGTTTCGTTTCGGAATGGTTCGGCAGAACTATTCCGACGTAAACCAAAGATAGCAAACACGCAGGGAATTTCCGATAGGAAATTCATTATCTTTCCTTTGTTTGTTATCTACCTGTTAATCATTGTTTTATATGTATTTTCGCATTCTTTTTTATTGCCAAACTGCCTTTATTTGCTTATATTTGTTGCCGTATTGTTGCCCATACAACACTCATAAAACGCATAGTCTAACACAGTAAATATAAGGAAAATGAAAGTTACTTTACGCCAACGTAGAAAAGGGAAACGAATTAGTTTATATCTTGATTATTACGAAAACGGAAATCGTAAGTACGAGTACTTGAAATTATATTTAACGCCAGAACCCGACAAAGGGTCCTTAACTAAAGCACAGAAATTAGAAAACAAGAAAATCTTACAACTTGCTGAAAGCATCAGAGCCAAAAGACATTTAGAGGTACAGAATAATATTTATGGTTTTGAAAATAAAGAAAAGAAACAAGGAAATTTTTTCGTGTATTTAGAACAATGGATTGAAAGACGTTCAGAAAGTAAAGGCAATTTAGGTGTATGGAATAGCACACTAAAACATTTAAAAGATTATCACCCAACAGGTATTTCTTTTGAAAGAATAGATGAAGAATGGGTAGAAGGTTTTAAAGAGTATTTAGATAAAAAGGCACTTTCTAGAAGTAAACGAGAATTAAGCCAAAATACTAAATCTGCATATTTTAAAAAGTTATTGGCGGTATTACGTCAAGCGGTTAAAGAAAAGGTAATACAATACAATCCTGCAATTTATGTTGAAAACTTCAAAGAAGAAGATACACATATGGAATTTTTAACTTTAGAAGAAGTTAGAAAGCTTTTTAGTACAGATAGCAAACACCCACAATTAAAAAATGCGTTTCTTTTCTCTTGCCTTACAGGTTTGCGTTGGTCGGATATTACAAAGCTACAATGGTCAGAAATCCAATATTCAGAAAGTTACGGGAATTTTATTAGATTTAAGCAAAAGAAAACTAAAGGAGCTGAAACCTTACCAATTTCCGAACAAGCATTTGAATTGTTAGGAGAAAAAGGCGAACCAACTCAAAAAGTTTTCGAGAATATAAATAATGTTCAGAGAAACTATGACCTATTAAAAGATTGGGTTGGAGATGCAGAAATTAAAAAGAATATCACGTTCCATTGTGCGCGACATTCATTTGCTACATTGCAGCTAACTTTAGGTACTGATATTT
Organism: Winogradskyella sediminis; assembly: GCF_003387355.1. Lineage (GTDB taxonomy): Bacteria > Bacteroidota > Bacteroidia > Flavobacteriales > Flavobacteriaceae > Winogradskyella > Winogradskyella sediminis. Next base: position 2,891 of record NZ_QUNH01000006.1, read on the forward strand.
ATACAGTATCAAAAATGTTAGGTCATAAGAACTTAAAAACAACTCAAATTTACGCTAAAGTAATTGACGACAAAAAGAAACAAGCAGCGTACAGAATAAACCTTAACCCAAATGGCTAAAGACCTATTTATTGACTTACTGTATGTGGAAAAGGTTACTGATGATAAAAGAACCGAAAACCAATTTAAAGAGCTTTTAAAAGGCTTTAAAAAGCAATACCTCAATACAACGCCTAAATATGAAATTGACTTCAAAAAGGCGTATTCTAACAGGCGTAAATACTATTTAAAGTTAATTGAAACCGAGTACATCAAAAATTTTAATCAAATCAATGATGCACTTGAAATCAATACTACACCAGGTCATTTATCTTTCTTGTATGATAAAGAATATAACCGTATCAAAAATTACCTAAACCAAATTAGTAACTATGTTTCTGATAACGATCTTGACGAAACCTTATACTTAAAGCCAATTCAAAACGATAAATCAGATGAAGCTTATATTATTTCATTTTTAAAGGCTAATGCGATGATGCTTTTTATGGAACTTCAAGAACGATTTTCAGAATTAAGTGATACTGAAATTTATACTATCGAAGAATTACACGAAGTATTTTTTAATGAAGAACCACCTGAAGAGTTAATTGTAAAATCCTATTCCGGTGCAGAAATAAAAACTGTTAGAAAACAAGTAAAACAAAGTTCAATTTTCAACGCTATACAAGGTGATTTTAGAGAGGAAAACAATGATGTCTTATCCTATAACGAACTTATTAACAAGACTAAACAAAGGGAATTTGCAAAATTAGAGGAGTTGTTAAATGAAAAAGGTATCATTGATGATAAATATAATTATACTAAAAAAAGGGGCAAAAAAATATTACTTGCAGCTTTTATGGTAAAACTAACGGAAGCAAAATACTTTAATGAAAGGATATTTTTTGAAGATAAACCATCAAAAAAAATACAACGTAAACACATTTATAAATTCTTTGCTTATCGATATGGACCAAGTAGTAATGCTGGTAAAGAATACCGTAATTTTTTAGGTACTGAAAAAAGAGCCTATCAAAAATTGGTTGATAATACCTATTGGTTAGACCAAATCAAATAAATCTTCATTTTTATAAAGTGGTATTTTCTCTACTTAATACCAAATAGATAATACCAAAAACAATATAAATTATTGTTTTTCAGTGGTTTAATAATACCATTTTTTCTCTTTTCTATTATACCAAACACCTTTTTCCATATTTGCTATGTCCTTGACAATCAAGGATGACTTTTGCGCAGAAGTCCATTTTTAAATTAAAATTATAAAAAGATGGACGTTAAAATTATAGAACGTTTAGAAAGCATCGAAAAGTTGTTATTAGAACAACAAACGTTGCAAAAGCAAGTATTGAACTTCAATGAAACTTGCAGGTATTTAGAACTATCACAATCGCACTTGTATAAACTTACAAGTTCGGGAGCCATTCCACACTATAAACCGAATGGAAAAAAAATCTATTTCCAACGTCAGGAGTTAGACCAATGGTTACTGCGTAACCGTATGGATTCCCAAGATGAAATCGAACAGCAAGCTGCCGATTACCTAATCAAAAAAGGAAAGGTAAAGTTATGACTGAAATAATCGATTTACTCTTGGCACTCTCACAAGAGATTAAGGATTTAAAAGCACGTATCGAATTAATAAAAGCTACGAGAGCAGAATGCTTAAAAGATACGTGGATTGACAATCAGGACGTAATGCAAACGCTACATATTAGCCAACGCACACTACAAACTTTCCGTTCAAATGGTACACTTCCATATAGCAAGATACAAGGCAAGTTTTATTACAAAGTATCTGATATAGAGGAACTATTACAGAGTAATTATTATAACCCAAATTTTAAATGCGATGGAAATAAGTAAAGAAAGCATCTTAAAGAAAACGCATTACAGGTTAAATATTTACGCTTATGTATTAAGGCAGTATTACCCTAAATCAACAGTCCTTTCCTTAAAAGGAAGGGACTGCGGGTTAACTCGTAACCCTTTTAACGGTGGTAAATCAACATTACAAATTAATGTTGTTGAAAATAAAGCAATGCATTACGATACAGAATTAACCGATTTTAAAGGCGATGTATTCGATTTTGCATCCTATCATTTTAAACTTATCGAAGAAGAAGAATTACTACTTAAAATTAATGAGGTAATGAATCTAAATTTTGAAGTTAAAAAGGAAGATGAATTATCCTGGTTAGATGCATCTGATGATACTTGGTATGCTTACAGCAGTTTTTATAAAGCACCTATTAGAAATGTGTTTCCTGCTGAAAAAGTAAGATTACACCAAATATTTGAGTGTATTACAAGCGATAAGTATAAAAGTATCACAGAGCAATTTAGAGCGATTAAAGACCCAAAAGAAGCACGAAAATTTAAAGCAAATCATTTTGACTATGTAACATTTTCAGGTGTGTTTTCTAAACGAAACGATGATAGCTTAATTGAGCATTCATCACTATTAACAATCGATTTTGACCATTTACAAAATCTTGAAGAACTAAAACAACAATTATTGAACGATGAATATTTTGATACCGAATTATTGTTTACATCACCTTCTGGTGAAGGCTTAAAATGGATAATTAGAATCGATATATCTAAAGTGTCACACAATGAATATTTTATTGCGGTGGCCAATTACATAAAACATACATATAACATTGAGGTTGACCAATCGGGTAAAGACATTTCCAGAGCGTGTTTTTTATCCCACGATCCATTGGCATACCTACATAAAAGACATCAAAAGCTATGACAAAAATATTCAACCCGAAAGATTGGTTAGCTGTTCCAGAGCAAAAAGAAGTACCTAAAAAACCAATCAACAACAAACCGACAACGGTTGTTGCAAATGATATTGAAACATATATCAACGCTTTAGAACAATCAGGTATCGATATTACTGATACTTATGAAAAGTGGCGTGATATTGGTTTTGCTATTTCAGAGGAATACGGTGAAGCTGGACGTGATTACTACCATAGAATTAGCAGAAATTATTCAGGTTACGACCATAAAGAATGCGACGAACAGTATAATAAATGCTTACAAGCAAAAGGACACGGTATAAGCATAGCAACCTTATACCACCATTTGCATCAAGTTGGTATTAAACCAAAACAGCAACAACAAGTTGTTGAAGTATCGCAACATCCAGAGGAAGAAAAACAACCATTGCCAACAATACCAACAACAGTTTACAACAACATCCCAACATTTTTGCAACAAGTAGTAAAACCATCAAGCAGTAATGAAGAACGTGATATTTTGTTGTTGGGTGCATTAACTGCATTTAGTGCCTGTTTTCCAAAATTATTTGGTGTGTACGACCAACGGAAAGTGTTTAGCAACTTGTATTTATTTGTTACTGCACCTGCTTCAGCAGGAAAAGGGAGATTAAACCAAATTAAAAATTTGGTAAATCCTGTTCACAAAGAAAAGCGCGAACAATCCAAAACCCTAAAACAACAGCATCAAGTTGAAATGGCTACTTATAATATGAATAAGGGCAAAAGTGAAACTATGGAAAAACCGAGTAAACCACCTGAAAGAATGCTGTTTATTCCGGCTAACAATAGTGTAACAGGTGTTTATCAATTAATATCGGATAATGAAGGTAGAGGGTTAATTTTTGAAACCGAAGGAGATACTTTAGCACAAGCTTTTAAAAGTGATTACGGTAATTATTCCGATGGTTTTCGTAAAGCATTCCACCACGAAACCATTAGTTACTATCGTAGAACGGACAGAGAGTATGTAGATATTGAAAGACCTTGTTTGTCAACGGTGTTGTCTGGTACACCAAAGCAGATTCAGGCATTGGTTCCAAGTGCTGAAAATGGCTTGTTTAGTCGTTTTATGTTTTATTATATGAATATCAAACCTACTTGGAAGAACGTTTTTCAAACTGATACAACCAATGGTTTAGATGAATATTACGACCAATTAGGAAAAGAATTTTTTGGGTTATACAAAACCCTAAAAAACAATCCTGATATTGAAGTAAGGCTAACAACCGAGCAACAACAAAAGTTTAATGTGTTTTTTGAGAAGCTTCAAACCAAATACCTCAATCTTCAACCCGATGACTATATAGCAACTGTTAGACGTTTGGGGTTAATAGCATTTAGAATTATAATGTTGTTTTCTGTATTTCGCATTATGGAAGATGGTGATGTAAACCAAGTAAGATATTGTGAGGATATAGATTTTGAAAATACATTGGAAATGATAAGCGTATTAGTAAAGCACAGTAGTAAGGTGTTTAACGATTTACCTATCGAACAAAAAGAAGTAAAAAGAGCCAATCGTAAAGAACGTTTTTTAGAAGCACTACCTTATCAATTTTCAAGACAAGATTACCTAAATATAGCCGACAAAAACAAGATTCCTCATAAAACAGCAGAAGGCTATATTACTAAATTTGTTGATGCTGGTCTAATACATAGGGAAGCACATAACAATTATACAAATCCCACAAAAGCACAATAAGGATTTTGAGGATTTTAAGGAAACGAGGATTTATAAAAATACTTTATATCCTCAAATCCTTAACTTCCTCATTTCCTGTTTATAATTGTTAATATCTTTTTGTTAGTTCTTATTTTCTTTTTCTTACATTAGACAAATATTGACAAGTCAAAATATCCCCAAAATGACGTTTGGAGAATACATCAGAGAAATACGAGAAGAAAAGCAATTATTATTAAGAGAAGTTGCTTCTCAAATGAATATTGATACGGCACTTTTAAGTAAAATTGAACGTGGTACTCGTATGGCTCGTAAAGAACAAGCTGAAGCATTAGCCAAAGTATTAAAACAAAATAAAAATGAATTGCTTCAATTCTGGATGGCAGATAAAATTGTCTTTATGTTAAAAGATGAAAAGAACAGTACGGAAATCCTCAAAATTGTAGAACAAAAAATTAATAGATTGAGCAAGAAGTAGAATTAATAAACCCAAGTATTATGAGTCAGGAACTTTATTTCAATATCATAACGTTTGATTTACCAGACAAACCAATAACTTTTTATTTAAGTAAAGAGAAAATTGGTAATGCTCAAAAGCTCTATAAAACAAAGTTTCCAACCAATATTGAAGAATTGTTTCCTGGTATAAAAGAAGAAAACCCTGATTTCATATACACATCGTTTATTTACGAAAAAGAAGGCTATCATCCCTTATCACTCAATCTAAAGGAACAACCAACCGACTTAATTAAACACTATTATAATTGGCGTATCAAAAAATTCTTTAATAGCATTAAAAAACTTGTTGGTCAAAACTTTGTGAATGATAATCAAATTTGGATTGGTAATAGATCATATCAAAATAAAAGTTTCGCGCAGTATTATAAGTTTACGGTCAAAGTACAAATTAAAGAAGTTAGTGAATATGGTGAGTTAGTTATTTCTTATGATGGTATGGCTAAAGTGTTTAAAAAACCTATTTCTGAAATTATAAAACATACCTCAACAACAAATCTTAATAAAGTTGTATATAAAATGAGGTTATTAAAATATCATAAGGAAAAGGAATTTATTGATGATAACACAAAGGCTTTTGCCATTTTGAATAACGATTTACGTAATGCGTTTAAAATTAAACCAGAACCCAAAGATGATTCCAATAAATATATTGGGTACAAAAACAAAATTGATAAGTTTATTCAACATTTCATTTTAAGTGATGAATTTAAGAAAGTTATCCCTGTAAATAATGATGATTACCTGCCAGTAGAAATAAATCGCATTGGTGAAGTAACTGATGAAAGTAATGATTTATTGTTCCAAAATGGTGTTGGTAGAAATCCCAAAATAGATTTTAAGAACTTAAAACCTTTAAATCCTTGTCAGTTAGATAATGTGCATTTCTTCTTTATACATCATACAAGTTATGCTAAAGAAGTAGAAGCATTGCAAAAATTATTGGAAGATGGTACAAGTTGGTATAAAGGTTTAAACATTTATGCAGGTGTTTTAGCACATTTCGATAATGATGTCAATATAGTATTTGATGATTTAGAAAATCCATTACCTCAAATTTCACAAGGTATAAAAGACTTTAAATCAGACCCTAACATTAATTACGTTGCTATTTATTTAAGCCCTTTTAACAAGCACGAACCTAATCTTGAAAAAAAGTTAGTGTATTACAAGGTTAAAGAACAGCTATTATATAAAAGAATAATATCTCAAGTAATAGAGTTTGATAGATTTAGAAGAAACCAACATAAATTTATTTACGATTTAACCAATATATCATTAGCCTTATTAGCAAAATTAGATGGTACACCTTGGCAACTTAATGTAAAACCAAAAAATGAATTGGTAATTGGTGTGGGTGCTTTTAAAAATACCGAAGAAAACATTCGTTATGTAGCAAGTGCATTCAGTTTTAAAAACAATGGAAGGTTCAATGAATTTCATTATTTCAGTAAATCAGATGTTAAACAATTAGGCAATGCTTTAAGTGATGCTATTTGGCAATATGTTCCAACGAATAAGTCACCCGAAAAAATAGTGATTCACTTTTATAAGGATATGAAGGATGAAGAAATACAACCTGTTTTAGAAATGATGGATAAACTTCAATTGCCTTGTCCTCTTTTTGTTCTTAATATTAATAAAACAAAATCACAAGATATTATTGCTTTTGACCAAAATTGGAATGGTGAGTTAATTCCAATGAGTGGCACATATATAAATATTGGTCCTAAAGGAGAATATAAATATTTACTCTTTAATAATTTGAGGTATAACAATACTGTAAAATACCCAAGTCATTCAAGTTATTCATTTCCAATAAAACTTAAAATATCAAGTCCTACACCAGAGGCTTTAAATGATAGTAAAATGATTAGAAAGCTAATAGAGCAAGTGTATCAATTTAGTAGGCTATATTGGAAATCCTTACGTCAACAAAACGTACCAATAACAATTAAATATCCTGAAATGGTTGCAGAAATAGCACCTCGTTTTGAAAGCAAGGAAATACCACCTTTTGGTCAAGAAACCTTATGGTTTTTATAATCCGAAGCCTTTTTTCTTTGCACAACCATTGCATTCAATAATTTGTATATTTGTATAAATTATATGAAAATATTTGTTTCCATATCAATGTCTATTTTATTCTTTTTTCAAGGGATAAGCATAGATATGGACTTTTGTGGTCCAATTAAAGAAATTTCAAATGTAATTACCCATTATCAAGACCATAAAGTTTATGGAGACTCTTTCTTTGAATATGTAGTTGAAGATTACATTGAGAGCGATGCTAAAAATGAAGAGCATCATCATAACCCAGATAAGGAGAATACACCAGTCCATTCCCATAATCAATGTTGTCACCCTTTGGTATTAATTATTGCGAACAATAATTTGGCTTTAACCAATCGATTAAAGTTTGAAGAGAAAAAACAATATAATTTACATAAAGTAAACTTCACTTCCAGATATTTGGAATCACTTTTCCAGCCACCTAAAGTATAATTCAGTTTTTTAATGGATAGCTATATCCAATTTTGAGCCTAAAGGGTTCATTTCATTTCGTGTAATTCTATTTTCTTATATCAGAATTGTATCGAATAGTTTAACTGAATTAATACATTTTCTATGATTAATAAAATCATTGATTTTTCAATCAATAACAAATTCATTATTGGTTTGCTTACGCTTACCATAATCGGAACAGGTATTTGGAGTATGACCAAAGTGCCAATAGATGCTGTTCCAGATATTACCAATAACCAAGTACAGGTTATAACACAATCCCCCAATTTAGGTACTGAAGATATTGAGCAAATTGTTACTTATCCAATTGAAGTGGCAATGAGCAATCTTCCTGATGTTCAGGAAATAAGGTCAATTTCTCGTTTTGGCTTATCTGTGGTTACTATTGTATTTGATGATGATATGGGAACATATCTACCTCGCCAATTAGTAGCCGAAAAACTAAACAAAGTCAAAGAGCAAATACCTGCTGGATTTGGCGAACCTACAATGGGGCCTATTTCAACAGGTTTAGGAGAGATTTACCAATACACACTAAAAGTTGCACCAGAGTTTAAAGACAAATACAACATTGCAGATTTACGCTCAATGCAAGACTGGATTGTACAGCGTCAAATGGCAATGGTTCCTGGTGTGGTAGAAGTAAACGCTATTGGTGGAAAAATAAAACAATACGAAGTAGCGGTTGACCCAAACGATTTAAATGCTATTGGCCTTACCATTACAGATGTGTTTAATGCACTTGAAGCCAATAATCAAAATACAGGAGGTGCATATATTGAAAAGAACCATCAAGCCAATTTTATTCGTGGTGAAGGCTTGGTGAGAAGTTTAGAGGACATTAAAAAAATCACTGTCAAGAATATTAATAATATACCTGTCACTATTGGCGATATTGCTACGGTACAATTTGGCTCTGCAATTCGTTACGGTGCATTAACCCAAGATGGTGAAGGAGAAGTTGTAGGTGGATTGGTAATGATGCTAAAAGGAGCTAATTCCAATGATGTTATTGCCAATGTAAAAGAGCGAATGACTCAAATTGAAAAGTCGTTACCAGAAGGCGTAATTATTGAACCATTATTAGACCGAAGTAAATTAATTGGCGAAACAACTTCTACAGTAACAACTAATCTTATTGAAGGTGCATTAATCGTCATTTTTGTGTTGGTCTTTTTATTAGGTAATTGGCGAGGAGGTTTAATAGTTGCCTCTACTATTCCATTATCCTTATTATTTGCTTTTATTTTAATGAATGTTTTTGATGTTTGGGTAAACCTAATGAGTTTAGGAGCAATTGATTTCGGAATCATTGTAGATGGTGCTGTAATTATTGTTGAAAGCACTGTTTTTCTTATAGCATCACAAGTTTTGAAAAAGAAACAACTTACATCTAAAGAAAGAGATAAAGTTGCTTCTAATGCTTCAAAAAAGATGATGAATGCTGCCTTCTTCGGTCAGTTGATTATCCTTATCGTTTTTCTACCCATTTTAGCCTTACAAGGTATTGAAGGAAAGATGTTTAAACCAATGGCTTTGACCTTTATTTTTGCTATGATTGGTGCAATGGTACTTTGTTTAACCTATGTGCCAATGATGTCAGCTTTAATATTAAGAGCACCTAAAAACGATAAAAAATCTTATGGAGATAGATTTGTGCATTGGGTTGAAGATAAATACCAACCTTTATTGGTTAGAGCCTTGCGAAAAGGGAAATGGGTAATTGGTATTGCAGTTGTGTTGTTCGGAATAACCGTTTTTATGTTTTCAAGAATGGGTGGCGAGTTCATTCCGCAACTCGATGAAGGTGATATTGCATTTCACGCTATTTTAAAACCAGGTAGTTCACTTACAGAAACTATTGAAACTACTACCAAAATAGAACAAATAGTAAAAGCAAAATTTCCAGAAGTTGATAAAATTGTGAGTCGTATTGGTGTTGCCGAAATTCCAACCGACCCGATGCCTATGGATATTGCCGATGTTTTTGTAATTCTGAAACCTAAAAGTGAATGGACTACTATAGAATCAAAAGATGAATTGATTGAAGCAATGAAAGAAGCAGTTGAAATGGTTCCTGGTGTTAATTATGAGTTTACACAACCTATTGAAATGCGTTTTAACGAGTTATTAGAAGGTGTTCGTGAAGATATTGCTATAAAACTTTATGGTGAAGACATTGATATTCTATCTCAAAAAGCCGAAGAAATATCTAAAATTATCGCAGGTACTGAAGGTATTGGTGATATGAAAGCGGAAGCCACAACAGGTTTGCCACAAATGACAATCAATTACAACAGGAATAAATTGGCGCAATATGGTCTTCAAATAAATACGCTTAATCAAACCGTACAATCTGCATTTGCAGGTGGTACAGCAGGTGTAATTTTTGAAGGTGAAAAACGCTTCGATTTAGTAGTACGATTAAGCGATCAAAACCGTAAGGATATTTCAGATGTTCAAAACCTGTATATCAATTTACCTTCGGGTGCTCAAATTCCTTTACGTGAAATTGCAGATGTAAGCTATAAAGCAGGACCAATGCAAATCAGTAGAGATAACACCAATAGAAGAACCTATGTAGGTGTTAATGTTAGAGGACGTGATGTAAAATCGTTAGTAACTGAAATTAAATCAAAATTAGATGCACAATTAGAATTACCATCAGGTTATTTTATTCGTTATGGTGGTGCATTTGAAAATTTAGAACGTGCCAGCAACCGATTACAAACCGTTGTGCCTATTGCATTGTTACTCATATTTATACTAATATATTTTGCATTAAAATCTTTACCACAGACCTTAATGATTTACATAGCTATTCCAATGGCAACTATTGGTGGTGTTGTGGCGTTGTGGTTACGTGATATGCCATTTAGTATTTCGGCAGGTGTTGGTTTTATTGTGCTGTTTGGTGTTGCAGTTTTAAATGGTTTGGTAATGATAAGCGGACTCAACGAATTAAAAGAAGAAGGTGTAACCAATCTAAAGGATAGAATAGTTGAAGGTACTAAACGAAGAATCAGACCTATTATGCTAACTGCTTTTACAGATGTATTAGGCTTTCTACCAATGGCTATTTCATCATCAGCTGGTGCAGAAGTACAACGTCCATTGGCAACCGTTGTTATTGGTGGATTATTAACTTCAACTTTGCTTACCTTATTTGTTTTACCAATTTTATATCATTGGGTAGAAAACAAATCTTTTACGTTTAAGCCAAATAAAAAGTTAGTAACAGCAACAGCAGTTGTATTATTACTATTTGGCTTTTCACCACAAAGTAATGCACAAGAGTTGAATGATACAATTCCCGAAATTTCATTACAGGAAGCTGTTAAACTCGCTAAAAGTAATTATCCATTATTGAAGCAAAAGCAGTTGGAAATTACAAAACAAGAACAATTAAAATCGACTGCCTATGATTTCGGAACGACTCAAATTTTTACAGGTGGAGAAGAAATTGATAATGGAAATGGCATCTATACAACCATTGGTATTGGTCAATCAAATATCGATGTATTTGGCATTGGTTCTAAAAAGAAGCTACAAGAACAACGCATTCAATTGGCACAAAAAGCCTTTCAACTTTCCGAGTTGGAATTAGAATTGGAAGTTAAAAAAGCTTGGTCTAATTGCTATCAAATGAAACAAAACTATGATTTGTATAAGGAATTGGATTCCATTTATTCCAAATTCGAGCAAGCAGTAGCTTTAAATTATGAAGTCGAAGCTATTTCTAAATTAGAATATTCGGCAGCAAAAAATCAAGCGTTTCAAATTCAGAATAAAAAAGCGCAAGCCTATAGTAATTATCTTATTGCCTTACAGCAATTCAATTTGTGGTTGGTATCAGAAGAAATTTTTACAGTTTCAGATGAATTTGAGGTAGCGATAGATAGTGATATGGAAACATTCAGTATTGAAAGTCATCCATTGTACAGTATGTCGCAGAACATTGTAGATGAAGCGGAAGCTAAATATAAAGCTGCAAAAGCAGATAATTTGCCAAAGTTCAATCTTCAAGGTGGTTTACAAAAAGTAAATGGCAATTCAGGATTTTACACCTATCAAGCAGGAATTTCAGTTCCGTTTTTATCAGGTTCTAGCAAAGCACAAGTTAGAAGTGCCAGAATTGATAAAGAAATAGCGGAAACCAATGTAGCGTTCAAAAAACAGGAAGTACAATCAAGGTTTGTTCAGGCTAAAGAAAATTATATGAAATGGAAAACATCTTGGGAGTTTTACAAAGACCAAGTTTTACCATTAACAAAAGAGCAAAAAACAGGTGCATTACTGGCATATAGAGAAGGCGAAATTGATTATACTGCATTTACGCAGTTGATAAAAGAAGCAATTCAATCGGAACTGGAAGCACAGACTGCATTAGTAAACTATTTAGAAAGCACATTTCAATTACAATATTTTAATCAATAAGACAATGAAAAATAAAATATATAAATTCCTTACCGTAATGGTGTTAACCATTTTTGTTTCAGCTTGCGGAAATAAAGAAAATCATAACGAGAATGATGGTCATTCCCACGATGAGGAAGAAAAAACAGAAGTTAATGAAGAACATAATGAAAGCGAAGAAGTAATGTTATCACAACAGCAATTCGATGCTTTAAAAATGAAAATAGATACGTTAGCATTACGTAATATGAGCGGCTATGTAGAAGCTAACGGAACGTTAGAAGTACCACCACAAAACGAAGCAGCTATTACTACTGTTGTTGGTGCAAATGTCGTTTCAATTGAAGTGATTGAAGGTGATAAGGTTAATAAAGGTCAAGTTGTGGCTTATCTATCGCACCCAAATATCATACAAGCGCAAACGGATTATTTAAACGCTTATAGCAATAGCGAGCTTGCAAAGAAAAATTATGAACGTCAACAAAAATTATACGATGCTGGTGTTGGTTCTGGTGCTAATTTCCAGAAAGCAGAAGCAGAATATCAAGCATCAAAAGCAATGGTTAATGGTTTAGAAGCGCAATTAAGAATACTCAACGTTAACACTACATCAGTTCGCAATGGAACAATTGCACAGCGCATAGCATTGCGAAGTCCAATAGAAGGCTTTGTGCAAAAAGTTGAAGTAAAAACAGGTCAATATGTAGAGCCACAAACCGAATTATTTGAAATTGTAAATACGCATCACGTTCACGCCGATTTAATGGTTTTTGAAAAAGATGTTTATAAAGTACAGAAAGGTCAGAAAGTTAACTTTACGGTACAATCCATACCAGATGCAGAGCTTATCGCAGAAATCTATTCCGTAAGCAAAACCTTTGAGGACAACCCAAAAGCAGTCCACGTTCACGCAGAAATAGAAAACAAAAAAGGTAACTTAATTCCTGGTATGTATATTCAAGGTAAAATTCAAGTAGATAATACCCAAACAAAAGCTTTACCAGAAAGTGCAATTATAAAAGAAGGCGAAAGATATTATGTGTTTTCAGTAGAAAAAGAAAATGACGATTGGAGCTTTAAACCTATCGAAGTTGTGTTAGGCACTAAAGATGGTGATTGGGTATCGGTTCAATTTACTGAAAACATAGAAAGTAATACAAAATTTGCTTATAACAATGCTTATTATCTTAACGCAGAAATGAAAAAAGGAGAAGCAGAACACGCACATTAAATATGGAAACAATAGAACAAGTATTAGAGTCAAAAAATATTCGTGTTACAGCAATGCGTATGTTAATTTATAAGTTTCTTGCAGAAAAAGAGATAGCGGTAACATTGAGTGATATTGAAAATGCTTTTGAAAAAGCAGATAGAACTACCTTGTACAGAACTATTAAAACTTTTGAAGAAAAGGATATTGTGCATCAAATAGACGATGGCACAGGGATAACAAAATATGCGTTATGCGAAAAGGGATGTAATTGTGATATAAAAACCGATTTACACTTACATTTCCATTGTAACAATTGCAATGAAACCATTTGCCTAACAGAACATAAAATACCGCAAATTAAAGTACCTGATGGTTTTGTGTCAGAGAATGTAAATTTGGTGGTAAAAGGTATTTGCGATAAGTGTAGTGGCTAATAATTGCACTTCCATTGCACGCTTTTTAATTGCATTTTTGTAATCAAAGAATTAAGTAATTATGAAAAGTAAATTAGCGATAACAAGTTTGCTTACAGCAATTACAGCTTCATTATGTTGTATAACACCTGTTTTGGCTTTAATAGCAGGAACAAGCGGTGTAGCTTCAACTTTTTCTTGGATAGAACCATTTAGACCTTACTTAATTGGACTAACAATAGTAGTTCTTCTGTTTGCTTGGTATCAAAAATTAAAACCAGAAAAAGAAATCGACTGTGAATGTGAAACAGATGAAAAACCAAAATTTATACAGTCAAAAACCTTTTTAGGTATTGTAACCATATTCGCAATAGTGATGTTGGCATTTCCATACTACTCAAGTATATTTTATCCAAACAGCGAAAAACAAATCATCGTAGTTGATAAAACAAATATAAAAACAATAGAGTATAAAATAAGCGGAATGACCTGTGCCAGTTGTGAAACTCACGTAAACCACGAAGTAAATAAACTTAACGGAATTGTAAACTCAAAAACATCTTACGAAAATGGTAACGCAATCATTGAATTTGACGAAACTAAAACTAATGAATTAGAAATTGAGAAAGCAATTAAAACTACAGGTTATAAAATAACTGATAAAAAATAAAACTAATGAAAATGATATTAAAATCAGAAATTACCTGTCCAAACTGCGGACATAAAAAAGAAGAAGATATGCCAACAAATGCTTGCCAATTCTTCTACAAATGTGAGAATTGTAAAACGGTTTTGAAGCCAAAAAAAGGAGATTGTTGTGTGTATTGCTCTTATGGTACAGTTCCTTGTCCACCAATTCAACAAAACAAAAGTTGTTGCTAAAACAAAACTAAATGAAAAAAAAGAAAGTTAACTTAAGAGATTTAAAACCAGATGCAGAAGCACAACACACGCATAATGATGGTCATAATCACGGTAATGGAAGTGCATTCAAAACCTACGTACCTGCAATCATAAGTTTTACAATGCTTATCATTGGTATAGGTTTAGATTATTTTGATGTTTCATTCTTTAAGGATTGGATTCGTATTGCTTGGTATGGTATTGCATATCTACCTGTAGGACTTCCTGTTGTAAAAGAAGGGTGGATTAGTATTAAAAAAGGTGATGTTTTTACAGAGTTCTTTTTAATGTCAATTGCTACAATTGGGGCATTTATAATTGGAGAATATCCAGAGGGTGTTGCTGTTATGTTGTTCTATGCAGTAGGCGAATTATTTCAAAGTGCTGCTGTAAATCGTGCAAAAGGAAATATAAAAGCATTATTAGATGTTAGACCCAAAGAAGCCAATGTATTTCGTGAGGGAGATTACAAAAGTGTTTCGCCAAAAGATGTAAATATAGGAGAGAAAATTCAAATTCGTGTAGGTGAAAAAATTCCGTTGGATGGCATTTTATTATCCGAAAAAGCATCTTTAAATACAGCTGCGTTAACAGGAGAAAGCAAACCAGATTCTATTCAGAAAGATGCAAAGGTTTACGCAGGTAGTATCAATTTAGAAAGCGTTATTGAAGTTGAGGTAACCAACAAGTTTGAAGATAGTTCAATTGCGAGAATATTAGACTTGGTTCAAAATGCTACAGCTCGTAAATCGAAGACAGAATTATTTATCAGACAGTTTGCTCGTATCTACACACCAATTGTTGTGTTTTTGGCTATTGGCGTGACATTCATTCCTTACTTTTTTGTAGATGATTATTCATTTAGAGATTGGTTATACAGAGCATTAATATTCTTGGTGATTTCTTGTCCTTGTGCGTTAGTAATTTCAATTCCATTAGGTTATTTTGGTGGATTAGGAGCAGCTTCAAAAAATGGAATATTATTTAAAGGTGCTTCATTTTTAGATGCAATGACCAAGATAAATACTTTGGTAATGGACAAAACAGGAACCGTTACCAAAGGTGTTTTTAAAATCAAAGAAGTAAAAGCAATTGGTTGGAATGAAACCGAATTTATGCAATACCTAATGGCGATGGAAGAGCAATCCACGCATCCAATTGCTAAAGCCATTTTAGAGTACAAAGCTGAAGGAGAAGATTTTAAAGCTACCGAAGTTTCTGAAATTGCAGGTAAAGGTTTAAAAGGCATTGTTAATAGTAAAACAGTTTTAGTAGGTAATAAAGCTCTAATGACTTCTAATAATATTGATGTTCCAACGGAAACGGAATCTATTGTAGAATCGATAGTATTAGTTGCAATCGATAATCAATTTGCAGGTTATGTAGTCATAGCAGATGAATTAAAGGAAGATGCAAAAGAAACAATTACTAATTTACATAAAGTAGGCATTAAAAATATTATGATGCTTTCTGGTGATAAAGATTCTATAACGCAACAAGTCGCTAAAGAGTTGAATATTAAAAATGCTAAAGGTGGTTTACTACCAGAAAATAAATTAAACGAAGTTGAAATTTTAAAGTCGAATCCTGAAAATAAAGTAGCTTTTATAGGTGATGGTATTAACGATGCACCTGTTTTAGCAGCAAGTAACGTTGGTATTGCAATGGGTGGTTTAGGTAGTGATGTAGCTATTGAAACAGCAGATGTCATTATTCAAACAGACCAACCTTCAAAAGTAGTGAGAGCTATCAAGATTAGTCGTTCTACACGAAAAATCGTTTGGCAGAATATCATTTTAGCATTTGGTGTTAAAGTTATTGTCTTGATTTTAGGTGCAGGTGGTTTAGCCACAATGTGGGAAGCAGTTTTTGCAGATGTAGGCGTAGCATTATTAGCAATATTAAATGCTGTTAGATTACAACGAATGAGTTGGTAATTGTCCCCACAACCCAAAACCCAGTTTTTTCGTACCTCAAAATCCTCTGTCTTTTGTTTTGTTCCGCTATCCACCGCACTTGTAGTTTTTGGTTGCCAACCCTCACACAGCACATTGCTTATTTTATTTGCTATTATATTTTAAAAGTAGTACAATAAAAAAGCAAAGAGCTGTTGCCATCCCTCACACCAAAAACTACCCCAAGCTATGTTTACATAACGGGTAGTTATAGGAGCAAAAATCCTTTCAACGGTTGCCTACGGCGTTTTTTTATATTTTCGTGCCTATAACTGTCATTATGTAAAATATCCACACAGCCAACGCTCACATCCGCACATATAAACACATTTTGAACAAGTATTAAACAGTAGTAAATTTAAAAGGTTGAATTAGTTTAGTATTATATTCGTTATCTCATTCAAGCTGCACAAAACCATCGTTAAGTCCAAGTATTCCTTACCTCAAGTCTTTGTTTGTTTCATTTCGTTAACAAATATAAAAGTCCACTTTTCCCCACCACCCAAGTCAGCGGTTATAAAAAAATAGGTTAAGAAAATGCAGTAATACGACATAGCATATTGCTTTTTATCGTACCTCAAAAAAACAAAAAGCTATTGCCTAAAAGTCCTGTATAAGTAGCTCGTTTAAATGCTGTTTTATCAAACAACTATTTAAAACGCTACCCATACAAACGCTTCATCCCATGCTCAAATTGAAAACAACCTATTTTTTTAAGAGTTTATGCCCCAAAAAGTGAATTAAGTTGAACAAAAAAAATAATAAAAAAAGGTAGCAAATATATGTGGCTTCCTTCTGCCAACGCGCAAGGCTATAAAGGTCAAGCCCTACGGGTTTTGAATAAAACTTTTTTCAAAAGCATTTTTCACAATCATTAAACAATTAATCTCAAAAAACTTTTATCCAAAAACCTTGACAGCCTTATCCACGCCACAAGAGCATTAGGCTTTCTTTTTTTATTGTTTTTCTTTTAAAAAATTAATGGTGCGAAGCGTAGCGAAGCAATTTTAAATTGGATAGCTATGTCAACTTTTGAACTAAAAACACACCAAATCGGAAGAACTTACTCAAACCCTCATTTTTTTATCCTAAACAAAGGGCAAAACAGCGGAAAGCCTTTAATAAATCCTTGTCCTAATTGTTTTGTGGTATCTACATCAACCGAAGAAGAAAAACAAACCCTTTACCATTTATCAATGATGTTGCAAATAGGCGGTTTTTATGCTTATTATTTAAAAGGCAGTGTTATTCCGTTTATCTCAATAGATGATTGCAGAAACACCTTAAAAAATAGTTACACATCGTTGTTAAATGATGAATTTGAGTTACAAAAGCATATTAATATAGTGTCAGCAATTTGTAAAAAAGAAGCTGAACTTAAAAAAGTAATTTCAAAAATGGCAGATTTAAAGGTGTCATACATACAAAATCTATTTTCTAAAAAGCAAAATCGGGCAACAAAGGGCAACAAAAACCAAATCAATCTATTAGCATAGTATTTGCCATATATTACTTGTGTTGGTTAAAGACCGTACCAAGTCCGAACCAACTTCGAACAAGTATTAATTTTAAATTTTATATACAATGGGTGTTATTTCACAAGGAATCCTGGGCGGTGTATCAGGTAAAGTAGGAAACGTAGTTGGTGCTTCTTGGAAAGGTATTGACTATTTGAGAATTAAACCTTCAAGTGTGGCAAATCCACGAACAGAAGGGCAAGTTAATCAAAGAAACAAGTTTACAGTTACTTTGGAGTATCTTCAACCGAATTTAGGTTTTATCAAGAAAGGATATAAATCTTATGCGGTGCAAAAAACAGAGTTTAATGCAGCAATGTCTTATGTATTGAATAATGCTATTACAGGAAGTGCACCAAACTTTACTGTAGATTATTCTTTAGCTTTATTAAGTAGAGGTAATCTATCTGGAGCATTGAACCCTGCAACAGATTTAGCAACTGCGGGACAAGTAGAATTTACTTGGGATGATAACTCTGCTGAAGGTAATGCAAATGCAACTGATAAAGCAATGATTTTAGTTTACAATCCAAGTAAAAAGGAATCAATGTATATTCTTGATGGTGCTGATAGAACTGTAGGATCTCAAATCATTACAATTCCAAGTACCTATGCAGGTGATACAGTCGAGCTTTTTATGGCATTTATTACTGCTGAAGGTAATACAGTGTCAAACAGCGTTTATTTAGGCTCTGGGACAGCTAATTAACGGTTGATGTTTAAATAATAAAACCGTTCTACACGAACGGTTTTATTTTTATCGTTTAATAAGTTCCTAATTTTATCTATTATTTCTTTCCTTTGATTAGTTCTTATAATCAAATATTTGTTGCCTTATTGTTGCCTTTTTAATTGAAATCCCTTATAAATAAGGGTTTCTTAATTTCCGAGTAGGAAATTCAGAAGCAATGAGCTATACACGTTGTTAGGTGTAGTTTTTTTAATCGAGTTCTTTTATTTTACGTTCTATTGAAAGTCTAAATTTTCTCAATTCGGTCGGTAAGTTTTCAGTTTCCATTTCATAATCATCAATTGTAATTTCTTTCTTTAAAGTTCCATCACATATTTCCACTATCAGTATGTCCTCGTTTTTATTTCCAGTGGTATAAAATCCGTTTAGATTTTCATCAAGTATGACATTTGGTACTTGGTCAATTAAATCTTTTACAAGTTCAAATTTTTCTTGCGACATTAATTCACCAACGAACGTATATCCATTTTTAGTATGTCTTTCATTGTGCCACAACTCTCTTTTATCCACTAATAATTCCGAACGCGTTAGTTTGTAAATTTCATAAGTACCATAATTATCACTGAAGAATCTTCCGAATAAAAGATATTCTAAATCTTCAAGATTAGGTTTCTGTGTCTTGTTAAAAAATCTATTTAACCATTTAAACATATCCAAAGTTTTTTCAATTGAAAGTACATTTGCTTAAATTACACCTAACGTTTTTGTGTATGATTAGTTGCGTGGTTAAGCAACTAAGTTAGCAAACAAATCACAGATAGAAAATTCCAGCGGAATTTTCGTAAGTAGGCT
>NZ_QUNH01000007.1 GCF_003387355.1 Winogradskyella sediminis
TATTCTCTTTTGATTGAGAAAATAAAGAACCAAAATTCAGTATTAATATTAATGGTAAAATGCTTTTCATCGATTTGGTCAAATTACGTACAACGTGTATGTGTATGATTAGTTGCGTGGTTAAGCACGTAATTTAGCAAATAAAAACCGAATAGAATATTCCGCAGGAATATTCGTAAGTAGGCTAGAACCAAGCAATTAATTATACACGTGGTTGTGCATAGTTTTTATTCTTCCACAACTCCGATGAACATCAAATATTCAATTTCGGTTTCATAGATTTCGATTAATTCTGTTTTAGTTAGGTCAACTTTTTCCTCATTCAGAGCATATTCCACCATTTGGTTAATATCCAATTCAGAATTTGATTCAGATTCGCTTTCAGGATTTGGATTGTCAGAAGTCAGTTCAGTTTTCTCCATATAATTCATTTCCGCAAGTAGAGCGTCACGAATCAAACTCAAATCAGATTTTTTCTTATTCAGCTTTAATGCAATGAAACAAGTTGCCTCGTCCAAATCATAGATTTCTTTTCCAGCGTTATTTTCATCTATAGTACAGATTGGTTCGTTTTTACAACCTAAAAATGAGAGTAAGGTCAAGATTAATATTTTTTTCATTACTTAATGTTTTATTCTTCTAGCACAAACTTAAAAGGTAACAGAAACTTTGTCTTTACTTTTTTTCCATTGTTCAATTCAGCAGGTTTCCAATCTGGTAATTTTGCAATAACTTTATAGCAAGCCGTATCATAATCTTTTCTCAATCGTTCGATAATTTCAATATCAACTACTTTTCCAAAAGTGTCAACACAAAAAGTCGTTTTTACTTTGCCTTCCAAATATTCAACATTTCCTTGATGGAATTTATAATTTTTCATAACGAATTTTGTCAAAGAGTCAAGTCCACCAGGAAATTCAGGCATTTTTTGAATACTTGAAAATTCTATTTGCTCATCATTTTCGTTTAAAAACAAATATTCTAAATCAACAGTATGCTTGTTTCCCAATCTTTTAAATTCCAATTCTACACTTTCAAATTCAGGTTCTGAACTATTTTCCGTTTCTATTTTTTCCGAATTCTTACAAGAAATCAGAAGTAAAATTGTCAATATAATTCCTGTTATTTTATTCAATTCGTGATTTTTCTTAAATTATGCACAACGTGTTTGTGTATGGCTCGTTGCGGGAAATCAGCTATGATTTTCCGCTGTAACCGAAAGATAGCAAATTGCAATGAATTCCGAATAGGAATTCAGCCGCAATGAGCTATACACGGTGTTGTCTAACTATTATATCTAATTTCTTTTAATTTCACTTAAACCCTTATAAATAAAGGGTTTTGTTGTTTTGTGCGATGCAAAATAATGTAATAAAATACAATAAAAAGCATTGTTTGTTGTACCTATTGTTGTACCTTAGTATTCGTTTGCATCCTATTGCACCTATTCTAAACCAATAAGTTATGGCTTCAATAAAACTAATTTTAAAAAAATCAAAAGTAGATAAGTCTGGAAAAGCACCTTTATATTTAAGAGTGATAAAAGACCGAAAAACTAGATTCATTTCTTTAAGCTTAAAATTAGAGCCTAACGAATGGGATGAAGAAAAGCAAAAGGTAAAGAAAAATCATAGCAATTCAACACGCCTAAACAAATACATATCTCAAAAGGTTGCAGATGCACAAGGGCAAATAGCAGATTTAGAAACTAAAAATCAATCTACATCAGCAAGAAAACTAAAAGAAGCTATAAAGGGGAAACCGTTAGTTAATTTCTTTGAGTATGCATACAACCGTTGCGAAAAACAAAAAGATACTTTAGCACTTTCAACATATAACAACTATAAAAACTACCTTAAAAAGTTTGAAAAGTTTATAGGCCATAAAGAGTTGATGTTCGATGATATTACGGTAACGACATTAAAAGACTATGCAGGTTACTGTAGCACCACTTTAGGGAATAATAAAACGACTATAAATTTTTCTTTAAAGATTCTTAACCTAATGTTTAAAGAAGCGCAGAGAGAGGATTTAATACCCTTAAATCATTTTCCTTTTAGTAAATTTAAAGTTAAGAAAGCAAAAAGCACAAAACGTTTTTTAACAGCAGAACAGTTAGAAGCTTTTATTAAATTAGAGGTTTCAGATAAAGCAAAGGCACAAATAATAAAAGATATGTTCCTTTTTTCTGTCTTTTCAGGTGGTTTAAGGTTTGGCGATATAATAGAGTTACAATGGAATAATTACAATGCTAAAACGCATAAAATAACTAAGACAATACGCAAAACAAACAGACAGCATAGTCTTAGAATTGGGCAAGTTGCAATAGATATTTTAGAAAAATATAAAACTGAAAATGTAAATCAAGACGATATAATATTTCCTTTCGCAAATATTGATAACGATTATTTTACAGACAGAGAACAAAGAGCAAAAGTAGTAAGACAAGCAATAGCGTTAAGCAATATGTATTTAACCAAAATGGGTAAAACTTTAGAGTTACCATTTTCTTTAACCTTTCATATTAGCAGACATACATTTGCTACCAGAGCATTAAATAATGGTATGCGTATAGAACACGTATCTAAATTAATGGATCATTCCGATATTGGAATAACACAAGTATATGCAAAAATTATAAGTAGTGAATTAGATAATGCAGTAGATAAATACATCAATTAGAATATGTTTAATAAACCAATCAATACTATTTTAAAGGCTCAATTTGATACCATTCATTCTGAAGCAGTACAAACAGCAGAACAAGATTTTAAAACTAACGTTTTAAATAAGATTGAGAACCTCGAGCACTTTGACGAATTTAAGTTTCTAATATCTGAAGAAAACAGAATTAAAGCTCTAATTGATAAAAATAAACATCCATATTATGTAAAAAATCATAGCTCTAAAGATTGGTTGCTTTCACAATTTTCAAGCAGGCATTTCTTATTGAATGTAGATGAATTTGCCGAATTAAAAGAAGCTATTTATTTAGGAAAAATTAATTACCTAATACATAAAAGAGTTAGTGATTCAAGAAAGCAAATACCAAAATTTACTTATAATGATTTTTTATCTGGTAAAGAATGTAAATATCTTATTACATACGATAACCAGTATAATATAGAAAAAGAGGACTATTATAAAATGGTTACTTGGCAATCTGATAGGCTTATAAAAGTAGTTTCTTTTGAGGTTGAGTTGTTAGTAAAAAATCATCAAGAATATTGTTCTAAAATAAATGAACCTTTAGAGTTTATTAATGAGCAAATTCAAATACTTGAAGAAGAATTAATAGAATCATTAAGCGATGCTAAAGAAATAAAAAGAATACTATCTAAACTTTTTGCTTTTAAAGGTTTTGATATAGATAATTTTAATGATGAATTGTTATTATATAATTACCCATCTTTTTTTAACGACAGAATAGAGTTTAGACGCTTAAATCCATCAACAGTAGGCAAAGTATTAACCAGGTTGTCAAGTGAGCCAAAAACGTTGTTTAGTAATGAATATATAGTGTTTTATACGCTTGACGTATTCTTGTCTTGGTTAAAGGATATTGTTAAAGGTAAATCTATTCAAGAGCCTTTTAAATATCCTGTTTGGGAAGATTTATTAAGACAAAATATTGCAGAAGCAGAGAAAGAACTACAACCTATAATTAATGAGATACAAGATTTTGTATTTGATTCAGCTAAAAGAAAAAAAGAGATTCGTAAGTATTTAAGAAATGAGTTTGAAAAGCAAATAGATAAATATAACACCATTGATAACAAGCAAATTTTTTATCTATTAAGGGATGAAAATAGAAATCCGCTTATATCAGATTTTAAGATTAATGCATTATTTAATAATGAAGAAGAAGCATATTTAAAGAATTTAAAAGAAGCATATATTTTACAAAATATCAGTTGGCATATTTCTTTAACGTTTAATGAGTTTTTTGATTCTAAAACTATCTACTTCAAAAAGGATGCGACTTCACATTTAATGATTTTATCATTAACTAACGATATGGTATTAGATAAAGAGTTGTCAATTCAATTAAATAAAGCAATGGATTCTTTTCTTAAAGAAATGCATAGTACGTCATTACCATTAGATATGCATTTTTATAACCATCGTGAAAAGTATAGCAGAATATTTGAGAAAAGTATATCACGCTTACAGGATGTTTTAGATAATGCAGAACCAAACAATAAAGTATTATATATACAAAGTAGATTAAAACAGTTAAGACATCGCGAATTAAAATTTAGAAACTTAACTGATAGAAAGAGTAATTTCAAAGATAAAGAAGATAAATACCCAGATTTATTTAAAGAGTTTTTATCCATAGAAGCCGACTTTATAAAAGAAACAGTTCAAATATTTCCTGTCACTTTATTACCTAATCAAACAGATCCTTTATTGTTAGAAAAAGAAACAGATAGTTTTAAAACATTTGTAAATCAAGAGAAGCAGGATTATATTCTGAAAATACTTGAAGATTTAGCAATTACAAAAGATGGTGTATATAATTTAGGTGACAGAAGTAAAGGCACAGTAAGAGGTGTAATAGAAGCGTTAAGAGAAGAGCATATAATTCCAAAATTGAGTTTAAAAAGATTATGTGATATAATAGCGAATCAAATTAACTTAGAATTAAAATCAAAATTAGATTGGTCAAACACATCAGACGACTATCATAAAAAGGCAAAACAATACATAAAAGACAATCCACTTCATTAAAATACAGTCAATAAAAGGTCTTATAAGGTCAGCCTTATAAGTACCTATCCAGAGCTTAATATTTGTTACAGAAATAATTAGTAACATTAATAATTAAGTAAATGGAAGCAGTAATTTTAACAAAAGAACAGTACAACAATTTAGTATCAAGATTAGACAAATTAAATTCTACTTTAGAATCTAATCAAAAACCATCACACGAAACCTTTCTCGATAATCAAGAGTTTATTCAGCTAATGAATATTAGCAAACGCACAGCGCAAACTTGGAGAGATGAAGGTAAAGTGTCATTTTCTCAAATAGGTAGTAAAATTTACTACAAGATGAAAGATGTAGAGGTCTTGTTAGATAAAAACTACAATAAGGCTTTTAAAAATAAAAGGTAGTTGTTTTGTACGATACTAAAGTTATAGTACAACAAATAGATAAACTACCAAAAGAAGCTGTTGCCAGAGCCGAAAAGCCTTTTTTTTGGAATAATTGTTTATGGTCACCAAATTATAATAAGAAAATTGGTGAAATAACTTCTTATGTAGCAAAGCTAAAAAACCTTGATTTAAAATTAAGAGGTTCAGAGCTTACCATAAGTAATAGTTTGCAAAAATTCTATATGAATAATAACTATAAAGCATTTACTTTTTTTGAGGTGTTGAAAGCGATAGCAGAATTAGATGCTTACTTTGATTTTGATTTATATACAGCAAAAGTTCAAAGAACGTCAGTAGGTGTAGTTATAAATGATATTGAAGATAATACATTTAAAAATTGGTTAGAATATAGAGGTAAAAAACCCTTAGTAATGCGTAATAAAACTCGTGTTTATGGCGCTCATTTTAAAGCTACTAACTATAATATAAAAGGATATGATAAGACTTATCAAACTAAAAATGAATCTGGTGTTACAGTAGATAAAAGTCTAATAAGATTTGAATTAGAAGCAAGTCATAGATATACTAATACAGGTAAAAATGCAATAGGTATTTTTACGGTAGCTGATTTAATAAACAAAATTAAGTTTGATGCATTGGGTGATGAATTATTAAAAGTATATGACACAATTAAAAAACAACCAATAATTAATTATCACGAACTTCAACCAAAGGAAATATTATTAATGGGTGCTATGAAAGATGAAGCTAGTTTTAAAGGGTTAAAAAAACATCACAAAGATTCGTTTACTATATACAGAAAAAAATATGCTAAATTATTAGAAGAGTATACTGATTATGAGTTAGAAAACAACATAAGAAGTAAAATTTTAGAGCAAATTAATTATTGCCAAAACAACTAATGTTTTAACACTTGTAATATACCTTAAAACAGGGGTAAAAAAATATAGTAATATCATATGAATGAAAGTTTAATAAAGTTTAGGTTAAACAACCAAATCTCGATACATTTAACAGTTGAAGTAAATTATAGGTTTTTAATGGGTATTACAAGAAGTTTAAAGGTTAAAGAAGATTATTTGTATTATAAAAAGCTATTATCTGAAAGAAAGTCTATTTTTTCTGAAGTGATAGAAATAAATGAAGTTGGTAATAACGCTAATACACTAGAATTTGAAGAGGTTGTTAAGCAGGAAATAATGGGTGCTAAAATGTTGTTTATTGTTAATGTTAAGTGTAGTAATTACAAGTTCTTTCAATTTAAAATAAGGGCTAAAGAGTATATTCCTTATCCTTTCTTTAGATTTGATAGTGATGGAGATACGCATAGAAATAGAGTTGATGGTATTACATTAGTAGAAAATGCAGTAACAACACCTCATTTTCATAAGTTTAATGAAAAAGGTACTGAAATAGCATATAAAACAGATAAGTTATTAAATGAAAAGGAAGCTAAAGCATTGGAAGATATTAATCTATGTGTAGCACATTTTTTTCACGAGGCTAATTTGAGGGTAAAAGAGAATAGTTTCCCTCAAGTTAAAATTTCAAGTAATTCTTTGGGTATTGATTTTTCTAAAACAGATCCCAATGAAAATATAGTATTTTAAATGGAATTAAATAATATAATAAACTCAATAAAAGATAATTTTTCTTCAGTTTGGCAAACAAAACAAAGAGGTGCTTCAATTGAAATTATAACACCATACGTCACAACTAATGATAGATTTATATCTGTATTTTTAACAAAAAGAGGTAGCGAATTTATTATAACAGATGGTGGTTGGGTTAATGGTTGTATATATGATAATGATATATCGAATGAGGACGGATGTTTCAATAAAATACTGTTTCATTATATAAATGCTTTCGATATTAAAGAAACAGTAAATAATAAAGGCAGTAATCAAGTTTCATATTATTATGTTAAAACCAATAACTTAATAGATATTCCGTCAAGAGTATTAGATTTAGCAACTTTTATTCAAAATATTGTTAGTACGTCTTTAATAGAGTTTGTTGATAAAGAAGAGAAAGAAGCGCAAAAAAGATTTGTAACCTTAGCTAACGATTATATTAAGTCTAATGTGTCATTAGAAAAAATTAAATTCAATGCTTTTTTGCATCCAGAAAAAAAAGAATTGAAATTTAATGCTTTGTATTACTATGGCCCTAGTGAGATAACGTTATTGAATTACATAACAGGTAGTTCGGTTTCATATTTTTCAAATAGTATTTTTAAAGCAAACACACTATTTGAAATGGCTGACGAATCTTTATATAAAAATTATGTCCGTAAGAAAGTAACAATACTTGATACTAACGCTAAAGGATATGTGCCTAATAAAATAGGGCATTACCTAGTTCATCTTCAAAAACAGACTGGTGCTGTAAATCTTGAGTGGTCTAATAAAGAGCAATTATTCAATCTTCTATAATTGTAAAAATATAACGTATTACGTTATATAAATATCAAGTAAATATTATATATTTATTGCTTTAATTTTCCCTTATGAATCGTATTAAAGAAGTCCTTGAAGAAAGAGGAGTGAAGCAAGTATGGCTTGCAGAGAAATTAGGTAAGAGTTTCAATACTGTAAACGGTTATGTGCAAAACCGTACACAACCAAGTTTAGAAACTCTATATGAGATTGCGGCAATACTTAATATAAATGTAAAAGAATTATTAGTTACAAATGATGATTAGTAATTAAATAAATAAATATTTTAAAAAAAGATGATTAAAGATATTGAAAAGTTTAACGAAACTGTGACTATAAATCAAAAAGAGCTTTCTGCTTTAAAAAATTATTTTCCAAGTTGTTTTAAAAAGAATGGTGCTTTTGATATTGAACTCTTTAAAGCAATATTAGAAGATAAGGTAGATTTTATTCACGAAGGTTATGAACTAAAATTTTTAGGTAAAAGTTATGCTAAACTTTTAACCTCAATAGAAACCACCACAGTTATCACGCCAAATCTGGAGCATAATTCAATGCCTGTAAATGAAAAAAGTGAAAACATATACATAAGTGGTGATAATTTAGATGGTTTAAAACATCTTTTAAAATCATATTCTAATAGTGTTAAATGTATTTATGTAGATCCACCTTATAACACGGGTAAAGACGAATTTGTTTATAATGATAAGTTTAGTTTTACAATAGAAGATTTACAACATAAATTAAGTATTGATGAAGAACAGGCACAGAGAATTTTAGATTTAACTAATAGGGGGTCTGCATCTCATTCTGCTTGGTTACTGTTTATGTATCCACGATTGCAATTAGCTAAAGACTTATTAAAAAATGATGGTGTTATTTTTATATCTATAGATGATAGTCAGCAAGCAAATCTGAAACTTATTTGTGATGAAATATTTGGCGAAGAGAATTATTTAGGTGAAATAATATGGGAAACTGCAACAGATAATAATGCAAGTCAAATTTCAATAGAACACGAATATATAATTAGCTACTGTAGAAATATAAATTACCAAGACAAATGGAAAATTAAATCTGATAAAGCAAAAGTTATTCAAGAAAAATATGAAGAATTATTGAATAAGAATCTTGCAATTGATGAAATTCAAAAGCAACTAAAACGTTGGATAAGCTCATTAAAAAAATCCAATCAAATTGATTTATCAGGCGTATCTCATTATTCATACGTTGATGAAAAAGGAGTTTATTATCCGGGTAATTCTAACAATACAAAGCCAGGGGATTATAATTATGATATTATACATCCAATAACAAAAACACCTTGCAAAAAGCCAAGTAACGGTTGGCGATGGCCTGAAACAACATTTTGGAAGGCAAATGAAAAAGGGGATGTAGAATGGGGTAAAGATGAAACTACTATACCAAAAATTAAGAAACGTATTGAAACAGCAACTGAATTGCTAAAAAGTTATTATTACGAAGACAACCGTTCTACAACAATAAGTTTAACTGAGCTTTTCGGTACTAAAGTTTTTGACAATCCTAAATCAGTAAAATTAATCAGTAAATTTTTGAAATTCACAACATCAAAAGATGATTTAATACTTGATTTCTTTTCTGGTTCTGCAACAACAGCGCAAGCAACTTTAGAGTTAAATTCATTAGATGCGGGTAAACGCAAAATTATTTCTGTTCAATTACCCGAAACATTAAATCCTAAAAAAGCAAGTCAAAAAAACGCATATAATTTTTTAAAGTCCATAAATCGGCCTACTACATTAGACTATGTTGGTATTGAGCGTATTATAAGAGCATCTGAAAAAATAAAAAAAGAAACGAAAGCTGTCATTGATTATGGTTTTAAGCACTTTGTTTTAAATGAGCCTAATCAAAAAACATTAGATAAATGTGAAACTTTTGATAAGAGAGCATTAATAGCTGATAGTACGATATTGGATGATTTTGGTCTTAATACTGTTTTAACTACTTGGTTAAACTATGATGGTTATGGCTTAAATCCTTCTGTTGAAGAGATTGATTTGGGTGGCTATAAGGCATATTATTTTGATAAGCACTTATACTTAATAAATCCTGACTTCACTCAAGATAACGTTATTTCATTATTTGAGTTATATGAGGAGAATGGTTCATTTAATCCAGAGAATGTGATACTTTTTGGTTACAGCTTTAATGAGTGGTCAGTTACTGAAATGTTAGAAAAGAATTTAAAAATTCTTAATGATAGTGAGAAGAATTTAAAGATTAACATCAACGTAAGGTATTAATATTAAGTATGGATTTAATTTTAAAAAATGGTTTACCACACCAATTGAAAGGTGTTAACGCTATTGCTAACGTATTTTCTGAAGATAGTTTTTTGCCTAACAAACTATTCTACAGTAATCCTATTTTACAGCTGGATAATGAGGTTTTACTAGAAAATATTAAACAGGTACAAAAATCAAATAGTATTCATCCTGAATATATAAGTCTAAATGAAGTAGGTGAAAATTTAAATTTAGATATTAAAATGGAAACAGGTACAGGTAAAACTTATGTATATACCTCTACTATTTTTGAACTTCATAAACGCTTTAAAATAAACAAGTTTATTGTCGTCGTGCCAACATTACCTATAAAAGCTGGTGCTAAACAATTTTTAAGTGACTCTTATGTCAAAAAGCATTTTAAAGATGTTTGTGGATATAATGCTGAAATTGATTTACAAGTATTAGAATCTGTTAAAAAGAAAAAAGGTAAACAATATTTCCCAAGTGTAGTAAGAGAGTTTGTTTCAGGCTCAAGTCAAAACACAAATAAAATACAGGTGTTGCTTACTAATATGGCCTTGTTAACTAATAGTAAAATGTTAACGAGAAATGATTATGATTCAGGTGTTGAAGATTTTTTTAGACCAGTTGACGCTATAAGGGAAACTATGCCATTTGTTATTATTGATGAGCCACATCGTTTTTCTAAACAACAAAAAGCATTTAACTTTATTTCTGATGAAATTCAGCCACAGTGTATAATAAGGTATGGTGCTACATTTCCAACAAAAACTATTGGTAGAGGCAAAAACAAAAAAACATTAAAGGATTATCATAATTTAGTTTATGATTTAAATGCTTGTGACTCTTTTAATCAAAATCTAATAAAAGGTATATCAAAAGAACACTTCGAGCCTATCTCAAAAAAAGAAGATAAGGTTAAGGTAATGTCGATTATCAACAAGACTGAAATTAAATTCAATTACATAAAAAAAGACTCATCTAATAAAAGTTATGTTTTAGGTAAAGGTGATTCATTATCTATGATTTCGGGTGAATTTGAGGGTATCACTATTGATGCAATTGGTAAAAACTTTTTTGAACTATCCAATGGTCAAACAAAATATCAAGGTGAAGAATTTAGTACAGACATATATTCTTCATCTTATCAAGAGCAAATGCTAAAATTAGCTATTGAAAGACATTTCGAAACCGAAAGATTAAATTTTGATAGGAGGTTTAAGATTAAAACATTAGCCTTGTTTTTTATAGATGATATTTATTCTTATCGAAATAATGAAAAAACAGGAAAAGAAGCATACTTAAAAAAAACTTTTGAAAAACTATTATTAGAGAAAATAAATGAAGTACTTCCGTCACTTTCGAAAATAAATGACAAAGAATATATTGAATATTTAGAGGCTTCAAAAAGAGATATTTCAAATTGTCACGCAGGTTATTTTTCACAAGATAATAGCGATTCTGATGCAGATATAGCTAAAGAAGTTAATGAAATTCTTCACGATAAAAAGAGTTTATTATCCATAAGAAATAAAAATGGTGAAATTAACCCTAGACGGTTTTTATTTTCTAAATGGACTTTAAAAGAAGGTTGGGATAATCCGAATGTTTTCACAATTACAAAACTTCGTTCAAGTGGTAGTGAGAACAGCAAACTTCAAGAGGTCGGTAGAGGTTTACGTTTACCTGTAGATGTTAATGGTAATAGAATCTCTAATGAAGAATTTAAACTGAATTATATTATTGATTTTACAGAATCTGATTTTGCAGATAGATTAGTCAAAGAAATAAATGATGACCTTCCAAAAGGGTTTATTGTTAGTATAGATGATTTAGAAAAAGTTGCAATAAAACTTGAATTAAATAAAAATGAATTATTCAAACGATTAGTTATCAATGATTACATTGATATGGATCGAAATATAATTATTGAAAATTCAGAAAAGTTTTTTGAAGAATATCCTGACTTCAGAACTGGTATTAGTCCTAATAAAATTTCTGACCGAAATAAAAAATTGGAGAAGAAGATTAAAATTAGAGCATCTGCATATTTTGAATTGAAAGAGTTGTGGGAAGCCATTAACAAAAAGTATATTATTTATTATGATTCTTTAGAAAAGAATAATTACCTAAAAAATGAATTAATAAGTCTATTTAAAGATGATGTTTTTACTGATGTAGTTCTAACAAGTAACAGACAAACAATTACGACAACTGATGAAAACAAAATGGGATATTATGAAAGTGGTGGTGTTCAATACACTATCAATAAATCAATATCATATGGAGACTTTTTAAAACGCATTAACAAACAAACTAACTTACCTATCAAAATTATTAATGATGCATTAATTACATACAAAGAAAATTATCCATCGGCTGTAATTAAAACTAACGTATTTAGTGTAGCTAATTTTGTTTCCAGATTTAGCGATTGGAAAATTCAAAAACTGCAAGGTCAGTTTTCGTATAAAAAATCTTCATTAAAATTAAAATCTACAGCTTTAACTCATTCTGATGGTAATCCTAAAGATGAAATTGCTCAAGGTAGAATCGGTACTAAATTTGTAGAAGGGACACCTGTAGAGAAATATTTATATGATACATATGCATATGATTCACCATTAGAAAAAGAAAATATTTTAGCTGATGGTATTTCTCAAATAGTTGTTTATGGTAAAATCCCTCGTAATAGTTTATCTATTCCAACTATAACAGGTCAATCTTATAGTCCAGATTTTATGTACGTAGTAAAAAAAGAAAATGGCGAAAAAACTTTAAATATTATTGTTGAAACCAAAGATGTTGATACCCAAGAGACACTTCGTGGTATAGAAAAGGCAAAAATTAATTGTGCTAAAGAGTTTTTTAAACAGCTTACTATTGATGGTTATACAGTAAAATTTGAAGAACAGATAAGAAATAAAAAGATTAAACAAATTATTGAAGATGTTTTATCTGAATAACTATTATAAACATTATGCATATAGAAAATTTAAGAAAGGAATCATCAGAACGTAGTGATTCATTAAACTGGTGTAAGGATGAATTAAATACAAATACACCTTACAATCTTGATAGCATTGAAGGGTGTAATCAAAACACTGATAATATAGTAACTCATTTACTTGAAAGAGCAAGATATGATAATTCAGTTTCAGCAATATCTTTAAATGATTTGTTAACCTCAATTATTGCGCTTGAAGGAACAAAAGAACTACAACGCAAAATAAATTTTGCAAGTTTATTTAATATACCTCTTTCGTATGTTTTGTATTGTGATGAAACTGAAATCACCCATTTAGTAAGCATTACCTCACTGACTTCAATATCATATGTTAAAAAGTATGATACATATAAAGAATTTGCTGATTGGATAGCAGAAATAAAAGGTTGGAAATCAAATAAAACATTCAGAGAAATTGCTGATTTACCACATTTTGACAAACAGTTGAGAAAACATAAAACACCTTGGCCAACTAATTTAGATTGTTTTGTTTCTGATAGCAATGACAACCCAATTGGCTTAATAGAATTTCAGAATGCTGATAGAGTTGGTGTGTCAAATCATTGTAATAATGATTTTTTATTGTGTAAACAATCATATACAAATGGTTACGGTTATAAAGCATATCACGATGATATAAGAAGATGGACTTCTCAAGAAATTATAAGAGTTCAATCAGGATTACGCTATTTTATAATTACTTGGTCAACTCGTAATGAAGATTATATATT
Source organism: Winogradskyella sediminis (assembly GCF_003387355.1). Taxonomy (GTDB): domain Bacteria; phylum Bacteroidota; class Bacteroidia; order Flavobacteriales; family Flavobacteriaceae; genus Winogradskyella; species Winogradskyella sediminis. Next base: position 13,597 of record NZ_QUNH01000007.1, read on the forward strand.
AAAAGAGGTTGAATTGGTTTCTATACCTCATTTTCCTAAAAAAGATAATGGTGCAATGGATTGGGATTATGTAAATAAATACAAAGCTACAATGAACAAGTATGCTAATACTAAAGACAATAAATATATTTTGTTAATTGGTGCAAAAGGTCATTCTATGCAATTTATAAAAAATAATAATACTATTACTTCTAATTTTATCCCACCACCATTAAGTGTTGTGAATAAAACTTTTCCATCAATCTATTATAGTTATAAAAATCTAACCATTGGGAATAAAACAAATTTACCAATCGAATTTTCAAACTTAATTTAGGGTATATTTTCTCTTATTAGATTAATATTTATTTAACAACAATATGAAGGCAAACGAATTACCAATTATAAATTTTTTACAAGCACCAAATGTTCAATTTGTAATACCTGTATACCAACGTAATTATGATTGGACAAATAATGAGTGTAAAGAGTTGTTAAATGATATTATTGCTGTAGAAGCAGCTGATAGGGGCACACATTTTATTGGTAGCATCGTTTTTATTCACGAGGGTGCATATAGCACAAGTGAGGTTAAAGAGTTGGTTATAATTGATGGCCAACAAAGACTGACTACCATTAATATTTTATATGTGGCATTATATCGTTTTGCAAAAGATAATGCTATGCAACAAGAAGCAGATATGTTGCATAATATGTTTTTAGTAAATCAATACGTTCAGCAAGAATCAAGTAAATTAAAGTTAAAACAAACAGATACCAATTCATTAGCATTTAAAGCGATAATGAATAGTACCGAAAATGAGTTTGGGCATTATTCTAATGTGATTGAGAATTTTAATTTTTTCAAATTAGCGATAACAAAAGACAGTTTTACTACGATACTTAACGGATTAAAGCGCCTCATTTTTGTAGAAATATCTTTAGAACGTGGTAAAGATGACCCACAACGTATTTTTGAGAGTTTAAATTCTACAGGTTTAGATTTATCTCAATCCGATTTAATTAGGAATTATATTCTAATGGATTTAGACCCAAAAAATCAGCATAAAGTATTTGAGCAAATTTGGAATCCTATTGAAGAAAATGCAAGAGATTTAACTAAACAGAAATCTTTAGTATCATCATATATAAGAGACTACCTAACACTACGTAATAAAAAGATACCTAATAAAAACAAAGTATATATAGAGTTCAAGAAGCTATATACTATAAAGGATGAAGCCTATCATCAAGAATTAGAAAATATTAAATCGCTTTCTACACATTACAAGAAGTTTATTAATCCTTCTAAAGTTCAAGAACATAACATAAAAAGAGAATTAGAATATATTTCTCGCCTTGAAATTAATGTGGCATTTCCATTTCTATTACAAGTATTTGAAGATGCAGAAAATGGTTTGATAACAAATGATGAGTTACTTAAAGTATTAAAATTAATACAGACCTATACGTGGCGTAGATTTGTGGTAGGCTTACCTACCAATGCTTTAAATAAAATATTTATGACCTTATATTCTGAAGTAGATACAGAAGAATATTTTGATTCCATAGCATTAGCTTTAATAAAGAAAAGAGGTAGCGCAAAGTTTCCAACAGATGAAGATTTAAAAACAGCGTTAAGAGATAAAGATTTATACAATATTCAATCAAAGAATAGAAACTATATGTTTGAGTTATTAGAGAATTTTAATAACCGTGAATATGTAGATACATCAAATGAGAATATAACTATTGAACATATCTTTCCTCAAAATCCTAATGATGATTGGAATAAGGACATTACACCTGATGATTATTTTCAATTCAAAGAAAAGTATGTAAATACAATAGCTAATCTAACATTGTCAGGTAATAATGGTGCTTTGAGTAATAAGTCTTTTCAAGAGAAAAAATCAATGAACAGACAAGGTGCTGAACAAGGTTATAATTTTAGTCGCCTTTGGTTGAATGATTATCTTAAAACCATAGACAATTGGGATATTAGTAATTATAATGAGCGTTTTGATTTAATCTACAATAGGTTTCTAAAGATTTGGGAATACCCTAATGTAACTATTCCTGTTTCAGATAATAGTGAGGCACAAAACATATTTAATGCAGAATCACCAACGCATAAGAAGTTAGAGTATTTCATTTTTGAAAATACTAAGGTAGATGAAGAGGTAATATCTCAAATGTATGTTTATGTAATTCAGAAGCTATATGAAAAGAATCCACAACTATTATTAGAAGCAACAGATATTTTTAAAATTACAAGAAATGCTGATGATTTTAGAACACCACAAGTATTGGATAATGGTTATTTTATAGAATCTAATTTAGATAGTAATTCAAAGTTTAGTAGCCTAAAAAAACTACTTAATCTATTTGAACTTGAAGATGAATTAGTTATAAAATATGAAGATAAAGAAAGTAAAGATTCACAAAATAGATTTGCTGTCCGTAGAGAGTTTTGGAAACAATTATTACCTCAAATTGTAGATACAGAGTTATTTGGTAATGTAAATGCATCAAAAGACCATTGGTTAAGTTCTGGAGCAGGTATAAGCGGTTTAAACTACACTTTTGTAATAACAAGTAAATACGCAAGAATTGAATTAGGTATTACATCTTCAAGTAAACAGAAGAACAAGAAATACTTTAAAAAACTATTAAGTCAAAAAGATAGTATTGAAAATAATTTCGGTAAACTTCTTGAATGGGAAGAATTGGCAGAACATAAAATGAGTCGTATTAAGTATGAGCTAACAGGTGTTAATTTATTTGATAAGGCTGATTGGGATAAAATGAGTGAATTTTTAATTGAATACTTACCAAAGTTTGAATCTGCATTACAACCAGCAATTAAGAAATTGAAATAATAATTCCCCACAACCCAAAACCCAGTTTTTTCGTTCCTCAAAATCCTCTGTCTTTTGTGTTGTTCCGCGCGCCACTACATAGTTGGTTTTATGTCACAATAGTTGTAGCCAACGTTATAATAGCACATTGCTTGTTTTATTTAAGCGTATCTATTTTAATAAATTAGTACAATAAAAAAGCAAAGAGCTATTGCCAACGCTCAAAACAACTATTCCGCCACAAAACCAACCCAAAGCTAAGTTACATAATAGAAGTTATAGGAGCAAAAATCCTTTCAATGGTTGCCTACGGCGTTTTATTATATTTTAGTCGCTATAACTGCTATTATGTAAAATATCCGCTCATCCAACGCTCACATCCGAACATATAACCACATTTTGAACAAGTATTAAAATTTCATTCTTTTTTATCAAGGTCAATTATTTAACTGTATAATATATTATAGTCAAAAATAAAGTTTTCAACAGATTGTTTACATTTTAATTTTTTGTATTTTTGCACTGTGGAAAAAATGTCTTACATACGATTATCTCAAAATCAAATAGATAAGGTTGGTAATTCAATTATTTATCTTTCAGAAAAAATTGGAGAATTATCCAAAACAAAAGCTTTAAAGTTAATTTATATCTTAGATGAATTATCAATTAAAAAAAGTGGTATTCCTTTTTTTAATCTAAAATATAAAGTTTGGAAATTTGGTCCTGTATCTGAAGAAATTTTTATTGATTTATCATCAGAAACCACGTTGCTTAAAAACTACATAGAGCGTACATCTGACGAGGGTGTAACTTTTATAAAACCTATTGTTGCATTTAATGACGATGAGTTTTCTGATAATGATATTGATTTATTAGATTTTGTGATTAATGAATTTGGTGATAAAAGTGCTAAAGATTTGGTTTATTACACACATCGTAAAAACTCACCTTGGCATAATACAGCAAAAGAAAATTCGGTTTTAGAATTGTTAGAGAATGAACAAATCAATAACACTGAATTACTAATAGATATGGGGGCTTTAATAAGTCACGATACTCGCAAGAAAACAGTTTATGCTGATTTCATAGAAGCCAACTAAAATGTTTCAAGAAGCATCAATTATATACTTTGATCCTTTCTTTTTTAAAAATGGTAATACAGCAAAACCAAAATACTTTGTTGTTCTAAAAAATCAAGAAGATAATCACATTATAGCTTCGCTACCTACAAGAACAGATTCTATTCCAGAAAAAGAAGAAGTAGATAACGGTTGCGTTGAATTACCTTTAATAAATCTAAATTGTTTTGTTATATCTGATAATTTAGTTGTAACAAAGTGCGGTAAAACATTTGATTTTAAAACACATATTTACGGTCATCAAATAGATTCGTATGATGTTAACTTCTTGAAAGAAATATATCCTCTAGAAAATACTGATTATACAGTTTGGGGTGTAATGCCAGATGACCTTTTTGCTTCATTAATAACTTGTCTTAAAAATTCTAAATCTGTAAAACGTAAATACCGTAAAATATTAGAACTCTAATTTTTCTTTTATTTTTCAATTCTTAATATGTTCCTTTATTTAATAGTTTTTTTCTCTATTTAGCATATTCAACAGTATTAATTTTATTAATCATATTAACTAATCCACTTTTCCCCACCACCCAAGAAATAGGATATAAAAAAATAGGTTTAAGAAAGTTAGTACTACGCCATAGCATATTGCTTTTTCTCGTACCTCAAAAAAACAAAAAGCTATCGTCTAAAAGTCCTGTATAAGTATTAATTTAAATGCTGTTTTATCAAACAACTATTTAAACCAATACCCATACAAACGCTTCATCCACCGCACAGTAAAAGATTAAAACCTATTTTTTTAAGTGTTAATTCCCCAGAAAAGTTAAATTTATAGTATGAAAAAAATGATTGAAGATTTATTTGATTTATTCTTTCCAAAAGATATAGATGAAAACGGTATTGAAATTGAAAATCCTGAAGGCGACGATTCATATACAACAAAAGTTTTCACAATAGTTATCCTGATGATTATAGTAATATTCGCATTTGTAGGATTAAAATAAAAAAAGGTAGCAAATATATGTGGCTTCCTCTGCCAGCCGCACAAGGCTATAAAGGTCAAGCCCTACGGGTTTTGAATAAAACTTTTTTCACAAACTTTTTTCTTTTTCATTAAACATTTTAACTCAAAAAACTTTTATCCAAAAACCTTGACAGCCTTATCCACGCCACAACAACTATGGCTATCTTTTTATTCTTTTCAAAAAAAATAATGTAGCGAAGCGTAGCGAGCAATTTTAAATTGGATAGCTATGTCAACTTTTGAACTGAAAACACACCGTACAGGAAAAACTTACTCAAACCCTCATTTTTTTATCCTAAACAAAGGGCTTAACAGCGGAAAACCGCTCTCAAATCCTTGTCCTAATTGTTTTGTATTGCAAACTTCAACCGAAAAAGAGAAAAACACGCTTTTTCATTTATCTATGATGCTACAAATAGGCGGTTTTTACGCTTATTATTTAAAAGGAAGTGTTATTCCGTTTATCTCAATAGATGATTGCAGAAAAACGCTTAAAAGTAGTTTAAAATCAAATTGTAATGTAGACGATATGATGCAAAAACATATTAAAGCGGTTGAGGTTATTAGTAAAAAAGAAAAAGAGTTACAAAATGTCATTGAAAAAATGGCAGTTTTAAAGGTCGCATATATACGTAATTGTTTCAACTTGATGCAAAGCAAAGAAGTCTAACGCAAAGGCATCGTAAAGGCTTGAAACAGTAACAAAATGGTATAATTTTAGTTATATTAGAGGGGTAAACAAAGTTTAAAAGCAATATCAAGTCCGTACCAAATCCGAACAAATATTAATTTTAAATTGTAATAGAGATGGGAAAAATTCCACAGGGTATTTTAGGAAGCTTATCGGGTAAGGTAGGTAGTATTATTGGAGGTAGTTGGAAAGGTATCGACTACATCAGAATTAAGCCAGCAAGTGTGGCAAATCCTCGTACAGAGGGACAAGTGAATCAGCGTAATAAATTTACCATTACATTGGAGTATTTGCAAGCGACTAAAGATTTTATTAAAATCGGTTATAAGTCATTTGCAACCAAGAAAACGGAATTTAATGCTGCAATGTCTTATGTGTTAAATAATGCAGTAGGCGGTATTGCACCTAACTTCACGATTGATTATTCTTTAGCTTTATTAAGTAGAGGTGGTTTGTCTGGTGTTTTAAATGGTACAACTGATTTAACCAATGCAGGACAAGTTTCTTTTGGTTGGGGTGACAACTCAGCAGAAGGAAATGCAAATGCAACGGATAAAGCAATGGTATTGGTTTATAATCCAAGTAAGAAAGAATCAATTTCTATTCTTGATGGTGCTGATAGAACTGTAGGTTCTCAAGTCGTTACCATACCAGGCACTTATGCAGGAGATACAGTAGAGTTATTTATGGCGTTTGTTTCTGCTGATGGTACACAAGTATCGAATAGTGTGTATTTAGGCTCTGGTACGGCAGCTTAATAACTTTAAGCATAAATACATTCAAAAAGAAACCGTTACAGTATATTTGTAACGGTTTTTTTATGCTTATAGATCACTATTTTTACTTCTTAAATTTATAGTTTAAAAAGTTGCACCTATGTTGTACCTCTTTTAATTTATTTCTAAATAAGTCAATAAAATCAATACATACAGAGTCTTATCTACACAACACGGTGTTGCCCACAGTATTTTATTCAGTTTTTAATTTTCTAATATATAGTCTTATTCTGTGTGTTGGCGCTATTGTAATCATTCCACTTTTTTTATAATAGTTGGAAACTACAATATACATTTCGATTTCTGTATTGTTATCTGGATACCATTTGTCATTCTTTTTCAAGCCTCCTTTTAGTTCAGCTTGTTTTAAATCAGAAAGGTCTCCTCTCGATTTCGGTTCGCCATAAAGTTCAGTCAGTTTTTTTTCCAATTCATTGAACTTTTCAATTAAGGCTATTTGATATTCCTTTGATTTTTTCTCTTTAGAATTTGGTTTTAGTGTAAGCAAGCTTTCATCCCATTCGTAAAGGATATGAGACATTACAGAGTCCTTTTCTTTAAAATAATAATAAGCGACTAAATCAGAAATAATTTTTTGTTCACGCTTAAATTTTATTGGTTGTGCATTTCCATTTGATGAAACGTGATTTCGAATAGTTGGAATTCTTTCGCTTCCCAAATTTTGTTCCATTTCCAAGTATTCTGAAAGTGAGGTATTCTGAATGTCAAATTCAAATTCTTGTCCATAAACAACAATTCCAAATAACAGAAATCCAAGTTTTAATATCTGTCTCAAAGTTTTTTTCATATTGTGGGCAACGGTCTTGTATATGGTTTGTTGCGTGGTTTAAGCACTAAAGTTAGCAAATAAAAACCGAATAGAAAATCCGAGAGGATTTTCGTAAGTAAGCTAGAATCAGCAATAAATTATATACGGTGTTGCCCACAGTTATTTATTTTCAATTTGTTTAATCAGTTCTCTAAATTTTGGCCAACCAAAAGAAGGCCAATCCTCAATTATCAAAGTCGAATCAATAGAAATTACATAATTTCCGATTCCACTGTGTGAAATTCGTTGTTCAGTCGTCAGTTTGTATTTTATTAATTCAGATATACTTTCCTGTGCTAAATTCAATTCCGATTCATCTAATATAATCTCTTTTTTCTCAATAATTTTTGGCTTGTTTTTTTCAGAATATGGGTCTTTGCAGTCAATAATTATGTTTTTGTAGTCGGCAAAAAATTTTCCGTTATGTTCCGTTTTATAAATACGAATTTCTTTTGTGTCGCCACCCCATTCTCCACATTTATTGCCGTTTTGTTTCAGTATAAGTTCTTGATAACTATCTATAATTTTTAGAGTTCCATTTTCTGTGTTTCCAAGATTTTTGATTACGCTTTCAGCTGTTTCTACGACTTCATCATTTTCTGCTTTTGATTCAGTTTTCTTATCAGCACAATTGGCTAATAAAAGTCCAATTATTAATGTTAGCAGGATTTTTTTCATAATTGTGGGCAACGTGTTTGTGTATGGTTAGTTGCGTGGTTAAGCAACTAAGTTAGCAAACAAATCACAGATAGAAAATTCCAGCGGAATTTTCGTAAGTCGGCATTGACCTAGCAATTAATTATACACGGTGTTGGCTGTAGTTTTTTATTTTTCAGATGTGTAATTTCCAATTTTTGTCAGCTTTAAATCCGTGTTGAGCTTCTGCAATTTTATTGATTTCAGTTTTGTTTTTCAATTCATATTCAAAGTGCTCGAGTTGTTTCTCTTTTAAATATTCCATTTTATTTTTTCCACTATTCCGATTCCAAGGTTCAGAGTCGCAAACTTTACAAACATTGTTTCTGACAGCAACAATTCCACAAACTTCACAAGATTTTAAAGAGCCAATAATTAAATCAACTTTTTTAAAGTCAAATTGTTTAAATGATTTAGGGATATTTTGGATAAATTGAAACCAACCAATTTGATCGTGATTCAAAGCGATTTCGTTTTCGTCTATTTTTAAAATTAGAATTTTGTCATTATTCGAAAATCGAATTGATTTAATTTGGTTCCATTCAAGTTTTTTAGGTTTAGCACCAAAAGGTTCATTTATTACAAATCCTTTTTTAGTCAACTCTATGTCAGTTATCTTATTCGACAACTTTTTGAAAATAAATTTTCGCATTAAGTATCCTACCATAGGGTTTGTGTATTATACTGAAATAGGTTGACTCTTTTTGGTTCAAATTTAGACGTTCAAAAGATTTTTTTTAAGCCGTTTAGAAGGCAAAAAAATAATTTGA
>NZ_QUNH01000008.1 GCF_003387355.1 Winogradskyella sediminis
GGTAGCTTTTTTTTCGCCAGTGTTCATTTGTTGTTTTCATAAGTGACTGTAATTAATTGCTTAATTTTTAGTCAACCTATTTCAGGAAAGTTCATTTCTCAAATGGTTGGCAACGGCTCTGTATAAAGTTTGTTGCGTTTGGTTTAGCGTAAAGTTAGCAAATAATCACTGATTAGAAAATTCGCTAGAATTTTCGCAAGTGAGCAATTAGCTAGCAATAAAATTTATACTTTGTTGTAACACGTACTTAAACTTCAATTGAAATATTCACTTTTCCTCCGAGCCCTTTTTCAACTATGTCAAATAAAGTTTTTAAAGTCAAATTACTCCCGTTATTTTCAACTCTAGAGATATAAGTTCGTTTTTTATCCACTAACTCTCCAAGTTGTTCTTGAGTTAGATTTTTGTCCTCTCTAGCTTTTCTTAGAAGCAATCCAATTTTAAAAGATTCAAAATCTCTTTCAAGTTCGTCTCTACGTTCAGTTCCTTTTTTTCCGTAAACAGAATCTTTAATTTCTCTCCAGCTTTTAGTTTCCATTTTATTTGTTTTTATCTTCATAATATGATTCCATAAGTTTTAAAGCTTTGCTAATTTCTTTTTTTGGTGTTTTCTGGGTTTTCTTTTGAAATCCATTTAATAAAACAACAAGTTTTCCATTGTCAAAGAAGCAAAAAACTCTCCAAATGTTAGAACCTAATTTAATTCTAGCTTCGTAAAGTCCTTTAGTTCCAGTCATTGCTTTCAAATAATTTGAAGGAACTCTTTCATAAGTTTCTATAATTTCAATGACTTTAAATATTTTGTCTTGAACTTTTGTAGTTTGAGTAGAAAGAAATTCCTCAAAATAATGCTTGTATGCAATAACTTCTCTAACTTTATTCATATCACAAAAGTAACTTAAAAGTTACTTTCTTCAAAATTATTATAAAGGTTTCTTGAAAATCGAGAATTTTCACACGTATGTGTTACAACGTTGTTGTGTATGATTAGTTGCGTGTTTTAAGCACTAAAGTTAGTAAATAAATCACAGATAGAAAGTCCGCGAGGACTTTCGTAAATTGGCTAAAACCAGCAATTAATTATACACGGTGTTGGCAACTGGTTTTATTTTCCCATTTTCAGTTCGTTAATATTTATTTTCAGTTTTATAGTTTTTCGGTTGCTATAAATTCCGTATTCAATTTCAAATTCTTTTTCGTACTTTTTTTTATCAGTCCATTTTACAAACTTTGGATTATAAAAAGGTCCGATTTCGAAAAGACTTTGATTCGGTTCTTCGTCAAATTCTGAAACCGCAATTAATAAATTATGAGAAACTTCAGAGCTTTCAAATCCTGCGCTTCCAGTTCCGTTGTCAATTGTATATATTCTTACAGACAAATAATTCTCACTATTTTCTCCAATTAGTTCAGAATTATTTAAAATTTTAATCAATCGAGAATCTTCAGATTTCTTTATTTTCAGAGCATTCTGACCAAATGATATTTGTATGAAACATATCGTTAAAATTAATATGAATGTTGATTTTATTTTCATTTTTCAGCTTGTTGCCAACGGTCTTGTGTATGATTTCGTTGCGTGTTTAAGCACTAAAGTTAACAAATAAATCACAGATAGAAAGTCCGCGAGGACTTTCGTAAGTAGGCTATAACTAGCAATGAATTATACACGGTGTTGTGCATAGTGCTTTTTTCAGAACCAATATACACTTCTAACGGATTTACTTTTTTTAGTTTTTGTTTTTCCACTTTCTGCATTAATAAATAGTGCTTTTGAAGTTGTCGTAGCGGAAGAGCATCTACCTAATTGCTTTCCAAATTTCCTTTTTATATTCTTATGAATAATCCATTGATAATTGTTTTTATAACTAAAATCTAGAGAAAGACTTTCTAAATCCGCAGAGTAAATTTCGTAATCTTCGGAACCTTTATTTTCCTTAAATCCTTTCTTGTTCGCAATTTTCATTGCTTGATTATAGTCAATATTTATTTTGTAATTCATTGTTTTAGGAATTCCAATTGAGTTTACAATCTTTATTTCATTTTCGCAGTCAAGTGTGATTTCAATTAAGTTAAAGAAGTCACTGTTTTTGTTTAAAATTGAATAGACCAATTCAACTTTTTTTGGTGTTTCCTTTTTGTAATTGAATAATTCTGTTGTTCTCGAATTGTTATTGACATTATACCATCTGCTACCTTCAGCATCTAAAAATATGTAGTCATTAAAAAACTCCAAGTTAAAATGAGCTTTTAGTAAACTATCAGCCTTCACTTTACATTTTAACGCCAATTCGAAATGATTAGATTTACTTTCCGATTTATAATTTATTATTCTGTGTGCAATTCGGTCAGAACTATAAATAGTATCAACTTTTACTAATTCATTTTGTCCAAAACTTAATTGTATGAATGAGGTGAAAACTAATATAAAAGTTACTATTTTCATTTATAATTTATCTTTGTGAGTTCGTTGCTCGCATTGTGCACAACGGTTTTGTGTATGGTTAGTTGCGCGGTTAAGCAACTAAGTTAGCAAACTTTTACGAACCCGTGAAAATTCCGCAGGAATTTTCGCAAGTAGGCTATAACCAAGCAATTAATTATACACGGTGTTGGCAACTGGCTTTTTTATTCACGATTAAATACTTGATTATAATATTCGTTCAATAATCCTTTTCCGTTATATTTTGTTTTTAAAATCAGTTTTGATTCAGCACAAGCCTTTTTATATAAACTTTGCTCTTTTTCATTCAGACTTTTTGAGCCTAAATAAACCATTTCATAAATCGGATTAGATTGTTCCAATTCAAACGCTTTTTTAAGCATTTCTTTCCCTTTAATTTCCAATTCCTCGTAATCTCCAAATTCGTAAGGGAAAATTGAAATTGTATATCCAGCAATAAAATTGAATTCAGCCAATTCCGAGTATTTATTCAGTCCATTTTTTAATTCAGATTCCAATTCAGTTCGTAAATCAATATCTTTCTTAAATTGTCCATTAACATCTTCAATCATAGACCACAAAAAGAAGAAATAATATTTCCACGTTTCAAATTCCGCATTATTTTCCGAAATCAGTTTTTGATATTCAGAATACGCCTCGTTATATTTTTCGGCAGTTTCTAATTCAAATATTTGTTCCAGATTTTGATTCATTCGGGATTTTTTTCAGCTTGTTGCCAACGGTTTAGTATATGGTTTGTTGCGTGATCAAGTTACTAAGTTAGTAAATAAAAACCGAATAGAAAGTCCGCGAGGACTTTCGTAAGCAGGCTAGAACCTAGCAATAAAATATATGCATTGTTACCCACAGTTATTTTTATATTTTAGTTAATTTCAAATGCTTTTTATTGAAAAACTCATCCAAATCTTTTTTGTAATTCGATGCGTCTTTTAATGGAATAATTTTTCTAAGTTCTTTACCTGCTTTTGTAAAAGTAACACCGTTTAATCTTACTGTTTTATCGTATTTCTCTTTGTCGGTTGGAATAAGTCCATAATGAGTTTCTCCAAAATATAAAGTAGCTGCAAGATGTATACCGTCATTTGCAACGCAAGGTGCGTAATTCATATACGAGTTATAATCTGAAATTATTAATCCGTATTCTTGTAAAACATTCAAATTGTCAAATGACAAACCATATTTTGTTAGTGAGTTTGATGCTGGACTTCCACTGAACGACACAACTCTGGCATCTAGCATATGAGATTTTCCAATATACATTGATACGCTTTGCGAGCATAAAAGTTGAAACAATTTTGCAGCTTGATTATCAAGTTGTGAAATTAAACGAACAGTTCTAATCGAGAATGTACCTGGTTTAGTTATTTCACCTGAAAGAATTTTTCCGAAAACTAATTTCATTTCCTCAGAAGATTTAAGTTTGGCATAATTTTCAAATTCGTTTAGCCAATCGTCACTTATTTCTTCTTTCGAAGCTTGTTGTTCATTTTCAGAATCTTCTTGCTTTAAATTGTTAGCAGCGTTTAGTGTTATTTGGTCAAGATTCAATTGTTCTTTTACAACTTTAGAAGCGAATTTCTCCGATGCTTTAATAACATACTCTTTTGGAATGTCTAACTGTTCAGCTATTTGTTCCCCTTGTTTTTCAATTATTTGGACTCTCGCACTAGATGCAGCTCTTATTTCTTTAGCAACTCCTTCCATTTTTGCGACTGGAATATCAATAGCAGCAGTACACAATTGAGCAAAAGCTTTAAAGAAGTTTTTTCTTATCGGTGCAGGTACACCAGAAACTAAATCGCCTATTGCGTCAGTTACAGTTTCCAAGCCTGATTGTTCTTCTGATTCTTCCATATTCCTTTTTTAGTTGATGTCTTGCTTAATTGTGGGTAACGGTTTTGTGTATGGTTAGTTGCGTGGTTAAGCAACTAAGTTAGCAAACTTTTACGAACCCGTGAATATTCCGCAGGAATATTCGCAAGTAGAGAAGAATACAGCAATTAATTATACACGGTGTTACCTACAGTTTTTTATTCCATTTAAAATCAGTTGTAATTCCGCTTAATATATTCGGTTTACTTTTTAATAATTCAGCACATTCAGATATATAAATTTCAACAAAGTCTCGTCCATTTTCCGTCATCATTTTCAATCCGCCAGTTTCGTCAAGGTTATGAATCCAATAAAAATTCGTTGGATAGATTTCGTGATTAAAATCAATGGGTTCCGAATGATTTGTAATTCCGATTATTGGTGTGCTTGAGTCAAATTTAAAAATCGTTGTTGAAAATTCAATATTAGCTTTTTTTGATGAAATGGAATATTCATCTTTAATCCACTTTTTCTTAAATTTCGGAAATCCAAATTCAGATTGTAAGAAAGAGAATTTAGTCAAAATCTCTTTTTCAGATACTTTCCAAGTCGGTTTAAGATTGTCCATTTTTTTAAATTGTAGGTAACGGTTTTGTGTATGGTTAGTTGCGTGGTTAAGCAACTAATTTAGCAAACATTTACGAACCTGTGAATATTCCGCAGGAATATTCGCAAATAGGTAAGAACCAAGCAATTAATTATACACGTTGTTACCCAACGTTTTTATTTCGGTTATAAAATTCCGTTTCTTTTCTCTCGAAAGGTGGATTGTACATTATTCTTTCCCATTCCTCATTCAGTTCAGGAATTTGCTTATATAATTCATTCATAAAATTTCTCCAACCCTGAAATTCCTCTGATATTATAGACGTTTTGTTTTCAGATTCGATTCGTAAGCAAACATCGTCATAAGTAATTTGTCCAAATAAAAAACCAGTCAGTTTTTCAATTTCCGACCATTTGAATTGAGTAATTTCTTCATCGAAATTGACCTGAAATCCATTTTTAGTCAGTTCAACTTTTTCAATCCGTTTTTTCTTTTTATTCCAGAACATTATCAGACGTTTTTTATTCCACGCTTTTCTAATTCCGCTTCTAATTCAATTCTTGCTTTTTTAAAGCTCCTACGAGGTTTATTATATTTTGCATTTTTCTCGTCAGCAATTAATTCTGAAATAACATATTCAATTTCGTCATTAGTCAATTCATTAGGCTCTTTCCAATATAAATCAGCACTAAATTCAGTCGGCTTAATTTTCTCGTTTTCTAATTCGTTAATTCGTTCAACTGGTTTTTCGGTTTCGACTTCAGTCAATTCGAAATCAGCTTTTGGCAATTCAGTTTTACCTATAATTTGCAAATACTCATTTAAAATTCGTTTTTCCACAAAGATTTTTCCTCCGCCAAATTTATGTCGGTCAGTCATATCTTTTTTAACTCCAGAAATCCAGTATTCATCTCCACTTTCTATATCATAAAAATTTCCCTGAATTCGGTCACTTCCAATTCTTTGAAATGCTATTCCATTGAAGTAAACTGTTTTTCCACTTTTAGAATAAGAAACTAATCCAATCCAAGCTGGTCCATTTCCAGAAAATCCACTTTTCAGTTCTAAATATTTTATTTCAGTTCTCATTTCTCAAATGTTGGGTAACGTTTATGTATAAGAATAGTTGCGGGTTTGTATGCGAGGATTTTCCGAAGGAAAATCAGACGTTACAAACACGCAACGACCTTTGATTAAGCACTAAACCGCAATTATTTTTATACGGTGTTGGCAACTGGCTTTTATTTGTCGTCATAGTGAAATCTGCATTGTATAATGGTGCATTTTTGGTCAACACCCTTTTTTCCAGATACTCTATAAACTAATCTGTGTTCTCCTGTTATTCTTCTTGACCAAAACCCTTTCAGTCCGTGTTTTAAAGGTTCTGGTTTACCAAGACCTTTGAATGGGTTCTGCTTGATAGATTTTATAAGTTCTTTTATTTTAATTGCAGTATCGTTGTCAGTATCTATCCAGTAACTAAAATCTTCCCATCCGTGTGCAGTAAAATCTATATTCATTAAAGAGCTAGTTCAATTTCATCTTCATTGTATTCAACTAAATCTCCATTATCGATTTGCTCGATTGATTCCATTAGTCTATTTCTATTAGCCTTTGTAGATAATAAGTGCTCTGTTTCTTTCAATGAATTATATTCGTTAATAGACATTATAACAACTGCATCGTCCCCTTTACTTCTAGGTACAATTATCACTTCCATTGACTTTGAAACATAGTCAAAATGTTTTTTTATACTCTTGCGAAGAGTGGAAATAGTTATTGCTCTCATAATGATTAAATTTAAATGTACAATATTTTGTACAAACAAATGTACAATATTTGTACCGAATTTCCAAATGAGTAGAATTGTCAGCTTGTTGCCAACGGCTTTGGCTATGAGTAGTTGCGTGGTTTATCACTTAACTTTGCAAGTTCACACCAAACTGAAAATCCGAGAGGATTTTCAGAAGTAGACGAGAACCAGCAATTACTTATAGCCATTGTTAGGCAACGTTTTTCTTTTTTAATTTACTAATTAAAGTACCTTTCACCTTTTTTTAAATTCCAATATTATTACTCGTTATAATAGGCTATTTCGAATGTGTCAATAGTTGTTATAGTTGCAACAGAAGATATTTCATTAATCGTTTGTTTGATGATATTTTCTTTTTGGTCATAGTCGTATTTTATAACTTTTATTTCATCTTCATTTTCATAAAAATGATGCTCTGTTAATAAACCATTATTGTACACTTTGGTTTGCTTGTTATCTAATTCGTTATTTTTAAAAACTTTTATTTTTGTACACTTATTTAAGTTGTTGTAATAATATTGCTCTGTAAAACCTACATTGTCATTAGAAATAGAGTTGGAATGCTGCATTTTAATCAGTAATGCATCTTCATATTCATAATTTATTGTATTGCTGTAGTTTTTACCATCTTCATTGTAGTAATCTTCGGTTACTAACAGTAAGTTATCGTTTTTGTCGTATTTGTATGTTTTTTCACAGTATGTATTAAATAAAAGGTTACTGTCTTTAGAATATATGATATTGTTATTTTCATCTGTTTTTTTAATCGACGACTCTACTAATTCATCATCTTCAAATACTTCTACGGTAATGTCATTTTCTTTGTAGGCATATTTGTATGTAGTTTTATAGCCATTGAGTGTTAATAGTGTTTCAACTTTGGTTTTTAATTTTCCGTCTAAATATGTATATTCTTCAGTACTTCTCTCTTTACCAAGATAATAGATGGTTTCATTTGTTAAAAATCCGTTTATATTAAACGTTTTAACATTTTCAATAGACGGTGCATCATCTACGTGTAATACTTGCGAAAATTCGTTTACACTCTTTACATTTCCTTTTAGGTTCAATTTTTCTAAATCGGTTGTGTTGGTTTTTTTCATTGTATTATTTTGGGCGTTGCAAATGGTTGTTAATAGAAATAGACAAATAAAAAGTGTTTTCATAAAAATAGATGTAGATATTTTTTTATTTTAGAATTAATGGTTCTTGTAAGATTAGTTATTCATTAAATAGTATGTAAACCCAATAGCAAAAAGGAGTACTAGTATACAACTAAATAGCCAATTCCATTCAAATTTTTGAGTGGTGTAAAATTGTATTGATGATTGTACAAAGGCTGTTAAAGCTGATAGTATAGCAATTAAAACCAAAATTATAGCTAAATAAATTAAGGCATCAAATTTTGTGGTCCAAAAATAATGGCTTAGTTTAATAAATACCATTAATCCAGCAATAAACGCTAATAGTAAAGAAGTTATTAAAAGTTTGTTTGTATTCATTTTACATCCTATTCTAAATCACTGTATATTAATTTTATAGGCTAACTCTCTCAATACTTGATATTTTTTTATGATTTAGAGTTTTTTTTGAATCTAACAATTATTAAAGCTCAAGAGAACTAAGGTAATCGAAATTTTTAGAATTCACAGAACTTTTTCAATTCGGAATTCATTGTTTCTAATGTTGCCTAACGGTCTGGTATAAGAATAGTAGGGCAGAAAGTAGGCTGTTTCCATTCGGTTGAGCCACAAGCCATTTTTTTGTTTTATTGGTTTTACAATTTACATTAATTAAAAGCTAAAACAAAAAAAGGGCGACTTTGCAGACACAAAAAGACCTTTTAATTAAGCCAAAATCGCCCTATTATTTTTATACATTGTTACCTTTAGTTGTTTCGCACGATGTTTATTTTGAAGGACAAGCGTTCCAGCATCTGTTTTCACAATCGTGCCAACATTTATTGTGTTCATCACGAGCCATTTCTTCGTCAAAGAGTTCAAGATATAAATCTTTAGTATTCTCGAAAGAGTTTTTTAAATCTTCAGCGTCTTGTTCGCCACGCATTCCGAAATATGGATAGTGGTGCATATAACCACCAAATAATTTATCACAGTCTTTATGATAAGACCTTGTGTCCAAAATATGATAATGCCAAGTTTGGTCCATTATTTTATTTGGTACAATTCCTTTTCCATATTTCATACAAAGGTTTAAGTATCTTTTGTATTCAATTTCTGCGCTATCAACTTGTTCAAAATTCCAGCCCATTCCTTCTTCTTCGTCTTGTAATTTTTGTTTCAGAAGTTCAAAGTCCAATTCTGCTACTTCTGGCGCGATACCTTTTACATTGATTAGAAACGAAATTCTCTCTGTGCTAATTGGGTCTGGGTAAATTAGATTAGTTGCTGTGTGTACTACTGTCTTTTGCATTGATAATAAATTTTGAATTAGTATAATTTGGATTGAGCCAATATCTTTTTAAAAAGCGTTCGCCCGTTATTTCTGTTCTTCCGTGGAAGATTCTATGGTTGTCAATTATTAAAATATCGTTTCGTTCGAGTTTCAACCTTATGTGTTCAGATTCTTGTATTAAATTTCTCCATTTTTTGAAAACGGGAAGTTCTCGGTATTTTTCTCGTGCTAACCAAAATGAGTAATAGAATTTTCGTTTTCCCTCGATTTCACGAACTATTGGATTAGAGTTTCTATTCTCAGGATATAGTTTATGTTCGTAAACGTGGATTTTAGAAAGCTGTCCTTTTTCAGTTTCATTAAGTTCTGCATAAACTTTTTCGGCATCGCATAACATAGAAAATCCACCTTTTTCTGCTGGTTTTTGACAATGCCAAATAATGTATTTCGCTAAATGGTTGTCAGTATGAAAATCGAGAAACTTATCAGATGTTACTAAACTTTTGCTTTCGGAATTTGCGACAACGTCAGTTTCATTAATGACATTTCCTAATTTGCTTAAAATTAGTCGTAATTCATTTTCAGTTTTGTTTGGAATATGGCTAAATCCAAAGTCATTAAGTTCGGTTTCCCAATTTTTCATTGATTGCAGAATGTTTGTTTTCAATTAAAGGTAACGTGTTTGTGTATGGTTAGTTGCGTGTTTAAGCAACTAATTTAGTAAACAATCACAATCCAGAGAAAATTCCGAAGGAATTTTCCAAGTAGGCAATTGCCCTAGCAATTAATTATACACGTTGTTAGCATACGTTATTTATTCGTTCTCTCAATTGTTCAAGTTCAGTTATAATATTTTCATCTTTAATCAATTCAGAATGTTCAGTTACTTTTTTAGTTGTTTTTTTCCAAAATGGATATAAGAAAAGCATTGAACTCGTTCCTAAATTTTTATAAGATTCATTTTTTTTCTGAATTTCATAAACATTCTTAAAATTCACTTTTCCTTTGTAAAAATCAGTTCTTTTCATTTTTACAGTAAAAAAGTCTAACAAACGATTTAATCCTTCATATATATCTTGTCCGTATTGTTTTCCATAATGAATATGACTAATTCCATATCCAACAATTAATTCAGAGTTTCCAATGTCAAATTCAAACCAAACAGATGATTCTTCTTTTTCTTGTGAATAAACAGTTATATGGAAACAGTTTTCATATTCTTTAGATTCGGTATAATTTTCAGGGAAATATTTGTCGAGAAACCCTTTAATTTCCATAAATTTTTTTCTATTATTTTCTATTTCTGTCCCTTTTTTTGTTTTCGTATAAATTCCCCAAACACAATTTGAGAATTCGCCAGCAACAAATTCCACTTCCTTATTTGGTAGCTCAATCCAAAATCGATTTAGTGATTTTGTTTCTCCATAAAGTGGGTCTTTCACAAAAATTGTTTCATAGTCAGATTTCCATTTATATTCCCAAATATTAATTCCTTCTATTTCGCAAAATTCGCCATCAGCTATTGTCTTAAAATGGTTCCATTCGATGTTCATTTCCTAATGTATGCTAACGTGTTTGTATATGGTTTGTTGCGTGGTTTAAGCACCTAATTTAGCAAATAAAAACCGAATAGAAAATCCGCGAGGATTTTTGTAAGTGGGCTAGAACTAGCAATAAATTATATACGGTGTTACCTGCTGGCTTTTGGTTTTAATTTCTATAGAATTGGATATTTCACTTTAGTATTCAAAATAAATAAAAGATTTGTTATAAATTGCAAATCAAGCTATTAATTATTTTATGATGAAATTCAAAATTTCCATTGTATTTATTCTGTTATTTTCAATTAATTTATTTGCGCAAGAAGTTACTCTTGAGTCTAAAGAGTTGACTTCTGAACAAAAAAGAAAACAAAAAATATCAGAAGAAATTAAAAAGATAAAAGTCGATTACAATAAATCTTGGATGCAATTTGAAACTACCTTTAACAAACTTTCGCCTTTAAATGTTGTTTTATATCCAACTAGAGAAAAACTAGATAAAAAAATTCAAGATATAGAACAGGCTCTTTATGAAATTCAACGATTGGGCCTTAAACAAAAATGTCAACAATTAACTAGATTAGAAAATTCAATAGGACAAACTGGAGATTATTGCTCAAATGTAGAGGGTCGAATAAAGCGGTTAAGTGAAAGGCAAAAGGAAGTTGTAAATGAAATAGCTGACCTTCAGAAAAAAGATACTGATAAAAGTAAGGATAAGCAACCAACTTTAATTGTTAATAAAAATGCTCGTGACGATTTCTGGAATGGCGTATCCGATGACTCTAAAGAGACCAAAAGTAATAACGATGATTTCTGGAATGGAAAATCTGAAAAAGTACGAGACACAAATAGTGACGATGAATTTTGGAATGGGAAGACAAAAGCTAAACAGCCTTCCAAATCTTACACCAATCAAACAAGTATATCCAAAAATGAATTAGAAATTATAGACGGAGAAGAAAATTTAAGAAGAAAAGGCTCAAGTGATTTAATTTTTCCAAAGAACAAATTTATAGGGTTTAGAAAGTTTGGGGAATTTTTTGTTGCCAAAATGAAGATTGAAACAAAAAATCTTCAATGGGAAGATATTAAACTATATAACCAGACTTATTTATTTGACAAAAATGGAAATGTTTTATTGGAATCTTTTCGACATTGTTATTTTGATGAGTCTAAAACAGAAATTCACTCTGAAACTTATGAATCAATTGTCTATTCTCATAGTGTTGATGGCGGTTATTTCTCAGATACTCTTTTTTATAAAGTAGTATATAAACTTGAAATCTATGATTTAGAAATGAATCTAAAAAGTGTAGAGAATAATACTCGTGAAGTTGAACAAAACCAATTATATTAATTCATTTATGAAAAAATTAGCAATAACAACACTATTATTATTACTAAGTATAAACACATTATGTGCACAAAGCAACGATGCTAAAGCTAGAGCTTATTTTACCGAAGCACAAACAGCATATGGCAAAGGGAGTTATAACACAGCTATTTCTAATTTAAACACAGTTGAAGAATTATTAGGCAATACTAACCCAGTAATTTTGAATTTAAAAGTTAAGGCTTATTACAGCTTAAAAGATTATGATAAAGCAAAACAATGTTTAGACGAGTTTTCTAAAAGAAGTGCAAAAGCAGATAAAGGTCTGGTAACAGAGACGCAATCCTACTATGTTAAAATTGACGATGCTATTGCAGAAGAAAAAGCAAGTAAAGAAAGAGCAAGATTGGCTGAGATAAAAAGGAAGGAAGATGCTAGGTTGGCTGAAATAAAAAAGAAGGAAGATGCAAAGCGTGCAGCTGAATTTGTTGGGGAAGTAATATCTTATCATAAAAATGGTACACTTAAAAATAAAATATATTATAATAAAGGTGATAAAAAACAAATGATAGTGTATGATGGTAATAAAATTAAGGCTTGGTTTTATAATATAGGAGGTAGTGGTAAAAATTATACTACAGATTATGGTACTCTTATAGAGGTTGAATACTTTCCCAACGGTTTGATTAATTATTTAAAATGGAAATGTATAGATTGCGATACAAGATGGGGCGGTCCGTATTATGGTTTTATTTGTGACGAAAATGGGACTTTAAAAAAAATACTTAATTATAATAAAAAAGGTAATAAAATCAAAGACATACAAAATTGGTAATTTTGTAAGTATTAAAGATATTTAGTTAATAAAGTTTAGAGTATTTGCGACGTGCATTCGAATTACAAAATAGAAATAGCTAGGATTCAGCTTGCAGGTAACGGTTTAGTATATGATTTGTAGCGTTGTTTCAGCCAGTAAGTTAGCAAATAATAATCGAAATAGAAAAACCGCGAGGTTTTTCGTGAGTAGGCTAGAAGCAGCTATAAATTATATACATTGTTAGCTAAGGTTTTTTCTTTTTGCGAACTACTCCTTTGTATATTTTCGAACGATTTGTTTTTCAGACGTTGTTTCATTTTTAACTTAAATGTCCAAAAAATCTCCGAATTAAAATTTCGATCTTTTGCGCAAAGAGAATAAGTTTTAGTTTAATTTTCGTGACATCATAATCGATTGATTTAATCAACTAATTTCGAGTTTTTTAAATTGCGAACAGTTCAGCCGTAAGTTTTGCCATTCCGCTTATCAGCCAAAAGTTGAGGATTGCTATAATATTGATTTAATTATCAGAAGTTGGGTAAGCCTAAATTCGTGCGTAACGTTCCGCAAGAGTAAGAAGTTCCTGCGTAATATTCTTTAATGTTCCGCTTTAAATTCCAGCGTATTTTGGTTTGAAAATAAGCACAGAAATTAGTGATTTCGTTGAAATTGTAAGTTAGCACCAAAATCTTTGCTAACGGGTTTGTATATGGTTTGTTGTGTGGTTTAGCACGTAATTTAGCAAATAAAAACCGAATAGAAAATCCGCGAGGATTTTCGTAAGTAGGCTAGAACTAGCAATAAATTATATACGTTGTTGTAAGTAGTGCTTTTTCGCTTACTTGCTCAATTTCAGTATTCGGAATGCACCTTGAATTACCAACACAAAAACGATTGTTCCGATAATTAAATCAGGTTTACTCGAACTCAACCAATTTACCAAAATTCCAGCAATTATTACTCCTAAATTGATAATCACGTCATTTGATGTAAAAATCATACTCGCTTTCATATGAGCCTCTTCTTTGCTTTTTGACTTTTGCAAAATGTAAAGACAAATTCCGTTTGCGATAAGAGCAAAAATCGAAACGATAATCATTGTCGAAAAATCGGGAAGTTTCTCGTCTCCAAAAAATCTTCTTAAAACTTCCACAAATCCAATAATCGCAAGTGTTATTTGAAAATATCCAGCAAGTTTTGCAATCCGCTTTTTCTTAACTATAGTTCCTCCAACCGCAAACAAACTAATTCCGTACACGAAACTGTCGGCAAGCATATCCAAACTGTCTGCAACAAGTCCCATTGATTTTGAGATAATTCCTGTTGTCATTTCGATAATGAAAAAAGCAAAATTGATTGCAAGTACAGACCAAAGTAGCTTTTTTTGGTTTGCGTTTTCTTTAAATTCCGTTTGGTCGGTTTGTTCCGTTGAGATTTTTTTTCCGCCTAAATTCAGTTCGATAACTGACTTTTCGATTTGGTCAATTTCTCCGCTGTGAAAAACAGTCAATTTTCGATTCGGAATATCAAAGTCCAGATTCGCAATACTTGAAATTCCGTCCAATTTCATTCGGATTAGATTTTCCTCTGAAGGACAGTCCATTTTGGTAATTTCAAATATCGTTTTATTCACTCGGTTTCTGGGTTTTTCGGCATTACTTACAACGGTTTTGTGTATGATTAGTTGCGTGGTTTAGCAACTAAGTTAGCAAACTTTTACGAACCTGTGAATATTCCGAAGGAATATTCGCAAGTAGGCTCAATGAAGCAATTAGTTATACACGGTGTTAACTCTAGTAATTGCTTTGTTTTTTATTTAATTCCAGTTTGAATAGAGTAGAAGCTCATTCTAAAATTCCGCGATATTGGTTTCAGATTATGAGTATAAATTCGAGCGTTGCTTTTCCGATACAGATTTCGCATACGAGCTAAGAAATCCAGTGTAATAAAATTCCGGGTGAGTGAGTTTCCAGTTCCGATAGTTATCGGAAGAGTAAAAATTCGTGCGTAGTGATTGTCAGTCCAACGTTTTAAAATTCAGATTTCGAGTGAGTTTTTGCATTCAGTTCCAGCGTAAATATCTTGTTTTTTGCTTAAAATTCCGATTTTGAAACTGCGCTGTCTTATTAGAGTTAACGGTTTTGTGTATGGTTAGTTGCGTGGTTAAGCAACTAAGTTAGTAAACATTTACGAACCCGTGAAAATTCCGCAGGAATTTTCGCAAGTAGGCAAGAACCAAGCAATTAATTATACACGGTGTTGGCAGCTGGTTTTTATTTCATTTATTAATTTATAAAATTCAGTTCCATTAAATTCAGACCATTTTTTTGAGTACAATCGTTTCTCATTTTTAATCAGCCTAATTTCAGGTTCAGAGCTTTTAAAATATAGTTCAACATTATATAATTTTATGACCCAACTTTTGAAATATTCATTTGGGTTTTTTAATTCCAAGTTATTGTGAAATATTATTCCGTTTGATTTGAATATTTCCGCAAATACATTGTTCCAGTATGAGTAAGTTCGGTTTTGTGTTAGTTCAAAGTCAACAATGTCAGATATAATTCTTTCAAGTCCACTATATTCATTAGTTCCGTCAATTCCGATTAAATTTCCTGTAATTCGAGTCGCATTTATATTATACCAACCCATTCTGGTTTCGTCAAAATCAAAAGTCCAATCTGGAAATGTCGTTACTCTCATTCTTTATAGTTCGGGTTTTGTTAACTTGCTGCCAACGGTTTTGTGTATGATTAGTGGCGTGGTTTAAACAACTAATATAGCAAATAAAAACCTAATAGAAAATCCGCGAGGATTTTCGTAAGTAGGCGAGTACTAGCCATTAATTATACACGTTGTTGCCCACAGTTATTTCGTTACTTTGTCCAATTGCATCTTCGTTGCCTTTACTAAAGATTTTGGCATTACCTTCGATGCTTTTTCAAATTCATTTTCAGTTTCCAATTCAAAATGGCCATTGGTCTCAAATTGGTATGTCAATTTAGTAAAAAGCCCAAAATATTTATAATGTTCATCTGAAATCATTGTTTCAATATCGTTTGGATTAACGTTGATATAAGAATTGTCTTTTCCATAATTACCTATAATCCGTAAAACTGCTAATTCTACATCTCGTTCTTTACCATTAGAAGTTAATCTTTGATAACGCTTTCTATCAGTAAAAAATGTTCCTGATTTATTTGGTATCGTTGTTGCCAAAAATATTCCTATTGATGCAAGTGCACCAATTAAAATAATATGTGAGGATTGAAATTCAAATGCGTAATATATTATTCCTAAAATTATAGCAAGAATAACGGATGAAATTGGTCCTGCAAGGCATATTATTGCAAGTTTTTTACTGTTTTCAGGGTTATCTTCTTTTGGTAATGTCGAGGCAATACCTCCGTAATGTGCTATATTTTTATTTAGGAATAATTTTATTTTATTATCCTCTCTTTTAATTCCTAAAGGTCCTACTACAAAAAGTTCAAACCTAAAACCTTGAACTAAACCGGCAATTAAATGGCCTAATTCGTGAACACCAAGTACTACAAAAAGTAAGATTATAATACTCAATATTTCTAAAATCTTTATTACCATTCGAGTTTTTTTTTAATTGTGGGCAACGGTTTAGTATATGATTTGTAGCGTTGTTTCAGCAAGTAAGTTAGCAAATAATAATTGAAATAGAAAAACCGCGAGGTTTTTCGTGAGTAGGCTAGAAGTAGCTATAAATTATATACATTGTTAGCTAAGGTTTTTTCTTTTTGCGAACTACTCCTTTGTGTATTTCCGGACGATTTGTTTTTCAGACGTTGTTTCATTTTTTACTTAAATGTCAAAAAAATCTCCGAATTATTATTTCAATCTTTTCCGCAAAGAGAATTAGTTTTGTTTTTCAACCTAAATTTTCGTGAAATCAGAATTGATTGATTTAAACAACTAATTTCGAGTTTTTTAAACAGCGAACAGTTCAGCCGTACGTTTTGCCATTCCGCTTATCAGCCAAAAGTTGAGGATTGCTATAATATTGATTTAATTATCAGAAGTTGGGTAAGCCTAAATTCGTGCGTAACGTTCCGCAAGAGTAAGAAGTTCCTGCGTAATATTCTTTAATGTTCCGCTTTAAATTCCAGCGTATTTTGGGATGCAAATAAGCACAGAATTTAGTGATTGCGTTGAAATTGTAAGTTAGCACCAAAATCTTTGCTAACGTGTTTGTGTATGGTTAGTTGCGTGGTTAAGCAACTAAATTAGTAAACTTTTACTTGCCAGAGAATATTCCGCAGGAATATTCGTAAGTAGG
>NZ_QUNH01000009.1:5000-7500 GCF_003387355.1 Winogradskyella sediminis
GTACGCCGGGGATAACAGGCTGATCTCCCCCAAGAGCTCATATCGACGGGGGGGTTTGGCACCTCGATGTCGGCTCGTCACATCCTGGGGCTGGAGAAGGTCCCAAGGGTTGGGCTGTTCGCCCATTAAAGTGGCACGCGAGCTGGGTTCAGAACGTCGTGAGACAGTTCGGTCTCTATCTACAGTGGGCGTTAGAAATTTGAGTGGATCTGACTCTAGTACGAGAGGACCGAGTTGGACGAACCTCTGGTGTACCTGTTGTTCCGCCAGGAGCATTGCAGGGTAGCTACGTTCGGAAGGGATAAGCGCTGAAAGCATATAAGCGCGAAACCCACCACAAGATGAGATTTCTTTAAAGGGTCGTGGAAGATTACCACGTTGATAGGCTATAGGTGTAAAGGCAGTAATGTCATAGCCGAGTAGTACTAATAACCCATAGGCTTATTGTACGGTGTTTTTTTATATAGTACTTGTTACTTACATATCATGTGATTTTTTCAATATGTCAACAATATTAGTGTTGATTATTTATAACAACCCAAGTTCTGATGATATCAGAATAAAAACTTAAGGTGGTTATAGCGACGGGGCTCACCTCTTACCATTCCGAACAGAGTAGTTAAGCCCGTTTGCGCCGATGGTACTGCTTTACTGTGGAAGAGTAGGTCGCCGCCTTTTTTGAAAACCCTTACTAGTGATCTAGTAAGGGTTTTTTGTTTTTTACTCCTTTTTTGTAGTAAGAGAAATTATGTTTTATGAGTAACGTATAATACGGTTTACTTTTTCTTTTTGAATAACATAAATAGTTGGTCTTTAAAAGCACCAACGAGAATCTTTTCTTAATATTATAGAATCAATTAAGTGAAATACCAATTTGACTTTCGATGAATTGGGCTAATCATAATTTAATGACGTAAATCTCGTGATTAATTAGTAGCTTAAGAGACAACTGCGTTTCTGGGTCTAAGAAACTAAGGATTTTATAAATTAATCAAATAAAAAAGACACCATTTTGCTTTTTTTTCTTGAATATGCCATCTAAAATGGTATTGGTATCGATAAATAGAAATGTAATTGTAGCAATACAAAGTATAAAGACAATAATAAGCGTTGGAATGTATAGTTGCTTTTCACAATTGCTTAAGGCTAAACGTACCAAAGTAGAACCTAATAATATAAGACCTAAACAATTTGTTAAACGGTTTATGCTTTTGGTTAAGATCTCTTGGTTCGCTCCATTATTATCTGCGAGGGTCATAATATTTTTTACATTGTTGTACTTATTTTAATAGAATTGTAATTTCCATATTTTAAATATTTTTTTATTCATAATCATCTTGTTGGAGCTATGGATTGACTTGCCGGTACAGAATTATATATTTACCATCTTGTTGTGTTTTATTTTTCCAAATTAAATCATGATGGTCGTCGTAATTATGTTCAGAAGTAGTTTTTTTGTGCTATTCCTATTGACATTCCTGAACTTCGGGTTGAGAATGCTGGATCAACTATGACTTCAGTAGGAAATCTTGCTGTTGAAAATAATTCTCTATTTTAATAAAATGTCAGACAATCTATTATAGGATTAAGTTTGATGTACATCTCTATTGTACTAATAACATATTTTGTAATTCCAGAAATAACGACTAATGACAAAATTTTAGATACTATTTTAATACCTTTAATAGTTTTTGATTCATTTTCTATTAAATTCATATTACGATTCTTTAATAAATATCTAAACTTAATTCAGGACCATTCTATGAAGTAGGACCGATGCGTCTTTATCTTAGGGATAGAACATATAATAAATACTTGTATTTATATGTGTTTAACCCTTATTTTATAATGATTGCTATCTATAATATAAGATTGTCTACTTTATATAAAGAGAATATAGAAACAAAAAAGGATGCCGCTACTACCGCTAACGCACTTATTTGTTATGGTTCTAGCTTGTCCAGGTCGTTGGTTTTTATCGGCGCACATGGGCCACACACGCCATCAAGGAATTAAAAACAAAAAAGATTTAGGGTATAAGATAGTGGTTTCAAGGGTCTTAAAAAAAAGATTAAAATAAAAATTAAAAAGGGCTTGTGGGTTTAGAAAAGGGTTTTATATTTGCACCCCGAAACAAAGACAAGTAGTCAAGTTTCAGACGTTCATTACCAGACAAAATTAGCTTTAGAAAAATAAATTATTTTTTTTAAAATAAAGTTGTGAGAATGAAAAAAGGGTTTTATATTTGCACCCGCTTAGCGCAATAGTGTTAAGAGAAAGTAAAGAGAAAGTTCATTAACATATTGAATTGACAGCGTAAGAACTAACTGGAAACGGTTAGTTATAACAAGAGAATAGATCATTTAGAGTACTAGATAAATTCCTATTAGTTGTTAAAGATATAGTCGTAAGACTTAAAATTTAACGATGAAGAGTTTGATCCTGGCTCAGGATGAACGCTAGCGGCAGGCCTAACACATGCAAGTCGAACGGTAACATT
>NZ_QUNH01000009.1:10000-12719 GCF_003387355.1 Winogradskyella sediminis
GAGTGAAATAGAACCTGAAACCATACGCTTACAAGCGGTCGGAGCAGACTTGATCTGTGACGGCGTGCCTTTTGCATAATGAGCCTACGAGTTACCGTTGCTAGCAAGGTTAAGGACTTCAGGTCCGGATCCGTAGCGAAAGCGAGTCTGAATAGGGCGTTTTAGTTAGTAGTGGTAGACGCGAAACCGTGTGATCTACCCATGGGCAGGGTGAAGCTGTGGTAACACACAGTGGAGGCCCGAACCGGTTGACGTTGAAAAGTCTTCGGATGACCTGTGGGTAGGGGTGAAAGGCCAATCAAACTCGGAAATAGCTCGTACTCCCCGAAATGCATTTAGGTGCAGCGTTGATTTATAGTTTTATAGAGGTAGAGCTACTGATTGGATGCGGGGGCTTCACCGCCTACCAATTCCTGACAAACTCCGAATGCTATAAAATGTTCATCAGCAGTGAGGGCATGGGTGCTAAGGTCCATGTCCGAGAGGGAAAGAACCCAGACCATCAGCTAAGGTCCCCAAATATATGTTAAGTTGAATAAACGAGGTTGAACTGCTTAGACAGCTAGGATGTTGGCTTGGAAGCAGCCATTCATTTAAAGAGTGCGTAACAGCTCACTAGTCGAGCGGTTCGGCATGGATAATAATCGGGCATAAACATATTACCGAAGCTATGGACTTGAAAAAGTGGTAGGGGAGCATTGTAGTGTCGTCGAAGGTGTTCTGTGAGGGATGCTGGAGAAGCTACAAAAGAAAATGTAGGCATAAGTAACGATAATGCGGGCGAGAAACCCGCACACCGAAAGACTAAGGTTTCCTCAGCTATGCTAATCAGCTGAGGGTTAGTCGGGACCTAACGCGAACCCGAAAGGGGTAGTGGATGGACAACAGGTTAATATTCCTGTACCTGCTCACACTAAAAGTGACGGAGGCGAAAAGTTAGTGCGTACTGACGGAATAGTACGTTGAAGGGACAGGTAACTGCCCGATAGTACACTGAGACTACGGTCAAGGTGATAATCTAGCAAATCGACTTCCAAGAAAAGCGAGTGAAGCAGCCCGTACCCTAAACCGACACAGGTAGTTGGGATGAGAATTCTAAGGTGCTCGAGAGATTCATGGCTAAGGAACTAGGCAAAATTGACGCGTAACTTCGGGAGAAGCGTCGCCCCCTTCTGGGGGGCCGCAGTGAAAAAGTCCAGGCGACTGTTTATCAAAAACACAGGGCTCTGCTAAATCGAAAGATGATGTATAGGGCCTGACACCTGCCCGGTGCTGGAAGGTTAAGTGGAGGGTTTAGAAGTTTACTTCGAAGATCTCAAATGAAGCCCCAGTAAACGGCGGCCGTAACTATAACGGTCCTAAGGTAGCGAAATTCCTTGTCGGGTAAGTTCCGACCTGCACGAATGGTGTAACGATCTGGACACTGTCTCAGCCATGAGCTCGGTGAAATTGTAGTATCGGTGAAGATGCCGATTACCCGCTGTGGGACGAAAAGACCCCGTGCACCTTTACTATAGCTTAGTATTGGTTTTGGATAAGTAATGTGTAGGATAGGTGGGAGACTTCGATCGTGCGTCGCCAGGCGTGCGTGAGTCATTGTTGAAATACCACCCTTTGCTTATCTAGAGTCTAACTTTCAAAGAAAGGACAGTGCTTGGTGGGTAGTTTGACTGGGGTGGTCGCCTCCAAAAGAGTAACGGAGGCTTCTAAAGGTTCCCTCAGCACGCTTGGTAACCGTGCGTAGAGTGCAATGGCATAAGGGAGCTTGACTGAGAGACATACAGGTCGATCAGGTACGAAAGTAGAGCATAGTGATCCGGTGGTTCCGTATGGAAGGGCCATCGCTCAAAGGATAAAAGGTACGCCGGGGATAACAGGCTGATCTCCCCCAAGAGCTCATATCGACGGGGGGGTTTGGCACCTCGATGTCGGCTCGTCACATCCTGGGGCTGGAGAAGGTCCCAAGGGTTGGGCTGTTCGCCCATTAAAGTGGCACGCGAGCTGGGTTCAGAACGTCGTGAGACAGTTCGGTCTCTATCTACAGTGGGCGTTAGAAATTTGAGTGGATCTGACTCTAGTACGAGAGGACCGAGTTGGACGAACCTCTGGTGTACCTGTTGTTCCGCCAGGAGCATTGCAGGGTAGCTACGTTCGGAAGGGATAAGCGCTGAAAGCATATAAGCGCGAAACCCACCACAAGATGAGATTTCTTTAAAGGGTCGTGGAAGATTACCACGTTGATAGGCTATAGGTGTAAAGGCAGTAATGTCATAGCCGAGTAGTACTAATAACCCATAGGCTTATTGTACGGTGTTTTTTTATATAGTACTTGTTACTTATATATCATGTGATTTTTTCAATATGTCAACAATATTAGTGTTGATTATTTATAACAACCCAAGTTCTGATGATATCAGAATAAAAACTTAAGGTGGTTATAGCGACGGGGCTCACCTCTTACCATTCCGAACAGAGTAGTTAAGCCCGTTTGCGCCGATGGTACTGCTTTACTGTGGAAGAGTAGGTCGCCGCCTTTTTTGAAAACCCTTACTAGTGATCTAGTAAGGGTTTTTTGTTTTTTACTCCTTTTTTAATAGTTCTGTTTGCTATTAGTTAGTACCGATTTTGTTATATTAATACTTTGATAGAGAAAAAATAGCTATGAATGTAAATAAGGAATTAGAATTAGCATGGAAGTTTGTAAATAATACAAATAGGA
>NZ_QUNH01000010.1 GCF_003387355.1 Winogradskyella sediminis
GCTACAGTTGAACCAAGTAAGAATAATAATTCATATGGATTTGTATATTCAACATTTTCGTATTTCCGCATTGTTCTGTGTAATGTTTGCCAACGGTTTTGTATATGGAAAGTTGCGGTTTTGTGTGCGAGTATTTTCCGAAGGAAAATCAGACGTAACAAAACAAGCAACTAACATTGGTTAAGCTAGAAACCAGCAATTTTTTATATACGTTGTTGGCAACTGGCTTTATTTTTTCAGTTTATAATTCAGTCCAAATTAATTTATAATTCGGAAAATGGCTTTCAAATCGTTGTTTTATTTTTTCTAATGTTTTTGAGTCAATATTTTTATGCTCAATTTCAATTCCGATTAAATGGTCGCTCAAACACCAACCTTTGCAAATTAGTGACTGTTCCGATTTAATTGAATTCAGAGTGATTTTTTCTCCGAATTCCGTTCCATAATTCATTAAATCTACTTTACTCAACACTTTTTGGATTTTGAGTTTAATCCACTTTTCATTCGGTAATTTAATGTTTTCAGTATTTATTTTCTCCGATTTTTGAAATTCAAAGTCCAGATTTTTTACAGCGTTTTCAACTTCAAATGAGTATTCTTTTGACCAAGTATAATTTCTGTCGTAAGTCATAAATTTATAAAACAGAAAAAACCCTAATATCAATAGGATTGGGAAAATGATTAATTTATTTCTTTTCGTTTTATTCAAATGAGTGAGTTTTTCAGCTTGTTGCCAACGTGTTTGTATATGGTTTGTTGCGTGATTTAAGCACTAAATTTAGCAAATAAAAACCGAATAGAAAATCCGCGAGGATTTTCGTAAGTAAGCTATAACTAGCAATAAATTATATACGGTGTTGCCAATAGTTTTTATTTTTTGTCGAAGTGAAAAGTCATTATTTCTACTTCAACTTTTTTGTCATTGTCTTGTGGTAAATGAAAATCATAAGAGAAAGATGATTCTCCTTTATCTCCGTTGTATTTTAAATAGTAATCGTGATTTGATATGTCTGATTTTATAGTTTTCAGCACGTTAGAAAAATCTTTATTTTGGACAAAAATCATAATTGCAACTTTCGAATCTCTCCAAGTTAAATATCTATCAAATAGCTGTGATATTGCCTTTAGAAATTCCGAACTACCGTGCCAAAATTTACATTCTGCAATAAATAAGTTTGTTCCATCATCAGCGTATTTTAATATAATATCCGCTTTACCACCACGATTAAAAGTTTCTCCAGTTGCTGTAGTTCCTTCATATCTTGTTTCCAATACAAATAAAAATTGGTCTCTTAAACCTTCTTCATCTTTGCCAATGTATAAAGCAGGTTTCTTTTCCATACTTTTCCCAGAGTCATAAATTACCTTTAAAACATCTTCATACATTTCTTGACTCATTGATGGAACAGAGTTAAATTCTTTATTTTTAGCGACTGAAGGTTGTTTAATTATTTTCTTTTTTATGGTTGGCGCTGAAAATATTGATTGTGTATTTTCATTTACTTTTACATTAATTGCTGCGAAAAAATCATTTTCTTCTTTATACTTGTTTTTCTCTCGAAGAAATAATGCTCTTATACTATCGTCAAATGTAACGTTTGATTGAGAAACGTGGTCATTGACTGTATTTAAATTAGCAAAAGCATCTTGATAACAAGAAGATTTTTCTCTTTTAAATTCCGCTGCATCTTGTCTAAAAATTTTAATCTGAAAAGAAACAGTACTATTTCGTCTATTTACATCTATATCATAAGTAGAATAGGAATATGGATTCGGTTTGATAGCAAATAAATCTGCACTTCCCTCAAATCGATAAGTTATTCTGAAAGTCCAAGAATTTGCCATAAATATTCTCCCAAAACCATCATTTCTTTGTTCTTGAGATTTAATTGGGTTAGAAACCTCTTCTGTTTCCAAAAGTATTTTTAATGGTTCTAGTCGATATTTTTCGATTAAATAATTGATGTATTCATTTTCATCGACTTTTAGAATGTAATCTTTACCCTTTGAGTTGATTTCTTCAATTATATTTTGAGTATATATTTTAGGAAATTCTAACCAAGATATTTTTGAAAATGCTTTCATTTAGTAGTTTAGTTCAAATTATTGGCAACGTGTTTGTATATGACAAGTAGCGTAAAATTATGACTTATTTTTCAATCTCGCCACAAGCCAAAACTTTTGTATTTTGTATTTATCTTTTCTGTTTAAAATGCCAAATCAAAAGATTTGGTGGTTTACCAAATATACCAAAATTTCCGGTTTAGAAAAGACGTAGCTATTTGTTATATACGGTGTTGGCAAATCGTTTTTTTAAATTATGAACCAAGCATTATTCTTTTAGCTAATTCCGCAGTTACACTAACAAAAATTTCTTTTATTACTTGTAATCCAGTTTTTTGAGCTCTTCCCCAAAATCTCGAAAGTCGAACCATTATCTTTTTTTTGGATTCAATCGTGAGAGCATTTTTAATTTCCTCTGTTTCTTTCTCTAAAATCTCAATTTCAACAACTTTTTCAGGTGGTTGTTTTTCTTTAAGCTTCTTTAATTTTTCTTTTGATTCGTCAAGATATTGTTCAAGAAATATTTGTTGTTCCAAGTCGAAAGTTTCTATATCTGCATTTTCGTCTATTATGTCGAATTTTTGAAAAAATCTTTCTGCATTTGACTTTAATATTGGGTCGTCAAAGAATGATTCCGTTGTTTCGTATTGGTCAAGAAGATTTAGCCAACTTTTAAATTGAGCTTCTAGATTTTTTATTTCAATCCAGCCTCGATGGTTTCCGTTTTCATTTACATTTTTGGGTTTTCTGTCCATTAAGAACTGAAATGAACCGTTTTGCATTTTCTTATATTGTTCAATCTTAAAATAAAAATCTGAAGTATTATCAATATCTAAAACGTATAGTAAATTGTCTTTTGGGTCAATTATTTTGAACTTTTCACCAGTCAGATTAACAAATGATTCCAAAGATTTTAAAATCGTAATCGGTAATTTTTTCTTTTTATTCATATTTTGTGCGTGATGTTCAAAATGTTTGCCAACGTGTATGTGTATGATTAGTTGCGTGGTTAAGCACGTAATTTAGCAAATAAAAACCGAATAGAATATTCCGCAGGAATATTCGTAAGTAGGATAGAACCAAGCAATTAATTATACATGTGGTTACCCACAGTTATTTTTTCGATTTTAGTTTCAAAAGTTCAGTTGCTTTATGAAAGTCAAAATCTACTCGTTGTTTATTTTTATCAAATATTATCGTAGTCGGAAAAGCAACAACATTGTAGTCTGATTGAATTTTGGAATTAGTTCCAGCATAAAGATTTATCCAATCGATACTATCTTTTTCAGATGCTCTTTGCCATTTTTTCATTCCGTCATCTACGTTAATAGATACTATTTCAATTCCGTTTTCTTTTAATTTTTTATAATGTTCTTTACTTTCTTGATTAAACTTTCTACAAGGTGCACAACCTGACCACCAAAAATCTAAAACAGTAAATTCATTCTGTGATATTATTTTAGATAATTGAGAATCTTTTTCCGAAATATCAGGTAGAGAGAAGTCCATAAATTGCTTACCGAAGTTTACGTTATTCATTCTTTTTATATGTGAACTTACAACTGTGTAATCAGGTGAATTTATGTATGACTCGTCGATGTTATTAAAATATTCATTAATTGATTTTTTTTGTTCACTACTCATTTCTTTGAAGTCAAAAACAAATCTGTTGTCAAAAATATATTTCAGATTATTTAAGCCAATAATTGTATTCTTCTTATCGCTAAAAATTTCTGTATTTACTTTGATTACATTTTCTCGAACTTTAGGAAAAACATATTTTCTCAAACTATCCATTAGAACGCTATCTCTAGGATTATAGGACAAACCATTATAAGCTTCCCAATATTTATTTTTGTTATTTTGATAATAAGTGTTTACTCCATTATCTTCAAATGAATTTTCCGAAAAATATAAATTTTCATCTCTTTCATCAACTGTAACATTGATTCTTAAAGTATCTTTTGTTAGATAAACGTCATAAACAGAATACATTCCGTCAAATTCTTCTAATTCGTTATCGAATGCGATTTCAGCTCTTTCTGGATTTGGTAAATTGCCTTTAAATTCAAATTTACCATTTACAATTTCGGAAGTTAGTCGATTGTCCATTCCTAAGCTTGGAATATGAAGACCTAATTTTTTTCCGTCTCCGTTTTTAGCTGTTCCAAGAATTACGAATTCAATTTCAGAGTTTTCTTTTTCAGCTGTTTTATTCTCTTTTTTACAAGAAGTAAAAATCAGAGAAATAATCATTAATGTTATCGCAAAGGCTTTTTTCATAATTGTGGGTAACGGTCTTGTGTATGGCTCGTTGCGGAAAATGTCCAACGGACTTTTCCGCCGTAACCGAAAGATAGCAAATTGCAATGAATTCCGATTAGGAATTCAGCCGCAATGAGCTATACACGTTGTTCTACGCAGTTTTTATTTCCGTTAATATTTTTCCTTCTCCATTCAGTTCATATTTATAACCTTCCCAATCTATTAATTCAATTCTGTTTTCAATAATTTTAAATTCCGTTTTTCCATTTGGATTTACAAAAATATCTCTCGCACTAAAATTCCATTTAGTTTCTCCATTTTTATCAATTCGGCTAACTTGAATTTCTCCGTGAATGATAAAATCTTCGTCAAATTCATAAATTCCGAAACAAGTTGCAACGTCATATTGATTTCTCCAATTCGCTGATAAGTCCATTAAATTCAGAGAATATATTTGGTCAGAACAACAAATGTAAATTCGGTCATTTTTAATTAGAAATGAATTTTCAGAAATTCCAGTTGCTCCTCCAGATTCCAATAATAATGCACTACACTTTTCAATTCCGTTTTCTGTTATTCGAATTCCGTGTTTTGAAGAAGGTTTATATTCCGATTCTATTCCTAAATCGGCTGGATATTGTTTCTTAAATCTCTGACCAAATTCCGCTGAATCCAAATCAGATTCATTTGTTATTTCAATAACGGATTTTTTATATTTTACTATCATTTTCTTGGTTTGGTCAAATTGCGTAGAACGGTCTTGTATATGAAAAGTAGCGGATTTTACTCACTAATTTTTCAGATTAACAATGACCTCTAATTTATTCATTTTCTTTCGATTAAGCGATTAAACCGCTATTTTTTATATACGTTGTTGTGTTTTCGTACTTTTTTCCGCAAACTTGCTAGCGTTGGCAAAGACATACTCTTTTGCAATTTTTGGCTTGTGTAATGGCTGTAGCGAATTGCAAATGTGTATGGCTTTTAGCGTTGGCTTATTTCAGATATATTTCGTCTTTCACATACCTTGCGTTTAACCAAAAACAATGCTTTGTATATTCAGTCAATCCTGTTAATTTATCTGTGACAGGTAATTCATAAGTATCTGCTGCATTTCTTGCGTGTGGTCTAACGTGACTTATTCTGTTTTCGGTTTTCTTTGGAAAATAGGTTTTTCTTTTTCCTTTGTCAGTTACTTCTTTTACAATTTCTCCTTTTAGAACTGTTCTAACCATTTCTTCCCAAACATTTTTGGCTTCAAGAATGTCGGAATGAGGCATATTCCAAAACTTCACTTTTCTTAAAATCAAATTCTCTCCCTCAAATTGATAGAACACAAAGAAAAATTTACTTTCCAAAATGTTCTTAAAATCTGAATCTTCCCAATCTGTTTCTACAAGCTCTTGATATTCAAATGTTGGAAACGAAATATCTTCTTTTGGTAAATCATTTTCTTTAAGTCGAATAGTTTTTACTTGAATATCTGCTTTTTCAAATTCCTCTATCTTTTGACCGAGTTCAAGTCCAAGAATAGCATTTGTAAGATTTGCAAAATAACTTTTGGCTTTTTGGTTTAATTCTAAACCTAATTCTTGTTCAATTTGTTCTGCGGATTTTCCATAAAATGGGTGGAATTTTAGAATTACTATTTCTTCTATTGAACGTACTTTCTCTAAAATTTCAGGTTGTTCAATTATTTTTCCGTAAACAGCAGTTTCTTCTTGAGCAATATTCGCGATTATGTGATTTACATAACCTTGCTTTAAAGAATACGCTCGTTGTTTTGCTTGTTCTTTATTAAACGGTTGGTCTCTGAATGATTTTAGAGCAGTTGAGCCTTTTGTACAAGCTCCAAGATAAAACGTATCTCCTTCGGATAATTCGTGTGCTTTTCCGTCTTTGATTTTTTGGTTGATAAATTCCCAATCTTGTTTAATAATTTTTAAATCTTCGTTTGGATATTGCCAACCGTCAACTAATTTTATTAAATAATCAAGTAAGTCTAAATCTTTGTCGTGAAGATAAAATACCAAAAGTAGATGTGCGTTTTTCTTCCAAAACGAACTTGTTTCAAATTTTTCTTTATGAACTTCTAAATAGTTGATTATGTTTAAGACTAGCCTTTCTTTTGAACGATATTCTCCGTTTTTGAGAGTCTTTAAAGGGCTTGTTTTTAATTCAAGACCTGCTTCCAAAAAATCAGGTTCTGCATCAGAATTTGGTTCGTACCCAAAATAGAATTTCTCTAATATTTGACCAAAATTTCCTTTTCCTTTGTAACCGTGTTTTTCAATTTCTGAACCGCAGGCTTGTCTTAAAGTTTGGTTTTTAAGTTGTTTTGCAAATTCAATAATTGAATCAGCTGAAGTTATATCAAGCATATTCAAATTGGTTTATCTGTTTGTAAAGTTCTTCTCCAATTTTTTCAATTACGCCAACAACTAAAGCATTTCCCATAAAGAACGCTCGCTTTGTGTCTGTAATTCCTTCCAATTTGGTATGATTATCTGGAAACATATTTAGTCTTTCTAACTCAATTGGTGTCAATCTTCTTAAACCTCTATCAGAAACAATTACGTGTTTAAATCTTGAAGGTGATTTTCCACCTTCTCCTGTTATAATAGTTCTTGAAGCATTGTCTAAAGCATCTGGGTAAATCATTCCACCTTCTGAATATTTGTAAACAAAACCATCTGGTGATTTTCTTTCAATTGTTTTTGCACCTTTCAAATATTCCCATTTGTCTTTGTCTTTATCGTCAATAAAAAATTCAGGTGTAACTTCTCCATTTTGTAAAACGTCTGCTAAAACAGTTTTCTTACCATCATAATTTGGTTCTGTTTTAGTTGTGTAAACTTTACCTTTTATTAATAAACCTGTATTTTGGAAAGGCGATAATTTTCCATTTTTATTGAAATTATTGGTTATTTCTACTAAATCTCCTTTTAACTCAACTTCTTGAATTGAATTTGTTTTAGCAACAGGAAAAGCGTTTGCAATAGTTCCTTCTTCTGTTAGCCAATTTGTTTTATTTGATTTTTGAAGTCTTTTGTAAACTTCTGTCGATTTATGATAGCCAATAAAGAAAACTCTACGTCTTCTTTGTGGCATTCCATATTCAGCTGCATTTATAACTCGCCATTCTACTGCGTATCCCAAATCGTTTAAACTTTGTAACATAACTGCAAAATCACGACCTCTTTGTTTGGCTGGCGATTTTAAAAGTCGATCAACATTTTCTAAAAAAAGATATTTTGGTTTGTTCTTTTTGTTCTCCAAAATTTTATGAATTGACCACCAAAGAACACCTTTTTTACCTTTTAAACCTTTTGAATTATGTAATGTAGTAGCAACAGAATAATCTTGACAAGGAAAACCACCAACTAATAAATCGTGATCTGGGATTTCTTCTACATTTCTTGTTACTACTTCGTTTATATCTTCGTTAGAATGATTTTCTTTTCCAAAACGTGCTTCATAAACCATTGATGCGTGTTGCATTTTGGTTGACGGTTCCCATTGATTACTCCAAACAACTTCGTAATTGCTTTTTTCAAGTCCAAGACGAAATCCTCCAACTCCTGCAAATAATTCTGCAACTTTCATTTTCTTATTTTCCATTTTCTTGAGCTTTATAATAGTTAATTTTTTCTTCTGCTACTTTTAATATTTCAGAAGTAGATTCTGTGTATTTTAGTTCGTCTGCAATTTTTTCAGAGTACCAATTTATGATTAGTTCACTTTCGGGAAGTTCGTAAAACTTTGCAAGTCTTACGATTTGTTCCATTGTCGGTTTTCTTTCGTTTTTCTCGAATTTGCTTATCAGAGATTGGTCAATATCTACTTCAGCCGCAACTTTTCGCAGTATCAATTCTTTTTCCTCTCTGGCACATTTTAAAGTGTCGCCTAATGTTTTCATTGGTCAAAATTATTTTAGACAAATATTGTCCAAATTTATAAAAACATTTTGAATTTCCAACTTTTAATTCGGATTATTTCGAGCGTTGGGAAATTTTAGCTCTTTTGGTTTTTAGAGCATTGGAAATTAGCGTTGGCAAAAACCAAAAGTGCTAAAATATGCGGCTGGTAGTATGAAACACAACGGTCTCGGCTATGAGTAGTTGCGTGGTTTAGCACTTAACTTTGCAAGTACACACCATACTGAAAATCCGAGAGGATTTTCAGAAGTAGGCGAGAACAAGCAATTACTTATAGCCATTGTTGTGCGTTCGTTTTTATTCTTCTAAAATATCGTTTAAACTTTTATTGTTTTCATCTATCCAATCATATCTAACTCCAAAACCCCAAAATTTTCTAACATCTTGCAAGTTAAACTCGTCTGTCCATAATGCACGTAGCTTACTGAAAGAATAAAGTTCATCTGAATTTTGTTTTTTTAAGCAGTTCTGATTAGTATTCATAATTTCTGCTTCTACTAAATACCTTTCAACTCCCTGTTCAATAGCAGGTTTTAAATATACTTTTTGTCCGACTTTTAATTTACCACTTTCAAAAAGTTTTGTGATTATTGACTTTGCTCTTTTCCTTTTTTTACTTCTACTTTCTTCTGTTATATTTTCTTCTGGTTTGATAAAGGATTGAGCTAAAAATTCTTTCCCATTATTATCCTTGAAGTAATTAAAATTTACAGCATTTATATTAACCGAATAAGGTTCACTTGACAAGTAGTCAATTATTCTAACGGTTGAATCATCAATTTCAGAACCAACAATTAACATTTTGTGGTCAGAGTTAAAATCAATTTCTTCCGAATCCTTTTCAAATTTTGAAGTGAAATATTCTCCTAAATCATTGTATTCGGTATTACTATGTTTGTTGAAAATACTATTCAACTCATCGTAGCTTAAATCTTTAACCCAAGTAGCATAATCGAGAGCTTGAGCAACAATTTCTCTGTATGTTTTGTCTCTTTTTAATTCTATGATAATTATTTCGCCTATTCGGTTAACAGCTAAAATGTCAATCTTTTTACTATAAGCTGTAATAACTTGACTGCCAATTACAGCTAAACCGTCTGAAAGAATAGAAATATCCTCAATCAGCCATTTTTCAAGTCGGTTTTCATAGTCTAATTTTGATTGAGAAACTTGTTTTACATTTTCTCCTTCTATATTCCAAAGTTTAATTTCTTGCATTAAGATTTTCAGTTTTCAAATGACGCACAACGGTTTTGTATAAGAATAGTT
Source organism: Winogradskyella sediminis (assembly GCF_003387355.1). Lineage (GTDB taxonomy): Bacteria > Bacteroidota > Bacteroidia > Flavobacteriales > Flavobacteriaceae > Winogradskyella > Winogradskyella sediminis. The sequence continues at coordinate 9,537 of NZ_QUNH01000010.1, forward strand.
GCGTGTTTGCGTGCGAGGAATTTCCGCAGGAAATTCAGATGTAGCAAATACGCAACTACCTTTATTTAAGCACAAAATAGCAATTATTTTTATACGTTGTTGGGTTTAGTACTTTATTCAATTCCGATTAATTCATATAATTCAGCTATTCCGGAAAGTTTTTCTTCTGAAACTTTTATTTCCATAGGAAAAGTGTTCGACACGAGTTTGGTCAAATTAATTACAGAATGTATAGGTAATTCAATTCGGTCAGTCACATACATCTCATAAATTGTATTTCCTAAATCGCTTTCTGTGTCCTTTTTTATTAAAGTCAATTTGTAACAATCAAAACCCTTTATTTCCTTTCTATCTTTTCGATTTTCAACTATTTCGTATTCGTGATTTTTAGCAAATAGGTCATACTTTCTATAATTGACAGATTTGGATTTGTCATAATAGTTTAAAATTCCGCTATTTTTTTGAATCATAAAATAATCGCCAATCATTTTACCTTTTTGTTTGGTATAACGCCAAATAGAGTCATTTAGAATTTCTACATAAATTTCCGTTTCAGGTGTTTGAGTTAGAAAATCAGTCATTTGCATTTCTTTGAGTTTTTTATTCATCAAAGAATCTTTTCCATTCGGTTTGTAAGTTGAATCAATTAAAGAATCCTTTTTTGATTCCAAATCCGATATCCCACTTTGTGAAGAAACCATAGATTTTTTGAATACAAACTTTGTCGGTTTAGGATTGTTTTCTGTCAGTTTCTTTGTTGATGAGCAACCAACTAAAAATAGAATTATTAAAATGTAGTTTATATGTTTCATTCGTATTAAACCCAACGGTTAGTATATGAAAAGTAGGCGATTTTGAAGCTCCAAACTTTCAGTTAAACACTTACTTTGATGCGAGCCAAAAGCCTTTATTTTACTGATATTTCGCCTATTTTTTATATACATTGTTGTGCGTTCGTATTTTATTTTTCAGAACATTTTCTCAAATGATTTTCCGTTAAATCTATAAACTCCTCCATTCGCCATTCCAAAAAGTAAATTATTACTATTGTCATTATAGATCGTCCAAATCATTGATTTAGATAATTCGCTATCAATGGTAAAGTTTGTCAAAGTCTTGCCGTCATATTTCCAAGCTCCTGAATCCCTATCTCCAAACCAAATGTTTCCTTCTGAATCTTCTTCAATAGCAAAAACTGATTGTAATCCTGTATTTTTATCTAATTGTTGTGATTTAATGTTCGCTTCAAACTCATTCAATGGAATTAGTTTTCCTTGTTCTTTTGAGAAATGGGTTATGGAATCTCCACTTTTTCGGATTACGCCAATTCCATTATTTCCTATCCAAATTCTACCTTTTGAATCTGCTAATACACTTCTTATGTGTAAAACTTCATTGTCTTTAAGCTTGAGGTTTTTATGGTTATAAATATTTGTCGTTTTGCCATCGTAATTGAACAATGCTGAATAAGTTGCAATCCAAACTTTACCATCTTTATCTTTTGAAATACCTGTAACACCATAAGATTTATTCGGATTATCATTTTTAGGTTTTGGAAAAATTAGATAGTTCATATTAATTCCATCAAAGCGGTTTATTCCATCTTCTTCTCCTGCATAAAACCATAAACTTCCATCTGTAGCATTCCAATCTAATTTCGGGGAATTAGACACACTTAAATAACTTGTGAAATTTTCTCTATTGTAACTACACACACCTTTGGCAGTTCCAATCCAAATTATTCCGTTTTTATCTTCTTGAATTGAACGAATTTGATTGCTTGCTAAACCGTCATTTGTTGTGAAGTATTCAAAAGTTTTCCCATCATAATGGCTAATACCTTCGTTATGACTTCCAAGCCAATAATCACCTTTACTGTCTTGAAAGATAGCTCGTATTCCAGAAGTAAATTTTAATGTGTCGGTTTGTAAATTTTCCAGAAATACAGATTTGTTCGTTTCCTTTTCGATTTTTTTATTTTCGGTACAGGAAAAGTTCACAGTAATTAAGAATATGAGGGAAATTAAGTTCATTTTTCTGTTCATTTCTGTAGTTTTCTTATATGACGCACAACGGTTTAGTATATGATTTGTAGCGTTGTTTCAGCCAGTAAGTTAGCAAATAATAATCGAAATAGAAAAACCGCGAGGTTTTTCGTGAGTAGG
>NZ_QUNH01000011.1 GCF_003387355.1 Winogradskyella sediminis
TAGCTAAATCAGGGTTAATATATGATGGAAATTATAAAAGTACTTTAGTAAAAAAATAATGAGTTTTTACTTGTTTTTTGCCACAGTACTTTGTTAGCTAAGGTTTTTTCTTTTTGCGAACTACTCCTTTGTATATTTTCGAACGATTTGTTTTTCAGACGTTGTTTCATTTTTGACTTAAATGTCCAAAAAATCTCCGAGTTAAAATTTCGATCTTTTGCGCAAAGAGAATAAGTTTTAATTTAATTTTCGTGACATCATAATCGATTGATTTAATCAACTAATTTCGAGTTTTTTAAATTGCGAACAGTTCAGCCATAAGTTTTGCCATTCCGCTTATCAGCCAAAAGTTGAGGATTGCTATAATATTGATTTAATGATCAGAAGTTGGGTAAGCCTAAATTCGTGCGTAATGTTCCACAAGAGTAAGAAATTCCTGCGTAATATTCTTTAATCTTCCGCTTTAAATTCCAGCATAGTTTTGGTTTGAAAATAAGCACAGAAATTAGTGATTGCGTTGAAATTGTAAGTTAGCACCAAAATCTTTGCTAACGTGTTTATGTATGGTTAGTTGCGTGGTTAAGCAACTAAATTAGTAAACTTTTACGAACCCGTGAAAATTCCGCAGGAATTTTCGCAAGTAGGGAAGAACATAGCAATTAATTATACACGGTGTTGCCAGTAGTTTTTATTCAGATATAAACTTTTCAAATTCCGATTGATTTATTTTTTTTTCTATTCTTGGTTTTTCAAATTTTAGTTTTCCATTTTCCGTAACTGAAGCAACTTTATCATTAGGTTTCTCCATAAAATATTCGAACGCGTTATTGGTAAAATCATATTCCGACCATACATAAATATCTTTTTTGTTTTCATTTTTGTAATAGTCAGTTTCAGATTTTGCATTTAAAACTCCATATTCAACAACTTTCTTGAAATGTCCATTTTTTGAATTCTCATCATACCAAACCTTTTCGAATTGCTCTGACCATTCAGGAATGTGCTTTAGATTGTCTGATATTTGTGGGATTCCTAATTTCAACCGTTCAGAGTTATATTCAACTCCGTGAGTTTTATTTAAAGTAATGAAATAAGTGTACGCAGATTTAATTCCAAATATTATCAATAGAACAAAACAATATTCAATAACTTTTTTTCCAACATTTTTTAAAGAGAAATTAAATTCAGCTTTATCACTTTTATAATCCAGATAATATGCTCTGGAAATTGCAACAATAAAAATTCCAAGAAGTATTAATGTATATTCCATTTTCTCTAATTACTGGCAACGGTTTTGTGTATGATTAGTGGCGTGTTTAAGCACCTAATTTAGCAAATAAAAATCGAACAGAAAATCCGCGAGGATTTTCGTAAGTAGGCGAGAACCAGCCATTAATTATACACGGTGTTAGGGGCAGTTTTTATTTTATCCAACCGACAGATTTTCTCCATTTGTTGGATTCTTTTTTTCTTTTTTCAAAATCCTCTGGCGGTATTTGATTTTCCTTTCTTACTCTTTCTTGCATAATCTCAATTTGCTCTTTAATTGAATTGAACCCAAGATTTTTTCTACGCTGATTTACTTTTTCTATATCATCAACTTGATTAGGATTCATTTCTCCATTAATGTCCCAATCAAATTGAGTTCCATAGAGTTGGGGTTTATCTTCAAATACAGCTATTCGGTCAGCCAAATATGCAAGACTAATTGGGTCAGCTTTGTTTTCTTGAACAGCTTTTTTAAGCATTTCTGCCGACTTCTTCATAAAGTCAGGCTGTCCGATAGAATGTTGAATAATCAACCAAGCTGCTTCGCTTGCTTCTTTGCCAACTTTATCTATTGTCGGATATCCAATTTCGTCAATTATTTGACTCAATTCTTTTGCATTAGTATTGTGTAATGCTTCCATTTCTTCATTATATCCATTGGAAAGTTCTTCCTTTTTTATGAGTTCATTTCTAAGTTTTAGGTCCTTGTTTTTTAATTCAATAATCTTCTTAGCGATAACGGTGTTCATATACAGAGAAATTGTTTTATTAATTCAGGTCGGTTATTTCTGCAATTAAATCTACTTCCAATTTGGCGTTTGGTTCGTATAGCCTGCTAACTTGAACCCAACTGGCTGCTGGATAGTCGCCTTGATAGAAATTTTTTCGTGCATTATTGTGTTTTTTCATTTCCTCAATATCAGTCGTGTAGAGTGTTTCTTTTACAACATCCTTTGGGGGTGCTCCAAAAGCGTTCAAACATTGTTCAAGAGTTTTGTATAGTTTGGTTATTCCTTCAGGACTTAAATCAGATGTTGGAACTCCAGATATATAGATTGTATTACCAACTTTTACCACTTGAGCATATCCAGCACTTTCGCTTTGTTTAGCTGAATTGTCCCAATGCCATTTTTCCTTGATTATGGTATTCTTTTCAGGTTTGCCAATTACTTTCTGGTGGCTATTACTTTTATCTTGACATCCAATATTGACGTTCAAAATTAGCAGAATGAACAAGAACCATAACTTTGTTACTATACCTTTAAAGCTGATTTTGTCTTTCATCTTTCTCTTAGTTTTCATTTTATTCAAAGGCTGGTTTAAATTGCCCCTAACGTGTTTGTGTATGAAAAGTTGCGTTTTTGTGAGCGAGGATTTTCCGTAGGAAAATCAGACGTAACAAAAGAGTAACGATCTTTATTTAAGCACTAATGTAGCATTTTTTTATACACAGTGTTATGTGCTGAATTTTTTATAATGATATTTAGTTTTAGAATCTATTTCGCCATTAACAAAGGTTAATTCCTCAATTAAATTGTTTTCAGAATCGTATTTGTATTCAATTCTTTTTTTAACATTAGAATAAATCATTTCAATAATTTGTCCTATTTCATTATATTTTTTTGTCAAGTAAAGATTTCCTTTTCTCTTTTTATTTTCATAAATGAAAAGAGTGTTATCCTTTTTATCATTAACATATTTCGAAGTTGAAATTTTTTTCCGTTTGCTTTAAATCTTTCAGTTTTCTTTAATAATCCATTATTGTCATAATAATACTTGTAACTCAAGAAAAAGGTATTAAACTTCACATTTTTATTATATAATTCTGTATTCAACTTATTTTCATAAATTCTTTTTTGATGTGTTAATAGCTTACCATCTGGACTATGTTGAAAATTCTCTGTTCTATTTCCATTTTCATCATAATTGTAAGTCAAAATTGTAGATATTTCTCCAAATTTATAACCTGTCTGTTTATTCATTAATCCGTCAGAGTTATATTCAATTATGTATTGATAACGTATTTCACCATTTTCATTAAATCGATTATCTTTTATATGTTTTCCCTGATTATCATAAAAATCAATGTCTTTTAAAATACTATCGTTAGTATTTAAATTGAACTCATATTCTTGTCGTTCACTTATTTTATTATTCATTCGTATTTTTTTTTCCTCTTCAGTACTAATTTGACTGAATGAAATCAATGAATTTATTAGTAAAATGAATAATGTAAATTTTCTTTTCATAGGTTGCTCAATTTTGCACATAACGGTCTCGGCTATGAGTAGTTGCGTGGGTTATCACTTAAATTTACAAGTACACACCAAGTTGGAAATTCCACAGGAATTTTCAAAGTAGGCGAGAACCAGCAATTACTTATAGCCATTGTTGTAGGTAGTTTTTTTACAGTTATTTTTTAATAATTCAATTCCTTTTTTCTGTCCGAGTTCAGATAATTCATTCCAGTCTTTACAGGCTAATTCCAGTTTTCCAGTTTCAAAGAAAATTGCAGCTCTGTTATAAAGTGCATCTATGTTTTTTGGGTCTAATTCATAACTTTTGGTGAAATTTTTAATGGAACCCTCATAATCTTTATTCTGGTAAGACTTTATTGCTTTATTGAAATATTCTCCAGCTTTTTTAATTACTCTTGTGTCACCACCATAAAAATGGTCCAACTGATAGAAGGAATCAGTAAAAAACTTCATTGAAATTCCACGAAATGTTTTGGTTTTTTCGTCTTTTAAGACAAATGGCATTTCAAGCTTTTCAAGGTGTTCGAATTTATCTAACTTCCAAAGTTTATATGACTTGTCAATTACTTTTTTTACTCTTTTAATTTTACTCGAATCAGATGTGTTAGAGTAATTAATTGTTGTATTTATCTCCTTATTTTTTAAATCAATCGTGATAATTCCTTTAGCTTTAAAGTTACTGTGCTTTTTCTTAAAAGCTTTGTTCAGTTCAAGCATTAAACTCGACTTTAAAGTTGGTGTATAGAATTCATTTGCAACTTGATTTTTACTTTCTCCTTTTTCATCTTTAATTTCGCTAAATAATTTTTGTTCTCTAACCAAATAGAACCTCTTTAATTTGTCGTTTTCCATTCCGCTTATTCTTTCACAGAGAATCAGCGTATCATTTTTTACTCTTTCTATATCGTAGCCAGAAGTTGAAGATGTTTTGATAAAGTTTTGATTTAATGAGAATGGAAAACAAACCTCATTTACTCTATGGGTGTACACATTTCCAATTTTTTAAAAGTGTAATTAACGTAAGAAGAGTCAGTCAAGAAACGGTCAATTAAACTACTGCCGTCTTTCATCTCAATCTTATATTTTATCCAATCTCCATTCAATTCCGAAATATTGACTTTTTGACAATACGATTTGATTGTAATTAGAAGGAATAATAAAAGTATGTTTTTCGTCATTTTTAAATTACCTACAACGGTTTTGTGTATGGCGCGTTGCGGGAAATCAGCTATGATTTTCCGCCGTAACCCAAAGATAGCGAATAAGCGTTGAATTCCGATTAGGAATTCAGCTGCAATGAGCTATACACGGTGTTACCATACGTTTTTATATTTTTTTTAATTCAGTCAGATATTGATTTTTTATATTTTCAAATTTGTCAATCAAATCAGATTTCTCTTTTATAGAATTCAGTTTATTTGAGTCCGTCTTAAAAAAGTCAGATTTTTGTTCATTTTTAATTCGCTCTTGCTCAATAAATTTTTCAAGTTTATTTATAAATTCATTATTCAATTTAATCTCTTTGGAACTTATTTCCTCTTTTTTAAAATACTCATTTAGCAAGTATTCATAGCTTTCAATCCAATCCGTTTTATCAAAATCAGTTGTCTTTTCCTCAATTTTGTCTACTGTGAATTCTCCGATTTGAGTTTGGTCACTCCAAAAGTCAAGTTTTCCGTTTTCTAACCTCTCAATGTCAATATAGCAATTCAGATAATTGTTTAATTCCAAAATCAGTTTTTCTCGGTTTTCAATTCCGATAAGAGTTAGTTCGTTTTTTTTAAAATCAGTTGGATTAAATTCTTTTGAAAAAAAGTTACTCGAACTTAAATATAATTTGACTTCGTTAGCGTTATTTTCGCTCACGATTTTTATAAGTACAAACATTAAATTAGTTCCGATTATGCTCATTTCTCAAATGTATGGTAACGGTCTCGGCTATGAGTAGTTGCGTGGTTTAGCAGTTAACTTTGCAAGTACACACCAAACTGAAAATCCGCGAGGATTTTCAGAAGTAGGCAAGAACAAGCAATTACTTATAGCCATTGTTGGCTGTCTGGCTTTATTTTAGTGTACCTGTAAATTCAGTTTCAAGAAATTTTTGTTTCCATTCGCCATTTTCATAAACACCTACAATAAAGGCGTATGTTTTTTCATTTTTATAAATCCACATTTCAGTTACAAACGTTCCTCCGTAATCATACTTATAAATCAAATTTTTTCCGTCACCCTCAACGGTTCCTTCTGTTAGATTTCCAAAAATATCGAATTCCCAAAACCTTATTTTTTTTAATTTTTCATCATATTGTCGGATTCCGTGATTTCTCAAACCAAATTCAGTTTGTTCTTTATTTATGAATCCCATAGATTCTACTTTGATTATTTTGTTGTCCAATGAAAATTCCAAATTTATCTCTTGCTTAAATGTACTTCCATCTCCCCATTTTCCTTCAGCAATCCAAATATAATTTTCTAATGATTTGAAAATTGTCAAAGGATTATCTTGTGCTTTCAATCCTATTGGAATTAAAAAAAGTAGAATGATTAAATTTTTCATAGTTTCTTTCATTTTTTTCGTTTCAGCTGTCTCGTCCTGAAATATGGCTACAGGTTAAAATTGAATTAAGCTGATAATTTATATACCATATTAGGTGTTTTATAGTTTAAAGATAAATGTAATCTTATTTCGTTGTATAAATTAATTGCATTTTTTGCAGCTCTTTTCGCGTGTGCTACGTTATCAAAGGTCTGGTCGAGATAGAATTCGTCTTTTAATATGCCATTTACACGCTCAGCCATGGCATTTTCGTAACAATGATTCTCATCGGTCATACTAATATCTATCTTTTTTCTTTTTAATATTTGCGTGTATACATTACTGCAATATTGTATACCTCTGTCTGAATGATGAATAAGCTGATTAATGTTTTTGGCTTGATATATGGCTTTATTTAGTGCTCTTACACATCCTTTGAGTTCTAGGCTATCACTAAGGTCGTAGCCCACAATTTTACGAGAATACATATCAGTTATTAAAGCTAAGTAACAAAAACCTTTAACTGTTCTTATGTAGGTTATATCGCTTACCCACACTTGATTTGGCCTTGTAACTTCCATATCCTTTATCAAGTTATTGTATTTATAAAAACGATGATAAGAGTTTGTGGTTCTGGCACTGGTTTTCTTTCTAAGAGTAAGCATATTATGTTTTCTAAGGACATTAAATAAAGTGTCTCTGCCGACTTTTAAGTTGGCTTTTACAAAATCGTCTTTTAGTGATTTTTCGAGTTTACGCACTCCTTCTCTAGGAAGGGATTTACGTCTTTTACGTACAATTTCTATAATTTGTTGTTCTAATCTTAAACGCTTATCAGCTCTGTGCTTATACTTGTAATAAGCATCTCGTTTAAGTCCAAAACAATGGGTTATAGTTGTTAAAGAAGTAAATCCCTTATATTTCTCAATAGCTTTTGTTAAGGCTTTATACTTAGCTTTTTTTTTAGCTCATTAACTGATTTATAGCCTAGATCTTCTGCAGCTACTTCTAGGTAGGAATCCAATACCATAGCGTCAAGATCCTTTTTTAGTAATAGTTTTTTAAGCTGTTCAATCTCTTTTTGAAGGGCTTTGATTCTGGATATTTCGTCTTTAGTTTCCACTTTTACTCTTGTATCCATTAAGTCTTTACGATTATACTTTTTAATCCACTCATTGACTGTTGTAGGTGCAATAGAGTAGAGTTTACAAAGTTCGCTCTTTGTGTGTTTACCGGTTGTAAGTTCGGCTAAAATTTTCAGTTTGAAAGGTTCTGAATACCGTCTAATTACTTTGTCATTTTTGTACATAATTGTTTCGAATTATGTAGCCTTATTTCAGGACGAGTCAAGCTTGCAGCCAACGTGTTTGTGTATGGTTAGTTGCGTGGTTCAGCAACTAAGTTAGCAAACTTTCACGAACCCGTGAAAATTCCGCAGGAATTTTCGCAAGTAAGCAAGAACAAAGCAATTAATTATACACGGTGTTAGCTGTAGTTTTTATTTTTTATTATATTTTTTACAATAATCATTATGTCAGCTACTAAATATCCTCCAATTATTATGATTCCTATAATTCCTAATGGTCTTTGTCTTGGGTAATGTGACTCAGGATTTAAAATCATTAAAATACATAAATAAAGCATTAATAGACAGAATGGATAGAGCAATAGTCTTGTCAAAATCTTTGTAAAAGTCCATTCTTTAACCTTTTCTTTCTTTAATTCCGTTTTCGGTTTATTTATAAGTTCAGGATTATTTTCGCGTTCTAAATTTTCTATGGCATCTTTTAATTCGTCAGTCAGAATTTTTGTCTCGTATTTTTTTGCTTTTGACATTACTAAATGCAATAAAATTCCAATTATAGTAATTCCGATTATTCCAATGATGGCAGTCTTAAATTCAGTCGTAAATAACAAAACCAAAGCAAGTACAATAAAAAATCCGATTGATATTTTATTCAGAAGTTTGTGATAAAGATTCTTTTCAGTTTTTATTCCGTTCAGTTCTCCATCTTGGTTAAAAGTCAGATGAAAAATAGGATAAGCTCTTCTTAAAAAATGTGCTGACCTCCAAATTAAAAGTTCATTCGGTTTTATTTCTCCGCTGTATTTTGTTGTGTTGTAAAAAAACGCATCGTTCCAATGATTTTTCAGAGTACTTTTTTTGTTCTGAATAATTAATTTTTCGATGTCTTTTTTTTCTACCATAAAGTTTTGTTCAAATTACAGCTAACGGTCTTGTATATGAAAAGTAGCGTGTAAAGAAACGCTTACTTTTCCGACTAAAATAACGTTATTAAATGAGCAATACAATAATATTTGGCACAGAATTAGCTATTTTTTATATACGTTGTTAGCCATAGTTATTTATATTTGCTTAATATTTTGTAAATTCACATTATAAAACTGTTGTTCGAGATGGAATGTTTATCACATAAATCAGAAATTGTTAACACTTTTTCTAATGTCAGAAGTTTTTCTTATCAAGAGAAGAAAGCTCCTTTAATGGACGAAGAAAGAGTGAATTCACTTTTGGACGCTATTCTTGATTTTAAAAGTAGTTTAAAAGAAAAGACCGATAAGATTTATAATGTCAGTGAAAGAATTGAAAAAATCACTTGGTTTAATGAGTTAGACGAAGAAAGTTTAATGCTTTTAAATGATTTAATTTCATCTGCTAAAGATTTAAGAACTTCTTTAATCAGACAATTTATTTCAATGAATTCTTTTAGAAGAAAAGGAATCGCTAAAGAAGAAATAAAAGATTTCAAAAATTCTATTGATGAATTAAAAGAAGCCTATGAGGACTTAGAATCTGTATTTTTCTTTCTTCCAGAAATGCCCGATTTTGTTGAAACTACTTCAAAACTTTCTCTTGTGTAGATATGAAATTGTATTGTTTAGAAGATTTTAAGGTTGAATTTGATAAATTAAAATCTAAAAAATCCTATAAAACAATAGAGCAAGAAATTATCACTTATTTTTTTGGAAAGTCAACCGAACAGCTTTGTTCAGGTGTAAGATTAAACCACAGTATTGATGTTCCATATATAAAAAAGAGATTAGGTGGTCGAGGTGGTTTTAGAGTTTACTTTTTATTAGTAATCAAAAATGATTCTTTGTATTTAATGTTTGTCCATCCTAAAACAGGTTCTCAAGGTTCGGATAACATTACGGATGAATCAAAAGCTTATTTATATAAAAAAGTTTTAGAGTGTATCCAGTCAGAAGATTTATATAAATTGTCTTTAGATGACTCCAAAAAAACAATCAAATTCGATAAATTAGTTAGCGTTCGGTCATAATTATGGCTAACGGTCTAGTGTATGATTTCGTTGCGTGTTTAAGCACTAAAGTTAGTAAATAAATCACAGATAGAAAGTCCGCGAGGACTTTTGTAAGTAGGCTATAACTAGCAATGAATTATACACATTGTTGTGCAACGTATTTTTATATTTTCTTTATAATCCAATTCGATATTTTTTCAATTCGGAATATTATTATTAGTGTCAAAATCGTTTTTAGAATATAATTCGCTATCGCAAAATCAGGTAATTCAATTTCTTCATTTCCATTCATGCTCGAAATAAATTTAGAACAGTATTCAACTAGATCAGGAATTAGATAAATCAATTTCGCTAACCAAATAATTCCGACTGTCAATAAAATCACTTTTGTCAGAGATTCAGCGTTCAGTTCCGTTTTTATTTCATTGTCCGCTTTTATTAGTTTTTTAGCAATCCATTCCGCTTTCACGAATAGAAATATTGAAAAGACAATATTCGCTATTGTCAGAAATGTTCCAGTAAAATAGAATTTGTCAATCGATTCACTCAACAATTCGTCAAATCGAGCCATAGTAGCAGTTCCGTAAACTGAAAAAAAGTAAGAACCAAAATGGTCAAAAATTTTCGTGAATAAATATATTCCAGCTATTCTAATTGTAAGAGCTGTTAAAATTCGGTTTGTCATTAACTTTCGGTTTTGGTCATATGTTGCACAACGGTCTCGTATAAGATTAGTTGCGTGGTTTAAGCAACTAATTTAGCAAATAAAAACTGAATAGAAAATCCGCTAGGATTTTCGTAAGTAGGCTAGAACCAAGCAATTAATTTTATACATTGTTGGGTGTAGTTTTTTATTCAGTCAATCTATTTTTCAAATCCATTCGTTCGTGTAAAATTCTGATTACCTCAATTTTATTTTCTGAAAGTGATTGATAAAATATAATGTGTTTTCCGGATTTTAGTCCAAGTAAGTTTTTGTTTATTCCGTAATATTCTTTTCCAACGTCTGGATTTTCTCCAATTCCATTACAAGCAATTTTTATTGTCGCATAATATTTGTCTGCTTGTTTTTCTGACCATTTTTCAAAAGTATAGTCCCAAATGTCGTTCAAATCATCTATGGCTTCTTGTCTTAATATTACTTTAGCCATTTTTTCGTTTTTCAGCTTTTAACCTTTTTAGATTTTCGTCAAAGTCAAAATCTTCAACTAAAGGACTGTTCAATCCTTCTTGAATTGCATTTCTCAATGCGATTACTTTACTTTCTTCATTTTCCAATAATCGAAGTCCAGCTCTGATTACTTCGCTTACGTTTTTGTAACGCCCAGCAGAAACCTGAGTTTGCACAAACTGGTCAAAATAATTTCCGAGCGATATTGATGTATTTTTCATTTCGTTTTAATTTTACTCAAATATACCAAATTTTGGTAAAATAGTCAAATTTTTAGATTTTCGTGTATTATACTGAAATAGGTTGACTCTTTTTGGTTCAAATTTAGACGTTCAAAAGATTTTTTTTAAGCCGTTTAGAAGGCAAAAAAATAATTTGA
>NZ_QUNH01000012.1 GCF_003387355.1 Winogradskyella sediminis
TAGCTAAATCAGGGTTAATATATGATGGAAATTATAAAAGTACTTTAGTAAAAAAATAATGAGTTTTTACTTGTTTTTTGCCACAGTACTTTGTTACCCACAGTTATTTTTCCACGATGCTCCATAAATTATAGAAACTCCAACGTGTTTCTCCCTTTTTCATTATCTCAGTTTTGTCTTTTTCTATTTTCTGAAATTCCCCATCAACTTTATCGTAAACATCATATTTTAAAATAACAATTCCTTTTCTGTCGCAACTTTTTTTGAGTTTGACTTTCAACTCAAATTCTTCAGGATTTAGGTCTTTAATAATTGCAGTTGCGTAGCATTTGTCGTCCATCCATTTTTTCTCTTGACGTTTAGAAACGAAATCATAATCATAAGAAAATTCTACTAAGTCTCCGATTTTGTATTTACTAAATTCTTGCTTTTTCCTTTCCGTTTCTTTTCGTTCCGATTCAGCCCAGTACTCTTTATAAAACTTAACTTGGTTTTCCAAGTCAATATATGTTCCATTTAGCTTTCTGTGTAATGAAGTTAATATTATACTCGACATATCGTCAGGATGATGAATACCTAATTCACTAAAATATTCAGATATTTTAGATGTTCTCGCCCAAAGTCCCCAATTATTTCGGATTGACATTCCAGTTCCAAAGCTTACACTTACGATTCCGTTTTCGTCTTCGTTTTTCTTTGCAAATTCGGTCAGGACTTCTTTTGGTGTTTTACACTCAAAGTAATTAATCGCATCATTTAAGTCGATTGGAATGTAATCTTGGATATATTTTTGACACTCAATTTGTCCGAAACTATATTGACAAATCAAAAGCAAAAATGTTATCGCAAGAATTCTTTTCATAATTGTGGGTAACGTGTTCGTGTATGGTTTGTTGTGTGTTTAAGCACTAAAGTTAGCAAATAAATCACAGATAGAAAGTCCGCGAGGACTTTCGTAAGTAAGCTATAACTAGCAATGAATTATACACATTGTTGGCAATAGTTATTATTTCATACCAATAATATGTCTACGTTATTAAAACTTTTGTTTTACCATTGGTTTTACACTGAAATTATTTGAGAGGTAAGAAAGTTAAGGATAGGAATAGTGTATTAGTTGCCATATGGATTAGCAAAGGATATTTAAATCCAAAAGCGACTCTTGTGTATCCTGCAATGGTGGCGCTGAATAATTGTGGAAGTGTTAATATAGGTAGCAATAAAAGATTGGTGAGATTTAATTCAAAATTAAAAATGTGTAACCATGCAAAGCTGATGCACGATATATAGTAAATCCACTTAAACTGTTTTTTCCAAAACTGTTGTAAAACCTGTCTTACGGGCCTTCTACTAGATATCACATACACTATTAACAAAATTATAACCCCTGTTATGATTCTATACCAAAAGGTATCATCCACCATAGACAATCGGCTTTTAAAAACAGCTTTAGTCATGATATAATAGGTGAATGTTCCCGAAGTTAATGCCAAATAAATTGGTTGAAATTTTAGTGATAATCTAAAGGTAATCTCTTCAAATATGGGTAGAATAAGTCCACCGACTAAAAACAATACTAATGGGCTAAATCTTTCGGACATACTTACTGATGTTTGGTTTTCAGGCTCATATGCCAACTGTAATAATGAGGCAGCTGTAATACTGAAAACAAGCTTTATAAAAAAGAGACCTATGGTATCGTAAATTTTATGTTTAGTACTTTTCTCTATGGATTGTTTATTTATGGGATGCCTTATAAAGTTCGCTAAGTCTATTATTAGTGACTTGTAGTATTTTGGTTTTATCAACGGATAGGAAACGGTCATCGAGTTTTTATTTAAATGATTGAGGCTCTAACTTACGTGAAGTGCTGTTAAGAGCCTCAGTTAAAGATTTAGTAAGCTTCCACTATTTCTGAATTCCAAATTCCAGTTTTTGCGGTTTCTTCGGCATAAGCTGAAAAGGGCTTTGCTTTTCTGCCCAAAACTCGTTCCACATCATTAACCACCAACTGATTATTAGGGTTGGTTAACACATGGCTAAACAAATACTCTATTAACCACACCACATCATCAGGTATTTGTTGCTGTTTCATGCCTTTAACATACTGCTGCAGTGTGATATCATGAAAGTTTAAACTTCTGTTACTGGCTTTCGAAATCATAGTAACAACATCTTTAAAGTTGATTAATTCTGGACCTGTCACTTCAACGGTATCTCCGTTATAAGTGTCATCAAGCAAGACTGTTGCAGCGACTTCTGCAATGTCATTAGCATCAACAAATGGAATTAAAACGTCTGATAATGGTAATGCTACTTCTCCGGACAATATTGGGTCTAAAAAGAAGCTTTCACTCCAGTTTTGGTTAAACCAAGAGGCTCTTACGATGGTATAGTCTATACCAGAATCCATGACGATTTGTTCACAGGCCTCAGCTTCGGTTTCTCCTTTTCCAGAAAGCAAAACCATTTTTTTGACTCCTGAAACTTTAGCCAATTGGGTTAATTCTTGTATCGCTTCTTTGGCTCCTGGAACGGCCAAATCTGGATAATAAGTTACATACATACGTTCTACGCCATTTAAGGCATTTACCCAAGTGCTTTTGTCATCCCAATCAAAGCTAGGCGATGCACTTCTTGAACCAATTCGAGGTTCTATACCTTTGTTTTTTAACTGTTCTACGACTCGGCGACCTGTTTTTCCTGTTCCACCGATAACTAAAATGTTACTGTTCATAATTTTATTTTTTTTATTTGATTTATACTTCGCTTCAGAAATCTGAAGCCTTTTTATTCGTTTTTTGGTTGATGATTAAGATTTTCTATTTGGAATATATGAGTCCAACTAGCAAGAGAGCAAAAGATGTAAACGATGCTATTGTGCGTTGAACATGCCAACGGTTCCAAGGTTGTTCAAATTTTGCACGCAACTCTTTAAGCTTTATGGCTGAGAGGTTTTCTAATACCGTCTTATCTAACACTTCATTGAGTGGCACGTTTTTAAAAACCGTAATAATGCCTATACCAACGAAATATAAAATGGCTGCTATTAAAAAAGACTTAAACGTGACTGGATTTGCATTACGATGTAAAATGGCATTTGCAAAAAGCAGCGGTACAGGCCCTAAAAAGACAATGAGAAAACTAGCATTAAGAATCGAACGATTCATGGCTTGAAAAGCTTGTAAAAAACCTAAATCGTCTAATCTCCCTATACCAGGCGTAATGGCATTGGACCAAGTAAAACATAAACCTGCTGAAAGTCCTGTAAATAGTATACTTAGCATTAATACGATGAGTCTAATTTTAATTTCCATTTTTAATTGTTTTTAAATGTTGATACAAAGCTAAAGTGGTTATGAGCCAATCATTTATTCCAAAGGACTTATGATTTGTTCGAAAAGTTGAGCCTTTTGAATTAGCGATTCCTTTAGGTCTAAATTTGAAATACCATTCTCTGAGAAATTGTCAAAAAAACTAGGTAAGGAAAAGTCTGCCACGACATTAGCTCCTAAAAAAGGAAAATAGTTTATTGCAGCCTCTAAAACAGTGGCTCCACCGCGACCTCCAGGTGAGGTTGCCATTAAGAGTGTAGGTTTGTCTCTCCATACTTTTATGTTCGCACGAGATAACCAGTCTAAGGTGTTTTTGAATACTGCGGTATACGTGCCATTATGTTCAGCTAATGTTATTATAAATCCATCAGCGGTGTCAAATACTTCATTGAGCCTTTTAACTGCTGGTGGTATGCCATTTTCAGCTTCAAAATCAACGCCGTAAATAGGCAGAACATAATCGTTTAAGTCGATAGAAATGTGTTCTACATTTTTCAATAAACCAGAAGTATGGGATAACAATCTTTTGTTAATGGACTTCTGACTATTTGTTCCTGCAATTGTGATTACTTTTTTCATTTTATTTATTTTTTGAGATTAAACCATCTATAGACCATTTTCCGCTGCCGTTAGCCGCAACACTTAAGGCAAGTCCTATAACCAAAAGTGAATATTCGTAGCCTTCTCCAGCTTGATTACCAAACCAGTTCATGAAAAAGCCATGCTCAAGTTGTGTAGTGATAATGATTCCTGTGAACATACCTACTAGTGCAATTGCCCAAAGCCTAGAGAAGAATCCTAGTACTAATGAAATAGAGCCAAAAAACTCAATCATAATTACTGAGAAGGCCACAATACTTGGTAGACCCATTTGTGTGTTTAGAAAATCCATCGTTCCAGAATACCCATAGCCACCAAAGAGTCCTAATAGTTTTTGTGCGCCATGTGGAAATATGACGAGGCCAAGTGTTAAGCGTGCAATACTCAATCCAATATTTGGATTAGTTTTTAAAAATTGTTTTACTAAATTTTTCATAATGTTTAAGAATTAAAATTGTTTATATAGTTAATCGATAATACAATCCGAAAGAAGTCTTGTTTATAGGCTTTAAGCCGTATTGGTCCATATCTAAACCAATGCCAACCTGAACGTCACCAAAAGATGCACCTACACGCCATTGTTGATAGCTTCTTGAATGTGTTTTAAACTGGTCCCAAATGGTTAAGAACTGACCGCTTAACCAGATTGAAATATGGTCATTTAGCGGTTTGTTATATTGAATTTGAAGAAAGACTTCTGCATAGCTAGTATTGATTTGCTCTGAGTAAGCCACTGTAGGCATTAACACCAACAACAGTTGTGAATTTTTGAATGCGTATTTTGCGGATAGTCGTTCTGAAAAGCCAGCAAAGCTGTTATAATATATAGAAGGGCCAATGGCAATATTTTTGGTAATGTTCCAGAATAATGTGGGTTGTACTCCAACCTCATCAAATTCTTGGTTTTCTTGCTTAAACTTTTGAAAGAAAGCCAGCGTATTCAGACTCAGAGTCTGACTTTTAGTAATAGAGTAACTTGAGAATACTGTGAAGTCTGTTTTATCTAATCCAGCGAACAATTCTACCTGAGTAAATTGCGCCAGCAAAGGATTTATAAACCCAATGATTAAAAGAGAAGTGATGATGATAACTTTTTTCATGCTTCAAAATTCCGAAAGGGACACATGAAAAAAAATGAACTAGTTTAAGACTTTTACCTTCTGTTGACTTTTGTGATAATCTTGCTCATAAATTCGGGCGTGATGCCAATATAACCCGCCAAATCTTTCTGAGTAATTCTGTTAACAATATTCGGATATTTCGTTTTGAACTCAATATATCGTTCCTCTGCAGTTAATGAAATGCCGTGATTTGAGCGTCTTATATAACTTATCAAGGACTTTTGGTATAGCATGCGATAGAATCTTTCAAACTTGGGTATTTCTTGAAATAACAATTCGTAATTAGCTCTAGAAATTCCTAATAGTTCAGTGTCTTCGGTAGCTTTAATAAAATAGCGTGTTGGCTCCTTAGTCATAAAACTCGCCATATCGCCTGTCCAATAATCTTCTACAGCAAACATAGAAATGTGTGGTGCGCCGTCATCATCAAGCGTGTAGACCTTTAAGCAGCCTTTAGTGATAAAATATTCGTAAGATGTTATATCACCAGCTTGCATTAAAAATGCCTTCCGCTTTATATTAATCTCCGTTAGTAATGAAATGTATTTCTGCTTTTCTAATTCGGTTAGATCAATGAATCTAGATACATTATTTAGGATTAAGATATGTGATTCTTTATATAGCAAATTAGATTTTCATTAATTATTGCCAACGGTCTAGTGTATGATTTCGTTGCGTGTTTAAGCACTAAAGTTAGCAAATAAATCACAGATGGAAAGTCCGCAGGAATTTTCGCAAGTAGGCTAGAACCAAGCAATTAATTATAAACGGTGTTAGGCACAGTTATTTTATTCCGTTGTTTTTAAGTGTTTTATATAGTTGTTTAAAAGTCCTTTTATTTGTTCAGCAGCAACAGGATTTGCAGAATGAACTTTAAATTCCAAATTCCGTAAATCAAGTCCAGATTCATACACTAACCATTTCGCTGCAGCCAATCCGTCAGGCGCAACTTTTCCATCTTCTCCAAGTCCAAGGTCATTGTCAAAACTTATGTAATTAGGAAGCCCATTAGATTTGATATAGTTTACAAACGCAGAGTACGTTCTGACGATATCAAATTCAGGTTCCATTGATTTATCGTAAACCATTTCGATTGTTCTAACGTCATCGAGGAATAATTTCTTCATTATGATTGTAAGTTGTTAGACATATTTATTATTTCTGTTTTCTTTTTAATAACTCTATCATTTTGAGTTTCCAAAACACAATATTCGGTCAGGTTTTCATTCAGTCCAATTTGGAAATAGCGACGACCAGAATACCAAGTTTCAGATTTTTCAGATTCGAACCAATTCCGCAAGAGTGGGATTCCGATTTCAATTAAAAACTCCTTTGTCGGTTTACTAATTTCTGCTTTAACAGCATGAAGTATAATTGTCCATTTGTCTAATGGTGTAGAGTAATTTCCAGATATCAAAATCTTAAATCTTAATAATTCTTTAGAACTTCCTTTCAAATAATTTAATGTGTTTCCTCCAGGGATAAAAAGTCCCATTCCACCACCTTCTTTTTTATTGAACCAAATATTCAACTTATCATAAATTTCGACTTCAGATAAGAGTTCCGAGATTTGTTTCAGACCAATAGAGTAGGTTAGACCTTTTCCAGTTTTTGATTTTGTGCTTTTGATTAATTCCAATGTTTTCCTCTAATTGTGCCTAACGTGTTTGTGTATGATTAGTTGCGTGGTTCAGCAACTAATTTAGCAAACATTTACGAACCTGTGAATATTCCGAAGGAATATTCGCAAGTAGGCAAGAATGAAGCAATTAATTATACACGGTGTTGTGCATAGTACTTTTATGGTTAAAGTTATAATAGAGATGCTTTTATTACTTTGATTGTTATTAGATTAGGTAATGGTGAAACCAAATCAGCGTACGCAACAAATACTTCATCGTTTAAGATGGTAATTCCTCTAATAGTTATATTGTCTAAATTCAGCGATGTAGATAATTCGTTATATGAATTAGTTGTTATATCATAAACCCCAATAAAAGCATTGCTGTTATTAGATTCTTTATTCCCAGCAACTAAAATAGAATTATTATATAATGAAGTGAAAGATTCATATACTTGATATGGAAGGATTTCTTGAGTCCAAACATCATCTATTATATTGTATATATTAATTTCATTATAATTAGCTATGTTATCAGTTCCGCCAAACATGTACAGTATATCGTTATTCACAATGCCATCTGCATGCATTCTAATCCCATTAGGAAAAACTGTTAATTCACTAAAAGTTTCATTATTGCTATTAAAGAGTTTTATCGGCATTTCAAGACAGTCATAACATTTTTCTCCAGAAAGAATTAGAATATCATTATTATATTTCGTTGCTTTTGAATAGCTTAATCCACTATGGTGATTCAAATCAACAATATTGGATAAATCCAAATCGTATTTGACTGTGTGGTTATAAGAAAAAGAATATATGAAACTTCCAATAATTTCAATTTGTCTACTTTCAGTTCCATCATCATGAATAAAATCTGATTGCGTGAGTGTAGATAAATTGTACTTTAAAACTTTTTCAGGCCATATATCATCGTTGGAAGATGTTATAAATAAAGAATTTGTGCTTAAATCACTTGTGATATCCATATCCAAAGTATCAACTTGGAAAGACATAACTTCGGTAAAATCCAATGAATTAGAATTTTGAATGGATACTTCATTGTCAGATGAACAGGAACAAAATATTGTCGTTAAGAATAAAAGGAAGATTAGATTTTTCATAAACTTAATTGGTTTAAAATTATAACGCTAAATTTTTGTTCGTATTATGCACAACGTTGTTGTATATGGTTTGTTGCGTGGTTTAAGCACTAAATTTAGCAAATAAAAACCGAATAGAAAATCCGCGAGGATTTTCGTAAGTAGGCTAGAACTAGCAATAAATTATATACATCTTAAGTTTACAATTCATTAAATTTAAGGATAAATTAGAAAGAACAAAAGAGAGGAGTAAGGTTAATATATACGCAGAAGCTTTAGACTTCGTCAACATTGAAAATCCCCTCTCTTTTCTACACAGATTTCGTACAGTTCTATGAGGCTTTTAGACCT
>NZ_QUNH01000013.1 GCF_003387355.1 Winogradskyella sediminis
TTCGCTTTAAATTCGACTCAAAAGTCAAAATGAGTAAATGATATCTTTTAGTTAGTAATTCAGTTAGTTGGTTAAGGTAAATGCATTACAACGGTTTTGTGTATGATTTCGTTGCGTGTTTCAGCAACTAAATTAGCAAATACAAACCGAATAGAAAATCCGCGAGGATTTTCGTAAGTAGGCAAGTACTAGCAATGAATTATACACGGTGTTCTACGCAGTTTTTATTTAAGTTAATATTTTTCCATCAGCATTCAGTTCGTATTTATAACCTTCCCAATCTATTAATTCAATTCGGTTTTCGATAATTTTAAATTCAGTTTTTCCATCTGGATTTACAAAAATATCTCTCGCACTAAAATTCCATTTAGTTTCTCCATTTTTATCAATTCGGCTCACTTGAATTTCTCCGTGAACGATAAAATCTTCGTCAAATTCATAAATTCCGAAACAAGTTGCAACGTCATATTGATTTCTCCAATTAGCAGACAAATCCGTTAAATTCAGAGAATATATTTGGTCAGAACAGCAAATGTAAATTCGGTCGTTTTTAATTAGAAATGAATTTTCAGAAATTCCAGTTGCTCCTCCAGATTCCAATAATAATGCGCTACACTTTTCAATTCCGTTTTCTGTAATTCGAATTCCGTGTTTTGAGGAAGGTTCATATTCCAATTCAATTCCTAAATCGGCTGGATATTGTTTCTTAAATTTCTGACCAAATTCCGCTGAATCCAAATCAGATTCATTTGTTATTTCAATTACGGAATTTTTATATTTTACTATCATTTTCTTGGTTTGGTCAAATTGCGTAGAACGGGTTTGTATATGGTTTGTTGCGTGGTTTAGCACGTAATTTAGCAAATAAAAACCGAATAGAAAATCCGCGAGGATTTTCGTAAGTAGGCTAGAACTAGCAATAAATTATATACGGTGTTACCACACGTTTTTTATTCAATGGTCAATTCAATCGTTTCGTTTGCAAAACTAGAAAATCCTCCTTTTTCTCCTTTCGTTAAATCGACTTTCAATTTCAAATCTGTATTTTTCTGTTTTGCAATTAATTGTTTTGAATAAACTACTCTGATTTCAGTTTCTTCATTTGGTTTAATAGTCTCTTTATTCCAGTTTAAGTATGCAATTTGTTTATCTAATTTAATATCAGAAATGTAAAATTCTTTTTTGCCTGTATTTTTTAAGATGAAAACGTAAGGTCTAGAGAAGTCTTGCTTTAGTTTTTTAAACTTCATTTTTCTATTAGAAATCTCAAAACTAATTTCCTTTGCAGGTGCATCATATTTAATTCCAAATTGTATTTTATTTCCATTATCGTAATTAATACTCGACATTGAATAACTTTTGTTTTCGGCTAACTCAGCGATTAATGTAATTTTTAAATCTCTAGTTTCTCCAATTCCAAGAGGTTCATTACCTAAATCAAATTTTATAACTTCATTGCTCAAAAATTTTGGTTCTTGAAATTCAATTTCCTTATTTGAATTATTTTTTACTCGAATTATCTTGGTTACGTCTTTTTCACCATCTGTTTTTCCAAAATCGACTAATAAGTCTCCGATATTATTTTCCTTGTCGATTGCAAGGTCAGTAAGATTTAGTATTTGTAAGCCATATTTGTCTTTGAATTCGGTTTTAAACTTTTCTTTTTCGTCAGATGTTGATTCGTTTTTACCTCTATTCTCAATTTCCTCAATTACAAAAGAGCCTAAATTTTGAGACCATTGCATTAATGGTAAATTTAATTCCTCGATTATAATCGGTTGTTTTTCTGTAACTAATTTTCCCGTTGGTGAACTGTAAAAAGTTATTAGGTTGTCAATTTCTGATTCCGTGTAATTTTTAGAGTATATTGGTTTAACTATCGTCTTAAGTTCTGCTAATGATTTTTTTGTCACTTTTTGTTCTAAAGCCTCCCAATAATTATCTGAAATTCCAAAATTATTTTGTTTTTGATAATTGATTGTTTGAGTTATTAGATTTTCAATATTTCTTATAGTTCCATCTAATTCCAATAAGTTCTCTATTTTTTCGTCGAGAGATTGAGCGTTTATTTGAAGTGCAAATAATATTAAAATTGCAGTAATTAAGTTGGTTCTCATAGTTTTTTTTCAAATGTGTGGTAACGGTCTCGTATAACCGTCAGTTACGGGTTTATATGCGTTAATTTTCGGTTTAGCACAGGCTTTAGCAATTCCGAGTGGATTCGGACGTAGTCGAATCCGCCGTAATTGCGGTTATACATTGTTGGCAACTGGCTTTTTTTCATTCAGTTCGAGTTTCATCATTATGTCAGTCTGTTCATCATTACCAAGTTTGAAAACGTGTTTGTCAAATGCTACAAATCCATTTTTTTCATAAAATCGTATTGCTCTCGGGTTTTGTTCCCAAACTCCCAACCAAACATATTCCACATTTTTTTCTTTAGCCAATTCAATTGCTTTGTCATAAAGGATTTGTCCGACTTTTTTTCCGTGAAATTCTTTTAGCACATAAATCCGTTCGATTTCGAGTGTGTTTTTTCCCTTTATTTCGGTTTGGGATTGTCCGACGTTTACTTTTAAATATCCGATTGTTTTTCCGTCAAGTTCCGCAAAATAAAATTCAGCGTTTTGGTCTGTCAATTCCGCAGTCAGTTTTTCAGTTGAAAATCCGTTTTCCAAATATTCTTTCATATTCTCTTCGCTATTTTCTGAAGAAAAAGTTTCGGCAAAAGTCAGTTTCCCAATTTCTTTTAGCGTTTCAATGTCTTGAATATTTATTTTTCTGATATTCATTTGTTTATCGTGAGTTTTTTTCAGCTTGTTGCCAACGTGTTTGTATATGGAAAGTAGCGTGTAAGTAAACGCATACTTTTCCGACTAAAATACCGTTATTAAACGAACAAAACAATAAAATTTGGCACGGAATTAGCTATTTTTTATATACGTTGTTGGCAACTGTTATTTTTTTCTTATATTTCAGATTATAAAGTTGTCGGTAAAGTTCAATTATTTATATTTGACAAAATTTTAAAAGATGGATAAAAAACGAGCAAACGCTAAATATTCTAATGGAAGAGAGAATGTTGAGTTCAGTGTTTCAATTTTCTTATGGGAAGAAAGTTCTATTTTTTATGTTTATTCTCCTGCTTTAGATTTGACAGGTTATGGCTTGACTAAAGAAGAAGCAAGAGAATCATTTGAAACTGTTTTAGAAGAGTATGTAAAGTATACTCACAATAAAAAAACAATTTTTCAAGAGTTAGAAAATCTTGGTTGGGCTGTAAATAAAAGAAAGAAAAGAGTTATTTCGCCTGATTTTGAAGATTTATTGTCCGAAAATGAACATTTCAGACACTTATATAAATCGAAGGATTTAGTAAGAGATTCATCTAATGTCAATCTTGAACTTGCTTAATTATGTCAACGAGACACCTCCGAAATGTATCTATTTCCAAATTAGAATCTTTTCTCGAGTTATGTCTTTGTAAGTACATTAAAAATAAAAAAGGTCATATCCAATATACAAGAGCTGATTTGACAAGACCTTTACCTTTCCAGAATCATATCGACCCAGTTCCAGAATTTATTGTAAAAAACTTGCTAAGAGGTCTTGGTTATTCAAAAAATGACTTTCACGATATTCTCGAACATAAAAAAGAAGTTATTAGAAAGGGAAATAAATTTATTCTACAAGATGTTGTTAAAAAGAAGAAATAGTCTTTCTTCATAATTGTTGCCAACGTGTTTGTGTATGATTAGTTGCGTGGTTCAGCAACTAATTTAGCAAACATTTACGAACCCGTGAAATTCCGCAGGAATATTCGCAAGTAAGCTCAATAAAGCAATTAATTATACACGGTGTTACAAACAGTTTTTATTTCAGATTATACCCAATACTAAAATTTAAGTACGTATTTCTTACATCAATAATATCATCGCTAAACTCTTTCTCGACTTCGAGTAATGTACTAAATCCTTGATAAAAAGTTATTTCTATCCTAAAATCTTTAATAGGATAACCAATTCCTAAATTTCCTCCAATATCAAAACTTGATTTTAAATCTCCTAAATCCAGACTTTCATTATTTTGAGATATTAGAATTCCAAATTGTGGTCCTATTGTTAAGTATGGTTTACTAAAAAATTTGAAATTTAATGGAATCGATATATAATCTAACTTGTAATCTATAGTGCTAATATCTAATCCACGTCGTTCTACATTGCCGAAATCTTTTTCTCTGTCTCCAATTTGGTTATAAATAATTTTGGGATAAAAATTGATTTTTTCATTAATATTAAATTCAGCGAAAGCTCCAAAGCTAAATCCTATTGATGAAGAATTGATATAAGAACCATTAACAGGTCTGAATTCGTCAGTAAAACGTGACGTGTTTAAGCCCAATATAGTTCCAAATTCTGTTTGCGAGTAGCTTGATGAAGCTAAAAGCAAGAAAGTTTAAAAAAATAATATCCTATTTTTCATATTTAAAGATTTCTTGTTCATTTTGGGGTACTGCTACTCCGTCAATTTCTGTTACTACGATTTCTAAGGTGTTTTCAGTCATTAATAATATTTCATTTAAGAATGTTCCCTCTTGGTCAACTACAACTGTTATTTCGTTTCCATTTCTTGTCCAATTAAAGGGAACAGTAAAAAAATCGCAGGGCGTTTGAGTGATTTCCTCTGGTGCTTTTTCTGTTCCAGTATTGTTTGCAGTAAAAATAATGTTTTGTTCAATTTGGCAGTCAACTGCTGTTATATCATTTCCTTGATTTTCTACAGATACTAAATTCCAGATACCTATAAGTTCATCTTGATTTGATTCGTTTGAGTTATCGTCTGATGAACAAGAGAATAACATAATTGCAATTAAAATTCCAAGTAGTAAGTTCAGTTTTTTCATTTCGTAGTTTTTGGTTTAAATTGTTTGTAACGGTCTCGGCTATGAGTAGTTGCGTGGGTTAGCGATTAACTTTGCAAGTACACACCAAACTGAAAATCCGCGAGGATTTTCAGAAGTAGGCGAGAACAAGCAATTACTTATAGCCATTGTTGTAATGCGTTTTTTTTATTCAAAATACTCAATTTTTCTTGTCCAAATAAATAGTTTTTTTCCATTGACGCTTTTGGTTTGTTTAATCCAATTGTTTTTTTCGTCAAATTCGTGTTCAAAGTCTACTTCAGTTCGCCTTCCTTTTTCTGTATAAACCAATTTTATTGGTAAGTCGTGATTACTATATGAGTATTCTAATGTTCGATTGTTATCTGGATATTTGGGACTAACAGTAACTTCTTTTATTTTTCGTCCTTTATCATCATATTCATACTTTCTAAAATTTGTAAGTGTGTCGTTTTTATCATAATAAAGATGTTCTTTTAGCAAATCGTTGATGTACACTTTTTTTTCTTTGCGATAAATTACAGCTTTGTTCTTATCGTAAAAATCTTGGTTGTAAGAATGAATTTCAATAATTCTGTCGTTATCATCATAGAAATAGTGACGGCTTATATGATTACTTCCTTTATCCGTTCTTTTTTGTTTACTTCCTCTTTTTGTTTTAACCCAAATAAAAGGTGAGTGATTTATGATTTTGGTTTTCCTGCCTTTTGCATCATACTCGTAAAGAGTTCCGTAATCAGCTCCATATTCATCGAAGTTTTTAACTTCAATTAAATTTCCAATCGAGTCATAATATTTTTCTGTCTTTCTAATTTCTTTAGGGTAATCAGAGTTGAAGTATTCAAAATCTGAAACGAAACCCTTTTCGTTGTATTTATATTTTTCTGTAGAGTAGCTACTATCAGCACTAATGGTTTTAACATAAATCAAATTATTATTTATGTCATAAGTATAACTTGAATTGGACTCTTGATACGAAATGTATTTACGATTTTTGACTTTGCCAAAGCTGTTATATTCGTATTTGTTATAATTTACAGTATTTTGATTTTTATAAAACCAAACTTCTTCTAAAAGTCTATCATTTTTGTCAAATTCTTTGTAGTAATTTACATAATGAACCCAATAAGTGTCATACCACCAACTTTTAAAACGACTTTTGGTAAATTCAGCACTCGAAAATCCATAATGACCATAGTCGCCTTCTGTACTAAATAGTTTTCTGTTCTGAATACTGTCATTTACAAATTTTAGTTCTTCTCTTATGGATTTTACTTTTCCATAAATAGTATCTTTTTCTTGAGCATTTGAAAATGAAAAGAAGAATAACAGAATTACAATTAGGTTGGTTTTATACATAATTTTTTTCACTAATCTATCCAGTTTAAATTCAGCTCAAAAGTCAAAATGAGTAAATGATTTCTTTTAGTTAGTAATTCAGTTAGTTGGTTTAGGCAAATGCATTACAACGTGTTTGTACAAGGTTAGTTGCGTGGTTTAGCAATAAAGTTAATAAATATTTACTTACAAAGAAAATCCGCGAGGATTTTCGTAAATGAGCAAAAAGCAAGCAATTAATTTTGTACGGTGTTGGCAAATCGTTATTTTTTTATTTTTCTAAAAGTAGACCATATTTCAGTCCCGACTTTAAATTCGTATTGATTCAATTCTGTCAAATTCCATTCTAACACTTTTTCTGAAATAACTTTTGCTTGAACTGGAAACATAGTTATTTCAATTTTTTTACTTGAATTATGTTCTAATTCTAATTCAACAGTTTCATAACCTAATGAGCGAATTTCGTATTTTATTTTAGAGTTTTTTTTCTCAACCTTAATTTTATTTTTCTCTTCATAAATTTCAAATCCTTTAATATTCGGTTTTTCAATAATGTTGACATAAAGAGGCAATTCATACTCGTCGCTTACAATAAATTCAAACTCTATATTCTTTTCAGATTGTGATTTTATTTTGGTAACTTTTACTTTATTTTTAGTTGGTTGTTCCTTTTTGCCAAATTCCAGTTTTAAATTTTTGTTTTTTAATTCATAAATTCCAGTTCCAATATGAGAAGTTCCTAAACAGCCTGAAACTGAATATTCAAAACGATTATTTTCTTTAAAATCAATGCAAGTAACGTCAGATTCTCCAATTGGAATTGAACAATATTTTCCGCCTAACTTTTCTTGAGAAAAAATCAAAATAGAAGTTAGAAGTATAATGATATGCAGAATTTTTTTCATAATGTTTGCCAACGGTCTAGTGTATGATTTCGTTGCGTGTTTAAGCACTAAAGTTAGCAAATAAATCACAGATAGAAAGTCCGCGAGGACTTTCGTAAGTAGGCTATAACTAGCAATGAATTATACACATTGTTGTGTGCAGTTTTTATATTAAGTTAGCTATATCCTCAATTGTTATTAATCCAAATAGTTTTTCAGTAGGTTTTCCGTTTTGGGTAATAAAAATCACGTCTAAATTTCTTTGTTTTTTATTAATTTGATTTATAAATAAATCATAAGCCTCATAAATCGATGTATTCCGAGAAACAAACTTATAGTTTTCTTTAAATTCTATTTCGGGAATCAAATCTCCAACTTTTACGTTTTCGATAATTATTGTTCCGTTTTCCTCTAGTTGTGATGATAGCCATCTTGAAATGGTATTATTGTTTATTAATTCGCAGACAAATCCGTTTTCGTCGAAGAGTGGAAATTGTGAGAATGACTCTTTTTTCATTTCAATTAAGATGTCATTTATGAACTCTTCTTTTTTTGCACCTAAAACTTTGAATTGAAATTCAGGAATTACTTTTTTTGGATTAGTAATATTTTCATAAAGTTCAGAAATCCGCAAAACTGTGCTTTCGTGAGGTTCTGCAATAGCTTTATTTCCAATTTTAGGATTATGTACTATTGCATTTCTTAATTCTCCAAAAGATATCAGTTCGTCTTTAAATCGCTTAACAACTTTATTGCTAGAATTCTTTATTTTTTGAGCGAAATTCACATAAGAATCATAACCATCTATTTTTTTTAGATAGTTGTCTATTCTATTATAAGTGTCTAAAAATTTTTCTGAATTTGTCATTTTGTATTATACTGAAATAGGTTGACTCTTTTTGGTTCAAATTTAGACGTTCAAAAGATTTTTTTTAAGCCGTTTAGAAGGCAAAAAAATAATTTGA
>NZ_QUNH01000014.1 GCF_003387355.1 Winogradskyella sediminis
CCGCTTTAAATTCCAGCGTATTTTGGTTTGAAAATAAGCACAGAAATTAGTGATTTCGTTGAAATTGTAAGTTAGCACCAAAATCTTTGCTAACGGTTTTGTATAAGATTAGTTGCGTGGTTTAAGCAACTAATTTAGCAAATACAAACGGAATAGAAAATCCGCGAGGATTTTCGTAAGTAGGCTTGTACTAGCAATTAATTTTATACGTTGTTGTACGTAGTTTTTTCTTTCAGTTGTTCAATAAAATCCAAATTCAAAACTTTACAAATAATTTCAGCCTTGTCAATCGAATTTTGCCACCCTCCGCAACATTCGGGACTTAAACATATTGTAAAAACCTTTACTTTATCAATGATTTTTCTGATGTTAATCGCAAGTTGTTGGATGTATTCATCATCAATAATTTGTATTTTTTGGTCATTAACATATCCATAGAAATAATCAATATCCAAGTTTAAAATCCAATCTCGGTCACTTCTTTCGTCAATCCAATAGTCTATTTCAGACAAAAGTTCTAAAAAATCTACGTCTCTAGTAATGAAATCATCTTCTCTATTTCCGTCATTATGAGTTGCAAAGTAAGTTTCGTTGAATAAGTCAGGATAAGCATAACTTAAATTTAAAACATAATTGTCCCATCTAAACATTTGAAATAAATCTCCATTATTTCCAGGTTGTTTTAAATCTAAATACTCTTGAAAAGATATTTCGTGAAGATTTATTCCTTTGTCGAGGACTTGAGTTTGGATAGTATTTTTAAAACCTAATAAATCATAATGCCTGTCAATATGTAAGTAATAATGTGAATTGTCAACGTTAATTTCTTGTAACCACGACCAACCAGCAGCCAAATGATTATCCATAATATAGATGTTATCCACATTGTATAAGAAATTTACAGTTTCGTGCATTGATTGGCCTAATACATTAGAAGGTTCTTTTATCCACATAGTATAATTTTTATATAAAATCTTTAAGTTCTTCTGGATTTGTATAATATTTATATGCTGTAAAAATCGCTCCTGTTATAAACGATATTACTCCAATAAATCTTTCTTGTTGAGAATTTTTTGAATCGGAAATTAGACCTGAAGGACTTTTTTTTGATAATTCCGAAAATAGTTCTGTTAAGTGCTCTTTTTTATATGATAAAGAATGAGCAATATCGTTTCGAAGTTTGTTTAAAATGGTTAACTCTTTAATTAGGTTGTCATCAACACTTCCTAATTGTCCAAAATGTTTTGCTATTTTGACTTTAATCGAGAAAGATAAATTTTCTTTAAAGAAATCTGAATCTTTATCTTTTGATATGGCTTCTAAATAACAATTCAAAGTATATTCGACAAGTATGTGTCCTTTTAATATTAAAAGTTCGAAGTCACTAATACCATCTAACTGTTCTTCTGTAAAAACATAAAACTCGTCAATTGTAAGATTTCTAATTTTATTTCCGGTCATTTTTTAAATTACGTACAACGGCTACGTATAAGATTTAGTTGCGTTGGTTAAGAACGCACTTTAACAAGTACAGACCTTATTTTGGAAAGTAATAATTTTTCCGAGTGAGCGAGTAACAAGCAATTAATTTTATACAATGTTGTAGCTAGTTTTTTAAATTCAGATTCGCTATGTCAAATTCATCTAATAAGTCAAAATATGATTCTGATACTTATTTGTGGTTATTTATTTCTTTTCTAAACTGTCTGACTTTTCTAATTTTGGCTTTTGGTTCATAACCTTTATTATTGAGTCCATTTTCTTGTTTAGTTTGTCATACTGTTCTGTTGATGGTTTTTTAAGTGTCAAAATTGATAAAACAAATGCTACTGCACTAAAGAATACTCCTATTCTGCTTATATTTTTTTTAAACCTATCGTTCCTATAAGATTGATAAATTTCAACACCTTTGGGTTTTATTCTAATAACGGAAGAAATATCTTTTGCTTTTACAAAACCTGTCGGCTCACTAATTATCCATATTCCTCTTTGTTCATAAGGTTTTTTCTC
Source organism: Winogradskyella sediminis (assembly GCF_003387355.1). Lineage (GTDB taxonomy): Bacteria > Bacteroidota > Bacteroidia > Flavobacteriales > Flavobacteriaceae > Winogradskyella > Winogradskyella sediminis. The sequence goes on from NZ_QUNH01000014.1 coordinate 2,011, forward strand.
AATATAGTTTTCCGATATAAGAAAATCTAAAAAGTGCTTTATCCTTAATCGGCTTTTTTCAGTTTCTATATCCTCAAAGTGTTCAATCAAAAAATCTCGAATTTGAACATATCCAAAAGCACCATCCTTTTTAATCAGATACTTAAATAGCTTGATATGCAAAATTCCTTTCTCACTCATCCTCTTGGTGTTTTAATTAGCTACAACGTGTTTGTGTATGATTAGTGGCGTGTTTAAGCACCTAATTTAGCAAATAAAAACCGAATAGAAAATCCGCGAGGATTTTCGTAAGTAGGCGAGAACTAGCCATTGATTATACACGGTGTTGCCCACAGTATTTTATTCTTTTCCTTGTAATTTAATCGGCTGAATTCCTACAACTTTATCTTTGTCGTCAAAAATTAATTTAATCATTTCATTTGGCGGACTTGAACTGTCATCTGAATATTTGTACTGAAGTAATGTAAACATACTTCCATTAAATCCCATTTGGATTCCGCTGTAAATTAATTCAGTTTTTCTGTCAAAATCTATGTTGTCGATTAATAGATTTAATTGTTCGTCAGTAACCTTTTCTTTGATTATGTCGGATAAATATTCTTTCGATTTTATTAAATCTTTTGATTTTAAAACTTTGAAAAAATCATTCTTAATATTCTCTAATTCAGAAAGTTTTTTCTCGTCTAATTTTGGAATTTCTTTTTCCTTTTCTTTTGATTGGTTTTTGATATAAAGTCTTATTCTATGAACTGGATTTATAGTCATTGCACCTTTTTTCTCATAGTAGTTTGAAACGGTTGCATACATTTCAATTTCTGTACTATCATTCGGTTTCCAAGTTGAACTTTCTACAAATGTATTTATGGAATCTAATCGACTAATATTAGAATAATTTCTCTTTGTTTTTGGTTCTCCAAATTCGTTTGAAATACTTTCTTTAAGTTCTTTGTATTTTGAGATAAATGCTTTTTGATATTTTTTAGGTTTTTGATTATTATCTTTCTTTTCAAAATTAGAAACATCCCATTCGTAAAGCACAGAACTCATTGTTGAGTCTTTTTCTTTAAAGTAATAGTAAGTTATCAAGTCCGCTATTTTCTTTTCAGTTCTTTTGAATTTAATCGGTTGAGCATCTCCACTAAATGAAACGTGATTTGAAGTCGTTGGAATTCTTTCGCTTTTTAAATTTTCTTCCATTTGGACATATTCATTCAGCGAAATATTATGAATATCAAATCCGAATTCTTGTCCAAAAACAGTAATTCCAATTAATAAAAATCCAAATGTAAATGTAGTTCTCAAAGTTTTTTTCATATTGTGGGCAACGGTCTCGGCTATGAGTAGTTGCGTGGTTTAGCACTTAACTTTACAAGTACACACCAAGTTGGAAATTCCGCAGGAATTTCCAAAGTAGGCGAGAACAAGCAATTACTTATAGCCATTGTTAGGCAACGTATTTTTTTAATAATATTCAATTTCTCTCTTCACAATTCGTAAAGGAATTTTGTTTTTGTAATTAATTTTCTCAATCCAATTACCTTTTGAATCGTACTTATACTCATATTCCCAAATTTCTTTTTCCTTCTCATCGTTTGGTATTCGGGAATGCTTAATTAAATGTCCTTTCTCATTAAATTTTTGATTTGTTATTACAAAGTAACTGCTTCCTTTTGGTGTACTTATTGACTCTTTTAATTTACCGTTTGGATGGTATGTGTTTTTTATTTCGTCGTATAAAGTGTCGTTTTCTATAAACCTTTTTTCTAATATCAATTCTTGTTTTGAATTATAGACATAATGGTTTTCATAGTTTATTGTATCCCAAGTTTTGTATTCTGTTATCTCTTCTTTTTCTTTCAGGTTTTGTTTGTTAAATTTTCTTTTTAGTAGCCTTACTGGTTTGTTCTCGTATTTGTATTCATTTTCTGAAACAATGTTATTTTGGTCATACACCACAGAAAATACTCCAAATAATGTATCGTTTTGAATTGTCTCTTGTTTTATTGGTCGATTTTTGTCGTCACGTTTTATTTTGTGAAATCTTTTAAAGCTATTATTTGAAATTATCCATTCCGTAATACTGTCCGTTGAGTTGTATTTGAACTCATTATCATAAAAAGAACCTTTGCCGTAATTGTCAATTTCCTTTCTTTTAATCAAACGGTTCTGCTCATCGTAAGTATAAATAATTTCATCACTTACTTTTCCATTAGAGTAGAATTCTTTTGATGATGTCAAATAACCAAGTTCATTAAATTCCAAAAGTGAATTTCGGTCAAATGAGAGTGAATTAACTTTCTCTCCAATTCTAAAAGTATCTTTCTCCACAATTAAGTTAAAAAGTTGAGATTTTACAGATTTTACTTTTCCATTAAAACCGTAGTTAAACACGTCGTTTTTATATTCAGAATTGACATTTGATTTTGAGCAACCAAATATTGAAAGATAGATAATTAATGATATTCCGAATGTTTTTTTCATATGTTGCCTAACGGTTTTGTGTATGGTTAGTTGCGTGTTTCAGCAACTAATTTAGTAAACAAAAACGAACGCGAGAAAATTCCGAAGGAATTTTCCAAGTAGGCAACGACCAAAGCAATTAATTATACACGTTGTTGCCAAATCGTTTTTTATTCAATTGAGCCACTTTCTCTTTTCTTTCTTTTTTCTTTAAAAAATAAATTTAGTCCATAAATCACAAATCCAATTCCAAGAACAAAAATTAAGATTTTTATAAAATTCATTTCATAAGGATTATCAGGGTCAAAAAAGTCAGGTGATTTTAATAATAAAATTCCAATCGCTAAAAAGACGTAAGAACGTCCTTTTTTCGGCAGTTTCTTTGTCAGAGTTTGTGAATTAGTCTTTTCAGAAGTCGGTTTGTAAATCAGATAAATCCCGTAAGCAATGAGTGCGATTCCGAGAGTCAGTTTAAGTTCAGATGGAATAAATTCAGATGCATTTTTTCCAATTCCCATAATGACTGCTAAAAATCCGAAAAATATTATTGCGTAAGGTTTGTTCATTCAATTCAGAGTTCGTTTTTTGTATTATACTGAAATAGGTTGACTCTTTTTGGTTCAAATTTAGACGTTCAAAAGATTTTTTTTAAGCCGTTTAGAAGGCAAAAAAATAATTTGA
>NZ_QUNH01000015.1 GCF_003387355.1 Winogradskyella sediminis
GATTACGTTCGAATCCACTCGGAATTGCTAATGTCAGTGCTAAACCGAAAATTAACGCATATTTACCCGTAACTGACGGTTATACGAGACCGTTAGCAACAAGCTGAAAAAACTCACGCACAAAAATTGAAATACATACTATCAATATTTATTACGCTATTCTTTATCTCGTGTGAAAGCAACAAATACGAGTCAGAATTAAAATACCAAAGTTGCATTAACACCAAAACATTTGAAAGAGGAATAATCTATCCTTTGAACACGTCGGAATCGGAAATTGCAAAATCAGTTAATGTGTTCGATTCAATTAAAAAGTTCGAAAACTATTTGGAGAACGGAAAGTTGCTTTCTGGAATTAATAAAAAAGATTATTTGTCCTTAATCTCAACAATTGACGAAACTGATTTTCTCAAGAAAGAGTTTTTCGAATTTAATTCTGATAACTATTTCATCGAGAATAATTTGATGACTGTATTGTTTTTTGAAGAATTATTTTATCAATGTGTAATGAGTTCGTTCAAGAACCAAATACAATATGAATTTATTTTAAGAACAAAAGATAAAGTCCAACTAAATTCCTATCCGAATAAAGAAATATTGACTGAATTAATAGATAAGGTAGATTTTCAAAGCGAAACACAAAGATTAATAATTACTTATCTGGTTTATTCTAACTTATATTGGAGATATGAAATGGAATAAAAGCCAGTTGCTAACACCGTGTATAATTAATTGCTTGGTTCTCGCCTACTTGCGAAAATTCCTGCGGAATTTTCACGGGTTCGTAAAAGTTTGCTAAATTAGTTGCTGAACCACGCAACTAATCATACACAAACACGTTAGCAAACATATGCCAAACCAATAATGTTCTGGAATAAAAAGACAAAATTACCGATTACCAAAGAAGATAAAATTTGGATTGACGAAGACCTTAATTGGTTGCGGACTAAATTTGGCGAAGAACACTTTATGGAAATCCGAACAGTAACACCAACAAAAGATTTTTATAACAGAACTTTTGACGGAACTGAAAAAGATGCGGAATTCATACTCAAACGGACAATGGAATTAATGAACATTCGAGATACTGAAATTAAACTCGAATTCTTTTCAGACGAACCGATTGAAATGGATGATGGAACAACTTTGACAACACCAGCAGATATTAACGGAAGTTGGAAAAGTGCAAGTGGAACTTATGAGCAAACAGAAAACGGTACGATAGTATCAATAGAGACAAGCCAATTAAAAAATACGATTTCCCTAATTGCGACAATATCACACGAATTATCACATCAGATTTTATTAGGAGAAAACCGAATAGAAGAAAATGACGAATTTTTAACTGACTTTACAGCCATTGCTTACGGATTTGGAATTTTTATTGGAAATTCTCGTTTTAATTTTTCCCAATTTGCAACAGGCGGAACATTTGGTTGGAATTCAACTGGACAAGGATATTTACCAGAACAAATAATTGCCTATGCAATGGCTTGGTTATCTAAAGAAAGAAATGAAAAAACTGAATTCAGTCAACATTTGAATAAATCAATGAAAAAATATTTTGAACAGAGTTATAAATATTTGACGAATGAAAAAAACGAATAAATACGTGTGCTAACACCGTGTATAATTAATTGCTGTTTTCTTCTCCACTTGCGAATATTCCTGCGGAATATTCACGGGTTCGTAAATGTTTGCTAACTTACTCGCTTAACCACGCAACTAACCATACACAAAACCGTTGCCAACAAGCTGAAAAAAGAAATTTTATTACCAAATTGGTAACTTTTTTATTATATTTGCGACAAACAAGTATAATGTGAGAGTAATAGCGAAACGAACTTTACGAGACTTTTGGGAAAAACACGCCGACTGTGAAGAACAATTAAAGTCTTGGTATAGAGAAACTGAAAAATCCGAATGGAAAAATATTAATGAATTAAAAAACGATTATCCGAGTGCAAGTATTTTAAAAGACAATCGAATTGTTTACAATATTAAAGGCAACAACTACCGATTGATTGTAAAATTCAACTTTGAATATCAAATATGCTGGATAAGATTCATCGGAACTCACGCAGAATATGACAAAATAGACGCAAATAATATCTGATTATGAAAATAACACCAATAAGAAACGAAAAAGACTATCAAAACGCTCTGAACAGACTTGAAGAGATTTTTGATGCAAAAAAAAGAACTGAACAAGGAGATGAATTGGAAATCCTTTCAATCTTAATTGACAGATATGAAAATGAGAACTTTCCAATTGGAATGCCTGACCCAATTGAGGCAATCAAATTCAGAATGGAACAGATGGGAATGAAACAAAAGGATTTAGCCGAAGTTGTTGGTTTTAAAAGTAGAGTTAGTGAAATTTTAAGTAAAAAACGTAAACTGACTTTAGGAATGATAAGAAAACTGAATTCAACACTTCACATTCCGACTGAAGTTTTAGTTCAAGATTATTAATAAAAAAGCCAGTTGCCAACAATGGCTATAAGTAATTGCTTGTTCTCGCCTACTTCTGAAAATCCTCGCGGATTTTCAGTTTAGTGTGTACTTGCAAAGTTAAGTACTAAACCACGCAACTACTCATAGCCGAGACCGTTAGCAATAATTATGAGAGAACCGCAAAATCCAAACGACCAGCTTGAAGTCATAATAATGGACTCGGAATTACCTTCAATTGCAAAAGATTATGCAGAATTGGCAGTTGATGGAATAATGGATGATGGAATTTTGAAAGACATTCCTTTAGTTGGAACTGTAATCGGAATAATGAAATTTAGCAATAGTGTGAATAAGCATTTTGCGATTAAAAAAATCTATAAATTTCTTAATCAACTTAACTCTATACCTCAAGAACTACGTGTCAAAAAAATTGATGAAATTAATAATTCGAAAAAATACCAGAGTAGCGTTGGAGAAATGATATTCGAAATTTTGAAAAAAATAGAAAGTGATGGAAAGCCTGAAATTATTGGACGACTATTCAAAGCAGTTATTGAAGAAAAAATTGATTATATCACATATTTAAGAATAGCTCATCTCGTTAAAAACTTATTCTATTACGATATTGTTTGGCTTAAAGAAAATACCACTAATGGAGTTGTAGCAGAAGCAACACCTGACCCAATTTTCACAAGCGGTTTAGTTGATGTAAATTTTGTCGATAGCTATGAAGGAGCTAAAAATGATATAATTACTCAAAAGTCTCAAGCAACATTAACAGAAATAGGAAAAGTTTTAATAAATGTTGGGATGGAATAACTATTGCTAACAATGTATATAAAACATAACTATTATAGGCTTTCCAAAAGGTTTTTGCGTGTTTATGAAGACCGCCAAATTTTTAAATTTGGCTTTTGGTAAAATAAAGATAAAAAGAAAAATTTAAAAATTCGGCTCGTGTATAATCCGAAACGATAGCGTCTTTTTACACGCTACGTTTCATATACGGAGACGTTGGCTGTAATTTAAACAATGAACTTTCCTGAAATAGGTTGACTAAAAATTAAGCAATTAATTACAGTCACTTATGAAAACAACAAATGAACACTGGCGAAAAAAAAGCTACC
>NZ_QUNH01000016.1 GCF_003387355.1 Winogradskyella sediminis
GGTAGCTTTTTTTTCGCCAGTGTTCATTTGTTGTTTTCATAAGTGACTGTAATTAATTGCTTAATTTTTAGTCAACCTATTTCAGGAAAGTTCATTTCTCAAATGCACTACAACGTGTTTGTGTATGATTAGTGGCGTGTTTTGAGCTACTAATTTAGCAAATACAAACCGAATAGAAAATCCTCGAGGATTTTCGTAAGTAAGCTTGAACTAGCAATTAATTATACACGGTGTTGTGCAACGTTTTTTATCAAGTTGTTTTATTCTGTTTAATAAATTTATATACGGATTCTATTACATCAACATAATTATTTTCATGTAAATTACAATTGACTATAAAATTATTAAAACAGCTATCTATATCTGTTGAATTAAACAAACTGTAAACTTCTTTTTCTATTTCTATATAATTATTGGGTAAATAGAAGTTTATGTCATTTGAATAATCCTTGAATCCGTTTGAGAAATGAAAAATAGTATTCCTATTCAAGTATGATTGATAGATTCTAAAATATGTCTCATAAAGTGCCCAATAGTCAACTTTATCATATGTTTTCTTTAAGTTCTCGATAAAGCGGGTTACATCTCCGAAAAAAAGAAATGAATAGAAAACTAGAATTTCTTTCGTTATCCAATTTTTATAATTTGCGAAATTATTTTGTTTGGCCTCTTTCAGAAGTATTTCTATATCATAATTGTTTATCATAAAAGAAAATTCTAAATCTAAGATTCTATCTGAATATTCTATACTTCTCTTTTCCATATAGATGTATTCTTCCTCATACTGAATTTGTTTTTCTCTAAATTTTAAATACTCTTTGATTTTTTTTATTTTAACATCATCATTCAAACAATTATTAGCTATTATTTCGTAAGTATGATTTTCGTATACACTAATCCAAAATCCTTCTCCGCTTTTGTGTCTAACTTTTTTTGACCCTCTAATTATTTTGTAGATTTTAATATTTGGTTCCTCAAAGTATTTATGATTTTTGTTATTTGATTTTGATGAGGACTCTTTAATTGTTGTTTTATAATAATTGACTTTTGATAAGACTCTACTTAAGTAAGTATCTATGTAACTATTTAAATATTTATCATATAAGGTTAAAAGTTCTTCTCTAAATTGTTCAGTGATTTTAGGGTTTTCATTCGAGGCTAATTTATAAAACAAATTAAATTGATTGTCGGGTTTAGAATCTGTACTAGAAACTCGTAATTTATTAAACTCAACACTAAAAATATTATGAGAAAAACTTAGAACTATTCTGGGTGAATAATTATCCACGTCACAATACCAAACTTGATTAGGACCTTTAAAGATTGGTTTTTTGAGATAACATCTTTTTTCAGAAATTTTTTTAATTCCAGAACATATTTCTTCATGAACTAAATACAGAAAGTTTTCTAAATTCAAAATCTAATATTTTTGATTTATTTAAAGAAAGGAATAATTTCCTTTTCGAGAACCTTCTGATAGTCCATATCTTTGCATTTAAATGTTTGAGCATCATTCCACCTTTCGACACTAATTCTATTCCAAAAAAATGAAATTATAATTTCATCAGTTCCTTCTATCAAGTCCACGTGAGCAACAATATCTGAATATTTAGATTTAAACATTTTAGTTAGTTCATTTGCTTTTTGTTCAGCTTCTTTATGTGTCATATATTTAAATTTTTCATTTATACTGTTTCTCACAAATGTTGCACAACGGTCTAGTATATGAAAAGTAGCGTGTAAGTATACAGATACTTTTCCGACTAAATTAGCGTTATTAAATTAGCAACACAAATAAAATTTGGCACGAAATTAGCTATTTTTTATATACATTGTTGGCAGTAGTTATTTTTTTGTAACTTTGTCACGTTCATTTAGTTTAAAATGAATCCCACTGAATATTATGAGAGACTTTAATTTACATAAAGAAAAAGCTGTCAACAGTCTTTTGTTTGTAATAAATAATCTTGAAAAAGCTGACACACACAAGACTTACAAAATTTTATATTTTGCAGACCAGAAACATCTTTTAAAGTATGGTAGACCAATTTTTGGGGACACATATGTTAAAATGAAATATGGTCCCGTACCTTCTTTTGTCAAAAATGTAGTAGACGAGAATATTGAAGGTTTAGAAGAGGTTGTTGCTAAATATCATAGCTATTTTGTTAAATCTTTAGTCGAACCAGATTTAGATTTTTTATCTGAAAGTGATTTAGAATGTCTTAATGAATCATTAAAGGAAAATAAAGATTTAGAATTTCCTGCTTTAACCGATAAGTCACACGATTACGCATATAACAAAGCTAGTTGGAATATTGATTACTTAGATATGGCTAAAGCTGTTGGTGCTGATGAAAATTTATTAAACTTTATAAGTCAACAAAAAATTAATGACAATTTAGAGTTGATATGAGTTTAGGGGATTTCTTTCCAGATAATTTAAAAGACGATTTTGCAAAAAGAAATATAGATTTAGGAAATGCTATCTTGATTAAGATTCCTGATTTCACAATAACTTATGATAAATATATTATAGTAGTTGCAAAAGATGATAAAGAGGTTTCTCTTGCTTACGTTGTAATTAATTCTGAAGCCAATCCTAACATAGCTTATAATTCTTACTTAAAATCACTCCATTTAAAAATTGATAAAAAAAATAATCCATTTTTAGAAAAGGATAGTTTTGTTGATTGCTCAAAATTAAGAGAGTTTCCGATTCAAACAGTTGTTGACTTTTTAATTAAAAATCCAGAAAGAGCAGTTGGAAATGTTAGTTCAAATGTTCTTAAGTCAATACATATGACAATATCTACAGCTTCAACGATAGAACGTTATATGAAGAAGAAGTTCGGTTTTTAATTACTGCCAACGGTTATGTATAAGATTAGTTGCGTGTTTTAAGCACTAAATTTAGCAAATAAATCACGGATAGAAAGTCCGCGAGGACTTTCGTAAGTAGGCTAGAACTAGCAATTAATTTTATACAGTGTTGGCAAATCGTTTTTTATTCAAATTTTCGGTAGTCGTTTTTTATTTTGTCATTCAGTTTAATCCATTCTGGATTACTCTTAATTTCTATTATTTCCACTTTAATTTCTGATTCAAATTTCGGTGGGATTTTCGGTTTTTGAGTTGAGTAAATTTTCAGAGTATCATTTTCCGTTTTGTATATTATTTCGCCAAATCCGTGAAAAATATATTCAGATATTGAGTCAGCTTGAAATTCCATTTCTCTTTTCGTAGAAATCACAGATATTTTATGGTCAGCCGTTAATCCCCAATTTTTACTTTTCAGATACAGAGAACTTTTTTTATTCGGAAAGTAAATCTGTTCCCTTTCAAATACAGGTTTTCCTATTTCGTCCCAACTTGCAAATTCGCGTTCTACCTTCATTCCAAACCAAAATGAAAGTATAATTAGTAAAATCGAAATTATTATTAAATGTCTTTTTTTCAATTCGGATTTCGGTTTTTTGTATTATACTGAAATAGGTTGACTCTTTTTGGTTCAAATTTAGACGTTCAAAAGATTTTTTTTAAGCCGTTTAGAAGGCAAAAAAATAATTTGA
>NZ_QUNH01000017.1 GCF_003387355.1 Winogradskyella sediminis
CCTACTCACGAAAAACCTCGCGGTTTTTCTATTTCGATTATTATTTGCTAACTTACTGGCTGAAACAACGCTACAAATCATATACTAAACCGTTGGCGTGCATTTAAAAAACCGAACTAAATGAGAAAATTTGGAAAGACAATTAAGTTGTTTTTAATAGATGGAGAACCTAATGGAAGAATGACTTGTGAGCTTTCCAATTGGACAGGAAAAGCATATAAAATTCCGAGAATTCTGATTAAGGAATCATATTCAAGAGAAGATTTACAGAATCCTGGAATCTATTTACTCTTTGGAGAAAATGAGGATGGAAAAGGATTGGTTTACATTGGAGAGGCTGAAACTATAATTGACAGACTAAAACAACACGTTTCTCAAAAAGAATTTTGGACTGAAGTTATATTATTCATAAGCAAAGACGAAAATCTGAATAAAGCACATATCAAATATTTAGAAAGTCGCTTATATGAGATTACCAAAAAAGTTAATCATTACGAATTAGAGAATAATACAGTTCCTTCAAAATCTTCGATATCGGAATCTGAAATAGCGGAAATGGAGGAATTTATTGAAAACATAAAACTTCTTACCAATACTTTAGGACATCGAGTTTTTGAAACATTGGTTAGCGCAGAAGCTAATAAGACTAAAAAGTCTAATACTTTTTATATAAAAGCTGCAAGAGGAGCAAATGGATTTGGAATACCAAGCTCAAAAGGATTTATTGTTTTTAAAAATAGTGAGGTAGCAACAAGCACGACTGAATCGATGCAGAAATCACTTAAAAACATAAGAGAACGATTAATTGAAAATAAAACAATAATCAAATCAGAAAAAGGACTTGTATTTGACAGAGATTATGAGTTTTCAAGTCCATCAACTGCTGCAGCTATTTTAATGGGTAGAAATGCAAATGGACTTCGAGAATGGAAATTGAAAAGCGGAAAAACTTTAAAAGAATACGAAACAACTGAATAATAAAAAACGACACGCCAACAACGTGTATAGCTCATTGCGGCTGAATTCCTAATCGGAATTCATTGCAATTTGCTATCTTTCGGTTACGGCGGAAAATCATAGCTGATTTTCCGCAACGAGCCATACACAAAACCGTTGTATGCAATTAAAACCAAACTATATGAAAAAAAACTTACTGATTATCTTATTGACAATTTTCACTTTAAATTCTTGTCAATCACAGTCGAAAGACAAAACTGAAATGTATAAGACTGAATCTGGCGAATATGCTTCTGAAAGTGGGAATTTTATAATTGACTTTCCAATGAAACCAAAATTGCAAGTTATAGATAATCAAATCGGGACAGACAAATACAAAATCTATAATTATCAAGCAGTTGCTGGACAACAAATGATATATATGGCTGAATATATTGACTTTCCTGAATATGTAATGAAATCTTGGGACAAAGACCAAGCCTATCAACAAATTTTAAAGACAACTGAAGCAAAATATGGCGGAGTTTTCAAATTGACTAAACAAGAGCCAACCGAACAACATAATCTGAAAGGAATTTATTATGAATTCTCTTTAAATCCAGATGCGAATGTTCCAAGAGGAGTTAAAGGCGGAATTAAAGGCAAAATTTTCTTTGTCGGAAATAGGTCTTATCAACTGACTTATCTTGGCGAAGAACAAGAATTAATCGAAACATATCTGAATCCATTCAGACTCATAAAATAACTGCATACAACAATGGCTATAAGTAATTGCTGGTTCTCGTCTACTTTGGAAATTCCTGCGGAATTTCCAACTTGGTGTGTACTTGCAAAGTTAATCGTTAACCCACGCAACTACTCATAGCCGAGACCGTTGTGTGTCATTTACAAACAAAAACCTGAATACAAAAAATGGAAAATAAAACATACAAGAAAATATCTAATTGGTACCGAAAATTCCAAATTAGTAAATCACCTCAAATGAATTTAGTTTGGGGATTCTTTTTGTATACGCTCATTGGATTTATTTTACTGTCTATTCCTTTATTTCACAAAACCGACATATACTTTTTAGATAATTTGTTTATTTCGACTTCTGCAATTTCTACTACTGGACTTGTAACTATAAGCGTTTTCGATTCCTATAATTTTTTCGGTCAGTTTGTTATTATGGTATTAATACAAATTGGCGGAATTGGATATATGACTCTAACGACATACTATTTAATATTTACCACAAAAAAAATAACGCATTGGCATAGTAAATTAATAGGTGCGGAATTTACTTTACCCAATACAATTCAGATAAAAGATTTCATCAAAAGCGTTATTGTTTTTACCCTAATAATGGAAACAATTGGAGCTATACTTTTCTACTTTGCCTTTACCAATTCTGGAATGGGAAGTTTAAAAGCAATTTGGTTTTCAATTTTTCATAGTATTTCATCCTTTTGCACAGCTGGATTTGGATTGTTTAATGATGGTTTCGAAAGCTATCAAGACAATACTTTTATTAATACAATTATTTCTGTATTAGCAATTTCAGGTTCTTTGGGTTTTATTGTAATTACAGATTTGTGGTATCGAATTAGGGGTAAATCAAAAGAAATTTCGTTTACAACTAAAATCATTGTTTATGGCTTTTTGTTTTTGCTTTTTTTAGGTACGTTACTCATTTACACAACAGAGTCATCATCTATTCTTGGCTCAAATAGTTCACTAATGACATCTTTCTTTCAAGCAATGTCAGCTATGACAACAGTTGGGTTCAACACTATACCTATTGGTGAATTATCCTTGCCAATTTTGTTGCTTGTAACCTTTCTTATGTACATCGGAGCTTCGCCTTCGGGAACAGCAGGAGGAATGAAAATAACGACATTAACGGCAATGCTATCAATATTAAAAAGCCGATTGTTTGGTCAAAAAAAAATCACATTTTTAAACCGACTTATTCCATTTGAGAGAATATATGTTGCGACATCTACTTTTATGCTTTATACGAGTTTAATTTTCTTGTTTTCATTTTTACTTTCTTACTTTGAAAACTTTTCTTTTGAAAGCATATTATTTGAAGTAGCATCCGCTTTAGGAACTGTTGGATTAAGCACAGGAATTACAGGAGATTTATCTAACATTGGGAAAACATTGATAATTATTTTAATGTTTATTGGTCGAGTTGGAGTTCTAACTTTTGGATTTGCTTTGTTGCAACAAAAAGATAACGATTCTAAAAAAATCAGAGCTGATGATTTGGCTGTATGAAAAAATTAATATAAGGAAAAATAGAAAAAAACGCCACACAACAATGGCTATAAGTAATTGCTTGTTCTCGCCTTCTTTGGAAATTCCGCAGGAATTTCCAACTTGGTGTGTACTTGCAAAGTTAAGTGCTAACCCACGCAACTACTCATAGCCGAGACCGTTGGCAGTAATATGACCTAAACCCAATCTGAATCTTCCAAAGTAAAGATTTCGCTAATTTCAACTTCGAAAATTTGAGCTAATCTTA
>NZ_QUNH01000018.1 GCF_003387355.1 Winogradskyella sediminis
AGGTCTAAAAGCCTCATAGAACTGTACGAAATCTGTGTAGAAAAGAGAGGGGATTTTCAATGTTGACGAAGTCTAAAGCTTCTGCGTATATATTAACCTTACTCCTCTCTTTTGTTCTTTCTAATTTATCCTTAAATTTAATGAATTGTAAACTTAAGATGTATATAATTTATAGCTGCTTCTAGCCTACTCACGAAAAACCTCGCGGTTTTTCTATTTCGATTATTATTTGTTAACTTACTGGCTCAAACAACGCTACAAATCATATACTAAACCGTTGGCAACAAGCTGAACTCACTCAAATGGAACGTCGAACGATAATAATAATTGGATTTCTATTCTGTTTAATCGGAATTTTTATCGCGCCATTGTTTTATGAAAACGCACAATACGGAGAAATTTTCTTTTTACTGATTTTATATCCACTTCCAGCTCTGATTTTAGCAATACTTAACGGATATTTACTTTGGTTTACTGAATTGAAAACTCAAAATCTGATTTCGAAAATCGGAATTGGACTCATTCCCATTCTACTCATGACTTTACTCGCTTTTGGAAAAGAATCGCCAATTCAATTTATAGCGACATTTGGAATTATTGGAATTGGAGTGACTAATCTAATTTGGATTGCGAAATTGACTAAAAAACTAACCCAAACTCAATCTCTAAATGAATAATATAAATTTTAAAAAATGGGCATTCCATTTTATGATATGGATTTTAATAATTAATGTTATTTCTTTTTACTTAACAATCAGCTATACGAGTTTATTTAACGAACAAGACAACACAGGAACAGTTCTCTTTTATTTTGGAATTTTAGCAACAATATTACTATTATTGAGTCTTATTTTTATAATTTTTAGCAGCATAAAAAAAGAGAAAAAGAATTATCAATATTGGACTTCAATAGTCGGACTTGTAATTTTCGGAATTTTGCCAATTTTAGCAAGTTTATTCTGAAATTGACTTTTGAGAATAGTTGAACTGAATAAATAAAAGCCAATTGCCAACAATGTGTATAATTCATTGCTAGTTCTAGCCTACTTACGAAAGTCCTCGCGGACTTTCTATCTTTGATTTATTTGCTAACTTTAGTGCTTAAACACGCAACGAAATCATACACAAACACGTTGGCAACAAGCTGAAAAAATTCGTTAAACCAAGAAAGATATTGATTGAATTTGATAATTTAGTATCTTTGATAAAAAGAAACTCGAAATGAATATAGAAGCTCGTAAAATAGAATTTATTCAAGAATTCCTAAAACTTCAAAGCGAGGAAGCAATTTCCAAGCTTGAGAAAATATTGAAAAAGGAAAAAGGCACTTCTGACGAAAGGCTTCTTAAGCCTATGACCATTGATGAGTTAAACAAACGAATTGACAAATCAGAATCGGATTTCAAAAACAATCGGTTTAAATCAAGTTCTGAACTTTTAGCCAAATACGAATAATGAATTTTAAAATTATTTGGTCAGACTTTTCGGAAACTCAACTTGACGAAATTTATGAATATTACGAAAAGAAAGCAAGTTTAAAAGTTGCTACTAAAATTGTAACTGGAATAATTAAAGAATCGGAAAAATTAATCAAAGCATCCTTTATTGGACAAGAAGAAGAATTACTTAAAGATAGAGAAATTCAATATCGTTATTTGGTTTTCAAAAACTACAAAGTCATATATTCGGTTGATGAACAAAACGGATTTATAAAAATTGCTGATATTTTTGATACTCGCCAAAACCCACCGAAAATGAAACGAACAAAATAAAGCCTGATTGCCAACACCGTGTATAATTAATTGCTTAATTGAGCATACTTGCGAATATTCCTGCGGAATATTCACGGGTTCGTAAATGTTTGCTAACTTAGTCGCTAAACCACGCAACTAACCATACACAAACACGTTGCAAAACATTGCGGAACGCACTCTGAACAAAAAAAAGCGTAGTTCTATTTCCGATTTTTTTTTGAATTTTAAGAAAGATAAAACCAAAAAATCATATTGCTGAATTTCTGAAATTTGGCTGAATCCTCACTCAAATTCTGAATGACAAACTTTGCGGAAATTAGCAAATTTCGGATTTGCTTACTCTTCCGAAGCGTCGGAACGGAATTAATAAACGTAGCGGAAATCGAGTTGAACGTGGAAATTCACTCTTGCGGAATTTAACACTCAAACGGAATTAAAAATCATTTCGGAATAAAACGCAAACTGAACTCACTCAAACGCTGACAATCGGAAAGCTGAATTGAACAGAATAATCTGAATTCTGAAAAACAACGATTTTGCAACGTGCTTGTATATGAAATGTTGCGTGTTTGTGTGCGAGGATTTTCCGAAGGAAAATCAGAAGCTAGCAAACGAGCAACTAACTTTGGTTTAGGTAAAACTAGCAATTTTTTATATACTGTGTTGGCAACTGGCTTTTTATTCCGTTATACATTTTGTTTTATATTCAGTTCTTTATTTTGATTGATATTCTTTAATATTAAATAAGTCAGGACTATAGATGAAATCAGAAATGGAATACTTGTCCAAAAAGCTAATTCATAAAGTGAGTCATAATTCCAATTTCCTGAAGTTAGAAAATAAACCGAAATCCATAAAAGTAAAAGCCCGATTAATCCAGTCAAGTTTTTAGTCCGATTTGGTTTCACAAACAGGCTCAAAATCAGTAATATTTTTCCAATCAAAGATATAAGTCCGATTGACATAATATTATCATCAAAATTTCCATTTAATGTAAATCCGTAATTGTCAATCAAATTCGGAATACTCGCAATATCAATCATTCCCATAATTCCAATTCCGTGTCCAGCTCCGATTATTATGAACGAATGGATTAGTATTGTAAATATTTTAACTTTCTTAATGTCGTTCATTCTTCAGCTTGTTGCCAACAACGTGTATAAAAAATTGCTTATTTTGGCTAAAACAAATGGTAGTTGCTCGTTTGCTTGCATCTGATTTTCCTTCGGAAAATCCTCGCGCACAAACTTCGCAACTTTCCATACACAAAACCGTTGTAGTGCATTTGAGAAAAATGAGAAATACATTGATAAATAGAACATTTAATACACCTTTAGGAATTATTTCTTGTGATTTAAATTATACGTTTATCGAATTACAAAATTCTGGTAGCTATAAAAATGGAACTTATGAAAAATTCAAGACTTCAGCGCACGATATTGAGCTAATTG
>NZ_QUNH01000019.1 GCF_003387355.1 Winogradskyella sediminis
AGCCTACTTACGAAAATTCCGCTGGAATTTTCTATCTGTGATTTGTTTGCTAACTTAGTTGCTTAACCACGCAACTAATCATACACAAAAACGTTGTACCTAATTTAAGAAATGAACATTTTCCCAACCAAAGAACAGGAATTTAAGCTAATTGATGACCAAGCAGAAACGTTGAATCGATTGAATCGGAGAACGGAAAAGTCTGAAAATTTGACTTCTCAATATACCGACAAATCATTTCGTGGAATGATAAACGGAAATGAATTTAAAATAATCTCGTCTGTAATCGGAAAAGGAGCTTTTTGCGTAATGACTGGAAAAATTAACTCTGATAGTGGAAACGTGAAAGTCGAAATCCATAAAGTTTTTAGGATTTTATTGAGTGTTTTTCTTTGTTTTCCTGCAGTTGGAATCACAATAGCAATTTTGACAGGTTCAGAAGAATTTTCGCCTATTTTTATTTTAGTAGTTATTCTACAAATGTTAATGATAAGATATGTTTTCATCGGACTTGCATTTAGATTTTTATCTAAAGACAGTTTGAATAGATTGCGTGATGTATTAGATTTTGAATGGATAAAAAACTAGGTACAACACCGTGTATAATTAATTGCTATGTTCTTACCTACTTGCGAAAATTCCTGCGGAATTTTCACGGGTTCGTAAAAGTTTACTAAATTAGTTGCTGAACCACGCAACTAATCATACACAAACACGTTGCCACCAATTAAAAAATGACCTCGCAAAAATTCAAAATTGAGTTATTAAAAACGAATTGGATATCTGAAAAAGATACTCAAACGGACTTTTGTGCACACGGACAAATGCGAGTGAAAATCGGAAATGAAATTGTCGTTGACAAATCCGAAAATGATGGTTGGACAATAAGTGCAAGTGCTCAACTCTTACTTCGGACATTGGAGCGAAATCATACTAAAGAGAATCCCGTTGGCGACCAATTAATTCCGTGTTGCGGACACTTTTTAGTTTTCGACAACGATATGGATGAAGTTTATATTGGAAGTTGTCCGACAGGAATTGACTGGGAAGTAAAACATAAAGACGAAAATGTAATCCTGAAAACGGAAAGCGGAACTGAAACGAAAATAAATTTTGCGGAATATAAAAATGAGGTGTTGAACTTTGTCGACAAAATTGAGCAGTTTTATAAAGAAAGTCCTGAAAAGGAAATACCCAAAGACGAATTTGACAGAAAAGGATATTTGCAGTTCTGGAAAGAATGGAATGAAAAAAGAGCAAAGTGGAAAAAATAACTGGTGGCAACAATGCATAACCGCAATTACGGCGGATTCGACTACGTCTGAATCCACTCGTAATTGCTAAAGCCTGTGATAAGCCGAAAAACATTAACTTTAACCCCGTAACTTCGGTTATACCTACCGTTGTAGCCAATTTACGGAATCAAATGAATTCAACAGAAAAAGGAAATATTGGAGAGGATTTTGTGAATGAAATAGCTTTCAATTCATTTATTGAACATTGGTGTTATCCAAGTCCAAAAGATGAAAATGGAGATAAAAAAGAAATATGTGACCTGTTAATTTTATTCGGAGACAAACTAATAATTATATCGGTCAAGAATTATGAATTTAAAGACTTTTATTCTAGATATTTTAGAAGAACTATTGACAAAGCAGTTAAACAGATTTATGGAGCAGAAAGAAAGTTATTAAAAAGCAAAACAGATATTTTCATCAAGCATCCTAAAAGAGATATTGAAAAATTCCCAAAAGAAAAAATTAAAGAAATTTATAGAGTTATAGTTAATCTTGGAGAAGGTGTACGATTTTATCCATTTAACAAAGAAACAAAGGACGAAAAATTCATTACTCTTTTAGATAAAGAAGCTTTTCAAACAATAGTTAGTGAATTAGACACTATTCCTGATTTTCTTGAATATTTAGGAAAAAGAGAAGAATTGTTTGCTAACAAAACTGCAACTATTATGCCTGGAGAAGAAGAGGATTTTCCTGTTGAAACTGCAAAACAATTTTTTGAATATTCACAAAAAAACTTTAAACCAGCTGATAATCAAAGTATATTGATTTCTGGAACAGAACACGACTTATTAGCACATTACCTCAAAAACGAAAGAACATTTCCTGAACAAATTAATTCAGATGAGTTTAATGGCATTTTCATTCAATTAGATGGTACTTGGGAAAATTTCAATAAACGTAAACAAGTAAAACAGAAAAGAGAACTCGACAGAAATAGTTACTTTCTAGACGAATTAGTTAAAAGGGAAGTATTAAACAATATCAATGAAAACTCAATAGAACTTGCAACAGCTATTATGTCTTTTGACAGGTTTAATCGAAGAATAATTTCTGAAAATTTTTTGCAATTCTACGATTCTTATAAAAACTCAAAAGGAAATTATTTAGCGAGAAGATATGCTGATTTTAATGGCGTAGGAATTGTATTTGCTTTCTACCCTGAAAAAATGCCACAAGAAATGGTTAATAATCTTCTTTCTATAGCACTTGATAGTTTTTGTGTTTATTCAAATTACAAGAGCAAGTCAATGATTCTTATAGCAACAACAATCGATTTTAAACAATTTAAAATGGGATTAATGAAAGACATAGAACCATTTTCCAAAGACGTAGAGCTTGAAATAAGGAAAAATGTTGAATTACTTGGTTGGTTTAAAAATCATCAAGAATTTAAAATAACCAATAAAGAGTATCCAGATTGAAAAATAAAAAAACTGGCTACAACAAAGTACTGTGGCAAAAAACAAGTAAAAACTCATTATTTTTTTACTAAAGTACTTTTATAATTTCCATCATATATTAACCCTGATTTAGCTA
>NZ_QUNH01000020.1 GCF_003387355.1 Winogradskyella sediminis
CGCCTACTTTGAAAATTCCTGCGGAATTTCCAACTTGGTGTATACTTGCTAAGTTAGTTGCTAACCCACGCAACTACTCATAGCCGAGACCGTTGGCAAACATTTTGCGCGTGCCAACAATTTCAAGGCTTTTACGAAATTCTGTGCTTACTTGCTTCAGAAAAATACGTTGGAATTTAAAGCTGAATCTTAAAAAATATTACACTGGAATTTCTTACTCTTTCGGAACTTTACGCACGAATTTCGACTTACCCAACTTCGGTTCTTTAATTCAAAATTATAGCAATCCTCAACTTTTGGATGATAAGCGGAATGGCAAAACGTACGGCTGAACTGTTCGCAATTTTAAAAAATTGAAACTAGTTGTTTAAATCAATCGATTCTGATGTCACGAAATTTCGGCCGAAAATCAAAACTGATGCTCTTTGCGGAAAAAAACGGAATAATAATTTGAAGATTTTTTTGACATTTAAGTAAAAGACGAAACAACGTACGAAAAACCAAAGATCCTATAAATACACAAAGGAGTAGTTCGTAAAAGAAAAAACGTTAGCCAACAATGTATATAATTTATAGCTGCTTCTTGCCTACTGTCGAAAAACCTCACGGTTTTTCTATTTCGGTTTTTATTTGCTAACTTACTCGCTTATAACACGCAACAAATCATATACTAAACCGTTGTGGTTAATTTAAGAGCCGACACGATAAAACTTTATACTTAAATTTTTGATATGGAAAAGTTACTAATCATTTTATTAATCTCAAGTTCCTCTATCGGATTTTTTAATATGGGAAACCAATCCGATAAAAGAATATCCAACGATACAGAATCTAAATTAATTGGAAGTTGGTCAGCTATGGAACTAATTAGTGAAGGGAATAAAGGCTATTTACGATTTGTTAAACGCAAAAAAATCAAAAAAAAATATTCAGGCATCAATTATCAATTCAAAGAAAACAAATTGGTACTTTGGCAAATGACTTCTGCTATGTGTGGAGATAGCGAACTTAAAAAACCTAGAAAAGTAAAACCTCAAAATGGTACAGCTGAATGGAAAATTTCTAAAGACTCTATTTTGGAAATAAAATATAAAAATGAATCTGAAACTTATCATTTAGAAAAATATAAACTAAAAGAAATTAATGAATATGAATTACTTTTAGAGATACTAGAAATCTAAAAATCAACATTATTTATATAATAAAAACTAACCACAACACCGTGTATAATTAATTGCTGTATTCTTCTCTACTTGCGAATATTCCTGCGGAATATTCACGGGTTCGTAAAAGTTTGCTAAATTAGTTGCTGAACCACGCAACTAATCATACACAAAACCGTTGTGTGTAATTATGAAAATGACATTCAGAACAATAGAAATCATTTTATTCATACTTTGTTTTAGTCCAGTTTTTGGACAAACAAATGTGCTAATTCCGAATAAAGGAATTGAAGGAATATCTATTGTCATTGACTCATCAACAATTTCGGATGTAATTGAAATTTATGGAACTGATTACAATCTGTCCGAAAAGACTTTAATTACAAACTATCGTTTTGACAAAATCGGTCTGACTTTTCAAATTGACCCTTATGATAAAAATAAAATAGTAAGGTCAATTTCAGTTCAATCGCCATTTAAGGCTAAAACAGAAAACGGAATTGTACTAAATGAAAGTACAATGAAAGATGTTTGGAATATATACAATGACAAAGGGTGTTTTACATCAAAGACTTATGCTTGGAATACTCAAAATGGAATTTCATACTACATCAAAAAAGACCCGAATGAAAAAGGATATGATACGGAAGAGAAAATATTCAAAATTGAAATAAACAATGATGGTGATTTCGGAATTTCTTCAAGAACAAACTTCGAGTTTAACGAAGAACCTGTAAAAGAAAAATTAAACAGCTTGATAGCAATTCTTAAATTGGACAATTTCAACTTTCAAAAATTGGACAGTTTTTGGAGTCAAGAAAAAATTACCGAAAAAGAACCTTATGGACTTGAAAAACGAACAAGCCTCAACAGAAAGATTGAGAACAATTTAACTCAAGAAAGCTCTGAATTATGGCTTCTAGGCAGTTCATATAATCTAAACATAATTAAATTATCAAATAATCAATTGGTTTATTTAAAACTAACAGACAATAACAAACAAAAAACACTATTTGAGAGAATAGAAAACTCGAACTTTGGGAGAACCGACTTTGATGTTTACACATACGGAACTTTTTGTGGAATTGCAGGAACACCACCAGACAAATGTCAAGAAATGCTTAACCTAGTTAATAAAAAAGACTTTAATGAATTAGCAAAATGGATGCAATCATTAAATCCAGAAATTGCAACCTATGGTTATATCGGACTACAATACCTAGTACAGAATGAAATTGATATTCCAGAATCTTGGTTTACTGGAATGAGAAAATTGAATAAATCTGAAGTTCAACTCAATACTTGTGAAGGCTGTATTTATGGAGTAACAGAAAAAATTAAAGACGTATTAAAAGAAGATAATTTAAAACAAATATATAGGTCATTCAAAGCAAGTGGATGGCTAAAATAACTACACACAACAATGGCTATAAGTAATTGCTGGTTCTCGCCTACTTCTGAAAATCCTCGCGGATTTTCAGTTTGGTGCGTACTTGCAAAGTTTAGTGCTAAACAACGCAACTACTCATAGCCTAGACCGTTGTACGTAATTTGACCAAATCGATGAAAAGCATTTTACCATTAATATTAATACTGAATTTTGGTTCTTTATTTTCTCAATCAAAAGAGAATA
>NZ_QUNH01000021.1 GCF_003387355.1 Winogradskyella sediminis
TAGCTAAATCAGGGTTAATATATGATGGAAATTATAAAAGTACTTTAGTAAAAAAATAATGAGTTTTTACTTGTTTTTTGCCACAGTACTTTGTTGGGCATAGTTTAAACTATATTCCAAGTTGTTTTTTTTCATATTCCCAATATTCATTTTCCGAGTTAAATCCTATGATATTTAAATTACATTCTAATTCCATATCGCATTCCTTTGCCATATGATTGTAATAGTTGACATCATCCGAAACAGCTTTCCATATCAGTTTAAATTGACTTTCTTTCTCTCGAAATACGATTTCATTTTTATAGAGTTCACGAGGACTCCAAATTCCATAATGTGCTGCCGAATCATTTTCTAAGTTAATGTCGTAACCTTTTTCAATTCTAATAGTGAAGTTATTTAATTCTTCTATCTCTAACAGTTCTGTATGGAAAAGTCTGAGTTCAATCCAGCATTCATATGCTTCAGGATGTAATGTTTCATTTAAACGTTTTTGTAATGAAGTAATATCATTTTCTGAGCGATCTTCTGAGTCTGCCGAAACATAAATATTTATTACAATTTTACCATTATCTTTTTTATAATATGTCAGCTTAGCTTCCTCAAATTTGTCAAAATAGACTAATCCGTCTTGAGTCTTGATTTTTAAGGATTCATTCATGATTTTTATCTGCTTTTAGAAATTGTGCCCAACGGTCTCGTATAACCGTCAGTTACGGGTTAAAGTACGCAAATTTTTCGGTTTAGCACTAACGTTAGCAATTCCGAGTGGATTCGGACGTAGTCGAATCCGCCGTAATTGCGGTTATACATTGTTGGCAAGTCGTTTTTTACCATATTACTTCACACGCTAAATAATTCCAAATCAGTATTCTTACTTTTACATTTCCAATTGTTGGTGTTACAGAATACTGATAAATTCCATCTTGAACTATATTCCAATTGTCAATTGGAATTCCGTCTTGAGTAAGGTACATATTTTGCATTGCTCGACTTCCAATTTCTGGTGCTTTTTGTAATTCCGTTATTGCAAAGAATGAATTTAATTCGTCCTCTGATAATGTGTCGATAGGAACAAAAGCTATATGTTCAGGTTTTTCATATTGTCGGTCGCTATTCT
Source organism: Winogradskyella sediminis (assembly GCF_003387355.1). GTDB lineage: Bacteria > Bacteroidota > Bacteroidia > Flavobacteriales > Flavobacteriaceae > Winogradskyella > Winogradskyella sediminis. The sequence goes on from NZ_QUNH01000021.1 coordinate 1,118, forward strand.
CAAACTTTACGTGTCCATAAGCTAATTTTAGTATCACATTTTCAATTCTTTCAGGTTCGATTCTAAAATGTGATTTTCCATTTTCATTTATAAAAGCATCGTCCAATCGAGCTTTTAATTTTGTTTTTCGTTTTAAGGTTTTTACGATACTTTCTCGAGAAAGTTTATCCAAATCTGTTGTGCCAGAAATTAGGCATTCAATCAAACACGCAAAGTATTCCTCATCTAATGAAAATCCATTATTACATTCCAAGCAACTTGGCACGACTGGAAGATTTTCAGGATATGGTTTTTCAAGAAGAATTTTAGATGGAACGTGGTCTCTCGTGTCTGGATATTTTCCACAATAAGCACATTGAGTGTCTAATCTACTGTCACTAAATGTTTTTATTTGCCTCAATTTTGATTGGATTTCGGGTTTTCTTAAATGCTTGCCAACGGTCTCGTATAACCGGCAGTTACGGGTTAATATGCGTTAATTTTCGGTTTAGCACTGACGTTAGCAATTCCGAGTGGATTCGGACGTAGTCGAATCCGCCGTAATTGCGGTTATACATTGTTGTGCAACGTATTTTATTCATTTTCCTCATTAAGTCCAACAATGTCTTTTCGAATCTTTTTCCTCCATTTCTTTCCGTATTTTTTGTCTAAATATTCGAAAACTGTTCTGTTATATTCATAGAGACTTTCTTCTGCAATTGCTTCACAACCATACTCAACAAAATTGACGTTATATTTTTTCGCAAATTTTGAGTCAGATTTATAAAATACTGGTGCGATTCCACTTGATTCCAATATATTTATTTCTCCATTTTTGATGTCGGCAAGTGCTTTTTCTCGGTTAAGCCCGAATCTTGGTTTCATAACAAATTCAAACACGTATTCTTTTGGCTTGTAAACTCGGATTATTGTATCAAGATTTTCATATCCTAAAGCTGTTAATTCAATAGTTTCCAAACTGTCTCTTTCTCGAATTTTATATCGATATTCAAATTCTCCTTTTTCGTTTGTCATTGAATATCTATATCTTGATTTATAACTTATATAAGCATTTTCAAGAGGCTTTCCGTTGACTTCTGACAATACAATTCCTTTAATCAGAATTTCCTCTTTGTCTTGTGAAAATCCGATTATTGAATTCAGAAATAATATTGTCAGTATGAGTTTTTTCATATGTTGCACAACGTGTTTGTGTATGGTTAGTTGCGTGGTTAAGCAACTAAGTTAGCAAACTTTTACGAACCCGTGAATATTCCGCAGGAATATTCGCAAGTAGGCAAGAACCTAGCAATTAATTATACACGGTGTTGTAGTGCGTTTTTTTATTTTATTCCAATCCATTTTTCCAACTCCGATTTATGTTCATCGATAGCAACCCAAG
>NZ_QUNH01000022.1 GCF_003387355.1 Winogradskyella sediminis
CTTGGGTTGCTATCGATGAACATAAATCGGAGTTGGAAAAATGGATTGGAATAAAATAAAAAAACGCACTACAACACCGTGTATAATTAATTGCTTTGTTCTTTCCTACTTGCGAAAATTCCTGCGGAATTTTCACGGGTTCGTAAATGTTTGCTAACTTAGTCGCTAAACCACGCAACTAACCATACACAAAACCGTTGGCAAACATTAAACAAAACTATGCGGAAATTTGAAAATGTTGAATATACAAAGCCTTTTGAATTACTGTTATTATTTGCTTTAACAATACTTGTGTTTTCCGGAATGATATTTTTACTAAATAGAATTTTGGATTTTGGATTGATAAAAGGAATTTTAGCGTTGGTTGTCGCTGGAATTTATTTCTATATATTAAAAAATAAGTTTATAGTAAAAGTTTCAGATTTTGAATTAACATCAAATAAATTGGAATGGAATAAAAAAAGTGTTGATTTTAAAAATTTAGAATATTATAAAATTCATTGGATGAAAGGAGCTGGAATAAAATTTAAGCTCAAAAACGGAAAAACTTTACGAATAAGCTCGAATGATAATTTCTGCAATTCCGAACAGTTTGTGAATTTATGCCATAACATTGACTCAAAACTATTGAAATACAATAACGGACAAATAATAAGAAAGAAATCATTTTTTGAAACTAAACAAGGCTATTACTTTGCTGTTGTTATGACAATTTTATTTGTGATTGGAACAGTTTATAAATTATTTACAGATGAGAAAATTAATATTCAAAACCTTGCAATGATTTTAGTTTCGTTAGGAATTATTTGGAGTGGAGTTAAATGGAAAAGAAAATAACGATTTGCCAACACCGTGTATAATTAATTGCTTGGTCACTGCCGACTTACGAATATTCCTGCGGAATATTCTATTCGGTTTTTATTTGCTAAATTAGTTGCTTAAACCACGCAACTAATCATACACAAAACCGTTGTGTGCAATTTGGCTACGTTACCAAGATTTGGTATATTTGAGTAAAATATAGCTAAAATGGGAAAAAACACATCAATATCACTTGGAAATCATTTTGAGGATTTTATCAGAGAAGAAGTAAGTTCTGGTAGATATGGTTCAGTTAGCGAGGTAATTCGTTCCGCATTACGTTTGTTAGAACGTGAAGAAAAAAAAGAAAGAGAACTTATTAAAGCTCTAGAAGTTGGAGAAAATAGCGGATTTGTTGAAAACTTCGACCCAAAACAACATTTGAAAGAATTACATCGTAAACACTTATGAGTAAAAACAAATATCGCATAAGTCAACAAGCGATTGAGGATTTAGATAAAATTTGGATTTATACTCTTAACAAATGGTCTAAAGAACAAGCTGACAGATATTACGATTTAATAATGGCAGAAGTTGAATTTATTGCGGATAACTATCTGATTGGAAAATCAGCTGAACAAACTAGAAAAAATTATCGCGTAACGAAAATTAAATCACATCTGATTTTCTACAGAAAAGTTGAAAATGAAAATGTAGAAATCGTTAGAATTTTACATCAGAGAATGGACATAAAAAAACGACTGAAATAAAAAAACTGCACACAACAATGCATATATTTTATTGCTAGTTCTAGCCTACTTACGAAAATCCTCGCGGATTTTCTATTCGGTTTTTATTTGCTAAATTAGGTGCTTAAACCACGCAACAAACCATATACAAACACGTTGGCAAACATTACACAAAACAATGCGGAAGTACGAAAATGTTGAATATACAAACCAATTTGAATTACTATTCTTACTTGGTTCAACAGTAGCTGTCTTTTCTGGAATAATATTCGTGTTGAATAGAATTATGAGTTTTGGGCTATTAAAAGGAATTTTAGCTTTTGTTCTCGCTGGATTTTATTTCTATATATTAAAAAAGAAGTTTATAGTAAAAGTTTCAGATTTTGAATTAACAACAAATCAGTTGGAATGGAATAATAAAAATGTTGCTTTTAAAAATTTAGAATATTATAAAATTCATTGGATGAAAGGAGCTGGAATAAAATTTAAGCTCAAAAACGGAAAAACAGTCCGAATAAGCTCAAATGATAATTTCTGTAATTCCGAAAAATTTGTGAATTTATGCCATGATATTGACTCAAAACTCTTGAAATATAATAACGGACAAATAGAAAGAAAAAAGTCGTTTTTCGAATCTAAACAGGGTTATTACTTTGCTTTAATTATATCGATTTTATTTGTGATTGGAACAATTTACAAATCGTTTACGGATGAGAAATTTAATTTTGGGAATTTTGCGTTAATTTTAGTTTCATTAGGAATTATTTGGAGTGGAGTTAAATGGAAAATAAAATAACGATTTGCCAACAAAGTACTGTGGCAAAAAACAAGTAAAAACTCATTATTTTTTTACTAAAGTACTTTTATAATTTCCATCATATATTAACCCTGATTTAGCTA
>NZ_QUNH01000023.1 GCF_003387355.1 Winogradskyella sediminis
GGTAGCTTTTTTTTCGCCAGTGTTCATTTGTTGTTTTCATAAGTGACTGTAATTAATTGCTTAATTTTTAGTCAACCTATTTCAGGAAAGTTCATTTCTCAAATGTTTGCCAACGTGTTTGTGTATGGCTCGTTGCGGAAAATCAGCTATGATTTTCCGCCGTAACCGAAAGATAGCAAATTGCAATGAATTCCGATTAGGAATTCAGCCGCAATGAGCTATACACGGTGTTAGCAGTTCGGTTTTATTATCCAATTTCAAATATGTCATTTATTATTCGGCTGACTGCATTTTTTGTCCTTGGAACACTATCCTTTTCTATATATTGTTTTAATCCGTTTGCAATTCTGTCCAGTTTAGGGTTGTCAGTCAGTTTAGGATTTAATTCTCTCATCCAAAGTGATTGATTTAGTCTTTCTCCGCGTGTGGTACAAAACATTATTGCGTCAAGTGCAATCAAGCTCAAGGGTCGTCCAATTTCAAGCCATTTTTCCGCTCTTTTCCAACTGAAATTCGAACTTGCAGATAAATGTCCCCAATCCTGCGTTACATTTTTTACTCTATCAGCGTTTTGTTCCACCCAATCTAAAACAGGTTCGTATTTTAAAAAATTCAGAGGCGCCATAAATTCAGTCAGATATTTGTCCTCACACTCATTCAATTCAGAAGTAATTAATTCAAAAGCATCTTTTGTGTTGTGCTTTTCAATTATTTCTTCCATTCGGATTTGAAAATTTTCTACTTTTTCTCTGTCGTACATCAAGAGTGGTTTTAACTGACTGCTAACGGTCTCGTATAACCGTCAGTTACGGGTTAAAGTACACAAATTTTCGGTTTAGCACAGAAGTTAGCAATTCCGAGTGGATTCGGACGTAGTCGAATCCGCCGTAATTGCGGTTATACATTGTTGTAGCCAGTTTTTTATCTGTCCCAACCATCAATTACATAATTTTTTTCAGTCAGCTTTTTTTCGATGCCAGAACTTTCAGATTTAAACCATAATTCAAATCGAGTAGGATAGAAGTTCTCAAAAGTTCCTTCGTCAATTACTGTTCTTCCTTCATAGAGTTTATATTCGTTGCTCAATTCAGATATTTTATTTTTCGTTCGGTTATTTAATTTCCACTCCGATAATCGAATATTTTTAGTCAATTCGTATGCTTTAATAAATAATTCTCCTTTTTCACTTGGTTTATGCCACATATAAAAATCATATCCAGAATATCCATTTCCAATTACCAATATTTTTTCTTGCTCAACATTTAAATTTCTCAAAGAGTCAATTTGTCTATTAGATAAAAATAAGATTGGTTTTTCAAATTTTAGATTTTCAGGAATTTCAATATTGTAAAATATTTCATCTCCTTTATTTTCATTTGCGATTTTGAAAAATAACCAAAATATAAATCCAACGAATAATATTATTACTGAAGAAATTCCGATTAGTATTTTTTTAGTTAATGTCATTTCTCAAATTGGCTACAACGGTCTCGGCTATGAGTAGTTGCGTGGGTTAGCACTTAACTTTGCAAGTACACACCAAACTGAAAATCCGCGAGGATTTTCAGAAGTAGGCGAGAACAAGCAATTACTTATAGCCATTGTTGGGCTTTCGTTTTTTATATTTCTTTATCCAGTTTATTCGGATTTTGTCTTGTGTCAAATAACGTAACAATGTTTATTCGTTTGGAATTATAGCGATAATATAAAGTCGTTTGTTTTGTGATTACGCATTTTCTTAAACTTTTTCCTTTTTTAGACTCAGGAAATATTTCAGGCTGGTTTTTAATAATCTCAATTGATGAGTCTAATTTTTCAACAAAATCCTTTTTTACTTTAACAGACCATTTTTCGATTAAGTACTCGAAAAGTTTTTCTAATTTCCTTTCGGCTGTTTTTGAAATAACAACTTTTCTGCTCAATTTATCTGTGTTTTTGCATAAAAGATTCGTAATCTGTTATTTCTCCGTTTTCTATTTCACGAGAAGCTGTTTCAATTTCTTTACGCTGTTCAATAGATAAATCGTCCCAAAAGTCAGCAGTTTTTGCTTTTTTGAAGATTTTTTTAATTGATTCAATGATTTTAGGATTTTCGGTATCCAAAAGCATTTTTACCAATTCTATTTTTTCCGCTTGAATATTCATCTCATATTTATTTATAATCAAAAATAATGATTTTAACCTGAAATTTTGATTGGAAACTATTTTTTGTATTATACTGAAATAGGTTGACTCTTTTTGGTTCAAATTTAGACGTTCAAAAGATTTTTTTTAAGCCGTTTAGAAGGCAAAAAAATAATTTGA
>NZ_QUNH01000024.1 GCF_003387355.1 Winogradskyella sediminis
CCGCTTTAAATTCCAGCGTATTTTGGTTTGAAAATAAGCACAGAAATTAGTGATTTCGTTGAAATTGTAAGTTAGCACCAAAATCTTTGCTAACGGTCTCGTATAACCGTCAGTTACGGGTTTAAAGTTACTGTTTTTCGGTTAAGCACTGACTTTTGCAATTCCGAGTGGATTCGGACGTAGTCGAATCCGCCGTAATTGCGGTTATACATTGTTGTGCATAGTTGTTTTTTACGTGTCAAGCGAAATTTCATTCCAGTCAAATTCTTTGTAAACTGTATATTCCAATGCTTTTCTTCTTTCCATTATTATGTCCAAATCAACTTTGTCCGATTGTTTTCCAGTCAAATTGTTATTTCGAGCGAACCAATGAGCACGATAGAACTTATCCAACATTTCAAATATTTCTACTTGATTTCTCAATTTGAATTCAGATATAAAATTTTTGGCTGGTTCATTTTTCGCAATGTTCGGAATCAACGAAGCAAGTGAATCTCCCACACCAGTATTTAAAGTCAGGTTATTATGAAATCCGCCAACCCAAGCAAAAGTCCAAATGGCTTCAACATACCAATAAATGTCTATTTGATTCTGTTCAGGTAATTCCAAATATTCCGTTTCTAAATATTCTAATTCTTCTTCGTTCAAATAGTCCATAAGTCCATTTTCCTTGAGCCATTTTTTTATTATGTCTCTTGGTGCTTGAAGATGTAACTGAAATAATGCAGTTAGAACCATTGTTCTACGAGCAATTTCTTCAGGTTCTCTAAATTCAGGATTATCCAAATAGGGCAAGTGTTCAATAACCTCAATTCCAGAAGAACGCAATTGCTTTGTATTCCTATCCTTTATTTTTTCTGGTTTAATTTTCTTTTGGAACCACATTTTTCTTCAATTATGCACAACGTGTTTGTGTATGGTTAGTTGCGTGTTTAAGCAACTAATTTAGTAAACAAAAACGAACGCGAGAAAATTCCGAAGGAATTTTCCAAATAAGCAACGACCAAAGCAATTAATTATACACGGTGTTAGCCACTGTGTTTTATTCAGTTGTAAATTCTTTATTATTTTCTCTAATATATTTAATTCGTAAATCACTTATATTTTCGGAATCATACAGTTTATAAAATTCAGTGTCCAAATCGTTTAAAGGATTGTCTTTATATGATTCGCTAAAACTTTCCATAGTTCCATCGTCAAATTCCTCAAGTCGCTCTTTGTTTTCCGTAAATATGTTATTCGCACGTAAAGTCAGTTCCGAGAATTTTTCCGCTCCAATAGTTTTAAATCCAATTTTTGCCATTTCCGCATATTGTCCGCTTGAATTGAAGTAGAATTGATTAAATCCACCATTATTGACTTCTGCTTCCAGCCACCAAGTCGAAAAGACTGCTTGTTGTCCTTTAGTCAATTTTGATATTTTATCTAAAGTGTAATGTTCTCCTTTTTCAAAATAGGTGTCAATATTGTCCATAATTGCCTGTTCCAATTTGTCGTCAGGAATAGTTATAATAATTTCAGGTGTTAGCTTTTTGTAAATTTTCCGATTGTTAAATTCATCAACGCTTTTTTCAATAAGTAAATCCATTTCGGATTTTTCGTTATTCGGTTCATTTTTTCCTTTACAACCGAAAAAACTTAAAATAGAAGTTAGAATCATTATCGTTATTATCCTTTTGTTCATTGGTTGGTTACATTGTGGCTAACGTTGTTGTATATGGTTTGTTGCGTGTTTTAAGCACCTAATTTAGCAAATAAAAACCGAATAGAAAATCCGCGAGGATTTTCGTAAGTAGGCTAGAACTAGCAATAAATTATATACGGCTTAAGTTTACAATTCATTAAATTTAAGGATAAATTAGAAAGAACAAAAGAGAGGAGTAAGGTTAATATATACGCAGAAGCTTTAGACTTCGTCAACATTGAAAATCCCCTCTCTTTTCTACACAGATTTCGTACAGTTCTATGAGGCTTTTAGACCT
>NZ_QUNH01000025.1 GCF_003387355.1 Winogradskyella sediminis
GGTAGCTTTTTTTTCGCCAGTGTTCATTTGTTGTTTTCATAAGTGACTGTAATTAATTGCTTAATTTTTAGTCAACCTATTTCAGGAAAGTTCATTTCTTAAATGTTTGGCAACGGTTTTGTGTATGGAAAGTTGCGGGTTTGCGTGCGAGGATTTTCCGAAGGAAAATCAGATGTAGCAAACGTGCAACGACCATAGAATTAAGCACAAAATAGCAATTTTTTATACACGTTGTTGCCAACTGTGCTTTTTTTATTTCAGTATTTATCTTTTCAGAGTTCGAGTCAGTTCGTCAGCTTTTCAATTCCGCAAACTTGCTAAAATTCTGATTTATTATTTTTTCGGCAGAGTGGAAGTCAGACGTAATTTTGTGTTCAGTTCCGTTTTCCGCATTTCCATAATTTTGTCAAATTCCGCACAGCAATTCAGTCAGATTTTGAGTGAGAAATTCCGATGCTGCTTTTCATTCCGCATTTGAGTGAAAATTCAGCGTAATTTTTTGAATTCCGCAACATAGTTTTTTGGTTTTTACTTTCTTAAAATTCTAAAAAAAAATCGAAAATAAACTAGGCTTTTTTTAAATCCGCAAACTTGCTCCAGCATTGTTGGCAACGGTCTAGTATATGATTTGTAGCGTTGTTTCAGCAAGTAAGTTAGCAAATAATAATCGAAATAGAAAAACCGCGAGGTTTTTCGTGAGTAGGCAAGAAGCAGCTATAAATTATATACATTGTTAGCTAAGGTTTTTTCTTTTCGCGAACTACTCCTTTGTATATTTCCGGATGATTTGTTTTTCAGACGTTGTTTCATTTTTTTACTTAAATGTCCAAAAAATCTCCGAATTATTATTTCGATCTTTTGCGCAAAGAGAATCAGTTTTGTTTTTCAACCTAAATATTCGTGACATCATAATTGATTGATTTAAATAACTGACTTCGAGGTTTTAAATTGCGAACAGTTCAGCCGTAAGTTTTGCCATTCCGCTTATCAGCCAAAAGATAAAGATTGCTATAATATTGAATAAAAGAGCCGAAGTTGGGCAAGCCGAATTTCGTGCGTAACGTTCCACAAGAGTAAGAAATTCCTGCGTAATATTCTTTAATGTTCCGCTTTAAATTCCAGCGTAGTTTTGGTTTGAAAATAAGCACAGAAATTAGTGATTGCGTTGAAATTGTAAGTTAGCACCAAAATCTTTGCTAACGGTTCGTATATGGAAAGTTGCGTGTTTGTGAGCGGCGATTTTCCGAAGGAAAATCGGAAGCAAGCAAAGGAGCAATTTCCATATGTTTTAGGTAAAACTAGCAATTTTTTATATACAATGTTGGTTTTAGTGTTTTTTTTTGATTGAAAATCAGTTGGCAATCAAATCGGCACAATTTATTTTTTTATCAGATTATGATTGATTAATCCGCAAGGTTTTCCAATCCGTAAAAAGCTCAAAAACCGATTGAATTTTTGTTTATTCAGCAGAGTGGAAGTCCACAGTAAATTTTATTCATAATTTTAGGGTTTCCGCAACGTTTGTTAAAATCCGCAGAGTTATTCACTCCAATTTTAGAGTTTTTAATCTGCAAAATTTTGAAACTCGGCAGCAATCTTTTTCGGAATTATCTATCTTAAAATTCTAAAAAAAAAAATCGAATCTAAACACCAGGCATTTTTCTAACCGCAAACTTGCTTCAGCATTGAAACCAACGTTTTGGTATATGGTTTGTTGCGTGGTTTAAGCACTAAATTTAGCAAATAAAAACCGAATAGAAAATCCGCGAGGATTTTCGTAAGTAGGCTAGAACTAGCAATAAATTATATACGGCTTAAGTTTACAATTCATTAAATTTAAGGATAAATTAGAAAGAACAAAAGAGAGGAGTAAGGTTAATATATACGCAGAAGCTTTAGACTTCGTCAACATTGAAAATCCCCTCTCTTTTCTACACAGATTTCGTACAGTTCTATGAGGCTTTTAGACCT
>NZ_QUNH01000026.1 GCF_003387355.1 Winogradskyella sediminis
ACCGTTGTAATGCATTTACCTTAACCAACTAACTGAATTACTAACTAAAAGATATCATTTACTCATTTTGACTTTTGAGTCGAATTTAAAGCGAATATATTATCGAAAAAAATATGTATAAAACCAATCTAATTGTAATTCTGTTAATATTCTTTTCATTTTCAAATGCTCAAGAAAAAGATACTATTTATGGAAAAGTAAAATCCATAAGAGAAGAACTAAAATTTGTAAATGACAGTATTCAGAACAGAAAACTATTTAGTACAGAGGGCGACTATGGTCATTATGGGTTTTCGAGTGCTGAATTTACCAAAAGTCGTTTTAAAAGCTGGTGGTATGACACTTATTGGGTTCATTATGTAAATTATTACAAAGAATTTGACAAAAATGATAGACTTTTAAAAGAGGTTTGGTTTTATAAAAATCAAGACACTGTAAATTATAACGAATACAAATACAACAGCTTTGGTAAAGTTAAAAATCGTAAATACATTTCGTATAAAGAGTCCAATTCAAGTTATACTTATGACTTAAATAATCATTTAATTTACGTTAAAACCGTGAGTACTGATAGTAGTTACTCTACGGAAAAATATAAATACAATAAAAAGGGTTTAATTTCAGATTTTGAATACTTTAACTCTGACTACCCGAAAGAAATTAGAAGGACAGAAAAATATTATGACTCGATTGGAAATCTAATTGAAATTAGAAACTTCGACGAATATGGAGCTGATTACGGAACTCTTTACGAGTATGATGCAAAAGGGAGGAAAACCAAAATTATAAATCACTCGCCTTTTATTTGGGTTAAAACAAAAAGAGGAAGTAAACAAAAAAGAACTGATAAAGGAAGTAATCATTTAAGCCGTCACTATTTCTATGATGAGAAAGACAGAATTATTGAAATTCATTCTTATAATCAAGATTTTCACGATAAAAATAAAGCTGTAATTTATCGTAAAGAAAAAAAAGTTTACATTAACGATTTGCTAAAAGAATATCTTTATTATGATAAAAACGACACACTTACAAATTTTAGAAATTATGAATATGATGATAAAGGACGAAAATTAAAAGAAGTTGCAGTTAGTCCCAAATATCCAGATAATAATCGAACATTAGAATATTTATATGGTAATCACGACTTACCTATAAAACTGGTATATACAGAAAAAGGAAGGCGAACTGAAGTTGACTTTGAACACGAATTTGACGAAAAAAATAACTGGATTAAACAAACCAAAAGCGTAAATGGAAAAAAACTATTTATTTGGACAAGAAAAATTGAGTATTTTGAATAAAAAAACGCATTACAACAATGGCTATAAGTAATTGCTTGTTCTCGCCTACTTTGAAAATTCCTGCGGAATTTCCAACTTGGTGTATACTTGCTAAGTTAGTTGCTAACCCACGCAACTACTCATAGCCGAGACCGTTG
>NZ_QUNH01000027.1 GCF_003387355.1 Winogradskyella sediminis
TGTATTATACTGAAATAGGTTGACTCTTTTTGGTTCAAATTTAGACGTTCAAAAGATTTTTTTTAAGCCGTTTAGAAGGCAAAAAAATAATTTGAACGAGGTCTGTTTTTAAATAGTAAGTTCAGGTAAATTTACATTATTTTTTCGATAGGATTTGTATTTAATGTTTGGATTTAGATGGACTTCAGCAGGTTTTCTTAGGTCCAGACTAAAATGTGTCCTTAGATTATTGTAAATATGGACAGCTTGCTCCGTCATTTTTTGAGCTAAATCGGTGTTTTTAATAGTTTGTTTTAAGCCGTATTCGTATTTAAGTGTTCTATTAATACGTTCAGCAACAGCGTTTTCATAAGGGTCGTATTGTTCAGTCATACTCATTGTTATTCCGTTACTTTCGGCAAACTCGGTATATTTAGGATTGCAGTATTGAAACCCTCTATCTGAGTGATGAATAAGCTTTTGTTTAGGATATTTTCTATTTTTAATAGCCATAGCAAGCGCATCTTTACAAAGCGATGTTCTCATATGGTTATCGAGTTTATAGCCCATAATTTGCTTAGAATAGGCGTCTGTGACTAAAGCTAGATAGTTGTGCCCATTTTCTGTTTTAATATAAGTGATATCGCTAACCCAAAGTTGTTCAGGACGAGTAGGAACGTGGTCTTTTACGAGGTTCTTATATTTTTTGTACATATGGTTTGAGTTTGTAGTTGTGATGTAATTTTTAGTTTTAGGAATCAAAAGATTATTTAGTCTGAGGAATCGATAGAACTTGTCTCTACCAATTTTAATATCAGCGTTTATAAAGTCCTGTTTTAGTTCTTTATGTAGCTTAATTCCACCAGTTTTAGAGCCTACTTTTTTACGGTAGTCCTTGACCATTTTCATTAGCTTCTGATGGTCTACTTCTTGTTTTTGTTGGGTTTTGAGTCTTTTGTAAAAGGCTTGTTTAGATATCCCAAAACATCCATAGAGCCATTTTCTTTTATACGCTGTTTTTTCTTTAGCTCTATCTCTTTTGCTAATGTTTTGGGCAATGACTTTTTTGACATATCAACGCCTGTAATAAGTTCCATATCCGCGATAATGTCTTGTTGAAAGTCTTTTTGAAACTCAAGTTCTTCAATCTTTTCCTTTAACTTTTTAATTTCATCGTTTTTACTCATACCTGTATTTTGTTGTACTAAGGTACTGTATTTTCTTAACCAATAGGAAATGGTTGTTCTGGGAACGTCGTATTTTTTAGAAGCTTGGTTGTTTGAAAGCTGACCATTTAAGATTTGGTCAACGACTAAAAGTTTGGTTTCTAAAGTGGCTTTTTGGTAGCTTTTTTTTCGCCAGTGTTCATTTGTTGTTTTCATAAGTGACTGTAATTAATTGCTTAATTTTTAGTCAACCTATTTCAGGAAAGTTCAT
>NZ_QUNH01000028.1 GCF_003387355.1 Winogradskyella sediminis
TTCGCTTTAAATTCGACTCAAAAGTCAAAATGAGTAAATGATATCTTTTAGTTAGTAATTCAGTTAGTTGGTTAAGGTAAATGCATTACAACGGTCTAGTATAAGAATAGTGCGGTTTTGTGTGCGAGGATTTTCCGAAGGAAAATCAGACGTAACAAAATTGCACTAACCTTTGATTAAGCACCTAATTTAGCATTATTTTTATACATTGTTGGCAACTGGCTTTTTTCCGTTTGCTATTTTCTTAATTATTATTCCGCTAATAAAAGTCGAGATTATTGTCAAAAATAAAATCATTCTATAATTCACGTTATTTTGATGATATTTTAAAATTCCGTCATTCATTATTGGATTCGTTATAGTTATTTCTATAAACTGACTTTCGACAAAGCAATATAGACAGTAAAAAGTCGGGATTAAAATCAGATAAATTAAATTCAGTCCGATTATTTTTTTCAGAGATTCAACTTTTCGTGATGTTAAATAAAATCCGATTGGCATTAAAGTCAGAATAAAAGCAATGTCCGTTTCAAAAAAGCGAAAGTCCTTTCCGCCATAAAATCCGAGTTTATAATTCGCCAAATATTTTACCGTTTTGCGAGTCAAAATCCGATAATCCAATTCATATCGCATTCCGATAATAAAAGTCAGAATTGCTGTGAGAATCAGTAAAATCAGTTTTCGTTTTCCTTTCAGCATATTGGTTTTTCAGCTTGTTGCCAACGTGTTTGTGTATGGTTAGTTGCGTGGTTAAGCAACTAAGTTAGCAAACTTTTACGAACCCGTGAATATTCCGCAGGAATATTCGCAAGTAGGGAAGAACCTAGCAATTAATTATACACGGTGTTACCTGTTGTTTTTTTATCATTTACACAATTCAATCGGTTTTCTGTTCCAGATATTTCCTAAATTCTCTTTATTGATTTTACAATCACAGTCTAAAACAGAGAAATTATTTGATTGATTATATTTGATAAGATAAAGGTCTCCAATTTTCATTTTATTTATAGAGCTTAAGTTACATGATTTTTGTCCAAAATATTCATTATCATCATATTCAAACTTATATTCCACAACAGTACTTCCTCTTCCAGATTTTATTTCAACTATCTCGGCAGTTAAAAAAACGCCTGATTTATTTAGTTTACTTACATTAATTTGCCAACCAATTCCTCTAATAATTAGATACATGATAAAGGCTACAATCAAAATTGTGAATATGATATCACTTTTTTTCATATAATTCAAATTGTTTGTTGGGTCTTTTAAATAACAGGTAACGGTTTTGTGTATGGTTAGTTGCGTGGTTTAGCGACTAAGTTAGCAAACATTTACGAACCCGTGAAAATTCCGCAGGAATTTTCGCAAGTAGG
>NZ_QUNH01000029.1 GCF_003387355.1 Winogradskyella sediminis
GGTAGCTTTTTTTTCGCCAGTGTTCATTTGTTGTTTTCATAAGTGACTGTAATTAATTGCTTAATTTTTAGTCAACCTATTTCAGGAAAGTTCATTTTTCAAATTGCACACAACGTGTTTGTGTATGATTAGTTGCGTGGTTTAGCAACTAATTTAGCAAACTTTTACGAACCTGAGAATATTCCGAAGGAATATTCCAGATGAGCAGTAACAAAGCAATTAATTATACACGGTGTTAGGTGCTGTGTTTTATTTTTCTAATTATATTTTTTTCAAAGTCAGACAAAATAAATTCTTTCGCCAATGAATCATAAGTCAGAATCTGCATATTTCTCTGGTCAACGATATCAATCAAAAAGTGTTCTGTCTCATGAGTTTGATTATGTGAAAAAATCACTTTGATGGTTTTTAATTCATTTGCTGATAGTTGATTCAGTTCGCTTTGGATATAGTTGTTTATTAGTTCTTCAACAGTTGGAACGTCATATTTGGATAGAACTATTGGAAGATTTAAGTATTCATTACATTCAGATTTGATTTTCAATTTAATATTGTTTTGTTTCCTGTTCGGCTTTAAATTTACTTTTTCAATTGCAAAAACTAATATACCAGGACTTGGATTTGTGAAATCAAATTCAATCCTAAAATCGTCTTGTTTTCTTTGAATGATTTCCTTTGTAGCAGGCAATAATTTATTAATAGAGTCAGAAAGAATTAACTCATTTGAATTTTTAAAATCAAATATCGCAGAAAGAGATTTATTCTGACATTCTATGTTTCCACCAAAATTAAAAGGAAGTTCAGTTATATAATTTTCAACTGTTTTTTCTGAAACACCATATACAAAGTGAATTTCTGATTCATTGTCATACCAAGTTGGTCCGACTTTCAACCTCAAACCTTGTTTTCGTAAATCGATTGTTCCAATGTCATTATTTTCTTTATCCTCAATTTCACTTACCGTTTTTTGATTTGACCCACAAGAGTAAAGAATGATTAATAAAGAAATAAGTAAGTTTAATTTTCTCATGGGTTTTTTTGACATTGCACCTAACGGGTTTGTGTATGATTAGTTGCGTGGTTAAGCAACTAAGTTAGCAAACTAATCACAGATAGAAAATTCCAGCGGAATTTTCGTAAGTCGGCAGTGAACCAAGCAATTAATTATACACGGTGTTGGCAGTAGTATTTGTTTTACTTAATGTAAAGTTTATTTGTCAAATAGTGTTATTTGTTTTACATTTGTTTG
>NZ_QUNH01000030.1 GCF_003387355.1 Winogradskyella sediminis
TAAGATTAGCTCAAATTTTCGAAGTTGAAATTAGCGAAATCTTTACTTTGGAAGATTCAGATTGGGTTTAGGTCATATTACTGCCAACGGTCTCGTATAAGATTAGTTGCGTGGTTTAAGTCACTAATTTAGCAAATAAAAACTGAATAGAAAATCCGCGAGGATTTTCGTAAGTAGGCTAGAACCAAGCAATTAATTTTATACATTGTTACCAATAGTTTTTTGTTTTTATTTAGAAAATATAAGTGAATTCGTTTTATTTAAAAAAAAACATATTGCAAAAACGTTATATATTGCAAAAATGTTATATATTTGCATTAACAAAAAATGAATGATATATGAAGTATGGATAGTAAATCTTTGATAAAGATGCTAAAAAAAGATGGTTGGGAATTGAATAGAACAAGAGGTTCGCACCACGTTTTTACACATCTAACAAAAAATGGAATAGTAGTTGTTCCTCATCCTAAAAAGGATATTCCGAAAGGAACAATAAGTTCAATTTTAAAACAAGCAGGGCTGAAGTAAAGTAAGCCCTACTTGTATCAAAGAATTTTAAATATTCATAATTTCAGGTTTTCCAAAAGAAAATCAAAATGTGTGTCCTTAAACACACAAATCGTATACAAACACGTTGACAGTAATTAAAAAAGAAGAAATGGGAATCAAGGTCAAAGTAGAAAGAACTACTGATGGGATTTATTGGGGAACAACTCAAAATATTCCAGGTGTAGTAACTGCTGATGGTAAAGATTTAATCACATTGAAAGAAAATTTACAAGAGGCATTAGAATTATATCTTGAAACAGCTCAAGATGTTGATGATAAAAAAATCTTGAAATTGATGTCAGAAGGTATCAATTTAGAATATCAACTTGAATTGTCAGAGTTATTCAATAAACTTAAAGTTATTAATAAATCTGCATTTGCTAATAGAATTGGAATCAGTCCAAGTTTGCTAAGACAATATTCTACAAAAAAGAATATTTATATTTCAGAAGAAAGAGCAAAAAAGATTGAAAAAGAATTACATTCATTAGGTCAAGAACTACAATCAATTAGGTTGTAAACTTTATATATCATTCATTTTTGTAAAGGTTATCTTAAATAGGTAACCTTTTTTTATGTTCGTAGCTCAAATTATTGGTAACGGTCTCGTATAACCGTCAGTTACGGGTAAATATGCGTTAATTTTCGGTTTAGCACTGACATTAGCAATTCCGAGTGGATTCGAACGTAATC
>NZ_QUNH01000031.1 GCF_003387355.1 Winogradskyella sediminis
AACAAAGTACTGTGGCAAAAAACAAGTAAAAACTCATTATTTTTTTACTAAAGTACTTTTATAATTTCCATCATATATTAACCCTGATTTAGCTATTGCATAGGCTTGTTTTAGTAGTTTATTACATACTGCAATTAATGCTAATTTTTTGCTCTTTCCTTTGGCGACGATTCGCTCATAAAGATCCCGACAAGCTCTGTTGTATTTGCAAGCATTAAAACTGCACATAAATAATAAATTTCTCAGCTTTTGATTCCCCATTTTACTGATTCGTGGTCTCCCTTTTACACTACTTCCACTTTGTCTAATTACAGGTGTTAGACCAGCGTAACTACACAATTCACTGGCGTTAGTAAAACGATTAAAACCGCCAGTTAAAACAATTAACATAATAGCTGTTTTTGGACCGATACCTGGAATAGTTTTTAAACGTGTTAATAAATCTTGGTGCTCTGTTTTTACCAAAGCCAATAGCTTATCTTCTAAATCTGCCATCTCTTTTTGAAGCTGCTTTAAACTGCGTTTTAAAGATCTTACAACCTCTTTACTTGGATTACCCAAAACAGCTTCACCATGTAGTTTATTTTTTAGCATAGTGCTTTGTTTTGTATACACTGAAAGAGTTCTGACGATTTGAAGACATTCTATGTCATTCTTAGAATTGCCTTTCCAAAGCTTTAATTCTACTTGCTCAGCATAAGCACAAATCAGTTTTGAATCACTCTTATCCGTCTTAACTTTTGATAATCCCATCTGGATAAAGCGTTTCACTGACAACGGATTTTCTACCGATACTTTTGTACCTAATTCTAACAAATGATACGCTAATTGATAATGGTAATAACCTGTCGCTTCCATAACGCAATGACTATTAAAACCTAAGAGTTTTGAGAACTTTTTAAAACCAAACTCATTGTTTTTAAACTGGTAGTAATTACCTTCAGAATCTGTGACATCGAAAACTAAACGACTAATGTCAATTCCAAAATATTTAATATCTTTATTCATAACAAAATGTTTTTTTTGAAAGGACAATCTACGCGAGTTTCAACGACTTAAAATCGAGGTCTAAAAGCCTCATAGAACTGTACGAAATCTGTGTAGAAAAGAGAGGGGATTTTCAATGTTGACGAAGTCTAAAGCTTCTGCGTATATATTA
>NZ_QUNH01000032.1 GCF_003387355.1 Winogradskyella sediminis
CAAACAAATGTAAAACAAATAACACTATTTGACAAATAAACTTTACATTAAGTAAAACAAATACTACTGCCAACACCGTGTATAATTAATTGCTTAATTGAGCTTACTTGCGAATATTCCTGCGGAATATTCACGGGTTCGTAAATGTTTGCTAACTTAGTCGCTAAACCACGCAACTAACCATACACAAACACGTTAGGCAACATTTGAGAAAAACGAAATCTGAATGGAATTAAGACGAATATCTGGACAACAGAAAACTACCTTGCTTGAATTTTACAATCCAAAAGAATGGCCTTCTCAATGGAAAAGAATGCCTGAAATGATGTGTGAATTAATCAAATCGTTGGAATTGATTAAACACGAACCAGTTTGGGTATTTACATCTCACGCTGAATTGTTATTTACAAGTAAAGATGATTATCAAGATTGGCAGGTTTTAGTGAAAATAATAGAAATGGATAAAAAACAATTTTATAAAATAACAGTAGCACAAAACGACCCTTGGCATCATTTAACGGGATTTTCGGACAATCCTAATAAAGCATCGGAATTAGTAATATCTGGATTATCAGTTGCTGTTATTGGGAAAAATCGAAATATTTTTTTAGACTCAAATTAATATTTAATGAATTACTTGAATACTATAATAGATATATTTAGTGAGCACGAGATTTCCAAATATTCAGATTTGAAAATATGGGAACTTAATAAATCAGAACGCTATCCAATAAGTGAAGGAATCAAATTTGAATCAAATGATTTTGCTGGAGAAATATTTTACTATTCTGGTAATGAAATGGAATATTGCGAAATGGAATTTCTAATCTATTTAGGAGAAATTTATAAAGCCAAAGTAATTGAAAAGACAAGTAGTATAGAATTAAAAAAATCAGTAACTGAATTTCTAACAAATAGAATTACTAAATTAAAAAACGTTGCCTAACACCGTGTATAATTAATTGCTTTGGTCGTTGTCTACTTGGAAAATTCCTTCGGAATTTTCTCGCGTTCGTTTTTGTTTACTAAATTAGTTGCTTAAACACGCAACTAACCATACACAAAACCGTTGTATGTAAT